>CACMJS010000001.1 GCA_902614085.1 uncultured Alphaproteobacteria bacterium
TTTAACTGAAAAAAATTTACAAGTTTATCAAAGTGAGGATTACAATGAGGCAAAAGAAATTTTATCTCTTGTTTTATTTGATTTAATCATTCTTGATAGGATGATGCCAACTGGTGATGGTATAGAGCTTATTGAACATATAAAACAATTTTCTAATACGCCCATAATTATGCTCACAGCAATGGGAGAGTACAAAGATAAAATTGATGGATTAAAAATTGGTGCTGATGATTATTTATCTAAACCATTTGAACCAGAAGAGTTATTTTTAAGGATAAAAAATTTACTAGGTTTATTTGAAAATCTTAAAAACAAAAAAATTAAGATTTCGTTTGGAGAATTCACCTTTGATACATCTAATTTTAAATTGCAAAAAAATGATAGATTAATTTATTTAACAGAAGGAGAAAATAATTTACTTGTAAAATTAATAAATAAAAGAAATGATATTGTTTTAAGAGAAGAACTAGCAGACCAGGAATTTGATGAAACTGAACTTAGAAAAGTTGATGTACAAGTTACACGTTTAAGACAAAAAATTGAAACAAATGCAAAACAACCTCAATTTATTAAAACTATTAGAGGTAAAGGATATAAATTAATTTGTAATGAAATTTAATGATTAAAAAAATAATACCTTCTACGCTAATTGGAAGATCAATAATTATTATCTTTGTACCTATAATTATTATAGTCCTACTTACTTCTTTTGTTTTCTATCAAACCTCATGGAGTATTATTTCTAAAAGACTGACCGAGTCTGTGGCTGCAGATATTAATGTTTTAGTAAAATTAATTAACAGTGATCTTACTGATAATGCAATTAATATTGCAAATCAGGATTTCAAAATGAAAATTAATATTATTAGTGATAGACAATTATTGTCTTCAAAATCTAGTTTAAATTCAGGAATATTATCTAATAGATTAAATCAGTCCTTAAGTAATTTGAAAAAAAAGTTTGATTATGATTTGTCTAATCTTGAAGAAGGTGTTTTAATTTATATTCAAATTGAGGAAGATATTTTAAAAATTAATGTTGATAAAGATAGACTATATAGTGAAACTGCTTTTGTCTTTCTACTATGGATGATTTTTGCCTCTATTATTCTTTTTTTTATGTCTTACTTTTTAATGAGTAGACAATTAAGACCCCTTAAAAGACTGGCGATAATTGCTGAGACATTTGGAAGAGGTTTAGATGCTCCAGATATTAAGACTGCAGGTGCATATGAAATAAGGCAAACTGCCAATGCTTTTAATCAGATGAGGACAAGAATTAAAAGATTTTTAAAACAAAGAACAGAAATGCTAGCTGGTGTTAGCCATGATCTTAGAACTCCTTTAACAAGAATGAAATTACAAATTTCATTAATGAAAGATGAGAAGGCAAAATCTGAACTAGAAGTAGATATTAACGAAATGACTTCAATGCTAGATAGTTATGTTAGTTTTGTAAAAACAGAATCACCTGAACCAATAGAAACAATAATAATAAATGAATTAATTGGTGAGATCTTAAAAACCATTGAAAAAAACGGTGTTGAGTTAACTATAAAAGAAAAAGGCACTATTCAAACTTCTGGTAGACAGATCCAACTTAAAAGAGCTTTCAATAACATAATTGATAATTCACAAAGATATGCAAAAAAAATTGAGATAATTCTTTATACAAATGAAAAAGATTGTGTCATTGAATTTAACGATAATGGTGAGGGTATACCAAGAGATAAATATGAAGATGTATTTAAGCCATTTTTTACTTTAGATCCTTCCAGAAACAAACTTAAAGGAGAAAGTGGTTTAGGATTAACTATTACTAGGGATATTATTAGATCACATGGTGGTGATGTTAAATTATCTGAGTCAAATCTAGGGGGTCTTCAACTTAAAGTTTTACTGCCTCTTTGATTTTAAAATAATCTACCCCCATTATTTACTGGTTTATCAGGAGACAATAAAATTGGTTCTTTTTGTAAATCTGGCACACCAAGAACTAATACTTCTGAAATAATTTTACCAATTTGTTTAGGTTTAAAGTTTATAACAGCAATAACTTGCTTATTAATTAATTCATCACTTTTATAATATTTTTGTAATTGTGCAGAACTTTTTTTTATTCCAATTTTATCACCAAAATCTATTTTCAAAATTATAGATGGTTTTTTAAGTTCATTATATTCATGAGCTTCAATTACTGTTCCTATTCTTATATCTACATTTTCAAATTCTTTGTAATTGATAAAATTATGAGAGCTCATCAAAATTTAATAACTTTTTCAACATAGTTTAAATATTTATCTAACATACTCATTGTTTTTTCTAAACTTTCATTTTCATCATTAAACCAAGTAAATAGAGTTATATAATAAAGCACAAAAATAATTTTTATTTTTATAACACCCTGAATACCACTAGGATTAATATTTGCAAAAGTAGCAATTAAAATTTTGCTCTCAATTAATTTAGGAATAAATTTTATTACTTCTTGTGGTTTAGACATAAAATGATTGATTATATTTTTTACAGAAACTCTATACTCGTTTAATATATCATAACGTGCCATCATAATTTCAAATAACATATCTCTCTGTGATGACTTTTCTATATTAACGATATTTTTTTTTAATTGAAGATCAAAGAAGTCATTAATATTTAAGATTAAATCAATTTTATTATTCATGCCTGATACTTTGGTATTAGATAAAAAATTTTTAAGATTAATATCTCTTAAATTTTTTTTCTCTAAATATTTTAAAGTTTTTTTTGCTAGAGATATTTTATTTTGATTCACTTACCTTCACCTTGTTGTTTTGCTCTTGTGTATGCTGCCTTAAAAACTTGATTAAAAATATTATCAACCTTATTTATTTTCATTTTCTTGATTCCTGCTTCGGTTGTACCTCCTCTAGTTGCAACAGTTTCAACCATTTTTTCAGCAGAAATATTATTAGAATTTAATAGATTTAAAGAACCTCTAAAAGTTTGATTAATTAAAATTTTAGCTGTGTTTTTAGAAAAACCTAAATTAATTGCAGATTTTTCCATAATATCAATTAACTGAAATATGAAACCCGGACCACTCCCTGATACAGCAGTTGCTTTGTCTATAAAAGTTTCACTATTAAAAAAAAGAGTTTTACCACTCAAAGAGAACAATTTATCAATCTCTTTAATTTCTTTTTTATTAATAGATTTATTCGTATAAATACAGTGAACGCCCTCTCCTATTAAAGCAGGCATGTTTGGCATTACTCTTACAATTTTGCTTATATTTAATAAATTTTTTTTAAAAATTTCTGTTTTTTTGCCAGCTATCACACTTATTGCTATAGATTTTTTATTAAAATTTGCATTTTTTAATTCTTTAAAGACATTTTTTAACTCAAGAGGTCGAGTTGCAAATATTATATAATCAAGGTTATTTTGATTATTAATATCATCAATTGATTTAAAAAATTTTATTTTCTTATTTCTATTTCTTTTTTTAAGAATTGCATATTTTTTTTTATCTATAACACTGATGGTGTAATTCCTAGAGTTAGACCATCCAGACATTAAAGATCCTCCCATATGACCACATCCAATTAATAAGATATTTTTCATCTATCTATAATATAGCAATATTATTATAAAAATTAAGCTCTACCAATAACTTCAAAATTAGAAAATTTTATAGCTTCTTTAGGAGGAATATCGTCAAAGAGAACTTGCTGAAAACTTGGATAAAATTTTTCACATTCATAAATTCCAATATCAACAAGGTCTTCAAATTTTTTGTGCAATGTTTCTGTTGAATTATTAGATAATAAAGTATGTCTAAAAGCTGGGATACCATTTTTGCTTGTTATATCAAAATGCCCAATCCATAAGTTCTCATTTATAAGTCCTAGTAGTTCATACGCCTTATTGAGTTTAGTTTCAGGAAACTTAATATCAAAAGTTATTGAAAAACTTAACGCGTTAATATTTTCAGACCACGTAAAATATAATCTGTAAGCACACCAATGAGATGCTATCTCAGCAACTAATTCATGATCGGCAGCTCTACTAAAATTCCATTTTTTTTGATGAATAACATCTTCAATGATATCTATAGGATTTAACAAAATATTCTCATTTTCCATACACTATATAGTCATGGCACATATAAATAGTACTACATATTGATTACTAGATTAGACTCGTATTTTGCAAGGCAAAATCTACAAAAAATGTGAATTAGTTGAGGATTCCTAACTTTTTGATTTCTTTTTAATAGTTTTTTTCTTTTTAACTGTTTTTTTCTTAGATTTTACTGATCTTGAAGATGTTTTTTTTAATTTTTCATTTTCCATCATTACTTTTTGAACCATTTTTTTAAGTGCATCAAATTCATCTTTTTTAACAAGATTCATTTTTTTTATTATTTTGTTAA
Source organism: uncultured Alphaproteobacteria bacterium (assembly GCA_902614085.1). Lineage (GTDB taxonomy): Bacteria > Pseudomonadota > Alphaproteobacteria > HIMB59 > CACPNW01. Next base: position 4,418 of record CACMJS010000001.1, read on the forward strand.
CTCGTAAAGATACAATTGTTTCAATTTCTTCTTTAACACCTGAAAAAGTACTCATAGCATCGACTGCAAATTTCGATAAATCGGAAAGTATTTTGTTTCTATCAACCATGTTATAATATTAAATATAGATAAATGAATTTTATTCAACCATCAATAGATCCTGCCATCTTATCAATCGGTTACATTGAGATAAGATGGTACAGCTTAGCATATATCTTGGGATTTCTATTAGGGATTTATATTATTAAAAGATTAAACAAAATTTATGGAAATCAATACAGCAATAAAAATATAGATAGCTTTCTTATTTGGGCAGTATTAGGTGTTATTATTGGAGGACGCACAGGTTATGTTATTTTTTATCAACTAAATGAGTTTTTAACTAATCCTTTTTATCTATTTGAAATTTGGAATGGAGGTATGTCATTTCATGGCGGGTTGATTGGTATAATAATAAGTACTTTAATATTTGCAAAGATTAATGGAAAAAGTTTTTTCTACCTATCTGATTTAGTTTCAATCGTTGCTCCTATTGGATTATTCTTTGGTAGAATTGCAAACTTTATTAATACAGAACTAATAGGTAGGCCAACCGATTTTTATATATCAGTTATTTATCCATCGATAGATAATATACCAAGACATCCTTCTCAAATATACGAAGCTTTTCTTGAGGGAATAATTTTATTTCTCATATTATTAATCTATTTTTATAAGATAAAAAAACACAAAATTTATGGATTAATTAGTGGTCAGTTTTTAATATTTTATTCCATATTTAGATTTTTAATTGAATATGTAAGAGAACCAGATTTGCACCTAGGATTATTTTTTAATTTTATTTCAATGGGTCAAATACTATGTATACCTTTTTTTATTTTTGGAATATTGATAATTCAAAATGTTAAGCAAAAGAAAAATTAATAAAATAAAAGTTCTTAACAATAAAAAAAATTTGCGTTTAGATAAATTTATTAACTTGGCTCTTTATGAAAGAAATGGCTATTACTTAAGCAAAAAACCTATAGGAAGAAAATTTGACTTTGTTACATCTCCAGAAATTTCACAAATGTTTGGAGAAATTATTGGCGTGTATTTACTCTATCATTGGAAAGAAAAAATTAACTCAAAATTTAATTTAATTGAATTGGGTCCAGGAAATGGCACTTTATTTAAAGATATTGAAAGAACTGCAAAAATACTTCCAGATTTTTTTGAAAATGCTGATGTTTATTTTATAGAAATAAATAAAGAATTAAGAAAAATACAAGAAAAAAATTTAAATTATTTTAAACAATCAAAAATTAGATGGTCAAAAGTTTTAAATTTCAGATCTAAACTGCCTTCAATAATATATTCAAATGAATTTTTTGATTGTTTTCCTGTAAGGCAATTTTTAAATGATAATAATCATTGGTTTGAAAAATATGTAAAATTTAATGAAAAGGAAAATAAATATTATTCTATAAATAAACGAGTAATTAGTAAAAAAATATTAGATTATTTAAGTAAATACAAAAGACAAAAAATTTATGAAGTTTCTTATTCAAGGAATAGGTATTTTAAGCAAATATGTAAATATCTCAAAAAAAATAGAGGTGTATGTATTTTAATCGATTATGGATATAATAAGAAAATAAAAAACTTTACGTTACAAGCAATATATAACCATAAAAAAACCAGTATATTTGAAAATATAGGCCAACAAGACATTTCAAGTCATGTAAATTTTAATGAATTAATTGAAATAGCAAAACAAAATAGATTACAAATCAACGAATTTGTTTCACAAAGAGATTTTTTAATAAAATATGGAATATTAGAACGAAAACAAAAATTGCTAACTAAAAATTCAAATTTAAATAAAAATTTACTGGATGAGGAAGTGGATAGATTAATTAATGTTGATAGGATGGGAAACTTATTTAAGTGTCTTGTTGTTTCTAACTTATGATTATTAAAAATTATTTTACACATGCAAAAATTAAATCTTTTGTTAGAGCTGGTTTTTTTACTAGAAATGGTGGAGTATCAAAAAAAGAAAACTATTCACTAAACTGTAGCTTTAACCGCAAAGATACTAAAGTAAATGTAAATAAAAATATTGATATTTGTCTAAAAAATTTAAATATCAAAAAAAATATTAAATTTATTAGTCAAATACACTCCAACAAGATTGTAGAAATTAATAAAAAAAATATAGGTAAAAAGTATTCTGGAGATGGGTTAATCACGAGCAATAAGCAAATAGCTTTAGGGGTTTTAACTGCAGATTGCTGTCCAATTTTTATTTTTGATAAACATAAAAGATATATTTGTGCCCTTCATTCAGGCTGGAAAGGTGCATTAAAAAATATAGCTGCTAAAGGTATAGAATATTTTGTTAAACAAAAAATAATTAAAAAAAATGTTGTCGTTCTTATTGGTCCTTGTTTGAGCTTCAAAAACTTTGAAGTATCAAAAGACTTTAAAAGTAAGTTTATAAGCAAAAATAAAAGATACTCTATTTTCTTCAAATACAAAAATAAAGACAAAGATTTATTTAATTTAAGAAGATTGATTAACTTTCAATTTAAGGAATTGGGTATTAAAAATATATATAATATTAACAAAGATACCTTCTCAAATAAGAGAGTTTTTTTCAGCCATCGTAGGGAATCACAAAAATTTAAAGATACTGGAAGAATGCTTAATATCATTGCATTTGATGATTAATTTTAGTTGATCTATTATTATTCTAATATAGTAATTAATTTGATTATATGAAAATAATCGCCTGTAATAGTAGCAAATCCCTAGCAGAAAAAATTTCTAAACATATTGATGTGCCATTAGCAGATGCCTCTGTTAGAACTTTTAATGATAGAGAAATATTTGTGGAAATAAATGAAAATATTAGAGGTGAAGATGTTTTTATTATTCAATCGACATCACATCCAGCAAATGACCATTTAATGGAACTTTTAATTACAATTGATGCTGCAAGAAGAGGTTCAGCAAAAAGGATTACTGCTGTTATCCCATATTATGGATATGCAAGACAAGATAGAAAGACCGGTCCTAGAACACCAATAACTGCTAAACTTGTTGCAAATTTAATTACATCTGCGGGGGCTGATAGGGTATTAACAATGGATTTGCATGCTGGTCAAATTCAAGGTTTTTTTGACATTCCTCTAGATAATATTTTTTCTGTAAGACCGATAATCGATGATGTTAAAGAAAGATTTAATGGAAACAAAGATTTAGTTGTTGCTTCACCTGATGTTGGTGGTGTGGTAAGAGCTAGAGCTTTTGCTAAGAGGTTAGAGGCTGGACTAGCAATTGCCGATAAAAGAAGAGAAAAGGCTGGTGAGTCTGAAGTGATGAATATTATCGGAGATGTAAAAGATAAAACTTGTATCTTATTAGATGATATAGCTGACTCTGCAGGTACACTATGTAATGCTGCAGAAGCTCTAAGTAAAAATGGGGCTAAAGAAATTTATTCTTATATTGTTCACGGTGTATTATCTGGAGATGCGCTAAAAAAGATTGAAAATTCAAGCATAAAAGAATTGGTATTAACGGATACAATAGAGCCTTCTAAAGAGGTAAAAAGCACAAAAAACATTAGACATATTAGTATTGCTCCTTTAATGGGTGATGCGATTAAAAGGATTAACACTGATACTTCAGTGTCCGCCCTTTTCGATTAAATTTTTTGTTTTATGAGTGATTTTAAAGCGATAGAAAGAAATAAAGATATTGGCTCAAATTATAGTCTTTTAATGAAGGGATTAGTCCCTGGTATTATCTATGGCAAGGGTACTGAGCCTAAAAAAATTGCTCTAGAAGATAAAATACTCAAAAAATTAATGGGTACTGGTTCTTTCTATTCAACAATTATCGATCTTGATGTTGATGGAAAGAAAGAAAAAATACTTCCTAAACAATTGCAATATCACCCTGTAAGTGATCGACTTATACATTTTGATTTTTTAAGAGTGCAAGAAAATACAAAAGTAAACGTTGAAATTCCTGTTGAATTTTTAAATCAAGATAAATGTCCTGGTTTGAAAAAAGGTGGAGTTTTAAATACTGTTAGAAGACTTGTTGAACTTACATGTAATGCAAATAATATACCTAGCAAACTAGAATTTGATTTAATTGAAAGTGAAATAGGTGATGCAGTAAAAATTAGTAATATTCAACTACCTGAGGGAGTTGCTCCTACTATTTCAGATAGAGATTTCGTAATAGCTACTTTAGTGCCACCAACTGTAGAAGTTGAAACTAAAACTGAAGAAGCAACTGAAGAAGGTGCAGCAGAAGGTGGGGAAGAGAAATCAGAGGAAAAGAAGGAAGAATCTTCTGATAATAAAGAAGAAAATAAAGAATCTAAGTAACTTTACTTTATATTTCATTATATGTTTTTAATTTGTGGACTTGGGAACCCAGGTGTAAATTACAAAAACACCAGACATAATGTAGGTTTCCATTTGGCAGATAATATAATCTCAGATTTTAATTTGAATAAAATCAAAGAAGATAAAATAAAAGAATTATATTCAGGTGTAATTAATAATCAAAAAATCTTTGTGTTAAAACCTCTTACATTCATGAATTTATCTGGAAAAGCTGTTTCAGAAATTGTAAATTTTTATAAAATAAAATTAGACCATACTTTTGTTATACATGATGACCTTGATTTAGAATTATCGAAAGTAAAAATAAAACAAGGTGGTGGAAACGGAGGTCATAATGGATTGGAAAGTATTGACCAATTTATAGGGGAAAATTATTTTAGAATACGTATTGGAATTGATCATCCTGGACATAAAGATTTAGTTTCAAGTTATGTTTTAAATAAATTTTTAAAATCAGAACAAGAAACAATAAATAATAAAATAGATAAAATAGTAAAAAATATAGAATTAATATTTTCAGATATCCCTCTATTTTTAACAAAAATAAGTGAGCAAAATTAAATATGGGATTTAAGTGCGGGATAGTTGGATTACCAAATGTTGGTAAATCTACTTTATTTAATGCTCTTACCCAATCAAATAAAGCAGAGGCTGCAAATTATCCATTTGCAACTATAGAACCAAATATAGGAAGAGTTGCAGTACCTGATGATAGATTAGATAAACTTGCAATCATCGGAAAAAGTGAAAAAATAATTCCTTCTTTTATGGATTTTGTTGATATTGCAGGATTAGTAAAAGGAGCCTCAAAAGGAGAAGGTTTAGGAAATAAATTTTTAGGGCATGTAAGAGAAGTTGATGCAATAGCTCATGTTGTTAGATGTTTTGAAGATCCTAATATTACTCATGTATCATCAAAAATTAATCCATTAGATGATATTGAAACAATAAATTTAGAATTACAATTGGCTGATCTTGAAAGCTTAAATAATAAAAAAACTAGTTTAGAAAAAAAATTAAAAGCAAACGACAAAGAAGCTAAACATCAATTTGAGATAATAAATAAAATCTTACAAATGCTAGATGCCAATAGCATATTAAAAATTGATGAGTTTGCTAGTAATGAAATTGACTTTGTAAATAGTCTAAACTTAATTAGTCTAAAGCCAACTATGTACATATGTAATGTAGATGAAGAATCAATTCATACTGGAAACGAATTATCAAAAAAAGTCATCGAGTTTGCCAAAAAAAATAATCATTTTGTAGTATTGATCTCTGCATCAATAGAAGCACAAATAGCGGAATTAGATAATGAAGAAGAAAAACTTGAATTTCTTAAAGAACTTAATTTAGATCAAACAACATTGAATAAGGTAATAAAATCAGGATATGAACTTTTAGGTTTAATTAACTATTTTACATGTGGTCCAAAAGAAACAAGATCATGGACAATTAAAAGAGAAACACTTGCACCACAAGCTGCAGGAAAAATTCACACTGATTTTGAAAAAGGTTTTATTAGGGCAGAGACTGTCTCTTATGACGACTATATTGAAAATAATGGCGATGCTGGAAGTAGAGATTCAGGAAAATTAAGACAAGAAGGTAAGGATTATATCGTCAAAGATGGTGATGTAATGAATTTTTTATTTAATGTCTAAGTAATATCTCGCCAAAGTCTATTTTTTGCTAAGTACACAATAGTTCCTAGAATAATAAAAAATAATATTACTTTGATTCCTAAATTTTTTCTTTCTTCCATTTCTGGTTCAGCTGCCCAATGAAGAAAATGAGTTACGTCAGCTGATAACTGTTGTGCGTTGTTATCTGTTCCATCATCATAGTCTACACTTCCATCTGCAATAGGCGCTGGCATAGCTATTTGATTTCCAGCCATCCATTTGTTATAATACATTCCATTTCCAACTTCCATCCCTTTTGGAGGCTCAACATAACCTAAAAGAAGGTTGTAAATATAATCAACTCCATATTTTCTAGCTTTCGTAATTACACTTAAGTCTGGAGGATATGCTCCATTATTGTTTGCTCTTGCTTCATTATCATTGGCGTATGGATTAACAAATCTGTCTGCTGGTCTAGCTGGTCTTTCAAACATTTCGCCGTCATCGTTTGGACCGTCTAAAACAGTATATTCAGAAGCAATTACTTTTACTTGAGCCTCAGAAAAACCAACATCAATAAGATCTCTGTAATATAGCAGTTTCATTGAATGACATCCTGCACATACTTCTCTATAAACTTTATAGCCCCTTTGAATTGCAGCTCTATCAAAAGTTCCTGTCACTCCTTGAAATGACCATTCATGTTTAGGCATTTTCTCACTACTCATCTCAGCTGCAAATATATTTGAAGAGAAAAATAAAAAAATAATGAATAATAAACGCATTATAGATTGGTATCTTTTTGCATTGCTGGTGAAGGCATTCCTTTTTCTCCTCCTCCTATATTTGATGCTATATTTTTGGCATAGACATCACTAATACTAAGAGGAAGTTTGTTTGGTTTTTCTATCCAACCAACAAATGGGGTAATGATAAAGAAGAAACCAAAATAATAAAGTAAACCAACTCTTGCGATTAAAAGATATAAACCCTCAGCTGGAAGCATTCCAACATAACCTAATACAAAAAAGTTAACGAAAAAACCCATCATAAACCATTTATATATTGGTCTATAATTACAGCTTCTAACTTTTGATCTATCAAGCCAAGGCAATACAAAGAGAATTACTATCGCCCCAAACATTAGCAGAACTCCTCCTAGTTTATCAGGTACTGCTCTTAAAATTGCATAAAAAGGCGCAAGATACCAGTTTGGAACAATATGAGCTGGAGTCACAAGTGGGTCTGCTGGTATATAATTATCAACCTCCGCCATAAGGTTTGGTCCGAAGAAAATTACTGCAGAAATCGCGACGCCAAATGCACACATTGCAATCGTATCTTTGATAAGCATGTATGGAAAAAAATTTACTGAGTCGTTTTTACTTTTAATATCAATTCCATCAGGATTGTTTGATCCATGAACGTGAACAGCAGCAACATGCAATCCAACAACACCAAAAATAACAAATGGTAAAACGTAATGAAGAGCAAAGAAACGATTTAAAGTAGCATTTCCAACATTGTAATCACCAAGAAGCCATGTTTTTAATCCTTCACCAATGATTGGAATAGCACTAAATAAATTAGTTATAACTGTTGCTCCCCAATAAGACATTTGTCCCCACGGTAAAGTGTAGCCAAGAAAAGAAGTTGCCATCATTAAAAGAAATATGAATACGCCTAAAATCCAATTTAGTTCTCTAGGATATTTATAAGAACCAAAATACATTGCCCTTACTATATGAATGTAAACAATGATGAAGAAAAAGGCTGCACCGTTAGAATGAATATATCGCATTAACCAACCATAATTGACATCTCGCATTATCCTTTCAACGCTATCAAACGCCATATCAGTGTGTGGTGTGTAATTCATTGCAAGAAAAATTCCGCTTACAATCATTGTAACAAGTGTAATTGTTGCTAATGCACCAAAGCTCCAAAAATAATTACAATTCTTAGGCATTGGATAATCACCATATTCTTTTTTGAAATAAGAAATTATTGGTAAACGAAATTCAATCCAGTTTAGGACAGGATTTTTAAATTGATGTACTTTTCTATTTTGATCCATAACTATCCAATCTTTATCGTAGTATCATTTAAAAAGGTATAGGGCGGAACGTCCAAGTTTTTAGGAGCTGGTCCCTTTCTAATTCTTCCAGATGTATCATAGTGAGAACCATGACATGGGCAATACCAACCATCGTACTCACCTTTCATGTCTGAAACTTTCTGACCAAGTGGAACACAACCTAAGTGTGTACACACTCCAACTAAAACTAACCATTCTTCTTTTTGTACTCGATCTGCATCATCTTGTGGGTCTCTTAAATCACCAGCCTGAACCATTTTTGCAGCTTCGATCTCATCTTTTGTTCTCTTCTTTATAAAAACTGGTTTTCCTCGCCATTTTATTGTTATACTTTGACCTTCTTCAATAGCACTAATATCTACTTCGGTTGATCCTGCAGCTAATGTGTCTTCTGCTGGACTCATACTTTTTAGAAATGGCCATATAAATGCAGCTGTTCCTACAGCACCAAGCGTTACTGTGCTAAGTTGTAGGAAATCTCTTCTCTTATTATTGGGTTTTTTTGCCATTTATTTTGAATTTCTTATATCTTAATTACTTAAAAAAATACTTTTTAAATATGTGCCAGCGTGACGCAAGTAATAAAATAATATAGTAAAAAAACATGAGAATTGCTCTTTTTGAACCAGACATACCACAAAATGCAGGAAACATATTTAGACTAGGTGCCTGTCTTGGAATACCAGTGGATATAATTGAACCGGCTGGCTTTGTGATTGATGATAAAAGATTAAAAAGAGCATCAATGGATTACTATGATTATCTAGAATTAAAAAAACATTTAAGTTGGGAAAAATTTTATGAGTGGTCACAAAATAATTCATATCGACTCATTCTTCTAACAACAAAAAGTAAAAAAAGTTATTTCGATTATAAATTTCAATCAAATGATATTATTTTATTTGGCAGAGAAAGTGCAGGAGCACCTGATTTTGTCCATAGCTCTGTCGATGAAAGATTAACAATACCAATGATAAAAGGGCCTAGATCGATCAATCTTAGTAGTTCAGTTGCTATTGTAGCTGGTGAAATGTTACGTCAATTAACTTAAGCTAAGCTTCCCATCTTTCCTTCTTGATAGTCCATCATTGCTTGCTTGATTTCTCCCTCAGAATTCGCCACAAAAGGACCATAACGTGCTACAGGTTCTTTAAGCGGCTTACCTGCTAAAACTAGGTAGGATCCCTTTTCTGATATCGATGTAAGTTGAATCTCATCACTTGACTGATCAAAGTAAATCATATCACCTTTATTAGCAATTTTATCTTGCTCATTAAACTGTAACTGACCATCAATAATATAGATCATAAGATTTTGTTCTTTATCAACATTAAACTTTGTCATATCTGGTTTTGAAAATTGAATATCAAATATTGATACAGGTGAATATGTTTGAACTTTGGATTTGGTTCCATTTATTTCACCCACAAGAACTTTAATTTCTATATTTGCATTTTCAGATACTGTTGGAATAGTATTTCTTTTAATATGTTGGTACCAAGGTTTCACTTTTTTATTTTTTTGTGGAAGGTTAACCCAGATTTGTAAACCTTGCATGATACCGCCACTCTTCTTGAATTTTTCTGTTACTAATTCAGAGTGAATTAAACCTGAACCAGTTGTCATCCATTGTACATCACCAGTTTCAATTTCTGCTTGTCCGCCAAATGAGTCTCTGTGTTCTACTTCACCACCAAGCATGTAAGTAATTGCCTCAAATCCACAATGAGGATGCGCAGGTACGCCAGTTGCTCCTCCTGGCTCATAATTAATTGGGCCGAAATGATCAAAAAGAAGGAATGGATCATTTTCTCTCATACCAGGGACAGGGAAAGCTCTCGTTACAGGTATCCCATCACCCTCGAAAGTCTTCATACATTGTTTAATTTCTAATGCTTTTCTCATTTGTATTTTAAATTATTATAAAATATATAGGTATGATTATGAAAAATCAAAATCCAAACCCACCAAAGTGTGGTTGCAGTTGTAGCTGTTGCTGTACTTGTGAAGGTGGAGATTGCTGTTAATAAATTATTTTAAATTTAATAATTTAATGAGTGTGATTTGTTAGATTATTAATATCTGACTCCTCTATTTCTTCTATTGATTTTGCAACTCGCCAATTTTTCATTGATCTGTCTTCATTTCTTGCAGTAATTACAGTTTCAATTGGTGGACAATCAGGTTCATGACAACTGAGCTCAGCAATACTTATTATAGTATTTTCTGGTAATTTATATTTCTTGGAAATTAAATGTTTAAGATTTCTTATTTTTTCAACATTTTGAGTTTTACGATTAAACATATTTTCTCCTTTAATTGTCTGCCCATAAAGATGATAAAAGAATAGAACCTTTCATATCGCCAATTAATATTTGTGAGTTATCACTAGATATAGCTATTGTTGAAACTTCTGAACCTGTTGAACTTCTAATCATAATTGGTTTTTTGCTTTCATCAATTTCTGCTAATAAAACTGACCCATCTGTAAAACCGGTGAAAACAGCTTTTTCTCCATTAAGTGCTTTAACAAATGTTGCAAGTTCTTTACCACCATTTGCAACAACAATTGGCTTTCTCCCCATTGGTCCTTCTTTACCATCAAATGGCCAGCAAACTGCATCACTGGATCCAGATGTTACCAAATACGGTGTATCACCAACCCAAGTAAAACTTTTAATTTTTGATGGATAACCTCTCATTGCTAAATCCGCTTTGTCATTTATGCGCCAACCATGAATTTGATTTTCTTGCATTGCAGTTACAATATATTTTGTATCTGGGCTAAACGTTACAGTTCCATGCGATCCTTTCCAGGTAAAATTTGATGCTGTCCATTTATTATTATTAAGTTTCCACACTGTTACTCCACCGTATCTTGAGACCGCAAGACGCTTACCTTTATTATCAAATGCTAATCCAGCAACAGTACTTTGATGCTCTAAAGTTTGAGGTTTATCTTTGTTTTTTGTCCAAATATAAACAGTCTTTCCTGATGAACAAACTTTAGTATCTTTGTGAGAAGCTACACAGTCAACCCACTTTGAACCAAAATTAAAAATTTCATCAATATTTCCATCAGATGATATTTTTAGAAAACGTCCATCGTCTCCTCCCGTTAACACATGATCTTCATAATTTGTCATACTCAACACTACACCCTTATGTGCTTTAACAATTTTAGGATCAGATCCAGATTGAAAAAATCTTACGGTGCCGTCTCCAAATCCTACCGCTATTTGATCACGAATTGTAACCGCTTCTGTAGCTGGAGCTCCAATATTAAAAATTGAACCTCTTCTTTCAAGTTCAGTTTTATTTGATTCTTGAAGTTTTTCTAAATCAGCGTTCATGCTGATTTACAATTTTCAAAGCCTTCCTTAAGATTCATATTATCAAGATCACGACCAATAAATACTACTCGAGAACTTCTATCTTTTCCTTTAGGCCAAGGTCCCATTGGTGAAGCATCCATAAGCATATGCACTCCTTGAAATACATATCGCTCTTCTTCACCTTTAAAGTTCAAAATGCCTTTTGATCGAAGAATATCCTGGCCCTTAGTCCTAAGTAAATTTCCAAACCAATCTTGAAACTTATCCATATCTAATGGTGTATCAGATACAAAGGATAGACTAGTAACATCATCATCATGTTCATGATCATGATCTGATTCAAGAAAGTCAGGTTCAATATCTAATACTCTATCTAGACTAAATGCATTTAAGCCTACGATTTCATCAAGAGGTGCATCACAACGTGTTGTTTTAATAATCTTTGCAAAAGGATTTATTTTTCTAATACGATCATTAACTTTCACAATGTCATTATCTTCAACAAGTTCAACTTTATTTAACAAAATTACATCAGCAAAAGCAATTTGCTCTTCTGCTTCATGATGATCTACTAGTTGAGAACTTAGATGAACAGCATCAGCAACTGTAACAATTGCATCTAATTTTGTTCTATCAGCAACGTCTTGATCAACAAAAAATGTCTGAGCAACTGGGGCTGGATCAGCTAAACCAGTTGTTTCAACTATAATTGCATCTAGTTTGTCAGCACGTTTCATTAAACCACTAAGAATTCTAATTAAATCACCTCTAACAGTGCAACAAATGCAACCGTTATTCATTTCAAATACTTCTTCATCAGCATCAACAACAAGGTCATTATCAATTCCCTGCTCACCAAATTCATTAACAATGACAGCGTATTTACGTCCATGCTGTTCAGTTAAAATTCGATTTAAAAGTGTTGTTTTTCCAGCTCCAAGAAAACCTGTTAAAATCGTAACTGGAACCTGAGAAGTATTTTCCATATCAATTTCCTTATAATTAGTTCTATAAATTCCACCTTAATACAAGGTGGAATTTATTTAAATATTAAAAATTAACAGCCTTTAAGCTCGTCCCCGAGATTACTAATCAACGTAAAGTAAAGTGACTTACCAGCATCGATGTTAGCACCTAAAGGATCAAAAACTCCTGTTTTGATATTCATATCCTCAGCTATTGTTGAAATAATCTTTGGATTAAATTGAGGTTCAGAGAAAATACATTTTATTCCCTTATCCTTAATAACATCCTGAATATCAGCTATTTGCTTTGCACCAGGTAAAACATCAGTATTCAATGTTAAAGCTCCTGCAGCTCTTACACCAAATCTTTCTTCAAAGTATTGGTAGGCGTCATGGAAAACGACAAATTTTGCATCGGAATTAATATCCTTGCTAACGTCATTTATCAATTGGTCTAAAGCTTTGATTGTTGCATCAGCATTTGCTTCATATTTCTCTTTATTGGCAGGATCTAAATCACCTAACTCATGAGCAATCTCATGAACCATTTCTTTAGCATTCATTGGATCTAACCAAATGTGAGCATCAAATTCACCATGTGCATGACCGTGGTCGTCGTGTCCACTGTGATCGTCGTGATCGTCATGATCATCGTGATCGTCATGATCGTCATGGTCATCATGATCATCGTGATCGTCATGATCGTCATGATCATCGTGATCGTCATGGTCGTCATGGTCATCATGATCGTCATGGTCGTCGTGATCGTCGTGATCATCGTGGTCACCAAATATAGATTCTTCTCTAAATTTTAATTTAGCAATTGTTTCAACTTCCATAAACTCTACGACTTCAGCACTTTTTGCTATTGACTCCAGAGGTTCTTCTAATGATGTCTCAATACTCTCACCAATCCAAAATACTATATCTGCTTCTTCAAGCATTTTTGCATGAGATGGTTTCATAGTAAAACTATGTGGAGATATGCTTCCTTCAATTATAAGTCCAGGTTCACCAATTCCATTCATAACATTAGCAATCAATGAATGAAGTGGTTTAATAGTCGTTACAACTTTTAGTTCTGCTCTAGCAGATGCAGTTGCAACAAGAATTCCTGAAAACAAGATAATTTTAAAAACATGTAGAAAAATATTCATTTGTTTCATAAAAGTATTCCTATTAGATTTAAGTGTGTTAAAGTATTGTAATGTTATAATATAACATTTTAAGTTGTAAATAATAAAATGGCAGAAAATAATAATTTATTGGTTAAACTAGATAACTGTGGTGTGTACAAGTCATCCAAGTGGATTGTACGAGGAATAAGCTTGGAAATTCACAAGGGGAAAATTGTTACTCTAATAGGGCCTAATGGTTCTGGAAAAACAACTTCAGCTAAAATGATACTTAAGATACTTAAGTCTGATGAAGGACAAATAAAAAACTTTGCTTCAAAAATGGCTTACGTACCACAAAAAATTAATATTGATTGGACAATGCCTCTTCGTGTCGTTGATTTTATGAAATTAACAAGTCATATAAATAATCTTGAAATTGTTGATGCTTTAAAATTAACTGGAGTAGATAACCTTCTCTATAACGATATTCATAATTTATCTGGCGGAGAATTTCAAAGAGTCTTAATCGCCAGAGCAATCGCAAAAAAACCAGACTTACTTGTTTTGGATGAACCAGTTCAAGGTGTAGATTTTAATGGAGAAATTGCACTTTATAATCTTATTAAAAAAATTTGTTCAACACTTAATTGTGGAATATTACTGATATCACATGATCTTCATTTTGTTATGTCAGCTACAGATCATGTAATTTGCTTAAATGGTCATATATGTTGTTCTGGAACGCCAAGATCAATTGTAAAGAATTCGGCATACATAGAATTATTTGGTGAACATAACGCCACAACTCTATCACTTTATCAACATAATCATGATCATTCTCATGAAACAGATGGGAGAGTTACAAATAATGTTTGATGATTTTTTTACTAGAGCTCTCATAGCTGGCATTGGTATTGCAATAATTGCCGGACCTCTCGGATGTCTTGTAATTTGGAGAAGGTTATCCTATTTTGGAGATACGCTGTCTCACTCGGCATTATTGGGTGTAACTTTAGCTTATTCTTTTAGCTTTAATATTACATTTTCAGTTTTTATAATTTCAGCTGTTGTTGCTTTACTATTAATTAATTTACAAAAAAGAACAAAACTCGCAGGAGATTCATTACTAGGTCTACTTGCTCACTCTACACTTGCTATAGGTTTGGTATTAATTGGGTTTCTTACATCAATTAGATTTGACCTTATGGGTTTATTATTTGGAGATATACTTGCAGTTGATGTTGAAGATATAACTATAGTTTATTTAGGTGGTGCTGCAATATTATTGATTTTGTACTTTATTTGGAAATCTTTATTTTCAGCAACGGTAAATTATGATTTGTCAGCAGCAGAAGGAATGCGACCAGAAGTTTCTAATTTTATATTCACACTCTTATTGGCAGGAGTAATTGCTTTATCTATTAAAATGATTGGCGCTTTATTGATAACTGGTTTACTTTTAATACCTGCAGCAATTGCAAGAAATATTAGCAGCAGTCCTCGTCAAATGGTTATAATTGCAACTTTAGCTGGTGTCATATCAGTAATTGCAGGATTGTTTGTTTCGCTTGAGATTAATACTTCTTCAGGGCCTTCTATAATTGTAGTTGCATTATTATTATTTATTATTTCACTTATTCCTCTGGAGATAAAGGGTCAGTTGCAAAAATGAAAACTATTTGTTAATTAAAATTATGGCATTAGCATCAGAAAATTTAACCAAAAACCAGAAAACAGTTCTTGATATTTTAGAAAACTCATCAGAACCTCTTAAAGCATATACAATTCTTTTCGATATTCAAAAAAAGGGAATTAAATCTCCTCTTCAAGTTTATAGAGCTTTAGATAAGCTTATAGAAATTGGCAAAGTACATAAAATAGAAAGTAGAAATTCATATGTTGCTTGCAAACATGAAGGCTGTAATGCAAAAACTTCTACATCTTTTTTGATATGTGAAAACTGTGATAGTGTTACTGAGCTAACTGGAAATAATTTGTTTTCTTATTTTTCAAAACAAGCAGAAAAAAATAACTTCAATTATAAAAAACATAATTTAGAAATATTTGGTTTGTGCAAAAATTGTAAACTAAAAAACTAATTTATTAAATTATCAATTTTATTGAGACATTTATTTAATCCAAGATCATATTTTGTTCGTATGAAATGCTCTTGTACAATTTCAACCCATTTAAATTTTTGTAACGTTTGATGAGATATGTAAAAACAATTTAAAGGAAAAGACATATTAAACATTTTTAATATTTCTTGCCTTATTACATCGTTGGTCAACACTGCCAAAGATTCGTGAATATATTTTTCTACAATTTTTTGATCACTTAAAGATGTTTTAGGTAAATTAAATAAACCTCTAAATCTAAAGTATCGATAGATTCTTAAGTAGTCTTCTTTTATTCTATCCTCTATTTCACCAATAAAACAAATTTTACTTTCATTTAAATCTGATTGGCCATTGTAATAATCATGTAGTTTATTGTTGTTTCCAACATATAAAGCATTGAAAGTAAAATCTCTTCTGGCTGAGTCTTTTTTCCAGCTGTTGGTGTAAATTACATTTGTATGTCTTCCCATTTGATTAATATCTTCACGTAAAGTCGTAATTTGTATTTTTCGATTATGAGGATAAGCAATTATAGATCCATATTGAATAGCAAAATCATCATATTCAATATTGTTCTCTTTTAGTAATGACAAAACATCCTGAGGCTTCAAAGTTGTTGCTGTATCAATATCTTTGATTTCTCTTTCAAGAAGAGCATCTCGTATACATCCTCCTACTAATCGAATTTCAATATTATTTTCTTTAAAGATAGATATTAAAAACTTAACATGCTCCAGGTTCAATAAATTCGTAATTTTATTTATTTCCATTATCTAGCTATTTCTTCAAAACAATTTATATTACAACAACAATGTCGACTTCTTCAAAAGAAAATGCTGCAGAAATATTTGAGGATATAAAGAAAAATTTAACAAGAGGAGTTAAAGATAGAAAACACGCATTTCATACGCCAGTCTTTAGTAATATTGATAGTGAAGGTGGAATAGATTCTAGAGTTGTAGTCTTAAGAAAATTTGATCCCAGTAGCATGACACTAAATTTTCACACAGACTTTAGATCTCCAAAAGTGCCTAATTTAAAAAAAAATACTAATTCTCAATTTGTGTTTTATGATCATAAATTAAAAATTCAAATGCGAATCAAAACAACGTCTTTGGTTAATAATCAAAATGATACAGCTAAAGAAATGTGGGATAAAACAAGATTGTTTAGTAGAAAATGTTACTTAACATTGAAAGATCCAAGTTCAATCACAGAGTTTCCAGAAGATGGTATCCCTGAACACTTAACCGGCAAGGAGCCAAGTCATGAAGAAAGTGAAAAAGGATATAAAAATTTTACAGTAGTTGAAAATAAAATTAATGAAATTGATTGGCTTTATTTAGAAATTTCAGGTCATCGTAGATTAAAATTAACATTTAACAATAGTGAACCAGAATATAATTGGTTAATACCTTAATATAACTTAAAATTGTCAATAATTCTTATATCACCAATATATAAAGCAATAAATAATCTAGCTTTAGAATAATTTTTTGTTATTTCTAAATTATTTTCATTTCTTATCTCTAAATAGTCAATTTTATTTATATTATTTTGAAGAAGCTCTATTTTTAATTGATCTAAATTATTAATTTCATTTTGCGTTAATAGATTAATATGTTCTTTAATTTTATTTCCTAATGCATTGAAAATTTTTAATTGATTATTTGAAAATTTAGAGTTCCTTGAAGATAAACTCATACCTTCTTTATCTCGTACGGATGGACATGGAATTATTTTAATATTGTGATGATTAATTTTTACTAAATCTTGTATTATTTTTACTTGCTGAAAATCCTTCTCACCAAAATAACTGTTCGTTGGTTTAATCATATTAAAAAAAAGATCCACAACAGTAGTAACTCCATCAAAATGACCAGGTCGAAATTTATCGCATAAAATATTTCTAAAATTATTTACAATTTTTTTCTTTGCCAATCCTTTAGGGTATATCTCTTGAACTTCAGGTAAGAAGAGTACATTACAACCAATATTTTCTAGTTTAGAAATATCATCATCAATTGTCTTTGGATAAGAATTGAAATCATTTTCATTGTTAAATTGAGTAGGATTAATAAATATTGAACAGATCACAAATTCGTTATGTAATTGTGCCTCTCTAATGAGAGATAAATGTCCATCGTGTAAGTTTCCCATTGTTAAAACTAAACCAATAGACTGACCTTTGTCTTTGATTGAAACTAAATTTGGCTCTAATTCACTAGCTTTTCTGAAAATTTTCATCGATTACATAAGTAAATATTTGACTTATATATAATGAATTCGTATTAGGCCCAGAGATTTATTATGAAACGCACTTACCAACCTAGTAGAGTAATTAGAAAAAGAAGACACGGTTTTAGGGCTAGAATGGCAACTAAAGCAGGTCGTCAAATCATTAATAGAAGACGTGCAAAAGGAAGAGCTCAATTAAGCGCTTAAAAAGGCCAAATGGCCCAAACATTATTTACAATTAAGAAAAGATCGACTTTCGTTATGATACGAAACCAGGGAGAATTTATAAAAGGTAAAAATATGAATATCCAAATTTTACACAATCAAGATCTAGAAAATTCTATAGGTGTAGGATACACAGCTTCCAAAAAAATTGGCAACGCAGTAAAAAGAAATAGAGCAAAGAGAATAATGAGAGAATTAGCTAGAAAAATTATTATTAATGGTAAAATTAATTCATATTATGTGTTAATAGCTAAAACGTCATTGCTCGAAGAGAAATTTGATAAACTTTTATTAGAACTTAAGGGAAAGATAAATGGTTAGTAAATATATTTCATTACCTTTAATCATAGTAATTAGATCATACCAGTTATTGATTTCCCCAATACTTGGGCAGAATTGTCGGTATTTACCAACCTGTTCTGAGTATTCTATTAAAGCACTAAAGGAACATGGGTTATTTAAAGGATCAATTTTATCGGTGAAAAGAATT
The DNA here is from genome assembly GCA_902614085.1 of uncultured Alphaproteobacteria bacterium. GTDB lineage: Bacteria > Pseudomonadota > Alphaproteobacteria > HIMB59 > CACPNW01. The sequence continues at coordinate 23,041 of CACMJS010000001.1, forward strand.
TCAAAATGTCATCCATGGGGTTCACACGGATTTGATCCAGTACCTAAAAAATCTGAGTTAAATAAATGAACGAACAAAGAAATTTATATTTGGCTATTGGTATTTCAATTGCGATAATTATTTTTTTTCAATTATTATTTCCAACTCAACCAATTCAAACAACATCCTTTGAAGAAGATGAAGTATTAGAGCCTGCAACATCCATTGATGGACAAAGTAGCCAAGCTGTTTCAGAAATACAAAGTAGAGATGAAGCTTTAATTCAAACCGAAAGAGTTATTTTTGAAAATGCATATATTAAAGGTTCTATAAATCTAAAAGGAGCAATTTTAGATGACCTCATATTATCAAAATATAAAACTAGCTTAGAACCTGATTCGAATAATATCCAGCTTTTGTTACCAGATGGGACTGCTAATCCATATTACATTGAAACAGGTTGGAAAGAGCTAAAAAATTCTAACATTGAATTACCTAATTTAGAAACAAATTGGAAAACTAACTCTACCACTCTAAGCCCCTCAAGCCCTGTTACACTTAGTTGGACGAATAATAGAAACATAACCTTCAAAATCAACTATCAAGTTGATGATGAGTATATGTTTACAATTACACAGGAAATAGAAAATAACAGTGGTGAAGATATTGAAGTTTTTCCATACAGATTAATCAAAAGAATAAACACACCAGATACAATTAATTTTTTTATACTTCACGAGGGTTTAATTAGTCTAATAAACGACGAATTATTGGAAAAAAATTATGATGATATTGCCGATGATTGTAATTCATCAATGCAAACAAAAAAAGAGTTTTGCGATAATAAAACACAAGGAGGCTGGTTAGGTTTTACAGACAAATATTGGATGTCTGCTTTAATTCCTGATGCTGACCAATCTATTAATGTCAATTATAGATACGGTAATAATGGACGTGATAGCTATAGAGCAGGTTACGTTGGTCAGATATATAAAATTAGCTCAGGCGAAAATATATCTTACGGCGGAAAATTATTTGTGGGTGCAAAAAAATTAAATGTCTTAAGTGCTTATGACGAAAATCTCTCTATACCAAGATTTACTGATGCAATTGACTGGGGCTGGTTTAGCTTTTTAACTAAACCTGTTTCATATGCCATTAATTGGTTTTTTGGTTACGCAGGTAATTTTGGTCTAGCAATAATTGCCTTTACCATTTTAATGCGTTTAATTTTATTTCCGCTAGCTCAGGCATCTTTTAAATCTATGGCAAAGATGAAAAAACTTCAGCCTGATATGCAAAGATTAAAAGAAACATATCCAAATGACAGACAAAAAATGCAGCAAGAACTAATGGCCTTGTATAAAAGAGAGGGAGCTAATCCTGTTGCGGGTTGTCTACCAATTTTAGTACAAATACCAATTTTCTTCTCTTTGTATAAAGTGTTGTTTGTTACGATAGAGATGTATCACGCTCCTTTTTATGGATGGATTCATGATCTATCTGCACCAGACCCATTAGGCTTAATGACAATATTTGGATTAGTTCCTTGGGATGTGCCGCCTATACTGTCAATAATTGATATTGGTATTCTTCCTATCATTATGGGCTTCACTATGTGGTTACAACAAAAACTAAATCCTGCTCCCGCTGATCCAACACAGGCTAGAATTTTTGCATTACTTCCATTTGTATTTACTTTTGTACTAGCTGGTTTTGCAGCTGGTTTAGTTTTATATTGGTCAGTGAACAATATTTTATCAATTGCGCAGCAATGGTATATTCAAAGAAGAATTTTAGCCAAAAATGGCTAGCTTAAATAAAAATTTAAATAACTTTTTTAATAATAATAAGTTTTTAGGTTCCTTTCAGTCATTTAAAGACATTCCTTATTCAGATATAAAAAAAGAATGTTGTTTTATAGGTAGATCTAATGTTGGAAAATCTAGTTTAATAAATTCGTTGACTAAAACAAAAAAACTAGCGAAAACTAGTAAAACTCCAGGAAGAACACAGGCTATAAATGTTTTTTTAATTAGTGAAAAAATAAATATGATTGATTTACCCGGTTATGGTTTTGCCAAAGTATCAAAAGTTGCACGAGAAAATTTAATGATCTTGATTGAAGAATATATAGAAAATAGAGATACACTTGATCATGTTTTTTTACTCATTGACTCAAAAGTTGGTATTAAAAATTCTGATATTGATATGTTAGATTTATTGAGCGATTGCTCAAGAAAATTTTCCATAATTTTAACTAAAATAGATAAAATATCTAATAACCATTTAGAATATCAAAAAAAATCAATTTTAAGTTTAATGCAAAATTATAAAAAATCATTTACGAAAATATATCAATCTGAGACCAAAAAAAATAATGGTATTGCAGAGATTCAAAGATCTATATACGGGTTATCACAATAAATATGAAATTTGATTTTTTATCAGAGAGTGATCAGGCTTATTTTATACATAAAGCCTCAACTTTAGTTGAAGCTCTTCCATACATTCGAGAACATAGTGGTGATACCATTGTAATAAAATACGGTGGACATGCAATGGGAGATAAAAAACTGTCTGAGAGTTTTTCAAGAGATATTGGATTATTAAAAGAAGTAGGTGTGTCACCAATTATTATTCATGGTGGAGGACCTCAAATTGGCAAGAGACTTAAATCAAAAAATATATCAACACAATTTGTTGAAGGATTACGAGTTACTGATAAAGAAACAATTAAAGTAGTTGAGGAAGTTTTATCTAAAGATATCAATTCAGAAATAGTCGAATCTATAAGTGCCTCTGGAGGAAAAGCGATAGGAGTATCTGGTAATGATAACTTAGTCACTGCAACTAAATTGAATGTGGAAATTAAAGATAGTGATTCAAATATTGAAAAGATAGTTGATATTGGTTTTGTTGGACAACCAATAAAATTAAACAAAGATATGCTAACTAACTTTATAAAAAATGGTCAAATACCTGTCATATCTCCTTTAGGTAAGGATGAAAATAATTTTACATATAATATTAATGCTGACACTGTTGCGGGTTTTATAGCAGGTGAGTTACAGGCAAGTAAATTATTATTACTAACCGATGTACCTGGAATTTTAGACAAAGATGAAAAATTAATCTCATCAATAACTTTAGAAGAAGCTAAAAGTATTGCTAATAAAGAATATATTTCTGGAGGTATGAAGCCGAAAATTAATACATGTATTGATGCAATGAAAAAAGGTGTTAAAAAATCTACTATTTTAGATGGAAGAATTCCTCATTCAGTAATATTAGAGTTATTCACTGAACATGGAATTGGTACACAAATAACAAGTAATTAAATGAGCTTTAAAGATAACATCAATACCTGGATATTTGATCTAGACAACACACTTTACTCTGCAGACAGTGGAATTTTTCAGCAAGTACATAAGTTAATGGGTGAATTTGTAGCTAAAAATTTAAATATGGAATTAGCTGAAGCAAAAAAACTACAAGCAAAATATTACAAGCAACATGGCACAACTCTAAGAGGTATGATGGATAACCATGGCGTAGATCCTGATTATTTTTTAGAAGAAGTTCATAAGTTAGATTACTCAATTGTTGGTCCAAATCAAAATCTTAATGATGAATTATATAAACTTGAGGGAAGAAAAATTATTTATACAAATGCAAATAAGCAACATGTCTTAGATGTATTAGAAAAAATAAATCTAACAAATTTTTTTGATGAAATATATGATATTAAAATGGCTGATTATATTCCTAAGCCAGAAATTTCTCCCTATGAAAAAATTATCGACTTATTTAATATCGAACCAAATAAATCAGCAATGTTTGATGATATCGCAAAGAATTTAGTTCCAGCAAAAAAAGTTGGTTTTACACCTGTCTGGGTTGATGCTGGTTATGAGAATTTTTCTGATGATATTGAAGCATCTAAAGAATATTTAGATTTTCAAACAAGAGATTTGAGTTTATTTTTAAAAGATGTAAATGAGGGTAAAATATGAGTGATCTCGAAAAAATTATAAATGATGCCTTTGAGGAGAGAGATAATATTAATGTCAATACTGTTGGTGATATTAGAAATGCAGTAGATGAAACTTTAAACAAACTTGATAGTGGAAGCTTAAGGGTTTGTGAAAAAATTAATAATGAATGGCAAGTTAATCAATGGATTAAAAAGGCAATTCTTTTAAGTTTCAGATTAAATGATAATGAAATCATTAAAGCATCGCATGCCACTTGGTTTGACAAAGTAGAAAGTAAAACTGCAAATTGGACTAAAGATGATCATCTGAAAGCAGGATTTCGATATGTACCAGACGCTGTTGTAAGAAAATCTGCATTTATTGCTAAAGGTGTTGTTTTAATGCCTTCTTTTGTAAATCTTGGTGCATATGTTGACGAAGGAACAATGATTGATACTTGGGCAACAGTTGGCTCATGTGCGCAAATAGGTAAAAACTGTCATATTTCTGGAGGCGCTGGTATTGGCGGTGTACTTGAGCCTCTTCAAGCAAATCCTGTGATTATTGAAGACAATTGTTTTATTGGAGCTAGAAGTGAAGTGGCTGAAGGTGTTATTGTTGGTGAAGGTGCGGTTTTATCAATGGGTGTATTTATTGGAGCATCTACAAAAATAGTCGATCGATCAACTGGGGAAATTCATATGGGAAAAGTTCCAGCGTATTCAGTTGTGGTACCAGGTACATTACCAGGAAAAAAAGAAGGAGATATTAATCCTTCTTTATACTGTGCAGTTATTGTTAAAAGAGTTGATGAAAAAACTAGAAGCAAAACATCAATCAATGATCTTTTAAGAGATTAATGTCAGAAATTAATTTTGATCCAGTTACTCTTACACAATCTTTAGTTAAATGTGCAAGTGTAACTCCAAAAGATGAGGGCGCTTTAACAGTCGTTGAAAATCATCTCAGTGCTATAGGATGTGACTGTCATCAATTAACTTTCTCTGGAAACAATTCTTATGAAGTAAAAAATTTATTTGCAACAGTAGGAAATGAAGGAAAACATTTTGCTTATGCTGGTCATACAGATGTAGTTCCTGTAGGTAATGAAAGTTCATGGAAATACCCTCCTTTTTCTGCACAAATAGATGGAGGCAAACTTTATGGAAGAGGTAGCGAAGATATGAAAAGCAGTGTTGCTTGTTTCATTAGTGCCGCTAAAAGATTTGTAGATAAATATAAAAATTTTCCAGGAAAGATTTCCTTTATTATTACAGGTGATGAAGAAAGAGATTCTGTAAACGGCACACCAAGAATTCTAGAATGGGCAAGTAAACAAAATTATAAATTTGATCATTGTCTTGTTGGTGAACCAACTTCTAAAAATGAGGTCGGCGATAAAGTAAAAATTGGAAGAAGAGGATCAGTTAGTTTCTTTTTTCAGGTTAAAGGTATTCAAGGACATACGGCGAATTCTCATTTAGCTGAAAATTCTTCACATCACTTAGTGAATTTATTAAATAGTATATTAGAAGAGCCGCTAGATGAAGGTAATGAAAATTTTTTACCAACATCAGTGCAAATCGCTACTATTGATATTGGCAATCCTGTTCAAAACGTAATTCCAGAATTAGCTAAAGCAACAGTCAATATTAGATTTAATGATATGCACTCATCTGACTCACTTATAAAATGGATTGATAATAAAATAGAAAAGATTTTCTCTAAACTAGAAAACGCTAGTTGTACTTATACATATGATGCAACAGCTGAGTCATTTTTGAATAAAGCTGGTGATTTATATAATATTATTTCAAAATCAATTTCTGATGTCACAGGAAGAAATAGCTCACCTGAGCAAGCAACTGATGGCGGTACTTCTGATGCAAGATATATAAAGAACTATTGTGAAGTAGTAGAGTTAGGTCTTAGAAATCAAACTCTTCATAAAGTAGATGAATTTGTTTTTGTTGAAGATATTATAAAATTAGAAAGTATTTATTTTAGAATTTTAGAAAATTATTTTGATGTCAATTAATATCCGTCGGATGGATTAACATCTGATTTTAATTTTTCCTTTTTTCTTAGTTTTTTATATTTGGAGTACATATATTTAACAGATGGCTCTATAGCTGTTACACCTGCCACATGTGGAGTAATTGTTACATTTGGCAATCTCCAAAATTGACTACTTGATTTTAAAGGTTCATTTTTAAAGACATCCAAATAAGCATAAAAATTTTTGTTTTTCTTTAAATGATTCAGAAGGTCTTTCTCTTCAATTGCATTTCCTCTACCTATATTTATTAAACAAGAATTTTTTTTCATATTCTTTAAAAACTTTTTATCTATTATATTATTTGTTTGAGTTGTTGATGGTAGAATAGAAATGATAACATCAGAGCTTTTGATAAAACTAGTGATATTTTTACCTGTATATATTTTTACATTTTTTACTTTTGCTCGATTTTTTTTATATGCAATAACATTATAATTTAATTTGTTTAGTAATTTTGCGATATGATTACCAAGAAAGCCTAGACCTAAAATACCTACTGTTAAATTTTTATTATCAATTGGTGTCCTTTCTCCAGACCAGTATTTTTTGATTTGAGAATTTTGAAAAATTTTAAAATTTAATTGATAATTTAGTATTTGAGCTAGAGAATAATTGGCAATTCTCCCCCCCATTTCTTCATCTTTTATTCTGATAATGGGAATTTTTTTATTATAATTTTTAAGTTTTAGAATATGATCTACTCCAGCTCCCATAGAGAAAATAACTTGGAGATTTTTTAGTCTTGAAAGAGTATTATCTGGTAGATTCCATATAATTGCACAATTTACATCATTAAAATTTTTATAATCTTTAATTGAAATTATTTTTTCATTTTTAAAATATTTTTTTATTGTTTTTTTCCAAACATCAATTTTATCAAAAGTTGTGTTATGAAATAAAATAGTCATTGAATATCATCTATTAACTTATTGTATTTGACTACTTGTTTTTTCCAGATTAATTCATTTTCTGCTCTATTTTTTGCATTTTGTCCTAATTCAATTGTATTTTGTTTGTTCTCAACTAAATTCTTAATTGATTCATCTAATTCATTAAAATTATTAATAATTAAACCTGTTTTATTATGCAATACAGCTTCAGGAGTACCTCCAACATTTGAGGCAATTGAAGGAATTCCATATTGTGCCGCTTCAATATATGCGATTCCAAAACCTTCAATAGAATTTGCATGAGTTTCATCTATTGTCGGCATGATCATAATATCAGTCTTAGAAAAAATGAATTTTTTTTGATTTTCATTTATTGTTCCAACTAACTTCACATTTGATTCTAGATTATAATTTTTTATTTCTTTCTTTATATTCTCTAACTGATCACCTTCACCAGCAATTATATATTGAATATTTGGATAAATTTTTTTTAAATTAAAAATAGATTTAAGAATATACGAATGTCCTTTTCTTTTTTCTAGTCTGGCAAGAGTAAGCAACGTTGGATAACTATCATCTAAATCTATTGCTTGTTCTATAATATTTTTAGTAGATTTTACACCTGGATAGATAACCTCAATTTTTTTAAAGTTTTCACTTATTTTTGAAAGTAAATTTTTAGTATATAATGAATTGACCACTAATGCGTTTGCTAATTCCAAAACTTTTTTTATTCGTTTATGATGATTATCGTTTTTGATTATTATTTCGTTTCCATGAACAAGACTAATAATTGGGATTTTTTTTTCTTTTAAAAAATTAATTGGTAACTCAAGACTTTTCCAGCTATCAGTGATGACTGTTTCAATATTATTTGAAGAACATATATTTTTAAGTTGATTAAATTTTTTTCTTTTTCTTAAAAATTTTAAACCCTTAAATCTTAATATTGAAAAATTTTTATTGTTTTTATCAAATTCCAAATCTTTAGCACTGTCTTGTTGATCAGCTAAGACCTTTACATCGTGTTTGAGACTTAAATTTAATGCTAAGTCATACATCAATGTTTCAATTCCCCCTACTCTAGATGGAAAGCATTGTGTTAAAATAATTATCATTGAAAGTTAAAATATTTTAAAATTTATGAAGTATTAATTTACAAAGTCAATCAGGAACAATTAATTTTAAACATTATTAGAAAATTTAAGTACATCTAAATTTTTAATATATTTATATATGCATTTTTTGCATATTAAAATTCATATTTTTATACTTTGATTGCATAGAATAATTACTATTTTGTTATTGAAAGGAATAAATAATGATTAATGTTTTTAATTTTTTTAATAAAGTTTACGAGGATTTAAGTGACAAAAACTACAATTATGATGAGGATTTAGTAAAATATTTCAAATCTGAATATGGAAAAGAGTGGAAAATTGAATTAGACAAGCATCTTCTCAAAACTGAATTTGATATTAATAAGAAAGCCGCATAATCGGCGGCTTTAGTTAAACTTCAGAAGTTACCTTTTTAAGCCAATCTTTCTCTTTATTTTCAAGGTACATCTCCAATGTATCATACACCTTTTTATGATATGTATTTAACCAATGTTTTTCAATTTGATCGAGCATAGTACTGTCAATGAGATCCAAATCTATTGGACACCATGAAATGTTTTCAAAGTATAATTTTTTATTATTATTCTCTTTTATCACGACTAAATTTTCTGTTCTTATGCCATATTCATTTTCTTTATAGTATCCAGGTTCATTGGATAAAATCATTCCCGGAAGCAACTCAACGCTATCAAACATTGATTTTTTTGCAATACGTTGTGGGGCTTCATGTACACTCAAAAAACTTCCTATACCGTGACCTGTCCCATGATCATAATCTAAATTAATTTCTTGCAGACTTTTTCTTGCTAGATAATCAATATCAGTTCCTTTTGTTCCCTTTTCAAAAACATGATTTGATAAGGCAATATGACCTTTAAGAACTCTCGTAAATCTATCTTTTTGTTCTGTTGTTGCTTCACCTAAAATTATAGTTCTTGTTATATCGGTTGTACCATCAAAATATTGCCCTCCTGAGTCAACAAGGTAAATATTATTATCTGAGAAAGATGATTTTCCTTTTTCACTAACACGGTAATGAGGAAGGGCTGCATTTTTATCAATTGCTGATATTGTATCAAAGGATAGAGAATGAAATAATTCATTTTTTCTTCGCAGATTTTCTAAATGATTTGCAACACTTATTTCATCATTTGATTTAGGATCCATGATATTTTTTAACCAATAAATATATTTGGTAATACTAACACCATCTCTTATATGTGCTTTTTTAGCCCCATCTAGTTCAGTTTCATTTTTGATAGCTTTTAACAAAATACATGGATTTGATAAATTTTTAGAATTTATTTTTTGTTTTCTTAAAAGATCTAAAAAATAATAAGTGGTGGAATTAAAATCTAAACCAATTGATTCAGATGAATTAATGTTATTAAAAATTGATCCGATATTTTCAATATTATTAATATTTATTAGTGTTTGGATTTCTTTTTTTAGAATTTCTGGCATTGAAGACTCTTTAATATACAATGAGTGTTTATTATTTTTTGAAATAAGAAGATAAGAATAAAGCAGCGGTGTATACTTAATATCATCTGCTCTTAAATTTAATAGCCAAGCAATATTATCAAGCCCAGAAACAAAGTAATGATCAATTTCATTTTGATCTAAAAATTTTTTTAAAATATCTAATTTTTCACTTCTGCCCTGACCAGCAAAACTTGTTGGGTGATCAAATATATCTGTATACTGAGTTTTTGGTTGATTCTCCCATATTAAATCAACAAAATTTTTATCTATTAGTTGGAGTTGAGATGTTGAATTCTCTAACATTTTTTCCACTTTTTCTATTTCTATAATTGAATGAAGAGTTGGATCTAATGCAATTTTATATTCTGCTTCTAATAAAATTTTTTTTAAATCTGTCCAAAAGCTATTTAAATGTTTTGGCTGAATTTCTTTGGCATTAATTTGAGTATTCGCTTGAAAAGTATATCGTCCATCAACATACAAGAAGGCATCCGTTGGCGTTATAATTGCTCTTCCTGCTGAACCAGAAAAATTTGTTATAAAATTTAATCTTTCTGCATTTGGGGAAATATACTCATTTAAAAATTCATCACTTCTATTAATGACAAAAATATCGATATCTTTTTCTTTTAATAGATTTTGTAATTTTTTTAAATTTGATTGGTTCATTATAACATGTTAAATAAACTTAAATCGATATTACCACCAGAAATCATAACTATAATTTTCTTATTTTTAACATCAATTTTATTATTTAATACTGCTGCAGCTGCAACTGCTCCTCCTGGCTCCACAACTATTTTAAGTTGTTCAGCTAGTAAAATTATTGTCTTTTTTACTTCTTCATCAGAAACACTTAATCCTCCTTCAAGATTATTTGAATTAATTTGAAAAGTTATATTACCAGGTTGTGGTGCCAATAGTGCATCACAAAAAGATTTAGCATTTTTTTTATTTTCTATAAGTTTACCAGCTTCTAAAGATCTTTTTGTGTCATCAAATTCATCGGGCTCCACAGAGTATGATTTTATATTTGGATAAATATGTTTTAGGTAAGTTGATGTTCCTGCAATAAGACCACCACCTCCACAACAACATAAATAAAGATCAGGTTCAATTGATTGCTCTTTCAAATCATTTACAATTTCAATAGCTGCAGTTCCTTGACCTGCAATTATATCTTCATCATCATAGGGTTTTATAAGAGCTCTATTATCTTTCTTTTGAATTTCAATTCCTATCTCTTCTCTATTTTGAAAATAAGCATCATATAATATAACTTCTGCTCCATAATTTTTTGTGTTTTCTATTTTTATTTCAGGTGCAGTTTTAGGCATTATTATCTTTGCACTAATGCTATTAATCATAGATGCATAAGCAACAGCTTGTGCATGATTACCTGATGAATATGCCACTACGCCTGAGTCTTTTACATTTTCTATTAATTTTGTAATTTTATGTGTAGCTCCTCGTAGTTTAAATGATCCAGTATTTTGTAAATTTTCAAGTTTAAAATAAATTTTTGCTTCTAGAAGATTATTTATATAATCATTAGTTACTAAAGGAGTTTTTGTTACCTTTTGTTTGATTAATTTGTAAGCATTATCAACATTTAAATAGCTAAAATCAGTCATAATTTTAAAGTTTTACATCGTTTTAATGGAATAAACTAAAAAAAAATATATGTATATTATCATGGAACAGAACAAAGTAACTTCGCCTTGCATTAGCGTATGCAAAACTGACCCAATCTCAGGGTATTGCTACGGCTGTGGAAGAACTAATGAAGAGAAAGATATTTGGAAAGATGAAAATACCTCAAATGAATGGAAACAAAATAATTTATTTGAACTAAAATCTAGATTATCAGATTGGCAGTTAGAGGCATTTGAAGAATCTTATAAATCTAAGGTTGAAACAGGTTTATCTCTTATTAAGAAAAAATTAACAGAAAATCGTAAAAATTGAAAAGTTTAATAATTTTTATTTTTATTTTATTTTTTTCATTCAATCTTCAATCTCAAAATAAAATGATACTTGATAACTTAGAAACACCTGGAATTTCTTCTCAAGGTCAAAATTGGGCTTTTTTTACTGATGGAGTGATGGGTGGGTTGTCGCAAGGTAAAGCGATCATATCAAAAGTTAATGATGTTAATTGTTATCATATGACAGGAGATGTCACGACTGAAAATAACGGTGGCTTTATTCAAATAAGAAATCAATTAAAACCTTCAATATCAACAGAAGAGTTTGAGGGTGTTTATTTTAAAGTGTTTGGTAATGATGAAGAGTATTCAATTCATGTAAGAACCGCTCTGACGATGGCTCCATGGCAATATTATAAGTATAGTTTTAAAACTAATTCTGAGTGGACAGTAATAAAAGCACCCTTTAGTGAATTTAAAAAATCAAATGCATATCAACCTAAAAAATTAGTTGGTCAGAATATCAAAACATTAGGTCTAGTTGCCGGATTTAAAGATTTTCAAGCAGATATTTGTTTATCAGAGATTGGCTTTTATTAATAATCTATTTTCAATAAATACAATCCTTCAGGTGGCGCAGTAACTCCAGCAAATTCTCTTTTTTTGGATTGAATAATTTCTGAAATAGATTTTTCTATTTTACTAAGTCCTATATCAACAAGTGTGCCGACCATGATTCTAACTTGAGAATGTAAAAAAGATTTAGCTGATATTAAGAAATTTATTTCATCATGATTAAAATTTATATCCAGTGAATTAATAGATTTAATTGGTGATTTCGATTGGCAATTTATTGACCTAAATGCAGACAAATCAAATTTGCCTATAAATTGTTGTGATTGTTTTATTATTTTTTCAGTATCTATTTTTTTATGTACACACCAAACTTTGTTTTGATCTAACGTAATTGGCGATCTTCTATTTAAGATCTTGTATTCATACCATCTCAATTTAGCTGAAAATCTAGAATTAAAATCTTTATCTACTTCTTCAGCATGTAAAATAGATATTGGTTGGGGTCTTAGATAATGATTAATGCCATCTCTAATAGTATCAGTATCAAAATGTTGTTCTAATTCAAAATTAGCTACTTGTCCTCTTGCATGAACACCTGCATCTGTTCGACCAGCTCCAAAAAGTGTTATTTTTTGTTTTGATAGTTTTTCTATAGCCTCTTCAACCAATTGCTGAACAGAAGGACCATTTTCTTGACGTTGCCAACCTACATAGTTAGTACCATCATATTCTAATGTAATCTTATAGTTAGGCATTAATTATTTCATTAACCTTAAAACTATATCCTCGAAGAAAATCATCTTTAGAAATAGCATTTTTGCCTTCTCTTTGTAAAATTAATGGCTCGATACTTCCATCGTTACAACCAATATCAAAGGTCTCGTTAAGAATTGTGGAAGCATTACCATTAGAATTTGATTTTCTTGCTTTTATAATCTTAATTCTTTCATTTTGTATAGTAAACCAAGCACCAGGTTTAGAAGAATGCGCTCTTATAAGATTTAAAACTTGATTTACAGATTTATTAAAATTAATTTTTCTGGTTAGTGAAGAGATTTTATTTGCATATGTTGCATCATTATCATCCTGATCAGAATAAGAAATTTTTTTGTCAAATATAAGAGGAATAGTTTCCGCTAATAATTTGATTCCAACCTCTGTTAATTTTTGACTTAATTCATCTTTATTACAACCGTCTTCTATATCTACTTTTTTTTGATTAATAATTGGTCCAGCATCTAATTTTTCGATTAGCTGTATTATTGATATACCAGTTTCTTTATCGCCATTCATTATTGAATGCTCTATTGGGGCTGCACCCCTCCATCTAGGCAACAAAGAGACATGGATATTGATACAACCAAATGGTGGTAAATCTAAAATATCTTTTGGTAATATTTTACCGTATGCCATAACAACAATTAAATCAGGATTTAATTTTTTCACTGTTTCAATAGTATCTTTATCTAACGTATTTGGACAAAAAACCTCAATGTTATTTTTTTTTGCAAGTTGATGGACTTCAGATTCAATTATTTTCATTCCTCTAGATTTCTTTTTTGGAGGTTGTGAAAATACTGCAGAAATTATGAAGTTACTTTTGATTAATGCGTCAAGATAGTTAGAGGCTATTTTAGGCGAACCCATAAAAATTATTTTTTTATTATTCATAATTTTTTGTTTTTTAAAAATTTTTGTACTTTTTTGATCATTATATTCCTTTTTAATGAAGAAAGATAATCTACAAATAACTTTCCAGAAAGATGATCAATTTCATGTTGTAAAATTCTTGATTCCACTCCACTAACTTCTTTTGTTATTTTTTTGTTATTTTCATCTAAGTACTCGACTAATATATTTTGAGGTCTCTCAATTTCTGCAAATTGTTCAGGAAGAGATAAACAGCCCTCTTCCATAATAATTTTTTCTTGAGAGTATGAAACAATATTTGGGTTAAATAATGTATATTGTGTTTCTTTTTTAGTCTCTTGATCTACAAAAAATATAGTCACAATTTGTTTTAGAATTCCAATTTGATTTGCTGCCAAACCTACACCTGGTGCTTTTATCATTATTTGCATCATTTTTTTGGCAATTTCTTTTTCCTTAATTCCAACAGACTGAATCTTATCTGCTTTTTGGCGTAATAGTGGATTTGGGACGTAAAGTAATTTATCCATTTTTATTTATGTAATTTTTTTTCTAGATTGGAATGCAGTATTTAATGTGTTTTCATCTAAATAGTGTACTTCTCCACCCATAGGGATACCTTGTGCAAGTCTTGTTACATTTAAGTCTTGAAATTTTTCTAGTTTATCTGCAATAACAAAAGATGTTGTTTGTCCTTCCATAGTTGTACTTAAGGCAAGAATAATTTCTTTAACATTGTTTGTTTCAATTCTCTTTAATAGATGTTCTATTTTCAATTCATCAGTTCCTATACCTTGAATCGCTGATAATGAACCACCTAAAACATTATAGAGACCACGATAAAATCCTACTTTTTCTAATGTCCACAAATCTGACACATCCTCAACAACACAAATTGTTGCTTTATCCCTTTTAGGATTTGCACAAATATTGCATGGATTTACCATGTCTATATTTCCACATTCTGAACACTCAATAATTTTATTATAAGATAAGTTTAAACTCTCAATTAAAGGAGATAAATTTTTATCTTTATTTTTTAATAAAAAAAGAGCAATTCTTTGAGCTGATCTTCTTCCTAATCCTGGAAGTTTTGAAATATCGTTTATTAATTTATCTATTGGGGATTGCTCCATTTTTAGAAAGGAAGTTTCATTCCTGGAGGTAATGGTAGGCCGCCTGTGAGATTTTTCATTTCTTCTTGGGCTGCAGCTTCTCCTTTTTCTTTGGCATCATTTATTGCAGCTACAATTAGATCTTCAAGTATTTCTTTCTCCTCTTGCTTGATTAAGCTATCATCAATTGAAATTCTTTTAAAAATACCTTTTGCTGTAGCTATTACTTTAATAAGACCTCCCCCAGAAGTACCTTCAACTTCAATATCATTTAATTTATTCTGTGCTTCAGCCATTTTCTTTTGCAACTGTTGAGCTTGCTTCATCATATTACCTAAATTAACCATTATTTCTCCTTTTTCATCTTTGGTTGATTTATATCTGTGTCATCATCATTTATTTCACCGAGTTCTGTAATAGCGTGAATTTTACTTTCAGGAAATTCTTTTAATATTTTTTTTACTTCTGGATGATTTTTCATAATTTCAATTTCTTTTTGTTGGTTAATAATATCTTCATCAAGTAAACTTTTTCCAAGATTGCTTGTAGATGAATTTATCTGCCATATTCTTCCAGTCCATTTAGAGATCAATTTCGCAACAGTTCTATTGAAGCCAGTGTCATTAATCTTAGATGTGTTTAGGGTAACTTCTCCTTCTTTAAAAGAGACTAACTGCACATCATTGTATAACTTAGTGTGAAGTAATCCTTCTCTATTTTTAAAAAACATATCGACAAAATGTCTGAAGTCTTGAACATGTTTAATATTTACACTTTCTTTTGGCGAAATTTCTTTTTTATTTTCATTAAAGTTTAGAACTTTATTACTTTCATTAGATTCATTTTGTAGCTCAAGATTTTTTTCTAAAGGTTCTTTTTTTACTACTTCTTTGTCCATTTTTTTAATTAGATCTTCTGGGCTTGGACCATCATGTAAATAAATAATTCTTAAAATAATCATTTCTCCATGTTGGTACAAATGAGAGCTATTTTGTAATTCTTGATAACCTTTGAATAAAATTTGCCAGATAATATTCAGATTATTTAATGTCATTTTTGATGACAATTCAGATCCTTTATTTCTTTCAAATTCAGGAATATAGATGTCATCTTTTAAATCTGGTGCTATCTTTATTTGAACAAGAAAATGTACTACGTTTAATAGTTCATCAAATATCATTGCTATATCTGCACCTAACTCATACAACTCTTTATACTTATTAATTGCACCAAGGGCATCTCCTTCTAAAATAATTTCAATTAAGTTAAATATTTTTTCTCTATCAGCTAATCCCAGCATGCTTATTACAGTTTGCGAGTCAACTTTTTCATTTGGACTAGTTATTGCTTGATCTAATAGACTAAGACCATCTCTTACAGATCCATCTGCTGATCTTACAAGTAAAGAGATAGCATCTAAATCTATAGTAATATTTTCTAGTTTGGAAATTTTTAGTAAATGATCTGATAAAATTTTATTTTCTATTCTATGTAAATCAAATCTCTGACACCTTGATAGAACAGTTATTGGTACTTTTTTTATTTCTGTTGTGGCAAAAATAAATTTAACATGTTCTGGTGGTTCCTCTAAAGTTTTTAGTAAAGCATTGAATGCACTTTTTGAAAGCATATGAACTTCATCAATTATAAATATTTTATAATCACTGATAACAGGTTTATATTTAACATTGTCAATTATTTCTCTAATGTCATCAACTCCAGTATTCGATGCTGCATCAATCTCAATAACATCAAGATTACTGTCGGAAGTTGTTGATTTGCACGAATCACAATTTCCACATGGTTCACAATTTTTTTTATCTCTATTCTTACAATTAATACTCATCGCTATAAGTCTAGCAGTGGTAGTTTTTCCAACACCTCTGACACCTGTTAGAATATATGCGTGAGCTAGCCGGTCATTATTGATAGCATTTGATAGAATTTTTACTAATAATTCTTGACCAATTAAATCTTCAAATTTTTGCGGTCTATATTTTCTAGCTAAAACTTTATATTTTTTTTCTTCTGTCATTATAATTAATGGAAGGAGTTGAGACCCAAACAAGATTGTTACAGCTGCTTCTTTTCAGATCTGACTGGATTAGCAATTTATTTGCCCTCAATCCTCCCTGTAGCAATATAACATTAATGCAAATAAAATATAAATAGACTTTTTAAAAAATCTTATTTTTTCCTGAATGAAGATTTCTCATATACTCCAAGGATTTCTATCTTCTTACAAAAAAATTTCATCTCTTCTAATGCTAGTTTTACAGATGTATTTTCAGGATGTCCCTCAAAATCAATATAAAATTGTGCAACATCAAAACCCTGTGGATGAATGTAACTCTCAAGCTTAGTTATATTAACACCATTACTAGCAAATCCACCAAGACATTTGTACAAAACTGCTGGAATACTTCTAACTGTAAATACTAATGTTGTAAGGATATCCTTTGTTTCTGGATTTATATCTAATAAATTTTTTTGCATAACAAGAAATCGAGTTACGTTATTTTGAGTATCTTGAAAATTTTTTTCCAATATATCAAGATCATATATATTAGCAGCAAGTTCAGATGCGATAGCTCCATCTTCAATATTATTTAACTCTGAAATTAATTTAGCAGATCCGGCTGTATCAGCTTCAATAATCATTTGCTTATCTAGTTTTAAAATTTTGTTTCGACATTGAGCAATTCCCTGTTCATGACTTCTTATTCTTTTAATATCTGAGATTTTCGCACCTCTAATTCCAAGTAAGTTATGATTTACTTCATGAAAATATTCATAAGTTATTTTTAAATCAGAGTCAGGTATCAATCTTTGAGTATCCGCTACTCTTCCTGCAAGAGAGTTTTCTATTGGAACCATTGCTGCTTCAGATTTTCCTGATCTAACATGTTCAAACATATCTTCAAAAGTTGCACACGGTATACTTTTTGCATTTGGAAAAATATTTTTTCCAGCTTGTTCACTATAAGCACCATTTACACCTTGAAATGAAAAACTATTAACTTTTATCATTGTGCTCTCTTATATTAGTTTCAATATTTATTAAATCCTCTTTTGTATCTACACTCATTGGAACTTCAGGAACAAACGTAACACCAATTGGAATATTAGAGTCCATAGCTCTCATTTGTTCTAAACTTAGATCTATTTCATTTTTTGATTTAGGTAGATTGATAAATGTATTTATTGAATTTGGAGTATAACTATAGATACCAACATGATGGTATAAGTTTTCATTTTCTATCGTAACTTCTCTATAAAAACTTAACGCCTGCGCTGTTTCATTTTTTTTAAAATTAACTTCAACTTTAGTTACATTGGGATTATTTAATTCATTATCATTTAAGTTTGTTGCAAGTGTGCCAATGGTAAAATTTCTTTTTATTGGGTTAAGGACTTTAAGAATATGTTCTGGATTTATAAGAGGCATATCACCTTGTAGATTGATTATTACATCAATGTTTTTGTTATTTTTTATCTTTAAAAAAGCGGAGTGAACTCTATCAGTTCCAGAGGGGAGATTTGGATCTGTCATAATAGCTTTGCCGCCATTACTTACAATTAAATCGTGAACTTCAATTTCCGAGCAAGCAACAAAAACTTCTCCAATATTTGACTCAATTGCTTGTTGCCATACACGCTGTATCATTGGAATACCATCTATAGCCATTAATGGTTTGCCCGGCAGTCTAGTGGAGGCCATTCTTGAAGGTATAATTATTACACTTTTCATAATTTATGCGACAATTAGGCAAGAGAATTTAAATTTCATACTTACGACAAATATATTCTTTCTTCTAAAAAATCTGTATATGTACTTATACATGTCTGGGCTTGAAGTTAATAAAATTTTAGCATCTATTATATTAGCAGTCTTAATTGTTACTCTTATCGGGCATTTTGGAGACTTAGTCATTGATATTGATCATGATGAAAAAAAAGAAACAGCTTATAAAATAGACGTTCCTGAGGACTCTACAGGCGTTGGAGTAGTAGAAAAAAAAGAAGAAGTAATAGAGCCAATATCCATGTTATTAGCAAGTGCTTCTCTTGATAATGGAGAAAAATTATTCAAAAAATGTGCTACGTGCCATAATTATGAAAAAGGTAGTGCAAATAAAGTAGGTCCACACTTATGGAACATTATAAATAGACCAAAAGCAAATGTTGAAGGTTTTGCATACTCTAAAGCTTTAGCTGAATACGGTGGAGAATGGGGATATGAAGAATTAGCAGAGTTTTTATATAAACCAAAAAAATATATTAAAGGTACAAAAATGAACTTTGCAGGTTTGAAAAAAGTAAAAGATAGAGCAGACTTAGTTTATTTCCTAAGAGAACACTCAGATAATCCAGCGCCCCTTCCATAAACTAAAGTAATGATCTTAGATACAGAAGAGTTTTCCAAATTTGCAAACTCTTTAGCCGATGATGCATCTAAAACTTCGATGCATTATTTTAGAAACAAAATTGAAATAGAAATTAAAGATGATGAAAGCCCTGTAACTTTAGCAGATAAAGAAACAGAACGAGTATTAAGAGAGAAAATAAGAAAAGAATATCCTGATCATGGAATTTTGGGTGAAGAGTATGAAAATGAAAATATAGACTCTGAATTTTTATGGGTATTAGATCCCATAGATGGAACAAGAAGTTATATAGCTGGACATAAAGATTTTGGAAATTTAATTGCATTACTTCATAACAAAAAACCAGTTTTAGGAATTATTAATTGCCCTGCACATGGTGAGCGGTGGATTGGAGTAAAAAATCAAAAGACAAAATGTAATGGAAAAGATGTTCAAACTAGTCCAATTAAACAAATTAAAGATGCCTATCTTTTTACATCTGGATTATATTTTAATGAACCTCAAATCAGAAAGGGATTAGAATTACTCAAAGAAAAATCAAAATATTATAGACTTGGTGGTGATTGTTACATGTATGGGATGTTAGCCTCAGGTTTAATTGATATTGTTTTAGAAGATACATTAAAAGTGCATGATTATATGGCTCTTGTGAATGTAATTGAAGGAGCTGGAGGAGTAATTACGGATAAGTTTGGACAAGATATATCACTAGACTCGGATGGCAGTTTAGTTGCTTCTAGTACAAGCTCTCTTCATGATGAAATAATTAAGTTAATAAACTAAAACTTATTTTAATTTTTAATAAATAGACATATATTACAAGTATGAAAATACTCACTTTGATCTTTACGTTTACTCTAATTTTTCAATTAAAAGCACAAGCAAATACTAACATATCACATGCAATTGCAATGCATGGCGAACCAAAATACTCAAAAGATTTTGAAAATGTTGAATACATTAATCCAAATTCAATAAAGGGTGGATCAATAGTAAGAAGTGCCATTGGAACCTATGACAGTTTCAATCCATTTATTTTAAAAGGTACCTCAGCAGCTGGAATTGGAGGACTGTATGAGACATTAACAACGGGATCAAGTGATGAGGCATTCACCGAATATGGATTATTGGCAGAAACGATTGAATGGCCAGATGATAGATCTTGGGTTTCATTTACGTTAAGAAACGAAGCATATTGGCACGATGGAAAAAAAATTACAGCTGATGATGTTGTGTGGACATTTAATACCCTAATGGAGAAAGGTCATCCATTCTACAAATACTACTATGGAGATGTAAAAGAGGTAATTAAAGAGCAAGAAAATAAAGTGAGATTTAATTTTACAACAAATACAAATAAAGAATTAGTATTAATTGTTGGTCAATTACCTGTACTACCAAAACATTATTGGGAAAATAAAAACTTTGAAGAAACATCTCTGGAAATTCCAATTGGAAGTGGTCCATATAAAATTAAATCATTTGATAGTGGGAGATCAATTACTTATGAATTAGATCAAAATTATTGGGGTTTTGGTGCATCAATACCAATTAAAATTGGTAAAGATAACTTTGGCACAATCAGATATGATTATTACAAAGACAGAGGTATTGAAAGAGAAGCTTTTAAATCTGGTGAAATTGATTTTTTCTCAGAAAATTCATCAAAAGAATGGGCAACTGCGTATGATATAAACGCTGTGAATGAAGGTTTAATAAAAAAAGAATTAATAAATCATGAAAATCCTCAAGGCATGCAAGGTTTTGCATTTAATATTAGAAAAGATAAATTTAAAGATAGAAGAGTAAGAAAAGCTCTTGCTTATGCTTTTGATTTTGAATGGTCTAATAAAAATTTATTCTTTGATGCATATAAAAGAACAGATAGCTTTTTTGAAAATTCAGAACTTGCCTCCTCTGGTCTTCCTTCAAAAGAAGAATTAAATTATTTAAATCCATATTTTGATGTACTGCCAAAAGAAATATTTACAGAAGAATATACAAATCCAGTCACAGATGGTTCCGGTTATATGAGGATGCAATTGCAAGAAGCTTCAAAACTTTTAGAAGATTCTGGATGGGCATTAGTTGATGGTAAACTTCTACATTCTAGTACAAAAGAACCTTTTGAATTTGAAATCTTGTTACGATCGCCAGCTTTTGAGAGAATAGTTTTTCCATTTAAAGATAATCTTGAAAAATTAGGAATAAAAGCTGAGGTAAGAACAATCGATAGTGCTCAATATCAAAAAAGAATGGAAACTTTTGATTTTGATATGGTTGTGCAAACATTTGGACAATCATTATCACCAGGTAATGAGCAAAGAAATTTTTGGGGTTCTGATGCTGCAGACACTGATGGATCTAGAAATGTTGTTGGTATTAAAAATTATGCTGTAGATGGATTAATTGAAAGCCTAATTAATGCTAGTGATAGAGAAGAATTAATTACAATAACCAAAGCTCTTGATCGTGTTCTTCTATGGAATTACTATGTTATTCCTCAATGGCATATTTCATCATATAGAGTTTTATATTGGGATTTTTTTGATCAACCAAAAATAAAACCAAAATATTCTTTAGGCTTTGATACATGGTGGATTAATCAGAATAAATTTGAAACAATCCAATCAAATAGAACATCAAACTAATTATTAAAGTTTATTAGAAATAATATAAAATAGCACAATATGGGTGCGTACTTAATAAAAAGACTTCTTTTAATTATTCCAACTCTTTTTGGTATAATGGTTATAAATTTTGCAGTAATTCAAATTGTTCCAGGTGGCCCAGTAGAACAAATGATTGCACAAATGACTGGTACAGCTGTTGAATCAACAGCTCGATTTTCTGGCGGTGGCGAGGGTGAAACTTTAGAGTTTAATCGAGATAATTCTACATCAGTTAATGATAGTAAATATAGAGGAGCACAAGGGCTTGATCCAGATATTATAAAAGAAATAGAAAAGATGTATGGAATGGACAAACCAGCACATCAACGTTTTATAAAAATGTTAAAAGATTATTTAACCTTTGATTTTGGAGAAAGTTTTTTTAGAGATCAAAAAGTTACCTCTATCGTTTTAGATAAAATGCCAGTTTCGATATCACTTGGTTTATGGACGACTTTATTAGTATATTTAATATCTATTCCTCTCGGTATAAGAAAAGCGATAAAGGATGGATCAAAGTTTGATATTGTATCAAGTTCAATTGTAACAATTGGTTATGCAATTCCAAATTTTTTATTTGCTGTAATACTAATAGTATTTTTTGCAGGAGGAAGATTTTATGATATTTTTCCTCTAAGAGGTTTGTTTTCTGAAAATTTTGATGAGTTAACATTATTTCAAAAAATAGTAGATTACTTCTGGCATTTAGCACTACCTTTAACTGCGATGCTGGTAAGCGGGTTTGCTGGCTTGACTTTTTTAACAAAAAATTCATTTCTTGATCAAGTAAATCAACAATATGTAATTACAGCACGGTCTAAAGGTTTAACTGAAAGAAAGGTTCTTTATGGTCATGTGTTTAGAAATGCAATGTTAATAGTGATTGCTGGTTTTCCATCAGCATTTATTGGAATTCTTTTTTCAAGTTCTCTGTTCATTGAGGTTATTTTTTCTTTAGATGGTTTAGGTTTACTAGGATATGAAGCTGCTCTTACTAGAGATTATCCAGTTATATTTGCAACACTTTATTTTTTCTCACTACTCGGTTTGGTTATGGGAATAATTGGTGATTTTATGTACTCAATTATTGATCCACGTATAGATTTTGAATCAAGACAATGATTAAATTATCAAAATTAAATCAAAGAAGACTAAATAATTTCAAGAAGAATAAAAGAGGTTATTATTCTTTTTGGATATTCAGTTTTTTATTTATTATTTCTTTATTTGCTAATTTTATTGCAAATGAAAAACCCTTATTAGTGAAATATAACTCCAAATTTTATTATCCAATATTTTCTTTCTATTCAGAAACAACATTTGGAGGAGATTTTGAAACAGAGGCAGATTATAAAGATCCATATGTTAAAAACTTAATTAAGGAAAATGGTTGGATGATTATGCCTATAATTCCATATTCTTATAATACTATAATAAGAGATTTATCCGCTCCAGCTCCTTCACCACCATCGAATAAAAATTGGCTTGGTACTGATGATCAAGCAAGAGATGTACTATCAAGATTAATTTATGGGTTCCGAATATCTGTATTATTTGGATTTACTTTAACATTTTTTTCGATGATTATAGGAGTATCAGCAGGAGCAATACAGGGTTATTTTGGTGGAAAGACTGATTTATTTTTCCAAAGATTCATGGAAGTCTGGTCAGCCATTCCAACTTTATATGTCTTAATAATTTTGGCTAGTGTAATTCAACCAAATTTTTGGTGGCTTTTAATTATCTTATTACTTTTTAGTTGGATGGGTTATGTTGGTGTAGTTCGTGCAGAATTTTTAAGAGCAAGGAATTTTGACTATATAAGAGCTGCAAAAGCACTAGGTGTGTCGAACATAAGAATAATGATTAGGCACATGTTACCTAATGCTACTATTGCTACTGTTACTTTTCTTCCATTCAGTTTAAGCGCTTCTGTAACTGCATTATCAGGTCTTGATTTTTTAGGTTTTGGCTTACCGCCAGGATCAGCATCATTAGGAGAAATGGTAAATCAAGGAAGGAATAATTTACAAGCTCCATGGCTTGGAATTACTAGTTTTTTAACCTTAGGTTTGATGTTAGGTCTTTTAGTTTTTGTAGGTGAAGCAATTAGAGACTCTTTAGACCCCAGAAAGACTTTTAATTAAAATGGATAAAATAGTTTCAATACAAAATCTTACAATAGAATTTAATAAAAACATTGAAGTAGTAAAAAATATAAATCTAGATGTTATAAAAGGAAAAACTACCGCTATTGTTGGTGAGTCAGGTTCAGGCAAAACTTTATCTGCACTAAGTATTTTAAAGCTTCTACCTAATGGTGCTGAAATAAAAAATGGTAATATATTTTTTAATAATGTTAATTTATTGAAATTGAATGAAGATGAAATACAAAAAATAAGAGGAAATAAAATTTCTACGATTTTTCAAGAACCCATGACTAGTTTAAATCCATTACATACTATTAACAAACAAATTGAGGAGATTATTACAACACACAATGTAATTACCAAGAATGAAGCTAAGAAAAAAACTATAAATTTATTAAAAGAAGTTGGTTTAGATAACATTGCATCAAGACCAAAAATATATCCTTATGAATTATCAGGTGGACAGAGACAAAGAGCTATGATCGCAATGAGCATTGCTAATAATCCAGAAGTTCTTATTGCTGATGAACCAACAACGGCATTAGATGTTACAATTCAATTACAAATTTTAGAACTGCTAAAAAATATACAATCAAGACTTGGTATGTCTCTAGTTTTTATAAGTCATGATTTATCAGTAGTAAAAAAATTATCAGATTATATTTATGTAATGAAAAATGGTAAAATCGTAGAATTTGGTACAAATGATGAAATTTTTAATAATCCAAAAAATGAGTATACAAGAGAGTTAGTTTCTTATCAGAGTAATATTAAAGAGAGCAAAAATTTTGATTCAGATTCTATCTTAAAAGTTGAGAATTTAGATGTATGGTACCCAATTAAAAAAGGTCTTCTAAAAAGAACAGTTGACTATGTAAAAGCAATTAAAAATATCAGTTTTGATTTAAAAATTGGTGAAAGTATAGGTATCGTTGGAGAGTCAGGTTCAGGAAAAACATCTCTTATTTTAGCAATTTTAAATTTAATAGAATCAAAAGGAAAAATAAAAATAAATAAAAAAGATCTTAATAAATTAAATAATAAGGAAATGCTAAATTTAAGAAAGGAAATACAGATTGTCTTTCAAGATCCATTTTCATCATTAAGTCCAAGAATGAATATAGAGGATATTATTTCTGAAGGTTTGTTAATTCATTATCCAAGTATAAGTAAAAAGGAAAAAGAAGAAAAAATAAAAAATATATTAGATAAAGTTGGATTAGAGTATAAAAATGCAATTGAAAAATACCCTCATGAATTTTCAGGAGGTCAACGTCAAAGAATTGCAATTGCAAGAGCTCTAATTTTAGAACCAAAAATTTTAATATTAGATGAGCCTACTTCAGCTTTAGATGTGACAATACAAAATCAAATAATAAATCTTTTAAATAAACTACAAAAACAACTTCAGCTTAGCTACATATTTATTAGTCATGATATGACAGTAATCAAAGCAATATCGGACAGAATAATTGTATTAAAAGATGGTTTAATTGTAGAAGAAAATATTAGTAGTAATTTATTTAATACTCCTAAATCAGAGTATACTAAAAAACTTATTTCTTCTGTTGTATAGATGAATCCAATAGAGCCATCAAAAAATAAAATAAAAGAATTAATATCATTATTTGATAAAAAAAAATTTGATCATCTTTTGAAATTATCAAATGAACTAATAGATGAATTTCCTAACTCTATTCTTATTCAAAATATACAAGGCGTAGTACACACAGAACTTAAAAATTATATATTAGCAAAAAATTTATTTATCAAAGTAGTTAATCTAAGCCCAAATTATACTGATGGTCATTATAACTTAGCTAATGTTTACAACAAATTAGATGAAAAAGAGAAAGCAATAGAAAGTTATAATAAGGTTATAGAACTAGACATTAATTATTTTAAAGCTCATAATAATCTAGGAAATATATATAGAAAGAAAGGTTTAAATAAGAGGGCTATTGAATGTTATTTATCAACTTTAGAAATCAATTCAAATTATAAAGTAGCATATTACAACTTAGCAGGAGTACTTCAGTTTTACATATTAGATGAAGAGAATAAAAATATTAATAAATATCTTTTATATCTTTTAAAAGAAAAAATTATTGTTAGACCAAATTCTATTGCTCCTAATATTTTAAATGGTTTATTTTTAAATACAGATCTGAAGAATAACTTATCTTTAATTGAGGATAAAATAACTAATGAAGATTTTAATTATGTTTTAGAAAATTTACAGAAGAACTCTCTTTTAATGCAATTTATGAAAGTTTGTCCTATTCCTGATTATTTTATCGAAAAAAATTTTGTTAAGATAAGAAAAGAAATTTTAAATCAAACATACAAATTAAATATTGATAAAAATCACATTAATTTTTTAATTTCTTTATCTATGCAATGTTTTCTTAATGAATACATATATGACCAATCAAAAGATGAGATAGAAAAAATAAAAAAAATTGATGAAAGAATTAAAAACAATTTAAAAGAAAATAAAGAAATCAGTGATTTAGATATATTGTGCTTATTATGTTATGAGCCTTTAACTAATTTTAGTTGGTCAAATAAAGTTAAATTTTCAGATAAATTAAAAGAAATATTTAAATTACATCTAGATCACAATGAAATTGAAATTCAAATATCTAAATCAATAAGATCTATATCGCAAATAAAGGATGGCGTTTCAATTAAGGTAAAAAAACAATATGAGGAAAACCCCTATCCTAGATGGGAAAATCTTGGATTAAGTATTGAACCTAGAGAAATTAAAGAGGTAATAAATGATAACGATTTAAATTTAGATTTAAAAAAAATAACAAACTCTGAAAGTCCTGAAATTCTAATTGCCGGTTGTGGCACTGGTCAGCATGCAATCACAACTGCTTCAAAATATCAAAAGTCTAAAATACTTGCTCTGGATTTAAGTTTTAAAAGTTTATCTTACGCAAAAAGAAAGGCGAATGAACTTAAAATTAATAATATTGATTTTATTCAAGGGGATATTTTAGATTTAGAATCAATAGGTAAAAAGTTTGATATAATTGAATCAGTCGGTGTTCTTCATCATATGGATAATCCATTTAAAGGATGGAAAATATTAACCTCGTGTTTGAATAATGATTCTTTAATGCTTATTGGATTATATAGTGAAAAAGCTAGACAACATATAAAAGAAATTAAAAATAAAATTAATAAAATAAAACTTCAATCTAATTATAAAAACATTATTAAATTTAGAAAAGATTTAATTGAGAATAATGATAATAATTTGAATTATATTAAATCAAGTCCCGATTTTTATACAGTTAGTGGTGTAAGAGATTTGTTGTTTCATGTTCAAGAACATAGATTTACAATAAGTAAAATAAAAGAATATTTAGATAAATTAGGTTTAATTTTTTTGGGATTTGAAGGTCAATTAGTTAAAGAAAAATATATAGTAATAAAATTGATTTATATAATCTTGATAAGTGGGAAGAATATGAAAAAAATAATCCGAGAATATTTGCAGGAATGTATCAATTTTGGTGTAAAAAAATTTGATTTAAAATATGATGTGGCGGAGAGAGAGGGATTCGAACCCTCGGTAGTATTGCTACTACACACGCTTTCCAAGCGTGCTGATTAAACCGCTCTCACATCTCTCCAAAATTTAATTATCATTCATTTTTAATGCATTTAAAAAAGTATTTTGTGGAATATCTACTTTTCCGAACTGCCTCATTCTTTTTTTACCTTTTTTTTGCTTATCTAAAAGTTTATTTTTTCTTGTTACATCTCCACCGTAAAGCTTTTGCGTTACATCTTTTCTAAATGAAGCTACTGTTTCACGGGCAATTACTTTACCGCCTATTGCTGCTTGAATTGCAACTTTGAATTGTTGTCTTGGAATTAAATCTTTTAATCTTTCACAAAGAGCTCTACCTCTTTGTTCAGATCTATCTTTATGTACAATTAAAGATAGTGCGTCGACTGGATCTCCATTAATAAGTATACCTACTTTAACTAAATTATTCACTTCATAACCTGTAATTTCATAATCAAAACTTGCATACCCTTTAGTAATTGATTTTAATCTATCATAAAAATCAAAAACAACTTCATTCAGTGGAAGTTTATATTCAACTAAAGGTCTATTTCCGGCATAACTCATATTTAGCTGAATACCTCTTTTAGAAGTACATAATTCTAGTACTGATCCTAAAAATTCTTCAGGTACTATTATTGTAGCCTTAATCCAAGGTTCAGAAATGTTTTCGACTTTAACTGGATCTGGCATATCAGTAGGATTATGAAGATTTATAGTTGATCCATCTTTCATTAAAATTTTGTAAACAACTGATGGTGCTGTAGTTACAAGTTCTAAATTAAATTCTCTTTCAAACCGATCTCTAATAATTTCTAAATGCAATAAACCTAAGAAGCCACAACGAAAACCATAACCTAAAGCAGGACTTACTTCTGGTTCATAAGAAAAACTTGAATCATTTAATGCAAGCTTAGCCATACTATCACGCATGTGTTCATAATCATCGGAGTCTACAGGAAACATTCCACAAAAAACCACTGGTTGAGATGGTTTAAAACCTGGGAGAACTTCTTCTGTTGGAAGTTTATCATCTGTTATTGTGTCACCAACTTTACAATCAGAAACACTTTTAATTCCAGAATTTATGAAACCTATTTCTCCTGGTCCAAGTGTATCAACTTCAGTTGCTTTAGGAGAAAATATCCCGACTCTATCTATTGTATATGTTGCACCTGTTGCCATAAATCTTATTTTTTGGCCTTTTTTTAGCTCTCCATTTATAACTCTTACAAGTACCACAACACCAAGATAGCTGTCATACCAACTATCAACTAACATACATTTTAATTCTTTACTTATTTCGCCAGATGGAGAAGGAAGAAGTGTTATGATTTTATTTAATAAGTCTTCTATACCTACACCTGTTTTTGCTGAAACAAGAGAAGCACTATCTGTTTCAATACCAAGAACATCTTCAATTTGTGATTTTATTTTATCTGGCTCAGAAGAGGGAAGATCAATTTTATTTAGGACAGGTAAAATTTCATGATTATTGTTAATCGCCTGATATGCATTTGCTAATGTTTGTGCCTCAACACCCTGTGTTGAGTCAACTATTAATAAAGAACCTTCACATGCTGCTAAGGATCTTGATACCTCATATGAGAAATCAACATGACCAGGTGTATCCATAATATTAAGTATATAAGTCTTGCCATCATTTGATTTGTAAGAAAGTCTAACTGTTTGAGCCTTAATTGTAATACCTCTTTCTCTTTCTAGTTCCATTGAATCTAGAACCTGCTCTTTCATCTCTCTATCAGTTAAACCTCCGCAAAACTGTATTAGTCTGTCGGCTAAGGTTGATTTTCCATGATCTATGTGAGCAACAATTGAGAAATTACGAATAGAACTAAGTTCTGTCATTAGTTTCTTATAGAAGCATCAAGCGATTTAGATATTTCGTCAATTATTTTATTTGATAATTCCTCAATTTCTTGATCGTTGAATGTTTTATCTTGAGGTTGTAATAATACTCTAAAAGCAATACTTTTTTTATTTTCTGGAAGTTTATCACCATCATAAACATCGAATATTGTTACGTTTTGAATTATATTTTTATCTATTTTTTTTACTTTTTTAATTATCTCACCAGCTTTAACTTCTTTTGGAAACAGAAAAGCAAAGTCTCTTTCAACCATTTGATAAGGATTATTAGCAAACCCGCCTTTAGAGTAAGATTTATTTTCTTGAAATTGTGAAATATTCTCCAGATATATCTCAAAGCCAAATACCTTAAAATTAACATCCATTGTTTTTAATAGAATTGGATGCAACTCTCCAAAATTAGCTATTTTGTTTTTACCAAGCCTCAAAGTAGATGATTTGCCAGGATGATAAATTTGACCTTCAAGCTTTTCATACAAGAAATTATCTATCGGTACATTTAAATTGGCTAAAATAGCAAATAAATCTGCCTTTATACTAAAGACATCAATATTTTTTTTATTTGATAACCAGTTTTGTTCATCAGATGAGCCATAAGCTATAGCAGTAGCAACATTTTCTTGTTGGTCTGGTAATGATGTAGAAAAATTTGGACCTACTTCAAATATTTTAGCTCTTAAGTACATTCTAGCTTTATTTTGATTGATTGCTTCTAATAAATTTGGAAGCGTTGATGGTCTCATTGTGTTCAAATCGGTACTTATTGGATTTTTTAAACTTATTATTTCATCTGATATAATTTTTGCTTTTTTTTCATCCATAAATGACCAAGTTACAACTTCAGAATATCCATTAAGAGCTATTATTTTTTTGCTTTTATAAAAAGTTTTTATTTTAGTATTTAAAATTTGCTTTTTTTCTTCTTGATTAGTAACTTTTTTTAGAGGAATTTTATTATAACCATAAATTCTAATTATTTCCTCAACGATATCTGCCTCACCAACAATATCTGGTCTAAAAGTAGGACTTTGAATCTCAAATTTTGATTTTTTTTCACTAACAGTAAAGCCAAGAGAAACTAAGATTTTTTCTTGTTCCTTTTTGTTGATTTCTATTCCGCCAAAAGTCTTCACTTTATTTGTATCAAACATAAATGGTTTGGTTTTTTCTATATTAATTTCTGAAGAAACAAACTCACTTACTTCTCCTCCGCATAATTCCAAAATCATTTTAGTTGCTGCATCTACACCCCAATAGATCGAATCAGC
Source organism: uncultured Alphaproteobacteria bacterium (assembly GCA_902614085.1). Lineage (GTDB taxonomy): Bacteria > Pseudomonadota > Alphaproteobacteria > HIMB59 > CACPNW01. Next base: position 53,778 of record CACMJS010000001.1, read on the forward strand.
ATCTATCCCTCTTTCAAAACGGTAACGCGCATCACTTTGTAGATTTAGTTTTCTTCCAGTTTTAGTTACAGAAATCGGATCAAATAACGCAACTTCTAGAAAAACATTTTTAGTCTCCATACCACAACCACTATCTAGACCACCCATAACTCCACCAATTCCATGAAGTTTTTTTTCGTCGTCAGAAATTACAATCATGTCACTGTCACATTTATAATTAACTTCATTTAATGCTAAACATTCCTCATTTTTGTTGGCTAATCGCATTGTTAAATTGCCTGAGACTTTATCAGCATCATAAACATGAAGTGGTCTTCCTAAGTCAAAGGTAATAAAATTTGTAATGTCAACAAGAGCTGAAATGGATCTTAATCCGATTGCAGTTAATCTATCTTGAAGCCATTTAGGGCTTTCTATATTTTTGACATTTTTGAAATATCGACCTGCTACTCCAGGACATAGATTATTATTTTGAAATTCTTTTTTCCAAGTAATTGGACTTTTAAATGATTCTTTAACTTTATTATATTTTAATTCTTTTAATTTACCAATACCAGCTGCTGCTAGATCCCTTGCAATACCTCTGACTGATAAACAATCAGATCTATTTGGTGTTAAATTAATTTCTATAACAGGTTCATCTATTGAAAAAATTTTACTAAATAAATCACCAATTTTATAATTATCTTTTACTTCAATAATTCCATCATGCTCATCAGAAATACCCATCTCTCTTTCTGAGACAAGCATTCCGCAAGACTCAACTCCTCTAATTTTAGTTTTTTTTAAATGTAAGTCAGTTCCAGGAATGTAACTATTTTCTGGTGCAAAAATTCCAAGCATGCCTTCTCTTGCATTTGGAGCACCGCACACAACTTGAAACTTTCCATTTATTGTTTCTACCTGACATACTTTAAGTTTATCTGCATCTGGATGTTTTTCTGCTTTTAAAACTCTAGCTACTGTAAAATTGTTAAATATTTTTGATTTATCTTCTACACTTTCAATCTCTAAACCAATATTGGTTAAAGTATCAGTTATAGTATTTAAATTTTCAGAAGTATCTAAATGATCTTTTAGCCAATCTAATGTAAATTTCATTTATAGCCCTGATCGTGTTTGATTATCTAAAATACTAAAGCCATAATGGTCCAACCATCTATAATTTGGATCAAAAAAACTTCTTAGATCCGTGATACCATATTTAAGCATCGACAAACGTTCAATTCCCATACCAAAAGCAAAACCCTGATACTGTTTTGAGTCAATATTACAATTATCAAGAACTACAGGATTGACCATTCCACAACCCAATATTTCTAACCATTTATCTCCTTCACCAATTTTTATTTTATTATTCACTTTGGTATAAGCTACATCCATTTCTGCACTAGGCTCAGTAAAAGGAAAGTAACTAGGGCGAAAACGGTATTGTAAGTTTTTCACTTCAAAAAATTCTTCTAAAAATGAAACGAGTGTTGATTTTAAATCAACCATAGTAGAACTTGTATCAACGACTAAACCTTCTACCTGATGAAACATAGGAGCATGTGTAGCATCAGAGTCACTTCTGTAAGTCCTACCAGGCACAATAATTTTAATAGGTGGTTTTGTATTGAGCATAGTTCTTACTTGAACAGGGCTAGTATGAGTTCGAAGAACATTTTTGTCACCATTATTTTGAATGTAAAAGGTATCCTGCATTTCTCTTGCTGGGTGATGTTCTGGTATATTTAAAGCTGTAAAATTATTAAAATCTGTTTCTATATCTGGACCTGTTTCCACTGCATAATTTAAATTTCCAAAAATTTCTATAATATTAAATATTGTTTGACTAATTGGGTGTATTTTTCCTTTTTCAGAAATATTAGGTGGTAGAGTAACATCAATTGATTCTAAATTAATCCTATTTGAAATTTCAATATTTTCAATTTCTGTTCTTTGATTTTTAATACCTTCTTCAATTTCTTTTTTAATAATATTTAGTTCCTGTCCTTTTGATTTTTTTTCTTCAATCGACAAAGAACCTAATCCCTTTAAGGCTTCAGGTATTAATCCCTTTTTACCTAAATAATATAATCGAAGTTTTTCTAAATCTTCGAAGGATTTTGAAGCTTTGATTTTTTTTAGAACATCAATTTTATTTTCAGCAAATGCCATCAATATCTATTATATTTTATTAATTAAAATTATCTAGCAGATTGAGCTTTATCAACTAAAGCTTTAAAAGCTTCTGGCTGGTTAACTGCAAGATCCGCTAAAATCTTTCTATCTATTTCAATAGATGACTTTTTAAGACCAGATATAAATTGCGAATATGTTAAACCATAAAGTCGAACACCAGCATTGATCCTTTGAATCCATAAACCTCTGAAATCACTTTTTCTTTTTTTACGATCTCTATAAGCATATTGCATACCTCTTTCGACAGCCTGCACAGCAACTCGAAAAACATTTTTTCTTCTACCGTAATAACCTTTTGCTCTTTTAATTACTTTTTTGTGTCTAGCTCTTGCTGTAACACCTCGTGATACTCTTGCCATTGATTTCCCCTTACTTGTTGTATGGTAACATATGATCAATCAAAGCTGAGTCACCAGGCGACATAATTGCAGATCTTTTAGTGTTACGAATAAATTTATTGGAACGTTTACTCATTCCATGTCTCTTTCCAGCAGGTTTAAATTTAATTTTACCAGTACCTGTTCTAGAAAATCTTTTTTTTAAACTACTCTTAGTTTTAAGCTTGGGCATTACTATCTCCTATATTATAAGTTTACCCGTTAGGCTGCCCCGCAGGCCACAACAAGTTTGGGAGGCTTATACTGATAATTGAGTATTTTGCAATATGTAGAATTATTTAGCAACTTGAGGGACAAGTATCATCATTATTTGTCTTCCCTCAAACTTAGGAGCTACTTCAACTTTTGCATATTCTTCAACTTCTGAAGTTAGTTTTTTTAGAAGATCAAAGCCTAAATTTTGATGCTCCATTTCACGTCCTCTGAACCGCATAGAAACTTTAACTTTGTTACCACCACCTATAAACTTTGAGAGTGCTTTAATTTTAACATTATAATCGTGCGTATCAATGCCAGGTCTCATTTTAATCTCTTTGACTTCAATTGTTTTTTGTTTCTTTTTTGCTTCTTTCTTACTTTTTTGCTCTCTATATTTTAATTTACCATAATCTATAATTTTACAAACTGGTGGATTAGCTTCAGGAGAGACTTCTACTAAATCAAAACCTTCATCTTCTGCTTGAATTAAGGCTTCACGAATGCTTAAGATCCCCATTTGTTTACCACTACTAGATATTAGTCTTACTTCACTTGCAGTAATCTGCTCGTTGATTCTTGGACCAGTATCGTTCTTTGTTTTGAAATTTACAGCCAAAATTATATAGAGATTGAGTTAAAGCTATTATTTAATAGCATATTAGGAAATTAAATCTTTTGTCATATTTTGTTAGGATATAATCTCAAATGAATTTAAATTCAAGGGCTGATTTTAAAAATATAAACTGTTTTTTAAGTTATTAAATATATTTTATGAAAATTTGTTTAGTTAGAAACGATAAAATGGGAGATATGATCCTTACTCTTCCAGTTGTTCAAGGACTAAAAGAAGCTAACCAGGATTATAAAATTGATATTGTATGTTCAAACAAAAATCAAAAAATATGTAAAAACTATAAAGCTATTAACAAGATTTTTTTACTTCAAAATAAATTTTATCAAATCTTAAAAATAATTTCAAAATTAAGAAATGAAGATTATGATTATATTTTCACATTTAGTCCTGGTATTATTAGTATATTAATATCAATTTTTTCTAAAAGTAAAATAAAGTCACTGTTAATTTTTAAATCTCGATACAAGAATAATTACAAGAGTAAATTTTTAGATAGAATTTTGGGTAAAATCTTTTTTACTCACTGCTTAATAATCGATCGCCATTTAAGATATTCAAAAAAGATCCCAATTCATCAAACAAAGATTATGATGGAGTTAATTACTAAAAATGGATTAAATTATATTAATACTGCAGATATTAAGAATAAATTTAGATTTAATAAAATAGAATTAAGTTCTAAAAAATTATGCTTAATTCATTTATCTTCAAAATGGATCAATAAATATTTTTCAGAAAAAAACTTTGTCAATCTATTAGACAAACTTAAAAATTTGAACATCAATATTGTAATGACAACTGATGAAACATCAAAAAATGTATTCTATGAAATATTTAAAAAAAATGAGATTATTACTTATGAAGAGTTTGAAAATCTTAAAAGTATAAATAATATTTTAATCTTAGATCAATTAAATTTTGATAATTGGACATCAATAATAAATTCTTCAAAATATGTAATTACACCTGAATGTGGATGCACACATATTGCATCACTTTCTGAAGCGAAACTTTGTGTTATTTATGATTCCGATAATAATCCAGGTATGATTGCAGAAGAATATGCGCCGTGGAAGAAAAAATATACTAAATTATTCTCTAATAACCTAAATTTAGAAAAAGAATTAATTTCATTTATTAATTAATTTTCTATTGTGTAAAAAATCTAAAACTTGTTTTACTGAAATTGATTCCATTGTATCGGTCAGAATCCTATAAGCATTTTTATATTCAGACAAGTTTGATTTTGAGATAACATTATTTTTAGCTAAAAAAAGAATAGGTGAGTTACTTAGAGCTGCTATATGACCTGGTCCAGTATCATTACTAATTATAAAATTACTTTTTTTAGCAATGGAATAGATGATTTCAGGAGGTGATTTATCGCTTAAATCAATAACTTTCTGACATGCATTATTGATCTTTTCTAATGTTTCTTTATCTGATTTTTGCCCAATAACACAAATATTATATCCTTTTTTTTCTAGAGTACTTGCAAGTATTGCAAATTTATCAGGTGACCATTGCTTGTCTTTACCTGATTTAGAAACACCAGGTATCATTAAGATTATTTTGTCTTTATTAATTGCCATTATATCTCTGGAAAGCCAATCTATATTTTGATTAATTGCATTTACTCCAAGTAACTTTAGTTGATTGTATAAACCTTGTTGAGGAGATTCGGTTCCTTGTGGAGGAATTACATATTGAATATCAGAATTAGAACGAGAACCGTTAACTTTTACTTTTGAAATAAATTTTAAGAATAACCAATAATTATTTGTTCTCTTAGAATTCTGTAAATCTATAATTAGATCATATTTATTTTGATTAATTTTTAAAATAACCTTTAGTGATTCTATAATACCTTTTCTATTATCTTTTAAAATTGAACTAAAATAATTAGAATTGCTTAAAAAATTTATATATTTTTCTTCAGTCAGTAGGTCAATAGTGGCGTTATTAAAAAATTGATTAATTGATGCCATAGCAAATATAGAAAATGCGATATCACCAAGTGATCCATGCTTTACAACTAGTATTTTGTTAAATTGATTGCTGTTCATATAAGTCTACGTAACTTTGTACCATTTGATGTTTAGAAAATGTTTTTGATATGTATTCTTTGCTATCTAAAGAAATATTAGAAAATTTTTCTTTATCTAATTTTATAATATTTTGAAGTTTTATGCCTATTTCATTATAATTATGAGGATCTACTTTGTAGATATCATCTAATTTATCGAGCTGATCTTTGATGCCGCCATAGTTAAAAGCGAGTAATTTTTTTTTCATTATTAATGCTTCACTTATAGTTCTTCCAAAGCCTTCAGCTTGTAAGGGAAAGGAAGTAATAATTGATGATAAGTAATATAAAGTTTTCAAATCATTTCTAGGAAGGTTGCCTAAAATCTTACATTTATGATTAAGATTAAAACTTTGAATTTTATTTTGTAATTTTTCTTTATAGGATTGATTTTTTGTATCACCTGCAAAATAAAGTAAAATATTATCATTTTGTATCTTATTAAATACATCTAAAAACTCAATTTGACCTTTCCAGTTTGTTAATCTTGCAGGATATAAAATAATATTTTTTGAAGTATCAATTTGATACTTATTTATTATATTTTCTATTTGAGAATCTAAAATTGGTTTTTCAAAATATTTAACATCAACTCCTCTATTAATCACTTTAATTTTATTTGAATCTAAATTGTATTTTTTACTAATTTCATTTTTTACATAATTTGAAATCGCAACAATCTGATCAACTTTGGATAATTGCTTATTATAGATTTTTTTAAAATAAGAATTACCACTATATACATTATGAAATGTAGAGATTATTTTGAAGTTTCTATTTTTTATAAAACTTAAAATCCACGCTGGTGCTCTTGATCGTACATGAACAACATTAATATTTTGATTAATAATTAATTTTTTTAATTGATTAGCAATTAATGGATAAATAAAAAAATTTTTTGAGTTAACTGGTAATTGAAAATGATCAGTATAATTTTTGTCAATTTCCTTAATTAAACTCCCCCCATTTGAAATAATATTATTTTTTAAATTTAATTCAGATAAATAATTTGCGACTTCAATAGTGCCTCTTTCGACACCACCAGAATCTAAAGAGGGAAGAATTTGAGCAACATTAAATGATGACATTTTATTAAAATATAAGTATTTGTATCAAAAATGCCTTACTTTATTAATAAGAAAAAAGAAAGAATTCGCTATAAATCTATAAAGGGTAAGGGGCCTGGTATCATTTTTATCCACGGGCTTAACTCAGATATGAGTGGTCAAAAAGCTTTGTCTTTAGAGAGATTTGCTCGAAAAAATAAATTGCGATTTATCCGTTTTGAATGCCGTGGTCATGGTAAATCTGATGGAAAATTTGAAGATTTTACAATTTCTGATTGGAAGAAAGACTTAATTGATATCATTGATAATATTGCGAAAGGACCGCAAATTCTGGTTGGTAGCAGTATGGGTGGATGGTTAATGTTTTTAGCTGCCAAAGCAAGACCAAAAAGAATTGCTGGATTAATTGGTCTAGCGGCAGCACCTGATTATATCGATGGGTTTTATAAAAAACTCCCTTTAAAGAAAAAACAAGAAATGAATAAAAAGGGAATTATTAAATATTCCTCCTACGGGTTTAGTTATCTTATAAAAAAGAAATATATTGTTGACGGTAGAAAAAATAAAATTTTAAATAAAGAATTCAAATGGAATAGACCTTTAATTTTAATACAAGGCCTAAAAGATAATGTTGTCACTCCAGATGTTCCAGAAAAAATAGTAAAAAAAGTTAAAGGTAATCAAATCCAAATTAAATTGTTAAAAAATAGTGATCATAGATTATCAGATCCATTTGATTTAAAAATAATGAATGATTCTATTCAATCAATAATCAAAAACTAAGCAGATTTTTCTTCTTGAATTAATACAGGTTTATCAAATTTATTGATCATTTCTTTTGGCACAATTTGCCAAAAGAGTAATTTCTCATTTTCCCAATTTTCGAGTAAATTTTTTGCGTACATTGAATTTGTTTCCTTGATATGTTCTTCAATTTTTTGATGTAAAACTTTTTCCCAATAATTTGTCATTTGTTGTTGATAGAAAATATCTTCAAGATTAATTCGAAGTGGTAATGTTCCTTCTTTATCGTACACAAATGCCATACCTCCAGTCATTCCAGCTCCAAAATTATTTCCTACTTCACCAAGAATAACTGCGCTTCCTCCAGTCATATATTCACATCCATTATCACCACATCCTTCAATAACAGCATGTGCGCCAGAATTTCTAACGGCAAATCTATCACCAGCAGTTCCAGCTGCGAAAAGTTTACCACGTGTTGCTCCATATAGGACGGTATTCCCAATGATAACATTTTTATTTGTTTTTAGTTGTGAAGATGAACTTGGTTGAATTATAATTTTACCCCCTGATAATCCTTTTGCAACATAATCGTTAGCGTCACCAAAGACTTTAAGAGTAGTTCCTTGTACACTCCATGCTCCAAAAGATTGCCCGGCAGAACCATGAAAATTAACAGTAAAGAAATCCTCTGGAAGAGAACTCATTCCTTTTATAGTAGTAATTTCTGATGCAAGTCTTGTACCTATAGCTCTATCAGTATTTTTGATATTATAGTTTAGTTCAATTTTTTGATCCGTTTCAAAGAAAGACTTAGCATCCTCAATTATTTTAATATCAAGACTTTCGCTAACTTTATTAATTGTATTTTTCTTTATATCAAATTCTCCAACAGATGAGTCAATGGTTTGAATAATTGGATTTAAATCTAAATCATCAAGATCAGAACTTCCTCTACTGACTTGATATAATAGATCAGATCTTCCAACTACTTCATCAAGAGAAGAAAAGCCTAGTAATGCTAAAATTTCTCTTACTTCATCAGCAATAAAGCTAAAGAGGTTGATTACTTTTTCTGGTGTACCGGTAAATTTTTCTCTAAGTTTTTCATCCTGTGAGCAAACTCCAACCGGACAAGTATTTGAATGACATTGTCTAACCATGATACAACCCATAGCAACTAAACTTGCTGTCCCAATTCCATATTCCTCTGCCCCAAGCATAGCCGCAATAACAATATCTTTTCCAGTTTTCAAACCTCCGTCAGTTCTAAGAACAACTTTATCCCTTAAGTTATTAAGAGATAGAACTTGATGTACTTCACTTAATCCAAGTTCCCAAGGAAGTCCTGCATACTTAATACTTGTTTGAGGGCTTGCTCCAGTTCCACCATTGTGACCTGAAATGAGTATCGTATCAGCTTTTGCTTTTGCAACACCAGCTGCGACTGTCCCAATCCCTGACTGAGCAACTAACTTAACGCATACTTTAGCTCTTGGATTTATTTGTTTCAAATCGTAGATAAGCTGAGCTAAATCTTCGATAGAATAAATATCATGATGAGGAGGAGGGCTAATTAGAGTCACACCTTCAGTTGAATGTCTTAGTTTAGCAATTAATTCTGTAACTTTTCCTCCTGGTAATTGTCCGCCCTCACCAGGTTTTGCACCTTGTGCAACTTTAATTTCAATTTCTTCACAATTATTTAAATACTCCGCTGTTACACCAAATCGTCCACTTGCAATTTGTTTTATTTTTGATGATGCATTATCTCCATTTGGCTTAGGTTTAAATCTAATTGGATCTTCACCACCTTCTCCTGAATCTGATTTAGCTCCTATCCTATTCATTGCTACAGAAAGAGTTTCGTGCGCTTCTGGACTTAAGGCTCCAAGTGATATCCCCGGTGCAACTAGTCTTTTTCTAATTTCTTGAGAAGGTTCTACTGTGTTTGAGTTATTGTTATCGTTATTTTTTTTGAAATCTAAAAGATCGCGAATGTTTATAGGATCCATTTCATCAATCATTGAAGAATATTTTTTAAATAAAGAATAATTATTAGAAGTTACCGCAGTTTGAAGCATGTGAATTGATCTTGCTTCAAAAGCATGTTTTTCACCACCAAATCTGTAGCGATAGTTTCCTCCAATCGGTAGTGTAATAACACTTTCTTCATAAGCGTTATCATGAGCTAATCTAGATCTTCTTTCAATTCCACTGATTCCGATACCAGATATTTTAGAACTCATAGAAGGGAAATATTTGCTCATTAAATTTCTACTGAGTCCAATTGCTTCAAAATTACAACCACCTCGGTATGAATTAATCACTGATATTCCCATCTTACTCATAGTCTTAAGCAAACCATTATTTATGGAATTAATGAATCTTTCCACACATTCTTCGTAGGAGAGATTTTTGAATAATCCTTTTTTATGTCTTTCAGCTATGGCTTGTTGTGCCATGTACGCATTCACACTTGTTGCTCCTACTCCGATAAGGACTGCAAAATATTGTACATCTAAACATTCTGCAGATTGAACATTTAGGGAAATAAAAGTTCGAAGATTTTGTTTAATTAAATGATGATGAACAGAACTTGTAACTAATATCATAGGAAGAGCTATTCTTGTTTTGCACATTTCTTTGTCACTTAAAATTATATGCACATACCCTTCTCTAACCGCTTGTTCTGCTTCTTGATTTATTCTTGAAATTTCTGTCTCAAAATTATTTTTGGGATTTGTTTTATCCATTGTAGTGTCAATGATCTTCACTTTATCTTTCATATATCTACGCATAGATTTAAATTGCTCAATTGAAAGAACAGGAGAGTTCAATTGTAAATGATCACATTGATCTTCATCTTCATCAAGAATATTACTTAAGTTTCCAATTCTAGTTCGAAGACTCATAACAACTCTTTCTCTTAATGAATCAATCGGTGGGTTTGTAACTTGACTAAAATTTTGTCTAAAAAAGTGATGGAGTCCTCTATATTTATTTGAGAGAACTGCTAATGGAGTGTCATCTCCCATCGATCCAGTTGCTTCTTTTTTTTCGGCAATCATTGGATGAAGTATTAATTCGATGTCTTCTACTGACCAGGCAAAGCATGCCATCCTTTTTCTTAGATCTCCAGAGTCTAAATCTCTAAATTCCTCATCAACAGATTGAACAAGTTTATCAATATACGTAATTTTTTTAGTCCAATCACCAAATGGTTTTGTTTCAGCCAAATACTTTTTAATCTCATAATCTTTAAAAAATTTTTTCTCTTTAAAGTTAACTGCTATTAATTGACCTGGTCCTACCCTACCTCTTTCTACTATTTCATTTTCTTTAATATCAACCATTCCAGTTTCAGAACCAGCAATAAGAAGATTTTTTGTTAGTGTATATCTTATAGGTCTAAGGCCATTTCTATCCATTCCAGCAATAGCCCAATCACCGTACGCGCCACATATTGCCGCTGGACCATCCCATGGCTCCATAACTGCTCCACCATAAGCGTATAAATCTTTTATTTTTTTTGGAAAATCTCTTCTATGGGACCAAGCTTCAGGAATTGTTATTATTTTAGCCATAGGTAAAGAGCGATTAGCTTTGACTAATAACTCTATTGTTGAATCTAATGCAGCAGAGTCAGACGCCTTAGCATCAATTATAGGTTTTAAATCATCTACATTATTTCCAAAATTTTTATGATCCATTCTTGGCTCATGAGCAGCCATCCAATTTTTATTGCCTTTAAGTGTATTTATTTCACCATTATGCGCAATCACTCTAAAAGGTTGTGCTAAAGACCACGTGGGAAATGTATTAGTTGAATAACGCTGGTGATAAACTGCATATCTAGAAATAAAATTTTTGTTTTGGATATCTGGATAAAAATTGGAAAGCTGTTCTGCTAAAAACATACCTTTATAAACAATAGACTGACAAGATAATGAGCAAATATAAAAGTCTGAAATATTTTGATTTCTAATTTCTTTTTCTATTCTTTTTCTAATTATATAAAGTTTATTATCAAATTGCTTTTCATCTTCTAGTTCTTCATTACAAATTAGTATTTGTTCTATTTCAGGCCTTGTTGCTTTTGCTTTATCACCAATAATCGATGAATTAATTGGAACGTGTCTCCAACCATATATTTTCAAACCTTCTTTAATTATTTCAGATTCAACAATTGTACGAGCATTTTCCTGAGCGGCAAAATCTGTACGTGGTAAAAAAATCATGCCAACTCCGAAAGGTAAATCATTAGGAGCGTGACCCGTTCTTTCTATTTGTTGAGTAAAAAATTTCTTTGGTATGGACAACTGTATTCCTGCACCATCACCTGTTTTACCATCAGCATCAACTGCTCCCCGGTGATACAAAACTCTTAAAGCTTGGACACCTAGCTCAACTATTTCTCTTGTCTCAGATCCATCTAAAGATGCTATTAATCCAACACCACATGATGAATGCTCATCTTGTTCATTATAAACGTGATTTTCTTCTAGTAATTTTTTATCCTTTTTATACTTTTCAATAAAGTGATTAGGCATTTACTGCTTTCTTATTAATACTATTTTGATCGGAAAAATTGTTTTCTAAATATTCATTAATATTCTTTGCTGCATCACGACCATCTTTGATTCCCCAAACAACTAAGCTTGCACCGCGAACAATATCTCCAGCAGCAAATACTCCATCAATAGATGTCATCATATTTTTATAATTAATTTTTAGTGTACCCCATCTTGTAACTGTCAGATCATTATGAGCAAAAAGCTTTGGTAAATTTTCAGGTTCAAAACCGAGAGCTTCTATAGCTAATTCAACATCTAGGTCTTTTTCCGTACCTTCTTTTGACTCCGGCTTCCTTCTACCTGACTCATCAGGTTCTCCAAGTTGCATTAAAACAGTTCTAACATTTTTCAATGATCCGTTTCCCGAATATTTAGTTGGTAAAGTCAACCAATGAAAATCGACGCCCTCTTCTATTGCATTTTGAACTTCTCTTTGTGAACCAGGCATATTTGTCTTATCACGTCTGTAAAGACACTTAACAGATTTTGCTCCTTGTCTTACAGCTGTTCTAACGCAATCCATAGCGGTATCACCGCCACCAATGACAACTACATTTTTTCCATTTGCGTTTAATCTTCCATTTGTAAAATCTTCAACTTTATCTTTTAAACCAGTCTTGTTACTTGCTATTAGAAAATCTAAAGCTGATACAACATTATTAAAATTAGATGTATTTAGATTAATTTCTCTAAATTTGTAAACCCCGGTTGCTATAAGAACTGCGTCATGCTTAATTTTAATTTCATCAAATGTAATATCTTTGCCAATATCACAGTTTAATTCAAACTTAATTCCGCTTTCTTTAAGTCGATTTGTTCTTCTTATAACAATATCTTTTTCTAGTTTAAAATTTGGAATACCATAGATTAAAAGACCGCCTGGTCTATCGTAGCGATCATAGATTGTAACTTGAAATCCTTTTTTACGAAGTTCTTCTGCTGCAGCTAATCCAGCAGGGCCAGAACCAATAATTCCTACGCTTTGGTTTCTTTCTTCAACTGGTTCTATATTTTTAACCCAACCTTCTTCCCAAGCTTTATCCGTAATATATTTCTCTATCGATCCTATAGTAACTGTGCCGTGGCCAGATTGTTCAATTACACAGTTACCTTCACACAAACGATCTTGAGGACATATACGACCACAAATTTCAGGCATGTTATTTGTAGAGCTGGAAATTTCAAATGCCTCCTGCATTCTATCCTCAGCAGTAAGCTTTAACCAATCTGGAATATTATTGTGTAACGGACAGTGAACTTGACAGAAAGGCACTCCACATTGAGAGCATCTGGAAGCTTGTTCTTCAGCCTTTTGCGAGGCATATTTAGCGTAAATTTCATCAAATGATTTAACTCTTTCTTTAGCAGATATTTTACTAGGATTTTCCTTATTTATTTTTGTAAATTTTAGCATTTAGTTATCATTTGTTTACTATTTAATCTAGATCGATCCAAATACACATTCAAGATGAAAAAGGAAACAATAATTTTGTAGTAATAGTACCACTTATGTACTAAAAGTAAGAAAACCCTTATTTTACAACAATATTTTTAAGTATTTGTAAAGTATCCTGTGGATTAATATCAAGATTTTGGAATGATTTATCAACATTTACAATAAGATTATCTTTTTCAAATAACGTTAACTGTTCTGAAGTAAGAGGAGAAAAAGGTGTTTTTTCAGCAATATTTATCATAGGCTTCATTAATGCCATAGGAACAGGAACAAAAACTCTAGTTTTCTTTAAATATTCAGAAATTTGATTAAAAAACTCTTTGTAAGAATAAATTCTGGGACCCGCAAGCTCGTAAATATTTTTCCCATCAATATTTGAATTAATTATTTCATCAACAGCTAGAGATACATCATCAATAAATACTGGTTGGAATTTTGTTGAACCATCTCCAAAAAGTGGGACAAAAAATGAAGCTTTGAATATTGGCAAAAGTCTTTTCAAGAAAATATCACCACCGCCTATAATCACTCCTGGCCTAATAATAATTGCATTATCTAGTTGTTTAAAAGCTTCCTTTTCAGATTTATGCACTGCATTACTTCGTGTTGAATTTTTATCCATATCTACACCAAGACCAGAAAAAAGAATGAATTGTTTTAATTCCTTACTAGATTTTAAAATTCTAATAAGTTTCTGATTAAACTTATAAATTGTATCATTAAAATCACCTTTTTTTTGATCGTATGTAGTTTTTAAGTTAATGCATACGTTGGTATTATTTAAAACAGATTTAAGCCTTTTGTCTTCTAATGAAGAATAACGAAATGGAATTACCTGTCCTGTTACACCTAAAAGTCGGATTTTAGCTTCTTGTACAGATCTTTGATATGGGACAATGATTTTATGGCCATTTTTAGTAAGACGTCTTATCAAATGTTTACCTACAAAACCTGCACCTCCAAAAATTACTATTGATTTCATGACCTTTAATTAAATAAGTGATATAGAGGAAAAATATAAATTATATAGGCTATAAAATCAAAATGAAAATAAATTTCCATAGAGGTGATCTTCCAGCAAGTTTTAAAGCTACAAATATTGTTGCTTTGGATAGTGAAACAATGGGATTAAATCCCAAAAGAGATAAACTATGTTTAGTTCAAATTTCTAATGGTGATGAAAATTGTCATCTAGTAAAAATAGACTTATCTAATAAAAAACCGCTTAATTTAATTAACATTCTTAAGAATAATAAAATTCAAAAAATATTTCATTATGCTAGATTTGATGTAGCTGTATTTAAACATAACTTTAAAATTAATATTAAAAATATTTATTGTACTAAAATTGCATCAAAGCTAGTTAGAACTTATACTGATAAACATGGATACAAAGATCTTTGTAGTGAATTATTAAGAAAATCAATTTCAAAAACTGAACAGTCTTCTGATTGGGGTGGAGAATTAACTAAAGAACAACAAAAATATGCTGCCACCGATGTTTTATATTTACATAAATTAAAAGATAAGCTTGATATGATGTTATTAAGAGAAAAAAGGACTAAACTAGCAAAAGCTTGTTTTGATTTCATCCAGTATAGAACCGATTTAGATATTAATGGTTGGTCTGAACAAGATATATTTAAACATTAATGAGAAATAATAAAAAAATAATTAATAGTGCAAATAGAGCATTAGCAAGAGAATTAAGTAGTATAAAAAATTTAAAATCTACTTTTAATAGTAGTTTTTGCAATGCAGTAAATTTAATATTTAATACAAAAGGCAAGGTTGTAATTACTGGGGTTGGTAAGAGTGCACACATAGGTAATAAGGTATCAGCAACTCTAACATCAACTGGGACACCTTCTTATTTCGTACATGCAACAGAAGCGAGTCACGGTGATTTAGGAAGTATAAAAAAAGACGATTGCGTAATAGCAATTTCTAACTCGGGTGAAACATCAGAGCTAAATAATATAATTCAGTTCACTAAAAGATTTAATATAAAACTTATTAGCATAACAAGTAACTCTAAGAGTGTACTTCATAAGAATGCTACTGTTGGTATATTATATAAGAAACCAATTGAAGCTTGTCCTCTAAATCTAGCGCCCACAAGTTCAACTTCAATGTCTTTGATCATTGGAGACTGTATAGCAATTGCATTATTAGAGTTAAGAGGTTTTAAAAGTAATGAATTTAAAAGTCTTCATCCTGGAGGTAATCTAGGTAAAGATTTAAAAAATTTAAGTGAAGTTATGCATCCAAAAAAAGAATTACCTCTAGCAAAATTAGAGGAAAAAATGTCAAAAGCTCTAATTACTATGACCAAGAAAAGTTTTGGTTGTATTGGAGTAATTAACAAAAATGAACAAATTGTTGGAATAATCACTGATGGTGATCTGAGAAGAAAATTAAATTCAAAATTTTTTGAAAAAAAGGCTTCTGAAATAATGACAAAAAATCCAACCTTAGCAAATAAAAATATGTTAGTTGGAGAAGCAATTAATCTAATGAATACAAAAAAAATAACTAGTTTGTTTATTTGTGATAAAAAAAGACCATTGGGAATAGTTCATATTCATGATTTATTGAGATTGACGAGTTAATTTGAATTTTTTTTTACACATAAATAAAAAAATTATATTTTTTTTTGGTCTAATTATAGTTTTTTCTTTTTTAATAATAATATTCTCTAAGCAAATTAATATAAATAATATTGACTTAAACATTTCTCAAAAAATCTTATCAAATGTAGATATTGCTGAGCCAAAGTTCGCAATAAGTAATGACTCAAGAAAAATTCATATAACAGCAAAAGAGGGTAATTTTTTGAATAAAGATGAAATTTTGTTAAATAAAAATGTCAAGTTTAAATCAAATGACTTTAGCATTGAAACTGAAAAGGTAATTTTTGATAGAAATAAACAAACTGCTGAAAGTAAAACAAAATCCCTATTCACATCAAAAAATACTACTATATCTTCAGATGGTTTTAATATCTATGATAATGGAAATAAAATAATGTTTTATGGAAATTCTTTAATAGTTTTAAAATGAGATTAGTTTTTAGTATAACCATAATAATTTTATTTTCTTTCAACATCATAGCGAGAGAAATAGGTGAAACAGAAATTACAACAGAGGATGGAATTGAGGTCTTTCAGGATGAAAAATATTATTTATTAAAAAAAAATGTAAAAATCTTATCTGATAATTTTACCTTAAATGCAAAAGATGTAAAAATAAATTTTGATAAAAGCCTTTATGATATAACTGAACTAAATGCAAAAGGGCAAGTAAATTTTGTTTCTCCAAAGTTTGGATTAAATAGTAAAAGTGAAACTTTAAAGTTTGTAGTTATATCAGAAAAACTTAGAGTAGACGGAAAGAATTCAGAATTAATTACTAAAGATATCGAAATGTATTCGGATGGGTTTATAGAAGTCAATAATCTAAATGGTGATTTTAAATTGGAAGGTCTAAATTCTAAATTGATCAATGAAAGTATATTTATTAAAGCTGAAAAAATTGAAGGTATCTTTTCAAATATTGAAAATCAAAAAGAAATTACTTTCTTAAATGTCATTGATAAAAAAATATCATACGTTAAAAATAATAATACTGAAATGTATGCAAAGAAAATAAATTTTGATAACACGACTTCAATTATAGAACTTATAGATAATGTTGTTATAATTCGTAATGGTGAAAAAATAATAGGAGATTATGGAACTCTTGATACTAAAAATAATTCATATAAAATTAAATCAAATAACGATACAAAAGTTAAAGTAGTAATTCAAAATAATGAATAATAAATTTAATGTTCTTGATGATGGGCTGTTAATAAATAAAGTT
This sequence comes from uncultured Alphaproteobacteria bacterium, assembly GCA_902614085.1. GTDB lineage: Bacteria > Pseudomonadota > Alphaproteobacteria > HIMB59 > CACPNW01. The sequence goes on from CACMJS010000001.1 coordinate 70,986, forward strand.
TCAAAAACTTATGGAAATAAGAAAGTCGTAAGAGATATTAGTATATCAATTAATAGAAGAGAGGTAGTAGGATTATTAGGCCCTAATGGTGCTGGAAAAACAACAACCTTTTATATAATTGTTGGATTAGTAAAACCTGATACTGGGAGTATTATATTAGATAAATTAGATGTTTCCAACCTTCCTATTTATCTTAGAGGTAAGCTTGGTATAAGTTATCTTCCTCAAGAAGCATCAATTTTTAGAGGTATGAGTGTAGAAGACAATTTATTATCTATAATTGAAATAAAAGAAAAAGATAAAAATAAGCAAAATATTATTTTACAGAATTTGCTTAACGAATTTGATATTAACCATGTTCGAAAATCAAAATCTGTTGTACTTTCTGGTGGAGAGAGAAGAAGATTAGAAATTGCTAGAACACTAGCAACAAATCCAAAATATCTATTATTAGATGAACCACTTACAGGTATTGACCCTGTATCAATAGAAGAAATTAAAACTATTATAAAAAAATTAAAAGAAAGAAATATAGGGATTTTAATAACTGATCATAATGTAAGAGAAACACTAAAAATTGTTGACAAGGTTTATATTGTTAATGAGGGTGCAATATTTTATTCAGGTGATCCATTATCTGCAGTTAATGATGAAAGAATTAAAAAGTTTTATCTAGGCTCTAGCTTTAAATTATAGAATGTTAAGTAACTCAATAACTAATGGTATAAACGGATATGCTAATATTCCTGGAGATAAATCAATATCTCATAGGTCAATAATAATTCCATCAATTTCAAACGGGGTCAGCGAAATAAGTAATATTCTTAAATCAGAAGATGTTTTGCATACACTTAATGCGTTTAAAGCAATGGGTGTAAAGGTAGAAGAAAATAATAATAAGCTAATAATTTTTGGAAAGGGTTTAAATTCATTAAAAAAACCAGAAGGTAAGATCTATCTTGGAAATTCTGGCACTAGTGCTAGATTACTAACTGGCTTATTATCTTCTCAAAAATTTGACACTGTCCTGACAGGTGACAAGTCCTTATCAAACAGACCTATGGCGAGAATATCAGATCCGTTGAGTAAAATGAATGCAAGAATAAATAGTTCAAATGGTAGGTTGCCATTAACAATTGAGGGTTCAGAATTAAAATGTACTAAAATTGATTTAGATATTCCATCAGCACAAATTAAATCAGGATTATTATTAGCAAGTTTAAATACAAAAGGGGAAACAATAATTACTGAAAATAAAATTACCAGAGACCACACAGAAATTATGCTACAATCATTTGAAGCAAAAATTGATGTCAGAAAAAATAATAATAAGAAATTAATCAAAATAATTGGAAAAAAAGAACTAGTTTCTAAAAATATTGATGTACCAAATGATCTCTCTAGTAGTGCTTTTTTTATTGTTTCAGCATTAATTAACAATAACTCTAAAGTAGTGCTTAAAAATATTAACAATAATCCAACAAGAAATGGGTTATTGATTGCTTTAGAAAAAATGGGGGCAAAAATTAAATTACTTAATAAAAGAATAAGTAATAATGAAAATATTTGTGATATTGAAGTCTTATCAAGTAATTTAAATGGTTGTGAGCTTGGCCCAGAAATTGCAGATTTAATGATAGATGAATATCCAATTCTTGCAGTTGCAGCCTCATTTGCTAGCACACCCAGTATATTTCGTGGCTTAAAAGAATTAAGGGTAAAAGAAAGTGATAGACTAAAACTAATCATCTTAAACTTACAAAAATGTGGCGTGAATTGCAAAACTGAAAATGATGATTTGTTTATTTATCCATCTAAAAATTATGAAATTAATTCTAATATAATTCAAACAGATTTTGACCACAGAATTGCAATGGCTTTTTGTGTTATGGCGACAAAAATAGGGCCCTTAAAAATAAATGACTCTGAGTCAATCAATACAAGTTTCCCTAATTTCAAAAGTGAATTAAATAAATTGGGTGGAAGAATTATTTGAAAAATATAATAATAACTGTAGATGGACCTGCAGCCTCAGGTAAGGAAAAAATTTCTAAATATATTAGCAAAAGATGGAAATTAAAGCATCTTGACTCAGGAATTCTTTATAGAAGGCTAGCACTAATTTTTTTAAAGGACAAAATAAATATTAATAATATTAATGAAATAAAAAAAAAATTAAGTGAAATTCGTAGAATTTCGTTCCGAAAAAGTAATAAAATAAGAACTCAAGAGATTGGTAATTTAGCTTCAGCAATTGCAGTTAATAAATGTGTTAGAGAATTTATAAATAATCTTCAATACAATTTTGTAAAAAAAAATAAAAATAATCGTGGTTTTGTTATCGATGGAAGAGATATAGGATCAGTCGTTTTTAAAAATGCCGATTTAAAACTATATATTGTTGTAAATTCTGAAATAAGGGCAAAAAGAAGATATAAACAGTTGATTGATAGTGGCGAAAAGTCTATATACCCACAAATTTTGAAAGATATTAAATTGAGAGATAAAAAAGACAAAACTAGAATTAATTCACCTTTAGTAATTCCTAAAGATGCATATCATATCAATAATGAAAGTACATTTAGAGAAACAACTAATCAAATAAACAGATTGTTGGAAAGATTTTAATATGAGTCAAGGATTAAACACTAAAATATCTAATTCTCAATATGACAGTCTAATTAATGATTATTCTAAAAATTCATCAGCAAAAGAAAAAAGTATTACCTCAGGTAAGATAGTATCGATTGAAAATGATATTGTTACCATTGATGTAGGTTTAAAAAGTGAAGGCCGTGTTCCTTTAAATGAATTTAATAGACCTGGTCAAAGTTCTGAAATTCAGGTCGGAGATGAAATTGAGGTTTTTATTGAAAATGTTGATAATGCAAATGGCGAAACATTGTTATCAAGAGAAAAAGCAGTAAAGCAAAAGGCATGGCATAACTTACAAGAAAGTTTTAATGAGAACAAAGTAGTAACGGGCATTCCTTTTAACAGAGTAAAAGGTGGCATGAGTGTGGATTTAGATGGAGTTGTTGCGTTTCTTCCTGGTAGTCAAATTGAAACTAGACAAATAATAAAAGACACTAAAGAATTGTTACACAAACCTCTTGAGCTTCTTATTTTGAAGATGGACAAATATAGAGGAAATATAGTTGTTTCAAGAAAAGCTATAACAGAGAATGAATTAAAAGAACAAAGATCTGAACTTTTAAAAAATATAAAAGAAGGTTCAATTATTGAGGGTAAGGTTAAGAATATTACTGATTATGGAGCTTTTATTGATCTTGGAGGTATAGATGGGCTTGTGCATGTTACAGATATATCTTGGACTAAAATAAATTCTCCCTCAGATATACTAGAACTCAATACTAACATTAAAGTTAAAGTTTTAAAGTTTGATGAAGAATTATCAAGATTAAGCCTTGGAATTAAACAATTAACAGATGATCCATGGGATAACGTAAAAAATAACATAAAACCCAACGACAAAATTGTTGGTAAAGTAATAAATATGAGTGATAATAATGTGTTTATCATTATAGATAATCAGTACGATGGAATAATTTCGATTAATGAGCTTAGTTGGTTAAAAAAACCTCCACATCCTTCAAAAATACTTAATCAAAATCAAGAAGTTGAAGTTTTAGTAGTTGATATTGATGAAGAAAAAAAGAGAATAAATTGTAGCTTGAAACAAACTAAAGAAAATCCTTGGATTAAACTTAAAGAAGATTTTAATATTAATGATTCTTTTGAAACTGAAATTGTAAATATTGTTGATTTTGGTATTTTTGTTAAAGTTCTTGATGAAATTGATGGAATGGTACACGTGTCAGATTTGAGTTGGGATGAAAAAGAATGTGAGATAATTCTGAAAAATTTTAAAAAAGGTGAAAAGGTAAAAGTAAAAATATTAGATATAAATGTTGAAAAAGAAAGAATTAGCTTAGGTATTAAGCATCTAGAAAATGATCCAGTACAAGAATTCATTGAGGCTAATCCATTAAATTCAAAAGTAACAGGAAAGATTATAAATATTGACGAAAAAGGTTTAAAAATTGAACTAGATAAAGAAAAGCAAGTCTTTGGCTTTATTAAAAAATCAAATTTGTCTAATGACAAAAATGAAAATAAAATTGAACGTTTTGCTTTAGAAGAAAATATTGACTCAATAATTTTATCAATAGACTCAAAAAGTAGGACATTAAATCTTTCAATCAAAGAACTTGAAATTAGAGACGAAAAAGAAGCTTTATCTAAATATGGGTCTAGTGCATCTGGTGCATCTTTAGGTGATATTCTTGGATCTGTTTTGAAAAAATAGGATTAATGTTAAAATCACAAATCCTAGAAAAATTACAAAAAAAACATAACAACCTAAGCAATGATGATATAGAGCAGTTGTTTAATATTTTTATCAAAAAAATAACAAACTCACTTAGAAATGGACAAAACATTGAAATGAGAGGTTTTGGAACCTTAAGCAGAAAAATTAATAAAGAAAAATTTGTTAGAAATCCAAAAACTAATCAAAAATTATTTAAAAATGAAAGTTACAAATTACATTTTAAAATTGGAAAAATATTACATCATAAAATAAATAATTTGCCTGTTACGAATACAGAAGATGCAGTCTAAAAGAATAATTGTTGCTTTAGATAGTAATAATTTCAGTGAAATAGAAAAACTGGTTAAATCACTTAAGAAAGATGTTTATGCATTTAAAATTGGATATCAATTTTTTTTTAATTTTGGCTTAATTGGTTACAAAAAAATTTATTCTATTTGCCCCAAGATATTTTTAGATTTAAAATTACATGATATTCCTAATACAGTCAAAAATGGCCTTGAAGCTTTAAATAAAATTAGACCAATTCTTACTACAATTCACATTTCAGGTGGAGATGAGATGATGAAGTCTTCAGTAAGAGACAAAAAATTTACAAAAATTCTTGGGGTATCCATTCTGACAAGTATAGATTCAAAACAAACAAAAAAATTTTATAATCAAAAAAATGTTTCTTTTCTAGTAAAAAAATTTGCTAAATTTGCAAAAAAAAATGGTTTAGATGGAGTTGTTTGTAGTCCAAAGGAAATTGAGGTTATAAGAAAAGTAACTGGAAAAAATTTTATAATTGTTACACCAGGAATTAGACTTAAAAGTAAAATTAAGAGTGATGATCAAAAAAGAGTTGAGACTCCTGAAAAAGCGATAAAAATGGGTGCTAATTATTTAGTAATAGGTAGACCAATTACAAAATCAAAAAATCCTCTAAAAACATTAAAAGAAATTAATAATAAATTATCATAAATGATTATTAAAATTTGTGGAATTCAAAATCAAGACACACTTATATGTTGTGAAAATAATAGTATCAATTTTTTTGGAATGATTTTTTATCCTAAAAGTCCAAGAAATATAACAATTGAAAATGCAAATAAACTTAACAAAATTTCAGAAAAATTAAATATCAATGGGGTTGGAGTTTTTGTAAATAAAGAAATTAATGAATTAGAAGAAATAATAAAATATGTTAATCTAAAATATGTACAATTACATGGATCAGAGGATGAATTATACATTAAAAATTTAAAGAAATTTGGAGTTAAAATAATAAAATCAATTTCTGTAAGTAATGAAGATGACTTAAAAAAAATTAATAATTACCAGACTGCTGATTATTTTTTATTTGACTATAAACCAAAAAAAAATGAATTGCCTGGTGGTAATTCAAAGAGTTTTGATTGGAATATATTAAAAAGTTTGAAAACTGATAAACCTTGGTTTTTGTCTGGAGGAATAAATCTAAACAATATTCAACAGATTCTTGTTGATATAAATCCATGTGGAGTAGATTTATCCTCTGGAGTAGAAAAAGAGCTTGGCATTAAAGATAATCAGATTATAAATAATTTTATCGAAAAATTAAATCATGCTTAAGAATACATTTAAAATTTATCCAAATGAAAAAGGGTATTTTGGTCAATTTGGTGGAAGGTATGTTTCTGAAACTTTGATGCCATTGATTCTTGAAGTAGAAAAAGAATATGAAAAAATCAAAAATGATAAAAATTTTATTAATGAGTTTAATCATTATTTAAAAACCTATGTCGGGAGACCTAGTCCTTTATTTTTTGCTGAAAGAATTACAAAAGATCTTGGTGGTCCAAAAATATATTTTAAAAGAGATGAGCTTAATCATACTGGTGCTCATAAAATTAATAATTGTATGGGGCAAATTTTATTAGCTAAAAAAATGGGAAAGTCTAGAATTATAGCAGAAACAGGTGCAGGACAACATGGGGTAGCCACAGCAACAGTATGTGCTTTATTTGGTTTGCCTTGTATTGTCTATATGGGAGAGAAAGATATTGAGAGACAGTCACCAAATGTATTTAGAATGAAATTACTTGGTGCAGAAATACGATCTGTTTCAACTGGTTCAAAATCCCTTAAAGATGCTATGAATGAAGCTCTGAGAGATTGGGTGACAAATGTAAAAGATACTTTTTATATTATAGGAACAGCTGCGGGACCACATCCATATCCAGCAATGGTTAGAGACTTTCAATCTGTGATAGGTAAAGAAGTCCGAGGACAATTAGAAGCTATCGAGGGTAAATTACCAGATTTATTAATGGCGTGTATTGGTGGTGGTTCAAATGCTTTAGGACTTTTTCATGAATTTTTAGATGACTCAAATGTAGAAATGATTGCTGTTGAAGCTGCTGGTCATGGTATAACTACGAATAAGCATGCAGCAAGTTTAACTGGTGGAAAACCAGGAGTATTACATGGGAATAAAACATATTTACTACAGTCAAACACAGGACAAATTCAGGAAGCACACTCGATTTCAGCAGGTTTAGACTATCCAGGAATTGGTCCAGAGCACTCTTTTTTATTTGAAGAAAAAAGAGTAACTTATATGTCCGCAACAGATAAAGAAGCATTAGAAGCTTTTCAATATTGTTGTAAATTAGAAGGTATAATTCCTGCTTTAGAGCCAGCTCATGCTTTGGCTGTGTTAAAAAAAATAGCAAAAAACTATAGTAAAGACAAAATTATTGTAATGAATATGTGCGGTAGAGGTGACAAAGATATTTTTACTATAGCCGATGAATTAAATATAAAAATTTAAATGACTAATTTAATTAGTCAGGCATTTAAAGATGATAAAAAAAAATTGGTAACATTTGTTACCGGTGGCGATCCTGATTTGAGAACTAGTTTAAAAATTATTAAAACAATAATTGATAATGGAGCTGATATTATAGAAATTGGAATGCCTTTTTCTGATCCAATGGCTGATGGCCCAACAATTCAATTATCAAGTAATAGAGCTATAAGCAAAGGTATTGGTTTAGAAGATATCTTTTATTTAGCTTCTGAAGCAAAGAAAATAAAAAGTGATCTGCCTATTATTTTAATGGGTTACTATAACTTGATTTTATATTTTGGTATTAAGAAGTTTGTCAAAAAATGCAAAGAAAATAGTGTAGATGGTTTGATCATTGTTGATCTGCAACCAGAAGAAGATGAAGATTTAATTAATGAACTAAATAAAAACCAAATAGACCTAATAAGATTAATCACTCCAACAACTGATGAGGGCAGACTTAAACTAATTCTAAAAAATGCGAGTGGTTTTTTGTATTTTGTTAGTGTTATGGGTATAACAGGTCAAAAATCTGCTGATCTTAATGAACTTGAAAAATCAGTGATATTTATCAAGAAGCACACGAATCTACCTGTTGTTCCCGGATTTGGAATTAAAAACTCAACTGATGTAAATAATATATGTAAGATAGCTGATGGAGCCGTCGTTGGTTCAAGTATAATTAAGATTATTGAAGAAAATTTGGATGATAAACAAAAAATGTTATCACAAATTGATAAATTCTCAAAAGATCTAAAGAATGGAACTAAAGTATGAATTGGTTAACAAATTTTGTTAGGCCTAAATTATCTTCACTTGTAAAACGAAGAAGTGTTCCAGAAAAATTATGGAAAAACTGTGTTTCATGTGGAAATATGATCCACCATAAAGACTTAAAAGAAAATTTATTTGTTTGTGTAAATTGTAATTATCATTTTAGAATGTCTGCAGAAGATAGGATAAAACTTTTTTTTGAAAAAGGAAATTATACTGAAATTAATCCTGACAAAATTTCAGATGATCCACTTAAATTTGCAGATAAGAAAAAATATAAAGACAGATTAAAAGAATATAGAAAGAAAACAAACAGAGATGACGCTTTCATACTTATTAAAGGAAAAATTAAAGATAAAGAAATTGTGTCTGGACTTATGAATTTTGAATTTATGGGAGGTTCTATGGGTAGAGCGGTAGGAGGAACAATAGTTAAAGGAGCTAAAATTGCTATAGAAAATAAATTACCTTATGTAATTGTTACATCTTCTGGTGGGGCTAGAATGCAGGAGGGGATCGTAAGCTTAATGCAAATGCCGAGAACAATTGCAGCTGTTGATTTATTAAATGAAAATAAAATACCTTACATAGTAGTTTTAACTGAACCAACTACAGGTGGTGTCACAGCATCATTTGCAATGTTAGGTGATATAACTATAGCTGAACAAGGTGCTACGATAGGTTTTGCAGGTAAAAGAGTTATACAAGATACTATAAGAGAAGAATTACCTATAGATTTTCAAAAAGCAGAATATCTAAAAGATCATGGAATGGTAGATATTGTTTCGCATAGGAAAGATCTCAAAGAAACTTTATACAAAGTATTAGATCATATAAGTTAACAAGTGAAATCTAAAACAGAAAAGTTGTTAGATGAACTTGTCAAACTTCATCCCAAATATATTGATCTTTCATTGGAAAGATTAAATTTATTATTAAAAAAATTAGGTAATCCTCAAGATTATCTTCCAAAAACCATTCATATTGCAGGAACAAATGGAAAAGGTTCTGTGCAAATTTTTATAAGAAATATTTTATTAAATAATGGGTATAAATGTGACGCATATATTTCACCCCATTTATCTAGGTTTAATGAAAGAATAATTCTAAATAATATGGAAGTAAGCACGGAGGAACTTTATAAAACTTTAAAATTTGTAAAAAAAATAAATAATAATAAACCGATAACATTCTTTGAAATAACAACAGCTGCAGCCTTTGTATTATTTAAAAAATCGAAATCTGACTTTCTTATTTTAGAGACAGGATTAGGAGGTAGATTAGATGCAACTAACATAATACCAAAAAAGATTTGTAGTATTATAACACCCATTAGTTTTGATCATGAAGAATTTCTTGGAAAAACTCTTAAAAAAATTGCTAATGAAAAATTGGGTATTGTGAAGAATTGTGATTTTGTTTTAGTTGGTAAACAAAAAAAAGAGTTAAAAGACTACATTCAAAAAAAATTAAATAAATTTAAAAATAAATATTTTTATGGGAAAGAATTTCGAGTTACAAAATCATTAAAAAATAAGTTTGAGATAAAAATAGATAGGAAAAAATATTTCTATAATCGACCATCACTGAATGGAAAACATCAGGAAGAAAACGCATCAATATCTATATATTTTGCAAAAATTATGAAAAATATGGGGTATGAATTAAATACAAAAGAAATTAATTCAGCGATAAAAAAAACTATTTGGCCAGGAAGATTGGAAGTTATTAATTATAAAAATAAAAAAATAATTCTTGATGGGTCACATAATATTGATGGAGCTGAAAAACTAAATGAATTTTTAAAAACTAAAAGAATAAAACCCATAGTATTATTTGGAATGTTAAACAATAAGAAAGCAAGTTTATTTTTGAAAAAAATTAAAAAAAGAATATCTAAAGTTTTAGCTATAAAAATTCCAGATGAAAAAAATTCATTTAAAACTAAGGAAATAAATGAGATTTGTGATTCTTATTCTATTAAATGTGAGGAAGTAAATAATATAAATGATGCTTTAAAATATTTTAGATCTAATCAAGAAAAAATATATTTAATAACTGGTTCTTTGTATTTGATAGGAAAAATTAGAAGAAGATTACTCTAAATTGGATTGTATCCAGTTTTCTAAAGCTGTTTTTGGAAGACTCCCAACTTTAGTATCAATTAACTCACCTTTTTTAAATATCATTATTGTTGGTATTCCTCTTATACCGTATTTCTGTGGCGTCATAGGATTCTCATCAATATTCATTTTATATATTTTTACTTTGTCTTTGTTCTCTTCAGCAATTTCTTCTAAAATTGGATCAAGCACTTTACAAGGACCGCACCATTCAGCTCCAAAATCAACTACCACTGGTAATTCATTTGAAGATATATCATTTTCAAAAGTTTGATCGTTTGTAGATTTAGTGGTCATAATGATTATGTAAGAAATATTTATCTATAATCAAGCTAAATTAAATCTAATTTTCTAAAATTGATTTTTTATCCCCAATATGTCTAATTTTGGAAGGAATTACATAGCCTTTGATTTGATTTTTTTTAATTAGTTTTGTCCAAATTTCATTCATAGGGAATATTTTTTTTCTATTATTAAAGATATTTTTAGATACAATTTGAAGACCGGAATAATACAATTTCTCATTTTTACTTTTCCAATTTATGACTACATTTCTTTTTAAATAAAAATCTCCATTTTCTTTTTTTAAACCTAAAAAATTAATATCTTTAGACAATAACATTTTACAGTGAGAAACATCTCGATAATTACTAAGAAAATATTGGATATGTGATTTATTTTTTTTAGTCCAAAAAATATCAGAATTAACAACACAAATTTTTTTTCTTTTTGTATGATTGAAAATATTTTTTACTCCTCCACCTGTACCAAGTATTTTTTTTTCATAGATAATCTGAATGGGATGTTTTTTATAATTTTTATCCAAAAACTTTTTAATTTTATTATGTAAATAATGAGTATTTATTAAGATTTCATCACATCCAATATTAGTGAAGAAATCAATTGTGTTCTTTAATAATATTTTATTTTTATATTTTAACAGAGGTTTTGGTGTTCTACGTGTCAAATTCAGCATTCTTGATCCAAAACCTGCACATAAAATCATTAACGTAAAATTCTTCATAAATTATAAATACTTTTCATAAATCGATCTTAGCTCATGATTTTTAATATTATTCAATGTTACTGCTATTCTAGATTTAGTTATTTTTAAATAATCTAAATATTGATTATCATTATTTGTGCTAAGTAATTTTCTCCATCTACCAAGTAATCGAGTTTGTCGAGCTAAACTTAAAGCGTAATATTGTTCACGAAAAGTATTGAGATTTTCACTAATTGGAGTGTTATCATAGAAATATTCAATTAATTTATCATTGTAATCACTTGTAAAATCAATTCTTGGATTTTCTAATAATGACAAAAGGTCCCATCCTATAAACCCGATAAAAGCACTTTGAAAATCAATAATTCCACATTGTAAATGTGATTCATAATTTTCTAGAAAAAATAAATTAACAAATTCAAAGTCTTTGTGAGCAAAATTTTTCATATTATAATTTAGAGAACAAAATATACTTTCCCATAATTCATAAAATTTTGAAGTTGGAAAATTTGAATTTTTGTTGTTAGGAATATAATAAGTAACGAACTCTTCAAGTTCAATTTTTAAATCATCAAAGGTGTATTCTTTTAAATTTTTTAAATTTTTTAAATTTGTTTCATTTTGAATAATAATTAAATTATCTACGGCTAGTTTTAAAAGTTTGTAAATATTATCTTTATTATATATTTTATTAAATCTATCATTTCCAAAATCTTGCATATATATTTTATATTGTTGTTGATTAACTTCATATATCTTAGGAATAGAAATATTAACTTTTAATAATATTTCATAAACATTAAGAAAGTTTTTAAACTCTCGTTTATCTTTAGAAAAATCAATTATTATTTTGGTATTATTTTTTTTTACTTTTCTATAAATTAGTTTTTTAGATAATCCGTCCTCAATTTTTTCTAAATCGTTATGATTAGAATTCATAAAACTATTGATTAAAACTAATATTAACTTTTCTTTTAGTTTCAGAAATCATTTCTAAATTTATTAAATAATGTTTTTTATTCAATGGTAAACTAATTAACATTTCAGGCCATTCAATAAATGTAATATTATTATTTAAATTTTCAAAAAAATCTAATTCCTCTAATTCCTTTAAATTTTGAATTCTATAAAGGTCATAATGATATATTTGTAATGAATTTAAATCGTATGTTATTAAAATAGGAAATGTTGGGCTAGCAATTGAAGCTGGTTTGGGTAAATTATTTAATAAATACAGATTATTAATTAATAACCTTACAAGAGTTGTTTTGCCGGCCCCTAGTTCCCCTTGAAATAAGCAAATATCTCCAACAGATATATCTTTACATAAATTTGTTGCTAGTTTTTCGATTTCACGAAGATCTAAAATTTGATTACTTAATTTGCGCAAATTTTTTTATGCAATGCCTTTTAAAGCTTCAACTAAATCAGTTTTTTCCCAAGTAAAATGTCCCTTATCACTTGGCTCTCTACCAAAATGGCCGTAAGCAGAGGTTGGAACATAAATTGCATTTGTTAGTTTTAAATGTTCTCTTATTCCTCTTGGACTTAGATCAAATAAATCTTGTACAGATTTTTCAATCTTTTGTTCATCAACTTTATTTGTTCCATTAGTATTTACATATACTGATAAAGGTTTTGAGACTCCTATTGCATAAGATAACTGTATAGTGCATTCATCTGCAAGATCAGCTGCAACAACATTTTTTGCTAAGTATCTAGCTGCATATGCTGCAGATCTATCAACCTTAGAAGGATCTTTTCCAGAGAATGCGCCTCCGCCGTGAGGGGCTGCACCACCATATGTATCAACAATTATTTTTCTACCTGTCAGACCTGAATCACCATCAGGACCTCCAATAACAAAGTTTCCTGTAGGATTAACGTAGAACTCTTCATCTTTAAGACCTTCTAATAAGTCATTAGGTATACAATCATATACATAAGGTTTTACAATTTGTTTTACCTCTGCAGGAGACAAGCCTTCCTTATGTTGTGAAGAAATTACTAAAGATGTAACTTTGCTTGGTTTTCCGTTTTCATAAAGCATTGTAACTTGGCTTTTAGAGTCAGGTTCTAAACCAGATGCAGATCCATCTTTACGGGCTTGTGCCATTTTATATAAAATTTGATGAGAATAATGAATTGGTGCTGGCATTAATGATTCAGTGTCTTTACAAGCAAAACCAAACATGATTCCTTGATCACCTGCGCCCTCATCTTTGTTGCTACCAGAATCAACACCCATAGCAATATCTGCGGATTGTTCATGAAGAAAACTTTCAACATCACAATTCTGCCAATGAAAGCCTTCTTGTTCGTAACCAATATCTTTTATACAATCTCTAACTTGAGATATGATCTGATCTTTAGAAACTGATGGCCCCCTTACTTCTCCTGCTAGAACTACTTTGTTAGTAGTGGTCAAAGTCTCACAAGCTACCCGTGTTTGTGGGTCACCAGATGATAGATAAGTATCAACAACCATATCTGAAATTCTATCACAAACTTTATCTGGATGACCTTCAGAAACTGACTCACTAGTAAATAAATAAGATCTTTTCATATTAACTCCTAATATCTATATGTATCATCTTTAAATGGGCCCTGCTTACTAACACCAATATATTCTGCTTGCTTATCAGTTAATTCTGTAAGTTTTGCGCCAACCTTCTTTAAGTGCAATGATGCAACTTTTTCATCTAAATGTTTTGGTAAAACATAAACTTTATTTTCATAATTTTTAGAATTTTTCCAAAGTTCCAGTTGCGCTAAAACCTGATTAGTAAATGATGCACTCATAACGAAACTTGGATGGCCAGTTGCATTTCCTAAATTAACTAACCTTCCCTCTGATAATAAAAGTATTTTCTTACCGTCCGGAAATTCTACTTCTCTTACTTGTGGTTTAATCTCGTCGGACTTGTAGTTTTGAAGAGCTTCTGTTTGTATTTCGTTATCAAAATGTCCAATGTTACATACGATAGCACGATCTCTCATTTGTCTCATGTGATCTTGGGTTATAACATCTAGATTTCCAGTAGCAGTAACAAATATATCACCATATTTACAAGCATCATCCATTGTGACAACTTCGTAACCTTCCATTGCCGCTTGAAGAGCATTAATTGGATCTATTTCAGTCACACAAACACGTGCACCTGCACCTCTTAAGCTGGCTGCTGAACCTTTACCAACATCTCCATACCCTGCAACAACGGCTATTTTACCGGCCATCATTACGTCGGTACCCCTTCTTATTCCATCTACTAAACTTTCCTTACAACCATATAAGTTGTCAAATTTAGACTTAGTGACTGAGTCATTAACATTTATTGCTGGCACCTTTAATGTTCCATTTTTTTCCATTTCTTTCAAACGGTGGACACCTGTAGTTGTTTCTTCGGATAAACCTAAAATTTCTTCCAACATTTTTGGATACTTTTCATGAATTATTTTTGTAGCATCTCCACCATCATCTAAAATCATATTTGGTTTCCATCCATCTGGGCCCTCTAATGTTTTCTCAATACACCACCAAAATTCTTCTTCTGTCATTCCTTTCCAAGCAAATACTGGAATACCTTTAGCAGCTATTGCTGCAGCAGCGTGATCTTGAGTGGAAAAAATATTACATGAACTCCATCTAACAGTAGCGCCTAAAAATACCAAAGTTTCAATCAAAACTGCAGTTTGTATTGTCATATGTAAACAACCTACAATTCTTGCACCATCTAGAGGTTTAGAATCACCATACTCTTCTCTTAATGCCATTAAACCTGGCATCTCTGTTTCAGCTATTGCAATTTCTTTATCACCAAAATCAGCCAAACTTATGTCTTTAACCTTAAAATCTTCACTCATGATTGTATCCCTTTATGATTATTTATACTTTTTAATGGTAATTTAATCAGAAAACAAGCGCCTCTAAAGTTTAATTTGTCACTTTCTGTTAATTCAATCGAACCATTAAATAAATTTATTATCTCGTATGATATTGAAAGCCCTAGACCAGAGTGTTGATCTCTATCATCTAGCCTATCGGTATAAAATCTATCAAAAATTTTATTTTTTTCTTTAAAGTCAATTCCTTTTCCTTGATCATAAACTTTAATTTCAACAAAATTTTCATTTTTTTTATTTGATGTAATTAATATATTTGAATTATTTTCAGCAATTGAAATACTATTATCAATTAAATTTAGTATTACCTGCAAAAATTTATCTTTATTAAGAAGTACTAAATTTTTATTATTATCAACTTGAAGTAAAATTTTAATATTTTTTTTATTTGTAGCATCTTCACTAAAATTTTCTTTAAGAAATTTGTTTACATTAATTAATTCAAAATTTTCTATTTCAATTTCTGCAATAGTTTTGGAAAAATAAGAAATATCAGAAATCAATTTATTCATTCTGTCTATATCTTTATTAAAGTTATTCATTAATTTTGATCTATTTTCTATAGTTATGTTTTTGCTAGTTAATAATTCAATAGAAGACTTTATTGCAGTAAGTGGATTTTTTAGTTCATGAGCAACATCAGAGCTAAATTTTTCTAATTGATTGATTTGTGATTTCAATTCGTTTGACATAAGTTGTATTTGGTTTGATAAAATACCAATTTCATCAGATCTTTGAGGATATATTAATTTTTTCTTATTTGTTTTATCTCTCTCTAGAACAGTAATTTTAGTTAGTTGACTTAATGGTGTTATGAGACCTCTCAAAAAAATAAATGATAGTAAAATTGTAACTACAATAAATAAAAGAAAAAAATTAAAGAAATTCAAAGATTGTCTAGCTAGTTCATTATTATTAACTAATAATTTATATTTTATTAAAACGACTCCATAGACTTTATTATCTTGTATTATAGGTGATGTTAAAATTCTAGTTATATCATTATTTTCATCTTTGAACGTTTTAACAAGTAGTTGCTTTTCTTTAATGGTGTCAATAATCAAAATAATTTCATGAACATTTTTATCTAAATTTTTAGTAAATTTATTTTTATGAATATAATTATTAATATGATTAAAATTATTTATATAAATTTTTTCAAAAAAATTTGAGAAATCAACATTATTTTCACGTGTTTCTGATAAATCTATCTCCTCAACATCTGTGCTCAAAAATAAATTTGTTGAGTCCGCAATTTTAATCCAATTTTCATTATAAATAACAGTGTTAAAATCTTTATCACCAAAGTTTTGAAATATAAATTGTTCAGTTGTAAACTTTTCTAACTCAGGTTCTGATAATTCGATAGGATTAATATTATCTGCCAAGTCACAACTCTCCTTGTATGCTTCAATATCTTCAAGGTATCTGCAACGATAATCATACTGAAAAATTGGAACTCTTAATATTGAAGTATTTTCTAAATATTTTGTTATATTAGATAAATTTAATCTTATTGATTGATCCCTATTATCTATGAATTTATTATTTTGAATTAAGTTGAAATTGAAATAAGATAAAAATACCAAACCTAAAAATACAATAATTAAGTTAAGTATAATGAGTTGAAATGTTAAATTATAACTTGATAAGCTAAATAATCTTTTAATCACGCCAAGAATATCCAGAACCATATCTTGTTCTTATTTGATCGAAAGAATTATCATAAGATCTGAATTTTTTTCTTAATCTCTTTATATGGCTATCAATAGTTCTATCATCAACGTATATAGAGTCACCATACATAGCGTCCATTAATTGATTTCTATCCTTTACTACTCCAGGATACTGAGCAAGCGATTTAATTAAATTAAACTCTGCCACCGTGAGCTCAATTTCTATACCCTTCCAAAAACATAATTGTTTATCTTCATCTAGTATCAAATCACCCTTAATAAAATTTTGTTTTTTAATATTATTATCTTTTTGTTCTTCATTTCTATTGTTATGAATTCTTAGCACTGTTCTTATGCGCTCATTTAATAATTTTTGTGAAAAAGGTTTTTTTATATAATCTGAAGCACCCATTTTTAATCCAATAATCTCATCTTGTTCATGATCTTTTGATGTTAAAAAGATAATCGGAAGATCTTTTAGATTTTCAATCTTGCTCGAACGTACTTTTGAAAGAAGTTCATTTCCGTCCATTTTAGGCATCTTAATATCAAACAACCCTAAATCATAAGATTTTCTTTCAAGAGCTTCTAAGGCATCAACTCCATTGAGAAATGTATCTACTGTAAATCCTTCACTTTGCAGAGAAAGAGATACTGATGTGAGAATCGACTGCTCGTCGTCAACTAATGCTATCTTCGGCATATTGCTTTTTATTAATAATTTATGGCAGATTTAAGTTCAAAGAAAAAATGACTCAGTTAACAAAATGTGACTTAAGTTGATAAGTAAATGTAAATATTTCAATAACTTGTTTGCCTCATAAAAATATGAATTAAGTAAGGGATTGACATGATAAAAAAAATATTTATGTTCTTATTTTGTTCTTATTGCGATATTGAGCAAATGTTGTATTGTCCCTTTTCGGCGGCACTACATATTGTGTTTTTCGACAATAATTTTTTAAAAATGGATAGAATTTAAATGGCAGACAATCTACAGGTATCAGCAAAAATCTCAGAAGAAAAAAGCGTAAATATTTTAACATTAAGTGTCGTGCGTCGTGATGGAGCTATTACTCCTTTCAAATCAGACAAAATTTCAAATGCTATAAAAAAAGCATTCCTAGCACAAACAAAAATTAGAAATGATAAAAATAAGGAAAAAGAACAACAAGATGGAATTCATAAAACTGTTGAAGCTTTAACACATAAAGTTGTCTCGGCTCTAACAAGGAGGATTGCTGACGGTGACATGATTCACATTGAGGATATACAAGATCAAGTGGAGTTAGCACTTATGAGGGATGAGCATCATAAAGTTGCTAGAGCATATGTTTTGTATAGAGAACAAAGAGCAGCTTCAAGATATCACACTAAAAAACTAAAAGAACAAGTTGGAGAAAAAGCTTCTTCAATGATGGTAACCAAAAGAGATGGAAGTAAAGAGCCAATTTCACTTGATAAAATAACCAATAGAGTATCTGTTCTATCGACTGGCTTAAATATTGATCCAATTGTCGTTGTTCAAAAAGCTGTTCCAGGCCTATATAGTGATATTAGTTCCGTTGAAATTGATACTTATCTTGCTGAAACTGCTGCTGCTTTAACAGTAGAACATCCTGATTATTCTTATCTTGCAGCAAGAATAAAAGTAAACTCTCTTCATAAAGAAACACCAGGTTTCATCATAGCAACAAAAAATTTATACGATGATGGATTGCTAAGAGAAGAATATTATAAAAAGGTGATGGAGAATGCAGATTTAATAGAGTCAATAATTGACTATGACAAAGATTATACTTTTGATTATTTTGCTCTCACAACACTAATAAGAGCATATTTATTAAAGTTTGATAATAAAACAATTGAAAGACCTCAAGACCTTTGGATGAGAGTAACTTTAACAGTTACCGGTAGTGAGTTTAACTTAGATAAAATAAAAGAAACTTATAAAAGTTTATCAACTGGTATGTATACACATGCTACACCTACACTGTTTAATAGTGGACTAAAAATGCAGCAACTTTCTTCGTGCTTTTTAATAGGTATGGAGGATGATTCTATCGAAGGTATTTTTAATACTATTAAAGATTGCGCACTAATATCCAAAACTGCAGGTGGTATTGGCATGCACGCTCACAATATTAGAGGTAGTGGAAGTAGAATAAAATCAACAAATGGCAAATCTAATGGCCTCATACCATTTTTGAAAATTTTTAATGAAACTGCTAAATCAGTTGATCAAGGTGGGGGTAAAAGAAAAGGTTCTTTTGCAGTATACTTAGAACCTTGGCATGCAGACATTGAGAAATTTCTAGAACTTAGAAAAAATACGGGTGCTGAAGAATTTAGAGCTAGAGATTTATTCTACGCTTTGTGGATACCAGATTTATTCATGAAGAGAGTAGAAAACGATGAAGAATGGACACTTATGAGTGAACATGAATGCCCAGGCCTTTCAGATGTATATGGTGACGAGTTTGAAAAACTTTACACAAAGTATGAAAATGAAATGAAGCATTTAGAAAAAATTAAAGCAAGAGATTTAATGTCTAAAATCATAGAAGCGCAGATAGAAACAGGACAACCCTATATGCTTTATAAAGACTCTATAAATAATAAGTCTAACCAAAAAAATATTGGTGTCATTAAATCTTCAAACCTATGTGCAGAAATAGTTGAATACTCTGATAAGAACGAGACATCTGTATGTAACTTGGCTTCTATAGCTCTGCCAAAATTTATAAAAAAATCAGATAAAAAATTAATATATGACTATGATGCCCTTTACGAAACTGCAAAATTAGCTACAAAAAACTTAGATGAAGTAATTGATATTAATTTTTATCCAACTGATAAAACTGAAAGATCTAATAATAAGCATAGGCCCATAGGTTTAGGGATACAGGGACTTGCAGATGTCTACTTTAAGTTGGGAATAGCTTATGAATCTGAGGAAGCCAAAGAAATAAATAAATTAATTTTTGAGACGATTTACTTTGGAGCTTTAGAAGCTTCATGCGAGCTAGCAAAAGAAAAGGGAGCATACGAAACTTTTAAAAATTCACCAATTTCGGAAGGTAAGTTTCAATTTGATCTGTGGAACGTAAATCCTTCTTCAAAATGGGATTGGGATTCACTTAGAGCTAAAATTAAAGAACACGGTGTAAGAAACTCTTTAACCACAGCTTGCATGCCAACTGCGTCAACAGGTATTATATTAGGTAATACTGAAACATTCCAAATACAAACCTCTAATATATATAAAAGACAAACACTCTCAGGTGAGTTCCTACTCGTAAATAGATATTTAGTTAATGAACTTTCTCAAAGAGGATTGTGGAATAAAGAAATGAGAGACAAAATAATCTTAGAAAATGGATCAGTTGAAAACATAAATGAAATTCCAGCCGAGCTAAAAGAAGTTTACAAAACAGTTTGGGAAGTATCACAAAAAACAGTAATTGATATGTCAGCAGATAGAGCACCTTTTATTGATCAAACTCAATCAATGAATCTATGGCTTTCAACACCTACATTTGGGAAAGTTAATTCAATGCATATGTATGCATGGAAAAAAGGTCTTAAAACAGGAATGTATTATCTAAGAAGTAGATCAGCTGTTGATGCTGTAAAAGTTACAGTTTCATCAGAAAAAGCAGCTAAAGATGCTTATATAAATACTACTATCAATCAAAACAATGAACCAGAAGATTGCGAAACTTGCAGTGCATAAAGAAGGAGTAATAGAATGATATCAAAAGGCGTTAAATCAATATTTCCAATAAAAAACCAAGAAATTTGGGATAGATATAAACAACATATTCAAGCCTTTTGGACAACAGAGGAAGTATCATTACAAGATGACTTAAGAGATCTTGAAACGTTAAATGATGGTGAAAAGCACTTTATAAAACATGTACTGGCTTATTTTGCTAACTCTGAAGCAATGATTAATGAAAACTTAGCAAGTAGGTTCTACAAAGAAATACTAATACCAGAAGCAAGATGCTTTATCTCAATGCAGATGTTAAATGAGTCAATTCATGCAGAAATGTACGGTCTTCAAATAGAAGCTTATGTAAAAGATGCAAAAGAAAAAGATATGCTTTTTGATGCAATTCAAAATGTACCATGTATTAACCATAAAGCACAATGGGTATCAAAATGGCTTAATGGCAGTCAAAATCTACTAACCAGATTAATTGGTTTTGGATTAGTTGAAGGTTTGTTTTTTGCAGGCTCTTTCTGTGCCATATATTATTTTAGAAAAAGAGGGTTATTACCTGGTTTAGCCTTATCTAATGATTGGATTGCAAGAGATGAAGGAATGCACTTTAGCTTCTCATCATTAATGTTTAGGACTTTAAGAGACAAGTTTAATAATAAAACATTAACTGATGCAGATATTAGTGATTTATCTTTGATTCCTTCAGACGTACCTCAATCACAGTTTGAAGAAATTGTTAGAGAAGCAGTAGCTTTTGAAAAAGAATTTGTAAAAGATGCACTACCAGTAGATTTAATTGGTATGAATGCTGATTTAATGTGTCAATATATCGAAGCTGTTGCAGACAGAATAGCTGATCTATTTGAATTTGACAGAGTCTTTAAAACAGAGAATCCTTTTGATTTTATGAGAGCTTTGGATGTTCAAAACGTTACAAACTTTTTTGAAAAAAGAGTATCTGAGTATCAAAGACCTACAGATAGGGCTTTAAGTTTTGATGAAGCATTTTAATGAAAGCAGAGATATATTCTAAAACTAATTGTGGATACTGTGATAGAGCAAAACTACGGTTAGCTAAATTTAATCCAAAGATTTATATGCTTGATACAGATTATACGAGAGAAGATTTTTTTGAAAAGTTTCCGAACGCTAAAACCTTTCCTCAAATAATTTTAAATGGTGAAAAAATTGGAGGGTATCATGAGCTTGAAAAATGGCTTGAAATGAATACCTTTGATGAAGAATTCTAAATAACCTTTTTTTTTCCTTTTCTTGTGTAAGTTTTTTTATTTCTAACAATTCTTTGCTTATACTTGGGTAGTTTTAGATCTTGAGCAAAGGGATTTCTTTTCTTAATTTTTTTTTTAATTTCCATAAGTGTATTCTAATGTGCTTGTCCCCAATGATCACCAGCACCAAAATCAACGGTGAGTGGAACTGAAAAATCTTTATATTTTAAATGTACTGACTCCATAATAGTTTTTACATTACTTACTAAATTATCATATTTTTTACTTTCGACTTCAAAAATCAGTTCATCATGTACTTGTAAAAGCATTTCAGCCTCAATATTTTTAAGTTTTATTTCCTTATGAATTTCAATCATTGCTAACTTAATAATGTCTGCTGCACTACCCTGAATCGGTGCATTAATAGCTTGTCTTTCTGCAAAACCTCTAACAGCAAAATTCTTATCGGTAATTCCCTTAATATTAATTTTTCTTTTAAAAATTGTTTCAACGTATTGATTTGTTTTTGCGAAATCAATTTGATGCTCCATATATTTTTTAATTTTTGGATATTTAATAAAATACTCATTTATGTAATCTTTTGCTTCTGTATTGGAAATATCAAGTTGTTTAGCTAAACCATATGGACTAATTCCATATAGAATGCCAAAATTAATTGCTTTTGCTTTTCTTCTATAATCGTTGTTTATTTGACTATCGTTTAGATTAAATATTTCTTTAGCAGTTGATGCATGAATATCTTCATTGTTTTTAAAAGCTTTAATAAAATTTTTATCACTAGAAATTTCTGCAGCTAATCTAAGCTCTATTTGAGAATAATCAAAACTGACTAATTTTTTTCCTTTTCCACTAACAAAAGCTGTTCTTATTTTTTTTCCATTCTCTGTTCTAATTGGGATATTTTGAAGATTTGGATCAGTAGAACTTAATCGACCAGTTAAAGTATTAGCTAAACCAAATGATGTATGAACTCTACTTTTGCCATCTGTTAATCTAAATAAAGCATCTGTATAGGTTGATTTAAGTTTTGTTAATTCCCTCCAATCAAGAACAAGTTGTGCAATTTCAAATCCATCTAAGGCTAAATTATTTAAAGTTGAAGAATCAGTTGAATATGTTCCTGATTTTGTTTTTTTACCACCAGGAATTTTAAGATTAACAAATAGTATCTCTCCTAATTGTTTGGGTGATCCAATATTGAACTCTTCTTTTGAAAGTTTATATATGTTCTTTTCAAGTTTTTTACTTTCATTTTCAAATTCATTACTTAGACTTGTTAAAAATTTTTTATTTACCTCTATGCCATTAGCTTCAATTGAAGATAATACCTCTACAAGAGGCAAGTCGATGTTTTGATAAACAAAATTAGCCTTTTCTTTTATTAAACGTGGATAAAGATTTTGAAAAAGCCTGAATGTTAAAAGAGAATCTTCAGCAGCATAATTAATTGCGTTATCGATAGTTACTTTATCAAAAGTAATTTCATTTTTTCCCGTACCGACAACTTCTTTATATTTAATTGTTGTATGATTTAAATGATTAAATGATAGATCATCTAAATTGTGCTTATAAATCCCGTTATCAATGGAGTAGGAAATTAACATTGTATCTGCAATTGAATTAAATGTTATTCCATACTTATTTAAAATTCTAATATCATATTTTATGTTTTGACCAATTTTTAAGATTGATTCATTTTTACAAATTTTATTAATATGATTAATTACATAATTTTCCTCTAACTGATTATCAATTTTTTTTGAGCCATCTGAAGTAGTATGGTTTATAGGAATATAGTAAGAAATGTTTTCACTATAACATATTGATATGCCAACTAATTTAGCTTTTTCTATATTGAGTGAGTTAGTTTCAGTATCAATAGCGCATATACCTTTTTTTTCAATTTCACTTAAAATCTTTTCAAAATTTTTCTTTGAATTAATTAATTGATACTTTGGCTCTATTTCTTTTTTTTGAATAATGTTATCATTATTACTAGATATAAAAGAATTGGATTTTAATCTTTCAGATATTGATCTAAAGCCTTGCTCTTTAAGAAACTCAAAGATATTATTAATTTCATTTTTTAATTCATTATAAGTTTTTATTTTGTTAATACCTTCAGATATTTTTACATCATTTTTAAGTGTTACAAGTTCTAAACTTAATCTAATATCTTTTTCTGATTCTTTTAAAATGTTTCTTCTTTTTTCTTGCTTAATTTTATCAAGATTTTTAATTAAACCATCGATGTCGTTAAATTCATTTATTAACTGAGACGCTGTTTTTGGACCTATACCAGGAGCACCTGGAATGTTATCTACTTTGTCTCCTGTTAGAGCTTGAATAAAAATAACTTTATCTGGGTGCACTCCAAATTTTTCTTCTACATCTTTGGTTTCTATTTTTTTATTTTTCATTGGATCAAGCATTGTCACATTATCACTAACAAGCTGCATTAAATCTTTATCTGATGAAACAATGATAGTTTCAATTTTATCTTTTTCAGCTAATCTTACATAAGTAGCAATTAAATCATCGGCCTCAAATCCCTCTATTTCTAATTGCGGTATATTAAAACTCTTTACACACTCTCTAATTAAAGGAAATTGTGGTATCAAGTCATCAGGGGGCTCTCCTCTATTAGCCTTATATTCTGGATATATTCCATTTCTAAAATTTTCTCTTGCGGCATCAAAAATAACTATCATCTTATCGTCGCTATAATCTTCTATCAGTTTAACAAGCATATTTGTAAAACCAAAAACAGCATTAATTGGAGTTCCATCTGCACGATTCATAGGGGGTAGTCCATAATAAGCTCTAAATATATAAGCAGAGCCATCAACTAATACTAATCTACTCTTTTTATTCATTGTAAATTTAAATATATAAGATTTATATAAAATGTCAGATTATAAATATTCAATTGAAGCAAAAAATGTAAATAAAAACTTCTTAAAAAAAACTCAGGAAGTTAAAGCTCTTATTGATTTTAGCATCACAATAAAAAAAGGGACTATTCATGGTTTATTAGGACCAAATGGTGCAGGAAAATCAACTTTCATAAATATACTAGGCGGTTTAGTGAAAAAAAATTCGGGTGAAGTTAATGTTTGTGGGATAAATATAGATAAAAATATAAAATTAAGTAAATTCAAAATTGGTATAGTTCCACAAGAACTTAATATCGATCCTTTCTTTTCTCCAGCAGAATTACTGGAACTTCAAGCAGGTTTATACGGGGTTCCAAAAAAGAAAAGGAAGACTGACGAAATTTTAGAAAACTTAAAGTTAACTGATCAAAGAAATTCGTATGCTAGAACTTTGTCAGGAGGTATGAGAAGAAGATTATTAATTGGTAAAGCCTTAGTACATGATCCTGAAATTATTATTTTAGATGAACCAACTGCAGGTGTAGATATTGATATAAGAACATCAGTTTGGAATTATATAAAAAGAATAAGTGGACAAGGGAAAACTGTATGCTTAACTACACATTATCTTGAAGAAGCAGAAAACCTTTGTGACAATATTACTATAATAAATCATGGTAAGAAAATCATTGAAGGATCAAAAAATGATCTTTTAAGTATTATTTCGACAAAATCTGTTACATTTATTTTAAATAAAAATATAAATATCCCTAATGATTTAAAAGAGTTTAACCCAGTTATAGACAATGGAGTATTGAAACTGAGTTATGATAAAAATAAAACAAATATAAAAAAAATAATTGATATTTTAAATAGAAATAAAATTGATTTTAAAGAAATTAATACGTTTGAGGGTGATTTAGAGGATGTCTTCTTAAAAGTTATTAATAAAAATTGATGCAATTATCAGAAAAATTTTTTAGTATTTTATTTTTACTTATTCCTTTATTTCTAATTACAGGTCCAGCATTACCTGATATTGTAATCAGTCTTGCCTTAATATTTGGAATTATTTATTTTGTTTATCATAAAGAATATTTAGAATTAATTAAAATTAATTTTATTAGGATAACAATTATTTTTTGGCTGAGCCTTATAATTATAAGTTTTTTTTCTTATAACAAAACAAATTCATTTCAAGATGCTTTAATTTTTATTAGATTTTTATTTATACCAATTTTATGTTATTTTATTTTCTTTAAAAAAAGAGAGCTTTTTAAAAAAACTTTGTTTGTTATTACCATTCTTGTTATATTTGTTTGTATAGATTCATTTTATCAATTCTTAAATTATACTTCAGAGAATGGTTTTGGGAAAGATTTACTTGGCTACAAATCTAATTGGTATGGAAGATTAACTGGGCCTTTTGGGGATGAATTAATACCTGGCTCTTATATATCAAAATTTGGTTTATTAGGATTTGCTTTCCTTATTTCTATTAAAAAATTTGAAAATAAAATTATTTTTCATTCAATATATTTATCTTCAATACTTTTTATTTGTTTTATTTCTGGAGAAAGAATGGCATTTTCAACATTTGGTTTAAGTTTAATATTTTTATTCCTGTTTCTAAATGGGTTTAGAAAATCTATTTTTTTATCAATTATTTTTGGTATTTTTTTTATATTTCTAGCTAATTATTTACATCCTTCTTATAATGATTTTAAAGTAATTGAATCGACACAATATCATCAAGGTAAAAAAATTGAGAAATTTTTTGAGTGTAATAATGATAAAGATAAAATCTGTTCAAAAATTATAGATATTCAGCCAAGTTTTTATGAAATAATAAAAAATTTTAAAACATCTGCCTATGGTGAAATATATTTGTTATCATTTAAGATGTTTTTGGATAACCCAGTCACAGGTATTGGAATAAATAATTTTAAGTTTTTGTGTAACCATAACAATACCTATAAAATTATGATGGTGCATTACGAATGCGCATCACATCCACACAATATATATATTCAATGGCTAACAGAAGGAGGTTTAATTGTTTTTATTTTATTTATTTTGTATTTAATTTTTTTAATATCTTTTATAATAAATAATAGTGGAGAAAAAAAATATAAGATAATCTCAATAGCAATAATTATAATTATGTTTTGGCCAATTATGTCTACTGGGAGTTTAATTAAAAATTGGTATGGGGTTATTACTTTTTTTATTATTGGACTAAGTATATACCTTAGTAAATTTAAAAATAATTTCTAAAACTAGTATTAAGAAAATATTTTTTTGTTTTTCTTGCAATCAATATACCTAGAACAAAAAAAAGTGCTACTGATACGGTAGTGCCATTTCCTTTTCCAAATAAAGATCCAATATATATTGAAAGAAAAATTACTGTAGTTGATAATATTTTAAAATGAATGCCTAATATTGAACCCAGAATAGCAAAGATAATTATAAATAATATATTGCCTAACCCTATCCCAAAATAAGAACCTACATAGCCCATATAAGTTGTTGAATATAAAATAGATATGTTGGTTGAGGCAGAATTGTCAAAAAATCTTACTTTTATAAGATAATAAAAAGATTTTAAGCCATCAACCCAAGTAATTTTTTTCCCTTGAGCTTTGGTTCTAAAAAAATATGAAACACCATATTCGTAAATAAAAAAGTTATTTCTAACAATTTGAGAAGCTAAATCAATCTCTATACCAAAGTCATTTACACTTAGTTTAATATTTTCAATTACACTTCTATGAAGAATTTTCAAACCACAATGCACATCACTTAATGACTGAGAGAAAAAAATATTAAATATTAAAGAATTAATTTTACCTACAAGATTATTAAAAAAATAATTATTTTTTTTTAGCTTTCCAGAAAGATTTCGACTACCAAATATACATTTAATATCTTTATTTTTAATAATTATATCAAACATTTCTTTTGCATCTTTAATATCTAGCTCTAAATCTGCATCCTGAAGTAGTATATATTCTCCTTGAGAATTTTTTATTCCTGTTTGAATTGCTTTTCCTTTACCAGAGTTTTTTTTTAATTTAATAAGATTAAATTGAAATTTATAAAATTTTTTATTCTTTAACTCATTTAACAAGTTTACTGATCCATCAGTAGAGCCATCATCAACTACTATGATTTCAACATTTTCTTTATTAAAATATGATACTATTTGATCAAATAACTTGTTGATAAAGTTAATCTCATTAAAAACTGGTATTATTATTGATAAGATCTTACTATTCTCTTGGTGCATGTTTATTCAGTATTCTTTGTAATGTTCTTCTATGCATTCTTAGTCTTCTTGCTGTTTCAGATACATTTCTGTTACACTGTATAAACACTCTTTGAATATGTTCCCATCTAATTCTATCTGCAGTCATAGGATTTTCAGGTGGGGGTGGTAATACCTCTTTAGAATTAGTAAGGGCGTCATATATTTGATCTATTTCAGCTGGTTTAGGGAGATAATCTATTGCTCCTGATTTTATTGCTGCCACTGCTGTTGCAATGTTACCATAGCCAGTTAATAAAAGTGACTTGGTTTGAGGACTGATTTTCTGCAATTCTTTTATTAATTCTAATCCAGAACCATCCTCTAATCTCATGTCAACTACTGCATAATCAAAGTTCTTTTCTGTTACTTTTAATAATGAGTCTTTAAAACTTGGAGAGGAAACAACCTCAAATCCCTTTCTTTCCATAGACCTGGTAAGTCTCTCCCTAAAAGGAAGATCATCATCAACAATTAATAACTTCATATTCATATATTTAAGATAGAGTTATCAAAGATAATTTCAACAACAGCATTATCATCCTTTGAATTATAAAAATTAAGATTTCCACCCATATTTTCTATCAAATTTTTAGCAATAAATATTCCTAACCCCATTCCTTCTTTATTTTTTGAAATATATGGTTCTCCTAATTTATCGATTATATCTTTTGAAAATCCATTACCATCATCTGTTATAATTATTTTTACTTGTAAATTATTATAATATAATTCAGCAGTAACATTGGCTTTAGAATAAAATATAGCATTTTGAATGATGTTACCTAATGCATACATAATTTCATCTTTAAAGATGATTTCTGGCTCATCATCAAGTTGAGTTTTTTTAATAATTAATTTTTTATTTTTGTTAAATTTTTCAAAATTTATTTTTATCAAATCAGTTATTTTAACCTTTTCAAGAAAATTATCTTTTAACTTTAGAGGATTTTTTGAAAATCTCTGTAATATTTCTCTACACCTTTCAGCTTGAGATTTTAATAAAACAATATCTTTGGCAATATTTTTATCATCAATTAATTTTTTTTCCTTAAGGAGATCATTTATAATTAAGAATATTGTATTTAGAGGTGTGCCAAGTTCGTGAGCAGCTGCAGCACTTAGTGAACCTACTTCAGTTATTTTTTTTTGATTTAAAATTTGAAGTTTTGAAATGGATAGCGCATTAGATATTTTCCTTGATGAGCTTGCAAACAGATAGGCATATATCGCGATGAAGATTACTGTTATAATCAATGATGCCACTAAACCAAAACTATATATTTCAGGAAGATAAAATTCTGCTCCTAGATCAAGAGGTATAAAATAAAAATTTAGCATTATAATTATACCTATAGAAATAGTTGATAATATTACTGTCATTAAAGCTGGTAAATATGATGCTGAAGTTATTACTGGTGCTAAAATTAAAATCGAAAAGGG
This sequence comes from uncultured Alphaproteobacteria bacterium, assembly GCA_902614085.1. Taxonomy (GTDB): domain Bacteria; phylum Pseudomonadota; class Alphaproteobacteria; order HIMB59; genus CACPNW01. The sequence goes on from CACMJS010000001.1 coordinate 100,243, forward strand.
GTTAATGATACCGCCTGTTAAGAAAAGCAAAAAACCTAATTGTAAAGTATCAAAAAGTAAAAAAGAAAATGCTTTCATATTGCTTATAGATTTATTTTTTCTTTCTTCAAAATAAGAATAAAAATTTAATGCCACTGAAAGAAATATTATTACTAAAGTCTCAAAGAATGGAATTTTGATATTTATAAAGTAAAAAACAAAAAAAATTGCTAAAATTTGTCCGAAAATAGCAATCCATCTTATTTTGATAAGATTGCCAAGCAGTATAGTGTTCATTAAATATTAAATATCAAGATTTGCCACTTTTAATGAATTTTCAGCTATAAATCTTTTTCTTGAATCTGTTTCACCGCCCATAAGATCTTCAAAGGCTTTGTTTGCAGAATCAACTTGATTAATTTTTACAGACAGCAATACTCTTTCGTTAGGATCTAATGTAGTTTCCCATAATTGGTCTGGATTCATTTCGCCTAATCCCTTATATCTATTTATTTGAAGACCAGATTTTCCAAAGTCTAATATTTTATCAATTAAATCTAAAGGTCCAAATATTTTGAATTCTTCATTTTTATGGTTAAGAATTCCACAACCAGTTTCTTTTAGACGATAAAAATTCTCCATTAATTGATCTTTGATTTCATTTAAAGCTTTTGCTTCTGGTGAAACTATAAAATTCTCATCTATGGTGTATTTTTCAGTAAACCCTCTAATAGTTCTTTCAAATAATAAAGAATTATTTTTGTGAATTACTTTCCAGTTTTTTTCTGAAATATTTGAAATTAAGTTTAATCTTTGTTGAAGATATTTTGCAATTTCCTGACCAATTTTTTTATCTTTAAGATTTCTTATATCTAGTGCTCTTACAATTGCTGAATGTTCGATTATATCACTATTATCTACTCTTCTTAATAGTGGCATAACTAAATTTTTAGTTTTTTTTGAGAGATAAATTATTTGTTTTAATTCTTCACCTGCAATCTGAGAAAGTTGAGTATTTTCAAAAAAAGTATTTTTTAATCCTTCTGCAATCAAGTAATCTTCCAAATCACTATCATCTTTTTTGTATACAGTTGAATTACCTTTTTTAAGTCTATAAAGAGGTGGCTGAGCGATAAATAATCGCCCTGAATCTATAATTGGTTTCATGTGTCTATAAAAAAAAGTTAACAGGAGTGTCCTTATATGACTTCCATCTACATCTGCATCTGTCATAATTATAATTTTGTGATATCGCATTTTAGAGTAATCAAATTTGCCTTCTATTTTATTTTGGTCATTATCATCTGAGGGATTGCCAACCCCAGCCCCAATAGCTGTAATCAGAGCTCCTATTTCATTACTTGTTAAAACTTGTTTGTCATTGGCTCTTTCTACATTTAATATTTTCCCTCTTAAAGGAAGTATCGCTTGATTTTTTCTATCTCTGCCTTGTTTAGCAGATCCTCCAGCTGAATCTCCTTCAACAATAAACAATTCTGATAATTCAGGATTTTTCTCTTGGCAGTCTGCCAGCTTACCAGGAAGAGAAGTATTTTCTAAACCAGTTTTTCTTCTTGTAAGCTCTCTTGCTTTTCTGGCAGCTTCTCTAGCATTGGAAGCTTCGATTATTTTATCAATTACTTTTTTAATTTCTGAAGGATTTTCTTCAATCCATTGTTCTAATTTATTCAAACTTGTTGACTCAATAACTGGACGGACTTCAGAAGATACAAGTTTATCTTTTGTTTGACTTGAAAATTTGGGATCTGGTAGCTTAACTGATATTATACAAGTTAACCCCTCTCTAGCATCTTCACCAGAAATGTTATTAGAGTTTTTTGTATTTTTATTTATATAATTTACTATTGATCTTGTAAGCGCTCCTCTAAATCCAGCTAAATGAGTTCCTCCATCCCTTTGTATGATATTATTTGTAAAACATATTGTATTTTCATGATAACTATCAGTCCATTGTAAGGAACATTCAACTGAAATATTATTTTTTTGTGCATGAAAAAAAATAGGTTCAGAATTAATAAGGTTTTTACCCTCGTTTAAATATTTTACATACTCCTTAATGCCTCCGTCATATTTAAAATGTATTTCTTTCTCTTCCGATTGTCTTTTATCAGTAAAATAAATGCTGATTCCTGTGTTTAAGAATGCTAATTCTCTTAATCTTTTTTCTATTGATTTAAAATTAAAATTTATGTCTTTAAAAATTTTATTTGTAGGAAGAAATGTAATTTTAGTCCCTGTAAAAAGTTTATTGTTAATTGTATTAGAGTTTCCTATTATATTTAATTCTTTAGTGACTATTCCATTCTCAAATTCAATGTTATATATTTTACCATCTCTATTAATTTCTAAAATTAAGTTTTCAGATAAAGCGTTAACAACTGAAACACCCACGCCATGTAATCCTCCTGATACTTTGTAACTATTTTGATCAAATTTACCACCTGCGTGTAATTCAGTCATTATAAGTTGAGCTGCGGGTATTTTTTCAGTTTTGTGAAGATCTACTGGTATTCCTCTACCATTATCAGTAATAGTTGCTGTTCCGTCAGCGTTTAAAATTACTTCAATCTTATCACAAAAACCAGCTAAAGCTTCATCAATAGAATTATCTAGCACTTCATATATCATTTGATGAAGACCTGATCCATCATCAGTATCTCCAATGTACATTCCTGGTCTTTTTCTTACAGCTTCTAGACCTTTGAGAACTTTAATTGAATCAGATGAATATTCAGAATTCATAATTCTTTTATATTATAAAATTGTGCTTTTGTTGATACAAAAGAAAATAAATCTTTATCTGTTCCAGTCAGGAAAAATTGTATCTCAAATCTGTTAATCATATCTAATAATATTTGGCGATTATTTGAATCTAAATGAGATCCAATCTCATCTAAAAGTAAAATTGGATTTATATCTTTGAAATTCACCAGATAATTACATTGAGCCAAAAGTATCATAAGTACAACCGTCTTTTGTTGTCCGGTCGATAACAAAGATGCGTCAAAATCATTGTTAATTATTCCTAAAATATCCGATCTGTGAGGACCAATTTTGGTGCCTCCATACTGCTTATCGTAGCTTCGTGAGTCAATCAAATAAGATAAATATTCTTCAAAAGATAGATCTATATTAAAAAAATCATCTTTAATTTCAAGTTCAAGATTAAATTGAAAATTATGATCGTTTTTTAAAATATTTAAATTTTTATTTATTAAGTTTATTTGAGAATATCTTAATTGATATATTTCTAATCCTAAAGAAGATATATCTCTTTCAATTTGACTTAACCAATGATTATCAATAACATTTTGTTGAAGTATTTTAATTCTTTCAAGTAATAATTTTTTATATTTATTTATTAAGCTGTTATAGTTGTAATTTGTAGAAAAAACCAGTCTATCAATAAAATTTCTTCTATAAGATGGTGAAGCTTGAAACAATCTTTCCATCTCCGGAATAAAAATTATAAAAGAGATAAATTTATTCAATATATCAATTGATTCTTTTGATGAATCTTCATTTACCTTAATTATTTTTTTAAATTTATTATTCTTTTTTTCTGTAAATATTTTAATATCAAAAGAATTATTTTTTATTTCTAAATTATTTTTTATTAAAAAATTATGTTCTTTTTTTTTTATTAAATCAGAAATGCTAGAGTTTCTTATTCCTTTTCCTTTACTGTTTAAAGATATGCCCTCTAAGATATTAGTTTTGCCACAACCATTTTCACCAAACAAAATATTTAATTTTTGTTCAAATGATATTTTGTAATTAGTAAAGTTTCTAAAGTTATTAAAATGAATATTTTTTATTTTTGCCAAATTTTATACTCTCATTGGCATTAATACATAAACCAAATTAGCATTTGAGTTTTCTTGAGCAGTTATTGGTGATGTATTATCTTTTAAATTTATAGAAATTTCATTATCTTCTAAATTATTAACAATATCCATGATGTATTTTGAATTAAATCCTATTTCAATCTCATCTCCAGTATAATTAATTTTTAAATCCTCGGATGCAGTACTACTTTCATTATTTATAGTATTTAGGTTCAAAATATTTTGAAGTAATTTGAATTTAATTACTGGTGATTTTTCATTTGCAATAGTGCTCACTCTATCAACTGCCGATAATAATTTTTCCCTACTTATATTTAAAATATTGGTATTATTATTTGGAATTACTCTTTTATAGTCAGGAAAACTTCCATCAATTAATTTAGAAATAAATATTATATCATGTATAAAAAAAATTATTTTATTTGAACTGACAGATATTTCAATATCTTGATCAATTTCTGATAATAATTTTGATAATTCATAAATTGTTTTCTTTGGGATTATAACTCCTGAAATTTGATCAACATTGTCATCAATATAATGGCTAAACTTAGCTAATCGATGTCCATCTGTTCCTACTAACGTAACAACACTTTTTTTATCTTCATTATTAATACTAAAGTACAATCCATTTAAAAAATATCTTGTTTCTTCATTTGAAATAGCAAACTTAGTTTTATCTATTAATTTAAATAAAATTTTTGAATTTATTTTTATATTTATACCAGTATTTTCTTGTTCTATAATTGGATAATCTTCTTTAGGCAGGGATGCTAAAGAGAATCTTGAACCGTCTGCTCTCAAAGTAAGTAGTTTACCATTATTTGATATAATTTCTATCGATGATTTATCGTCAATTTTTCTTACAATATCATATAGTATTTGAGCATTGATTGTAGTGGCACCGTCTTCAGAGACAGTACAATTAATTTTTTCAATTATTGAAATATCCATATCAGTTGAAGATAAAATTAATTGATTATTTTTAGCCTCGATTAAAATATTTGCTAAAATCGGAAGTGAGTTTTTCTTATCAACTATTCCTTGAAGATGTGAAAGAGATTTAAAAAAAATTGAACGAGATATTTTAAATTTCATACTTAAACATATGATAAAAAGAATTAAGAATCTATAAGTCTTTTTAATAATTCCAAATCTTCATTAAAATTTACATCAGATAATTTAAGTTCCTCAATTTTTTTTACAGCATGCATTACTGTTGTATGATCCCTGCCACCGAATTTCCTTCCGATTTCAGGCAAAGATCTTGATGTTATTGATTTAGCTAAGTACATTGCTATTTGTCTAGGCCTTGCAACAGATCTTGATCTTCTTGGAGAATGCATATCAGTTATTCTAATATTAAAATGTTCTGCAACTTTCTTTTGAATTTCTTCAATAGTAATTTTTTTATTTGAAGATTTTAATAAATCTTGAAGAACTAATTGTGCGGTCTCAACTGTTATTGCAGTTCCCACCAGTGTAGCATGCGCTACTAGTCTATTTAAAGCACCTTCCATTTCTCTAACATTTGATATAATTCTATGTGACAGAAACTCTAAAACTTTTGGTGGAATTTCAACACCTCTTTTATGTGCTTTTTCAATTAATATACCTAACCTTAGTTCATAAGTTGTAGGGTGAATATCCGCAACTAATCCACAACCTAGTCTTGATTTTAATCTTTCTTGTACACCATCGAGATCAGTTGGTGTTTTATCAGCAGAAATAACTATTTGTTTGTTTTGTTCAATTAAAGCATTAAAAGTGTGAAAGAATTCTTCTTGAGTATTATCTTTCCCACTTATGAATTGAACATCATCAATCATAAGAACATCTATTGATCTAAATTGCTCTTTAAATGCAGATGTATCTTTATATCTTAATGCTCTTACAAATTGATACATAAATTTTTCAGCAGAAAGATAAATTACTTTTCTTTCAGGCTGTTGTTGTTTAATCTTCCAACCTATCGCATGCATAAGATGGGTTTTTCCTAAACCAACGCCTCCACATAAGAATAGTGGGTTAAAGGTAATTTTATTTGCTTCTGATACCCTTTGAGATGCTGCAAATGCAAGTTCATTTGGTTTTCCAACAACAAAATTTTCAAACGTGAATCTTGGATCTAGAGGAGCACCAAATTCATTAGGATAGGTTGATGATTGGTTAGATCTAAGATCCATAGTAGATTTCCAATGATTATCATTGCTTTTAATAGTTCTTGTAGTGCCAGGAACTATTCTTCCACCTGAAGGCTTAACAACAAATTTAATTACATCAACTTTTTTAATATAATTTTTTGCTTCTGATTTAATTTTATCTGAATAATTATTTACTATCCAATCTCTTAAAAATTTTGTTGGAACTGAAAATGTAATTGAACTCTCATCCAAAGAGACAAAATTTAAATGCTTCAACCAGTTATTGAATGCAGAATCACCAACATTTTTCTTTAGATTTTTTTTAAAGGATAACCATTTACTTTCGTCAAAAATAGTAGATGTATTATCCATTTTCCCCCTACAAGACGATTTTATAACTTAATAAGTTTTACGCAAAAAATCTAAAGTCGTAAAATTGAATCACCAAATTAATTTTCTTAGTCAACACCCTTTAAGTATTTTTAGCAAGAAGAAAAGTGAAAAAATTAAAAAAAAAATTATTTTTTTGAAATTTGTTTTGATAAGGAGGATAACTTTCTGGATATGTATTCTTTTTTAAAAATACCTTTTTTTGATGCTCTGGCCATTATGGAATTGACATTACTAAAGGATTTTTGGATTTCTTCCTCGTTTTTTGTATCCACTGAAGATTTAAATTTATTCAGAGCATTTCTAAATTTAGATAAGTATTGAGAATTAACAGTATTTCTAGTTTTGTTCTGCCTTGATCTTTTTTTTGCTGAAGCATGGTTAGCCATAGAGGTGCTATAAATTCAAAATAAATTAAGTCAATTAATATTTATTCTATAATTACCTATTATTTTGAATTTTTGGACAGTAAAAAGTAGATCTGCCATATTGGACAATCTTTTTGACCTCGTCACCCCCTATTTTTTTTCCCTCTTTATTATAAACTTTAAAATTAGACTGAAAATTTCCTAATGTGCCATCAGTTGATCTATAATCCCTTATACTCGAACCCCCATATTTAATTGCCTTCTTTAAAATTTTTCTTGTAGACTTAATTAGTTTCATAATGAGACTAATTTCTAAATCTTTACCCAAAGTAAGCGGTGAAATTTTAGAATCAAATAGAATTTCTGATGCATAAATATTACCTATACCTGCAATTAATTTTTGATTGAGTAAAATCTGCTTTATTGGAACTTCAGATTTTGAAATTTTTTCAAATATAATTTGTGCAGTAAGATCAGGACTCAGTGCATCTACACCCAAACTCAATATGTACTTTTGTTTTAGTAGATCTTTTGTTTGTACTATATCTATAAATCCAAATTTCCTTGGATCATGATAAACAAGTATTCTTTTACTTAAAAAGTACACTACAAAATGATCATGTTTTATTCTTTTGTAGCTTTTATCAACAGTTTTTAATCTTCCTGACATTCCTAGATGAATTACTAGAGAATAATCTGTATCTAAATCTATGATAATGAACTTTGCTATACGTCTTAGGTTGGATATCTTAGAGTTACGTAGTATATTAATTATATTATTAGGAATTTTAAAACGAAGTTTTGATGTATGAATTTTGACACTGGATATTTTTTGATTCAATATTACACCAAGTCCTTTAACTGTAGTTTCAACTTCAGGTAATTCTGGCATAATGAAAAAAGATTATAATTTTGGTTATACAAAAGTAAATTCAAAACAAAAGACTAAACTTGTTCAGAATGTATTTTCAAGCGTAGCGCCAAAATACGATATAATGAATGATTTAATGAGTTTAGGTATGCATCGACTATGGAAAAAAAGATTTGTAGAAACTGTGGATCTAAAAAAAAATGAAATTGTCTTGGACGTTGGTTCTGGTTCTGGTGATATTGCCAGCGAAATTTTAAAAGAAAATTTACCAATCAGTCTTTATCTTTTAGATCTAAATAAAGAGATGTTATTAGAAGGAAGAAAAAGATTAAAAAAAGAAAAAAATATAAACTATTTTATTGGTAATGCTGAAAAATTAAATTTTAAAAATAATTTTTTTGATAAATATACTATTTCTTTCTGCTTAAGAAATGTGACAGAGTATTTATTATCTATAAAAGAGGCTTATAGAGTTCTTAAACCTGGTGGTAAATATTGTTGTTTAGAATTTAGTACACCTAAATCATCTTTGATATCAAGTTCATATAAAATTTACAAATCAAAGATTTTACCTCTGTTAGGAGAAATAGTTGCTAAAGATAAGAATGCATATAATTATTTGAGTGAAAGTATTGATTTATTTCCATCACAAGAAGAGCTTAGTAAAAATCTAAGTGATTGTGGATTTACTAAAGTCGAGACTATTAATCTATTCAATGGAATTGTTGCAATACACACTGGTTACAAATTGTAATGAATAAAATTTTATTAATAATAACTGGCTCTATTGCTGCATCTAAATGTAAAGAAATTATTACTTTGCTAAATATCAATGAAGTTAAGATTAGCTGTATTCTAACTAAGGAGGCAAAGAAATATACAAAAATATTAGATATAAAAAAATTACTTAAAAATAGAATATTTACAGATGAACATGAGAAGAAAAATAAGATGCTCCATATTAATTTATCAAGAGGTAATGATATAATAGTTGTGTGTCCAGCTACAGCTAATTCTATAGCAAAATTTGCTAATGGATATGGAGATAATTTAGCTTCTAATACCTTGCTTGCTGCAAATAAAAAAATTTTGTTTGTCCCCGCAATGAATAGTTTTATGTGGCATAATAAAATTAATCAAAAAAATGTGAGATTATTAAAGGATAATGGTCATGAGTTTATTGGTCCAAAAGTTGGAAATCTAAAATGTGGAGAATTTGGTTTAGGAAGAATTGATAACTCAAAAAATATAGTAGATAAAATTTTAAACAGATTGGAAAATATTAATTTATTAAAAGATAAAAAATGCCTAGTAACTGCAGGACCAACAATTGAAATGATTGATCCAGTTAGGTTTATTTCTAATCAATCTTCCGGAAAACAAGGCTATGAAATTGCTTCACAATTAGTTTTATATGGAGCTAATGTAACCTTGATATCTGGACCAACAAAATTAGATCCTCCACCAAATTTGAAATTTATTCAAATAAAATCAGCAAAGGAAATGTATCAAAAAATTAGAAAAATTTCTAAAATTGATATTGGAATTTTTACTGCTGCAGTATCTGATTTCAAAAACAGAAATATCAATAAATCCAAAATTAAAAAAAATAAAAAATTAAATATTAGTCTTCATAAGAATATTGATATTTTAGAAAATATTGGAAAAAGTAAAACTCAAAGGCCTAAATTTTTAGTAGGTTTTGCAGCTGAAACAGGAGGCATTGATAATGCTAAAAAAAAATTAGCAGATAAAAAATGTGATATGATTGTTTACAATAAAATCGATAGTAAAAATAAAGTTTTTGGTTCAGATTATAATCAAATATCGATAGTTACAAAAAACCAGATAAAAAAATTTAAGAAAATGACAAAGGTAAATTGTGCAAAGCAAATTATAAAACAAATTTACAATACTTTATAGACTTATGAATGATTACTCTGAGGAAGAATATAAAATTTTTAGCAGGTTATTTATTTTAAATGAATTTTCTGTCGAAAACCTAAAAAAATTATCTAATATAAAAATTGGTATAGTTGGTATGGGAGGCATAGGGTGTCCTTTAAGTCAATATTTAGTAAACTCTGGAATTAAAAAATTATTACTAGTAGATGGAGATATTGTTGAAAAAAGCAATCTTAATAGACAAATTTTGTTTAATTTAAATGATATTGGAAAAAAAAAGGTTGATATAGCAAAATACAAATTAAATTTAATTAATACTGAATGTAAAATTAATACTATTGATCAGAATATTAATTCTTTGAATATAAATTTTTTAAAAGAATGTTCTATAGTTGTTGATGCAACTGATGATTGGTTCACTTCTAAATTATTGAATGAATATTGTCTTAAAAACTCAACCAATTTTTTATATTCTTCTGCGTTAAGACACGATTTACAAATAATTCTTTTCAATAATTCAAATAAAAATAATCATCTATGTTTAAATTGTATCTTTCCTAACAAAGATGATATTGATCTTCCCAGATGTAGTGTAGTGGGTATTTCAGGCATTTCTGCAGGGCTAGCAGGTTTGATTGCTGCTCAAAAAATAATTAATTTCTATTTAAATTTAAAGGATGAAACTAATATAATGACAATATCTGATGGAAAAAAATTAAGCATTGATAATATTGTTATTAAAAGTAAACATGATTGTTATTTAAAATCAGTTTAAGTTAATTGATAATTATATAAAAAAAGTTTAATTAAAATTATGAAACAAAATTCATTTACCTACGATCAATTAATTGATTGTGCAAAAGGTGTTCTTTTTGGAAAAGGGAATGCTCAACTTCCAATGCCTCCTATGTTAATGTTTGATAGAATTACTTCAATAAATGAGACTGGTGGAGAATTTTCTAAAGGTGAGGTGATTGCAGAATTAGATATTAAAGAAGACTTATGGTTTTTTGAATGTCATTTTAAAGATGATCCCGTAATGCCAGGTTGTTTAGGTTTGGATGCTATGTGGCAATTACTTGGTTTTTATTTAGGATGGCTTGACCAACCAGGAAAGGGTAGGGCTTTAGGAGTTGGTGAAGTTAAGTTTACCGGTCAGGTATTACAAAAAGTTAAAAAAGTAACTTACCATATATCTCTTAAAAGACTTATACTAAGAAAATTGATTTTAGGGGTTGGAGATGGTGTTTTAAAAGCTGACGGTAAAACAATTTATGAAGCTAAAGATATGAAGGTCGGTTTATTTTCACCTGAGAAATAAATAATGAATAGAGTAGTAGTAACAGGTTTAGGTATAGTATCATGTATTGGTAATAATCAATCGGATGTTATAGACAGTCTTAAAAATTTGAAATCTGGGATAACAAGTGCAGAAGAGTATGAGGAGTTTTCTTTTAGAAGTCTTGTACACGGTAAACCAAATATAGATATTAGTAATGAAATTGATAGAAGATTACTTAGGTTTATGGGTGATGGAGCTGCCTACAACTATATTGCGATGAAAGATGCCATAGAAGACTCAGGGCTAGAAGATAGTGATATTTCAAATGAAATGACTGGTATAATTGTTGGTTCAGGTGGCCCATCTACACAAAATTTATTTAAGTCTTCTGAAATTGGAAAGAGTTCGGGTTCAAAAAAAATTGGACCATTTATGGTGCCAAGAGCAATGTCTAGTACAAATTCTGCAACTCTTGCAACTCCTTTTAAAATTAAAGGAGTTAACTATTCAATTACTTCAGCATGTTCTACAAGTTCACATTGTATTGGTAATGCGTTCGAACTAATTCAGATGGGAAAACAAAATATTGTTTTTGCTGGAGGAGGTGAAGAGCTCCATTGGACTTTATCAATTTTATTTGATGCAATGGGTGCTTTATCATCAAAATATAACTCTACTCCAAACAAATCTTCAAGGGCATATGATGCAGATAGAGATGGATTTGTAATTGCTGGTGGGGGTGGAACTTTAGTACTTGAAGAATTAGAGCATGCAAAAGCTAGAGGTGCTAAAATATATGGTGAAATAACAGGATATGGAGCAACCTCAGATGGATACGATATGGTACAGCCTTCTGGAGAAGGAGCAGAAAGATGTATGAAGCAAGCATTAAAAAATATTGATGGTAAAATTGATTATATAAATACACATGGAACAAGCACTCCAATAGGAGATGTAAAAGAATTGGAAGCAATCAAAAATGTTTTTGGTTCAAATATTCCTAAAATGAGCTCAACAAAATCTTTGACTGGTCATTCTTTAGGGGCAACTGGTGTGCATGAAGCAATTTATAGTTTATTGATGATGAAAAATAATTTTATTAGTGGTTCTGCTAATATTGAAAATCTCGATGATAGTGCCAAAGATTGTAATATTCTTTTAAAAACAGAAAAAGAAGTTAAAATTGAGCATGTTATGTCGAATAGTTTTGGTTTTGGCGGTACAAATGCAACATTAGTATTTTCAAAATATCATGCTTAAAAATAAAAAAGGTTTAGTATTTGGTATTGCAAATAATCATTCAATTGCATGGGGAATAGCAAAACAACTAGCTGAAAATGGCGCTGAAATAGCCATTGGTTATCAAAATGAAATATTATTGAAGAGGGTGAAACCACTTTCTGAAGAAATTAATTCAAAAATATTAATAGAATGTGATTTTAATAATAACGACTCAATAAAGAAATCTGTAGAAATTATAAAAAAAGAATGGGGTACAATTGATTTTATAATTCATGCTGTTGCATTTGCAGATAAATCAGAGTTAAATGGTAGATATGTTGATACTACGAAGGATAATTTTATTAATTGTTTAGAAATATCATGTTTTTCTTTAACAAGTCTTGCAAGAAATTTTGAACCTATAATGAATGATAGAGGGAGTATTCTCACCCTTACTTTTTATGGGTCAAATAAAGTAATACCAAATTACAATTTAATGGGAATTGCAAAAGCCGCTTTAGAAACAAGTGTAAAATACTTGAGTGTGGATTTAGGCATAAAAAATATTCGTGTTAATGCAATCTCAGCAGGACCTATGAGAACAATTGCTGGTGCAGCAATAAATAATGCTAGGGAAGTGTTTAAATTTACAGAAGAACATTCAGCATTGAAACGAAACGCAAAACTAGATGAAATTGGTAAATCAGCTTTATACTTTGTTAGTGATTTATCTTCTGCAGTTACTGGTGAAGTACATTATGTTGACTGTGGTTACAATATTATTGGAATGCCCAATAAGTTCTAAAATTTTTCCAATAAATCTAAAGGATTATCAACAAAAATACTATCAACACCTATGGAGAAAATATCTTTAGCGCTAGATAAATTTATATTTTTATCTGAATAAACGGTTATTACCATATTGGATTCTTTAATTTTTTTTATAATATCAGCAGTAACAAGATCTATATTTAATCCACAAATTTTTAAATCATGATTAATTGATATGCTAATCAAATCATCAATATTATATTCTTTAAAATCATCTAATAAAAAACTACGTATAGATTGAGGGTAAAGTTTTGAAATTTCTAAAATAGAAATCATATCAAATGAGGAGAAAAAAATATCTATTTGATTAATATTTTTTATAATTTTATATATTTGGTAAACATTTTCTTTTTCAAAATTTTTATTGGGTTTTAATTCGATATTTAAATTACCATTATTATTAGTACATAAACTAAGAATATCTTCTAACTTTGGAATAAAAATATTTGTATTTTCTTTATAAAAAAATTTTCCCGCATCAAGTTTTTTTATATTCTCATAATCATAATCAATTGCAAGCCCACTTCCATTAGTAGTTCTATCAAGGGTGTCATCATGTAATAAAATTGGAACTCTGTCTTTAGAGATCTTAACGTCTATTTCTACAAAACTTAAACCTAAATCGAATGCCTTTAAGATAGATTCTAAAGTGTTTTCTGGACACAGATCTTTTACACCTCTGTGCCCAATTAATTTAGGTAATTTAAGCGTTTTCTTCTGCGTCAACTGCTTTCATAGAAAGTTTTATTTTTCCTCTTGAATCGATATCAAGTACTTTTACTTTAACCATATCTCCTTCACTAATAACATCTTCAACTTTCTCTACTCTTTCATTTTTTAATTGACTAATATGAACAAGTCCATCTGTTGATCCCATGAAATTAACAAAAGCACCAAAGTCCATTATCTTAATGACTTTACCATCATAAATTTTTCCAATCTCTGGCTCTTCAACAATACCTTTAATCCATTCTAATGCATCATTTCCAGATTTTTGATCTACTGCTGCAATACTCACCAAACCTTCATCATTAATTTCAATTTTAGCTCCAGTTGTTTCAGATATTTCTCTAATAACTGCTCCTCCTTTACCAATAACTTCTCTAATTTTATCTTTGTTTATTTGTAGGTTAGTTATTGTTGGTGCGTATTGGGAAATCGATTGATTAGGTTTATCAATTGCTTTAGCCATTTCACTAAGTATATGGAATCGTCCATCTTTAGCTTGCGCTAATGCTTCTTCCATAATTTCAGCTGTAATACTAGTTATTTTAATATCCATTTGCAGTGATGTTATTCCTTCAGAGGTTCCAGCAACTTTAAAATCCATATCACCAAGATGGTCTTCATCACCAAGTATGTCTGATAATATTACATATTTATCATTCTCTTTAATTAAACCCATTGCTATACCTGCTACTGGTCTTTCTAAAGGCACTCCTGCATCCATTAAAGACATAGAGGTACCACAGACAGTTGCCATAGAGCTAGAACCATTCGATTCTGTAATTTCAGATACAACTCTATAAGTGTAAGGAAACTTTTCTTTAGAGGGTAACATTGGGTGAATAGCTCTCCAGGCTAATTTTCCATGTCCTATTTCTCTTCTACTAGTAGAACCAATTCTTCCAACTTCTCCGACAGAGTAAGGTGGAAAATTGTAATGCAACATAAAATTCTCTGTATATTCACCATCAATTGCATCTATTCTTTGCTCGTCCTGTCCTGTTCCTAAAGTTGAAACTACAAGAGCTTGTGTTTCTCCTCTTGTAAATAATGCGGACCCATGAGTTCTTTCTAAAACACCAGTTTCACAAACAATTGGACGAACTGTTTTAGTATCTCTTCCATCAATTCTATTACCGGTATTAATTAATTCTCCTCTAACTATGTCTTTTTCTACATTTTTTATTGCGTCTGAAACTAATACTGGCGAAAGTGTTTCACTTACAAATTTTTCAGAAATTTCGTTTCTTAGTGAGGATAATTTTTCTGATCTTTTTTGTTTTTCAGTTATTTTATAGGCATCTATAAACTCTTTACCAAAGTCTTCGTTGATCTTAGATGGTAAACTTTTAATTTCTTCATCTTTTTCTTTAAGATCCCAAGGTTCTTTTGCAGCTTTTTTAGCTAAGGAAATTATTGCTTCAATCACTGTTTTATAATTTTCCTGACCAAGAACTACTGCATCTAGCATTTGTTTTTCTGAAAGCTCATGAGCTTCAGACTCGATCATTAGTACGCCTTCCTTTGTCCCAGCTAATACTAATTCTAGTTTAGAATTTGATAATTGACTCTTACTTGGGTTAACAACAAACTCGTTGTCTATAAAACCAATCTTAATTGCTCCGAGTGGGCCTAAAAATGGCAAACCAGATAAAGTTAATGCAGCACTTGCTGCTACCATTGCTACAACATCTGAGTCATTTTCTTGATCATGTGATAATACAGTACAAGTAACTTGAGTCTCATTTTTAAAATCTTTATGAAATAGAGGTCTTACTGGCCTATCAATTAATCTAGAAACTAATGTTTCTTTTTCAGTTGGTCTAGCCTCTCTTTTAAAAAAACCACCAGGTATTTTTCCTACAGAATAATATTTTTCTTGATAATTTACCGTTAAGGGAAAAAAGTCCATATCAGGATTTGCTTCTTTTGCAGCAACTACATTACACATAACTGTCGTACCACCATAAGTGGCTATAACTGTTGAGTCAGCTTGTCTTGCTATTTTTCCTGTTTCTAATTTGAGTTTTCTTCCAGCCCATTCAATTTCAACATTTTTCACATCAAACATAATTTTTATTTTTCCTCTTTTTTTAACCTCTAATATTTAATTTTTTTATTAAATCTGAATATTCAGATTTATTTTTTTTAGATAAGTAGTTTAATAATTTTTTTCTTTTATTAACTAATGATACTAGTCCTCTTTTTGAATGATTATCTTTATTGTGAGTCTTAAAATGTTCAGTTAAATTTTTTATTCTTTCTGTTAAAACTGCTATCTGAACACCTGCTGATCCAGTATCTTTTTCATTTTTAGAAAATTCATTAATAAGATTTTTTTTATTATCTTTTGTTATCGACATCGGTTCTCCTATATTAATATTTTATTTGGTTTAAACAAATTACCATCTAATTTGCCTATTGAGACAATGTCTCCTTTCTTAAATAAAAAAATATTTTTTTTATCTAAGTTTATTGACGAAGGATTTATAATTTTTCTTTCATCAATTTTAATAGATCTTCCAAAAGATAAATTTTCAATATCTAATTTTTCTTCAATTTCATAAGCCAAGATGTCGTCCAGCATAGAAATTGTAGTGGAGATACAATTAATTTCTTCGTGCGTTTGTCCTATTTTTAGAAGATCGTCCAGTAAAATCGAATTTTTTTCACTGAATTTACCTACTTTTGACCTTTTCAATGAAGAAATGTGGCCATATGTTTTAAGATCTATGGCTAAATCACGAGCTAGGCTTCTGACATAAAAGCCCTGACCACATAAAATTTTAAATGATGTTTTGTTTATACTATGGTCAGTAATATACAAATCTTCGATAAAAACTTTTTTTGGTTGAATTTTAAATTTTTTATTTTCTCTAAATAATTTATAAGCTCTTTTACCATTAATTTTAACTGCCGAAACTTTTGGAGGTATCTGATTTATACAACCAATATACTTAATTATTTTTTTTTCTATTTCTTTTCTTTTAGGTAGGTAATTTGATTCAAATAAAATTTTACCCTGAGCATCATCTGTTGTAGTTTGAGCTCCCCATGTTACTACAAACTCATATTCTTTATTCATAGTACTAATATATGGAATTAGTTTTGTTGCTTTTCCTATTGCAATTGGTAAAACACCTTCTGCCATAGGATCTAAAGTGCCTGCATGACCAATTTTTTTGATTGAAAATTTTTTTTTGATATAATTAATGGATTTAAAAGATGTAATATTTTTGGGTTTATATAAATTTATCCAACCTTGTTTTGAAATCATTACTTAATATCCCTAAGGACATTTTTGTTTAATAATAGATTTTCAATTTTTTCTGCCTCGTCAAATGTATCATCTAAATAAAAAGAGAGCTTTGGTGTAAATTTTGAATTTATTTTTGCTTTTGATAGAAATTTTTGAAAAATATATTTTCTATCTTTTAAAACTTCTAAAATTTGTGATTTGTCTTTACCGCCAAGAGGCATAAAATATACATTTGCTATCTTTAAATCCTTGGACATTCTAACAAATGATATTGTAATGGATGAAGAGTTAATATTTGTGTCAAAAAAATCTTCTTTTAGTAAACAATCACTTAATAATGATCTTATTAGTTCACCAAATCTAATTTGCCTCTGTGTATCCATTGTAAAAAAACATTATAACTTTCTACTAGTAGAAACTTCTTCAAATGTTTCAATAATATCACCCACCTTAATATCACTATAGTTATCAAGCATTACACCACACTCAAAACCAGACTTAACCTCAGATACTTCTTCTTTGAATCTTTTAAGACTACTAATTTGTCCTTTATGAATAACTATGTTGTCTCTTAGAATTCTAATCTGTGATTTTCTAGAAATGAGCCCATCCTTAACCATACACCCTGCAATATTTCCAACTTTGGAAATATTAAATACTTCTCTTATTTCTACATTTCCAGTAATATTTTCAGAAATATCAGGTTTTAGTAAACCAGTTAAGAGATTTTTTACATCATCAATAAGCTCATAAATAATTGAATAATATTTTATATCTACACCATCTCTTTTTGCTATATCTCTTGCGTGAGGTAGTGCTCTAACATTAAATCCAACGATAAAACCTTTTCCAGAGCTAGCTAAAGTAACATCACTTTCAGTAATTGCACCTACTCCTTTATAGATAACATTTACTTTAACTTCATCAGTAGAAAGTTTGGTTATTGAATTTTCAATAGCTTCAGCTGAACCTTGAACATCAGTTTTAATTACCACAGGAAGACTTGTTGCTTCACCTTTATTAATTTGAGCAAACATCTCTTCAACATTGGATTTGGCAACTGTATTTTTTTGAATTTGTAGTTTGCTTGATCTAAATTCTGCAATTTTTCTTGCAATACTTTCATTTTCAACCACAATAAAATCATCACCAGCTAATGGATTAGAATCAAATCCTAGAACTTCAGCAGGTACAGATGGTTCAGCTTGCTTGATATTTTTACCCTTGTCATCAATCAAAGCTTTAACTTTACCCCACTCTGAACCTGAAACAAAAATATCACTTACTTTCAAAGTTCCTTTTTGTACTAAAACTGTAGCAACTGAACCTCTTCCTTTTTCTAGTTTTGACTCAATAACTGACCCCCTAGCCTTTCTATGAGGGTTTGCTTTAAGATTAAGAAGATCTGCCTGTAAATGAATAGCTTCTTCAAGTTTATCTAAATTAGTTCCTTCAGTTGCAGATACTTCAATATCTAAAACTTCACCACTTAGTTTTTCAACAATAACTTCATGACTTAATAATTCGTTTCTAACTTTATCAGGATCAGCTCCTGGTAAATCAATTTTATTAATAGCAACTATAATAGGTACTTCAGCAGTTTTAGCGTGTGCAATTGATTCAATTGTCTGAGGTTTTATTCCATCATCTGCTGCCACAACAAGTATAACGATATCAGTGGTTTTGGATCCTCTAGCTCTCATATTTGAGAAAGCTGCATGACCAGGTGTATCAATAAATGTAATTTTTTTATTATTATTATTAATTTGATAAGCACCAATATGCTGTGTAATACCTCCTGCCTCACCAGACACTACATTACTTTTTCTGAATGCATCAAGTAAAGAGGTTTTACCATGGTCAACATGACCCATAATCGTTACCACAGGAGCTCTTTGAATAAGACTTTCATCTGGATCATCAAAATCTTTAATGTCATTTAAAACATCATCATCCTTAACTACTGTTACTTTATGACCTAATTCTTCAGCAACTAATTGAGCAGTATCAGACTCTAAAGATTGAGTAGCATTTGCCATAACACCCATCTTCATAAGAACTTTGACAACGTCTGCAGTTTTTTCTGCCATTCTGTTTGCTAAATCTTGAACAGTAATAAAATCAGAAATTGAAACTTCTCTAGAAATTTTGCTCTCTTCTTCATCGTTTGATGATTTAAGTCTTTCTTTTTCTCTAGCTCTTTTTATTTTAGCTAAACTTGGAAATTTATCAAATTCTTGTTCTTCCTGTTCTAAGATTTTTTTTGCATCAAATTTACTAAAATCATCATCAAGTGGTCTAAGAGTTGATTTTTTTTGTTGTGTTTTTTTATCTACATTTTTTTTATTTTTATTTTCAAAATTTCTATTTTTGTTTGGAGATGAAAAGTTTGGCTGTGGAGAGGAATTTATACCTGGTCTAGGAGTTCTTAAACTAGATGAACCCCTGAAATTTGATTGAGTTGTCGATGAACTTTTCTGTTGATTATTTTTATTTTTGAATACAATTTGAATTGTTTTCTTATTACCACTGCTTCTTGCTTTATCACCAGCTGGACCAAGGTTTTTTCTTATTTGCAATCTTCCTGATGAAGATAGTTTTAGTGGCTTTTTCTTATTACCTTTATCTTTATCCAATTTTAATCCTTATTTTGTTCTTCAGACCAAAAACTTCTTGCTTCCATTATCATATTATTAGCAATTTCCTCATCAAGTTCCAATTCTTTCAAAATGCCCTCTTCTTTATCGATAAGTTCAAAAGTAGCTAGATCTGCAAAATCATTGACATTTAGAATGTTGGATTTAGCAAGTTTTGCCAAAATACTATTATTCATTCCCTTCAAATTTTTTAATTTTTCATCATTAATATTTTCTTCAATCAGTCTTTTATCAGATTCTTCTTTATCCTTTACATAACCTTTAGATCTATCAATTATTTCTTGAGCTAAAGTAGTATCAAAACCTTCTATTTTCTCTAAATTTTCTAATGTTTCAGTAGCAATAGACTCAACGGTTGTATAACCATCAGTAACAAGTAGTTGAGCTATAACGTCTTCAACATCAAGTGTCTCAGCTAATAAAATACTTTTTTCTTTAAATTCTTGCTGTCTTCTTTCTGATTCTTCATCTTCAGTTAATATATCTATTTCTAAACTAGTTAAGTTAGAAGCTAATTTTACATTTTGACCTTTTCTTCCGATTGCTAAACTTAATTGATCATCAGGTATTACAACTTCAACTTTATTTTTTTCTTCATACAAGAAAATCTTACTAACTTCTGCTGGAGCAAGAGCATTTGCCAAAAAAGTAGCTTGATTATCTGACCATGTAACAATATCTATTTTCTCTCCTTGCAATTCATTTACAACAGCTTGTACTCTTGAACCTCTCATTCCAACACAAGCCCCTACTGGATCTATAGTAGAGTCTTCTGTAAAAACACTAATCTTAGCTCTTGAACCAGGATCTCTTGCAACACTTTTAACAGTAATAACACCTTCGTATATTTCTGGTACTTCTTGAAAAAATAGTTTTGATAAAAATTGAGGATGCGTTCTTGATAAGAAAACTTGGTAGCCTTTTACGTCGTTCTTTACTTCATAAATATAAGCTCTAACTCTATCTCCATTTTTAAATGTTTCTCTTGGAATGAGTTCTTCTCTTTTAATTATTGCTTCGCTCTTACCTAAATCTATAATTAAATTTCCAAATTCAGTTCTTTTAACTATACCGACTGCTATTTCACCAACTTTATCTTTATATTCTTCATATTGATTAGATTTATCAGCTTCTCTAACTTTTTGAATTATTACTCCTTTAGCATTTTGTGCTGCAACTCTTCCTAATTCAATAGGTGGAAGTTCTTTAGTAATGAACTCTCCTAAACCGATATCTGGATTGGTTTTTTTTGCGTCTTCTAAAAGAATTTGCCTAGATTGAAACTCTTCTTCAATATTTTCCACAACTTCCAAATAAGAATTAAGTTTAATATCCCCTGTGCTTCTATCAATTGATATTCTTATATCAATCTCTTGGCCATATTTTACTCTTGCAGCTTTTTCTAATGCTTGTTCCATTGCAGAAAAAACTGAATCTTGATCAATATTTTTTTCTTGCGCTACATTAGATGCAACTTGGAGCATCTCTTCTCTAATTACATTATATTTTTTTTTAGCCATAGTTATAAAAAAAAGGTGGGATAACCCACCTTATTAATAGTGCGTATATTAATATTTTATAGAATTTCAAGCCTATAATTTTCTCAAAATGAATAAAGATGGTTTTCTTTGAGAATTAATTGCTTTTTTATAATATTTTGTCTCAATATCGAAATAATCCTTTATATACAGATTCATTTTGGACTGATTTAACCAGGCAAAATAATCCTTACAATTATAAATTGAGTTTAAAATAAATCTTACATATATTGTTGAATCTGTAGCTATATGGATCTCGCTATTCTCTTTTAAAGTATTATGAAGTTTTATTAAAAAATCACTAGTTACCAATCTACGCTTTGCGTGTCTATTTTTTGGCCATGGGTCAGGAAAAAATATCCATACAAGGTCAAAACATTCTCTATGTATACTTTCTAAAACATCATATACATTCCCGTTATGTAATAGAATGTTTTTTATTTCATTCTTTTCAATATTTTTAAGTAAAATTATATTTCCATCAATGTATTTTTCACAAGATATAATAACTTTATCTAAAAATTGATTTGCAAGAAATATACTAGTTTCGCCATATCCAGTGCCAATATCTAAAATATAATTTATTTTTTTATCACAATTTTGAAACTTGTATTTGTCAACTGTTTGATGATATTTTTTTAAATCAATTTTTTTATTGCTTCTTCCTCTTGTTCTTCCAAATAATCGATTACTATAATTATTACTAATCATTTTTTCTTAAATAATAGAAAGTAGTTAGTATAAAAATAATAAAGAGATAAATTTTAAATATTGAATGAAAATATACAAAATTATTATTTTCTTCGAATAATAATTTGTGTTTAAAATTCTCAGTTTTGTTAAATTCAGTTTTATTTAATAAAGCACCATTATTATCTATCACCGCAGATATTCCATTATTAGAAACACGAATAATTGGCTTATTAAACTCTGCAGCTCTAATTTTAGTGAGATAGAAATGTTGATAAGGGCCGAGATAATCACCAAACCAAAAATCATTTGTAATATTTACAATAAAATTACCAGTATTATTAAATTTATTTAAAAGCTTCCAATAAAAAACAATTTCATAACAAATTACAGGAATATAACTTATATTATCAGATAGATTAATTATTCTTTCAACTTTACCTTCTGAATAATCATTTTGACCTACAATTCTCTCTAAAAAAGTCAGTAAATCTCTTAATGGCAGAAACTCGCCAAAGGGAACAAGTATTTTTTTATCGAAGTAAGTTACATTTACTAAATTAATATTTATTAAACTATTATAATATTTACTATTTTCATATCTTGTAGCTCCAATAATTAATGTTTGATTTTCTTTTAAAGAATCTTTTATGATTTTTAGTTCAAGATCATCTAAGAGATAAGGAAAATTATTTTCACCAAAGATAAGCAAATCTGCATTACTTTCATCTATATGTTTAATTATTCTTTGAAGTTTTTTTTCAGGTGTCAAAAATTGATCATTATTTTTAAAATTTAATTGGAAAATTTCCATATTAATTGTTTTAATTTTAGAATTATTTTTTTCTAGGATAAAATTTGCAATTAATAAGCTAATAATTGGCAGAGAAATAAACAGTGCTAAATATTTCAATTCTTGTTTAAAGTTTTCTTTAGTTAAAAAAATAAAAGGTATGCAAAATATCTGAATAATTAAATAACTTGAAAATAATGTTCCAAATGATTTTAGTGAAAATAGTAAATATTCATTACTAGAAAGTAATAACGAAAATGTGAACCAAGGAAATCCATAAAAAAATATTGATATTATATATTCACTAGATGTGAACATAATTGGGATAAGAATGATTATTGGAATATTTTTTCCTAATTTAAAAATTATTGTAAAGATTAAACCTAAAATTACAGATAAGAATATTATCAGTAATAAAAAAACCAGAAAAAAAATTTTAGTTTCTTCAAACACAAAAAAAGGGTTTTTAATCCAAAATAAAAAACTAATAAAAAAACCAAACCCAAATATTGAGAATTTATTAAAAATATTTTTATCACTATAATTTTCTTTATTTGATTCTAATAAAAAACAAAGGAATGGAAAAATGATAAAACCTAATGGTAAAAAAAAATATGGAGGAAATAAAAGAGAGGTTAAAAATCCTAAGACAAAATAAATTAAAATACTCAATTATTTTTATTTACTTCAACAATTTCAATTTTTCTATTGTTTGATTTGATGATCTTTATCCTAAGTTCATCATTAAAATCAATTACTTCATTATTTTTTGGTATCCTATTTATTTTTTCGTATACAAGACCGCCTACAGAGGAAGTTTCATCATCTTCATTTCTTGTAATATTAATTGAAAAAAATTCTTCCAAATCTTCCACTCTATAACTAGCATCTACAGTTATTGAATTATCTGTTTTTTTATAAACTAATTCTTCATCATCTTCTGCGTCATGTTCATCTTCAATCTCACCAACAATTTCCTCAACTAAGTCTTCTATCGTTACCAATCCATCAACACCTCCAACTCCATCGACAACTAGCCCTATATGAATCCTAGATGATCTCATGGTTTTCAACAAATCTAAAATCGGAGATTTGGGAGCAACATATAATACATCTCTTATTATTTCACTCATCTGAAAAGTATCCTGTGAAGATTTAATAAAATCTTTTATGTGAAAAAAACCAATTACATTATCAATATTTTTTTTGAATACTGGAATTCTAGAGTGTCCCTCTTCCTTAATTACTTCTAAAATTTCGTTGTAAGATTTATCATGATCTAAGGCTACTATTTCACTTCTAGGTATCATTAAATCTTCAACACTTTTTTCATTCAAATTTACAATATTTTTAATTAGATTTTTCTCATTATTATCATTTAGATCATCAATGTTTTTATTATCTTCATCATTAGCTATAAAATTTAAAATGTCTTCTTTTGTTGAATCATTGGATAATAATTTTTTAATTATCCAATTTTTCCAGCTAGATGATTTATCAGCGTTATTTGTGTTCATTAAATTGTGTAAGGATTGTTAATTCCAAACGATCCTAAAATTTTTATCTCCTCTCTTTTCATTTTTTTAAATTCTAAATTTTTTTTATGATTGTATCCGTTAATATGCAATAAACTATGGATTAATAGATGGTTAAAATGATCATATATGCTAATTTTATTCCTACGTATATATTTTTCAATAGTATCAATTGAGAAAAAAATATCACAATATAAAATTTTTCCAACATTTTTATTTGAGTTCTTTGTAATAAAAGTAAGAACATCAGTATCTGTTTGTTTATTTTTATAGGTTTTATTAAGTTTAATCATTTTTGATTTATCTGTTAGAATTATATTCAGTTCAAATTTATGATCTCTTTTAAAATAAGAGCTCATTTTATTTATAGTTTTTTTTGTAATAGTCTTAATTTTAGGTATTCGCCTTGGCCATTTTTTTGATTCAGAAAAAAAATCAACTTTTATTTTTTTCATATGCATTAATAATTTTTTTGACTAAATCATGTCGTACAACATCTTTTTCTGATAATTCAATAAAACCTATATCATCAACTTTGTTTAACTTTTTTAATGCATCTTTAAGGCCTGAATCTTTTTCACTTACAAGATCAATTTGAGTAATATCTCCTACAACTACCATTTGACTATTTTTACCTAATCTTGTTAAAAACATTTTCATTTGTGTTTTTGTTGTATTTTGAGCTTCATCTAAAATTATAAAACAATCTTCAAGGGTTCTTCCTCTCATAAAAGCAATAGGTGCTATTTCTATTGTGTTGTTAAGTAACTTTTTTTCTACTTGTTCATAAGGTAACATTGAATATAAAGCATCGTAAATTGGTCTCAAAAAAGGATCTACTTTTTCTTTTAAATCACCTGGGAGAAAACCTAATTTTTCACCAGCTTCAACAGCTGGTCTAGATAAAATAATTTTATTTACTTTTCCATCTTGAAGAGCTGAAACTGCTTTAGCAACAGCAAGATAAGTTTTTCCTGTTCCAGCAGGACCAATAGCAAATGTAATATTTTTAGTATTTAGTAATTGAAGATATTTATTTTGTATTTCAGTTCTTGGTATAATTTTTCTTTTTTTAGTTTGAATAAATAAATCCATCTGTTTGTCTGTTTTAATATTCATAGATATTAAACTTTTATTATCTCTAATTCTATCCTCATCTATTTCAGCACCATTTTGTGCTTCTTTAAATAAATTAAGAATAGTTTTTTTAGTTTCAAAAATTGATTTTTTATTACCTGATATTTTAATTTTATTTCCACGATATTGGATTTTAACTTGATTAATTTGTTCAATAAGAGATAAGTTTCTATCATTGATACCAAATAAGTTACTTAAAATTGTATTATCTTCTAATTCTAATTCTAAATTTTCATTTTTATTTACTATATCTGACATTCAAGTGCAAAGTTAGTTGAGTCTGTAATTTTAACATCCAAAATTTGATTTAATAAATCCTTTTTCGAGTTAATAAATGTACTTTGATTATAGATTGTGCGACCTATAAATTGATCTTTATGCCTGCCTATCTTTTCAAATAATACTTCCATTCCTTTATTAACAAATGATTTATTAAAATTTATTTGTTGTTGTGTAAGTAAAGATTGCAATGCGCTTAAACGAGCCTTTTTATCTAACAAACTAATATTATCTTTGTTTTGAGCAGGTGTTCCTGGTCTTGGACTATAAATAAATGAATAGGCGATAACAAAATTTACTTTTTCGATAAATTTCATTGTGTCTTCAAAATCTTTATCCGTTTCTTCCGGGAAACCAACAATAAAGTCTGATGAAAGAGCAATATCTGGGCGAACACTTCTTATTTTTTCAACTATACTTAAATAATCTTCAACTGTATGTTTTCTGTTCATTTTTTTTAAAATTTTATCTGACCCAGACTGAATAGGTAGGTGAAGAAAAGGCATAAGTTTTGAATTATCAGCATGAGCATTTATTAGAGAATCTTTCATATCTATAGGATGGGATGTCATATATCTAATCCTCTTAATTTCTTCTATTTCACTGATTTTATTAATTAAGTAAGCTAAATCTTTTGATTTTCCATCTGAACCCACACCATGATAGGCATTAACATTTTGACCAAGCAAAATTATTTCTTTAATTCCATTTAATACATATTTTTTTGTCTCACCAAGTATATCATCAACTGGTCTAGAAAATTCAGGTCCTCTTGTGTAGGGAACTACGCAGAAAGAACAGAATTTGTCACATCCTTCTTGGATAGATATAAATTCAGATGATAAATTAGAAGAATTGAAAATTAAGTTTTTAAATTTTTCATTTTGCAAAAACTCACTATTTTCAATTTCATCTACTTTATCAATCATATCTGGTAATTTGTGGTAAGATTGAGGTCCTACAACATAATCAACTGATGGAGATCTTTTTTTTATTTCAAGACCTTCAGCTTGAGCTACACAACCAGCAACTACTAATTTCATATTTTGTTTTTTGTCTTTAATTTTTTTTACTCTTCCAATATCAGAATAAACTTTTTCAACTGCCTTTTCCCTAATATGACAAGTGTTCAAAACTGTTAAATCTGCTTTAGAAATATCTTTTGTTATTTTATATCCTTTATTCGAAAATAAATCTTTAATACGGTTACTATCATATACATTCATCTGACAACCATATGATTTAATATAAATGTATTTATCACTCATGATTAATTTTTTTTATGAAGCATTTAGCATGAATATTTTTGTTATTATATCTATAATAGTTATGTCTAAAATTTAAAAAAACAAAGTTGTTTTTTTGATAAAAATTTACTGCTTCGACATTATCTTCAGCAACTTCAATGAAAATCTTTGAAAAATTAACATTATTTGTTTCAATATAATTTAACAATTTTGTTGCAATTTTTTTTCTTCTTAGATCTTTTGATACAAATAAAATATGCAGTTCCAAATCATATGCATTATCGTTTTTAATAATGTCACCAATTAACACTCCTGCCAATTTATCAGCCTCATAGTAACCAATAGAGTAATTATTATTTTTACTTAATTGGTTTTCAATATTTTTTAAATTCCAACCTATCATTTTAAAATAATTAAATTCATTACTATTATCATCTATAAACTTAATCATTGATGATAATTGTTCTTTATTTATTAAGCTAATTCTATTCAATTTAGTAATTGATTATTGGATATATAAATTGGTTTAATAATAATATTTTTTTTAAAATTTAAATTGTTATAATTATTGTAAAAATCTTTAAAAAAAGAAAACTTGATTTGTTCAATTTCATTATTTTCATTAATTTTACTATTATTAAAAAGAATTAAATCGATATGTTGCGGAATTGAATATTTATTATTTTCAATTTTATCGTATTTTATTTCGTTATCTTTAGTTTTATAACATAAAAATTTCTGCTTGTTAGATGAGTTTATAAAAACTGCCAAATTTCTTCTAGAATATTTTATTGAATTAAATTTTAAGATATCCTCAATAGATAATGGGTAATAGGGAATATCACGAGAGATCATTAGACCAGACATAAATGCTGCACCAACTCTTAAACTTGTATAAGATCCAGGACCAATTGTCGTAGAAATTTTTTTAAGATTTTTTGTTAAATTTAATCGTTTATCTATTTCTATATAGGATTGTATTATATTATCACTTAACTTATCAGTTTCAGATTGAGTAATTTTTTGTTGTAATATTATTTTGTTGTCATCAATTACACAAAATTCTGGTATTGATGATATAATATCTAGAAATAACAACATATGAAATTACATAACTACATTCTATTGCTATTTTTAAAAAGTATTTCTTTAATTTTTTTATTAGTAAGTAGTGCTTTTGCTAATGAAGTAAAAAACTCAGCAACTGTATTTATGTATCATAAATTTGGAGTTTCTAAATATCCCTCAACAAGTGTAACTATTGACCAACTTAATAGTCATATTCAAGAATTAACTAAAGAAAAGTATACTATTAAATCATTAGATTTTATTATTGATACAATTATCAATGATGGTGATCTTCCAACAAATACTATTGGCATAAGTGTAGATGATGCTGATAAGTCTTTTTTAGAAGTTGGGTGGCCTTTATTTAAAGAAAATAATATTCCTGTTACCTTATTTGTAACAACAGGAACAATTTCAAATAATAAAAAATATATTAACTGGGATCAAATAAGAAAACTGAAAGAAGAAGGCGTAGTAATTGGAGCACACTCTCATACACATGCACACATGCCAGATATAAGTATTGAAGAAGTAAGAAATGAAATTGAAACATCTAATAAAATTTTCTTAAAAGAACTTGGAGAAATACCTACTTTATTTGCATTTCCATATGGTGAAACAACAGATGAAATAATTAAATTAGTAAAAGAATTTAAATTTAAAGTTGCTTTTGGACAACATTCTGGAATAATTAATGAAACTTCTAACATGTATTATCTACCAAGATTTTCATTGAATGAAAGGTATGGTGAAATAGAAAGAGTAAAATTTGCTGCTTCTTCTAAAGGATTAGGAGTTTATGACTTTATACCTCAAAACCCAACTATTAAACAAAACCCACCATTCATAGGCTTCTCCCTTCTTGATGAAAAAAAAGCTCAATCACTAGATTGTTTTATCTTTGATAGCAAAGGTCAAGTAGATAGAGAAATTTATAAATTTAACGAAAGAATTGAAATAAGACTTTCACGAGAATTGTCACCTGGAAGATCTAGAATGAATTGTACTGTTAAAGATGATGAAGGTAATTGGAGATGGTTTGGTCACCAATTTTATTTTTAATTAATAAGAAATAGTTTTTTGATCAAAAATACCAAAGTTATTAGTTTTAATAACTTGTCTTATTGTTTTAATATAATTTTCATCTTCTGCGTAAGTGCTTAATTTGTTTACGAGTAGGTTAACATTGGAAAAATTATTTCGTTTTCTCATTATGTTTCGGATATCACGAAATTCTTCATATGCATAATGAGAGTTAATATTATCAAAATATGATTCAACACTGTTACTATATGAGCTGAATGCTTTGATTAGATGAGTATCACCATTTTCTCTTTCAAGCGGAATAACACCTTCCGAATCATCATATGTGTATTCGCCAAAAAGTGCATTGTATTCTTTTGCAAATCTAGACTTACCCCATCCACTTTCTATTGCTGCTTGGGCTAATACTATTGAATTAGGTATTACATCGACGTTTGAAAGTATTTCGTCAACTAAATCTAATTTGTGTTTATTTAGATACTTAATATTGTACTTTTGAGCAATATCATTAAGTTTTCTTATTTCATTATTATTAAGAGTTCTAAAGGTTTCTAACTTACCTTTGAGCTCATTAACAAAACTTCTAATCATTAAAATATTTTGATTTTCATTAATAATTATTGGTAAAACAGTTTTAACAAATTCTTTTTTATTTGAATCAAGGTAATCAAAGTCTTTATCTGATAATGTTAACTGCAAACTGGGATTGTTTTGCTCTTCAATCTTTGAAGTGATAATAGGATTGATTGGCTTTATTCTTATTTTAACAATTAATTTTTCGTTCAATATTTCTGCTATAGGAGGACCTTTAAGGGTAATTTCTTTTTCAAATGGTGTGATTTCTTTTTCAGAATATAATTTGTTTATTTGATTTGCAGTTTGAATGTTACTCTTACTTTGAAAAGCATTAGTTCCTACAAACCCAACAAAACCATTACTTAAAAAAATTAACCCAATAAGTAATAAGGGGAAGCAAAAAAAATTTAAAAGCCTATCCATCAATAGGCCTTACTTCTTGTACTTCTGGAACATAGTGCTTTAACATATTTTCAATACCCATTTTTAAAGTAGCAGTTGAACTTGGACATCCAGAACAGGCGCCTTGCATATGGAGATATACGACACCATCCTTAAAACTATCGTAGATAATATCACCACCATCCATTGCCACAGCAGGTCTTACTCTTGTATCCAATAATTCTTTAATTTGTTTTACAATATCGGTATCGTTTTCATCAATCTCTAATGATTTATCCTCACCTTTTTTAATAATATTAATTGTTGTATCTCCAGAATTATAATGATCCATTATTGATCCCAAGATTAAGGGTTTCATAACTTGCCAATCTAAAGTTTGATTTTTTGTAATTGTAATAAAATCACTTCCAAAAAAAACTCCTTCAACTCCCTCGACATCAAATAAGCGTTTTGCGAATGGTGAGTCTGCTGCTTCACCAATATTTTGAAAAAAGGCAGTTCCATCATCCATTACAACCTTTCCAGGTAGAAACTTTAATGTTTGCGGATTTGGAGTTTGTTCAGTTTGTATAAACATATGCACTATATATAGTTATTAATATGTCTTTAGTATGAATTTTCTAAAAAAAAATTTAAAATTTGGGGAATTTTTAGGATAAAAAACCAATAATTTCTTTAGTTTTTTGCAAAACAGGTTCTGCTACTGCTATAGCATTCTCTTTACCATGATTTAAAATAGAATCGATGTAAGAAACATCACTCATAAGTTTATTCATTTCACTCGTAATTGGCTCTAATTTAGCTACGGATAAATCTGCCAAATCTTTTTTAAAGGTGGAGAATTCTTTCCCTGCATAATCTTTAATAACACTTTCAATTGATGAATCTTGTAAAGAAGCAAATATCGAAATTAGGTTTTCAGCTTCTGGTCTCTTTTCTAAACCAGTTTTATCTTTTGGTAATGGTTCAGGATCTGTTTTTGCTTTTTTAATCTTTTGTATAATATTTTCTGCTATATCAGTTAACATGATTCTTGAATAATCAGATGGATCTGATTTGCTCATTTTTTTTGACCCATCACGAAGACTCATCACTCTTGTCGCCTCTCCTAAAATTAATGGTTCAGGAATAGGAAAAAAATCTGTCTTAAAATCATTATTAAATTTTTGTGCGATATCTCTAGTGAGCTCCAAATGTTGTTTTTGATCATCACCTACAGGAACATGTGTTGCTAAATAAATTAGTATATCTGCTGCCATTAATGTTGGATAAGAAAATAAACCAACAGAAACATTCTCACTATTCTTTCCAGCCTTATCTTTAAATTGCGTCATCCGGTTTAACCACCCCATTCGGGCAACACAATTGAACAACCATCCAAGCTGTGCATGTTGAGGAACTTGTGATTGAACAAAAATATTATTTTTCTTTGGATCAATACCAGAAGCAATAAAGGCAGCTGTTACTTCTCGCGTTTTATTTGCTAAAACTTTTGGATCTTGCCAAACGGTAATTGCGTGTAAATCAACAACACAAAAAAAACATTCATATTCTTTTTGAAGAGTAACAAAATTTTTTATGGCTCCAAGATAATTTCCTAAATGAAGATCACCAGATGGTTGAACGCCGGACAGTATTCTTTTTGTTGGTTTTTCCATATTATTTTTTTAAATATTCTCTTAACTGATTTACCGATAGGACTTTTAACACAATTACTAATCCAAAATAAATAATTATAGCTAAAAAGATCATCAGAAATAAAAGTGCCGAGTTTAATAGCACTGAATTACCACTAATATTTGTAAAGAATAGTCCATTCAATAAGTATATACCTACAAATAATAGAAATGAACTTAGTAAAATTTTGATGGAATTCCTTACTAATAGATCATCAAATTTCATATGATTCCTAATAGCTAAAAAGAGGTACAATAACAATGCATTCACCCATGCACTAATTGCTGTTGCAACAGCAATTCCCATTTCTCTCATTGATCCAATTAAAAGTAGCGATAACACAACATTACTAATCACACTGACAATAGATATATAAAGAGGTGTTTTGGTATCTTCTCTTGCAAAGAAACAGGAAACCAAAACTTTAATTATAATGTAAGCAGGTAGGCCTAAGGCAAAATAACTTAATACTTTAGCAGTATAAAAAGTATCTTCTTTTACAAATGCACCTCGTTCAAATAAAATTTGGATAATAGGTTCAGCTAAAATAAATAATCCAATGGCTGATGGTAAAGAAATTAATAACGAAAATTCAATAGATCTATTTTGAATATTATTTGTTGCTTCTTGATCTGATTGTTTAATAGCTTTTGATAAACTTGGTAAAAGAACAATACCAAGTGCTATTCCAAATATGGCAAGTGGTAATTGGTTAAGACGATCTGCGTAATAAATATGACTGATAGCTCCAACAGGTAAAAACGAAGCGATGATAGTTCCAATGACAATATTTAATTGAATAACACCTGAGCCAACAACGCCTGGTAAAAATAATTTGAAAAACTTTTTTAACTTTTCATTTAAAACGGGAATACGAATACGTGGCTGGTAAAAGTTTAAAACCGCTCTGTATAAATATAGAAATTGTAACACTCCTCCTATTAATACGCCATAGGATAATGCGTGACCTGCAGTTGTCACAAAAGGTGTAAGAAAGAATAATGATAGAATAAAACTTATATTCAAAATGGCAGGAGCAAATGCACCAGCAGCAAAACGTTCATGAACATTATTAATTGAAGCAAAGTGAGCAGCTAAGGAAATAAAAATAATATAGGGGAAAATTATTTTTCCAAAGTGGACTGCAAGTTCGTAAGCCTCTTTATTGTCGGTAAATCCAGGTGCTAAAACTTGAATGATATAAGGCATCCCAAAGAAGAAAATGATTGTTAAAACGACCGTAGCAAAAAGTAACATTGAGGTCGTTTTTTCAACAAAGTCAGAAGCCTCGCGTTCATCTTTTGGATTGAGAACAACACCAGAGAAAACAGGGATTAATGCAGCACTGTATGCTCCTTCTGCTAGGACACGGCGAAAAAAATTAGGAATACGAAATGCTACGAAGAATGCATCAGCAATGACTGTCGATCCAAGATATCTTGCTATTAATATGTCTCTGATAAAACCTAATAATCGACTTAAAAATGTATAAAAGCTAACAGTAAAGAATGATCTAAAAAGACTCTTCATATGGTGGTTTTATAGTTTGGTAAGTGATTTGTATAA
This sequence comes from uncultured Alphaproteobacteria bacterium, assembly GCA_902614085.1. Taxonomy (GTDB): domain Bacteria; phylum Pseudomonadota; class Alphaproteobacteria; order HIMB59; genus CACPNW01. The sequence goes on from CACMJS010000001.1 coordinate 133,297, forward strand.
GTGAAATTTATGGCTTAATTACGAGCCAAAACAATATCCTGCTGATCTCACGGTTCTTATAAAATCTTCTTTTACGTCATTATTAATAGCTTTGCGCAGTCTTCTAATATGAACATCAACTGTTCGAGGTTCTACATTAGCCTCATTTTTCCAAACATGATTAAGTAATTGTTCGCGGCTAAAGACACGACCAATATTTTCCATGAAGAAAGCTAATAAATTAAATTCTGTTGGACCAAGATGAAGAGTTTCTCCATCTCGTGATGCCGAGTGAGATACAAGATCAATTACTATTCCTTTATAAGTTAAAACTTCATCTACAAACATTGGTCTTATTCGTCGAAGAACAGCTTTTACTCTTGCCACTAATTCGTTAATTGAAAAAGGTTTTGTAATGTAATCATCTGCGCCAGTTTCTAAGCCGCGAAGTTTATCTTCTTCTTCACCTTTTGCTGTTAACATTATGATAGGAATATTCTTATGTTCTTTATGTTTTCTAATTCTTCGACAAAGTTCAATTCCTGATAACTCTGGTAACATCCAATCAAGAATAATTATGTCAGGTGGTTTATATAAGATTTTTTCTAAAGCAGTTTCACCATCCGTTGCAGTATCTATTTTATATCCTTCTTTGTTAAAATTAAATTTTAAAAGATCTAGTAATGATTCTTCATCTTCAACGATAAGCATTTTAAGTTTCATGGGTCTCTACTATTAAATTTTTGTTACAGTTCTATTAAAACTTATTTTTTCTTTGGAAGAATTGCTTCCCAGGTTGGGTCTGGATTACCATCAAATAGGGGCTCACCAGAAACTGCATAATAAATATCTTCCGCAATATTTTGAACATAGTCACCTATTCGCTCTAGGTCTTTAACCATATATAAAAGACTTGTACATGCTGTGATTCTTTTTGGTTCTTCCATCATGTAGGTTAATAATTGTCTTAATATTCCAAGATATTCTTCATCAATTTGTCTATCCATTAACCAAACTTTTTTTGCGGCTTGATCTGAAAATTCTAAAAAAGCTTTTATTACTTCACTAATCATAATATTAACTTGTGCACCCATATTAATAATATCTCTCGAAGGTTTTTCTGGCAAAACTATTTCTGCTACTGCTACTCTTTTGGCAATATTTGTTGCATGATCTCCTATTCTTTCTAGATCTTTATTGATTTTAATTGCTGAAAAAATTGTTCGTAAGTCAGCAGCCATCGGTTGTCTTTTGCCAAGTATTTCAACTAAGCTTTGATCAAGAGCATTATATGCTTTATCAATTACATTATCGTTTTCTATAATTTTTTCAGCAAATTCTGTATCTTTATCTTTTAAACACTGCAGTGAGTCTTTTAGTTGATTTTCAACTAAACTGCCCATATCAACAATATTATTTTTAATGTCTCTAATTTCTTCATCATATGATTTTACAATATGTCCTTCTTGTTTCATTATCCAAATCTCCCTGTAATGTAATCCTGTGTTTTTGTATTATCAGGATTTGTAAAAATTTTGTTTGTCTCGCCCGTTTCTATTAATTCTCCTAAATGGAAGAAACATGTTTTCTGTGAAACTCTTGCTGCCTGTTGCATAGAATGGGTTACAATAATAATTGTATAGTTTAATCTTAACTCATCAATTAATTCTTCTATAATAGCAGTTGCTATTGGATCTAAGGCAGAGCAAGGTTCATCCATTAGAATTATTTCAGGATTAACAGCAATTGCTCTTGCAATACATAATCGTTGTTGTTGACCGCCTGATAAACTTGTTCCAGGTTCATTTAATCGATCTTTTACTTCATCAAATAGACCTGCCTTTTTTAATGATGAATGTACAATTTCTTCTAGGTCATTTTTTGAGTCAACTAAACCATGTATAGTTGGGCCATAAGCAACATTATCAAAAATAGATTTAGGAAAAGGGTTTGGTTTTTGAAATACCATTCCAATTTTAGATCTTAGACTTACAACATCAGTTTTTTCACTAATAATTTCTTCGTTATCTACTTTTATTGATCCCGATACTTTACATATATCAATTAAATCATTCATTCTGTTTATACATCTTAAGAAAGTTGATTTACCACACCCTGAAGGACCAATTAATGCCGTAACTTCTTTCTCCTTGATATCCATTGAGATTCCAAAAAGAGCTTGTTTGGATCCATAATATACATCTACACCATTTGCCAATATTTTAGAGTTACTCATGTTTTACCACTTCCTTTCAAATCTATTTCTTAAGAACACTGCAATGGCATTCATCATAAACAAAAATATTAAAATTACCATTATGGCTGCGGCTGATTTTTCCTGAAAACCTCTTTCTGCACTTTCCACCCAAAGATATATTTGAACAGGTAGTGCTGCTGAAGGTTCTGTTAAACCAGTTGGAATATTAGGAATAAATGCAATCATGCCAATCATTATTAGTGGTGCTGTTTCTCCTAATGCTTGTGCTAATCCAATAATAGTCCCTGTTAAGGTCCCTGGTAGTGCAAGGGGTACGACATGATGAAATACCGCTTGTGTTTTTGTTGCTCCAACTGCAAGCGCTCCTTCTTTAATGGATGGAGGAACAGCTTTCAATGAAGCTCGGCAGGCAATAATAATAGTCGGTAACGTCATTAATGCTAACACGGAACCTCCAACTAACGGTGTGCTCCTTGGAAGACCAAAAACATTAAGCAATACACCTAACCCAAGTAATCCAAAAACTATTGATGGGACTGCTGCAAGATTTGAAATATTTACTTCTATTAATTCAGTTATTCTATTTTTTGGAGCAAATTCCTCAAGATAAACAGACGCTCCTATAGCAACTGGAAAAGATAAAATAAAAACAGTAAAAAGAGTAAATAATGATCCCATAAATGAACCAGCAACACCAGCAATTTCAGGATGCCTTGAATCTGCTTTTGTAAAAAAGAAATTATTAAAAACTTGTTTAACTCTTTTTTCTTCAACTAATTGATCAACATAACTTAATTGAATATCATTTAATTTTCTTCTATCTTCTGGCACATCCCTTCTTGAATTACCTTTTAATAGTTGATCCACATCACTATGGGCAGTTACCCAAATTTGTTGCTTTGTATTAATAACTTCAGGATTATCTAAGAAGTAGTCTTTAATTTCGTTATCTACATTTATAGAAAATAGTTTTTTTACTAATTTAATATCTGATTTTGAGAGATCGGGGAAAAAATTTTCAATAGCCTGTTTTTTAACTCTAAAAAATTTTCCTTTTTCAATCTCTTCAACTGAAGAGTCAGGTGTTAGTTTTAACACCTCTTGATTATAATCAACTTCTAGAAGAACAATTGTTTTTTGAAAAGCGGTGTATCCTTTAGAAAATATTGTATACAAAAGAAAAACTAAAACTGCTAAAGATAAACACATAGCCGTAAAGCCATAATACTTAAATCGCATATCTTCTAAACTTCTCTTTTTTCTCAAAGAAATAATTTTTTCTTTAGCAACAGAATTATTCATAACGCTCCCTGTATCTCTTTACTATTTGTAGAGCTATAATGTTAAGAAATAATGTAATAACAAATAAAACTAATCCTAAAGCAAATGCTGATAATGTTCTTGGGTTATCAAATTCTTGATCACCTATTAAGGCCACAACAATTTGCACTGTAACTGTTGTTACATTTTCAAAAGGATTGCCCGTAAGATTGGGAGCCGTACCTGCTGCAACTACAACAATCATGGTCTCCCCTATCGCTCTGGATATTGCTAATAAAAATGCTCCTACAATTCCAGGTAAAGCTGCTGGTAAAATTACTTTTTTAATTGTTTCTGCTTTATTAGCGCCAATACCAAGCGATGCTTCCCTTAGACTTTGCGGGACAGAGTTTATTACATCATCAGATAGGGAAGAAATAAAAGGAATAATCATAACTCCCATTACCATACCAGCTGCAAGAGCGCTTGTTGGTGAAGCATCAATTCCAATTGATTGTCCAAATGCTTTAACGAAAGGAGCAACACTAACAAAAGCAAAGAACCCATAAACTATTGTTGGTATCCCTGCTAAAATTTCAAGAAGAGGTTTAACTGTTTTTCTAACTCTTGGACTTGCGTATTCTGCTAAATAAATTGCTGTTAATAATCCAAGAGGTGCCGCAACACACATAGCTACTACCATAACTAAAAATGTTCCAGCAAATATTGGTACTGCACCAAAGGATCCCTCTGCAGCTGTTTGACCTTCTCTAATTGGAATAAAAGGATACCACTCAGTACTAAATAAAAATTCAAATATTGATACTTCTGCAAAAAAGCGAAGGCTTTCAAATATTAGTGAAAAAACTATTCCTATTGTAGTGAAAATAGCAACAGATGAACAAAATATAAGTATATATTGAATATATTTTTCAATTGTATGTTGAGCATGAAATTCTGGTTTTAATTTTTGTGAAGCGTATAAGGCTCCAAGTAACATTATAATGATTATTGAGGTATAAAAAGATATTTGACTTATTTGTCTTAAGGAAGAATAATGAGATGCAGCATTAATTATTTCTATAGATTTACCATCAGCAAAAGAAGGGTTATTAGCAACATTTCTAATCTCTGCTAACAATAATCCTTCGTTGTAAACTGCGCCCTCAATATATTCAAAGTTACTAATAACTATGTTTTGAATAATCTGTTCTTGAAAAATAGCCCATGAAAAATAAACAATTAGTGCAGGAAACAAACACCACATTAAAACGTATTGTGCGTAATAATTGGGAAGAGATTTGCTTTTCGTACCTTGTTTTTTAGAGTTTAATTTAATTCTTGATCTTCCGTATATAAAGGATGAGAAAATTCCGACTGCAATTAAAACTAAAGACCAAAAAAACATTTATAACTTAGTATTAAAAAAAAGGGGGCTTGTATGCCCCCTTTTTATAAAAATTTAAGATTTTTATTTATAATTTGTTTGATTAGAAATAGCATCAAGAACAGTTGCTCTATCCGCAGGACTTAGTTGAACAAGTCCAGCATCTAGTAAATAACCTTCTGTTGCTTCTTCACTTACAAACTCATTAACATAATCCATTAAACCAGGAATAACACCAATGTGTGCTTTTTTAATGTAGAAGAATAAAGGTCTTGCTATTGGATATGAATAATCTTGGATACCTTCCATAGAGATTTCAACACCGTTAATCATTGACGCTTTAACTTTATCAGAATTATTAGATACAAAACTATAACCAAAGATACCGAATGCACCTTGTTCTTTAGTTATATGCTCAACATACAGTTCGTCATTTTCACCACCCTCAATAACATGGCCATCTTCACGATACGCTTGACAATCACCGTCAGCAACTAACATATCTTTAACACAACCCTTTTTCATTACAAGTGAGTCAAATGCATCTCTTGTTCCAGAAGTCGGAGGAGGTGCCATAATAGAAATTTCAACTTTTGGTAATCTTTTATCTATTTCATACCAAGTTGTTGGAGCGTTTGCATTATCTCTAGCCATTGCCTGCCAGATTTCTTCTTTACTTAAATCAATGCCACCTTTCATTGTAGCACCGTTGGTATATTTCCACTCATAATCTGCAGCGTATGCAAAAGCTATACCATCATTACCAACTCTAACTTCGATGATATCGGTTACACCGCCATCTTGGCAAAGTTTGAATTCTTTATCTTTTTGTGCTCTTGAAGAGTTAGTGATATCTGGGTGTTCAACTCCAACACCTGCACAAAATAATTTGTGTCCTCCACCAGAACCAGTTGATTCAATTACGGGTGCTTTCATTCCTTGAGATGCCATTTTTTCAGCAACTAAAGTAGCGAAAGGATAAACTGTAGAGGATCCTACAATTGAAATGTAATCTCTTGCTGAAACTGAAGTAGTTCCAAACAAAGCAAGGACAGCAATTAATTTAATTATATTTTTCATATTTAGCCTCATTTAAAATAAGGTATTACTAAAGATTATATATTAAGGATTTATTACAGTTTGCTGAATTACAGGTAAAGAAATAGTAAATGTTGAGCCCTTATCCACCTTGCTTTTTATTGATAATTTACCATTATGCCTATTAGTTATATGTTTAACAATAGATAAACCCAAGCCGGTACCGCCTTGATTTCGAGATCTATTTTTATCTACTCTATAAAATCTTTCAGTAAGTCTTGTTAAATGCTCTTTTGATATACCTTCTCCGTTATCTATAAAACTTATTTGGCAAAAGGCGGTATTGTCATCAATGACTCCATCAATCTCAATACCAATAGTAGAATTTTCTTTACTATATTTTATTGCATTATCGGTTAAGTTTAAAAAAACTTGAATTAGAGCATCTTTGTTTGCTGATATTGTAGACTTATCAAAATCATCCTTGATTTGAACTTCAATTTTTTTTGCCATTAACTTGTTTTGTAAATTATCTACTACGCCATCAATTAATTGCCTTATATTCGCTTCTTGAAATTCTATAGGTTTATCTTCAGTCTCATATTTACTTAGTAATAATAAATCTTCGACTAGTCTAGTCATACGCCAAGCCTGATCTTCCATTATATCTAAAAATTTACCAACCGTTTTGTCTTTGTTCTTATCTTCATTGAGTGAATTTTTAATTGTTTCAACATAGCCTAGAATTGAGGAAAGAGGAGTTCTCAATTCATGGCTCACGTTGGCCACAAAATCTGTTCGCATTTGTTCGTAGTTTTTAAGAAGACTTTGATCATTAAGTGATATTAATAATTCTTCATAATCTTTTTCAACAAATATTAAGTCAGCAATAAAATACATATCACTAAAATTAGATGGGGTGAATTCAAACTTAAAATCTTCTTTCTCCCTAAAGGCTTTATCAATAAAAGTATTTAACTCTGTTGATCTAATAATATTATTGAGATCTCTTCCTTCATCGATAAATAAAAATTTTTGTTTAGCTGCATTATTGTAAAAAATTATTTCCTTATTTGTATCAATTGCAATAATAATCGAAGGTATCTTACTTAGACTTAGTCTTAGTTTTTTTTTCATATTTTTTTAATTTTGGCCAATCATTATCACTTAAAATATAACCAACACAATTTCTAGAACCACACTTACATATGTGATCCACAAAATCAGTATCAAAAGGATAACCGTAGTTATAGAAAAGTTCGTCTCCTTTTTTTATTCGTTTAATGGAAGAAATCCAAATTTCATTATCTATGATGTCTACTTCACAATTAGGATTGCATGAATGATTGATAAATTTTGCAAAATTATAATCGACATCACCGTCAATGTCATATCGCTTGTTTAGCTCAAAAACATAGACCATGCCATTATTTTTATCTTTTTTTGCTTTGCGGATTTGTTTATCTGCTCTTTTGTCACCCTCTCTTTTAGTAACTTTATCACCAATATATTGGATTACTTTCTGGCCTTTTTTAATATTCGTTTTTGCAAATAACCCAGAACCGTGAAGGGGTGATTTTTTTTTAAACCAAATTTTCTGCGTCATACTGTTATTTTTATACAATACACACATATAATAATAAATTGTATTATAAAATGATACTTTTATGTATAAGAAAAATCTTTAATTAATGAAATTTAAAAGTAATAAAAAATTTTACCGCACAATTTGGATTTCGGATACCCATCTAGGAACTAGTGGTTGTAAAAGCAAGATGCTTTTAGAATTCTTAGAAGAAACAGATTCGGAATATTTATTTTTAGTAGGGGACATTGTTGATGGATGGCGCATGCGTAAGAAAATGTATTGGCCACAAGAACATAATGACATTGTTCAAAAAGTTTTAAAGAAAGCGAAAAACGGAACTAGGGTAGTGCTTATTCCAGGAAATCATGATGAGGTATTAAAAGATTTTACAAATTTTTCTTTTGGAGAAATTTCTATCAAAAATGAAGATACTCATCAATTAGCTGATGGAAGGAAAGTACTGATTACACACGGAGACGAATTTGATGCTGTGATCATTAATGCGAGATGGTTAGCCAAAGTTGGATCAGCACTTTATGAATATTTACTAAAGTTAAATAATGTATTTAATTTTATTCGACGAAAGATGGGCTTGTCTTACTGGTCACTGTCTCAATATTTAAAAAAGAAAACAAAGCATGCAACCAACTTTATTAGTAATTTTGAGTTTGCTGTATCTGATAGAGCTAGAAGAGAAAATGCCGATGTTGTTGTATGCGGGCATATACATAGACCAGAAATAAAAGAATTAAATGGTGTTCTCTATTGTAATGATGGTGACTGGATTGAAAGTTGTACAGCACTTGTTGAAGATGAAATTGGAAATTTATCAATTCTTAATTGGCCCGAAGAAAGAGAAAATTTAAAATTAATTTCTTTAGAAGAAAGACGAAAAATAAAAGAGGATGCAGCCTAAAAAAATCGCATTAATTAGTGATGCGTGGGTTCCTCAGGTAAATGGCGTAGTTACGACATTTCAAAGCGTTATACCTATTCTAGAAAAAAAAGGTTTTGAAATAAAAATATTACATCCTCAGATGTTTAATAATTTTAGTTATCCTAGGTACAAAGAAATAAAGATTTCTTACAACACTAAGAAAGTTACTGAAAAATTTTTTAAAGAATTTAATCCAGATATTGTTCATATAATGACTGAAGGTCCAGTAGGTTTTGCTGGTCGTAAGTACTGTCTTAAAAATAAACTACAATATACTTCTTCCTTTCACACTCGTTTTCCTGATTATATTAAACAAAGAGCTTTTATCCCAAAGAGATTTACTTATTCCATATTAAGAAAACTACATAGTGATTCTGAAAGAGTTCTTGTTCCATCAGTTTCAATGCTAAATGAGTTAAAAAAATATAATTTTAAAAATTTAGTAGTTTGGAACAGAGGTGTTGATACAGAATTATTTAATCCAAATAAAAGAGATATAAACAGCAAGGATACTCAGCTGACTTATGTTGGAAGAGTAGCAATTGAAAAAAATATTGAAGAATTTTTAAAACTTAAAGGAAATTATAATAAAATAGTTGTGGGGGATGGTCCTGAATTAGAAAAATATACTAATAAGTATCCTGAAGTAAATTTTGTTGGCTTAAAAACCGGAGAAGAATTAGCAAAGTATTATGCAAACGCAGATGTGTTTGTATTTCCTTCTAAGACAGACACTTTAGGAAATGTAATACTTGAAGCATTGGCTAGTGGAACACCAGTTGCTGCATATCCAGTAACTGGGCCTATAGATGTATTAACAGATGAGAAGATTAACACTTTAGATAATGACTTATTACAATCAATTAAAAAAGCGCTTAAAGTAAAAAGGGTTGATTGTAGAAATTTTACACTTAATTTAACATGGGATAAATGCGTGAAAGAATTTTTAGAATACATGGTAAACGTCTAGTTATTTAGGGTAATTTTGTAATGACATATTCTTTAAGACAAAAAATACTAGCAGAATTTATTGGGACATATTTTCTTGTACTAACAGTTGTAGGTAGTGGAATTATGGGAGAGTTAATGTCAAATGACCTTGGTATAATATTACTAGGAAACACAATTGCTACAGGCGCCATTTTATTTGTAATTATTTCTATGTTTATTAATATCTCAGGGGCATACTTTAATCCTGCTGTTGTATTAAGTGATATTATTCAAAAAAATATTCCTATTAATTATGGAATAATTTTTATTTTTACTCAGATTATTGCTGGTATATTTGGTTGTTTAACTGCAAATTGGTATTTTGAATATCCCATAATTGAATGGTCACTCAATGAAAGAGTTGGTGTATTTAAATTCTTTTCAGAAATAATTGCAACTGTTGGATTATTATTAACTATTTTTATATTAAAAGAGGTAAACAAGGAAAGAATAGCTATTGGTGTCGCTCTATTTATTACTGCAGGATATTGGTTTACATCATCAACAAGTTTTGCAAATCCAGCAGTAACCATAGGAAGAATGTTTACAGATAGTTTTAGTGGAATAAGTCCATCAAGCGTTATAGGTTTTATTTTAGCTCAGATTATTGGGGCTCTTATTGCTACAGTTACTGTTAGATTGTTTTTTAAAAATTAATTCAACATATCATGTAAATAACCTTCACGAATTCCATATCTTACAAAAATAATATTTTTAATATTATAAAATGAAGCAAGGCTAAATAAAATATATGTAGATAATTTTAATTTATCTAATCGATTGGGTTGAACAACATTCAATTTTTGAATTTGTTTTTTATCCATAGAGTATAATTTGTGATAGAATATTTCTAACTCTGAAAATGGTATCAGGTAGCCATGTAGTTTATTTTTCTTGATGCCATTTAGATGTAAATGTAGTTTTGCAAGATTGCGCCACATGCCTCCAATAACATAAATATTTCCTACGTTTTTAGAAAATTTAAGAGATTGGTTTTTAAATTTCGAAAATAAAAAATTATCAAATTTAATTTTAGTAGTTTTGTACATATCAGATTCACTTCTTAAGATGCCAATTTTTAAACTTTTAGTCTCAAGTATGTTCTTATTTTTTATTGAACTAAGTTCTAAACTTCCACCTCCCAAGTCAGCAACTAAACCGATTGGATTTTTTATTGAACTAATTACACCTAGGGATCCACATTTAGCCTCATTTTTTGGTGAGAGCACTTCTACTCTTACTGATTTTTTTTTCTTGAAAGGCTCGATAATTTCTTTTCCATTTATCGTTTCACGAATTGCTGCTGTTGCAATAATATGAATATCTAAGGACTCATAATCTTTTGCAATCTTAATATATTCTTCTAGGCATTTTATAGCTTCTTTAATTTTTACCGATGGGAGTTTACCTGTGTTAATACTTTCACCTAATTTTAAAAATTCTCTTTTTTGATAAAGTATTGGAAAAGGATAAATAGCTTGCGCATATATAACCAGTCTAAATGTATTAGAACCTAGATCAATCACTGTTATGGGATTTTTGTTTTTCATTTTAGCCATGGAAATGTATATATCTAAAGTATTAAACTCGAATGCTACAAGTTTATTTATTACGTCATGCCAAATCTAGTTGGGATAATTTAGAGCTTGATGACATTGATAGACCTCTCAATAAAAGAGGTATGAGAAATGCAAAACAATTTTCTAAAATATTAGATAAAAGAAAATTTCAAATTGGTCAGATAATATGTTCTCCTTCTAAAAGAACAACTAGCACATATGATATAATTTCTAACTCGTTTGATCGCTCAGTAAAATTTACAATTGATAACGAAATTTATGAATGTCCATCAAATATACTTGTAAGAAAAATTAAAAAATTAAAAAAAAATACTCTTATCATTGGGCACAACCCTAGTTTGATAGAGTCAATTAATATTTTATGTAATTCAAATATTGAACATTTTCCAACCTGTGCTTTTGCTATAATATCCTTTAAAAATAGCTGGGTATTAAGTGAAATTTTAAAACCAAAAAATAAGAATTATTAAAGAAATATGAATTTTTTATGAACATGTTTTTTTTATACCTAAAAAATATAAAAAAAAATTATGTTAAAGAAAAATACCACTTCTAACTATGTAAATAGGGAATTATCTTGGCTAAAATTCAATGAAAGAGTCTTAAGCCAAACGTCTGATAGTAAAATTCCACTTTTAGAAAGGGTTAGATTTTTATCAATAGCATTCTCTAATTTAGATGAATTTTTTATGGTTAGAGTAGCAGGATTGAATGTTCAAAAATTTTCACGAAATAAAAGTTTTGATGGATTAACACCACAACAACAACTCAAGCTGATAGATAAAGAAACATCGAAGATGATTTCAAATATAAAATCAATTTGGATAGATTTACTAAGAGAGCTTTCAGAAAACAAAATCCATATAGACGTAGAAAAAACACTGAAAGCAAAAGATAAAACATTTATTAAAAATTATTTAGAAGAAAATAATTGGGGGGTTCTAACGCCAATTATTATTGATCCATCTCACCCATTTCCTTTTATACCAAATAAAGAAACAACCTTGGTATGTCGTTTAATAAATAATAAAAAAACTTTTTATGGAATACTAAGAGTACCAGAGGGATTAGAAAAATTTATAAAATTACCTGGAAAAAAAACTCGTTTTGTATCTATGGAGACAGCCTTGCTTATTTCTTTAAAAGAAATTTTCCAGTGTGATAGAGTTTTGGATAAAGGTGTTTTTAGACCAATTAGGAATAGTGAATTAGAATTAGGAGGTGAAGGAGAAGATTTATTTTTAGTATTTCAAAAAGCTATTTTTGAGAGAAGAAGACAAGAGGTAATAAGAATTGATTTTGATGAAAACATATCTAGTCACTTAATTAAATTCATAAATAAAAAACTTAACTATAAGGATGTAAATACATATAAACTGCCAATACCTGTTAATCTTTCTAGTATAGAGTCAATTTTTTTGAAAGATTTTAAAAAATTATTTTTTCCAAAATTTAAGATACGATTTCCTGAAAGAATTAAAGATTTTAAAAATGATTATTTTAAAGCTATAGCAAATAAAGATATTGTTATTCATCACCCTTTTGAATCTTTTGAAGTAGTGACTCAGTTTATTGATCAAGCTGCAGATGATCCAAAAGTCTTATCAATAAAACATACTTTATATCGAACTACTGATGACTCACCAATAGAAGCAAGTTTAGTTAGAGCAGCACAAAAAGGAAAATTAGTAACTGTCATTATAGAATTGCAAGCACGTTTTGATGAAGAGCGTAACTTAAAATGGGCAAAAGAATTAGAATTAGCTGGAGCGCAAGTTGTTTTTGGCAATATTGATATGAAAACTCATGCAAAAATTACACTTGTAACAAGGAAGCAAATGAATTCTGTTGTAAATTACGCACATTATGGAACAGGTAATTATCACCCAAGAAATGCAAGAGTTTATATGGATTTATCTTACTTCACCTGTGACAAAACATTAACAAATGATGCTGCAAAAATGTTTAATTATTTAACTAGTTATTCAGAACCAACAACAATAAAAAAAATAGTATATTCGCCAATAACTGCAAGAAACAAATTAAATGAACTAATTAGAAATGAAATTACAAATGCTGGAAAAAATAAACCATCTGGAATAGTATGTAAGTGCAATGCTCTTGTTGATAAACAAATTATTGATGAATTTTATAAAGCATCTCAAAAAAATGTAAAAATTGAATTGTTGATAAGAGGAATTTGCTCTCTGATACCTGGTAAAGAAAATCTATCAGAAAATATAGTTGTTAAAAGTATAATTGGTCGTTTTTTAGAACATACGAGAATATATTGTTTTTATAACGGTCATAAATTCCCTCATAAAAAAAATATCTTGTTTATTTCTTCTGCCGATTTAATGCAAAGAAATCTAGATAGGCGGGTTGAAACATTTATTCCTATTGAAAATGAAACTGTACATGAACAAATATTAAATCAGATCTTAATTGCCAGTTTGACAGATAATACAAATTCTTGGCAAATGTTAAGTAATGGCAATTATCAGAAAAAAGAAATATCAAGCAAAGAGAAAAAGTTTTCCTCTCACAATTTTTTTATCAAAAATCCAAGCTTGTCTGGAAGGGGTTCAGCAAAACTCAAATCTAGAGCTAAGTCTAATTTAAAAATTTGAAAATAGAATTTAATCCCACTCACAATAATTGGACATAAGCAGGAAGAAATAATACTGTGAGTGGTAAGGAGCATTTAAATTTTATTTTTTACAGACGTGTTAATAGAATATTAAATTTTTATAAATTAAACTAATTTTTACATTTCATTAATTCTCAAATAAATTTTAGTTCTTTCAATTTGTTAAAAATTGTATCTCTTACTTCTTAGTAACTATAATTTTAAAATTAATTTTTTGCATTTACAATATTTGATAGAAATTGATTTGCACATCTATCCCAAGTAAATTGCATTGCAAATTTTCTACAATCATTTCTATCAATCTTTAAGGCTTTTTTAAGTGAGTTTTCAATATTGTTATCAAGACTGTCAATTAATGAGTTTTTTAAAATATCTTTAGGACCTGTTACTGGGTAAGCAGCCACTGGTGTTCCAGAGGCTAAAGACTCTAAAATTACATTTCCAAATGTATCTGTTTTGGATGGAAATACCAACGCTTCAGCATTTGCATAATAATTTGCTAAGTCTTGACCTTTTTTCATCCCAACGAAAGATACATATGGATATTTATTTTGTAATCGTTGCTTTTCTGGACCATCCCCAACAACAATTTTATCCATCTTAGTTCTTATTTCTAAAAACGCTTCGATGTTTTTTTCTAATGAAACTCTACCGATGTAAACAATATACTTTTTCATTCCTTTTTTTCTTTTTAAAGGATTAAATAATTTAGTATTAACTCCCCTTGACCAAATTTTAAGATTTTGAAATTGATATTTAGTTAATTCGTTACGCATAGATACTGTTGGGACCATTACATTACATGCATTTTTATGAAAATTTTTTAAAAAAGAGTACCCAATTATTTTTGGTATCATTATTCTCTGTTCTATATATTCTGGAAATCTCGTATGAAAAGAGGTTGTATATCTCAACTTATTATTCTCACAGAATTTTTTCCCCGCAATTCCAACTGGTCCTTCAGTGGCAATATGTATAACATCTGGATCATAATCACCAAAAAATTTTTCTGTTATTTTTTTTGTATTAATTGCTATTTTTATTTCCTTATACCAAGGATAACTAAAATTAGTAAACATCATTGGGTGGAGTACTTCAATTTGATACTTTTGTTTTAAAAATGGATTAATTTGTAGGTATGTATTTACAACACCATTAACTTGAGGAAGCCAAGCATCGGTAATGATCGCTAATTTTTTCACACTGATACACTTTCTGCTAGTTTGTTATGTTTATATTGAAAAATTTTTTCTCTTTCAATTGACCAGTCAATAAGAGATAATTGTCCCTCATTATTTTCCACTAGCGCAGAACAACTCTCAACCCAATCACCATCATTGCAATATAACACTCCATTTAATTTTTTTATAACGGGCTTATGAATATGGCCACACACAACAACATCGGCATTTGCTCTTTTAGCACTATCAGATACGGCAAACTCAAAGTTAGAAATAAAATTCGTGGCTCTTTTTGTTTGATGTTTGAGAAATTGAGATAATGACCAATAAGATAGACCTAGTTTTCTTCTGACAAAATTTAGATAGTTATTCAACTTTAATATAAATTCGTATAGGGATGACCCAATACTTGCCAGCCATTTAGCGTTTAATATAACTGCATCAAATTCATCACCATGTAAAACAAGGGCATTTCTTCCATCAGCTAGTTTGTGTCTAAACTTATTTTTTATTGATATATTCCCTAGTGAAAAACTTGTGTAACTTTTCACAAGTTCGTCATGATTACCTGGGATAAATATTACTTTTGTACCTTTTCTTGCTTTACGCAAAATCTTCTGGATAATGTCATTATGAGTTTGATGCCAATAAATTTTTTTTTTCATTCTCCATGCATCAATAATATCGCCAACTAAAAATAAATATTTTGAATCTGTTGATCTCAAAAATTCAAGAAGCATTTCACTCTTGCTATTTTCTGTTCCAAGATGAAGATCAGATATCCATATAGTTCTATAATATGAAACTGATTGCTGATCTTTCATTTTATTAATAAATAATAGAAAGAATTTGTTAAAATTTTATTTCAATTACATTAACTAAATTTTTTTTTTACAGAAGTATTAATTAAATATTGAGTTTTTATTACTTGGATCTAATCTATAAGTGCTATTCCTTAAAAATTTTGTAATCTCAATAAGATTGCCAATTTCTTTTATGGTTTCAAAGGGTATTCTTTGTCCAATATGAACATCAATTTTTTTTCCCATTCTTCTTTTAAGTTCATATATCATTAAAGAATATCGAAAGACTTGCCCAATTTTATCAGCAACATGAAAAAGTTCGCTATTTTGTCCTTCAAAAAAAATTGGGAGGACAGGTGATTGAGTTTTCATTATTATTTTTGAAGTAAATTGTTTCCATTCACGATCTATTGCTTTGATTCCTTTTTTTAATTTTGGTTTCGTTGAAACTGATCCTGATGGAAAAATGATTAGTGCCCCATTATTTCTTAAGTGTTCTTCGCATTCTTTACGTGCAGCGATATTATTTATTAAAGCATTTCTATTTTTTGAAAAATCAAGAGGAATAATTTTATTCTTAATAAGATCTGCTCCTTGTAAAACTTTATGCGTAATAATTTTGTAATCTTGTCTAATTTTACTAATTAAAGAGCATATTGTAAGACCATCAGCTATTCCAAATGCATGGTTAGCGATTACTACAAGTTTGCCATTTTTAGGAATATTACTTTTAGAATGATAATGTGTCTGAACACGGAGACCTAATCTTTCAATTGCATCATGCCAAAAATTCTCTGGAGGTAAATTTTCTCTTAAATAATCCTCATACAACTTACGTAACTTAATTTTACCCGTTCCCAATTCGGTTAATTGAATAATAATCTTTCCAACAGGATTAACTTCGGAGTTAGAAAAGGTAAGCGCTGGTTTATTAATTTTCATAAAATTTACTTTAAATTCTTAATTTTATAATGTTAAAAAATTGTTAAAGTACTCGAAAAAGGAGAAATAAAAAATTAATCCCACTCACAATTATTGGTAATTAGCAGGAGGAAATAATACTGTGAGTGGTAAGAAGCATTTAAATTTTATTGTTTACAGATAGATTAATGGAATATTAAATTTTTATAAATTTAATTAATTTTTAACTTCATTAATTCTCAAATAAACTTTTTAGTTCTTTCAATTTATCAAAAATTGAATCTCTTACTTCTCTAAACTTATCCAATTGGTTTGAACTAAAACGATCTGATGCCGGATCATCAAATGGGATTGAAAGTATCTGAGCTTTAGAATTTAAAACTGGACACACTTCTTCCTTACAAAGCGTAAAAACAGTATTTAATTCATCTCTGAACTTATTGTCTAAACTTTCAAAATCTTTTGAATAATGTTTTGATATATCAATATCTATTTCACTCATAACCAAAATTGCATTGGGATTAACCTCTTTGGGCACTGATCCTGCACTTTGAATAGTACAATTTGGATATAATTTTTTTGCAATTCCTTCAGCCATTTGACTTCTTGCTGAATTAGCAACACACATAAAAAGAATATTTTTATTTTTCATGTTAGCAAATAAATATATCCAAAAATAAATAGTGGTAGTTGTAAACCAAAGTTTGTGAGCAGAGCTCTATCTTTTGTCATATAACCAACAATTGACCAACCAACAGCACCTGTACCGTGAATAATTATGTTAATTGGATAAGCATTTAAATTGGTTAATAATATTCCTGATAAAATTAACGCGGTGCTAAACCACTTAATTCTATTAATTGATAAATCTGTCATATGTCCTCCTAAATTCTATATATTGCGAATATTACACTTTACTTAAAGATAAGGAAATTAATCAAATTGTAACAAAAATTTAACATTTGTTTCCTTTTTTTTTAAAAGTTCTATAAGCACGTCATGTTTGGACTAAAAAGTGCATCTTTATTTGGTGACACCAAAAAGCTTGAGAGAGAAATTGATGAATTTGTCGATATTGTCTCTGAAGTAGGCTTGGTATTTAAATCTATTGTTCCTACTTATCTCAATCATTCCGCCAACGGTAAATTTGAGGAAATGGTTGAAAAAGTTAAAGAAATGGAAAGTAAGGCAGATAGAATTACGAAAGATGTTGAGCATACTCTTTATGAAGAAACACTAATTCCAGATGCAAGAAGTGATGTTTTAAGACTTTTAGAACATATCGATGAACTAATTGGAATGTACCAAGGAAATTGCTATCACTTCTCTATTCAAAAACCTAATTTTCCAAAAGAATTTCATGAAGATCTAATTGAGTTAACAGAGACCGTTGTAAATTGTGTTGAGTCACTTTGTTTGACTGTCCGATCATTTTTTAGAGATATTAAATCAGTTAGAAATAATGCTCATAAAGTAACTTTTTATGAAAAAGAATCTGATATAAAATTTAGTGCACTTGCAAGAAGAATTTTTGATTCTGCATTACCACTAGATCAAAAAATGCATCTTCGATATTTTGTAGAGAAGATTGATCGTATTTGTGATCAAGCAGAAGACATAGCTGACGAGGTTCAAATTTACGCTATTAAACGCTCCGTTTAATTTTCAATGGAAATTACAATTCTAATTTTTTTATTTGGTGGTCTTTTTTTAGGTTGGTCACTTGGCGCCAATGATGCAGCAAATGTTTTTGGAACTGCTGTTGGAACGCGAATGGTTAGTTTCACAAGTGCAGCAATTATTTGTAGTGTCTTTGTTATTCTAGGTGCAATTATTAGCGGAGCAGGAACAACAGAAACCTTAGGTAAGTTAGGCGCTATTAATGCATTGCCTGGTGCCTTTGCAGCATGTGTTGCTGCAGGCATATCCGTTTATTTAATGACCAAAGTTGGCTTGCCTGTTTCTACAACGCAAGCGATTGTTGGAGCAATTGTTGGTTGGAATTTATACACGGGATCTTCAACTAATCTTCAAGTTTTAATTACTATTTTAGGAACATGGATACTCTGTCCTATTATTGCAGGGGTTATTGCAATGGGTTTATTTACTTTTACAAAAAGAGTTATACTCAATAGAAAGTTGCATATTCTCAGACTTGATGCCTATACAAGAACAGCTTTAGTTTTAGCAGGTGCTTTTGGTGCTTATAGTTTAGGTGCAAACAATATTGCCAATGTAATGGGTGTCTTCGTACCTATATCACCGTTTACTGATGTTACTATTGGAAATTTATTTGTCTTTTCCTCAAAAGAACAGTTATTTTTGCTAGGTGGTTTAGCAATAGCTGTTGGTGTTTTTACTTACTCAAAAAGAGTTATGTTTACCGTTGGTAATGATCTCTTAAAAATGACACCAGTGGCAGCGTTTATTGTTGTTATATCGCATTCTATTGTTTTATTTTTATTTGCATCTCAGGGTATAAGTGCTTTTTTACAATCTATAAATCTTCCCTCCATACCTTTGGTTCCAGTATCAAGTTCCCAAGCTGTTGTCGGTGGCGTAATTGGAATTGGTCTTTTAAAAGGAGGAAAAGAAGTTCAATGGTCAATTGCAGGAAGAATTTCTTTGGGTTGGATGACATTACCTGTTATTGCAGCATTAATTTCTTTAATTGTTTTATTTATTCTAGAAAATATTTTTAATTTAAGGGTCTCTTTTTAATTAACTGCTCGATAAGAAAAAATAAAATCTTCTTGGATTTTTGATTCAATAGCTCCTTTTCTTCTTGATCGCACTAAATCAATAGCTTCTTGTTTTTCATAATTAAATTCAATAAGTAAAATAGCAGCTATAGTGCCAGCTCTTCCTTTTCCTCCACGGCAATGTAAAACTATATTTTTACCATCTATTAATTCGTTTTTTAGCAAAACTTTTGTTGTTTCCCATTTATATTTAAAATCTTTATCTGGTGCTCCCATGTCATAGATAGGTAAATGGTACCAATGTAATTTATGTTCATAAATACTTTTGACAAATAGAGTTTTATTACACAATTTTTCAAATTCGCCATCTTCAACAAAAGAAGTAATGGAGCTGCAATTATTATCTTTAAATAATTCTAATTCTTTTTTTAAAATTTTTTCTTCAAACAAACCATTCGAATTTAGACCTGGGAAAGAAGTTAATATAATTTTGCCTGCAAATGACTTTGAATCTATAAAATCATAGTTGCTAAATTGCATTTATGCTTGTTTAGCTAAAAAAGATTTTCTTGCGTTTTCTAAATAGGGACGAAAATGTTCAACATCGGGAGTTTTTTTATCTAAAATTTTTGCTAAATCATCAAATCTTCGAAGCTCTACTGCTTTATCCATAAAAGGTTTACTAATAAAATCATCTGCTTCTTCTTTTGTAAAAGGACCACCTTGAACTTTTAGCGAAAGCTTTGATGCCTCTGATAAACTATCATAATAACCCTCTTCTACACTTGATAAATATCTTTTTGAATCAACATGCGCTCTAATTGGTAAAATAACATCTTCACCAAAATATTTTTTTAAAAAATCTGCACCTAAATTTTCATGATGACCATCTTTACCCTCGTGGATGGGATCGCCGTCTTCATATATGAGATGCCCTATATCATGGAGCAGGGCAGCTGCTATTGTTGGGCCAGGTAATTTATGTTGTTCTGCCAATTCAGCACATTGAAGGGCGTGTTCAAGTTGTGTCACATCCTCATTACCATATTGAATATCAGCACCTTTTGTTTTCAAAAGATCTAAGAGATAATCTACGATATTTTCTTCCATTCTGATTTATAATTAACTTATTAGAAAATAAATTCAATTCCAACTTTAATAAGATTGATCAAATTTATAATAATATTTATTAAGTAAATATTTAATGGATAAAAAATTATTAACCCCCGGCCCTCTCACGACATCGATGTCAACAAAAGAGGCTATGCTTCATGATTGGGGTTCGAGAGACACTAAATTTATTGATCTCAATGCATCAATTAGAGATTCCCTTGTTAGATTAATAGATGGTGAAAATAAATATCAGTGTGTTCCAATGCAGGGGAGTGGAACTTTTGCGGTAGAGTCGATGGTGAGCTCTCTTACACAAAAAGATTCTAAAATTTTAATTCTTATCAATGGTGCATACGGACAAAGAATGAAAAAGATGTGCACTTATTTAGGTAGAGATTTTATTGAATATGAAGTTGCTGAACATGAAGTACATGACATCAATAAAATTGAAGAATTAATTGATAGCAATGATTTAACACATGTCTTTACTGTATATTGTGAAACAACATCGGGCATTTTAAATCCTATTGAAGACATTGCAAAATTAGTTGAGATGAAAAAATTATCTTTATTCATCGATGCAATGAGTGCATTTGGGGCCTTACCCTTAAGCTCAAAAACAATTGCTTTTGATGCTGTTGCAGCTTCATCTAACAAATGCCTAGAAGGTGTACCAGGAGTTGGTTTTATTCTTGTTAAAAATGAAGTTATTCAAAATGCAAAAGGTAATAGTCACTCACTAAGTTTAGACTTGTATGATCAATGGCAAGCAATGGAAAAAAATAAACAATGGCGATTTACGCCTCCTACACATGTATTGGCTGCATTCAATCAAGCTATTCAAGAGCATAAAAAACAAGGTGGTGTAGAGGGAAGAGGCAAAAAATATAAAAAAAATTGTGAAATTATATGTAATGGAATGAAGGATTTAGGATTTGAACAATTGCTTCCAGATAATTTACAAGCACCAATCATTATTACGTTTAAGCAACCTAATGATCCTAAATTTAACTTTGAGAAATTTTATAACGCTCTTAGTGAAAAAAATTTTTTGATTTATCCTGGAAAATTAACAGTCGCAGAAACCTTTAGAATTGGTTGTATTGGAAATTTAGATGAACAAGACATGAGGGATACAATAAAAGCTGTAAAAGAAGTTGTTACTGAACTGAAAATAACATTAAACTAATACAAAAATGACAAAAGAAATTGAAATACCTTTAGTAAAAGCAACGAATGAAAATCTCAAAGGATATGGATATTTAATTGATAGTTTTGAAAAAAGTGAAATTGAAATTGTTACTTGGCCAAAACAAGGATGGCGCGAAATAGAAGAGGGAACTGGTAATGAAGGTGGAACTACCGAAGGTTCTTTTGATACTTGGTGGAAAGGTGACGTTCTTTATGGACAAAATAATGCTGTTCAACATAAGAGTGATTATGAAGTAGATGGAAAATATATACTGGGTTATGCCAATAATCCTGATCAAGAATTACAAAAAGATAAATATACAGACCCAACAAAAATATTTCTATGGCATGCAAATTATCATCCTGATGGAGGTCAGCTTTTTTTTCCTGAAGAAAATAAACCATTTATTTGTCCTTTAGCCTTACCAACAGACGACATAGAACCAGAACATTTCAAAGCATTTTATTGTGATGGGTCAAAAGGGTTGTATATTCATCCAAACATTTGGCATGAAGGGGTGTTTCCAATTACAGAAAAACAATCGTTTCAAGGAAAACAAGGCAAAGTACATGCAAGAGTTAGCATCGATTTAAAAGAGGAATTTAATAAATATATTTATTTTAAAACTGCGATCTAATAATAAATTTATACTAAATGATGAAAATTATTCACCTGTCAGATCCTCATATTTATATAGATAAAATTCACGGCATAGATCCTGTCAGTAAGTTTAAAAAAGCATTAAGCCATATAAAAAATAATCATAGTGATGCAGATGTATTTGCGATCACTGGTGATATTACAGACTTGGGAGATAAAGATTCTTATCAGTTATTTATACAAGTAATCAATGAAGCAGACTTACCAGAAAATTTAAAACCTCAACTAATTATTGGTAATCACGATAATAGAGAAGAGTTTAAGCTTTGCTTTCCAGATATTGAAACTGATCCAAATGGATTTATTCAGTACTTTAAGGATATAGATAATAAACGTTTAATTTTTATAGACACTAATCTGATTAATACTCACCAAGGACATTACTGTGACGAAAGGCAAGACTGGTTAAATAATATTTTAAGTAAAACTAATACAGATACGTATATCTTTATGCATCATAATCCGCTGGCATTAGTGAAAGAAGAGAGTGATGGAATAGGATTACAACAAAAGAAAGAGTTTCAACAAATTTTAACTAAAAATAATAAGATAATAAAACATATTTTTTTTGGTCATCAGCATATTACAAGTTCTGGTTCTTATTGTGGTATTACTTTTTCTTCTCCAAGAAGCACTTGGTCACCTCTAATACCTAACTTTTCAAACGAATATCGTTTAGGGTCTGCTAATACTGAAGCAAATTATAATGTTGCAATAATACGATCAGACGCTTTAATTATTCATACAGAAGATTTTTTAAAAACTGACGTTAATTGGTTTGAATAAAAGTTAATTTTTTTCAATTACAAATATTTCGTTATTAAAATAAAGGCCTTTATTTTTTGCAACAATATTTTTGACTACTTTTTCATAATTACTTTTCTTTTCAGCCTTCATTACTTTGTCATCATCCATTTGATTGACATAAATGGCAGCATTCCATGCTGAAAATATTAATGAAGTAGCAATACTTCCACTTATTTCATTTGGTAGTGCTCTTAATTTACATTTGATATTTTTTTTATCTTTAAATGAAAGTTTTTGTAAAATTTGTTTATCTAAATTTTTCTTTAAATAAGCAATAATGCTATTTCCTAAAGAAGGAAAAGGGTCTTCTTTCGGCCAAATTTTTTTAATGATATCATTTGCAGGATCCTTTCCTGATGCATGAATTGTAAGTAATTTGCCCTTCGATTTTAGTGCTTTGATCATCGGCTCAATAACATATCTTACTTTTTTTTCTGCTGTTATTCTTGACCGATAAGGTTGAGATGCAATAATTAAATCAAACTTATTCTCTGAATTGTTTTTGGTTGGAATAAGTTCATTAACATTAAACTCTTGATCCTCTCTATAGATAACCATAACAGATGGTTCTTTATATGTAGGATTCCCAGTTTTTTTATTAATTTCTATATTCCATTTTTTTTCTAAAAATTCATTCTGTTTTCTTAATTGTTGAGAAAATTCAATGGAAGTATCTCCTTTTAATTTAACTACATGCCAATTAATTTTTTTTTGTTTTTGTAAATTGTTAGATTTAAGATTAGCAGCCTCTGCGTAGTGTAAGTTTGAAATAACAAAAACGGTATTTTTATGCTCAATAAATCTATCAGGTAATTTTTCTAAACCAAGGCGAACATCCTCAATACTGATTTCTTTTGTAGAAACTAAGAGAGGAATAGTTGGATTTGATACATGACATTGACGCATAACATTCATAAGCAGTGATCCATCACCCATACCAGCATCAAAAATTTTTATACCTGGTTTTTGAGGTTTTATTTTATTTACATATGGTCTAATTGCATCAGCTATCTGATTCTTTTCATTTGTAGTGGTTACAAACAATAAATATTTCTGTCTATTGTCATAAAATCTAAAATTTTTTTTCATTAGAAGTAAATATTATTACTTTTACACATAATTAGAAAGTTTTTAAAACTAGATTTTACCAAGGTAGTGAAAAGGTTTTAACATTTGTGAAACTTTTCATAGCTTCAATAACCCCCTCTTTGTATCCCAAACCGGAATCTTTAATTCCACCAAAAGGAGACATTTCAATTCTGTAACCTGGAACCTCCCAAATATTTACAGTACCAACATTTAAACCTTGAATATATTTTTTAGCTCTCATGAAGTTATTAGTACATACACCAGATGATAATCCAAATGCTGTTGAGTTAGATATTTTCATTACTTCATCATCATCATTTGGAACACGAATGATTGGGATAACTGGGCCAAATGTTTCTTCTAAAACTAATTCACTTTTGGGATCAACGTTATCTACCACTATTGGAGGTAACAAAGCGCCATTTCTTCCAGGATGATATAAAATTTTTGCACCATCTTCTTCTGCCTTTGATACTCTCTTATCAAATAGTTCAGCAGCTTCAGCATTTACTACTGTACCGAGGTCTGTCTCCAACTTCATTGGATCACCAAACTTAATTTTTTTAGCTCGTTCTAAAGCCATTTCAACAAATTTGTCAGCAACTTTGTTCTGACACAAAATCCTTTTTACTGCAGTACAACGTTGTCCTGAGTTTTTTGTTGCACCAGTGACAGCTAAGTCCGCTGCTTTTTTTAAATCATCATCATCAAGATCATCTAAAACAATTAAGGGATCATTTCCTCCTAATTCAAGAACGGTTCTTTTGTAACCTGCTTGCTCAGCAATATACTTTCCAACACCTACGCTGCCAGTAAATGTAATTAAATCAATATTTGGATTTTGAATCATTTCTAATCCAATGTCTTGAGGCCATCCAGTGACTACAGAAAACATTTCTGGAGGCAGGCCTGCTTCATATAAAATATCTGCAAGAATCATTACTGTCATAGGTGTTAATTCTGTTTGTTTGCAAACCGTACAGTTATTTGTCGCTATTGATGGAGCAATTTTATGAGCAACCATATTTAAAGGATGGTTAAAAGGTGTGATGGCAGAAATTACATTTAGTGGCTCTCTTATTGTAAAAATTTTTCTAGCCTTACCATGAGGAGTTAAATCACAAGAAAATATTTCCCCATCATCTAAAATACATAATTGAGCAGTTAAGGAAAAAACATCAAATGCTCTACCAACCTCGTACAAGGAGTCTTGTTTTGATATGCCAAGCTCAAGTGTAATAATATCTGATATTTCTTCTTTCCTACGCACTAATTCTTCTGCAGTTTTTTGAAGAATTTGTTGTCGTTCATAACGTGTTAAGTTTGGTTTATAGTTAGCTGCAATTTTTATAGCATCTTTTGCATGCTGTGCGCTCCCAGCTGGGACTGTTCCTATTACTTCATTTGTGTATGGATAATGGACATTGATAGTTTTTTCAGTTTCAATTTTTTTTCCTGCTATTCTCATAGGTTGATGAATAATAGTTTTATTCATGAAGTTGCTCCTTCTAATGCATAATAGAAAGCATCATAATTATTTAACTTATCAGTACTTTCTAGTGATGTAATTTTTTTATTAGAAATAAATGGTACTTCTCTTTCATGTAAACCACCATGTGAACGGAGAGGTTCCTTTAGGTTTGTAAAATCATGAGCTGTTTCTGATGAGCCTATTGTCATGTATTTAGAGCTCATACATATTATATCTCCCATTCTATCCTGAGGTAAATGATATTTTTCACATGCAACATCATTTGTTAATACAATTTCAATGTCATCAAATTTTTTTATTTCTGAAATTGCATGATTGACCATCGATTTATCAGACAAATATATTGTTGCAAAAGAACCTAGAGCTCCATGGTGTACGACATATGGATCTGTAATAGGTAAAATAACCTTTGATTCGTTTTTTCCAAGTTTCTCATCGAGAATGTCCTGTAAGTAAATGGCATTTGGTGTTCCATCGGATTTTGATTTGGGTTGCATGCCATGATCTGCTGTTATTATTATTGAATTATTATTAGTATTTAATTCACCAATATACTTATCAAACATAGCATAAAAAGTGTTGGCCACTTCTTCACCTGGTGCATATTTGTGTTGAATAAAATCTGTTGTAGATAAATACATTATATCAGGTTTAAATTCATGAAGTAGTTTTACTCCCGCAGCCATTACAAACTCAGAGAGTCCTTGTGAATATACTTCTGGTACTTCCATTCCTAGCCATTTATTAACTTCCTCAATACCATTTTCATTTAATGACACTTGATCAGATTTTTCTGAAGAAAAACATATTGCCCTTGCATCATTAAATGCAAGTCCGTGGGAAAGTAACTTACGAAGTTTATCTTTAGCAGTGACAATTGCTATCTTAGCTCCAGACTCATAATATTTTTGAAAAATTGTTGGGGCTCTTAAAAATTTAGGATCATTCATCATCACTTCTTCACCTGTAGATGGGATGTAAAAAAAATTTCCACAAATGCCATGAATCGAACTTGGTCTTCCAGTGACTATCGATATATTATTTGGGTTAGTAAAACTAGGTATAGCACTATTAACTAACAGGTCTTCTCCATTTTTTTTAAAAGAGTCAATGTTTGGTGTTAATTTAA
Organism: uncultured Alphaproteobacteria bacterium; assembly: GCA_902614085.1. Lineage (GTDB taxonomy): Bacteria > Pseudomonadota > Alphaproteobacteria > HIMB59 > CACPNW01. Next base: position 160,013 of record CACMJS010000001.1, read on the forward strand.
GCTTTGATGCCTCTTCAAAATATTCTTTTTGGCTTCCGTCTAAACATATTACAATTGCTGTTGATTTAAGAATTCCAGGATAAATCCTATCATTAACTTCTATAGCTGCTGTCATATATCTTTAAAAATTGTAGCCTTATCGATGGTATCTATATGGATTTAGATATAAAACCAACTAGTTTTGTCTTCGGCATTAGTTTTTTTGTTAGTCTTGTTTGCAGCTTTATGTCACGCTACGTGGAGTGCCATTGTAAAAAAAAGTAATAATGGGCTGGCAATGATGGCAATTACATCTGTGGTTGAGATTATTGTTTTTTTACCATTAATTTTCACTGTACCTTTTCCATCTATAACCTTATGGATATTCATCGCGGCAACAACAATCATTCATGGTTTTTATCGCTATAGCGTAATTGTATCTTATAAGTTTAGCGATTTATCATTTGTTTATCCTATAGCGAGAGGGGGCTCTTGCCTGATAATTGCAATTATTAGTTTATTTATTATTAAAGAGAATATCACCGCTCTTGGTATTGTAGGAATATCGATAACCTCTATTGGATTATTTATAATTGCTTTTTCGTCAGCTCAAAAATTTAATTCAAAAGCCTTTTTCATAGCAATCACTACTTCTATTTTAATTGCTGGTTACACAATTCTAGATGGTATAGCAGTAAATTTAAGTGCAAATGCATTCACATTTATTTTCTGGATGTTATTACTAAATGGAGTTCCAATGCTTATCTATGGCATTATATCTAAAAATGGAATTCGTCTAACTAAAAGCTATAGAGTTTTAGATGGTGTTGTTGCAGGAATATGCGCAATCATAAGTTATGGATTAGTCGTATGGTCATTTCAATTTATTAAGGTTGCATATGTTTCAAGTATTAGAGAAATGAGCATAGTTTTAGCCGCTGTCATAAGTCTTTTTATATTAAAAGAAAAAGAAGCGGTGGGTAGAATTATTCCTTCAATAATTATAGTCTTGGGAGTTACTATATTGTATTTTGAGATAACTTAAAAAATGACTAAAAAACTGGACTATTCTTAATTTATTTTTTATAGCGGATTAAGTGGAAGAAGATATTAAAGTAGTTAGCTCGGATACAGAAACTATCTCTTGCGATGGTGGTGAAGATGGTTTAGGACATCCCGCAGTTTATTATACCTTCAATAATGAGAACAAAATTGTTTGCGGTTATTGTGGTAAAATATTTATAAAAAAAGAAGATTAGAAATGTACAAAGAATCTTGGGGTTTAAAAAGAATATGTCCAATGTGTAGTAAGCAATACTACGACTTAGGAAGAACGGAACTGGAATGTCCTGAGTGTGGTAAAGAAATTGAAGTTACTACCATGACTAGACCAAGACGTGGAAGAAAACCTGGAAGTACTAATGCTGCTCCTTTAACTAATCCTATTCCTCCAAAACCAAAAGAAAAAGATGATGATCTTGATATTGATAATTTGGATTTGGATAACAACGAAGACAATCTTGAGGATGATACTGTTTTATTAGAAGATGAAACAGAAATTGATCCAATAGCCGAAGGTATTAAACCTAAAGAAGACGGCGAAGAAGAATACTAAAATTTCAATAAAAATTTAGAAGATGTTTAAGGTACTACAAAACACTTGGGCCCTTTTTTTTGGCTTTGCTTTAATTAGTCTTGGTCATGGTTTGCAAGGAACACTTATCGGTGTTCGTTCTGTTTTAGAAGGTTTTAGTTTTTTTGCATCAGGACTTATTATAGCTGGTTATTACGTTGGATACTTAACTGGCGCGTTAACAATTCCAAGTTTTTTACAACGTGTTGGTCACATAAGAGTTTTTGCAGCTTTAGCATCGCTTGCCTCTATCGCTATATTATTACACTCAGTATTTGTGCATCCTTATTCATGGATGTTTATACGAATATTAACTGGTTTAAGTCTTGCTGGAATTTATGTGATTATGGAGAGTTGGTTAAATGAAAAATCAACTAATCAAACTCGCGGTCAATTACTTTCCGTTTACATGATTATTACTTTTGTGTTTGTTGGAGCAGGGCAATTTTTATTAAATTTAGGTGATCCTGCTAAAGTTGATTTATTTATTTTAGTATCAATCTTATTATCATTCGCACTTCTTCCTATTCTTTTATCTTCAACAGAACAACCTAATACAGAAAGTCCTAAATTTTTTTCTTTAAGAGAATTTTATACTGTTTCACCTTTAGGTTTTGTTGGTGCCTTAGCAACTGGTTTATCACATAGTGCAGTTTTTGGGTACGGTGCAATTTATGCTTCATCTATTAATTTAAGCTTATTTGAAATTTCTCTGTATATGATGATTATAACATCAGCTGGTGCCCTATCTCAATGGCCTATTGGATATTTGTCGGATAGAATTGATAGACGTGTTATTCTTATTGGTGTTTCTTTTATGGCTTCAGGTTTAAGTTTATTTTTTGTTTTTGCAAACTTTATGCCGCTAACATTATTCTTAATTTTTACCGGTCTTTTTTCAGTTGCATGTTTACCAATGTATTCACTTACAGTTGCTCATACAAATGACTTCTTACAACCTAATGAGATAGTATCAGCAAGTGCAACCTTTGGTATACTTATTGGTATTGGATCAATTATCGGACCTTTGTTTGTTTCTGGATTCATGGAAATTTTGGGAGCGGTAGGTTTTTACATCTATTTATTTTTAATACATGGACTACTAGGACTGTTTGGTTTGTATAGAATGACACAAAGAACTAAACCCCGTGATCTTGAATCACAATACAATCCTTTACCACGAAATATTAGTCCTGCCGGTATGGAAATGAACCCCGTTACTGAGCCAACTGAGGAGGAGTAAGTCTTTTAAATATTCTGTGAAGTAATAAGAGGATAATTATTCCCATATAAATGACTGGTTCAGTTTTATCAGCACGAACTAAAACATAAAAATGCATACTAGCCAGAATGGCTACTGGGTAAATTAAATAATGAATTTTCTTCCATAATTTAAAACCTAATCGTTTAATCATATTGTTTGTTGAAGTGCTAGCAAGTGGGATTAAAAAAAGAAAACTTATAAAACCAAAAGTTATAAATGGTCTTTTTATAATATCTTGTATGATAAATTTCATATCTAAAAAATGATCTAAAACTATGTAAGTGGAGAAATGCAAACAAACATAATAGAAAGCAAAAAGTCCAATCATTCTTCGTAATACAACTATCGATTTTAAAGGTTTAATATTTGATAGAGTAGTAATCATAAGAGTTATTATTATTAATCTGAGTGCCATTAGACCTAACTCATCCATTAGTTTTTCAATTGGATTTACTCCAAGATTCCCAGTAACAAATTGGTACGCCCAGATTAGACTAGGAAATAGAATTAAAATAAATAATACAGGTTTACTGCGGTTAAAATTTCTTGTTGAAAACATTCATTAATAGAATTTAGTTAAATCTAAATCTTTGTAGAGATGTGCTACTTCTTTTTCATAGCCATTAAACATAAGTGTTTCTCTTCTTTTAAACTCTCCAATTCGTCTCTCTGTTCCTTGACTCCATCTTGGATGGTTAACATTAGGATTAACATTAGCATAAAAACCATATTCCCAAGGAGCTAAAGTTTCCCAAGATGTTTCAGGTTGTGTATCTAAAAATCTAATTTCCACAATTGATTTAATTGATTTGAAACCATACTTCCATGGAACAACTAATCTTATGGGTGCACCATTTTGATTAGGCATTTCATGACCATACAATCCAGTTGCTAATATTGTTAAAGGATTCATTGCCTCATCCATTCGAAGCCCTTCTCTATATGGCCAAATGATTGTTCTCTTTTGCTGACCTGGCATTTCTTCCGGTCTGAACACAGTTACAAATTGAACATACTTTGCTGAGCTTAAAGGTTCAGCCATTTTTATAAGTTCAGATAACTGAAAACCTTGCCAAGGAATAACCATGGACCATGCTTCAACACATCTCAATCGATAAACCCTATCTTCTATTGTTACGTTTGATAAAATTTTTTCTAAGTCAAATGTTTGAGGTTTTTTCACGAGACCATCTATTTTTATTGTCCATGGTCTAGGTTTAAAATTTCCAGAGTTTAAATGCGGATGTTTTTTATGAGTCCCAAATTCATAAAAATTATTATACGTTGTGATTTCTTCGTAAGAATTGAGTTTATCGTTCTCATTTAAATATTTATTATAAATTGAAGAATTATTATCATGATTAGCAAAAGCTGATGATGATACTGTTGCCAACAAAGCACTTGCTAATGAGCCTTTAATAAACTTTCGTCTATTTAAATAGGTTTTATATGGTGTAATCTCAGAGCTTAAAATCTTCATATTTTAGATATATATTAATAAATCTAAAATTGTAGTAATGTTAAGAACATCTTTATCAAATCCATTTAAATTGTTAGTGTAAATCTATGAAAAATCTTCCGATCTTACTACTTAGTGTTTTCTTATTTTTATTACCTTTACAGTTTGCATCTGCAGAAAAAGTTCATGGAATTGCAATGCATGGTACACCAAAATATAGCAATAATTTTACACACTTAGATTATGTTAATCCAAATGCACCTAAAGGCGGAACAGTAAAATTTGGATCATATGGATCTTTTGATAATCTAAATAGGGTAGCTTTTAAAGGTTCTAAAGCCGCTGGTCTTGGGTATGTTAATGATACGTTAATGAGAAGAGTATGGGATGAAGCATTCTCTCTCTATGGTTTAATAGCTGAAAAAGTAGAATTGCCAGAAGATAGATCGTCTATTACTTTTTATTTAAATTCAAATGCAACCTTTCATGATGGCTCACCAATAACACGCGATGATGTATTGTTTAGTTTAGAAACGTTTCAAACAAAAGGTACTCCAAATCAGAAAAAAACATATGGCAAAGTTGTTGAAACTCAATTGATTGGAAATGATGGAATAAAAATGATTTTTGAAAATAATGAAGATAAAGAATTGCCTCTTATTATTGCGGGCTTTCTTCCTATCATTCCAAAAAAGTTTTATGAAAATCTTGATGTTACAAAAACATTTTTAGATATCCCTCTAGGCAGTGGTCCATACCAAGTTGATAGTCTCGATCCAGGCCGTCAAATAAAATACAAACGGGTTGAAAATTATTGGGCAAAAGATTTGCCTGTAAATAAAGGTCTCTATAATTTTGATACAATTATTTATGATTATTACAAAGACTCAAATGTCTTAGTTGAAGCATTTAAGGTTGGTGAATACGACTTTAGAAGGGAGTACAACGTTAAACGTTGGTTATCAGAATATGATTTCAAAGCTGTCCAAAATGGTGAAGTAATACTGACAGAAATGAATAACGATAGACCTGTTGGAATGAATGGTCTTGTGATGAATACAAGACGTGACATATTTAATAATAGAAATGTAAGACTTGCTTTAAGTTATGCCTATGATCATGAATGGATTAATAAAACGATATATCAAAATGCTTATGTGAGAACAGATAGTTATTTTGATAATTCACCATTAGCTTCTTCAGGCTTACCATCAAAAAATGAGTTAGAATTACTGAATGTATGGAAAGATGAAATTCCAGCAGAGGTATTTACAGAAACATTTACTCCACCTATTACGGATGGCAGTGGTAATGACCGTAAAAATTTATTGAAAGCAAAAGAAATACTCGAAAAAGAGGGTTGGTTTGTTGAAGATGGAAAACTGGTAAAAGATGGAAGGGAATTCAAGTTTGAGTTCTTGATTGTCAGTCCATCTGATGAGAAAATTGCGTTAGCCTATCAAAGTAATTTAAAAAAACTCGGCATTACAATGGATGTAAGAACTGTTGATTCATCACAGTATCAAGAACGTTTGTTAAGTTATGATTTTGATATGATTAAAAGATATTGGGGAGTCAGTTTAAGCCCAGGAAATGAGCAACAATTTTATTGGGGATCAGAAGTTGGTCAAAAAGATGGAAGCAGAAATTATCCTGGTATCAATAGTCCAGCAGTTGATGCATTAATTGAAAAACTAATTAGTGCAACAAATAGAGAAGAATTAACAACGGCTATTCACGCACTTGATAGAGTATTGTTATGGGGTCACTATGTAGTTCCTCTTTATCATAGCAACAAAGACAGAATTGCTTATTGGGATTTTTTTGAATACCCAGACGAAATTCCACTTTACGGAATTGTAATTGAGTCTTGGTGGATTAATAAAGATAAACAATAAAATAAGTAATCAAATATTTTTATGAGTCATACAAGAGCTAACATACTCATGTTAATTGCCTCACTTATATGGGGAACAGCTTTTGTAAGCCAAACTACTGGAATGGGAGCCATAGGTCCTTTTACTTTTAGCTTTGGAAGATTCTTTTTTGCTTTTTTAACAGTAATTCCATTTGCGATTTATCTAGAACAACAAAATATTTTTAAAATATTAAGTGATAGAAAAAAAGTTTATCTTTGTTTGGCTACAGGTTTTTTTCTTTTTGGTGGTATGGGTCTTCAACAATACGCTTTACAAAAATCATTAATATCAAATGCTGCTTTTCTTAGTACTCTTTACGTTCCTTTTGTTGGTATAATTTCAAGATTCATAATTAAAAAACAGGTACACTGGATTATCTGGATTGCTATTTTACTTTGTTTGTATGGATCATATCTTTTGTCCTCTAATCAATCAGTTGAAATTCAACAATCAGATTCACTCTTATTTATTGCTGCTTTGTTTTTTGCCTTACATATTATTTGTATCGATATTTTTATGAAAGAACTTAACAGTCCTTTTTTATTTGGAAGCATTCAGTACTTTATTGTTTTTATTTTATCTATGATCCTAGCTTTTATATGGGAGGAACCAAAGCTCTCCAATATGCAAATTGAATGGTTTGAAATTTTATATACGGGTATTTTTTCTGCTGGCATTGGATATACACTTCAAATTATTGCTCAACATAAAGCTAATCCTGCTCCTGCTGCTATTATTTTATCAATGGAGTCAGTCTTTGCTGCAATAGCAGGTTGGATACTTTTAAATCAAGTTTTAGACACACAAAAAATACTTGGATGCCTTGCAATATTTATTGGAGTCATTATAGTACAATTAGTACCAATAATTATTAAACAAAAATGAGTGATAAATTAGACGTAGTTGGAATTGGAAATGCTATGGTAGATGCCATAATTCCTTCCAATCAAAGTGAAATTGAAAAACATGAAATTAATAGAGATTCTATGAATCTTATTGATGAAAATTTAAAAAATAATTTGCATGAAAGTTATTCCATCAGAGAAATGGCTGGTGGAGGTTCCCTTGGTAACTCCATGTTTGGTATCACCTCTTTTGGCGGTAATGGAAGTTTTATTGGAAAAATTAAAAATGATGAAATTGGAGTATACCTTCAAAAAGATATGATCCGGGAAGGACTAAAATTTCCATTGGGATTTACATCTCCTGATATTTCAACTGGATGTTGTACAATTTTTGTTGAAGAAGATGGAACTAGAACAATGTGTACTTTTCTTGGTGCTGGAACATTAATAGGTCCTGAAGATATAAAAGAGGATGATATTAAAAATCATAAAATAGCATATTTGGAAGGCTACTTGTGGGACAATGAGAATGCAAAAAAGGCTATGAAAAAAATGGTGGATATTTGCAAAGCTGATAATCAAAAAATTGCATTTACTTTATCTGATCTTTTTTGTGTTGATAGACACAGAGATTCTTTTAAAGAATTAATAACTGAGAATGTTGATATTCTTTTTGCTAACGAAGATGAAATCAAAGCAATGGCACAAACAGAAAGTTTTGAAGAAGGTCTAGAGTATGCAAAATCATTAAATATAATTTCTGCAATTACTAAAGGAAGTAGTGGATCAGTTATTGTTTCTGGTAATGACATCACTGAAGTTGCTGCAAAAAAAGTAGAAAAAGTTGTAGATACAACTGGAGCTGGAGATTTATTTGCAGCTGGTTTTTTATTTGGTTATTCTAAAGGTAAAGCAATGGATGAATGCGGTAATTACGCATCAATTGCTGCCGCAGAAATTATTTCTCATTATGGTGCAAGACCTTTAGTAAAATTATCTAGTTTAATTTAGCTAATAATTTATTTTTATTTTCATCATCGCAAAAAGAATATTTTATAGCGTTATGAGTAAGGGAAGTTAGCTCCTTTTCATTTAAACCTAAATCTTCCATGACTTTGTATTCACCGTTTATCGTAGCATTAAAAAAAGGAGGATCATCAGAATTGACTGTTACTTTTACTCCTTGATCAAATAATGTTTTCACAGGATGATCTACATAATCTTTGTAAATTTTAGTTGCAATATTACTTGTTGGACAAGTTTCTAGAATAATATCTTTATCAATTATTTCTTTTACTAAATCAGGATCCTCTATTGATCGAACTCCGTGGCCTAATCTTGTTGGATGGAGAAGATTAATAGCATTCCTTATATTTACAGGTCCATCCCATTCACCTGCATGAACCGTAATTGGAAAATTTTCTTTTTTTAACATATCAAATGTTTCAACAAATAAGTTTGGAGGAAAATGCAATTCATCCCCAGCCAAACCAAAACCAACTAAACAAGGATGAGGATTATTTAAAACTTCCTCTGCAGTTCCTTGTACTGACTCTGGTCCTAAATGTCTGATCCCATTCATTATGTAACGTGAAACAATACCAAAATCTTCTTCAGCTTTTTTGGAAGCTTCATAGACTCCTTCAATAAAAGAATGATAGGTCATGCCTTTTTCTTTAGCATGAGTTGAGGAAATCATCGCTTCGACATAAAGAACATTGTTAGCCGCACAATCTTTTAAATATTCATACGTTAATTCAAAATAATCTTCTGGCGTATGTATGACAGAAGTAACGATGTCATATTTTTTTATAAAATCATAAAAATCATCCCATTGGTATGCGTACTTTGAGCCAAACATTTCTTCAGGTATTTCATAATTATTACGTTTGGCAAATTTCTTACATAAATCTGGCGTAATGGTTGCCTCTAAATGAACATGAATTTCTGCTTTTTTAACTGAATTAAAAATATTCATATAAATAAAATTACCTATATAATAATAGTATGGAAGCAAGAATAAACAGAAGAAGCTTTGTTTTTGGCGCAAGTTGCTCTTTATGTGGTTCGATGATTTTACCCTCTTGTACACAAGTACCATTAACAAATCGAAGTCAGTTAAATTTATATGATAGCAATCTACCTATAATTTTAATGGGAGGTGGTGTTCTTGGTACTCCAAAAATTTATCCCAATGAAAGATCTCTAAATCAAGAAGTTGAGAAAACATATTCAAGATTTTTATCAAAAGCTAAAGAAGATAAAATTTTATTAGATAACACAGATGAATCTAAAAAAATTGAAGAAATTGGAAAAGAAATTTATACCTCTCTAGATACATTTTATATTAATAAGCGTGAAAAAAATCCTGTAGAAAATTTTAATTGGCAATTTGCTCTAATTGAATCTGATACAAAAAATGCATGGTGTATGCCTGGTGGAAAAATTGCTTTCTACACTGGTATACTTCCTGTTTGTAAAAATGATGATGGAATTGCAGCAGTCATGGGACATGAAATTGCGCATGCATTTGCTAGACACACTGTTGAAAAATTAACTCAAGCATCTATGATGCAAATGGCAACAATTGGAATATCGCGAAGTAAATACGCTGAACTTTTAAATAAATCTTTCAGAGTTGGTAACGTAGGTGGTAATGTTTACAACTCAGTAGTTAAGTATGGAATTTTTCTCCCATTTAGTAGAAAAATGGAAAGTGAAGCTGATTATTTAGGTATGGGATTTATGAATCTTGCTGGATTTAACATTAAAGAGCCTGCTAAGCTATGGCAAAGAATGATGGCAGGTCAGGAAGGAAGAGTGCCTGAATTTATGGGATCACATCCAAGTCCTGATAATAGATCTAAAAAGTTTCTTGAATGGGAAAGTGAAATTATTGATAAATTTCCTCAAGTTTAATTTTAGTGTAATAGGTATTTTATGTTAGCAGTTGAAGTTCAAAATCTTACACACTCAATTAATAATAAAAAAATTTTAAATAATATTAATTTTAATTTAAATAAAGATAGTATCTCGTGCATTTTGGGACCATCTGGAAGTGGCAAAACTACATTACTAAAACTTATTGCAGGACTTGGAAAAGTACAATCTGGTAAAATCTTAATCAATGGTGAAGAAGTTAGTAGCGCAAATAAACATTTACCAACTGAAAAGAGAAAAATTGGCTTCTTGTTTCAGGACTATGCTTTGTTTCCACACTTAACAGTAAAACAAAATTTAGAATATCCAATTAATTATAAGAATTCAGAATATAAAATTGAAGATATTATTGATTTAATAAAACTTCCAAACTCTTTGAATAAATTTCCTCATGAATTGAGCGGAGGTGAACAACAAAGAGTTGCATTAGCAAGATCAATAATTTCTCAACCAGATTTACTACTTTTAGATGAGCCATTCTCTAGTCTTGACTTAAATCTTCGAGAAGAAGTGCGTGATGAAACATTACATTTATTACAAAAATCAAATATCTCCGTAATCATTGTTACCCATGATCCTTTTGAAGCAATGTTTATTTCTAATCAGATAAATATTATGGATACATCAGGGTATATTATTCAGTCAGGAAGTCCCGCTGAATTATATAAAAATCCAAAGAATTCTTATGTGACTGAATTTTTTGGAGAAACAAATAGATTTAATGGAATAGTGAGTAATTCTTTTGTGCAAACTCCAGTTGGAAAAATAAAAGCACCTAATGAATTTGAAAACAAGAATGTTGAAGTGCATGTAAGGCCACAAGGTATTAAACTAAAACAGCAGCCAACACCCGTTAATGGTATCAAAGGTACCGTCATGGCTTCAAAATTAATGGGATCCTTTAGTTTTATTCATTTGTCAGTGCTCAATGATAATAATGAGGTCGTCCATGTACACAGTCATATGCCTCCCGAATTTAACCCTCAGCAATCATCAGCAGTAGAAATTGAAATAGATCAATCTCAAGCTTTTATTTTTAAAAATTAATTACTTTCTTTTTTTTGTGAAACTCTTTGAAGTGTAGAGTTTAAAAATATAACTGGTCCGAGACCAACAACAATAATTATTAATGCGGCAAATGAAGATTCTTGTAAAAGCTCGTCTGATGCGTATTGATAAACATACGTAGCTAAAGTTTCAAAATTAAATGGACGTAGTAAAAGGGTGATGGGAAGCTCTTTTAAAATATCAACGAATACAAGTATTCCACCAATTAAAATATTAGTATAAATTAACGGTAAAACAATTACTCTAATTGTGTTTAAGAATCCTTTTCCCATTGTTTGTGAGGCATCTACGGCGTTTGGGTGAACTTTTAATATTCCAGATCTAAGTGCTGCATTTCCAACTGCTAAAAATCTTGTTGTATACGCAAAAATTAAAACTAAAAAACCACCTGCAACATAACTAATTTCAAAATTAATAATGCTGTTTAGCCAGCCAAAAAATATTACAATTCCTACTGCTAGAATTGTACCTGGCAATGCATAACCACACGACGCAACAAATATTAGTCCTTTTTGAAAAGTATTTGATCTGTAATTAGATACAATAATTAAAATTATAGAAACCAACATTACTGTTACAGCTCCACCAAGAGCTAAGGAAATACTAGTTGTAGCCGCAAAAGTAACCTCACTAAAATTAATTATAGAAAATCCATTTAGTACAAAATTAAGAAGAATAATGACTGGAATAATAAAACCTAGAGTTATTGGAAGTAAACATATGATAAAACAAATTAATTTACCTGAAAAAGTTATTGTTTCAGATTGTAACATATTTTGACCACTACTTTTTTCAAAAAATCTTTGTCGGCGTCTAGCGAGATATTCAATGGTTAAAAGAACAACAACAAATATAAAAAGAACTGAAGATATCTGTGAGGCACCAGAAAGACTATTCATACCCAACCAAACATTAAAAACACCAAGTGTTAATGTTTCTAAAGCAAAATAATCAACTGTTCCAAAATCTGAAATTGTTTCCATTAATACCAATGCTAAACCAGCAAATATCCCTGGTCTTGCAAGTGGTAGGGCAACTGAAAAAAAACTATTACGTCCATAAATCAAACTTGTTTGGTAGAACGATAATGGCACAGTTAAGAATGATGCTCTCGTCATCATATAAATGTAAGGATACAACACGCATGACATAACTAATATGGCACCACCCATGGAACGAATTTCAGGAAACCAATAATCATTTGGTGAGCTCCAATTAAAAATTTCTCTTAAAAATTTTTGAAGTGGTCCAGCATATTCTAAAAAGTCTGTGTAGGTATAAGCTATTATATACGCAGGTACTGCAGCCGGTAATAATAAAGCCCATTCAAAAAATTTTTTTCCTAAGAAATTATATCTAGTTACAACCCATGCAGAAGAGACACCAAAAATTATACTTAGCATACCAACACCTATCATCAGGACAATCGTATTATATACATATCTTGGAAGTACAGTTGAGAAGAGATGAGGCCAAAGACTGGTATCCCCTAAAAATGCGGAGTAAAAAATAGCAACTATTGGACTTATAATAAATAAAGCAAGTAAAGTTGCCAGTGTTGATGAACTATTCCAATTGTACAAATTCACTTGTTTATAAACTACCAACCTACTCGATCAATTATCTTTTGTGCCTCTGGAGCTAATTCTGCTATTTTGATAATTGGAAGGGTGTCTTCACGAAAACTGCCCCAGCTTTTTAACTCGTCTCCAGGTTCTATTTTAAGATTTGCAGGATATTCGAAATTTATTTCACCATAAAGTTTTTGTGCTTTTTCACTTGTTAAAAATTCTAAAAGTTTTTGAGCTTCTTCTTTATTCTTTGAAAATTTTGCTATTCCACCCCCTGATATATTAACATGAGCACCTCTATCACCTTCAGCTTGGTTAGGAAAAACCAATCTAACACTTTCAGCCCATTTTCTTTGCTCAGGATCTTCTGAGAATTTAAGTTTTCCAAAATAATAATTATTAATTAAAGCAATTTCGCACTCACCTTCATGGATTGCTTTAACTTGAGCTCTATCATTTCCTTGTGGTCTTTTTGCAAAGTTAGCAACCATATCCTTTGCCCATTTTTCTGCTTTTTCTTCACCTAGTGCAGCTAAAACAGAAGCCATAATACCTCGATTATAAACATGGCTTCCAGGTCTTGAACAAATTTTTCCCTTCCATTTGGGATCGGCTAATTCTTCAATTCTCGTTATGTCCCCATCTGCAATCTTTTCGTTATGGACTACGATAACTCTAGCTCTTTTGGATAATCCAAACCATGTATTATCAGGACTTCTTAAATAATTAGGAATATTATTTTGAAGTTTTTTTGAATCTATTGGTGCAAGAAGATCAAGATCATCATAAACATACAACCTTCCAATATCGACAGTGAGTATAACGTCAGCTGGACTATTTTCACCCTCTGCTTTTAATCTTTGGGCAAGACCTTTTTTTGAGTAAACTACATTAGTTTTAATTCCAGTTTCTTGAGTAAATAATTCTAAAAAAGGGTTAATTAAAAAAGGTTGTCTATGAGAATAAATATTAAGCTCTTTAGCGTTAAGGTAAGGTGTTAAAATAAAGACAACAAATACAAATAAAAGACGTAATAGATTAGTTCTCATTTAATGATCTCCATTTTAAGTTAATTGAATAAATTTTATTTTTAATTTTGAGAAATTTTTTAAAAAAATAATTTTTAATTTCTACAAAAGGGTTGATATATAAATATTTTAGATCATGACTTTCATCTTTTTGATTTTTTTCGATTCCTAATTCAAGTGTATCAAACTCAACAGAATGATGTAAAGATCCAAACACCCAATCCCATACAGCAAGTGCTGCTCCAAAATTTTTATCATGATGCTCTCTTGCAATCGAATGATGAAGTTGATGTTGTGCTGGTGAAATAAAAATATATTCTACCCACTTCCAATATCTGATACCAACATGGGAATGACGTAAATTAGAGCCAAGAATATTAAAAAGAAAAACAAATATATTTACACCTAATACAGTGTACAAACTTACGGTATTTCCAAAAAGAAATATAAATGAGGATATGCTGATAGCTTGAGTAACTGAACTTCTGAGTGAAAATATAATTCCTTCTAAAGGATGTGTTCTAAAAACTGTCATTGGTGTCAGCACTGTTGCTGAGTGGTGTACTTTATGTAGCGACCATAAAATTGGCCACTTATGCATAAAGCGATGAATGATATATTTACTAAAATCATCAATTAAGAATTGGAAGGTAGTAAAAGATATAATTACAATTATTGGCAATGTGCTATTGAACATTCCAACACTTAACCAATCAATTGTATGGAAATAGAAATAAAGTGCTGTTGCAATGGTTAATTGTGTAATTAAAAATGGTGACACAGTCATCATAATCAATTGATTGATTAAAAACACTTTGTAGTCTGACTTTGCTGACTTTGAAAAAAATATCTTTTTATCGAAAATTTTTTTTATTGCGCCTACGAACGAATATTTTTTGTTTAAAATAAACCACACAAATGCAATAGCTATTGATATTGCAATATAAGCAATAAAAATTCTCTTTTTAGGATCAATAAATTGATTACCTATGTTTGATATATATTCTATTAATATTTCCATTCCAATTTAGTAAGTGTGGCTTAAATTAAGCCACACTAATTGTATATAATTTAGTCGTTCTCTGCTGAGTCAGAGCTACCCATTGAACCAGCTAGCTCTTCCATTGCAGCTAATTGATCATTATTTCTTGCAGTAACTCCAAATTCATCAACCATTAGTTTTTGAATTTTTAGCATGTGAAGTTTAAATTCACTCCACTCTTGAGCCTGATCTTTTATAAAATTACCACTTGAATCTACTCCAACAACTTGAGATGCATTTAATAGAACGGGACCAAAACCCATCATACGGTTCATTTTAACTGCTGTTTCACCCAAGTCACTTGGTCCACATTGTAAAGCTAAAGCAAAACCTTTAAGTTCTCCCCAATGCTTAGCATATTTTCTGAAAGCATCAGTTGTATCTCCGTTAGCATCCATAATAGTTTCAAGTGCAACTATATCTTTATATGTTGAGCCTGCATATTTGAAGACTGACTCTGCGATTACCTTTTGCCAGTTATCTACAATTATATCTCTTGCTGCTAACATTTCGGTTCTTTCAGAGAAATTTAAATTTCTACCGCCAGCATCTCTGATAACCTTACGTCCATCAATAAATGCTTGGTTAATTGTTGCTAGATAATCAGTTTTACCACCTTTATCATAACTTGAAGCGTAGTAAGCATGAGCAAATAACATCTCAGAATATAAATCCACAACACCATCACCATTGTAATCAGCTGCAGCTAAATCTTTCATTTTAGCAACATTATAATTTTGTTCTGCTGTTAATGTTAAAGAGTGTGCCGGAGCACCCCAATATCCAAATGCTTCATCCCAACTATGCTCTTTTCCAGTATAGTATGCTCCATCCTTGTAAGGTTTGTTATTTGGTTTTTGACCAATTTCCATTTTACTTCCAAGATAGTTATTTACAGCTTGGTTATAAAAAACAGCACCCATAGCAAACTTAGAAATTAATTGGGTGTAATCAAATCCTGTAGAAGGATCAAAATCACCACCATTTTCACTAGCCTTTTGCATCATATGCTCTAAAGCTTCAGGACCAGTTAGGTTGCCCCATCCAGGAATATAACCTTTGTACATTTTGCCAGATAAATTTCCACTGCCTATCTCTGCAACCATAGTTTGCATTACTGGAAAACCATCTTTTGATTTTGGGGCAATAATCTCTAAACCATCTTCCCCATTGTAATAGGCCATCATTTTTTCTAGATCACCAGTTTTAACAAGTTTCTTCAAACTATCATGTAAAACTTGCCTTGCCATTTGACCTGTATATTTTACTGAATTTGTTTCATCCCCTTCATAACCTTTTAGAGTAATTGGATATGGACCATAAATCTCTGGGCCATGACCATCTGCAAAAGATTTAGAAAAGCTAAATGAGAAAACTAATGCACTAGCAATCACTAATATTTTTTTCATATTTTTTTTCCTTAATTATTAATTTCTTAGTTTATGGTTGTGGAGATAAGTAAAAACCTGTTAGGTTAAGATGCGCTTTTACCCTTAAAATAGATTACTTATCTCCACGTCCTATTACTAAGGATCTAGAAGCTTTTTATAATATTATTAAAGGCATAATTTTTTATTTTAATTGACTAGTTTTTTTGGGAAAAATTATCTGTTTTTAGAGTTATTCTAATTTAAAGAAATTTTGAAGTAGGTGGTTAATAATCGTAATATTAAATGTGAGTTATAATGTTATAAAAATTAACCACCATGGAACGGAAGTAGAGTTTTAATTAATAAAAAAAAAAATATTTTGTAAAAAAATTTTTTATTCAATATTTCGAAACAATTATGAAGTGTTTTTAGAACTATTCTAATTAAAAGGAATATCACAAAAACTGAATTGGTTGGGGCCACTTTGGGCCCCTATCCAAAACTACTTTATTGAAATTAGTCTAGCTTTTTTTTCTTCTGGAATAATTCTCTCCAAATCAATCGCTAAAAGTCCATTCTTCAATTCAGCATCTTTAACTTTGATGTCTTCTGAAATTGTGAACGATCTTTCAAACTGTCTTGTTGAGATTCCTTTATGGATTACACCATTGCCATTTTCATTAACCACTTTTTCTTTAGGTTTATTTCTAACAGTTAGGTTGTTTTCTTTTAATTCAATCTCAATATCTTCTTTACTATATCCAGCGAGAGCAACTTCAATTTTATAGTTGTGCTCATCAACTCTATGAATATTGTAAGGTGGATAATTTGTATTGTATCGTTCCGTAGACTCCAACATTCTATCAAATTCATCAAAAATTGAGTCAAATCCAACAGAGAATGGTCTTAGAGAATTCCAAACGGATAGGTTTCTAGTCATAATAACTCCTTTATTAAGCAAGTTTATTTTGCCCGCACCCACAATGGCATACAGACAATTATTATGTGGGGATGATTGTGTTTAATTCAAGTCTTTGTTATTTCTTTCTTATAAACGATAATCCATCAGATAAAGGCAGGAGAGAGAATTCCACCCTTGTGTCATTTTGTATTTTTAAATTTAAATCACGGATAGTTTTTGTTTGAGAGTCTTGTTTAGTTTCATCTGCCACATCACCGTGCCAAAGCATATTATCAATAATTATTATTCCATTTGAAACTAATAGGTTTAGCGACAGTTCGTAATAATTTAGATAATTATTCTTATCAGCATCTATAAAAATTAAATCATAACTTTGTTGACGGTCTATCATGCTTTGCATTACCTCAACACCATCTCCAATAATCGATTCAATTTTTGAGCTCATATTATCTAATTCCCAATATTTTTTTGCTAAGGGTAAAAATTCATCTGAATTATCAACAGTTACAATTTTTCCTGATTCAGGTATACCTCTAGCCAAAAACAAAGTGCTCATTCCTGTAAACCTTCCAATTTCTAAACAGTTTTTAGCATTGGAAATTTTAGTTATCATTTCTAAAAACTGACCTTGTTCTTTTGCAATCTGCATTTGTGAAACACTACCAAGTTTTAAAGTTTCATTTTCTAGTTCAGTAATTATTTTATCTTCTCGGTAACCTACACTTTGTAAGTATTGCACAAGTGCTTCATTAATTTCAGTTTGAGTGCTCATTAATTTATGGTTTCAAATATTTCAGATAGTTTTTGAGTTTTTTTATCTGAAATAATGAAACAGGCTTTTATTTTATTTATTAAATTATTATCTATATTTTTACTTGAGTATAAACTTAACAGTGGAGTTGAGGAATTTACTTCATCGCCTATATTGAGAACATTATCATATCCAACTCCGTAATCTATTTTATCGGTCACCTGTTTTCTTCCCCCTCCAAGTTCAATAAGTATAAGGCCTAATTCTCTGGTATGAATTTTTTCTATCCATCCTTCTTCACCAGAAAATACATCTTTTCGAACGGAAGTATTTATTAAATCTTTTTCATAAGATGATAAAATATTTTTTGGTCCACCCAAGCCTGCAACCATCATTTCAAATTTTTCTGCAGCTTGTCCATTATTAATAACCGTATTAATTTTATTATATGCTTCTTCTTTTGAAATTTTGTAAATGTTTACTAATAGCGAAGATATTAATTCATTAGTGATCTTTTCTAATCGATGATCTTTAAAATCATTTTTAATATATTTTATGCATTCTAATATCTCTAGTGTATGACCAGCACTTTTACCTAAGACCTGATTCATATCTGTTAATATGGCTTCGCAATGTAAACCTGCTCCTTTAGCGACTCTTACTAAGGAGTTGGATAAATCTCTTGCTATATCAATAGTGCTATTAAAAGATCCATTACCAACTTTTACATCAAGCACCAAAGATGAAAGACCGCTTGCAATTTTTTTTGAAAGAATAGATGATGTTATTAAGGGTAAAGATTCTACTGTGCCTACAATATCCCTTATTGAATATAATTTTTTATCAGCTGGCGCTAAGTTAGAGGTTTGACCGATAATTGCACAACCAACGTCTTTTACAACTTTTTTAAAAGTTTCTAGATCAGGCTTTGTATTGTACCCAGGGATTGAATCAAATTTATCTAGGGTACCGCCCGTATGCCCCAAACCTCTACCTGAAATCATTGGTACATACAGTCCACAAGCTGCAAGTATTGGTGCTAATATAACGCTTGTCTTGTCTCCAACACCACCAGTTGAGTGCTTATCACAAACCAACTCAGAATCTACAATCTCAGACCAATTCAGTGTATCGCCTGAGTTCGTCATCGCCTCAGTTAAACAAACAGTTTCTTCAGGAGTCATTCCATTTGAAAATATTGCCATGCTCATTGCTGCAATTTGCGCGTCTGAAAAAGATCCATTTGTTAAACCGTCTACAAAAAAGTTGATATCTTCTTTTGATAGATCTTGGTTATCTCTTTTTTTTCTAATTATCTCTTGAGGTATCATCGAATTGAACTTCTTGTATAAATTGTTTAATTAAATTTAAAACATTGTTCTCTGCTAAACTTGCATTCTCTAAAGTTTCTTGATGACTTAATTTTGTTTTATTCATACCAGCAGCTAAGTTGGTGATTACACTGATACCAATAACAGGAAGTCCGCAATGATTAGCAACTAAAACTTCTGGTACTGTAGACATTCCAACTGCATTTCCGCCTATTACTTTTAAGGCATTGATTTCAGCAGGTGTTTCAAAGTTTGGTCCTGAGTACATACAATAAATACCTTCATAAATTTTTTGATCTATTTTTTTAGCGACTTGCATTAACTGATCTCTATAAAACTTATGATACCCATCACTCATATCATGAAAGCGAGGACCATACTCTTCAGCATTGGGTCCAATAAGTGGATTGAAACCACTCCAGTTAATATGATCTTTAATTGCCATTAGACTGCCAGCCGGCATAGCTTCATCTAAACTACCTGCTGCATTTGTAACAACTAATAACTTGCACCCAATGTCCTTTAATACTCTTATGGGTGAAGCTAAGCTTTGAGGATTGTGTCCTTCATAAATATGGGATCTTCCATACATACAAACAACATTTAAAGTATTTATTTTTCCTAAAACTAATTTACCTGCGTGACCTTTGACAGTTGGCTGTGGAAAATCAGTTAACTGTTCATATGAAATTGATTCTTGAATATCTTTTTCTTCAAAAAAATTAGTTAGTCCACTTCCTAAAATTACGGCAATATCAGGTGAAGTATTATTTGTTATGTTTAAAAATTTTTTGGCCGAAGGTAGCATTAAAGATTCTCTGGGCCAAAAGAATCTGGAAGTAATTCTTCGAGCGTAGATGTTTTCATATGACCATTTTCGTTACACATATGAATCTTAGTATCTAAAGTAGCAAATTCTCTTAACCTCTGTCTACAACCGCCACAAGGTGAGCATAATAATTCACCTGAACCTATAACCACAACTTCTAAAATTTTTTTGTTTCCATTAGATATCATATTTCCAATTGCTGAAGCTTCGGCACACTGGGATTGAGGATAGGCTGCATTTTCAACATTACAACCAGTAATAATTTTACTATCTTCTGTTAGAAAAGCTGCTCCTACTTTAAAATTTGAATATGGCACATGAGCTTGCTCTCTAACTTTTTTTGCAGCCTTGAATAAACTATCAAAATTTTCTGAAACCATATTCTTGTTTAACATGAAATTACTAAAAAAATTATTTATTTCTAAATCTTAAACAAATCTTGAGACAAATCAGGAAGTTCATCTCCCCAAAAAACTTCTTTACGTAAAAATTCTGGATCTTGGTTAAAACAAACAGACATTGCAGAATTATAAACAGCCCTTGAGTCAATAGTCGAATTTAGATCTCTTCCCTCAAACAATTCTTTCTTTTTTAGTCCAGGCCAATCTGTATAAACTTGAGATTTTTTTAATAAACCTCCAGCCATTAGTATTGCACTTCCATATCCGTGCTCAGTTCCATAACCTCCATTTTGTTTTATAGTTCGGCCAAATTCAGTCAGAGTAAGAATTAATGTATTATCAAATGCTTGGCCAAGATTTTCATGTAGAATAGTAACAATCTTATTTACTTCTTCTAGTTCATCAGCATGTGCTCCATCAACACCTCCTTGAGCAGCATGGGTATCAAAACCATCTAAATCAAATACAGCAACTCGAGGACCACTTTGATCTTTTAATTGTTTAGCAGCTTCAAGAGCAAGTTTTTTTCTATCATCAGAGTCAGTAGCTATTTGCATAGACAATGGTCTTTGTCTTATTGTATCAAGTGTAGATTTAATTAGCTCGTTATGCTCACCCTTAAATTCATTATAAATTTGATCTATTAACTTTGTTTCAACAAAATCTGGTGATGGGAAGAAATTATTATTCTGTGGCACACCTCTTAGTAAAAGTGGCATTGGTAAAGATATTGCCAAACCTTTTCCTATAATATTTGAAGCTAGTAACCCCCTACCAAGCCATCCTGTTTTTTCTTTGTATGGAATGTGCGCTCCAGTTTCCATTAAATTTTGTCCATCAAAATGTGATCTGCCTGTGTAAGGAATATTTGTTGCATGAACAATTGCCGCTTGATTTTTTTGCCAGAGTTTATGAAAAATTTCTAATTTAGGATGAAGGCCGAAGTCACTGTTCAAATTAAGAACGTCTTCCAGAATGAGTTTTTTTCTTAATTTTTTGAGACGTTTATCTCCAATAACAGGAACAGCTGTTAAACCATCCATTCCTCCACGAAGTGATATAATAATTAGATTTTTTTTCTGCATTGAAGCAAAACTTATTTTTGGAAAATATCCAGAAAGAAACAATGTTGTTGATCCTCCAATTAAAAAATTTCTTCTTGTGCAGTTCATATTTTTAATACTCCTGGCAAATTACAAATGACTCCATACTTTTGCCCTAAATCATAATCTGATGTGCCAAATCTAAAATTATCAATAAGTGATGCCATATTTTCATGTTCTTCAAAATTATTTTTAAGACAAGATAAAATAAAACCATGGGATCTGTTTCCAGATTTAACAAGCATTGGAAGTTCGACTGAAGCAAACCAAAAGCGACGTAATAATAATTCTGGCGATACCCAATCTACCTCCAAATCACTCCAACCATTAGGTTGTTTAGCACGATAAGGTGAATGACCTATTTCTCTAAGTATCCAAGATAACTGTCTTTGTCTATTATTTGGCTTTATCTTAAAAGTATAATTCATTTTTTCAAATGAAAGCGGAATATTTAAATCAAACATTCTAGATAATTGCATTAACCATATTTCAGGTGGATGAAATTTATGTGTAATCTCATTATACTTATAAGCTTGCGTTATAACTGCTTTGTGAATTTCAATCAGGCTACCGTTGGATTTGTTCCATGCATCTATAACTGGGTTTATCATTTCATCTGTTGGTTCATCTGTAATAAAATGCCTGCATAATTTTGTTGAAACAAATTTGATACATATTGGGTGTGTTGCCAAATCATGAATTACCTTTGCAAGTTCTCTTTTTGCATCATTTTTATATTTAACTCCTAAAACTACTTTATCTCCTTTTTGATGCATTTCCTGATCAAACCATATATCCCCGGTTTCTAAATTTTTTCTATCCCATTTGTGCGCCCAACCTGTCATGATATAGGCTAACTGAATCACATCTTCCTGAGTGTATCCAGCATTTGGAGATACTGTATGTAATTCTAATAATTCTCTTGCATGATTTTCGTTTATCGTTTCTCCCCATTCCATTCCTTTTTTAGAATTGGGGCCAAAAGATTCTGAATTATCAAGGTGGTGAATCATACACCATGAAGTTGTAACTGACTGAACCATCTCTTCAAAAGTTTTAACCATGTTAGGTCTAATAATTTCACGTTGATAGGGTCCGGTACTAAACTCTGCTAAAAAATCTTTTTCACTTATTGCAAAATGATTTCCCCAAAAAAGCCAGAAACGCTCGAAAACGGGTTGTTTGGAATACTTTGTTTGAAAATGACGAATGGCATGTTCATTTAATTCAAAATATCTTTCTCCAGTTTTTATTCTTAATTCATCTTTTGCTTTCCTATAGGCATGTTTATCATTTTTAAATTTTTTTCTTAAAACTTCTCTATCTCCGTAGACCCATTCACCATATTTTTTTCTTAAATCTTTTTCTGTTGGGATTGTTCCAGGCCACAAGAGATCAGGGATGGTATCTAATTGATTTATTGCCCAATTAAGAGGATCTTTATCTGGTTTTTCATGTGGCGACAGGCCAAACGCTACTCGTCTATAAAAATTTAATGACATATATAAAAAAAAATAGTTTACATATATTTATAATTTTTAAAAATAAAATTTAATGAAAAATATACCTCTAAAAATTTGTGGCATAACAAATGTAAAGTCTGTTGAAGTGGCACATAAAAATAAAATAAAATCATTGGGTTTTGCAAGTAAAAATTTGAATGGACCAAACACAGTTAGTGATAAAAAAATACAATCATTAATTAAAGAATGTAAAAATTATAAGATAGAATCAGTACTTCTGACTCGGTATGTCTCTTTAGACAAGCTAATAGAACAAATAGATTTTACAAAACCAAAGACAATTTCATGTTCATATCATTTTCCCAAAAAAGATTTATTAAAAATAAAAAAAATATTTAGAAGATTAAAAATAGGTATTGCTATTAATCCAGAAAATTTTGATAAAAAGTACATTGAATCAATTAGAAAAATTGTTGATGTTATTTATTTTGATATGAATGTTTATAGAAAAAAGAGTATTAAAAAATATTCATTGAGAAAAAGTATTAAACAAATACAATTTATAAAAAGTAAAAATATTCCAGTTTATATTGGTGGTGGTATAGACAAAAAAAATGTTTCAAACATTCTAAAACAAATAATACCTTTTGGATTAGATATTTCTAGAAGTTTGAAAAATCAGAGAAATTTAATTTCTAAATCAAAACTCAAAGATTTTTTAAATCAAATTTCGGTAGGATAATCTTTTAATAATATATTTATTTTGCAACTCTTTCGATAATACTTTTATTGATTTTTTTTCGATCGGATGTCTGAGAAAAGGATCAATATCAAGTATTGGATATAACACGAAGTCTCTTTCAGCTGCTCTAGGGTGAGGAATTATTAAATTTTTTTTATTAAATATTTGTTTGCCAAAAAAAATAATATCTAAATCAATAATTCTTGGACCATTGATTATTTTTTTATTTTTTTTTAATTTTTTTTCAATTTCATAAATATTATTTATTAATTCTAATGGCTGCTGATTGGTTAATAGTTTAATTGCGGTGTTAAAAAAATTACTTTGCGATTTGTATCCATAAGGAGAAGAAATATAAATATTAGCAATTTTTTTTATATTACCAATATTTTCTAACTCTCTAACGGCAGAGCGTAAATTAAATATAGTATTACCTAGATTTGAGCCAAGTGCGATTATTGTTTCAGTTTGATACACTTAGTGATTCAGCTCCATATTTTTTTGCTACAGATGTTTTATTAATTGTAATTTTAACTTTTTTTATTTTAAATTTTTTTTCAAGAGCATTGGATGTTTTTATTATTAAATTCTCAAGAGTATGTGATTGAGATTCCTTTATGAAAGTTTTTAAATATTTAGTAATAGATGAATAATCCTTCACATTATTTATATTATTTAAATCTAGTGAGTTTTTAACAGGATAACTAAATTCTAATGTTACCTTTAATAACTGTTTTTTCTTTCGCTCTTGAGCAGTGATACCTATGTTTGCACTGATGGATAAGTTTTTAATTTCTACTTTGAACATAGTTTTTCAAAAATTTTTAATGATTGAGACGTTTCTTTTATGTCGTGAACTCTAAATATATCAACTCCCTTTTGATAACAATATAATGCAGAAGCTATTGAACCTCCCAATCTTTGATTTGTTTCACTCTTATCTATGAAGTTGATCCAGCTTTTTCTAGATGATCCTAATAATAATCCATATCCCTTAAACTTAAACTGATTAATTTTTTGCATAATTTCTATATTTTGTTTTAAATTTTTACCAAAACCAATACCTGGGTCAAACCAAACTTTGGATGAAGGAATTTTTATTTTTTCTAATTGTTTAATTTTCTGAAGAAATATTTTTTTAATATCTTGTACAACATTATTATATGAGTGTATTTTCTTTTGCATCGTTTTGGGTGGTGCAGGTGTGTGCATTAAAATTAAACCAGTTTTAAATTTTTTACTTAAAAAGAATAAATCTTCTGAGCCACCGAAGACATCATTTATAATATGTGCTCCCATATTTAATGCATATTCTTGAGTTTCAATTTTATTAGTATCAACCGATATGACAAATTTATTTTTTGGTAATTTTTTTAATATTGGTTCTAATCTTTTAACTTCTTCTTTGTGAGTTAATGGATCTGAACCAGGTCTTGTACTTTCAGCCCCAATGTCAATAATACTTGCTCCATTTTTGACCATTTCTTTAATATTTTTTAGTGCATCTAAACTTTTAAAACTCTTTCCACCATCACTAAAAGAGTCAGGAGTAACATTGCATATTCCCATTACCGTTGGACTAGTTAGTTTAAAATTATATTTTCCTAATTTCATTTCAATAATATTTTTGAATATTTTTTTGATAAAAAATTATATATTTTTATAGAAGACCTATACCAATTAAATTGTTTAATAAAAGAAATACTAACCACCCCTTTGCCAGAGCCAACTAAAAGTATTTCACTAAATTGATGTAAACTAGAAAAATTAATATCTGTTTTATAAATTTTATAAGGTAGATTTTTAATTAAGTATCCTAGAGTAATACCATAATAATAGTAATTTTTTGGTATAAATAATTTATTACCATTTACAAAAATTAAATTGGTCGTAGAGCCTTCTAAAATTTTATTGTTAAAGTAAAAAAGAATTTCTTCTTTTTGTAAATTAATTTTTTTTTGTAAAGAAATTATTTTTTTGTACTGTAAGTTTTTGAAGTTAGGTAAAGACCGCTGGTATCTAAAAAATTCTGCAGTAAAATACTTATGATCTTTGTTTCGTTTACGTACAGATAATGAAATTATTTTTTTTGTGACTGCAATTCTTAATAGGTGGTCGTAATTTTTAATTTTAGAATATTTATTTAAAAAATTAGTTAAAAGATTTTTTGAAATTTTAATATCAATGCCAAAATATCTTAAATCTCTATTTAGTTTTTTTAAATGCTTATCAACTAAGATAAAATTTGGCTCTTTGCCAAATAGTCTAATAGTTGTAAAGATACCCTTGTATCCCCAAAGAGAATTGAACTTAAGTAATTTAAAATTCTTAGCGTGAAAGGATTTTTTTAATAAGATATTTTCCATGTGGAGTTAAAAATGAATCTGGGTGAAACTGTAATCCATACACTTTATTAATATCATCTTCAACCGCCATTGCTACATTTGTTTTTACACAACGCATTGTAATTATCATTGATTGAGAAACAAATGGTTCAGCCATTTTTAAGGAATGATATCGACCTCCTAAAAAATTAAAATTTTTTTTAAAAATTGATTTATCGTTAGTAACTTTAATATGACTCTGATAACCATGAAGAATATTTTTTTGTTGAACTATTTTAGCTCCCTCACAAAAAACTATTTGTTGGAAACCTAAACATATTCCTAATATTTTTTTCTTTCCTTTATATTTATTGTAAATCTTTGTTGTTAATGGATAATCTTTTGGTTCACCAGGGCCTGGTGAAAGAACGATGGTCGAAGATTTTTCTAGTTTTGTTTGATCTATTTCATAATAATTTGAAACAAATGTTGGCTCAATACTATCTAGTAGATGAGCTAAATTGTATGTGAATGAGTCTTCGTGATCAATGAGATAAATCATTAGTTAAATAGATCTAAAAGTGATTTAGCTTTAATATAATTTTCATTATATTCTTTTTTTGCGGTACTCCCTAAGATCACACCACTGGCAACTGATAATTCAATATCATTTTTAAAATTAAGTAGTGTTCTAATCATTATGTTAAATCGCATATCCCCATTTGAATGTATAATTCCAAAACTGCCTGTATAAATATTTCTGTCAAATTTTTCTTTTCTATTTAGAAGTTGAATAGTACTAATTTTTGGACAACCAATGACTGAACCACCTGGCATTAAAGAAGAAATTATATCATGGTTACTGATATTATTTTTTATAACTCCCTTGATTGTCGTAACGTAATGAAAAAGATCACGATATTCCTCAACTTTTTTTAGTTTATCTATTTTTACAGATCCTGTTTTACAAATTTTAGACAGATCATTTCTTTCCATATCAACAATCATATTATGTTCTTTGGTTTCTTTTTCATTTCTTCTAAAGAATGTGAGAGCTTTATTTTTATTTAACTGCTTTGTTTTTCTTAATGTTCCAGCAATAGGTTTAGTTCTAATTATGTTATTTTTTTTCAATATGAGTGTCTCTGGTGAACAACTTACAATATTATAGTCTTTTTCCCTGATAAGAAAACTTTCAGGCGATTCATTCATTTTCATTAGCTTCCAAAAAAGATCAATAGAATTGATATTACCTTTTTTCGAATATGTTTGAGCTATTTTAATTTGATAAGTTTTTCCCTGCTTAATATTTTTAGAGAAATCGTTAAATATCTTAGAGTACTGCTTTAAAGATAAATTAAGATTAAACTTTTTATTTAACTGTAAATATTTTTTTGTATTTATACTTATATTTCTAAAATTGGCTTTAATGCTTTTGATTATTATTTTTTTACCAATACTAATTTTAGTTTGTGGCTTGTAAAATACGCCGCTAGGAAAATTTTTAGATTGCTGTTTTGGAAACTTTATTCCTATATTTTCACAAAGAAGTTTATAACCAAAGAAACCAACATAACAATTCAATTCTTCAATCTTAGATTTTTTTGATTTTGATTGGATATTAAGAAAATATTTTAGATTTTTTTTGTTAATAATAATTCTTCTAGAAAAATCAGTATAGATGTCATAGCCCTTATCGGTTTTATAAATTATAAGAGGTTTATCTGATTGATATAGTGTATTTAGATATTCTTTATTGTTCAGCACTTGATTCTATTATAATTAGGATACTTATATGAAAAGTTTTTTTACTAAAATATTCTTTTTTTGCTTAACAGTCACATGGTCTTTAGGTCTTTTTGCACATGGAACTATCATTTTTCCAAATGTAGAACATGGTGATGGTTACATTGATGTTAAGATATATGACTCAAAAGAGAGCTTTTTGGATGAAGAATTAGCAATTGAGAGCGTTAGAAAAAGAGTGCAAAAGGGTGAGGTTGTAGTTCCTTTGAGTAAGATACATGAAGGAAAAATAGCAATTGTTGCCTATCACGATGAAGATTCAGATGGAAAATTAAAGACTGGATTATTCTGGAGACCAAAAGAAGGTTTTGCCTTTAGTAATAATTATCAACCAAAAGGTCCTCCATCATTTGAAAAAGCCGCAATCATTTTAGTTCATGGCGAACCCGTGGTAATAGAACTTAATTATTAAAAATTATATTGATGTCATTACAGTTACAAAACACATTAAGTGGTAAAAAAGAATTTTTTAAACCAGTTAATCCAGATCATGTAAGAATATATGCGTGCGGTCCAACTGTTTACAATTTTGCGCACATAGGTAATGCGCGTATGGCAGTTGTAAATGATTTATTAGTCCGTGTATTAAAAACACAATTTAAACAAGTGACCTATGTATCTAATATCACTGATATTGATGACAAGATTATAGAAGCTTCTAAAGAAACAGGTGAGGATATTAGAGTTATCACAAATAAATATACAGAGATTTACAATAATGACATGAGTGCACTTGGCGTTAATCTTCCTGATATTCAACCAAGGGCAACTGATCATATTAAAGAAATGATCGAATTGATAAAAAAATTAATTGATGAAAATAAAGCTTATGAAAAAGAGGGTCATGTTTTATTTCATGTGCCAAGTTTTGATAATTATGGAATTCTTTCAAAAAGAAATAGAGATGAACAAATAGCTGGAAGCCGTGTTGAAGTAGCGCCGTTCAAAAAAGATCCAGCAGATTTTATTTTATGGAAACCATCTCCCTCACCCTTACCTGGTTGGGATTCACCTTGGGGGTTTGGAAGACCAGGATGGCATTTAGAGTGCTCCGTTATGTCAGAAAAATCATTAGGCCTTCCTTTTGATATCCATAGCGGTGGTATTGACTTGGTGTTTCCACATCATGAAAATGAAATAGCACAAACTTGTTCCATATCTGAAAATAAAGATCCTAAAGATTTTGCAACTTATTGGTTTCATAATGGATTTGTTAATGTTGAGGGAGAAAAAATGTCAAAGTCAATTGGCAATATTAGACTCGTTCATGATCTCAATAAAAAATACAAGGGAGAGGTTTTGCGATTAACATTGTTGTCAGCTCACTACAAACAGCCATTGAACTGGACAGAAGAAATCATTGAACAAAATAGCAAAATGATAGATCGACTTTATAGAGTTTTATTAGAGATGTCAGAAGTTGAAATAAATTCTAACTTACCTTCTGATTCTATAATGGAATCATTTTTAGATGATTTGAATACACCTAAAGTCATTGCAAAACTTAATGAAGAAGCAAATGATGCTTCATCTGCATCTGATGAAAGAAAAAAAGAAATTAAAAAAAATCTTCTTTCTGCCGGTAAAATATTAGGTATTCTTGAAGATGATCCAGGAAATTGGTTAGGTTATAATCAAAAAAATACTGAAAATACTGAAGAAATTGAAAGGTTGATATATGAACGTAATGAAGCTAGACGCAGTAAAAATTTTAATTTGGCAGATACTATTAGAGACACATTAAAAGATAAAGGCATAGAAATAGAAGATACTGATAAAGGAACGATTTGGCGGAAATCTAGATGAGTGAAAAGATAATAATTACATTTCCAGATGGAAATAAAAAGGAAGTTAATAAAGGCATCAATGGTCTTGAATTGGCATCGCAAATTTCTAGATCTCTTGCCAAAGAATCAGTTGCTATAAAAATTAATAATGAGATAAAAGATATTAGTTTACCTATTAATGGTGATGCATCTGTAGCGATTTTAAAAAGAGATAGCGAGGAAGCACTTGAATTAATACGACATGATTGTGCTCATGTAATGGCAGAAGCTGTTCAAGAATTATTCCCTGGAACACAAGTTACAATTGGTCCAGCAATTGAAAATGGTTTTTATTATGATTTTGCAAGAGATGAACCTTTTACTGTTGCAGATCTTCCAAAAATTGAAAAGAAGATGCACGATATCATTCAAAGAAATAAAAATTTCATAAGAGAAGTGTGGTCTAAAGAGGAATCAATAAAATATTTTAAAGACAAAGGTGAAGACTATAAAGTTGAACTAATTAATGATCTACCTGATAATGAGGAAATTAGTATTTACAAACAAGGTGATTGGTTAGACTTGTGCCGAGGTCCTCATATGGTTTCAACAAAACAAGTTGGTAAAGCATTTAAATTAATGAAAGTTGCTGGCGCTTACTGGCGAGGTGATTCATCTAATACAATGCTAACAAGAATTTATGGAACGGCCTGGGCAACAGAAAAGGATCTTGAACAACACCTTTTACAAATTGAAGAAGCAGAAAAAAGAGATCACCGAAAACTAGGAAGAGAAATGGATTTATTTCATTTTCAGGAAGAAGCTCCTGGAGCGGTTTTTTGGCATCCTAAGGGTTGGACATTATTCCAATCGCTAATAAATTATATGCGAAACAGACAAGACAGGGCAGGTTACGTAGAAACTAATACGCCAGACATGATGGATAAGTCTCTATGGGAAACGTCTGGTCACTGGGACAAATTTAGTGACATGATGTTTAGAACTGAAGCAAAAGACGATAAAATTTATGCTATCAAACCAATGAATTGTCCAGGTGCTGTAGAAATTTTTAAACAAGGATTAAAAAGTTATAGGGACTTACCATTTCTATTATCTGAATTCGGAAAAGTACATCGTTATGAGCCATCAGGTGCTCTTCATGGATTAATGAGGGTGAGAGCATTCACACAAGATGATGCACATATATTTTGTACAGAAGATCAAATTACACAAGAGAGTAAAACGGTATGTGATTTGATACTTAGTATCTATAAGGACTTTGGTTTCGATAATGTTAGAATTAAATTTTCTGACCGTCCTGAAAAACGCGTAGGGGATGATGCTATTTGGGATAAAGCTGAGGCTGCATTAATGCAAGCCATGGAAGCAACAGGTCTTGAGTATACACTCAACCCAGGTGAAGGTGCATTTTACGGTCCAAAATTAGAGTTTGTTTTACGTGATGCAATTGGCAGAGACTGGCAATGCGGAACACTGCAAGTAGATTTAAATTTACCTGGAAGATTGGGAGCCACTTATATTGGAGAAGATGGTAATAAAAAAATACCAGTCATGTTGCATAGAGCTCTATTTGGTTCCTTAGAGAGATTCACTGGCATTCTGATTGAACATTATGCAGGCCATCTTCCGTTTTGGCTTTCACCATTGCAAGCTGTAGTTGCTACAATTACATCTGATACAGATGAGTATGCTTATGAGGTACAAAAAGCATTAGTATCAAAAGGAATCAGGGCCGAAATAGATACACGTAATGAAAAAATTGGTTATAAAATACGTGAACACAGTAATAGTAAAGTGCCAGCAATTATTGCTGTTGGAAAAAAAGAAGCTCAAGATAAAACAGTATCTGTTAGAAGAATTGGATCTTCTGAAACAAAGACCTTTAAATTAGAAGATATTGTTACTAGCTTATCTAAAGAAGCAAAATCACCAGTAGAATAAAAAATGAATAACATGCAAGGCAAGTTTCCAAGTACAAGACTTAGACGTAATAGAATGAAAGAATTTTCTCGTCGTTTAGTTGCTGAAAATACACTTAGTGTTAATGATTTAATTTTGCCTCTATTTGTATGCGAAGGAAACAAGGTTGATGATCCTATTAATTCGATGCCTGGTGTAAGCAGATACTCTATTGATAAACTTTTAAGTGAAGTAGAAAAAGCGGTTAAATTTAATATTCCTGCTATTGCAATTTTTCCTCAAATTGAAAGTGTCCTTAAAAATTCTGAGGGAAGTTTAGCTGTAGATGAAAACAATTTGGTGTGCAGATCAATTAAAAGTATCAAAAAAAATTTTCCAAATATTGGTATTGTATGTGATGTTGCGTTAGATCCTTTTACGGACCATGGGCATGATGGTCTAGTCATAAATGATAAAATAGATAATGATAAAACTTTGGAGGTTTTGGAACAACAAGCTCTAATCCAAGCGAATGCTGGTTGTGATGTAATCGCCCCATCAGATATGATGGACGGTAGGGTTGGAAGAATAAGAAGTGCATTAGATTCAAATAATTTAACAGATACGCTAATACTTTCTTACGCTGCTAAATATGCTTCAGGTTTTTATGGACCTTTTAGAGATGCTATAGGTTCTGGTTCTAGTTTAGGTAAAGATGGTAAATTAACATATCAAATGGATCCATCAAACAGTGAGGAAGCGATTAGAGAAGTTGGATTAGATATAAGTGAAGGAGCAGATATGGTAATGGTTAAGCCTGGTATGCCCTATCTTGATATTATTTCTAGAATAAAATTAGAATTTAAAGTTCCAACTTTTGCCTATCAAGTATCTGGTGAATATTCGATGATAAAAGAATCAATTAATAAAGGTTGGCTCAATGAAAAAGTTATAATGGAATCTCTTTTATCTTTTAAAAGAGCTGGGGCAAATGGTATACTAACTTACTTTGCATTAGAAGCTGCTGAAAAATTAAAAAATGAATAACATTCAATTTGAAAAAAGAAAATCTATAGAACAAGTTGAGGAGTCAAATGAGCTGGCTCCAAAATTTGACTCAAATGGGCTGATACCAGTTGTAACAACAGATTTTTCATCTGGTGAACTACTTATGCAAGGTTATATGAATGAAGAAGCTTTTAAAAAAACTATAAGTTTGGGCGAAGCTGTTTATTTTTCTAGAAGTAGAAATACACTTTGGCATAAGGGTAAAACAAGTGGATTAATCCAGAAGATAAAAGAAATAAGAATTGATGATGATCAAGATTGTGTTTGGTTAAGGGTTGATGTCAAAGGTGGTGCTAGCTGTCATGTAGGATATAGATCATGTTTTTATAGAAGTATTCCATTGGATAGTTCTAGCTCTAAGGTTGTTCTTAAATTTGAAGAGAAAGAAAAAGTTTTTGATCCTGAAGAAGTATATAAAGGTGCCCCAAATCCTACTAAACTATAATGTCAGACAGATTAAAGTTTATTGAAACTAGCAAACTTCCTACAGACATGGGAGAGTTTACCGTACATGCATTTACAGATGAAAATGAATCTAAAGATCATTTAGCAATATGTATGGGTGACTTGCTTACCGATGAGCCAGTTTTATCAAGAATTCATTCGCAGTGTATTACAGGGGAATCTTTTTTTAGTATGAGATGTGATTGTAGATTCCAACTAACTGAATCATTAAAACAAATTGCGCAAAATGGAAGAGGAGTTATTTTTTATCTTCAACAAGAAGGAAGAGGCATTGGTCTTTCAAACAAAATTAAAGCATATAGTTTACAAGATAAGGGACTAGATACCGTTGAAGCTAATCATCAATTGGGTTTCAAAGATGATGAGAGAACATATGAAAATATTGCTGGAATGGTAAAATATTTAGCAATCAAAAAATTAGACTTGATGACTAATAATCCAAAAAAAATAAAAGCGCTTGAAGATATGGGTATCAAAGTAAATCAAAGAATTCCTATTTTCTCAGACACCAATAAGTATAATGAAAAATATATCTCAACTAAGAAAAGTAAACTTGGTCATTTAATCTAAGTGGAAGCAGATAATTTAATAAAAAAACTCAATATGATAAGTCATCCTGAAGGAGGACATTATGTTGAAAATTTTAAGAACGAAAATGTTAGTCAAATTTATTACTTATTAAAGAGGAATGAAAAATCACATTGGCATCGATTAACTAAAAATGAAATATTACATTTTTATTCAGGAGATCCTCTAGAAGTTTTTACATCGAATGACGGAATTAATTATGAAGTTTTTTCTTTAGGGTCAGATAATAATTATATTTACACCGTAACAGCAAACACATGGTTTGCTATGAGATCTTCTGGTGCTTTCAGTTTAATTGGATGCACTGTCGCACCTGCTTTTGATTTTGATGATTTTGAACTTGCGCCTGCGACGTGGCGACCTGAAAATTTCAAAATTGAGTTATAGTTTTCACTTTTCTTTAATTTAAATTCTTTATATATTAGTATTAAATAACGGAGGTTCTAAATGGATGCAGAAAGTAAATGCCCTGTAATGCACGGAGCAATTACAAAAAATATGGGAGAAGGTACATCAAACCGCGAATGGTGGCCAAATCAACTTAACTTAAACATACTTCATCAACATGATCGTAAATCAGATCCAATGGAAGCTGGATTTAACTATCGAGAAGAGTTCAAAAAATTAGATTATGCTGCATTAAAAAAAGACCTCCATAATCTAATGACTGATTCTCAAGATTGGTGGCCAGCTGATTATGGTCATTATGGTGGTTTCTTTATTCGTATGACATGGCATGCTGCTGGAACTTACAGAACTGGTGACGGCCGTGGTGGTGGTGGAACAGGAGCTCAACGTTTTGCCCCGTTAAACAGTTGGCCAGATAATGGTAACTTAGACAAGGCA
This sequence comes from uncultured Alphaproteobacteria bacterium, assembly GCA_902614085.1. Lineage (GTDB taxonomy): Bacteria > Pseudomonadota > Alphaproteobacteria > HIMB59 > CACPNW01. The sequence goes on from CACMJS010000001.1 coordinate 194,456, forward strand.
AGAAGACTTCTTTGGCCGATAAAGAAAAAATATGGAAATAAAATTAGTTGGGCTGATTTATTTATTTTAACAGGTAACGTTGCAATTGAATCTATGGGGGGGAAAACTTTTGGATTTAGTGGTGGGCGTCCGGACATTTGGGCACCAGAAGAAGATATTTACTGGGGTGTAGAAGAAGAATGGTTACAAAATAAAAGGTATACTGGTGATAGAATTTTAGATAATCCACTTGCAGCAGTGCAAATGGGATTAATTTACGTAAACCCTGAAGGACCAGATGGAAAAGCTGATCCTCTTGCAAGTGCAAAAGATATTAGAGAAACCTTTGCAAGAATGGCAATGAACGACACTGAAACTGTAGCACTAACTGCAGGTGGACATACTTTTGGTAAAGCACATGGTGCTGGTGATCCTGCTTTAGTAGGAGCAGAACCAGAAGGTGCACCGTTAGAACAAATGGGTTTAGGATGGAATAACTTACACGGATCAGGTGTTGGTCGTGATACCACAACAAGTGGTATAGAAGGTCCATGGACACCTAATCCAACTCAGTGGGATAATGGATACTTTGACATGCTTCTTGGTTACGAATGGAAGTTAGTAAAAAGTCCGGCAGGTGCTCAAATCTGGCATGCGATTGATCAAAAAGAGGAACACATGGCTCCTCAAGTTGATGATCCATCAGTAAAAGTTCCTACAATGATGACAACAGCAGATATGGCAATGCGTGAAGATCCTGAATACAGAAAAGTATCAGAAAAATTTCACAAAGACCCAGAATATTTTGCTGATCAATTCGCTAGAGCATGGTTTAAACTTCTACATCGAGATATGGGTCCAAAAACTAGATATATGGGACCAGAAGTTCCACAAGAGGAATTGATTTGGCAAGACCCTGTGCCCAAAGGTCATTCAAACTATGATGTTGAAACAGTAAAAGCTAAAATTTTAAGTAGTGGTTTAACCACCCAAGAAATGGTTGAAACTGCTTGGGCGAGTGCTTCTACATTTAGAGGATCAGATATGAGAGGTGGAGCTAATGGAGCAAGAATTAGACTTTCTCCTCAAAAAGATTGGGAAGTTAATAAACCAGAGCAATTAAAAAAAGTTCTTGATATTCTTGAGCCTATTGCGAAAGAAACAGGAGCTTCAGTAGCTGATGTAATTGTCCTTGCTGGTAATGTGGGTGTGGAACAAGCAACTGGAATGGAAGTGCCTTTTACTCCAGGTAGAGGTGATGCTACTCAAGATAAAACTGATATTGATTCATTTGCAGTTTTAGAGCCAGAAGCAGATGCTTTTCGTAATTATTTAAAAATGAATTATGATGTAACTGCTGAGGAATTAATGTTGGATAAGGCACAACTATTAGGGCTAACTGCTCCTGAAATGACGGTGCTTGTCGGTGGTATGAGATCTATGGGTATTAGTTCAGATCAAAGGGGATTATTTGTTGATACAAAAGGTAAGTTAACAAATGATTTTTTTGATAAGCTTTTAGATATGGGTGTTAGTTGGAAGCCGACTGGAAGTAATTCATATGAAGCTTCAGATAAAATTACAGGAGAAAAAGTAAGAACTGCATCTAGAGTAGATCTTGTTTTTGGATCCAATTCTCAATTAAGAGCGATAGCAGAGCTTTATGCAAGTGATGATAGTGAAGAAAAAATGAAAAAAGACTTTATCAAAGCTTGGAACAAAGTGATGAATGCTGATCGTTTCGATTTAGAACAATAAAAATAATTTAAATTAATTTAAAAGTGGAACTTAGAGTTCCACTTTTTTTATTTTGGCATATTGGTTGCCCCAGTTTCTAGTGAAATTATTTTGCCATCTTTATATTTGTATACCGCCATCACAGCTTGTGTGTTGCCATCTTTAAAAGTAACGAAAGAGTGATATATCCCAATCTCGTCATTTTCGTATACAATTCTAGACTTATCATCATTAATGTCGTCACTCATAGCCCAGCCTATAACATCGGACTTTGATAGAACATTGCCGCTAGAATGCATTGTAAATTTGAAATCATCATGGATAATTTCGTTCATTCCTGCTTCATCTTTTTCATTAAAAACCTTCATGTATTTTTCTAGTATTGACATATTTTCTCCTAGTAAAAATAAAGTATATAGGAATTTTTTTTAAATAAGTATTTAATTATCTTTCTTTAATGTAAGGTTGTCCAATAGCATTAGGCGCAATTGCTTTTCCAACAAAACCAGCAAGCAATACTACTGTTAGTATGTATGGAAGTGCTTGTATTAATTGAACAGGTATCTCGCCAATTGCTGGTAACTCAACACCTTGAAGTCTTATTTGAAGAGCATCTGTAAATCCAAAGAGTAAACAAGCAATTAAAGCTGTTTTAGGGTGCCACTTTCCAAAGATCATTGCTGCTAAAGCTAAGTATCCTCTTCCCGCTGACATTTCTCTAAAGAAATTTGCATTAACGGCAGTTGATAAATGAGCTCCCGCAAAAGCAATTAACACTCCATTGATTGCTAGTGCTTTATATCTCATAGTAAAGACATTGATTCCAGCAGTATCTACTGCACTTGGATTTTCTCCGACTGCTCTTAGACGCAAACCAAAACTAGTTTTAAATACTATCCAAAAAACTAGTGGGACAGAAAGATATGCTAAATAAACAAAAACGTAATGACCACTTAATATATCACTATAAAGTGTTCCAATAACCGGAATGTCTCTTAGTGCGTCAGCAAAAGGAAGATGAATTTCTAAAAAACGCTGATCTTCATTTAAAGTTGGCGTCAGACCTGCTTGCCCAAACCATGCAGCGGCTAAAGCAGTTGTTAAACCAATAATTAAAATATTTATAGCAACACATGATACTACTTGATCGCCTTTGTGGGTTACCGAGGCAAATCCATGTAACATTGATAAACACACACATACAATTATAGCTAATAATAAGCCTAACCACGGGTTACCTAAATAGTATGAACCAACAGCTGCCACAAATGCGGCCATGAGCATTTTACCTTCTAAACTAAAATCTATTACCCCAGATCTTTCAGCAAATATACCAGCCATTGCTGCAAAAACTAAAGGTGTAGATATTCTTAAAGTAGAATTAATTAAAGAAGCAATATCAGATAAAAATTCCATTACGCATTTACCTCTCTATTGAGTCTTCTAACAAAAAAACTTTCTATTTGCGGTCTGAAAAGATTTTCTAATGCACCACTAAATAATATTATTAATCCTTGAACAGCAACGAACATGTATCTAGTTATGTTTGGCATTTCGAATGTAACTTCTGAACCTCCTTGGTATAAAATTCCAAATAAAAATGCTGCTGGTAAAATACCAATCGGATGATTTCTGCCCATTAGTGCAACTGCAATTCCTGTAAATCCATATCCTGCTGGAAAGCCTGCTTGAATTTTATGGCTTACACCAAGAATTTCATTGACGCCAAGTAGTCCTGCTAAACCTCCAGAAATACACATCGCGATGATAATATTTTTATGAGGTGATATACCTGCATATATTGCTGCTTGAGTATTGTGTCCTACTGCTCGCATTTCATACCCCCATTTAGTTTTCCAAACTAAAAACCAAACAAAAAATAATGATGCAATTGCTAATAAAAAAGTTAGGTTAAGAGGTGAATATCTTATTTTTATACCAAGAATTCCAGAGAATGCTTCAAAGCTTGGTAACCAAATTTCTTCTGGCAGCTTTACCGTATGTGGTGCCATTTGATTTGTATCTCTAATCACATCTACAAGTAAGAAAATCATTAAAGATGAAGCGATAAAATTAAACATAATTGTTGTAATAACAACATGACTTCCTCTTTTTGATTGAAGATAAGCAGGTATATAAGCCCATGCTGCACCAAATAAAAATGCACCGAAGATTGCTAAAAGCCAAACAATTGGAACAGGGAGAAAACTTAAATTTATTGCTACTAAAAAAACACCTAAACCACCTATGTATGCTTGACCTTCTCCTCCAATATTAAATAGTCTACAATGAAAGGCTACAGCAAAAGCTAGGCCGGTAAAAATAAAATTTGTTGTGTAATAAAGTGTATAAGCAAATCCTTGGATATAACCAAATGATCCATAAATAATTAACTTAACTGCCTCTATTGGATTTTCACCTGCAATAAAAACAAAAAGTCCTGAAACTAATAATGCTAATGTTAAGTTTACCAATGGAACAATAACATTAGAGACCCACCATGGAACTTTTGATTTATCGACTACAATATTACTCATTATGCAACACCAGCCATTAGCAATCCTAGCTCACGATCAGTAACATTTTTATTTTCCTTTTCTCCAACAATTTTTCCATCAAACATAACAATTATTCTGTCAGATAAGGATAAGATTTCATCTAACTCAACTGATGCTAATAGTATTGCTGCGCCTTTATCTCTCATATCAATAAGACGTTGATGAATAAACTCGATTGCTCCAATATCTACACCTCTTGTTGGCTGCCCCACTAAAAGAACTTTTGGATTTTCATTAAGCTCTCTACTCAAAATAATTTTTTGTTGATTACCTCCTGAAAAATTAGATGTTATTAAGTTTGGAGAATTAGGTCGAACATCATATTCTTGCATAACCTTATTTGAGTATTCAGTAATTTCTTTATTGTTCAAAATTGCTGATTTTGAATATGGCTCTTGATCATGATAACCAAAAATTAAATTTTCATAAGCCTTGAAATCGCTTATTAAACCCATTCTTTGCCTGTCTTCAGGTACATGCGCTAAACCTTTTTCTTTAAGCATTCTTGGGTTTAAGAAGTTATTCTGATCAGAAATTTTTTCACCAAATAATTCAATACTTCCAGACTCTACTTTTCTAATTCCTGAAAGTGCTTCTAATAATTCAGTTTGTCCATTACCAGTTACGCCAGCAATACCAAGAATTTCTCCTGAACATATTTCTAGGTTTACATCTTTTACACGCGTTACATCTAGATCGTCTTTAACTGAAAGATTATTAACTTTGAATATGGTTTCCCCTTTTTTAATTTCTTTTTTATCAACTCTAAGTAAGACACTTCTTCCTACCATCATTTCAGCTAGTTGTTCTTTGCTTGTATCTTCAGTTTTTGTATGCCCAACCATTTCGCCTTGACGCATCACTGATACTTCGCTTGTTAAATCCATTATTTCAATTAGTTTATGCGTAATTAATACTATAGTTTTGCCTTCATCTTTTAGTGAACGAAGAATTTTAAATAATTCATCAACTTCTTGAGGTGTAAGAACGCCTGTTGGCTCATCAAGAATTAAAATTTCTGCTCCTCTGTATAAAGATTTTAATATTTCTACTCTTTGACGAAAACCTACAGATAAATCTGAAATAGTAGCATCAAGATCAATATTAAAATTATATGTTTTACATAATTTTTCTAAATCTTCTTTTGCCTTTTGTAATTTTTCTCCAAATACTGTTTCACCTTCAAAACCAAGAATTATATTTTCGAGTACAGTAAAATTTTCTACCAACATAAAATGTTGGTGAACCATTCCAATGCCGTTTATTATTGAATCTCTTGGTGATCTTAAGTTAATTTCTTTTCCATTAATTTTAATTGAGCCTGAGTTAGCCTGATAAAGACCAAAGACTATACTCATCAAAGTAGATTTGCCTGCACCGTTTTCTCCAATTATGCCGTGAATTGTTCCTTTATTTATTTTGAGATTAATATTTTTGTTGGCCTGAACATGACCAAATGATTTATTTATATCCGTTAATTCTAAAATAGGTGAGACCATAAATTATTTATTAATCTTTGGTCTCACCAAATATTTATTTTAGTATCTACTCTTGCGACCAGTCAGCAACAACTAGAGCACCGCTCGCAATGTCAGCAGCAGCAGCATCTGCGGCAGCAGCCATTTCAGATGTTACCATTCCATCTTCAGTTGCATAACCAACCATTCCTTCTGAAAGACCAAGAATGTTTATGCCAGATTCAAATCTGCCTGACTCAACATTTTTAGCTTGCTCAAAAATCGTTAGATCTAATCTCTTTAACATTGATGTTAACATGTTACCTGGGTGCATCCAGTTTTGATTAGAGTCAACTCCGATACCCATAATGCCAGCATCAGCCGCAGCTTGAAGAACACCAATACCCGTTCCACCAGCAGCTTGGTATACAACGTCAGCGCCACCATCAATTTGAGCTTTTGTTAATTCTGCACCTTTTGTTGGGTTATTCCATGCTTCGTTTGTAGTTCCAGTCATATTAGCTAAAACAGTTATATCTGGATTTACATATTGTGCACCTTGCTCATAACCACCTTGGAATTTTCTAATTAGAGGAATATCCATTCCACCGACGAAACCTATTGTTCCACTTTTAGAAGCCATAGCAGCCATCATTCCAACCAAGAAAGAACCTTCATGTTCTTTATAACAAGCTTGATAAATATTATTATTTGGATCGTCTAACCAACAAACATCAACTGCAACAAATTTTATATCTGGGTAATCAGCTGAAACTGCTGCAACTGCATCAGCTTGAGCAAATCCCATTCCTACGATCATTGTTGCTCCTCTATCAGCAATCTTACGCATACCTTGCTCGATCTGATTGTCGTTTGCAGATTCAAACTCAATCATGCCCCAGCCAAGTTCATTAACAACTCTCTCAGCTGTATTGAATGCTAATTCGTTAAATGATTTGTCAAATTTTCCTCCAGAGTCATATACAACTCCAATTGTGTTTGCGAACGCACTTGAAGAGAAGACAAGAGCGAAAGAAACCGAAAAAATACTTAAAATTTTCTTCATACCAAAAATCCCCCTTAAATATGAATTATAGATATCCCATTGATAACATTTTCTTGATAAAAAAATGCATTAAAAAATGAGATTATGGATAAATAATAGGATTTTTTATGGATAACTTCAAGTACCCATATACCTATCGCCTGCGTCACCTAATCCCGGTACAATGAACTTATTTTTATTCAATTTAGCATCAATGTTGCAAGTAAATATATGAATGCCTTTTTGCTTTTTTTGAATATTTTTAATACCTTCAGGAGCTGCTAGCAAAGACACTAAAAATATATCTTTTATATTAACGCCTTTGTTTTTTATTAGATTGATTGCAGCAATTGAAGAATTACCTGTGGCCAACATTGGGTCTAGAATTAACACTTTTTTATTTTTAACTCTTGGAAGTTTAAAGAGGTATTCTACAGGTTCATAAGTTTGTTCGTCGCGGTATAAACCTATGTGACCTTTTTCAGCTTCCGGTAAAAATTTTGCAAACCCCTCAAGTAACCCTAAACCGGCACGTAAAATTGGGACCAAAATTATGGGTTGACCCAAGGACATACCGCTCATTTTTTTTAGAGGTGTTTCAATTGTTTGTTTTTTAAATGGAACGTATTGAAGGACATCAGAAGCAATGAGGTAGCTTATTTCATTCATAGTTTGTCTAAAAACAGTATTTGATGTTTTTTTATTTCGTAAAATTGTTAGTTTGTATTGAACGAATGGTGATTTAATTACTGTAATCATATGCGATTACATATATAGAAATGCCACTAAGAGCAATGCGGTTATCAATTTATTTTTTAACATTAGTGTTTTTATCTAGCTGTACGACTATTGAGGTTGGAAGAGAGGTTGTTAAAGTTGGGACAGTTGTAAAAGATAAAGTTGAGGAAACTATTATAAAAAAAGAGCCAGAAATTATTGAAGATAAAACTATTGTTGAAGAGCAACAAATTATCACTGAGGAAAAAGAAGAGGAAAAAACTATAGTTAAGGAGCAGCAAAAAATAGCAGAAATAAATTTCATGGGAAAACAACTTGCTGAGATAAAACAAAAACTAGGACAGCCTAATTTAGCACGCTCTGATGGTTCAATTCATATGATGCGATATGATAGTAGTTCATGCAGATTATTTATTTTCTTCAATTTAAATTCTAATACTAAAAGAGTAGAGTATTTTGAATTTCGAGATTCTTTAGGAGAACTTATAAATACAAAGCAGTCTCTAGAGGAGTGTTATAAAGAATACGACTTTACTAGCTAATTTCGACAAGAAGATCTTTTGTTTCCACATTATCACCAGATGCAACATTAATTGATTTGATTGTTCCACTTTTATCAGCGTTTATTGTTGTTTCCATTTTCATAGCCTCGATCACTAGTAACTTATCACCTTTAATCACCTTACTACCTGATTGAACAAATATTTTTGCAACCTGACCTGGTAAAGGTGATCCAACGTGATCCAGATTATTATCATCTGCTTTTGCTCTTTGTGTTATATTTTTTGAAAATTCTTTATTTTCTATGTCTATTGTTCTTGGTTGTCCGTTAATTTCAAAAAACACTGAGCACTTACCATTACTATTAACTTCACTTTTTGCTAAGTATCGTAAAATAAGATTTTTTCCTTTATCAATTTCTATCGTGTATTCTTTATCTTGTTGAGGACCATAGAAAAATAACTCAGTTGATAAAATTGATGTATCACTAAACTCCTTAAAATGATCAACATAATCTTTGAAAACTTTTGGATACATTAGGTATGACGCTAGATGTGTTTGATTAATTTTCATCCCTATTTCATCTTCTAAATTTTTGGCTTCTTTATCTAAATCAACTGATTCTAAAACTTCCCCTGGTCTTTTTGTTAAAGGTTTTGTATCGCCAAGAACTTTCTTTTGTAGTTCTTTTGGAAAGCCTCCTTGAGGTATACCAATCTCCCCCTTAAAAAATTCGATGACTGAAGCAGGAAAAGAAATTTCTTTTTTTGGGTCTAAAACATCTTCTTTGGATAAATCATTAGCAATCATATAGAGCGCCATATCACCTACAATTTTAGAAGAAGGTGTAACTTTAACAATATCACCAAAAAGTTGGTTTACCTCTGCATATTTATTAGCAACCAATCCCCACTTATCAGTTGTAATTCCTAGTGATCTCGCTTGTTCTTTTAGATTAGTGAACTGCCCACCAGGCATTTGGTGAAGATAAACATCAGAACTTCCGCCTTTGAAATCAGTTTCAAATGCATGATAATTTTGACGAACTTGTTCCCAATATAAAGATAGTGTTCTTATAACCTCTTCATCAAGTTTTGGGTCTTGATGGTTTTGTTTCATTATAGATACGATTGATCCAAGTGCAGGTTGTGATGTCAATCCACTCATCGAGTCAATTGCAAGGTCAACGATATCTACCTTTTCTTCTATTGCCGCAAGAACCGATGCTGATGAAGTGCCAGATGTATCGTGAGTATGGAAATGAATTGGAAGATCGGTTGTTTGTTTAATTTCATTAACTAATTTTTTTATAGCATTAGGTTTTGCTAATCCCGCCATATCTTTAATAGCGATAATATGTGCTCCTGCTTTTTCTAAATCTTTAACAAGATCAATATAATATTTTAATGTATATTTTTTCTCATTTGGATCAGTTACATCATTTGTATAACAAATAGTTCCTTCACAAATTTTATTTTGATTGCGTACTTCATCAATTGCAACACGCATATTATCAATTAGATTTAATGAGTCAAAAACTCGGAATACATCAATTCCAGCTTCTGCTGATTGTTGAATGAAATGTTTAACAACGTTATCTGGATAATTTTTATATCCAACAGCATTAGATCCCCTAAAGAGCATTTGTTTAAGAAGGTTAGGAGCCCTTTTATTTAATCTCGCTAATCTATCCCAAGGATCCTCTTTTAAAAAACGCATCGATGTATCGAAGGTTGCACCGCCCCAACATTCTAATGAGAACAAGTTGCTTAGATTTTCACTATAATATTCAGCAATATTAATAAGATCATCCGTTCTCATTCTTGTAGCAAGAAGCGATTGGTGTGCATCACGCATCGTTGTATCAGTAATTAGGGTGTAAGGTGTTTCTTTTATTTTATTTGCAAATTTTTCTGGACCTAAAGTTTGTAAATCCCTTACATAATTATTTTTTTCACTTTTAGTGTTTGAAATAGGAATTTGAACTTCTACAGTCGAATTGTTACTGACTCTTCCAGATACATCATTGTGTCCATTTACAATTATATTTCCAAGATAAGATACGATTTTTGATGCTCGATCTTTTTGAGGATTATAAGCATAGAGCTCTTTTTTAGTATCCACAAAATTGGTATTGTAATTTCCTTCAAGGAAATCTTTATTGTTTATAAGAGACTCAAGAAATACTAAATTTGTTTTAACACCTCTAATTCTAAATTCTCGTAAGGCCCTATCCATTCTTTTAATACAGTCGTCTTGATGTTTTGCCCAAGTTGTTACTTTTACAAGTAAAGAATCATAATACGGTGTGATGATCGAACCTGAAGAAGCATTTGCTGCATCTAGCCTGACTCCAAAACCAGCGGCTGATCGGTAAGTCATTATCTTCCCATAATCTGGCATAAAATTATTAAGCGGATCTTCGGTAGTAACTCTACATTGAATAGCAAATCCATTTAGATGAATATCTTCTTGTTTAGGAAGAGCTGGATGATTGCCAATTTTTTCACCTTCTGCAATTTTAATTTGAGCTTTTACAATATCAATACCAGTTACTTCTTCTGTTACTGTATGTTCAACTTGAATTCTTGGGTTAACTTCAATGAAATAGAATTCACCTGATTTTTTATCAAACAAAAATTCAACAGTTCCTGCGCCAAAGTATTTAACTTGTTTTGCAATTTTAATAGCAGCGTTACAAATTTCTTCTCGAGTTTTATTTTCAAGAAAATGTGCAGGTGCTCTTTCAATAATCTTTTGATGCCTTCTTTGAAGAGAACAATCTCTTTCAAAAAGATGTATAATATTTCCGTGTCTGTCACCTAAAATTTGAACTTCAATATGCGCAGCATCTTCTAAAAATTTTTCTATAAATACTTCATCTTTTCCAAAAGCTTTAAGTGACTCACTTTGAGCAGTTGTAATTTGATCTATTAATTCATTGCTTGATTTAACAACACGCATTCCTCGACCGCCACCACCCCAACTAGCTTTAACAATTACTGGGTAACCAATTTTCTCAACTTCTTTTTCAACACTTTTTAAATTTTCTTTTGTTACAAGAACAGACGGAACGGTACCTACCTTTGCTTCTTCCGCAACTTTTTTAGCTTCAGTTTTATTTCCAAACCTTTTTAGTATTTCTTTACTAGGTCCAATAAATGTTATGTCATTTTTTTCACACTGCTCAGCCAGTTCAGGACTCTCAGATAAAAATCCATAACCTGGATGGATAGCATCAACCTTTGCATCTTTAGCAATTTTAATAATCGAGTCTATGTCCAAATATGCTTGAATTGGACCTTTGCCTTCACCAACTAAATAACTTTCATCTGTTTTAAATCGGTGAATAGCAAAACGATCTTCTTTAGAATAAATAGCAGCTGTTTTAATACCAGACTCTTCAGCAGCTCTAAAAATTCGAATAGCAATCTCACTTCTGTTTGCTGCTAAAATTTTACCAATCTTTTTCATCAAGCCACCATTAAATAAGGATTATTACTTAATATTTTTTCGGGGATGCATCTATATGTTCCTTACTAAATTAGCAAGAGATCAAAGGAATTTAGCCATTTTTTAGGATTTGGAAGCAATCATAAATTAATAATAAAATGGAAATTATCGATTTAATATCTGTGCACATATGTCCCTTTATCAGAAAGGTTATTTTATATTAATGTCAAATTATGAATTCATTAAATGAAAATATAAGACCTTATCAAAGCTGTTCTAAATCAGTCTTTTTAGTTTTAGGAATTATTTTTATAAGTTGGATTTCATTATTCTCTATTTTTCTTATTGTACAAGGTGCATGGCCTGTATCTATATTTCTTGGACTTGAATATCTGATAATTTTTTATTTAATCCGTTTATATTTCAAAGAAAAAAATATTAAGGATGAAATAAACATTAATCAAAAAGAAATATCTATTAAAAAATATAAAGGTAATGAACTTTTACATTCATCTAAATTTAGCACTTATTGGTCCAAAGTTTTTTTTACAAAACTTAAAAATACTTCCAAGTTATCAATAAGAGAATCAGATAAAGAAACTGAAGTTGCAACTTTCTTGCATGCTGATTTAAAAGAGGGTTTATATTTAAGAATTAAAAAACAATTAAATTTATATTAATTTTTTTTAAAACTTTTAAAAATATTATTTACGAAATTTTGTTCATTCCATTCTGATGGCCCAGATCCTATTCTTGTTATTATTAAGTCATAAGATGGTATAATATAACATCTATTAGAGTTGTATCCTTCCAAAGCATAAGTGTCTCTTGGTAAAGATGGCCATCGAAGGCCGTCTGAATTTATCCAAAATTGATATCCGTAAGATGAATTTAAATTTTGTGATTTTGTAGTTGCTAGGTCTATATAATCTGAAGATAATATTTTAATATTATTCCATTGTCCTTTTTTGAGCATGAAATATCCAAAGCGTGATAAATCTCTGGCTGAAATGTGAAGACCAACATGCGATGAGGTAAATGGACCTAAAAAATTTCCACCACCGTGAATATCCCAACTAGCGTTCTCTATACCAATTATTCTAAAAAGTTTTTCATATAAATATTCATGAATATTTTTTTTTGTTATTTCAAAAAAAACAAATGAAAGTAAAGCCACTGCTGGATCAGAATATTCCCATTGTTTTCCAGGTTCAGAAGATAAAATATCGACTGACTTTCCATATCTATTCTCACATTTTCCAATAGCAAATTCAAATGGACCATTTTGAGGTCCAGTCACTAAGCCATAAATATCATTATTTTCTCCTTTTAAACCTGAAGTCATAGACAATAAATGGTGTAAATTGATATTTTTTTTTCTTGAGTCGTTTTTTATAAAATCTTTTGGAAGAAAATTGTAGATAGGTGTTTGTAAATTTATATCTAAATTTTTTTTAGATTTATTTTTTTTTATTTCTTCTAATAAAAACATCCATGCAATTCCAGTGAATGATTTTGTACAAGACCATATATCAAAACGACTTTGCGGCAATGTCATGAAACTATGATTTTCATAAACTAAATAGCCATCTTTAATAATGACTGTACTTTGAGGATGGTTTCCAAAAAACAATTGTTGGCGTTTTATTTCTAGTTCAATTAAATTAAAATTGATATTTAGTAATTTTGATGCGTGATCAGTTGATATGAGTCTCCAGCCGCCCTCAATTTCTCTATTAGGAAAGTATGAAATATCTTTACTCATACATTAAAATTTCAAGATATTTATTTTAAAGAAATCAAATCATTCATAGAAAAAAATCCCATTTTTTTCTTTGATACAAATACTGCGGCATCAATAGCGCCTGTTACAAAAATTGATCTGTTATTAGCCTTATGCACTAAATCTATTCTGTCATTTGATCCTATAAAACTTACTGTGTGCTCACCTGCAATTTCACCGCCTCTTGTTACAGAAAAACCAATGTCGCCTTTTTTTCTAGATATTAGTTTTTTTGTACGATCTAAAACTTTTGAGTTATTTAACTTAGTTTTTCTACCTGCAGCAGCATACTCGCCAAGAGATAATGCAGTTCCAGAGGGGGCATCTTTTTTATGTTTGTGATGAGTCTCAGCAATTTCAATATCATAATCAGTATCTTTTAAGGCTGATGCTGTTTGTTTTACTAAGTTAAATAGTAAGTTAACACCCAAGCTCATGTTAGAAGACATGAGTATCGGTATTTTTTTAGAATAACTTTTTACTTTCTTTTTTTGTGCGTCTGTCATTCCAGTTGTACCAATAACAACTGCCGTTTTATTTGCAGAAGCGATTTTAAGATTATCTAAAGTGGACTCAGGTGTTGTAAAATCAATGATGACATTTGCTTCTTTGATTAACTGAGCTGCATTAGCTGTAACCAATTTTGCAGAGTGTATACTTGAAACTTTGTTTAAGGGTTTGTTTATATTTTTATGTTTTTTGTGTTCAAAACCACCGACAAATTCTAAATTTTTATTTTGTAAAATTTGTTTCGATATTTCCTGACCCATTCGGCCAAGACAACCTGCAACTGCTATTTTAATTTTTGCCATAAAAACTTCTTATACTTTGGTGATTGTAAGTTGAAAAGAAATTAAGTTAAATCTTCCCAGACTTCTTTTAATTTTGAGAAAAAACCTTGCGATTTTGGGCTATGTTTTTTCGATGTCCCACCTTCATTTTCAAACTCTCTCAAAATATCTTTTTGTTTGCTATTTAGGTTAACTGGTATTTCAACGTTTGCTTGCACATACATATCTCCACGTCTACTTTGTCGAAGTATACTCATTCCTTTGCCACGAAGTCTAAATTGTGTCTCAGATTGAGTTCCCGCTGGAATATTAAGTCTGGCTTTTTTTCCCTCTATTGTTGGTACTTCTATTTCGCCACCTAAAATAGCAGTAGTGATTGAAATTGGTATTTCACAAAATAAATTTTCTTCTTCTCTTTCAAAGAGTTTATCTTTTTGAACTTCAACAAAAATATAGAGATCCCCATTTCCTGCACCTCTTTCACCAGGCTCACCTTCTCCAGCTATGCGAATTCTTGTACCTGTATCAACACCAGCGGGAATAGTAACTGAAATTGTTTTCTGTTTTTTAATATTTCCAGTTCCAGAACATTTAAGACATGGATTTTTTATACTTGAACCTTCTCCACCACATGTAGGGCATGGTCTTTCAATTGAAAAGAATCCTTGTTGAGATCGAACTTTTCCTGCACCACCACAAGTAGAGCAAGTACTTGGTCCAGATTTATCTGCACTTCCAGTTGCTGCACAAGCATCACAGCCAACGTATGTAGGTATTCTTATTTGTGGTTTCTTTCCAGTGAAAGCTTCGAATAGTGAAACGGACATATTATAACGAAGATCACTTCCTCTTTGAGGTCCTCGTCTTCTTGATGATTGTCCTCCAAAACCCCCACCAAAGAACTCTTCAAAGATATCAGAAAAGCCACCTGCAAAATCTCCAAAGCCTTGAGCTCCACCCATTCCACCTTGTTTGAAAGCGTCATGTCCATATTGATCATAAGCTGATCTTTTTTCTGAATCTTTTAGAACTTCATAAGCAGCAGCTGCTTCTTTGAATTTTCTTTCAGCTGTTTTGTCATCCTTGTTACGATCAGGATGATATTTCATGGCTTGTTTTCTATAAGCTTTTTTTATTTCATCTTCACTGGCATTTCGTTGAACACCTAGTATCTCATAGAAATCTTTATCAGCCACATCTCCTCCTTATAAAAATTATGGAGCGTTAATCTTTTTTATCTTCGTCTACTTCTTCAAATTCTGCATCTACAACTTTTTCATCTTTTGTATTATCAGCTGATGGTTCAGCACCAGATGGATCAGGTTGAGGTCCAGCACCTTGAGGGTTTTGTTTATAAATTGCCTCACCCATTTTAAGAGATGACTGAACAAGTGCTTCAGTTTTAGATTTTATAGCTTCTAAGTCGTCACCGTCTTTTACTTTCTTAAGCTCTTCAATATCCTCTGTGATTTTATTTCTATCAGCTTCAGGAATTTTATCTCCGTGCTCTTTTAAGTTCTTTTCAGTTTCATTAATTAAACTATCAGCATGGTTTCTAGTATCAACAGCTTCTCTTTTCTTTTTGTCAGCTTCGGCATTTTCTTCTGCTTCTTTGACCATTTTTTCAATCTCTTCATCTGATAATCCACCAGAAGCCTGGATCTTGATTTGTTGCTCTTTTCCAGTTGATTTATCTTTAGCCGAAACATTTACGATGCCGTTTGCATCGATATCAAAAGTTACTTCAATTTGAGGCATCCCTCTTGCGGCAGGTGGAATACCTACTAAATCAAACTGACCTAGTAATTTGTTGTCAGCAGCCATCTCTCTTTCACCTTGAAACACTCTAATTGTTACTGCGCTCTGATTATCTTCAGCTGTAGAAAATACCTGGCTCTTCTTTGTTGGGATAGTTGTGTTTTTATCAATTAGTTTTGTGAATACACCTCCAAGTGTTTCAATACCAAGTGATAAAGGTGTAACATCAAGTAATAATACATCTTTGACATCACCTTGTAATACGCCTGCTTGAATAGCAGCACCAGATGCTACAACTTCATCTGGGTTAACACCTTTGTTAGGTTCTTTACCAAAGAAGTTTTTTACTATCTCTGTTACTTTAGGCATTCTTGTCATACCACCAACTAAAATAACATCATCAATTTCAGCAGCTTGTAAACCGGCATCTTTAAGTGCCATTTCGCAAGGTTTTAAACTTTGGTTCAAAAGTTCTCCTACGATAGCTTCAAGTTTTGCTCTCGATAACTTAATCGTTAAATGTTTAGGACCAGATTGATCAGCTGTTATGAATGGTAAGTTAACTTCTGTTTCAGTTGAACTTGACAATTCAATTTTTGCTTTCTCAGCAGCCTCTTTCAAACGTTGAAGGGCAAGTTTATCTGAACGTAAATCAATACCATTATCTTTTTTGAATTCATCAGCGAGATAATCAATGATTTTAAGATCAAAATCTTCACCACCAAGGTGTGTATCACCATTGGTTGATTTAACTTCAAAAACACCGTCGCCTATTTCTAAGATGGAAATATCAAATGTACCTCCACCAAGATCATAAACAGCAACAGTACCTGTTTTCTTTTTATCTAAACCATATGCTAACGCTGCAGCAGTAGGTTCGTTAATAATTCTTAAAACTTCTAGTCCAGCTATTTTTCCAGCATCTTTTGTTGCTTGTCTTTGAGCATCATTAAAATATGCAGGAACTGTTATAACTGCTTGTGTAACGGTATCTCCTAAATAAGACTCAGCCGTCTCTTTCATTTTTTGTAAAATAAATGCACTAATTTGACTTGGACTATATTTATCTCCACGTGCTTCTACCCAAGCATCACCGTTATCACCTTTTACTATTTTATAAGGTACTAGTCCGCTGTCAGACTTAACAGCTTCATCCTCAAATGTTCTTCCGATTAATCTTTTTATGGCAAATAAAGTATTTTCAGAATTAGTTACTGCTTGTCTTTTAGCTGATTGTCCAACAAGTTTTTCTTTTGTGTCACTGAATGCTACCATTGAAGGAGTTGTTCTTCCACCCTCAGAGTTTTCAATTACTTTTGCTTCCTTACCGTCCATTACTGCAACGCAGGAGTTTGTAGTACCTAAATCAATACCAATTACTTTTGCCATATTTTTTATCCTCTTTACTTAATTATTTACCAACCAACATTGGCTACATTAGATATGGGAAAAAAGTTTTAAAATACAAGGATGTTTGGGATTTATATTAAAAAATACAAGCAAATTAAGGCTTTTTATGACTTTTCTTTACTCTCATTTTCAGGATTATCTTCTTCTTTTTCTTCTTTAGGCTCTTCTGTTTTAGCGACTGGTTTTTTAGAAACTCCGACCATTGCTGCTCTGAGCAATCGGTCATGCATTGTATAGCCAGATTGGACTTCTTGTACTACTGTTCCTTCTTCAACTTCATTATTTTCAACTTCCATCATTGCTTGATGAAAATTATGGTCAAATTTTTGATTTAAAGTTTCAATTTTTTTGACACCGTGTTTTTCAAGAGTACTTTTGTATTCTTTAAGCACCATTTTTAAACCATCGATAAGATTTTTTATACTTTCTGGATGATTTTCATCTTCTGGTAAAGCATCTAGCGCTCTTTCTAAATTATCTCCTGGCGATAGAATGTCTCTTGCTAAATTTATGCTACCAAACTTTATTGTTTCAACTTTTTCTCGTTCAAATCTTTTTCTAAGATTTTCCATTTCAGCGAGTAACCTAATTTTTTCTTCTTTTAGTGTTTCAATTTCTTTTTCTAAGCTGTCTTCTTCTGAATTCTCATCTTCAGTTGTCTCTCCTGTATCTGTGTTTTCTTGAGTATCATTATTATCTTCATCGTTTTCAATATTCTCAGAATCAGGTTCTTTTATTTCTTCTTGTTGGTTATCTTCTTCTTTTTTTTCAACCATTAATCAATCACCTTTCCAATAATTTTAGACGTATAATCAACAAGAGGAACTATTTTGGAGTAGTTTAGTCTTGTTGGTCCAACTACACCTATAGCTCCTATAATTTCTTGATCATTGTTTTTATATGGGGCCATTACCATAGAAAGACCAGAGTGTTTAAACAAAAAATTTTTTGATCCAATAAAAATCTGAACCCCTTTTGCTTTTCCTGCGGTTTCTAATATATCCACAAAACTAGATTTTTTCTCAATTTCATCAAAAAGATTTCTAATTTGATCTAAATCTTTCGAAACAATTTCATCTTTTAATAAATTTGATTGACCATGTAGAAAAATGTAAGGATTTTTACTATTAGGCTGAGTTTCAATAATACCCTGTTGAATTAACTTTGAAGAAATTAATTCTAGTTCATTTTGTGAATTTTTTATTTCTGTTTGAATAAATCTTTTTATTTGAGAGATATTTTTGTTAGTAAACTTTGATGTAAGATAGTTTGAGGCCTGTATTAATAATGAACTATTATACTTTCCATTATCTTCAATTATACGATTTTCTACTTCTCCATTCTCATAAGCAAGAATAAGCATTAATTGGCTACTATTTAATCTAATAAACTCAACATGCTTTATGTTTTTTTGAAATTTTGGTGCAATAACTATTCCTGCATAACTCGATAATCCTGAAATTGCCTTGGAAGCAACATCGAGCACCTCTTCATAAGATTTTCCCTTTGTTAAACACTGTTGTTTAATATTTTCTTTATCTATTTTTGAAATTCTTCCAAACTCTAAAAGTCCGTCGACAAAAAACCTCATCCCTTTCTCAGTAGGCATTCTACCTGCTGATCTATGCGGGGCGTACAGTAGTCCTTCTTTTTGTAAATTTGATAAAATGGATCTAATTGAAGCTGAGGAAAGATTTAAACCTCCCATTTTCATAATAGTTTCTGATCCTGCTGGAGAGCCGGTTTTAAGATATGACTCAACTAATTTTTTAAAAATTAATTTCGATCTGTCATTAATTTGTGCATATACATTATCAGACATAAGAATTTTATTTAAAAATAATATTTATCTACTATTATTAAATTTATATGAGAAAAGATAGATCCTTCAATCAAATGCGTGAAATTTCATTTGAGAAAGATGTAAATATTCATGCTGATGGTTCATGCTTAGTAAAGTTTGGTAACACACATGTTCTTTGTCTTGCAACTATTGATGAGAAAGTTCCTCACTGGTTAAAAAATACTGGTAAAGGTTGGGTTACAGCAGAATATGGCATGATACCAAGATCAACAAATACTAGAATGGACAGAGAGGCTGCAAAAGGAAAGCAGTCAGGTAGAACGCAAGAAATACAGAGGTTAATTGGACGTAGCTTAAGATCTATTGTGGATCTTTCAAACCTTGGAGAGCGTCAAATAAAAATAGACTGTGATGTAATTCAAGCAGATGGCGGGACAAGAACCGCTTCTATCAGTGGTGGTTTTATTTCTTTATATCTGGCAATAGAAAAATTAAAGAATAATTATAATCTCCAAAAACCTATTATCAAAAACTTTATAGGGGCAGTATCAACTGGCATAGTGGAAAATAAAGCATTATTGGATCTAGATTATAGGGAAGACTCCGAAGCTCAAGTAGATGCAAATTTTGTAATTTGTGATTCAGATGAAATATCTGAAATTCAAGTTACTGGTGAAGAATTTTTTTTCAATGATGCTCAGTTTACAGAAATGTTTTCACTAGCAAAAATTGGGGTTAAAGAAATAATTTCTAAACAAAAAGAGGCTTTGAAATAAATTGAAGCAATTATTATTTTTCTCAAATAATAAAAATAAAATAATTGAAATTAAAAAAATTTTTAAAAAATTTAATTTTGATCTTCTTTCGCTAAATGATCTAAACATAAGTGAAGAGCCAGAAGAAAGCGGTCAAACATTTGAGGAAAATGCAAAAATAAAATCAGACCACGGATTTAATAAAACTGGTATTCCTTGTTTTGCAGATGACTCAGGCATATGTATTGAAAGCTTAAATTGGAAACCTGGTGTTCTTTCAAAAAGATTTTTAAATAATTTTAAAAATAAAGAAGTCTGTTTTAAAAGTATTTTTAAAAGTATTAAAAATAGCGGCAAACAAAATGCTTATTTTAAAACTTCAATAAGTTTAACAATTAATAAAAATCAAAACATTATTTTTAATGGCAAAATTTATGGAAGAATTTCTGAACAAATTAAGGGTAGTTTTGGTTTTGGTTATGACCCAATATTCATTCCTAAAAATTATAATAAAACATTAGCTGAACTAAGTACTAAAGATAAAAATGAAATCAGTCACAGGTCTATAGCTGTAAATAAATTAATAAACTTTTTATCTAATTAATGACAAAAGAATTTCCGTTACTTATCTTTAGAATGTCCAAATTTCTTTCAATCATATTATTTTTAAAATAAAAATTTCCATCAATACCATCAAATTTTTTATTTGGATTGTTTAGTAACTCAATAACATCTCCAAATTTATATTCTTTGGTATAAATGAAGTTTATTAAACCCATCAAATCATATGGTAATGTTGAAATTCTTAAAAACTCTTCTTCATATATTTCCATATAGTTATTAATTAAGTTTATTCTCCTTGTTTCAGGAATGCCTGGAAAGATTGCTCCCTGCAATGAGGGTTCATAAAAGAAAGTTTTATCATCTATTACTCCAGTGCCCATAAACTGAACAATATTAGGATCTATGTCGTAATATGGGAGAAGAGGCGCAACTTGTAATAGATTTAAACCGTAGTCTGCGATCAGGATATGGGTAAAATCATAGTCGCTAGTAGTTTTAAATCTTTCTAATTTTTTTAACCTTTTTTTTGATTTTTCATCTTTTTTAGAAGATAAAATCTGTTTTTGCCTATTTAATTCATATTTTCTTAACTCATATTTTCCTAGTTCTTTTATTGAATCTCTTACATTAGATAAGTCGTCTTTATACGAGGATCTATTTACTAAGATTGCCGGACTTTCAAAAATTACCTCATCTACATAACTGTTTATTAAATATCCGTATTCATTTTCAGGATAAAGGAGGGCTACTTTTGCACCTTCTTTTAAATATAGAAGAAGTTGAGAGAGTTCATTTTTAGGGAAAAAGTTCAATAAATAAACGCAATCATTAGCAAGTGAAGATCTAGAGGAAAATGAGAAAAAAATTACATTATGATTGCAGTAATTATTTAAAATTTTTGTATGTTTTGTTTGAACAGGCCCAAGGAATAATCGACCTGGTGAAAGATTACTTTCTATAATATTTTTTAGGTCTATTTCGGTTTCGAAAAATTCTATTTGTAAATTAATATTCTTTATTTCTAAGTTATAAATTGCTAACTCATAAGAATTTAAAAATTGTTTTGTTATTTTTTCATCATCATTTTTTGCAAATAAAGCAATAATTGTTTTGTCTAGGACAACATGGTCTAGACTCTTATTTTGTTTAATTTGTGTATTTTCTTTTTTTTCAATTACTTTTTTTTCATTTATTATATCAACTGATTTATCAGAAATGTTTGTTTCTTGAGAACTTTTTGTATCTTGCTTAGAGAGATTTACTGGGGTACACGAAATAATAAATATAAATATATAAATAATGGATAAAATTATTAATGGTCTTTCAATTGTAGCAACGCCTATTGGGAATTTAGATGACATAACCTATAGAGCTGTAAAAATACTCGGAGCATGTGATATTATTATTTGTGAAAATCCTAAACATTCACTTAAACTACTAAATAAATTAGGCATTAAAAAGAAATTAATTGCTTTACACGATTATAATGAATACAAAATTATAGATCAGATTAAGGATTTGTTAAAAAATAAAATTTGTGTCCTTATTTCTGATGCAGGATCTCCACTTATTTCAGATCCTGGATATAATTTAGTACAATATTGTATTTCAAATAATATCAGGGTAACCTCTATACCTGGCCCTTCTTCAATTTTATCGAGTTTGCAGTTATCTGGACTACCAATATCTGAATTTGCTTTTTTTGGTTTTGTTCCAAAATCTAAAAAAAAGATAGAGGATCTTGTTAAGAATATTTTTCAAGAAAAGAGGACTTCTGTATTTTTTGTCTCAAGTCATAAATTGATTCTTTTTCTAGAGTGCCTAGAAAATATAATACCTGAAAGAACGATATCAATATGTAAAGAACTTACAAAGGTAAATGAATTTGTTTTTAGAGGAGATCCAGGCAATGTTAAAAATAAAATACTAGAAGATAAAGAAAATATTAAAGGAGAGTTTGTTGCTGTTATTGATAGGCAAACATCAAAAAATCAAGATTTTGACAACATTGATTTGTATAGCAAAGAATTAAAAAAGATGGCTACAAAATTTTCTTTGACCGACATCGTCGAAATAGTACATAAATTTACAAAAATTAATAAAAACAAAATTTACAAATGGTTGTTAAAATTAAGAAAATAATTAAAATTTTATTTGTTCCAATTTTTTTAATTTTTGCGTCTATTAATTATGGATGCTCACCTGCAGGTGTGCTTGCTACAGGTGGAGGCGGTGCAATGGTAGTTGCTGAGGGAGAAAGATCTCTTGGTACCGTAGTAGATGATGCAACCATTAAGGTTAATATTGCCGCTAAATTCTTAAATGCAGGAAACAATCTTTTTGTAAATATAAACACAAGTGTATTAGAGGGTAGAATTTTATTAACAGGCCTTGTTGATAATCAAGAAATTAGAATTGATGCAGTAAGGTTAGTTTGGGAAGTTGAGGGAGTTAAAGAAATCATAAATGAAATAGAAATTGGGAATAGAGCAACACTAAAAGATTATGCTAATGATTTATGGATTAATACACAAGCAAGAGCTGTGGCCGCTAAAACCGTAGGAATTAAAGCAATTAC
Source organism: uncultured Alphaproteobacteria bacterium (assembly GCA_902614085.1). GTDB lineage: Bacteria > Pseudomonadota > Alphaproteobacteria > HIMB59 > CACPNW01. The sequence continues at coordinate 217,367 of CACMJS010000001.1, forward strand.
ATTTAATTTTGAGACAATTAACAGTAAAATTTATATAGCGGGAATTTCGGCACGCCCAGATCTGTTAGATGAAATGATTCTTGCACTTAAAAATATAAAAGGTGTAAATGAAATTGTTAACTATGTAATTATTAGAGAAAAACTATAATTTATCTTAAGCTTCCGATTTTTTCTCCTGCTAAAATATGAATATGGAAATGTGGAACCTCTTGTCCACCATCCTCTCCTGAGTTTGTTATCAACCTATAACCTTTGTTTTCAATATTTAAATTATTTATTACTAGCTGAACACTCTTAAAAAAAGATGTTATATTTTCATTATCTGCATTCTTTAAAAAATCAGAAAAGGTAGTACAAGGGAATTTTGGTATGCCTAAAACATGTATTTTTGCTTGGGGATTAATATCATTAAAAAATAAGCTAAATTCATCTTCGTGAACTTTATCACAAGGTATTTCTTTTCTTAATATTTTTGCAAAAATATTATTTTCATCATACATTTAATTTACTTTCTTTTATCAAGCTCTTTATGAATTTCATTAATGGTAATTTTTTTTGATTTTAATAAAACAAGAAGATGATAAATTACATCAACAGCCTCTTCTATTGTTCTTTTTTTTGATCCTTTTAAAAAATCTATAATTAATTCTGAGGATTCCTCTCCAAATTTTTGAGCTATTTTTTTTGGCCCTAACTTTAATAACTTATTGGTATACGAATTTTTTTTTCTTGTTTGTGCTCTATTATTTATAATTTCATTTAAGTCTTCAATTTTCATAAAATTTAATTTCTAATGCTTATATTTTTATCTTTTAAATATTCCTTTACTTCTTTAATGCTAATTTCATTAAAATGAAAGACTGAGGCCGCTAATAATGCATCAGCTTTGCCCTTAACTACACCGTCATAGAAATGATCTAGAGTTCCAACTCCTCCGCTAGCTATAACTGGTATCTTTATAAATTCTGATACTTTACCCAGTAGTTCATTATCAAAACCAGATTTTGTGCCATCCTTGTCCATTGATGTTAGAAGAATTTCCCCAGCTCCTAGTTCTTGAGCTTTTTCTATCCAGTTTAAAGCAAGTAAATCAGTTTTCTTAGTCCCACCATGAGAATAAACAAACCAATCATCATTGTGTTTTTTTGCATCAACAGCCACTACAATGCATTGGTTTCCAAAATATTCAGAAGCCTCTTTAATGATATTGGGATTTTTAATTGCTGCAGAATTTATAGATACTTTGTCAGCGCCAGCTTTAAGTAAGGCTTGTATATTTTCTATTGATGAAATTCCACCACCAACTGTAAGGGGGATAAAAACCTCGTTTGCAGTTTTTTTAACTACATTGATTATAGTATCTCTATTTTCTAATGATGCGCTAATATCTAAAAAACATATTTCATCAGCCCCATTATCAGAATAGTGTTTTGCTTGCTCAACAGGATCTCCTGCATCAATTAAATTTAAAAAATTGATACCTTTTACAACTCTTCCATCTTTGACGTCCAAACATGGGATGATTCTTATTTTTACCATTTTAGTTTAGAATTTTTTGCGCTTCTACTAAATCAATCTTTCCTTCATAGAAAGATTTACCTGAAATTATTCCTTCAATATTTTTTGTGTTAAGTTTTTTTAAATTTATTAAATCGGAGTAGTCTGTTAAACCGCCAGCAATTATAATTTTTTTATTAAATTTTTTAATTAGGTTTATTTTTTTTATAAAATTATTAACAAAATCCAAATTTAAACCTTTTAGCATTCCATCATTTTGAATATCAGTAATTATATATCCTTTAATTTTTGAGTTAGTATAAATATCAAGAATATCTTGTATTTTCTTTCCTGAGTTTTCATCCCACCCTTTTATCATTATGTTATCTTTAAAAATATCTAATGATATATATAGTTTATCGGCATACTTATTTGATAAATCTATAACTTCATTTGGTTTTTCAACTGACATTGAGCCAATAATCAAATTATTTATTCCTACCTCAAAATATTTTTTTACTAAATCTAAATTTCTAACACCGCCCCCTAATTGTATTGGTATTGAAGTTGATTTTCTAATATTCTTTATTGTTTCAAAATTAACATTTGATCTACCAAAAGCAGCATCTAGGTCAACCAAGTGAAGTTTTTTACAACCAATTTGTTCAAAGTAGATAGCTTGTTTTTCTGGGTCTTCATTGTAAACAATACTGGAGTCATCTTTCCCTTTGGAAAGTCTAACGCATTTATTATCTTTTAAATCTATGGCTGGTATAATTTGCACTATAGATTTTTATAATAATAATAACCTTTTATAAAGCTTCCGTTAATATAGGCATAATATGGGTTTTCACCCCACTTAGTATAGCTTTTACCTGTAAAAAGTTTTATTGCTGCATCTTGTGTTTCTCTAACGGCTAACTGCAAAGATTTTATATTGTCTTCTTTTGCAATTTGTTCAGTGTGGTCAATCATTGTTTTGGCTAAACCATAACCTCTTGCCCATGGGGCAACAAATTGTCTTCTTATACGAGCAATATTTTTCCTAGACTCAATATTAGGAGCCTCATACGCTAGTTGAAGAGTCCCAGCTATAACTCCGTTAAGTCTTCCAACAATAAGTTTGATATATTTATCATTGGTTCTTTTAGTCCAATAATCTATTAAAATATCTCTTGTGGGAACTCTTAACCAACCAAAACCACCCCCGGCTTTAATTGCTTGTTCAGTGATATTACAAAGATCTGCCAAATCTACATCTGTAAGTGTTTCAATATTATCAACTGAAATATTAATTTTTTCTTTTAGTTGTGTAGACATGTCATGCTCCAATAAATTCTTTTAGTAAGTTTAATCCTTGGGAGGAACTTTTTTCAGGATGAAACTGCACGCCATATATATTTTCTTTTCCAACTATTGAAGTAAAATTTGTTCCGTACTTAGTTTCTGCCAAAATATTGTCTTTATCAGCACATTCGAAATAATATGAGTGAACGAAGTAATAGTCATTTTTAGTTGAGATTAAGTTATTATATTTTGAATTTGTTGGTATTACCAAGTTCCAACCCATATGAGGAAGTTTTAAATTATCTCCTGGCAATAATTTAATTTGACCGTCTATCCAACCTAGACCTTCATGATCTCCATTTTCTTCACTCTTCTTAGCTAGCATTTGCATACCAACACATATCCCTAAAAATGGTTTTTTTTTTATTAATGCAAACTCAGAAAGCTCATCAATCAATCCATCTGTTTTTTTTAAACCATTCATGCATGTGGAAAAGGCTCCTTGGCCAGGTAATACAATGTGGGTTGAATTTTTTACATCATTTAGTTTTTTTGAAATTAAAACATCAACCTCAATATTATTATCTTTTGCTATTTTAATAAAAGATTTTTGTGCAGACAAAACATTGCCTGAGCCGTAATCGACAATAGTGATCTTTTTCATTAAGAATTAAAGAGTGCCTTTTGATGATGGTATGTTGTCTTTTCTTCTAATATCTATTTCAACTGCAAACCTTAAGCTTTTAGCAAAGGCTTTAAAGCATGATTCAATGATATGATGATTGTTTTTTCCATACAAATTTTCAATATGTAAATTACATTTTGATTCATTTGAAAAGGCTTTGAAAAATTCATTGAATAGTTCTGTGTCCATTTCACCAATTTTTTTTAAACCAAGATTAACATTCCACACAAGCTCTGGTCTTCCACTTAAATCAATAACACATCTTGATAAACATTCATCCATAGGAACATATGAAAAACCATATCTGTTTATTCCCTTCTTATCATCCAGTGCTTTGTTTATAGCTAATGCAATTGCGTAAGCTGTATCTTCAACTGAATGATGAAGATCAACATTGGTATCTCCTTCACATTTTAAATCTATATCTATTAAGCTGTGATGAGATAATAATTCAAGCATGTGATCAAAAAAGCCAATTCGGGTTGAAATATTAGATTGTCCAGCCCCATCTAAGTTAACTTCACAGCTTATCTTAGTTTCCTTAGTGTTTCTCTCTACTTTACCTTTTCGCATTTTTGCCTAATATCAGTGAAATATGATTTATTCTAGGTAAATTACTTGATAAAAATAATTAAATAGCCATCTTAAGAATGAATGGAAAAAAATATTATTAAATCAACAACTATTGTAGGAATTAGAAAAGACAATCTTGTCGTAATTGCGGGTGATGGTCAGGCTAGTCTTGGTAATACCGTAATGAAATCAAATGTTAAAAAAATTAGAAGACTTGGTGTTGATGAAACTGTTATATCTGGTTTTGCAGGATCTACTGCAGATGCGTTCGCTTTATTTGAAAGATTAGAGGGAAAGTTAGATCAATATAAGAACCAACTCAAAAGAGCATGTGTAGAATTAGCTAAAGATTGGAGAACGGATAGATATTTAAGAAGATTGGAAGCAATGATGATCGTAGCCGATAAAGATGTAAGTTTGTTGTTATCAGGCACTGGCGATGTAATTGAATCTGATGACGGAATACTTGCAATAGGTTCTGGAGGTCCTTACGCAAATAGTGCTGCTAAAGCATTGATGAAAAACACAAAAATGAATGCAAAAGAAATTGCTTTAGAATCACTTAATATAGCTGCAGATATTTGTATTTATACAAACCACAATATTATTTCAGAAACTATTGAGCTTTAGAATGGAATCTAGTTTTAGCCCAAGAGAAATTGTTTCTGAATTAGATAAATTTATCATTGGTCAGAATAAAGCAAAAAAAGCTGTTGCGGTTGCCTTAAGAAATAGATGGAGAAGAAAACAGCTTGATGATTCCTTAAAAGAGGAAATTGTACCAAAAAATATTTTAATGGTTGGTCCAACAGGTTGTGGTAAAACTGAAATCTCACGAAGACTTGCTAGGTTAGCAAACGCACCTTTTGTAAAAGTTGAGGCGACTAAGTTTACAGAGGTTGGATATGTTGGAAGAGATGTTGAGCAAATAATAAGAGATCTAGTTGAAATAAGTATAACAAAAACAAAAATACAAATGGGTCAAGAAGTGAAGGCAAAAGCAGAAAAAAATGCAGAAGAAAGAATTTTAGATGTTTTGGTTTCTAAAAGCTCGACACCAGCTACTCGAGATAATTTTAGGAAAAAACTAAGATCAGGTGAATTAAATGATAATGAGGTTGAAATTCCGGTTTCAGCTAATGCAAATTTAAATTTACCAACTATGGACATACCTGGAATGCCTGGTTCTCAAATGGGCATGATTAATTTAGGCGATGTATTTGGAAAAGGTTTTGGCAATCAAAAGAAAATGAAAAAAATGAGTGTCAAAGATTCTCATGCCTATTTGTTAAATGAGGAAACTGATAAACTTCTAGATAAAGATAAAATAAACTCAAGAGCATTAGATGATGTAGAGCAAAACGGTATCGTTTTTATAGATGAAATAGATAAAATTACTTCTAGAGCTGATAGAAGTGGTGCGGATGTTTCAAGAGAGGGTGTTCAAAGAGATTTATTACCACTTATTGAGGGAACTGCGGTTACTACAAAATATGGTGTTGTTAAAACAGATTATATTTTGTTCATTGCTTCTGGGGCGTTTCACTTATCAAAACCTTCAGACATGCTGCCTGAACTTCAAGGTAGATTGCCAATTAGAGTCGAGCTTGATAGTCTTAGTAAAAAAGATTTTAAACTTATTCTTACTGAAACACAAAACAGTTTGATTAAGCAGTATCAAGGACTTCTTGGAACAGAGAAGGTTGATTTGAAATTTGAAGAAGATGGAATTGATACCATCGCCTCTTTATCTACAGAGATAAATCAGAACGTAGAAAATATAGGTGCCAGAAGACTGCATACTGTAATGGAAAAACTACTTGAAGAGGTTAGTTATACAGCCTCAGATATAGGCCCTACAGAAATAATAATTAATAAGGAATACGTTGAAAATAGCTTAGGAGAACTTATTAAAAGTCAGGACTTATCGAAGTTTATATTGTAAAGCTCATTTAATTTTTTAAAAATTATAAAATGAGTCTTTTTAAAAATATAAGAATTGAGCTACTTGTTCTTTTAATAATATCTTTAAATGTTTTCATATCATTCAATTTAGATCTAGGGCTATATAATTATTTTAAAGATTTTAATAAAAGTCTTAATAGTGTTTATTTAAAAGAATTTTTTGTAGACATAACAAGGCTCGGGAGCTCATCTTGGTATTTCGCTATTTCTGTTATTGGATTTGGTGTTGTTTATTTAAACAACAGATTAGAATTTATAAAAATTGAAAAACAAAAAAATATAAGTAATTTTTTTGTATCGTCTTTTTTTTATATTTTGGTTGTTGGGGTTGTAACTCAGGTTCTGAAGCATATTGTTGGTAGACCAAGACCCAATCACACAAATTTTGAGGACTCTTTTGGTTTTAATTTTTTTACTTTCGACTCAAATTTTCATTCCTTTCCTTCAGGCCACTCATCAACTATATTTATAATTTGTTTTATTCTTGTAGCCACTTTTCCAAAACTAAAATATTTTTTTTATTTTTTAGCGTCTGTTATTGCTTTGAGTAGAGTTGTAGTTGGTGCTCACTTTTTTACTGACATTGTTGCCGGTGCTATATTAGCACTTATATCTTTCAAAATTATAAACACAATCTTAGAAAAGAAATATGCCCAATATAAATTTTCAAATTTGTTGCCTGAAGACAATTCAGAGATTTATAATTATGTATTATTTTTGGTAATTAGTTGTGTGTTTATTACTTCAGGTCCATCCATAGATTTGTATATTTCAGGTTTGTTTTATTATGGATCACAACAGTTTGCTTTACAAAGTTTTGATTTAATCTCAATATTTTTTCGAGATATTTTATTACCATTAATACTTATATATATTTTAATTTTACCAATAGTTGGGCGTTTCACTAAAATTGATAAAATTTTTTTTAATTATAAATTTTCTATCAAGGAAATAGTTTTGTTGTGGGGTTCTCAAATTATTGGAGTGTTAATTTTTGTAAACCTGATACTTAAAAATTTATGGGGGAGGGCTAGACCAAATGATATTTTACAATTAGGTGGAAAAGAAACTTTTTCGCCATGGTTTGAAATAAGCAACGCTTGCGAAACAAATTGCTCTTTTGTTTCAGGCGATGCTTCTGTTGGGTTTTCAATTATAATTCTATATTTAATTACAAAAAAAATAATTTTTCTCTATGCAAGTGCTTTTGCTGGTTTAGTACTAGGTTTAATTAGAATTATGGCTGGAGGTCATTTTTTAAGTGACATTTTTTTTGCTGGCTTTTTTATTGTAATTTTAAATATAATTTTATTTGAATTTTATAAAAAATATTATGCTAAATAAAATTCTATTGCCATCAACTATTGTTTTGCTTTTATTAAAAATAGGCGCCTTAAATTTTACTACTTTTAATTTGTTTGGTGATGAAGCACAGTATTGGTTATGGTCAAAAAATATTGACTTTGGTTATTTTTCGAAACCACCATTTTTGTCCTGGATAATAAGAGTTTATACGGAAATATTAGGTAGTAGTTTTGTTTCATTAAAACTTCTACCATCGTTTGTGTATTTATTGATTGCCTGGAGTATTTATAATCTTTTACTCAACTCTGGACTAAATAAAAAAGATTCATTTGCGGGTTGTTTAGTTTTTTTATTTATACCTGCTGTTTCTTTTTCATCTTTTATAATTAGTACTGATCTTTTTTTATTATTATTTTGGACACTTTCACTTAATGAATTGATTAAAATTAAAAGTGAACAAGCTTTAAAAAATTTTATATTATTAGGTATTTTTCTGGGGTTAGCTTTTTTATCAAAATATGCAGCTATATATTTTGTAATTTGTTTATTTGTTCTAATTTTATTTGATAAAAGATTTAGAAAAATTTTTTTGGATAATTTATTAGGTTTTTGTCTTACTTTTTTATGTGTATTTGCAATCATCGTACCAAATATTATTTGGAACTTTAATAATGACTGGATAACACTTCAGCATACTTCGGATAATGCAAATTTTGGAAATATTGAAATAGATCTGATTAGAGGTTTAGAATTTTTCTTAATTCAGGTTTTAATGCTGGGCCCATTTATGGTTTTGGGTGGGTTATTTGGGTTTAACAAATGGAACTATATTCAAAAAATTTTTTTAATATTTTCACTACCTATAATTCTAATTGTTTTGTTGGAGGCTATTATTGTTAGGGCTAATGCAAATTGGGCTGCTCCAGCTTTAATTTCTTTGTTTGCTCTTTTATATATTAGAATTAATAATTCTTTTTTAAAGATTGCTAATTATATATTTAATTTTACTGTCTGTTTTGTTCTTTTTGTTATGATTGGAACAAGCTATCCCTCTAAAATTTTTGACCGAATAAGTGGTATAAATGATTATGCTCTAAAAATTTACAGTAATTCTTCAAATGTTGTTCTAAAAAATATAGTGGTTTCTGATCGGCTTTTATTTTCAAGCCTTAATTTTGAATTAAGAAATAAGGATATTAATTTCTATATGCCGCATAAAGAAGGAGATGAAATAACAAACCACTTTAAAATAGTGTCTCCTCTAAATAAAAATATGAATGAAAACTTTACTTTAATTGGGAGTCCTTCAGATATAAATTATTTAGTGAATGAATATAAGGTGTTAAAAATAAACTCACCTGATCAGAAATTTACAAAAAGAAAACTTGATGTTTACGAGGTTGTGTTTGAATAAATTTCTAGTATTTTTTATTATATCTGTAATTAATACATCCTATGCAAATAATTTTAGTGCAGAATATAGGGTCAGTACAACAGGAATTAAAATTGGTAGTTTTAGTTGGTCATTAAATATTAATAATAATATTTATCAAACAGAAATTAATTTGAAAAATTCTGGCATTTTTTCACCTTTATATAAATTTGAAGGAAGCTATCTTTCAACTGGGGTTATTGAAAACAACATATTTAAAACCCAGAATTATAAACAGTTTTGGAAAACGAAGAAGAAAACAAAAATAGTTAAAATGTCTTTTGATGATTATTTAATTGAATTAAAACAAGAGCCTATAGAAGAAGAAATGGCTAGGGTAGACCTAGAAGACTTGTATTTATATTTTGACCCAATTACCTCTTTTATAAATATTTTAAATGGAGAAAATGAGGCAAAAACAATTGATGGGAGAAGAATTTACACACTTAAACAAAACGAAAGTGAGGATGGAAATATAATTTTAGAAATTGAAGACTATGTAAATATTTGGGCTGACCATAAAAGAAATGACCTAAAAAAAATTGAATTCTTGGTTAAAGATGATTTGCTTCCATATGAAATTCTTATTCATTTCAAAAAAAGGGTATTCAAGTTAGAAAAAATTTAAAACTTTTTTTTTCTTAAATAGACAAAAAGAGCTCCGTCACCCCCATGTTCAAAACCCGCATCTTGATATGTTAGGATATATTTCTTAAGATCATCTTCGTTTATCCAGTTTATTATTGAGTTTTTAATCTTTCCATAGAAAAGCTTAGGATTTGTGTCTTCCACATTTTGAATTTTTTTATGAACACCCTTTCCAGTAATTATAAGCAAACATCTTTTATTCTTGTTATAATTTTTTTTCACCTCACTTATAAATTTTTCATGTGCTTCAACTAAACCGTATCCGTGAAGATCAATTCTTCTATCTATATTTATTTTTCCCCTCTTAAGCTCCTTATTTACCTCACCAAATGATAATTTAAACTCTGAGCCACTAACTTTGTGTTCAGTTATTGTTTTTTTGTTGGTATTTTTAATATTCGTTTTTTTATCTAATTTTACATTTTTTTTAATAGTTGTTTTCGTTTTAACTATAGGGCTATCTTTTTTAAAAGGTTTTACACCTTTCATGTTTTTTAGAAAAAAATCTTCTTCCATTATTTTTTTGTATAGTGTTTAATTAAATTCTTTACTCTTTCAGGTGTTTGCAAATACCACAAACTATCTAACATCTCTAGTGATGCCATGAATTTTTGTTTTTTGTTTAGAAAATAAAGCATTTTCTTAAATTTAGAGACACCTTTTGCTCCAAGTTGAAAAATCATTTCTATTAATAATTCCCTTTCTGAAGTTGTGTGATTTTTTTTAAAAAATTTTTTTTTGTATTGTTCGTGTGCTTTTTTAAAATCTATCTCAAACAATTCTTCAAAATATTTTTTTTTAAAGTATTTAATGTAATATTTATTTTCTTTTTCTGTAATAAGATGACCATACCCAATAGTATAAAACCCTAATTGATCTTGATAAGGCTTGTCAGAATAACCCTCGTTTTTTTTAATTCGGTCTTTGAGTTCTTTAAAGGACAAATATTAAGTTTGAGTTAATATCCATATAGGACTAGAAGAATTTACTGGTTTTTCAAAAGTCCAAATGTCTTTATTTTTAACAATAGAACCCTCATCATTATTTAACATCTGCTCACTAATAAAATTGACCGATATTGATATTGTGTCATTTTCTACTTTTGCATCTGCGATGCCCTCTACAATAAGTGAATAAAATTGTGATTCTGGATTGTTTGTTTTTTCATCAATCGCTTTTTCAAAAGCAGTATAAACATCTTTAGACACAAGATTTTTCAGTGTTTTTTTATCTCCATTGTTGAAAGATGAAATTATAATCTCAAAAGCTTTCTTGGCACCATCAAGAAACTCTCGGTGATTAAAATTATTTACTTTTTTATATACAACCTCAAGCTTTGTCTCATTATCCATCAAAGAGGGTATTTTTTGAGCATCCTCTTGTTTTTTGGTTTCTTGAGGCTTTGGTTGTGATATATTTTTTTGAAATCCTGTTCGTTTTCCAAGAACACTTCTTAATCTATAAATAATAAATCCAGCAATAGCTGCAAAAATCAAAATATCAAAAAATTGTAAGTCACCGTAAATCATCTGATTTTAATATAATAACTTTTTCAAATATTAATAGTTATATTTTTTCCAAAGAGGGTTTTTTAGTTTTTTTAACATTTCTTTGTGAGCTAAATAATCTTCTTCATTAACCTTTATGATTTTGGTTTTTGTTTCGTTTTTGTTGTTAATTTGTGTATTTTTTTCATCACTGTTTGAGTTTAATTCCATAGAAAACTGCTTACCCCCTCTAAGCTCTAAATAAACTGCAGCTAAAAGCTGAGAATCAAGCAGGGCTCCATGGAATGATCTGTCTGATAAATCAATATTAAACCTTCTGCACAAATAGTCGAGGTTAGCTATTCTTGTATTTAGAACTTCTCTTGCAAGAGAAACGGTATCAACCACAGGATTATCTAAATGAGGTAATCCTAAGATTGATAACTCATTATTTATAAAACCTAAATCAAATGATGCATTGTGAATTATCAATGTGTCCTTTTTCAAAAAATTTAAGAGCTCCTTGTGGTTTTCTTCAAATGGTTTTTGTTGATTAAGAAAATCATCAGAAAGACCCACAATGTTTTTTGCCCCTTCGCTTATACTTCTGTCTGGTTTGCAATAAAATTGGAGTGTGTTTCCTGTAGGAACATAGTTTTTGAGTTCCACACAACCAACCTCTATTATTCTATCACCAGTCTTATAATCAAGGCCTGTGGTTTCTGTATCAATTACTATTTCTCTCATTGTTTTAACTAAAGTTTACTTATTAGCTTATTAATCTTAATTTTATAATCTTTTAATGTCGAGTTGTTATAAATAACATAATCAGATTTCTTTTTTCTTATAACGTCTGATGTTTGAGATCGAGTTATATTCTTAAATTGGTTTTCAGTCATTTTTCTTGTTTTTTTTAATCTTTTTAATCTTACTCGTTTGGAGGCTATTATCGATATTACTTTGTTGAACTGTTTCTCTAAATTGTTTTCAAACAACAATGGTATATCAATAAAAATTAATTTTGTTTTTTTTTGTTTTTCTTGTTTTATAAAATCAGACCTCTTTTTTCTAACTATTTTAAATATGTATAACTCAAGCTTTTTTCTTATCTGTTTATTTTCAAAAATAATCTTTGATATAATTTTTTTATTTATGTTTTTTTTTGAAATGGACTTAGACAAACCTATGGTGCGTAAATAAGTAACAAATTTTTTTTCAGGGTTTTTATATATATTTGCCACCTGCTCATCTGAGCTGTGAATTTTAAAACCTTTTTCTTTTAATTTACTACAAAAGGTGGATTTACCTGATCCTATGCCGCCTGTTATTGCTATGGTTTTTGTCATTAAATTTTTTTATAAATAGCTTTAAGCATTTTTGCGTCTACAGATGGGTTTTTACCAAACCAAATTTTAAAACACGGTTTGGCCTGTTCTATCAACATTGATATTCCATAAATCTTTTTATTCTTCGGAAACTGTTTGAGAAATGAAGTGTTTTTTGGACTATAAACAATGTCGCTTACAATTGTTGATTTGGTAATAAGTTTTAAGTGTTTTTTCAACATAGGGTTTATTGGTGTGGTATTAATTATTAAGAAAACTCCTTCAAGGTGTGTTTCAAGATCACTATATTTTTTTGTATACTCAGTGTTTTTTGAATACTTAATTTTTTTCTTAGATCTGTTGAAAATTAAAATATCCTTAAACCCCCTCTTTTTTAATACATAGTGAATTGCATGTGATGCGCCCCCATAACCCAAAATAATAACTTTCCTGTTTTTAGTTTGTTTTATATTTGGTAAGGTTTTGTAATATCCTGTCCAATCAGTATTTGTACCATTTATAGTTTTTTTATTTATTACACAATTTACTGCACCAATTTTTTTTGCATGAGCATCTATTTTGCCAAGATGTTTTATAATTTTGTTTTTAAAGGGAATGGTAACATTTAGACCAAGCGTATCTTTTTTTTCCAAAACATCTTTTATTTTATTATGAAAGTTTTTTTCTGTAAGCTCTAAATACCCGTAGCTTGCTTTAATGTTATATTTTCGAAACCAATAGTTAAATATTGTTGGTGAAAGACTTTTAGATGCTTTGTTCCCAACTACGTAAAGTTTTTTCATTTTTTTGAATATAAATAATCTAGTAAATTAAATAAAGGTAATCCCATAACATTAAAATAATCTCCTTTTATGCTCTCAATAATATTTGGCCCTAAACTTTCTATTTGATAACACCCTACAGAGCTTAGTATTTGTTTGCCTGTTTTTTTTAGATATGTATTTATTTCGCTGTTATTAAGTTTTCTTATTTTAACATTAGTTTTTTCGTAATTTTCCCAAATCTTAGATCCATTTAAACAAATAGTTAGTCCAGATACTATTAGGTGTGTCTTTCCTGATAAAGACCTGATTTTTTTTTTGGCTTTTTCAATAGAGTTTACTTTATCTAAAATTTTTCCATTGTGATAAATGACGGTATCACACCCTAAAACAATTTTATTGGCATACGGTTTTTGTCTACTTACACTTCTTGCTTTTTCATAAGAAAGTTTTTTTGCAAAAATCTCAGGCTTTGTTTTTCTATTAATGGTTTTTTTAATATCTTCTTCGTTGCAATTTGGTTTTTTTTGTATGAAATTTAATCCTGCATTTTTTAATATTTTGTATCTAGATTTGCTTGAACTAGCTAATATAAATTTTTGGTGCATAAGTGTGTTAATAAAAATTATAGTTATAAACACTATTAAATATAATTTGAATTTAAGAAATAGTTCTTTTTTTTTAAAAATGTGTTGTTAACAACTTAATAACTTTTCTTAATATTATTAGGTGGGTGTTAATATATTAATTATACAAAATTAATAACAAGTTATTAGAAATTTATTAAATTGCTAATTATTTAAAAATAATAATTTTTTTTCAATATTCTTTAAATTAACATATTTGTTAGGTTTGTTATTCATATGTTGGTAAATAAAGAATGATGTAATAATAAAGCAGTAATTAAGCTTTTTAACCTTACAACTAATACAACAATTAAATATATAAATTATATATTTATTATTATTTTGACATTAACATCAATTTTGATTATTAAAATATTTCATTTCTAAAATACCCCAACAACATTATGAATTTACAGGAATTAAAAGGAAAAGAACCCCAAGAACTTTTAAAACAAGCAGATAAACTTGGTATAGAAAACCCCTCTTCTCTTAGAAAGCAAGATTTGATGTTTGCAATTTTAAAAACAATTGCTGAAGAGGGTGAAATTATTACTGGTTTAGGGGTTATTGAAATTATGCAAGATGGTTTCGGCTTTTTAAGGTCTTCAGAATCAAATTATCTTCCAGGCCCAGATGATATCTATATTTCTCCATCTCAAATTAAAAAATTTAGCTTAAGAACAGGTGATAGTGTTGAAGGTGAAATTAGATCTCCAAAACAGGGTGAAAGATATTTTGCTATAACTAAAATTAATAAAATAAACGGTCAAGAAACTGATTTAGTTAAGAACAGGGTTAACTTTGAAGATTTAACACCATTGTATCCTGAAGCAAGATTCAAACTCGAACAAGAAAAACCTATGCCGGATAATACGGAAAGAATAATTGATATTATTGCTCCTCTTGGAAAAGGACAAAGACAATTAATTGTTGCACAACCTTTCACTGGTAAAACAATAATTATGCAAAAAATTGCTAATGCTATAACTGCTAATAGTCCAGACGCTAAACTGATTGTTTTGTTAATTGATGAAAGACCAGAAGAAGTTACAGATATGCAAAGATCGGTTAAAGGTGAGGTAATTAGTTCAACATTTGATGAACCTGCTTCACGACACGTTCAGGTTGCTGAAATGGTAATTGAAAAAGCTAAAAGACTGGTTGAATATAAGCATGATGTTGTAATTCTTCTTGATTCAATAACCAGACTTGGAAGAGCTTACAATACTGTTGTTCCATCTAGTGGAAAAGTATTAACAGGTGGTGTTGATGCAAATGCTTTACAAAGACCAAAAAGATTTTTTGGAGCTGCAAGGAACGTAGAAAAAGGTGGATCACTTACAATCATTGCTACTGCTTTAATAGATACAGGAAGCAGAATGGATGAAGTTATATTTGAAGAATTTAAAGGTACTGGTAATAGTGAAATGGTTCTAGATAGAAAACTTAGCCAAAAAAGAACTTACCCAGCTTTTGATATTGGTAAGTCAGGAACAAGAAAAGAAGAATTATTACTTGATAAAGACGAGCTTGGAAAAATCTTTATTTTAAGAAAAATATTAGCCCCAATGGGAAGCACAGAAGCCATGGAGTTCTTGTTAGATAAAATGAAAAATACAAAAACTAACAGCGAATTCTTCCAAAGCATGGGAACTAAATAAATATAATTTTTTCTTTTTTTTTAATTTTTTTTTAATAATAGAGATATGTGTTTTTCAAAAAAAATTTTATTTTTTTATTAATATTCCTATTTCCAATAAACTTATTTGCCAATCAGTTTGAAAAAAACATAGAAAAACTCGGACTTACACTTTCTGGTCATTATATTGACGAAACAATGAAAAATGAGAATGGCAAATATGTTTTACCAAGTAGAGATTGGATGAAAAAAAACGTAAATAATGACAGGGCAATTTTTTTTAGAGAAGGCGCTTTTTTCGGTGATTTTGATGGAAACGGTAGGTTAGATTATATCACTTGGGGAACTGGTAAGCCCTGTCAAGAAGGTCAAAAATCTAAAGAAGGAAGGGTAGGATGTGGAACAATTAATACAAACTTACTACCCTACCAAATATACTCCGTAGATGAATTTCTTAACTTTAAAAAACTAAACAAAAAGGATGTTTTCGAGTGGGGCGTATCAAATGACAATGGGTATCCTAATGGAACATCACGTATAATAATACAAGATTTTAATGACGATGGTATAGACGACTTTTTCATTGCAAATGCAGCTGTAGAACTCAATAATGGTAAATTTAACTATAAAGGAGTTAACCCGGTTTTGGTTTCGATCGGACCTTTTAAGTGGGTCGCCTCAAGACATACTGGACATCTGGTCGATAAAAAAACTTCTACATTTCAAGGTTTTTCACATGGATCAGATGCAGGAGATATTGATAATGACGGGGACATTGATGTGATAACCACAGATTTCACAGGCGTAATTTGTCATTACAACGACGGTAAAGGTAATTTTAAATCAAAAAAATGCATTACTAGAAAGAAAGGCGCTTTTTTTGTTGCGTCCCTTGCTGACTTTAACAATGATGGAATACTGGACATTGTTGCTGGCAACGCTCATTTTAATGCAGAATATAGAAAACAATCGCCCCAAGGAAATGTTGTTAAAGAAACCAAGAATTCACACTTCATTGCTTTATATTATGGAAACACAAAGGGTAAATTTAAACAAGCACACATACTTGAGCCAGCAAGAGTAGGGAATTTTGTCTTCTCTGAGGTTCCAGAAATGACAGCTTTTGATTTTGATAATGATGGAGATTTAGATTTAGTAAGCTCCAATGTTGGTATGTATTATTCAGGATCTGCTTGGGTCGCCTATGAAAATATAAATGGCAAGTTAAAAATAGCCGACACAAATATTATAATTCAACCTTTAGATGAGTGGCAAGATGCAAAAATATGGGGCTCAATGGTTCAGTCTGAAAGCAATCCATGGAACACCTATTGTTCAAAAAGCATATTAATTGACGTTAATAACGACGGTCTTATGGATCTCCTTTGTGACAACGCTGTTCAACACCACAGGATGACAAACCACTTCTTAATAAACACAGGTAACATGCAGTTTGATTTTGCAACACCCGAACAAGTTTCAAATCTAGTTGAGTGGTTAGAATAAAACACGCTTACTAAATTTAATTTTTAATGTCTTTCTTATTTACTTAATTCTATCTTGGGTTTAATTCCCAAAAAATGAAAGTTTCAAAGGATACGATTTTTGCCCTTGCTACACAAAGAGGTAAATCAGGTATAGCTGTTTTTAGGGTTTCGGGAAAAGGCTCTCATACAATAATTAAATCAATATCTTCTAAAAAAAAATTTAAAACAAACTTTGCTACATTAAACAATTTATTAGACGGTAAGAACGTTGTAGATCAGACGCTAACAACTTTTTTTAAATCACCAAAAAGCTATACAGGGGAGGATATGGTGGAAATATCTTGTCACGGAAGTATTTCTGTAATTAACAAAATAACTAAAACCCTATTAAAAAAACAGATCAGACTTGCTGAGCCTGGAGAGTTTACCAAAAGAGCTCTAATGAATGATAAGCTTAGTGTTTTAGAAGCTGAAACAATTAATGATTTAGTTAATGCAGAAACTGAAAACCAAAGAAAAATAGCTATTGGTAATTTAAGTGGAAATTTAGATAAGTTTATTTATGAAATATCAAATAAACAAAAAAAACTTCTGGCGGATATTGAAGCTATTATCGATTTTGCTGACGAAGATCTTCCTAAAGAAATATATAATAATATAAAAGAACAAAATAAGAACATATATAAACAAATCGAAAAAATTATTGAAAGATCAGCCTTATCTAGACAAATTCATGACGGTTTTACAATAACTATTATTGGAAAGCCAAATACAGGAAAATCATCATTTATTAATTATATTAATAACAAGGAGGTTTCTATAGTTACAAATATACCAGGAACTACAACAGATTTAGTTAGCTCCACACTAGATATACAAGGAGATAAATACACATTTATTGATACAGCTGGAATAACAAAATATAAGAATTTAATTGAAAAAATAGGCATTGAAAGATCATTAGAGAGTGCTGAAAAGTCTGATTTAAATTTAGTTTTTCTCAAAAACAATGAAAAGAAAAACTACAGTAAAATCAAATCAAAATTATTTGTTAAATCAAAATATGATACTAATAAAAAGAAAATTAGCGGGGCACATAGCATTTCATCAGTATCTGGTTATGGAGTTAAACCTCTTATTAAAACCATATCTTCAAAATTAAAGAAAAAAGCAATTTCTGGACCAGTCTTTTCACGTGAAAGACACATGGAAAGCCTAAATAAATCCCTTTTATTGCTTAAAAGTCTAGATTTAAAAGAAATAGATATTGCTGCTGAAAATGTTAGAAGGTCAATTATGTATATTGATGGAATTAATCAAAAATTTGATATTGAGAAAATTTTGGATATAATATTTAGTGATTTTTGTATAGGTAAGTAATTTCACGTGAAAAGAGACATGGACAATAAATTTGATGTAATTGTAATCGGTGGGGGCCATGCTGGCGTAGAAGCAGCATGCTCATCTGCCAGAACTGGATCAAAAACAGCTTTAATTACTCATAAAATTGATAAAATAGGAGAAATGTCATGCAATCCTGCAATTGGAGGTCTTGGAAAAGGGCATCTTGTTAAGGAAATAGATGCTTTAGATGGAATTATGGCCAAAGCCACTGACAGATCCTGTATACAATTTAGAATGCTAAACTCTAGTAGAGGTGCGGCTGTAAGAGGTCCAAGGGCTCAAACAGACCGAATTTTATATAAAAATGCTATAAATGATCTCGTATCCGGGCAAAAAAATCTTCAAATTATCGAAGGGTCAGTAGAAGATTTAATTGTTTCAAAAAATCAGGTATTAGGAGTTCTTTTGGGTGATAACAAAAAGATATTTTCCAAATCAGTAGTTTTAACTACAGGTACTTTCTTACAAGGGTTAATAAGAATAGGTTCTGAGAAGCAAGAAGCAGGAAGAGTTGGCGACAAACCCTCAATAAAGCTTGCAAAAAGACTTAAAGAGCTAAAGTTTTCAATAGGCAGATTGAAAACAGGAACACCACCAAGATTACTTAAAAAAACCATAAATTTCAATAACTTAGACGAACAACACCCAGATAAAAAACCCATTCCATTTTCTTTTATCAACAGAGATATCCACATTCCTCAAATATCTTGTTTTATTACCCATACTAATAAAAACACTCATGAAATAATTGCTCAGAATCTCAACCTTTCACCTATGTACTCAGGTGAGATACAATCAATGGGAGCTAGGTATTGCCCATCTATTGAAGATAAAATTCATAAATTCAAAAATAAGTCATCACATCAGATATTTCTTGAGCCAGAAGGGTTAGATAGTGATTTAATATATCCAAACGGAATATCCTCTTCACTTCCAACTGAAATTCAAGAGCAATTTGTTAAAACGATTAAGGGTTTAGAGAATGTTACAATTACACAACCTGCTTATGCAATTGAATACGATTTTGTTGACCCACAAGAACTAACACACACACTTGAAACAAAAAAAATTAAAAATTTATTTTTTGCAGGGCAGATAAATGGAACAACCGGATACGAAGAAGCAGCTGCACAAGGTATAATGGCTGGGATAAATGCATCACTTAAAACAAAATCTAATAAAGAATTTATAATACCCAGGTCATCTGGGTATATAGGCGTCTTGATAGATGATTTGGTTACAAAAGGAACTAAAGAGCCATATAGAATGTTTACTTCAAGGTCTGAATATAGACTTTTACTTAGGGCTGATAATGCAGATTTGAGACTTACACCTTTTGGAATTGATGTAGGGTGTGTTGATATAGATAGACAAAGAGAATTTGAAAAAAAATCCACAAGAATAAAAGATGGTTTCAAGTTTGTTAAAAATCACAAATTTTCACCAGACGCACTCCTGAAAAAGGGGATAAAAATAAACAAAGATGGAAAAAAAAGAAATATCATAGACCTCCTGTCGTTTTCAAATATTACAACTTCTAAGCTTAGAAAAATAGTTCCTGAGTTAAAAGACTTAGAAGATGATGTAATTGAGCAAATAGAAATTGAAGCTAAATATGCCGGTTATCTTGATAGGCAAAGAATGGATATACAAGATTTTGAAAAAGAAGAAAATTTAAAAATTCCTAAATCAACTAACTATAAACTAGTTGGAAGTTTATCTAATGAGATAGTTGAAAAACTATCAAAAATTAAACCACCTACACTTGGAGCGGCCTCAAGAATATCTGGTGTAACTCCGGCAGCCACTATAGCTCTTCTTAGATATATTAAAAAAAATAAAAACAAAAAAGCAGCATAATTTGGATAAAGACACTGTAATAAAAAAATACAATCTTAGCAGAAAGCAAATTGATTTAATCGATAGCTACATACTAAAGTTAACAAAAAACAATCAAATACACAATTTGGTAGGACCCTCTACAATTGATGTTGCTTGGGATAGACATATTAATGATTCATTACAATTGTCTGAATTTATATTGAAAAAAAACGCATCAATAATAGACCTTGGTACTGGTGCTGGATTACCAGGGGTTATGTTACATATTTTTGGACATTCAAATATATTATTGATTGATTCAAAGAAAAAAAAAATTAACTTTATCAAAGAATTTGCACACGAGCAGAACTTAGAAATAAAAACTATTTGTACAAGAGTTGAAAAAATCAAAAATCAAAAATTTGACTTTATTATCTGCCGAGCTTTTGCTCCATTATCAAAATTATTAGATTATTCACGGCTTTTTACTAAAAAAAATACATCACTACTTTTTCTAAAAGGAAGAAGTGTTAAGAAAGAAATACATGATGCAAAAAAATTCTTTAACTTTGAATACGATCTATATCCAAGTCAAAGTGAGGGCGATGGTCATGTGTTAAAAATAAACAAATATAAAAAACTGTGAAAAAAATTATTTCTATCTCTAATCAAAAGGGCGGTGTTGGCAAAACCACAACCACAATTAACTTAGCCACTTCATTAGCGGCAGTTAAAAAAAATGTTCTAATTGTCGATGCTGATCCTCAAGGCAATGCTAGCACAGGGCTTGGGCTTGCCCACAATGACAGAAGGCCATCTATTTATGAAATGATTCATGAAAAGAGACTTCTTAAAGAAGGAATAAAAGAAACATTAATTCCTGGTCTAAAAATAATTGGAGCAAATACAGACTTAGCTGCAGCTGAGATAGAGTTGACAAATTTTGAAAACAGAGAGTTTGTATTTAAATCAATCTTTGCCGAAATTGATAATTTCGATTTTATTTTTGTAGACTGTCCACCAGCACTTGGCTTACTAACCATCAATTCATTAGTAGCGTCAAACACAACACTAATTCCTCTTCAGTCAGAGTTTTTTGCTCTAGAGGGTCTTTCAGCCCTAATGCAAACTATCAAATTAATTAAAGAAAACTTCAACAGTGATCTTAAAATCGAAGGAATATTATTAACAATGCTGGACAAAAGAAACTCATTAAGCTCTTTAGTTGAGAAAGATGTAAGACAACATTTTGGTGATCAAGTTTACAAAACAACTATCCCAAGAAATGTTAAAATTTCTGAAGCCCCAAGCCACGGCAAACCAGCGCTACTATACGATACACAAGCCGCAGGCTCCATAGCTTATATTGAGCTTGCAAAAGAAGTAATTTTAAACCAAAATAAAAACCATGAATAAAGAAAACAAACTAGGTATGGGCCTGGGAGCTCTTCTATCAACCACTAACAACAAAAATGAAGCTAATAATAACGTCCAAAAAATTAATATTTCTCAAATCATACCCAACCCATTACAGCCAAGAAAAAACTTCAAAAACGAAGAGCTTAAAGAGCTTTCATCCTCAATAAAAAATCAAGGATTAATTCAACCTATAATCGTCAAACCAACTGATAACAATCAATTTCAAATTATTGCAGGAGAAAGAAGGTGGAGAGCGTGCCAACTAAATGGAATGCACGAGGTAGACTGTGTTATCAAAGATCTCGATGAAACAAGTGTTTTAGAGGCAGCTTTAATTGAAAATATTCAAAGAGAAGATTTAAATGTTATTGAGGAGGCTAATGCTTACAAAGGCTTGGTTAACATCAAAAATATTAACAACGAAAGTCTAGCAAAATTAATTGGAAAAAGCTCAAGTCATGTTTCAAATATTTTACGCCTCTTAGAGTTAGATAAAAAAATTCAAGAAATGGTAATAAACGGAGATTTATCTATGGGACACGCACGAGCGCTTATAGGGGTTCCAGATGCAATTAATAAAGCAAATGAAATTGTCGAAAAAAAACTCAGTGTAAGACAAACTGAAAAAATAACATCAGAGTTTAAAAACAACAAAAAAAAGAAAACATTAAAAGATCCAAACATAATAGATTTAGAGAAGGAGTTATCAGATAAAATAGGTTTGCGTACATCAATACAGTTTAATGATAACGGCTCATCTGGTTCACTAACTTTGTACTATTCTGACCTGAATCAACTTGATGATTTAATGAAAAGACTTAAGAAATAGTAATTTTTTTAATATTTAGAAGAAAGCGGAGACCAAAAACTAAAGATAAGTTGCTATCTTTTCGCAAAACATTTTCAGTTGAAGAGAGCAATCTAATTAACAATTTTTTCTTTTTTAAATTATATTTTCTAAAAATTTCTATCAGCTTATGTTTTTCTTTAAATAAATATACGGGAATTTTTTTTCTATATTCATCCTCACTTTTTGACTCTATTATTAATTGACAGAAAAATTTGATGTAAAAATAAAACTCATTTACATCTGTGCTGGTTACAATTTTGTTTCTATAAAGGTCAACTATATCTTTGTTCTTTTTAAATAGGTTAAAAAAAATTTTTTCTTTTCCAGTATCGCTAATTGTTAATAACTTTTTGACATTGTTGGATGTTAAGTCTTTTTCATCAAGTTCTATAATTTGATTTAAACTATTTTCAAAAAAACCATATCTGCTATCCAATTTATCAATTAGTAGCCAATAGACGTCTTGTGAAATATTTAAACTTTTATCACTTAAAAATTTTTTTAAAATTTTTATCTTTGTTTCCCTTTCTAACTCATAACAATCTATTAAACCACTATCTCCATCCTTATTAATTAAGCTTTTAATTTTTTTTATTTTTTGTGAATTTTCTTCAACAAAAATGAAAACGCCATGCGAGTTTTTAATATTTTCTAGGCTTTTTTCATCAATTCCTTTGCATATATTTATTAAAAATATTTTTTGATCATCAAATAGACCAACCTCTTCAACAAAGTCTTTAATAGTATCAATATTTATAATCTTGGCATTTGTGTTTTTCTGGTATTTTTCAATAATTGTAGATTTTATTTTATACATCAGTGTTTTTTCATTACCACTTATGAAGTATATCTTTTTATCTATTCTAAAATTTTCACTTAATAAAATACTAACAGGGTCAATTTTCATTAACAATTATCTAAATTTATGTCAGATAAAATAGAAATTAATTGGTTTAAGTTATCACTTATTGCCAATTCATACTTTTTTTCTAAAGAAGTATCCGCTCCATGGTTGTAGCCTGAGGATTTTGGTATAATTGAAAAATAAGAAATTATTTCTTTTTCAAAAGTTATACAATTATTTTTAATTGATGTTAAAGTATAATAAAACCTTAACTCATATCGAAGGTTTGATGTTGCTTGGTTTGTTTCCACAGACCTTTTGGTCTTTTTCTCATTAACATTAATTTGTAGATTATATGTATATTCATCACTTTCACCAAAGTACATTGGTAGATACGAATTCATAAAACTCAAATCTGTGCCAGATGTAAAAACTTTTGTTTTTTGATAAAGTGGGTTTATGGGATTTTTTTCATCATTATAAATAAATTCAACACCGCTACAAGAGACAATAAAACAAAATAAAAAAATAAAAAATAGCTTCTTCACTAGATTACTAGGTTTACAATTTTTCCAGGAACATAAATTTCTCTAATAACATTTTTCCCCAATAAGTTTTTTTTAATTTTATTGTTACTTTTTACTATATTTAAAATCTCTTCTTTTGAAATTTTATCTTCTATCTGAATAATTTCTTTGGTCTTACCATTTATTTGAATTGCTATATTTATGTTAGTTTTTTTCTTTACCTCCTCTTTTGGCCAAGCCTCACTAATACATAAAGTTTTATTCCCAAGGCTTGACCAAATCTCTTCGCTTATATGTGGAACAAAAGGCTGCAAAATTATTGAAAGTTTTCCCAGTGACCACTTAAAATTTTTTTCAGATAATTTTTTTTTCAAAACAGCGTTATTAAGAATATTTACAAATTCATATATTTTTGCAACGGATTTATTAAATTGAAAATTTTCTATATTTTCTGATACTTCATTAATTATACCTTTTAAAGAATCTATCACATCACCATCTTCAGAATTATTTGGTTTATAATTATTAAGCTTGTCTGCAGTTTCATATAATTTATTTATAAACTTGAATGAAGAGGCTATCCCAGTTTCTGTCCACTGCAAATCTCTTTCTGGTGGACTATCTGATAACATAAACCACCTAGCTGTATCAGCGCCATATGAATCAATAATATCATTTGGGTCAACAACATTCTTTTTTGATTTACTCATTTTTTCAATTTTTCCACTTAAAACCTCAAAACCATCTTTGTCTTTTAAAACACCATTATATTTTTCTACATCTTTTGGCTCTATCCATTCATTATTTATATTTTTATAAGTAATATGAGTAACCATTCCTTGTGTAAACAAACCCTTAAACGGCTCGTCTAAACTAAAGTAGCCAAGGTCCCTTAAAGCTTTGGTAAAGAATCTTGAATATAAAAGATGTAAAATAGCATGTTCTATACCGCCTATGTATTGGTCAACAGGTAACCAATACTCTATATCTTTTTTATCAAATGGTTTATTCAGTCTAGCATTGCAATATCGAAAATAATACCAAGAGGATTCAAAAAAAGTATCAAAAGTATCAGTCTCTCTGTAAGCTTTCATCCCAGTTTTTGGGCAGACAGTATCCTTCCAACCAGAAATATTGCTTAAAGCACTAGATGACTCACTAAAATTCTCAATGTCAGGAAGTTTAACCGGAAGATCTTCATCTTCAACTGCAAGTATTTCCCCATCCTCTCTATAAATAATAGGTATTGGGCAGCCCCAAAATCTCTGTCTGGAAATTCCCCAATCTCTTAATTTAAAATTTATTTTCTTTTTTCCTATTCCCCTTTTTTCTATTTCATTAATTATTTTTTCTTTTGCCTCATCGATGTTTAATCCATTTAAAAATTCTGAATTGATTATTATTCCATCCTCAGTGTAGGCCTTACTGTTGATTTTAAATTTATCTACCTCAATATCAATTGGTTTAACAACTGGAATGACATCAATATTGTATTCAGTTGCAAAATCCAAATCTCTTTGATCATGTGCAGGACAACCAAAAATTGCACCAAGACCATATTCTTTTAAAACAAAGTTAGCGACAAAGATCGGAATTTTTTTGCCTTCGATAAATGGGTGTTCAGCAAATAAATTAGTATTAAACCCTCTTTTAATTTTATCAGGGTTTATGTTTTTACAGTCTTTAATAAATTTCAGTAAATCCGAGTTTTTCTTTGATATTTCAGCAACCAAACTATGCTCACTAGAAAGAGCTAAAAATGTAGCACCAAAAATTGTATCCGGTCTTGTTGTAAAAACTTTTATTTTTTTATTTTTTTCTGAAACATTAAAATCAATCTCAACTCCTACGGACTTACCAATCCAATTAGATTGCATTATTTTTACTTTATTAGGCCAATTTTCTAATTTATCTAAATCATTTAAAAGCTCATTAGAATACTTGCTAATTTTTAAAAACCACTGAGATAACTTCTTTTTTTCTACAAGCGCTCCCGATCTCCATCCTTTTCCATCAATCACTTGTTCATTTGCCAAAACTGTTTTGTCTACAGGGTCCCAATTGACCTCAGCCTCTTTTTTATAAGCAAGACCAGATTTAAACATATCAATAAAAAACTTTTGTTCATGCTTGTAATAATCAGGATGGCATGTTGCAATTTCTCTATCCCAATCCAGAGACAACCCCATTTTTAGAAGTTGTTTTTTCATTGTTTTAATATTTTGGTACGTCCAACTTTCAGGATGTTTTTTTTCAGTTAAAGCGGCATTTTCAGCAGGAAGGCCAAAAGCATCCCAACCCATTGGATGAAGGACATTATAGCCTTTCATTTTTTTATATCTTGCAACTACATCACCCAATGTGTAGTTTCTTACATGTCCCATATGTATCTTTCCAGAGGGATATGGAAACATTTCTAAAACATAATACTTTTCACCATTTTCATTTTTAGAAGTCTGAAAAATTTTTTTGTCTGACCATATATTCTGCCATTTTTTTTCAACTAATTTGTGATTGTATCGCGATGACACTTCTTAACTTGATTGGAGTTTTAATTTTTTTGCTTTATTTAATATAGCGTTTTCAATTTTTATATTATCCTCTTGATCAACCTTTTTATTTATCCAAGAAGGATCTTTATATTCTTGGCAAAAAGATGTTACCTTTAGATTTTCAGTGTTGAGCCGCATTCCAGAAATAAAAATATTTAACTTACACCTCTCATTAGGGTTAGTAGATGTTGAATACCAGTCTGTAATTATTGTTCCACCAACTTGATCTGCAGAGCTTAAAGGCATAAAATCAATTGTTTCTAAGGTCGCTTTCCAAAGAAAAGGGTTTACTGTCATAGCAATTGTCGTTGTAGAATTATTGTTTCCTGAATCATTGTTTATAATACCACTAAATGAAATTCCGCCCTTCCCCAACAAACCACCTCCTGTTTGAAGTCTGGTCTCAGCATCTCTCATGGCTAAATCCATATCTATTGCTGAATTAAATTTTGTCCCCGATCTTTCAATAATTTCATTTTTAGTCTGGGCTTTTGACCACAACTCATCCATCTCTTCTTCAGTTTTATTACTATTGCAAGAAATAAGAAAAGAAAGAAATACTAATAAAATTACTTTGTTCAAAATCATTGAATTATAATTATTGTATTGGGGCCTAAATGTAAAACATAAAAAAAACGGCACTCGTTAAAGTGCCGTTTTCAAAGATATAAAATCTTTAATTAAAATGCCATGTTAGCACCGATGTACCATGCAGATCCATCGTCTGTAGCAGCACCTTCATTGCTTGCTTCCATTGAAGTGTAACCTAGAATTGCAGTCACACCAGAAGCTACAGCATATGAAACACTAGCTGAAGTAGTATCGATAGAGTCATCAGACCCACCACTTGAACCAACAGTGTTATCTTTTGCATCAGCTGAAGTAATACCAACATTAAATGTTAGATCACCGCTTACATATTTAACACCAGCTTTAACTACGTCACCTTCAACTTCACCTACACCAGCTGCAGCTGAGTTAACGCCACCTTTGTTACCATCACCATAACCAACAGCAACAGTTAGATCTCCAGTTACAGCACTTAAGCCAACATGGAACATAGAATCATCGTTAGTTATAGCAGTTGCAGTTTTTGAACCTTCAGAAGCTGAATAACCAGTACCGATAGTTACTGATGAGTCACCTAGGTCAGTTACATAAGTAGCACCAATCGCGTAGTGACTGTCTACTCTATATGTAGCAGTTGCAGCAGCACCACTATCTGTAGAAGCTGAGAATGACATTTTTAGTCCATCAGCCATGAAGTCAGAAGCAGTGTGATACTCAACACCTAATACTGTTGATGTAGCACCAAAATCTAAACCAGTTTGCGCTTGGTTAACAGATGTAGTTGCTACACCTTCAGCACCAGCTGAACCTGGGATAGATACTGCATGTGATCCTGCAGCGTTACCAGCATTAAGAACATCAAGCTTTGAGCCATCAGTGAATGCTAAAGTAAATCCAGCATCAACATCACCAGCAGCAGCATTTTCATCCATAAGCTTAAAGCTTGATGAAATAGTCATTCCACCGTCAGTAGTTTCAGATAATGATACAGTAAAGTTGTTATCATTAATTTGGGCATTAGTGTCTGTTCCACCTGTTGGTGAATCAAACTCAACACCAGTTTGGTGGTTACCACTCATAGTCGCTGTTACGGCTTCAGCAACTGAAGCAGCACCAAGCGTAGAAACTAGAGCAGTTCCCATTAATAGTTCTTTTTTCATAATTACTCCTTTTGAGTTAATGAATATTCATTAAACACAAGAAACACTCTTGTATTGATGTCCTAATATTTAAAAATTGAATAAATTACAAAAAAAGCATAATGATTTATTATATTTTTTTAAACAATGTTGTTTTTTTACAACATTATGATTTATGTTTAATATTAAGAAATACAATGAAATAAAGGATTTTTTAAAAAAAAGCAGTAATTCTGCCAAAATTATTGCTATATCTAAAAATCATCCACTTAAAAGCGTTTTAGAGGCGATTAATGCCGGAGTATACATATTTGGGGAAAATAGAGTTCAAGAAGCAGAAGAAAAATTTCAAAAACTAAAGCTGGATAATACCAAAATAGAACTTCACTTAACTGGGCCACTTCAATCAAATAAAGTAAAATCAGCAATTCAGCTTTTTGATGTTTTTCATACTTTAGATAGGGAAAAAATAGCAAGAGAGTTCTCAAAATATAGAGAATTACTACTAAATAAGAAAATTTTTCTTCAGGTAAATACAGGAAAAGAAAAAACAAAAAGCGGTATTTTTCCGGAAGACACGAAAGACTTTTTGTTTTTTTTAAAACAAGAAATGAAATTATCCATTATCGGCTTAATGTGTATACCGCCAATAGATGATGACCCAGGCTATCACTTTAATAAATTAAAACTTCTTGCATATGAAAACAAAATTAATGAGTTAAGCATTGGTATGAGCGATGACTATGAGAAAGCACTACAATTTAATCCAACATACATTAGGCTTGGAACAATCTTGTTTGGAAAAAGATCGTGAAAAACGGACTAAATATATTTTGTAATAACAAAATTAAAAATTTTTTACCCTCTCTTCTTCTAGATTATGAATTAACTATTATGAAATTAGATCAAATAAAAAATAATATACAAGTATCTCAAGCAAACATAATTATTATAAATAACAATGATATTGATCTTAAAGACTATGACAAGTTAATTGATAACTGTTTAATAATTTCAAATTTGAAAAAATTAAATTTTAATAATAAATCAAACATATTAAATAGTCCGCTCTCTATAAATCACCTAAAAAACGGAATTGAGAACTTTGTTCAAAACTTAAAAGTTCAGTTTCATGATTTATCTCTTTATAAAGAAAAACTTATAAATCTTGATAATGATAATTTTTGCTACCTAACTAAAATAGAATTAGAGATCTTAACCTGTTTAATTAGGAAGAAAGAAACAAGTAAAAATTTTATTAAAGAAAATATATTAAATATTAAATCAAATATTGAAACTAATTCTCTTGAAAGCCATCTTTCGAGAATAAGAAAAAAAATGAATACCATAAAAACCAAAGTAAAAATCAAAACAAAAAATGAAAAGCTTTTAATTACGATTTAATTTAATAAATTAGGATTTATAAGTTTAAAAAAATTTTTATCAAAAACTTCATTGTAACTATGGTTATAAATTGAGAGCTTAAGAATATCATTATCAACCACCACCTCTATTGCCCTTAATATCAATGGTTGTTTCTCAAATATTATTCTTATAACGAAATTTTTTTCTTCATTATCAATTCCTTTTTTTTCTAATAATAGCTCATTATTCTTTACTTCTACTTTTCCATCTTCAAAAAAATAAGGATTTCTAAATATGTCATAAAAGAACCAAGCATTAGTATTTTTTGGATTAAAAAATTCATCTTCTTCAAGCACATAATCATAATACATCGCTTTATTTTCAGATAAAATTATTAGAATTTTTGTTGGTAAAAAATACTCAGCCCTGACTCTTTTTTTACCTATATATACTCTGCCTTCACTTAAGTTTTCTCCATCACTTTGTAGGAATGAAGCAGAGAAATCACTTAGTGAACTTAAATACTGTAACGCCTCTGCCTTGTCTTCAGAAGCTGATTGTGCTTTAAAGGCAAAAAAACTAAAAACTATTACTAATATATAAAATAAATACCGTTCATTTTTTAAGAACATGTCTTTTACCTGCGTTATTTGCCTCGCTTATAATTCCATCTTCTTCCATCTTCTCTACTATTCTTGCTGCTCTATTATAACCGATCTGAAGATATCTTTGAATATAGCTTGTTGAAACTTTTTGTTGTTTAATCACAATATCAACTGCCTTACCATAAAGATCATCATTGTTATTTGAAATTAAATCTTCTGAATTTGAAATATTTAGTTCTTCTTCTGATAACGATATTTCTTTTTTATAATCAAATGTAGCCTGTTGTTTTATATAATTAACTACCTTTTCAACTTCATTTTCTGACACAAAACCACCATGCAGCCTCTTTATTATACCGCCATTTTCTAAAAACAACATGTCACCACTACCCAATAATTGTTCTGCACCCATTTCGTTAAGTATTGTTCTACTATCAAATTTACTTGATACCTTATAACTAATACGACTAGGAAAATTTGCTTTTATTGTTCCTGTAATTACGTCAACACTAGGTCTTTGTGTGGCTGTAATTAAGTGAATTCCTGATGCTCTTGCCATTTGTGCCAATCTTTGAACCAATGACTCAACTTCTTTTCCAGCAACCATCATCAAATCCGCCATTTCATCAATCACCACAACAATAAAAGGCATTTTTTCAAGAATAATTTCTTGTTTTTCAATAATAGGCATCCTTGTATCATCATCAATACCTGTTTGAACCTCCCTAAAAAGTTTTCTTCCAGACGAAATAGTTCTTAAAACTTTATCATTATAAGAATCTATATTTTTTACATTTAAGGAGCTCATTAATTTATATCTATTTTCCATTTCTCTAACTACCCACTTAAGAGCAAATACAGCTTTTTTTGGATCAGTAACTACAGGTGTTAAAAGATGTGGAATATCTTCATAAATACTCAATTCTAACATTTTAGGATCAATTAATATTAGTTTGCATTCATTAGGTTTAAATTTGTAAAGTATGCTTAATATCATTGTGTTAATACCCACGGATTTTCCCGAACCAGTTGTTCCTGCTATCAGTAGGTGAGGCATTCGCTCTAAATTTGCGAAAATACTTTTTCCAGATATATCTTTTCCTAATGCAAGAGTAAGGGAATCATTTTCAATTTCAAATTCATCTTCTTCAATTAAATCACCAAATAAAACACTATCTCTTTTAGTATTTGGTATTTCGATACCTAAGCTTGTCTTGCCAGGTTGAGTTGAAATTCTAGCAGAAATAGAAGACATTGCCCTAGCAATATCATCAGACAAACCTATTACTTTACTAGATTTTATTCCTGCATTTGGAATAAATTCAAATAAAGTTACAATTGGACCACTACTAAAACCAACTATTTTTCCTTCAACACCATATTCAGAGAGTGTTTTCTCTAACTTAACAGCAGCATCAGTGTTTATTTTTTCCAATTCTTTGTTTTTATTATTTTTTAAATTTGATTTCGAAAGTAGATTTTTGGATGGAAGGCTAAAGCTAAAATTATCAAGCTCTAGTTGTTTACTAGTTTTAGGATTATTATTATTTTTTTTGCTTAAACTGACATGATTTCTTTTTTTAATTGTTGGTTCACTTCTTAATGTTTTTTTTGTAATTTTTTTTCTAAAATTTATATATTTAAATAAACCAAATATAGAAAATAAAAATTTAAAATATTTAAAAAATTTTAAGAAAGAAAATAATTTATTTATCCAAGAAAATTTTATCCTAAAAGATATAAATATTAAAACTACTCCAAATACTAAAAGTAAAAAATTTATAATAAAATCAATAAAAATATTTTCTAGAAGATTTAAATTTATATTTGTAAATAAATCGAATAGGAACTGTGAAACCAAACCTGTTTTTAAAAAGGTTATATCAGCTGATTTTATGGAAACATTAATAAGAGTTATTCCTGTCAGGTTTGATAAAAATTTTAAAATTATAAATCTACTAGGAATACCTAAAAACAATTTTCCACCTTCTAGTATTATAAAAAACACCAATAAATAACTTAGTGTTCCAATAAAAATTAATGAATAACTTGATAAATAAGCTCCAAAAAAACCCACTAAATTTTCAATATTGCTGTCATTAACATTGTAATTAAATTGATTAAAACCCGGATCATTTGCAGAGTATGAGTAAAGACTGGTAAAATAAATTAGGCCAAATCCAAATAAAATTATTCCTACTATAAATTTAACAATAAAATTTCTAAGTGAACCATACTTGAACATATAGTTAGATTGTAATACATTTAGATTATGGTAATTCGAAGAAAATTATGAAAGAAATTCAATCAAACATCAGTATAATAGGGGGAGGTCTTATAGGGGCTGTTACAGCATATTCACTTTCTAAGCTTGGGAATAAAGTAGTAGTTTTAGAGCAAAATGCTAAATTTAATCATAAAAATATTTTAGACAAAAGAACAACAGCAATTTCAGAGGGTACGAAAAAATTTCTTGAAGAAATAAATATTTGGAATGAAATTGGTAATTACGCAGAACCAATAAGAAATATTCAGATAATAGACAGGAATCAATCAAACAAAATTTATTTTGATAATCAAAGAAGAAAATCCAATCTTGGATATATAGTTAAAAATGAGTTTATACTTGATTGCTTGTATAAAAAATTACAAAAACAAAAAAATGTAGAAATTTTTAACAATGTTTCTGTTAAAGATATTTTTTATCAAGGCGACAGGATCGTAACCAAACAAAATAATTTCTATATTAATACAAATATTTTATTTGCATGTGATGGAAAAAACAGCTCTATAAGAAAAATTTTTAAAACACCAATTTATAGAAAAAATTATAGAAAAAAAGCAATTGTAATAAATTTTTATCACTCGAAGAATCACAATAATACTGCTTATGAATTCTTCTTTAAAAATGGACCTCTTGCAATCTTACCAATGCAAAAAAATAAAAATCAGTTTCAAAGTTCCGTAGTTTGGACAAACACTAATGAATTTATAAACTCTTTACTTTCTTTGGACGATAATAATATTATTTCCATTCTAAATGAAAAGACACAAGGAAGCGTAGGAGAGATAAAAAAAATAATCACCAAACAAACCTTTCCTCTAAAAGCTCATTTAAACTCTAAATTTTTTGAGAATAGAATTATTTATTTAGGTGATTCAGCTCATTCGTTTCATCCAATTGCAGGACAAGGATGGAATCTAGGAATGCAAGATGTCGAAAGTATATATAATCTTGTCAAAAAATATAACTCTCTAGGTTTGGAATTGGGAGATGAAATATTTTGTAAAGAATTTCAGAAAGATAATTTTTTCAAAGCTTATAGACTGTATCAAATCACTGATAAAGTTGATAGTCTCTTTAAATCAGACAATACAATTTTTAATCATGCTAGGTTTTCAGCTATTAATTTAATTGAGAAAAGTAAAAAATTAAAAAATCAGATAAGTGATTTTGCGATGGGTGTTAATTAATAGTTTTATTATTATTATTATTATCTTCAACAATCTCAAGCTCTAATATTGATTGAAGTTTTTTATAAAAATCACTTAAATTTTTTGTTTCCAAAAGAGCCTGTTTTTCAATATCGCTAAAAGGGGATATCATTGCTATAAACTTAATAATTTGATTAAAATCAATATTTTGAATTTCTTCTAAGTTTAAGTTAATTTTTTTGACTTTAATATATTGGCTATACTTATCTAAAAGATCATTTTTTTGTTTTTCATTTATAATGTTTTTATCTTCATCAAAATCTAACATTTCAGCTTCAACCAACCTAAACTTATATTTTTTTTCTAATTCTTTTTTAACTTTAAAACAATTAGTGCCCTGTAGACTAATTAAATATCGTCCGTCTGTTGTTTCACTAAAACTATGAATTTTTCCAATACAACCAATATTATAGAGTTTATTTTTTTTATCAGATTGTATCATGCCTATGCATCTTTCCTTTGAGAGAGCGTAGTCCACCATCTCAAGATATCTCTTTTCAAATATATTCAGAGGCAAGCTTGTTCCTGGAAAAAGGACTGCGCCGTTTAAAGGAAAGATAGGGATTTCCATGTTAGGAAAACATTAATTGTGAAAGCTTCTTCCTATATTGAATAGTAACTTGATCAGTATTTCCAAGTACACCAAAAAATTCTACCATCTTATTTTTTATACTATCCTTGTTTTTTGGATAATTTTTTAGAAGCAAATCCATTCCATTTTCATATTCTTTCATTGAAAAATATTTATCTGATATTTCTAAAATTAAATCAATATTATCTGGTTCACTTTCAAGCTTATCAAGTAGCTCATTTATATTTGGTCCGGATGAATTATTTTTCACAATTTCCATCTTCTTTAAAACCTGTTTAACCTCATCCTTTTCTTGCACATCTTTTTCTAATGAGTTAATGAACGCACCTACTTCCTCAAATTGTTTAAGTTCGATCAAACACTCTAAATAAAAACAAATACCTTTAATTTCATCTGAGTTTTTAGAAATAAATTCTAGAAGAATGTCTTTGATTTCTTCATACTTATTTTCAGCCATGGCGCTTTCTATTTCATTGTAAAATTCAGTGAAATCTTCATTAATTTTGGATCCTAAGCATTTTTCAATAAATTCAATAATCTGACCTTCAGGAATAACACCCTGAAATGCATTAACAATTTGTTTATCTTTAAATGCATAGACTGTAGGAATTGATTGAATTCTTAATTGCGCAGCAATTTGTTGATTTTCATCAATATTAATTTTTACTAAGGTGATTTTATCTCCTGATTTTGATATTATTTTTTCTAAAATTGGTGTTAATTGTTTACAAGGACCACACCAAGGAGCCCAAAAATCAACGATAATTAATTTACTTTTACTTGCCTCAATAACCTGATCATTAAACTCTGTTTCAGTAACATCGATTATATTTGAATTTTCACTCATAAAGATTTGACTATACTATAACTATCTAGAGAAAAAATATGAATTTTTTTATTATTTTCAAGGAGGAAGTTTATAAACTCTGAAGTCTTTATACTTATAGTTGTGGTATTAATTAGGGGGTGGAAATTAATTATTTCACTGTTAAAAAGTTTTTCATCTAAGTAAAACTCAACAACATTATCTTTGTCATTAAGAAGTGCAAATGGTGAGACTGATCCTGGTTTTATACCCAAAAATTGTTCTAAATATTCAGCATTAGCAAATGATAAATTCTTAGCATCGATAGATTTAGAAAATTGCTTTAAATCAACCTTTGCATTTTCATCACAACTAAAAAGAAAAAAATTATTTTTTTTATTTTTTAAAAATAAATTTTTTGTATGCGATCCTTTAATTTCACCTCTTAGATTTTCAGAATCTTCGACTGTAAATAAAGGATCATGATCATGAATTTGAAAATCTTTATTTTTTACACTAAGTAATTCAAATAAATCTGTCTTTGTAAGCATAAATAATATTATATTTATTAAGAAATAAGGTATTTAAATACAATTACAAAATTAACAATGGGAAAAAAAGCAGTAGTTATTGGAAGTGGTTTTGGAGGCATTGCGATTAGTTTAAGATTAAAAAAATTAGGCTATGATACAACAATTATTGAAAAACTAGACAGCCTTGGAGGAAGAGCAAGAGTTTTTGAAGTGAATGGGTTTAAACATGATGCTGGACCAACGGTCATAACAGCACCATTTCTTTTTGATGAATTATTTAGTTTATTTGGAAAAAAAAGAGAAGATTATTTGAATTTTGTTCCTCTTGAACCTTGGTATAGATATTATTTTCATGATGGTAAAACTTTTGATTATTGTTCTACAGTTGAAAAAACCAACAGCGAGATAAGTAAATTTGATAAAAGAGACATAGAGGGATATTCTAACCTTTTAAATCAATCAAAAAAAATATTCGATGTAGGGTTTACACAATTAGCTGACAAACCATTTATTTCTTTTTTTAAAATGTTAGGAGTTATTCCTAATTTGATAATTTTGAAAAGTTATTTCACAGTATCTCAACTTGTAAATAGTTATTTAAAAAATCCATATCTTAGAAAAGCATTTTCAATTCATCCACTTTTGGTTGGAGGCGATCCACACACAACAACATCTATTTACGCTTTGATTCATTATTTAGAGAGAAAATGGGGAGTATTTTTTTGTATGGGTGGAACTGGCAAAATCGTATCTGAATTAAAAAAATTAATGATTGATTGTGGTATTAAAATTAAAACAAATACAGAGGCAAAAGAATTTATTGTTCAAAATAATAAGATAACAAAAATATTAACAAACAAAGAAGAAATTTCCAATATAGATTTAGTTGTTTGTAATGCTGATCCACCCATGGTTTACTCCAAACTTTTAAAAAAACAAAATTTAAGAAGACCTGTATTAAAAGAAAAAAACTTGTTATATTCAATGGGACTTTTTGTTCTTTTTTTTGGTACGAAAAAACAATACCATAAAGTTGCTCACCATACTATTTGGATGACTGAAAGATTTAAATCTTTGCTTCATGATATATTTAAAAATAAAATATTATCTGATGATTTCTCATTATACATTCACAGACCTACTGCAACAGATAAGTCATTTGCTCCAGAAGGTTGTGATAGTTTTTATGTTCTATGTCCAGTACCCAATTTACAAGGAAAAATTGATTGGGATGTTGAATCAGAAAACCTTAAAAATAATATAGTTAAAGAATTATCTCAAACCATTATGCCAGACTTAGAAAAGAGTATTACAGATGTTTTTTGGATGAATCCTAAAGATTTTAAAAATGATTACAATTCTATGCACGGAGCTGGTTTTTCTATAGCTCCGATCTTTACACAGTCAGCATGGTTTAGGTATCACAACAAAGATAAAAAAATTAAAAACCTATATTTTTCAGCGGCAGGTTCTCATCCAGGCGCTGGAATACCAGGAGTTCTTTCATCAGCCAAAGTTGTTGAAAACATAATTAAAGCTGAATTAAAATAACAATGATTGATTTAAAGTTTAATTCATCTGCTGACCTTAAAAAGGAAGGCAAAAGTTTTTATTGGGCAAGTTTTTTTTTACCAAAAAGTTACAAAAAAAACGCTGGCACTCTTTATTCAATTTGTAGATATTTTGATGATATTGCTGATAAATATAGTGAAGATCAAACTATCTATCTTAAAGATTCTATTGAAGAAATAAGGACTAATAAAAATAATAAAATAAATATTTTTTTGCAAAAAAATGAAATTAACAATTTAATTTTTATAGATTTAATAGAAGGATTAATATTGGACCAAAAAAAAATAAGAATTCAAAACAAGGAGGAGCTTATAAAATACTCTTATCATGTTGCTGGTACTGTTGGGTTAATGATGTCTAAAATTATAGGAGTGAAACATAAAAAGGCAGCACGATCCGCAATTGATTTAGGTATTGGAATGCAGCTTACAAATATAGCACGCGATGTTTATGAAGATTCTAAAATGAAAAGAATATATTTACCTGCCAATTTGATACCTGATATATCATTAAAAAATTTGACTGATCTTCATAACAAAAGTCGAGAAAAAGATGAAAGAATATCAAATGCAATTCATGAAGTAATAGGCCTTTCAGATAAGTTTTATGAAAATGGTTTTGCTGGTTTAAAATATATCCCGCTATCTACTAGACTTGGCATATTCATTGCAGCTAACGTCTATAGAGGTATTGGTATTAAGATAAAATCCAATAAAAAAAAATATTTAAGAGAAAGAGTATATTTAAACTTATTAGAAAAATCTTTAATTACAGTTAAATCAATTTTACTTTTTATTTTTATCCCCTTTATGAATTATCAGTATCAAAAAATTAGAGACAAGCTTCCAAATGAAAATTTATAAAGCTGCAATAATTGGCTTAGGTCCTAGTGGTTTAGCTGTAAATAAAATTCTTTATGGAGATAACTATAATGAAATTATTGCATTTGAAAGTGAAGATATAAACAAAAGAGATAATATTTTTGGTTTTTGGTTAACAGATTGGATGAAACCATTTGAAAAAATTATTGAAAAAAAATGGTACAAATGGACTATTGGTAACAAAAATACTGAAGTAACACATACAAGTTTAGATAAACCTTATTGTGTCATTAGTTTTAAAACTTGGAAAAAATTTTGCTTAGAAACAAAAAATAAATTAGAAATCATAAACAAACAAGTTGTCCAATATTTTCCTGAACAAAATTATTTTAAAATAATCACTGATGATGACAAAATATATTACGCTGAAAATATATATGATTCAAGATCAGCTAAAGAAAAGAAGGGTGAATTATTACAACATTTTTTTGGAATTAATATTACCGTGGGAGATAATACTTTTAATGAAGATAAATTAACCTTGATGCACTTTACCGAAGAAAACAATGTATTACATTTTATATACATACTACCATTTAGTCACAATAAAGCGCTAGTTGAATCAACAGTTTTTTCAAAAGATGTTTTTCACAGCTCCTGGTATAGAGAAAAAATAAATGATTATTTAAAGAAAAATAATATTAATAATTTTAAAGAACAGAGCTCAGAAAAAGGTGTAATACCAATGTTTTTTGCAGGGGAGAAAAGATCAGTCAATTCAAATATCTTCAATATTGGTATTAGAGGAGGTGCGTGCAAGCCCTCTACTGGATATGCTTTTTCATTTCTTATAAAACAAATCCAATTGTTAAAAAATTCAAAGAACAATTATGTAAACATCCACAATTTCTTAGAAAGCAAAATGGATAAAGTTTTTATTAATTTTTTAAAAAATAACATAGAAGATGGAAGGTCATTTATAAGGCTTGCATCTAATCTTAATGGAAATGAATTCCAAAGTTTTATGATGGGTGAATCAAATTTACTAACTAAGTTAAAAATTATAAATAGTATGCCCAAGCTTCCTTTTATAAAAGAATTATTTAAATAATATGTTAGCTGACCTTACAATTTTAAATATTATTTCTTTTTTATTAATTTTTTTCATTGGTCTTCCACATGGTTCATTTGATGGTGCAGTTGCTTCCTTAGTAGGTTTTAGAAACAGAATTCAATTTCTACAATTTATTTTTTATTATCTAATTTTATTTTTTCTAGTCATTTTATTTTGGTTATATTTTCCTATTATTGCACTAACGATTTTTATTATAATGACTATTGCCCATTTTGGATTATGTGATTGGACAAATTTTAAAATAAATAAATATAAGTATTCTATAAGTTTTACTTATGGAATGACTATTATTTTTGGAATAATATTTTTTAATGAAGATCAATCTTTTTTGATATTTGAATATCTTACAAATGATAATATTTACTCAATCCAAAAATATTTTTTCATCCCATATTTTTTAACATTATTATCGATGATATATTTTATTTATCTCACTTTTTTGGAAAAGAAATTACGAAAAGGAATTAT
Organism: uncultured Alphaproteobacteria bacterium; assembly: GCA_902614085.1. Classification (GTDB taxonomy): domain Bacteria; phylum Pseudomonadota; class Alphaproteobacteria; order HIMB59; genus CACPNW01. The sequence continues at coordinate 256,622 of CACMJS010000001.1, forward strand.
TGAGATTCTATTTCTTTTATTAATTTTTTATTTTTTTGATCCGTTACTTAGCTTTGCAATATATTTCTGTTTTTTTCACACCTACAAACATTTAAAACATCTGATTAAAAATATTTATTTAAACTTAAAAAATAAATACTTTGTTATTTACTCCACAATAATTTTCACAGTAATTTCTTGGATTGGTGGTTTAGGAATTGTTTACTATTTAGTTCAAAATTTATCATTATATGAGTCGATATTGAAAGTAATTTTCATTGGACTTGCTGCTTTAACGCTTCCACATATGTTACTTGTTGATATTGTTTACAGAAGAAGATTTAAATAAATCGTTTTCTCAAATATTGACTTATAAACTCAAAGTGGTAATTGTGTAAATTATGCGGGCGTAGCTCAGGGGTAGAGCGCAACCTTGCCAAGGTTGAAGTCGAGGGTTCGAATCCCTTCGCCCGCTCCAAAATCCCTTACAAACCTTCTCTGTTGTCTGTTAAGTTTTTCTTAAATTAACTAATAATACAATTTCATTGTGACTGAGTTGTGACAGAATAAAAATTATTAATAGGGTGTAGACATGTGCCATATGGGGTATGCCATACCTTTATGTTGGACAGTCATATTTTAATCAAATTTGTATGTTAACTAGTTTTATATAATTAAGAGGGTATTAAAATACTTAACTCTTAAATTCAATTTACTACAGAATAATAAGCAAAAACATAAAACATTGGTAGAGTTATGACTGTTAAAACATTTTAAGTATTAATAGCTTTATGGGCAAAATCAAATATCATTATAGCGATGAGTTGTAGTAATTTTCTTAAGATGGTACTTTAGAAAAATGAATAATTTATTACTTTACCAATACTTAGAAACGGAAAAAAAAGTACCTAGTTATTTTTTTAAGTATAACAAATCAATAAGCGGTGAAAGATTTGGAGATGATTTATCTCAAGATAAGTATGATAAAGAAGGAAAAATAAGAAAAATAATTTATGATGAGAATGAAATAAGATTTTTAGAATATATTGATTTTAGTACTATCAACTTATTTCATAAAACAGACAGAGTATCTTTGTTTGAATTATTTTCTAATAATGATGAAATATTGTTTCTATTAACAGATAGGGCTTTAAAATTTTCAGATAGTATAGGCACGCTAGTCAAATCAAATGACTCAATTGAAAATGTTATAAAAAATTCTCAATTAGCATTTCAGGATTTAAGAGTAATTATAATGAACATGATTACTCACAATTTAAATGAAGATAAAGATTTTTATTTATGCCTTGAGGATGCTGTTGGAGAAACACGTCAATATTCTGTAGATGAAGTTTTGCAACATCATTTAAGAATAGAGAATATCGCATCAAACTTTAAGGTAACGGCAATAGATGATTTTAATGAACACCAAGAAGATGCAAGTACAGAACATCAGTGGATAAAAGATAAAATAAGATTTGATGAAAAATTAAAACAATATAATTTTTTAAACGTAAGTGAAATAAATTATGAAGATGATTACCATGACGTATTTGAAAAACCTGGAAAAATTCATTTAATCAATCACTGTTTTGGAGAAGAAGTATTTTTCATATTTGAAACTGGCGAGTGGAAATATTTTTTACCAATAGAATTTTTAGAAGAAGTGTCAAACATTGAAGTAATTACAAAATAAAACATGGAAAAAATTCTACTAATCTTCTTCATAGTTTTTTCATCTCTCCATGTAAAAGCTAATGACAGTAAATTTGATTTTTTTAATACAGATTATGAAATTGATAAGTACCAATACGACGCAATTTCTAATGGCTTATTTGATATTTATATTGATACTTTAAAAATATATCTTCAAGAGAGCCATGTCCCATATTTATTTGAAAATGATAAGTCAAAAATTTTATATCCACCTTCCAAACAACTAAGTGATATCATTAAATACAAAGCAACATCAGTTGATTTAAATGATGATGGTGTTAATGAAGTGGTCGCATACACAGAAGGCTCTCTTGTTTGTGGAAGTAGTGGTTGTACCTCCTATATTCTCCAAAAAATAAATAGTGATTGGAAAATAATAGGAGAGTTTTTTCCAGGTCATATTTTTGAAATTAATAATAGCCAGACTAATGGTTTTCTACATATCTATTATGGTACGAACTTAGATTATAAATGTGAATATGATGTTAAGGGCTACATATGCAATTAATATTTGAAAATAGAAATCCCAGTATTCTGCCATTATTTGCTTAAAAGGAATCAGTAACAGGAAAGAAAATAATAAAGCCCTGTCAGAGTTATTTGGCGTTTATTGTTGGTATAGATTTAAGCTTAAAATTCTTAAAGGCTGATGTCATAACTTGTCTAAGTTCATGTTGGTATTTTTTTTCTACTACAAAAGAGTCATGGATATTTAAAACCGGTATTTTTTTATTAGTCATTTTCATGATGATGTACTCAGCTATCTGAGAATCAATGTTTTGTAGTTTAATACCAACCCCTGTAAATAAATATTTAGCAATTGATGGATGGTGTTGTTTAAAAACCTCTACAATTTTTTTATAACCTATTCCTTTTTGAAATGTATCTTTAGAAGACAAAGCATTTGCAACTGTTTGAGAATAATATTTATCGCTGGAACAGTTAATAGCAATTAATATTGCGGTCTTTACTATTGCTCTTTTATCTTGATATCCTGATAAAGTATAAGCATCGGATGAATTATCTAATACTTTGTTTTCTTTGTCGTAAAGAAGATGAATATGAATAGAATTATAATCCAATTCAACAGTAGGTTTATTGTTAATTAGTAAATATTTTCTAAGTTCAATTTTCTCTTTATCATTAGTAATATATTGCCACCAAGGTCCATAAAATCTTCCACCTTGTTTCCAAGAACTGTTTGAAAATATCCGGTGGTAAGAATGTTTTAATGTATCAATCTTGTATTCGTTTTCTTTTATATAATCCTTTACCTGTTTACTTTGCTTTAAGCTAATTTTTGTTTTGTTTAAGAGAGTGTTATATTTTTTTAGTATATTTCTAGATTTAGTTATTGAAGGAGTGTCATAGAAATCAATAAATTTTTTATTCTTATCCTTCAGTTGAATTTCATCTATTGGCAATTCCAACACATTACTATTATCAACATTGTATTTATTGATAATTTTATTTAGTTTTGATGTAGCAATCATTCTCGAACGTCTTGCAGGTTTTAAATTATATCCACGTTTTGTTTTGATTAACCCAAGTTTTAAAAGTTCATCTATTGTTTTTATAAAAGGTCTATATCCAATTGATAAAGGGTCATATTTTTTTGGAACAATATATTCGTTATATCTTGCTGAATAGTAGACAAAATAGCGATTTAAATGATGTGCATGAATTAGATTTGCTAAAATATTTTTGATGTAAACATCAAGACGTCTAATAGTTAATTTATCATTTTTTTTAACTAAGCTACAAATTTCACTTACAAGATTTTCACCTTCAATACTTTTTAAAATGAGCAACTTGTTAAAAGGTATAGCCTTATGTAAAAATTTAGGTAGCTTCTCTTCTATAAAATCATAATTTCTTAAACTTAACACAATTATTCCTCTTCATTGCCTAATTCAAAATCTATAATTAAAATGTGGCACTAATTAAACGTTATGTATTATTTTTTTTCTCCCTGTTAATTATTAATGTCCTCCTAGTTGGTGCCACCATAGTTAATGCTTCATCAATAGGTATTAAAGATGATTTACCTACTTGGAGAGTTGAGCCCATAGACAATGATGGTGTGTTAATATCAAGAAACGGTCAGGTCCAAGTTGGTGATAATTTATATTTCTATATTTCTAAATCGAATTGTAATTACTTAGAAAACTTATTTAGTTTTTATACTGCCAATAATCATCCACGTATCAACATGCTTTTAGAAAAAAAGGTTTATATTAAAATTAACAACACCACTGGTTGGGCGAAGGTGCGTTTTATCTATCCCTTTTTAATGGGTCATTCAGTATGGTTATCATTAGGTATGTTTAATATGGATGATTTTGCTGAAACACTTAAACCCCATGATAAATTTGAAGTTGTTATAATTGATAAAGAAAACTTTGTAGCAAAAGAATATTTTGATATTGAAACTAACTATTGGTATCTCGAAGGTTTAGATAATGCCCTTCGTAGAGGAAAAAATCTATGTCTTGCCTCAACCACATAGAACTAATTGTTATAATTTTGAGTTTAATATAACTTATTTTAAATGTTTAAAAAAGGTTGGTATAAAAATAAGTACATTAACTTTGTTAAGGACATCATTGCTCCTAGGTTTCTAATTGATTTAATTATGCCAAAAGACATATTTGGTTTTGTTAAATCTTTAAAAATAAAAGAAACAGAGGAACAAGTTTTTCGTTTCATCCTTGCTTGCTCAGTATTTAACGCAGTTTTAGTTGGAATGCCTGATGGTGTAGGTGCACTTTTATTAGTTGCTCAAGCAGTTGAGGTTGTAATGGCGTTTAGAATTGCCCAGCTTGTAGGGCTTATTGAAATAAGTGCAATATTTTCTATTACAAAATTAACTAAGATTATAACTGGCTTAGCTCTTACTTCGGTTACAGTTCTATATCTCTTTAAGTTTGTTTTAAATTCAGTTTTTAAAACAGTTGCAAACTTAACCGCTGGTATTGCCTTTCCTGCTGTTGCATTTAGTACTTTTGCTACAACACTTTTTTATGGATTATTTTTATACTTAGTCTTTGATGAAATAAAAAATTTTAAAAGTATTAAAAAATTATCTTTCTTATCAATCTCTAGAATTGTGAGAAACACCACTAAGTATACTTACAATATTTTAAAAAGTTCTAGCAAATATCTTTTTGTAGATTTTCCAAATTTATCAAAATCAATTTATAAAAATATTAAAGATGCTTTTGATGTAAACAATAAATTTAAAGCTCAAATTAAAGGCGAATTCTTTTTTGCTGGTTCTCTCGCTTTCACAATGATGGGTAAGTTTGAAAATCTAAATGGCCCTTTTGGTAAAATATATTTAGATGCATGGAAACAAGCTTTTCCAACTCAATTAGGAGCTGATGCAACTTCAGAACAAATAAAAGATTTAGCAAATAGTTATGACGCAGAAGGATTAGAAAAAGTCCTAATCAATGTAAATTCAAAATTTTTTGAAATACTTCAGGTTATAAAAGAAAATGCTGATGGGGATGAATGGTCTGCAGAATTAAGTGATAAACAGAATACTGAAGGTTACGATGCAATATATAGAAACTCAATTACAGGCGAAACCGTTAAAGTAAATTATAAATATACAACTGATAATAATTATATCGAAAGACATATTCAGGAACATCCTGATATTCCTATAGTTGCACCACAAGAGATACAGGAAAAAATTAACAGCCCTTTTGTAAGTCATGTTGATACTGACACTGTTGAAAGTGTAACTTCAGAAAATTTTGATAAAATTTTAAATCAATATTCATCAGTTGAGTTAGCCACTGGTGCAACAGCTGCTGGAGTAATGTCTTATGTAGTTCGCTTAACACCTTTCTTAGTTGCGTATTATAGGGATAAAATAACTAGAGATGAGCTTGGAATTGTTATTCAAAAATTCTTTCCAGATATAACTGCGAGAACTCTTAATAGGGTAGGAATGCTTACATTTTTTGGACCTTTATATGGATTATTTATTTTATCGAGTTTTGCTATGAGAGGCACTCTTTATGGTTTTGATGATGAAAAACCTAAAGAAGAAACTACTCCTCAAGATGAGCCAGAAAAGAAAAAAGAAGGTTTGTTTGAGAAGAAATTTACTAGAAGAAGTTTGTTTACACTCTCCTATCTAAAAGAGTTTTAATTCACATACTTAATAAATTCAGAAGAAAATTTTCATATAAATTAATTAATAAGAAATTAACCAATTATATATGTAATTGTTCCCAATTTGAATAATCATTTAATACAATGTCCTTACCTTTATTGTTGTAATAAATCCATCTACCTGAAAAATCTTTAGGATTAGTATTGGTTACTATGCCTCCAATAAAGCCTTTATGTTTATTGATATATTTTTGAAGACCATCACTTTTTTCTTTTGAATCCGTAATTGTTCTTCCACTTTTAGTATCAAAAAGTCCAATTTTATTGTTTTTGAATAATACAATAAAATCAACATAAAATGGTTTAGTCTCATTGTTTATTTCATATGGTATGGCAAAAAAAGTACCATCACTTTCACCATTTTTAAACCACCAAACAATTTCTTTAGATTTTTCTAATAAATTTATAAATGCTTTTTCTGGTTTCCATCGATTATCATAATAAAATGGTTGCATTGCAGATTTAACTGCTTGTAGCTCTTCATGGTTTTGGTTAAAATTTAATAATTCAGGTATTTCCCATTCTGAAATTTTCTGTAGTTTATTTTTTTTCTCTTTAGTAACTGAAATGTATTTTTCTTTAGCAATATCAATTGTATTAATAAAGTGATTCACATTGGCTTCGCTTAAAATTATACTAATAATTTCTAAAAATTTATATTGATAATCCATATTAAGTTTTAAATTAAAAAAATTATATATTGCCTCTTTTAATCTTCCTATAGAGCGTTCCTCTGGATAAAATGGAGATAGTTGATTTTTAATAAAAAAATCAAATAGTTTCTGTAAATCATTTTCATTTTTTGTATTAAATTGGAAATTACCAGTTATTTTAGTCTCATTTAAGCTGTCTAAATCTTCACTTTTAAAGTCAGATATAATTGTTTGATTAAATTTTTGATTTTTAATCTTAATTCTTTTTTCTAATGAATAGTCACAAGCCACATCTAGAAATATTTTAACAAATTTTGAACTTAAACGAGTTTTTTCTCTTTGACGAAACTGATAAACAGAAATAAGTTTAATTGATTTATATTTATTTATTCTTTTACTTGAATAAATATTGATGTAATCTCTTGCAATATCTTCTTTTACTTCAATATTCGATAAATTTGTAAAAACAAATCCGTGGTTTAATAGTTCAATTTTATAATGTCCTAATTCTGGTTCGGGCATTCTCATTATTCGACCAACAGTTTGAACAGAAAAAGTTAAACTTTTCCAATCTCTAAAAAGCACTAATATTTGTGCTCGTGGACAATCCCAACCTAGAGCTATTGCCTGTTTGAAAATTAATACTTCTGTTTTATTATTATTGATAGAAATATTTTCTAAATTTTCTTTTTGTTCAGATAAATAAAAAGATAATTTTCCATTTTCTTTTGTAATGCTGTACTCATCTCTGAGAATTTTTGTTACTTCTTGTTTTATTAATTCATCTTGCTTAGTTTTTTTATCAGGTAACTGAATTAGTAAAAGAGGATTAACATCAATTTTATTTTTCTCATAATTTTTTTTTAACTCTAATCTTTTATTCAATGCTTCTTTTAAAACAATTGCATCAGTCCCTTCTGATAAAGTGGAGTTAATTTTATTATTCATTAAAGCATTTTTTAAATTTGGATTAAGAATAATTGATTTTTTTATCATCCCATCAATCTTAACATCTTCTAATTTAACACTAACAATTTCATCTGGATTTAAAGTTATAGGGGTTGCCGAAACTTCTATTGTAAGTTTTGGATTAATGTCAGTAATTAAATTTTTTGAAATATCACTTGTTGCATGATGATGACTTTCATCTATGATTAAAATTATATCATTACCTTCATCAATTGTGTTTTCAATTATTTTACCTAAATAAAAATCTTTTTCATTTTCTTTAACTATGGTGTTTTTGTTTTTTTTATTAATACTCTCCCAATTTAAAAACAAAATTTCATTTTCAGGTATGTGCCTTTCAATCAAATCTTCAAATGTAGAGCAATTTAAAGCTTTTGATTTTTCATAATATTTTTCTAATTTTTCTTTGCTTTGTAAATGCAAACTTCTAGGAGCTGTCCAAATAAATGAGAGAGGATTTTTTATATTTCTACTACTAACTAATTGTTTTAAAAACTCTGCAGTTACAATAGTTTTTCCAGACCCCGTAGGAGATTTAAATACTAATTTTCCCTGACCGCTCTGCTCAAGTAACTCTTCACTTCTAGATACAAGTTTTTTTATAGCTTTGTTTTGATAATTTTTAAGCTGCATTAAATAACCTTATCTATTAAATATTTTATTGTAAGCTCTTAATATTGCATCAGGCAATGGTAAAATATTTATCTTTTTACTAAAAACATCAAATTCTTCCTCAAAATCATCCTCACCTAGTGAAAAAATATAAATATTAAATTTGCCATCTATTTTATAGATTTCTTTTTTAAAATTTTCTATTTCTTGATGGTTGTAAATAATACCCATATAGCCCTCTTTGTTTCCATAGATACTGAAATCTTTATTCTCTTTAATTTTATTAAATTTTCCTTCTTTAATACAAAGCATATCCTTTATTTCAGATAAGAGTAATTTTTTATTTTTGTCTGTAATACTTGATGGACAAAAAATTGTTTTAAAATAACTAAGATTGCCACCTAAACCTTTATGAAATTTCTTGTCTCTAATTCCTTTGTATCCTTTTATTAATTTACTTATCCTTTTGTAACAAATATCTTCTGCTACACCTAAACCATCATTATTATTATCTTCATTATTTGTGCATAGTATAAATTTTCTATTTCCATTATCATTTTTATTTAACTCTAAAACTGCGTGACCAGTTGTTCCAGAACCTGCAAAAAAATCTAAAATAATACTGTTGTTTTTATCATGCAAAACAGCCTTAATACAATCCATCACTGCATATAAAGATTTTGGAAATGGAAAATTTCCTTTAATTATATTATTTAAAAGTTTGGTGCCAAAAGTATTGGCACTATATTTTTTATCTGTCCAAACAGTTTTCCATCTATAATTCTTTTTAATTCTAAAAATAGAAATTTCATTTTTTATATTTTTACAAATAAGTTCTTCAGCAATTTCCTCAACTGAGTCTCTCTTGAATCTCCATTTTCTTTCTACACCGTCATTGTCAATTGGATAGACAGCTATAACGCCATCTTTAAGAATGATATTGGATTTTTTTGGATGAAAATCATTATCACAAACATCTCCAAAACCTATAATTTTGTTGTTTTTAACAAATATAGGATAAAACATTGTTTTTGTGGAACTTCTTTTAGAAGTAGGCTTACCCCAATCTCTAAATGCTCTAGGTTTGTTGTCTTCACTTTCTTTTTTTGAAATATAAACTCCTTTCTTAGGATATACAAAATAAGCAAATTCATTTGTGTATGAAAAATTATCACCCTGAATGCCACCAGGATTATGAATTATTGATACACAAACAACAGTTTTTTCAAAAAAAATTTCTCTTAATAACAAGCCTAAATTTTCTTGTTCATTTTTATCAATTGTGCAAATTAAAACCCCATCAGGCTTTAAAAGATTTTTTGCTATACTTAATCTTTTATACATAAATGATAACCATTTACTGTGTCTGTACGGGTCTTCTTTATCTACAAAGTCGTTATTATATTTCCAATCTTTTTTTCCATTATTATAAGGTGGGTCTGCATATATAATGTCTATTTTTTTATAATGAGTATAATTTAAACAAGAAAGAGAGTGGAAGTTATCCCCTTCTATTAGAAGATTTATTGGTTTATTTTTATCTACCAATATTTTTTTTTTAGAATCTTCTTTCAGCAAAGGAATATTAGAAGTACACTTATCAATTACTTCTTCTCTTTTGTTTTCCCAATTAAGACCGAATTTTTTTCTCTTTTTTAATTGAATGATTTCTTTAATTAATTCATCTTTGCTAAAATTTAGATATTTTTTACTCATCATATTATTTTTATAATTTTTTTAATACATCTTCAGCTTTCAAATGTGTATACCTAAAAAGCATTCTTACATCTTTATGTCCAGAAATTAAGGCTACTTCAGGAATACTTAATCCTTTTTCAAACAACTGTGAGATAGCTTCATGACGTAAATCATGGAAGTGTAAGTCTTTAATATTAGCTTTATTTTTTAATCTTTCCCAAGCTAGTCTAACAGCATTTGCAGACATAGAAAAAGGAAGTTTCGTTTCATGTAAAATATATTTAGCTCTCTTTGTCAGAGGAATTATTCGTTGATGACCGTTCTTTGTTATGGGTATTAATAGAGTATCTGTTTTGATGTGTTCTTTTTTTATATTTAAAATTTCACCACGTCTCATGCCAGTTTCAATTGCTATTTCAATTATATTTCTAAGAGTGTTATGAGAATAGTTTCCTTTAACTAAATAATTATATTCATATTCAGTTAATCTTCTTTCCCTTTTTTGAAAAACCTTTGGTTTAGTTAAATTATTACAAGGATTATCAATTTCATAACCCCATTCTCTCTTTAAAATATTAAAGAAGTGTCTAATTAAATTTAGTTCTCTTAGAAATGTAGATGCCTTAACCTTTTCTAATCTTATATCTCTATATTCAGATAAGTGTTTAGTTGAAATCTGATTTATAGGTAAGTTAGAAAAAGAAGTTCTTAAAAAATTATTAAAACAATACCTCTCAAATTCATAACCTCTTTTTTTTATTGAAATATTATTAATATATTTTTCAATTAGTTTTCTTGTTATTGGAAATTTTTGTGGTCTATATTTTATAGCACATCTTTGAAGCTCTATCTCTTTCTCCTTTCCCCATTGCAATGCATCTTTTTTATTAATAAATGTTTTACTAGTTGCACCATAATTTCTAATTCTTACTTGGACTTGCCATTTATTATTTCTTCTACGTAGTGTTGCCATTTGATATCTCCTTGTGACACTGTTGTGACAAAGAGAAAATGTGTGGGAGAAATTGTTTATGTGCGGGGTTTAATCAGCAATTAAACCAACCTTGCCAAGGTTGAAGTCGAGGGTTCGAATCCCTTCGCCCGCTCCAACGTTTCTGAAGTTATCTTTATTTCCGTGTGTTCTAAATTAATTTTTTAGCAAATTATTTTGCAATTTCAGCATCACTATTATAACCTTTTTTGTTATTGATATTTTATATATATAAAAAATTAAATTTATGTTCATAAACAAGAATATTGAAGCTGAAAAAATAAAAAAGAATTTAAAAAATAAATCTGTAAAAAAAACACCAGTTTCTGGAATATTTAGAATTGAAATAAACAATATACACTTTGACATGCTGGTTATAAATAGTGATGATACTTCAATATCACGAAGGTTTTGGGATGATAATTATTCAGACTTTGCATTAGATAAGTGGTGTGATTGGTCCAAAGAAGAAGGTGTCTACATAGATGTTGGGGCACACACTGGTTTATACACAGTAGCAGCGTTAGTTAGTAACAATAAAAATCATCTTATATCAATTGAGCCTTTCACTCTTAATTATCATAGAATTATTACAAATTTACGATTAAATAATTTTAATAATAAAAATGCCTCTTTATTCAATTTTGCAGTATCAGATAATGATAAGATGGTTAAGTTTGATATAAAGACATCTCAATACTGGTCATATTTATCCAAAGGTGGCAAAATCGGGATTGAGGGCATAAATACAAAAGCAATCAAGCTTGATAGTCTAAAATTTTCAAATAATAAAATTAATTTAAAAGGATTAAAAATCGACACAGAAGGTGAAGATTTAAATGTTATCTTTGGTGCAGAAAAAATGATTGAAAATTTTTTGCCCAAAATTATTATTGAATGTCGAAAACATAACATCTTAGATATTTTGAAATATTTATCTAAATTTGGTTATAATAATATTTATGATGAGTATGGAAATAGTCCAGGTAGTAAAAAATTAACTGAGTTTAACGAAGGAGAAAATATTAAAGATTTATTCTTTGAAAAAAATTAGATTTATATTTTTTATTACTCATTAAAATTTACATATTGATTAACTTCAGGGTATTTAGCTTTAAATTCTAAAAATATTTTTTTCCACTCTTCCTCAGTCTTTAGACACAAATGAATGTTATTACCATCATCGAAAAATTTTGTAGCAGGTATAGTTGCTATAACCACAAATATAAATTTATTTGATAATTTGAACAAATTATCTATGAACTGTAGAACGTCGCTTTCTGGAATATGCTCTATAACATCAGTACAAATTAAACCATCAAATTTCCTTACTGGATAGACTGAGAATTCTTTAACCCCAGGATCATATAGATAAACATCCTCTAATTCCCAACAATCTAGTAAGTTACGATACTCTTGATGATTAATTTTAAATTTATTTTTATATAAAAATCCTTTACCACATCCAAAATCCAATAATGAGCGGCATTTATTAATTTTAATAATTTCTTTAATTTCTAAAATCCATCTTGATAAGGAATAACCCAAAAATGTACTTTCGCCAGGTTTTCTTTTATTACCTTTTTTTATTCCATTTTCATGAAATAACTTATACTTTTCAATAACTTCATAATAATACTCAGAATATTTGTTCATTGCTATTTACTTTAATATATTAAATTTATTATAGATATAAAATTAATTAATAAATATTAAATACTATGACTTTTAATCCAGTTGCCGCTTTAAATGTTATTGAGTGTAGGAATATTATTTCAAATAACAATCCAAAAGCAGTTGATTTAGGCTCTCAAACTTCTTCAATTAACGATATTTTTGTTAAAAATTTAGTGGATAATAATAAGACAATAAACAGCATTCAAAAAAAAAATTTAATTAACCTATCAAATTCTCAATCTTTTACTACAGAAGATTATTTCAATTCAGTTGGGTTTAAAGAATATAAATCTATTGATATTAATGGTGCATATAATAGCTTACAATTTGATCTTAATAAAAATATTTTGGAAACATATAGTTATAATGAAAAATATGATCTTGTTATAAATAATGGAACAGGAGAGCATGTTTTCAATCAATATGCATTATTTTTAAATTTTCATAATTTGACAAAATTAAATGGCATAATGTTAAACATACTGCCTTTTATAGATTGGATAAATCATGGTTTTTATAATTTTAATCCTATTTTTTTTGCCGATTTAGCAGCATCAAATAATTATGAAATTATTAAGATTTCTCTAGCAAATAGAAATGGGTTTGAACTAAAACTGAATGATGAAAACCTCTCAATATTATTTGAGCAAATTAAACCTAATAGAAATGATTCTAAGTTTGAAAAAATGATTGATATTGCAAAAACTAAATTAGGAAGAAACATACTTCTTGTTGTAATAACTCGTAAACTATCTGACAAAATATTTAAAATACCCTTACAAGGAAAATATTTAAGTGATGTATCAAATTTTAAAACAGATTATAATTCTCAGGAAAGTGGAAGTGCAATGGCAGCAAATCAAATTGCTGATAACAACAAAAGGAATAATTAAGATTACTTTTCTAAAAAATTTCTGTAATTAAATAATTCAAAATTAAATTCACCAATAATATTTATATATTTTCTATAAAAATTTGTTTTACTTCTCTTTGTTACTCCATGAATTGAATATGGAGAGTTTAAAAACATTACTAATCTATTTTGTTTATATTCTATCTCCTCAATGAGATTTACATTTTCTTCTCTGACTCTAGATTTTCCATAAAAACTTGGCTTACCTTTAAAATCATAAGTGGTAAGGTTTCCACCCTCTGAGTCGTCATCTACATCTTTCATATACAAAAGAGCAGCATAAAATTCTACAGGATTATCTAAATGTGGTTCGATAACAGAGGTATCCCCACTTGTAGGTGTGTTTATTACAAACTGACAATCTAAGTTAAAATGATTGTTTTTTTCAAACCTTACTCCAATATTATCTTTTGTAAACAACCTTTCTTTTTCAACTTTATAAATTTTTTTTATTGAGTCACCAAAAATATCATAAAATTCTTCAAGAAAATTATAACTAGTATGAAATTTTATAAACTCCTTCCACTCATCTGGTATTTCTTTATCTCCAAGGCTATTCAAAGCATTATATCTATAGGCAAAATTCTCTTTATATTCATTATTGCCAATTATTTTTTCAGGCTTTGGAAAACTACTACTTAACTTTTTATAAATATCTATAGGCAAAGCATCATCAATAATTACATAGGGAAATTTATCAAATCTAAATTTGATATTTTTTTTATTTTGGAGAACACTGTACATAAAAATTATTTTATTTTAATATGAAAATAACAGAAAAAATTATAATTATAAATATTAAATTATCTTATACTTTTTAATGGAAAAACCTATTGTTATTTATACAGATCATAGCATTAACAAAACTCTATGCTACAACTTTGCTAAGGGATCAAATTCACTTTTATGTCACGTAAATAATTTTAAAGATTTTAATAAAACAATTGCCACATATGGTGTTCTTAGAGGTACTCTTGAGGTTATCAGGAAATCTAAAAATTATTATTATATGGATCATGGTTATTTCAATCAATCAAAAAGGTCTTTTGAGAAGAATCGTACTAGTGTAATTAACTTAGATGGATATTTCAGAATAGTTTATAATAACTTTATTCATAATGGTGTAGGTAAATATCCAGACGATAGATTAAAAAAGCTTAACCTTGAAATACTTGAACAAAAGAAAAATGGAAGTTATATTATTTTGTCTGAACCTTCTGACGCAATGAAAAACGTTTATAACGTTCCTACTTGGACAGAAGATACAATAAAACTAGTAAAAAGATATACAGATAGAAAAATTATTTTGCATAATAAATTTTCTAAAGAACCTTTAAAAATTTTATTAAAAGATGCATGGGCTTTTATTAGTTTACAATCTACAGCAGGATTTATGGCAATGTTAAATGGTGTTCCTTCATATTTTACTGATGCATCACTTAAAAATATAAGTAAAATTGAAGATATTGAACGCCCCGTAATTGACTACAATATATTTAATAGTTTAGCTTATGGTCAATGGACACTTAAAGAAATGGAAACTGGTGAGGCTTGGGAAACCATTTCTAAAAATAAAGTTTAAGAAAATTGTCTAATTTGATTTAACTTGAATTGTAATATTAAAGCTTATTACAATTCTTTCTTCATTGGAAAGATTCTCATTTACTGAATGATCAAGGTAGCTTGGAAATAATACTAAAGCTCCTTCTTTTGGACTTATTCCATTTACCTGAGCATTAAGTAAATTAGGATTCAGTGCCTTCGGATATGTATAAACAGGTGCTGGTCTTGGATCATAAAAAACAATATCTCCTGAGTTTTTTGGAGCACGAACATAATATGCTCCACTTATTGTGCTATTACCATGTTGGTGTCTTAAATTTGCAGAGCCTCCAGTATTTATTATTCCCCACATATTATTTATATTAATTGACTGTTTTTGTTTTTCCCAATTCATATCAGTGATTACTTGCTCAATAGCTGGTAATATAAATTTTATAAAATTTTTAGGTTCATTTTCTTGCATATTAAAGTCTTTTGAATGCCAACCTTTAATATTACTTTTACTAATTCCTTCATGATCTTTTGATTGAGTTATTTTAATAAATTTATACATTTGTTCATTAATTGACTGATAATTATCTAGTTGTAGTGTCCAAACAGGTGTTGGAAAAAAAAGATTTGGCTTGTTCATAATTTGTATCTATATCAATTTATTCTTTCAGTAAACCAGTCTAAATGAAATTACCAAATAACTAATTTTTTAACTCTTTTTTGAACTAATATATTTTTTTACTAAATCTAATGTTTTAGCTATTCTCCATTGGTAAAAATTAAAATTTTTTCTACCAGAAATTATTTTGGGATTATTCTTAATTAAGATCTTTATATAATCTGGAATTTTATATTTATCACTCAATGTTTGAAAAGCCTATTTTTAGTAAAATACAATGAAATTTTATTTTTTATAGAAAAAGAAATAATTTTTTTATCATTTATTGACCCCTTTGGTTGAGCCACAATATTACAACCATTTTTATTGAGTAATTTTATACTATCTGTAAACGGAAAAAAACCATCCGAAGCACAAACAAATGATTTACTTTTAAAATATTTGTTCATATTTTTTATTGCAGAATTAAGTGCATCAAATCTGTTTGTTTGACCATGCCCCAGGCCCAAAGTTTGTTTATTTTTTGACAAGACCACAGCATTTGATTTTAAATGCTTAGCCACTTTCATTGAAAATATCAAATCATCAATTGATTTTGATGACGCTATTTTACCTGAAACCAAATTGAGAAATCTTTTATTAATAGGAGTTAAATCTTTAGTTTGATACAGGTCACCAAAAAGGGTAGATTTGTATTCAATATTTTGTTTTTTAATTTTTGGTATTTTTAATAAAATTAATTTTTGTTTTTGTTTTAAAATATTTAATGCTGTTTTATCAAAATTAGGAGCAACAACCATTTCATAGAAATTTTTATGTATTTGTTTTGCTAATTTTAAATCTACTTTTCTATTTAAAAAAATTATACCTCCAAAAGCACTTTTAGAATCACTTTTGTAAGATTTAATAAAAGCATTTGTAATATTGTCAGATGAAGCTACGCCACAAGGATTAGTATGCTTAATAATTATTGATGTGGGCTCTCTAAACTCTGCCAAGCATTTTAGACCACTATCAAGATCAATTAAATTATTATAACTTATAACCTTACCGCTTATTTGATAATTAAAAATAGAATTTTTTTGATTGTTAATTAAATAAGCATTTTGATTAGGATTCTCACCATATCTAAGTATAATTTTTTTATTTTTAGCTTTCATCTAACCAATCAGAAATTATTTTATCATAACTAGAAGTACCTTTATAAATTTTATGAGCCATTTTTTTTCTAAAAGAAAAGTCAGTCACCCCATTATTTTTTTTTAAATTACTAATTAATTTCTTGTAGTCCTTAATATCCATAATAGGTGTAATATATCTAAAGTTTTTACCGGCAGCCCTCAATAAACTTGGCCCACCGATGTCAATCATTTCAATTATATCATTAATAACTTTTCTTTTTAGGTATTTATGAAAAGGATATAGATTTACGATAACAATATCAATTTCAGGAACTTCTAATGATAGAAATTGTTTTTTATGAAACTCATTTTCCCGGTTATAAAGTAAAGAGCTATATATTAATGGATTTAATGTTTTAATTCTTCCATCAAACATCTCTTTAAATTTAGTTATTTTAGAAATATCCCTACATTTAAAACCCATTCCTCTTATAATATTGCCAGTCGAACCGGTTGAAATAAATTTATAATTATATCTATTTAAATTATTACAAAGATAACGTAAATTTTTTTTGTCAAATACTGATATTAGGGCATATTTCTGTTTTAAATTTTTTGTAATGACCATTTTCTTATAATTTTTTTATCTGACAATATACCTTTTATAACAATTTGTTTAGTTGGTTTTGTACTATTATTGTCAACAATTATACTGTCTTCTACAATTAATTCCATATCACTTTTAAATAACCAAATGTTATTCAAACTTGTTTTTAAAATTATATTTTTTTTGCTATTTGTAAAATTAAATACCATTCCATCAGCTAAGTGAAACCTAATGTGGTAAACTAATCTTTTAGTTGTATCTTTATAAGAAATAAGACTATCTTCACCTTCCAATTTATCAAAATTTTTACTTATAATTAATTTTCTCTTAATTATTTTTTTAAATTTGTTTGAGTATCCATTATGTGAACCTTCAAATATTTCTTCTCTTGCGTTAGTTTCTCTTCTAAAGACTACTGATTGAGGAAATTTTATGTGAGGATTACCTTCCTTTATCTCACTAATGTTTGTATTTTGTAAGATAATAGTAGAATGTGCCGCACTATATCTTAGGTATTCTGGATTTTTACCAAAATTTTCAGATGCACCGCAATTTGTGAATATTTTTTCACCAAAACCACTTAATTCCAAAGATAAAGTACCTGCGCTTAGATTAGAACTTATCATATCTTTGTTTGGTTGAACTACATCAAAAAAAACTTTCTTATTTTTATCAGTATAAAACGCAATACCATTATCTACATTCGCAAATATTCTTTTTTTTAAAAAATTTTCCTTATTTAATGAGTTATAAATTTCTTTTGTATAAATATTATTAGAGCCATTAAACAAAGGAATGGAACCATCTTTATGAAAATATTCGTTTAAAACAGAAGTCATCTTCAATATTAATTCATCAAAAATGTTTGCTTCTTTATATTTATAAAAAAGAAAGATATTTTTAATTTCAATTAAGTTATTTATAAATTTTGAATGCTCCAGTACATTGTAACTTTTATGCATTCCCAACTTATCAACTTGATTAACACAAATAAATTTTGCATATTCTATATTTTTATTATTTATTCTTTCGGTTATGAAACATGATAACAAATATCCAACAATATCAAACGAAGTTATTTGAGTAATTTTTTTGTTATTAAAATCAAATAAAATTCTTCGAATATGAAAATAAATTATTGAGTCTAGTTTTTTTTTATCTTTTAGACTGGATGATGAATTTATATATTCATAATTATATAAGAGATTAATAAGTCTTTTTGACTGTAAATCCTCTATCCATGGAAAAACTAATTTATTCTTATTAATTTGAAACCATCCAAAAATAGATTCTTTTGATAAATTTATACCAATTTTACCTCCCAACTTATTTGAAAAGTTCAAAAAATCAAAGCTATGTATATTTTTATTATTATTCTTGTAAAAATTTTTTTTGAAAATATATGACTTAACTTGATCATAATTTGTATAGTCAATTTTTCTAAAATCCAAATCATTATATGACAAATTTTTATTTGACTTAAATTTGAAAATAATAAAAACAAAAATTAATTTTTTAATTAATAAAATCATTTTATTTTTTTAAGATATGCAGCAAAGTATCCATCTATATTGTTATTCAATATTTTATCTGGGATTGTAATCATTAGATTGTTTTTTACTAATTTTGAAAAGTTGTAATTTTCTTCTGTAAATATAAAATTTGCAACTAAAAAATTATTATTTTTTTTAAGGAACTCATTAATCTGATCAACAGTCTCATTTTTTATAAAAGAACAAGTCATATAAAGTATATTTCCACCTACATTTAATAAAAGAGCAGCTTTCTCTAGCATATTTTGTTGTAAATTATTCAGTCCATCAAAATCAGGAATTTTACTTTTAAAAAATATTTCAGGATTTTTTCTTATTGTTCCAATAGCTGAACAAGGAGCATCAATTATAATAAAATCAAATTTTTCATTTTTATCAAATTTTATAAAATCTTTATTTAATACTTTTGGATTAAATTTAAGACGATTTAAATTAGACTTAAGGGTTTGTATTCTTCTTTTGCTCTTATCATTAAGTGTAACTTTTAAGTTTTTTGAAAGGAGCTGGAACGCTTTTCCTCCAGGTGCAGCACAAGCATCCAGTAACTTTAAGTCTTGATTTCTAAATTCAATATTATTTATTGGAAAAAACGAAGAGAAATCTTGTACCCACCAATCACCTCTTATAAATGATTTTTTAACTTCTATATCCTTTTTATCTATTAAAAAACCTGATGTGCTACTCGTTTTAATTAAACCCTCATCAAATTTATTTAATTTCTCCTCATTTTTAAAAACTATATGAACATCTGGTTCTTTATAAAAATTTTCAAGAAATTGTTTTTTTTCATGTATTGTTAAAGAGGTTGATCTTTTTCTAAACCATTGAGGCAAATCATTATAACTAATTTTAATATTTTTTAATTTTTCTTTATTTTTAGCTATCGCCTTTAAGCTAGCATTTATAAGTGCTGGATAGAGTTTTAGTTTTTTTGAAATTTCAACTGAACAGTTTATAACAGCATATTCTTTAAAATCTAAAAATACAATTTGAGTTATAGCGCTGATTAATAAAATTTTCTCATGATCTCTTAATTTTTTTTTTATATATTTTTTCAATATTTTTAAGCTATGTATATGGAGCCTCATAGAGTTTAAGGTCACATTAAATATAAAAGATACATCTTCTTTTTTATGTTTATCAATTATTTTTTTAATAGATGTATTTTCTAATGTATTATTAAATTTATAGATCGAAAATAAAATATTATGAATATCAAATCTTACTTTTTCACCTTTAATCATGATTTTTAATAATCTATTATTTATTGAAATTAATTATATAATAAATATCAAAAATAAAATATATTGAGTTATGCGAGGTAATCTTGAAACAATTGTTGGAGCAATGTTTGCTGGTAAAACAAGTGAATTATTAAAAAGAATACTTTGGGCTAAACACCAAAACAAAAAAATTATCGTAATCAAACCAAGTTTAGATGACAGATATTCAAATGAAAAAATAATTACTCATAATGATTTGAGTCATGAATGCTATGCTATGAATGATTGGTTTACAACTTTAAAAAAATTTAATTTTGAAAAAAGTGAAGTTGATATGGTATTCTTAG
Organism: uncultured Alphaproteobacteria bacterium; assembly: GCA_902614085.1. Lineage (GTDB taxonomy): Bacteria > Pseudomonadota > Alphaproteobacteria > HIMB59 > CACPNW01. Next base: position 277,042 of record CACMJS010000001.1, read on the forward strand.
ATGAAATTCAGTTTATGGATACAAAGCATACACTAGATAATGTTGAAATTATTTTGAGTAAAGGAATAGATGTTGTTTGTGCGGGCTTAGATCAAGACTCAAGAGGAAAGCCTTGGGAAACATCTTCAATGCTTTTAGGCCTATCTGATAAAATTGTAAAAATTTATGGTTTTTGCAATGTTTGTGGTCTTGAGGCTACAAAAACATATAGAAAAACAGAGGGTGGTGAGAGAACTCAAGTAGGAGCTGCAAATATTTATGAACCCAGGTGTCTGAAGCATTGGGAGCCAAGATAGTTTGTTTTTATTTATTTTGTCTGCTTTTAATTAAATTATCTACAACCGATGGATCTGCTAATGTTGAAGTATCTCCTAAATTTTCAAAATCATTTGAGGCAATTTTTCTTAAAATCCGCCTCATAATTTTTCCAGATCTTGTCTTTGGTAATCCAGCGGTAATATGTATAAAGTCTGGCGTAGCAATAGGACCAATTTTTTCTCTAATTGTTTTTTTTAAATTCAATACTAAATCATCTGAAGAAGCAACGCCTACTTTGAGAGATACATAACAATATAAACCATTGCCTTTAACGTCATGAGGATAGCCCACTACTGCAGCTTCAGAAACATCCTTATGAGATACAAAAGCACTTTCTATTTCAGCAGTGCCTAAATTATGCCCAGACACAATTATTACATCATCTACTCTGCCTGTAATCCAATAATATCCATCTTTATCTCTCTTACATCCATCACCTGTAAAATATTTACCATCAAATTGCGAAAAATAAGTATCAATGAATCTTTTATGATCTCCATAAACTGTTCTCATTTGGCCTGGCCATGATCGTTTCATACACAACATACCTTCACATTCACCTTCTAGCTCATTTCCTTCTTTATCAACTATGCAAGGTTCAATTCCAAAAAAAGGTTTTGAAGCAGAACCAGGCTTCAATTTTATAGCACCAGTTTGAGGAGAAATTAAAATTCCCCCTGTTTCTGTTTGCCACCAAGTATCAACAATTGGACATTTAGAATTACCGGGTACTTCATAGTACCACTTCCAAGCTTCTGGATTTATTGGTTCACCGACTGTACCTAAAAGTTTTAATGATGATCTGTTAGTTTTTGTTACAAAACTATCGCCTTCTCTCATTAAAGCTCTAATAGCAGTAGGAGCCGTGTAAAATATGTTTACTTCATGTTTATCAACTATTTGCCAAAATCTAGAGAAGTCAGGATAATTAGGAACACCTTCAAACATTAAAGTTGTAGCACCATTAGCAAGCGGGCCATAAATTATATAACTGTGACCAGTAATCCAACCTATGTCTGCAGTGCACCAGTATATATCTCCATCATTGTAATTAAAGATATACTCATGTGTCATTGAAGCATAAACTATATAACCACCTGTTGTATGCATCACACCTTTAGGCTTACCAGTCGACCCAGAGGTATATAAAATGAATAAAGGATCCTCAGCATTTAAGACTTCTGGTTCACAAAAACTATCAACATCTTTTAAAATATCATCATAAAAAATATCTCTATCTTTTTTTAGCTCTATCTTCTTATTTGTTCTTTTAATAACTAGACATTTTTTTACATCCGGACATGTTTCTAGAGCTTTATCCGTAGTTAATTTCAAAGGAATAGTTTTTCCACCTCTAACCCCTTCGTCTGCTGTTACTAAATATTCTGATTTACAATCTTTTATTCTACCTGCTATCGACTCCGCAGAAAAGCCTCCAAATATTATTGAGTGAACTGCTCCAATTCTTGCACAAGCTAACATAATGTAGGCCAACTCAGGTATCATTGTTAAGTATATTGTTACTCGATCACCTTTTTTTACCCCAATTTTTTTTAGTACATTTGCTGCTTTTGATACATTTATTAGAAGGTCTCTGTAGGTTATTTTCTTTGTTTCATTTGGATCATCACCTTCCCAAATTATAGCAACTTTATCAGGATTATTTTCAGCATGCCTATCTATACAATTATAAGATACATTAAGATTACCGTCTTCAAACCATTTAATACTAACATCATCTTTAGAATATTTTATATCTTTGATTTTTGAAAATTTTTTAATCCAATCGACTCTTTGTGCTTGATCTGCCCAAAATTTATCATTGTTTTGAAGAGAATTGTCATACATTGAAGAATATTTTTCTTCATTAACTTTAGCATCTTCAATCCATTTTTTTTCAATTTCCATCATTTGATTAGACTAATTCTAAATATATAAAAATACAACAATTAAATTAATTTAACTAAACATTTTATAATTTAATTTTTGCATAAGATTTTTAAATTTATTTTCTATTAAACTTATTTGACTTCCATCTAACTCTGTCTTCCACTGTTCTTTCTTTCCTATAGCAAAGAATTGTTCATTTACACTTTCATTAAATCCCTCTTTCTTTTCCATTTCTTGTAAAAAACCAAATGCTGTAGAATTAATTATATTTTTAGTTTTTATATTTTTGTTTGATATTTTAATATTATAATTACTTTCAAAAAACTTTATTATTTTATCTACTGTATTTATTTTATCATAAACTAAATCTTCGTAGCTTAATAAAAGATATGGGCATTCTACTTTTAAATTAATCCATGATCTTACATGTTTTTCCCAACTTGATATGTAAACAGGAATATTTTTATCATATTTTTTATATTTATCGTGACCTATCCATTTAATGCACGCCGAATCATTAAACATAAACTTTAAACTATCATTTTTTGAAATATTATCATGTCTTGCCCACGATAAACATATATCTCTAGGATCTCTGTAAATGTAAATTATACCTCTTAAATAATTATCTATTAAGAAATTTTGCCCATTAAAATTTCCATTAAAGTGAGTTTTAAAAAAAGCAAAATCTTCGCTAAATCCTAAATTTATTTTTTTTTGAATTTCTTTCATATTTTCAAAAATAAGATAATTTCTTTCCTCCCAACCTTTTTGGTTTATGTTATTTTCAGTTGTATTAAAGCATTTTGCTAACCTACTAAATTCTTCAAAAACAACAATTTTTTTAAGTAAATCAAATCTAAACATTCCATTATCTGAAAAAAATAATGAACATAGAATTGATCTAACAAGAGTATTTCCACTTTTAGGATATGACGCTATCCAAAATATGTGTTTAGTCATATGAATTGTTTGAATTTAATGACATATTAATAATTTCATCCCACTCTTTTTTTGTTAATGGCATAACAGAAAGTCTACTTTGCTTAACAAGAGCAATATTTTTTAACTTATTATTTTTTTTTATTTGGTCAAGAGAGACTGGGTTTTTTAGTTTTTTTGTTGCTTTAACATCAACTACAACAAAACGTCCTGATTTATCTGTAGGATCTGGATAATATTCTTTTACTACTTTAACAATACCAACAATAGCTCTTTCTGTTATTGAATGATAAAAAAAACATAAATCATTTTTTTTCATCTCTTTCAAATTATTCCTGGCTTGATAATTTCGAACTCCATCCCACATGGATGCACCATCCTTGATTTGGTTATCCCATGACCATGCATCAGGTTCAGATTTCAATAACCAGTATTTCATTTTAATATTTCTTTAGTTTAAATTATTTACAAGATTAAATTTATAATACACTTCTTACTCCTAATCTAGGCATTGGTTTAAAAAATAAATCATTTCTATCTTTTTTGTAAAATTTCATACATGCCCATGCAATCATAGCAGCATTATCAATCATCATTTCCCTTACTGGATAGTATATCTCAATATTTTTATTAATAAAAAAATTTTCTAATCTTTTTTTTATATACTTATTATTAGATACACCCCCTACAACTGAAAGTGATTTAACATTTACTTTATATAATTTTAGTCTTTCTAATCCTCTTTCAAGTTTTTCTATTAGTAGATCTGAAATATTTTTTTGAAATGATGCAGATAAATCTTGAATAAATTTTTTATCAATTTTATTTTTTTTTGTTAAAATATTTATATGTGTTTTAATCCCAGAAAACGAAAAGTTGAAATTTTTTTCTTTTAATAAAGGTTTTGGTAAAGTAAATCTATTTTCATCTCCTTTCACTGCCTCTCTTTCAATCTCAGCACCACCCGGATATGAAAGTCCTATTAATTTTGCGGTTTTATCAAAAGCTTCTCCAATTGCATCATCAACACTCTGTCCTAATAGTTCAATATTTCGCTCATTCTTCATAAGGTATACTTGAGTATGTCCTCCTGTTAAAAGCAAGACTACACTTGGGAATTTTACATCATTATTAAAACTTGTGGAAAGGATATGACCTTCAAGATGATTGATTGGAATGAATGGCTTTTGAAAGGAAATAGCTAAAGATTTTGTAAAAGTTGATCCAACTAATAAACTTCCTATAAGCCCTGGTCCACAAGTAGCTGAAAATACATCTATTTCATTAGGATCTATATTTTTTCTAGAAAACAATTCGTTAGTCATAATTTGAATTTTTTCTAAATGTGACCTGGAAGCTAACTCTGGAACAACACCCCCATGTATTTTATGAATTTCCTGAGAAAAAGTAATATGTTCTACAATAGAGCTGTTTTCCATTAGACATATTGATGTTTCGTCGCACGAAGTTTCTGTAGCAAATACAAGCATATTTTTTTTGGTATAGTATTTTACACTGTTAAACAACAAACTAATAATGCTAAAAAAAGAGCATGAAAAAAGTTTTTGATAGTTTTTATGTTTTTTCTAAATTTTCTTTAAGTTTTATTCTTTTATTATGTGTTTTTTTCTTAATTTATCTTCTCTATACGAATTATCAAAATGAAGATGCAGTATCAAAACTTCAGATCGAATTAGAAAATGAACTTAGGGAAAGTATTAATGAAAATTCTAAATTTATAAAAAATATATCTAAAGAAATATTAGAAACAAAAACAGCTTTAACTAATATAGAAAAATTTATTAAAGAAAATTCAAATAAAGAATCAAAAGTTGATTTGACGTCAATCAATGAAAGTATAGAATTATTAAACAAGAATTTCAATTCTCTAAGTTATGAGATTTCCTCTATAAAAAATAAGAATATTGAAGATCAGTCTAATAATAATCCTGAACTAGTAAATCAATCTATCAATGAAGTAGTTGAGTTAATAAAAATTAAATACGAAAACAACATGGATTTTGATAGGGAGCTCAAATACCTTGAAACAATTTTAAAAAATAATAAAAACCCTATTTTGGAAAAATTATCAATTCTAAAAAGAAATAAATACAAAGGTCATTCATTTTTAGAAGATCAATTTAATGAAGAAGTTAATTTATATTTAAAGAATATTGTTAACAATAATAGTTTATTTAATAAAATTTTTTTGCCTTACATAAATCTTTCTCCATCTTCAGAAAATATTATTTCAGATGAAAAAATTTTAATATTAGAAGAAACTAAATTTTTTATAAAAAATAGAAATATATCTAAAGCTTATAACTCTATAAGTAAGATAGAAAATTATAATGTTTTTTTTAAAGTATCATTGAATGAAATGAAAAACTATAATACTTTTATTACAGAAATATCAAAATTAAATAATGTATAGATTATTAATTTTTGTATTGCAGTTTCTGATATTAATCATATCACTCACTTTTATTTTTACCAATCCATTTATTATATCTTTAGATATAGGAAATTTAAAATATTCTTTTTCTTCAAATTTACTTTCCGTTGTTTTTATATCTTTTATTTTTTTATTATATTTGGTGTTTTATTTATTTTTCCGATCAAGACTTTCAATCGGTAAATATTTCTTAAAAAATAAATATAATAAAATTGAAAAAGGTTACTTACACTTTGTCGATGCAATGATAGCTGTTGCAAATAAAGATAACAAGACAGCTTTAAAATCACATAAAAAAATGGTTAGTTATCTCAAAGATGATCCATCATTATCTCTGTTATTAAAGGCTGAAGTTTTAAAGATTGAAAAAAAATTTCCAGAATTAAATAATGTTTATGAAGATATGATTAAATCAAAAAAAACTGAAACACTTGGATATAGAGGTTTAATGGAACAAAATTTAAGAAATCAAGATTATCATCATGCCTTCTTATACGGTGAAAAATTATTTTCAATTAATCCAAATATTGAAAAACTTTATGATACACTAATATTTATTGCTGCAAAAACAAAAAACTGGAATCAAATAATTTTATTATCAGATAAAGCTTTTTCGCATAAAATAATAAGTAAAAAAGATTTAAATGAAAATAAATCAGTAGGATTTTACGAAATAGCTAAAATAAAATATGATAGTGATATTAGGGATTCATTAAAAAATATTTTGAAAGCAGTAGATTTGAAAAAAAATTTTCCTCCATACGTAAAGCTTCATCTAGAAATTATTGCTGGTTTGAATGATAAAAGAAACCTTAAAAAATTAATCAAGAAATATTGGAGTTTAAATCCAAGCTCTCTGCTTCGTTCTATTATAATAAAAATACTTAATGATAATGATCTTACCGAGATAAAATTCATAAATGAAATTATTAACAATAATGCTAGCGAAGAGGAATCCAAAAAACTTTTAATTTACTTTGCTATAAAAAATTCAAACTGGGATCTTGCTAGAAAAAATATATTAGGTATGATCGGAGTTAATCCATCAAAAGAAATTTGTTATTTTATGTCAGATATAGAACTTGGAGAAAATAATGATAAACAGAAAAGTGATGCTTGGATCATGAGGGCTGAAAATGCTAGTATCGAAGATACATGGATATGTACAATTTCGAATCAAACTCAAGATGAATGGAGCGCTATATCTAATTCTGGAAATTATAATTCTCTTGTTTGGACAACCCATAAAATGCTAAGACAAAATAATAATTAATATGAAACTACATTTTTTTATAGGATATGATTCTAAAGAAGATATTGCTTACAGAGTTTGTAAACACTCACTTTTAAAACGCTCTAGTATTGATGTTAGCGTTGTTTCTTTAAAACTAGAAGAACTTATAGCTAAAAACTTATATACTAGAAATGTTGATCCATTAGCTTCTACACAATTTACCTATTCCAGATTTTTAGTTCCTAAACTTATGAATTATCAAGGTTGGGCAGTTTTTTGTGATTGTGATTTTATTTTCTTAGGAGATGTTTCAAATATATTAAATAATCTAGATGAATCAAAAGCGGCTTATTGTGTTCAGCATGACTATACACCTAAAGAAAAACATAAGATGGATGGACAAAAACAAACTATATATCCAAGAAAAAATTGGTCTAGTTTTATTTTATATAATTGTTCTCATCCAAGCACAATGAATCTAACGGTTGAAAAAGTAAATAATGAAACTGGGGCATATCTTCATCAATTTAAATGGTGCAAAGATGATGAAATTGGTTCACTAGATGAAAGATGGAATTGGTTAGAGGGTTGGACCTCGGGTCACAATAATAAAAAACCCTATGCTGTACATTATACACGAGGCGGGCCTTGGTTTCCTGAATGGCAAGATGTTGAATTTGCAAAAGAGTGGCTATTGGAAAGAGATGAATATCTTTCTAAAAAATTTAACTCAAATTCCTAAAATATTATTTAAAAATTTAGAGTCTCCTAAAAGTTTTTTTTTGTCAGTTAGTCTAATAGAGTTATACCAAGGAGTATTATCTGTTTTTTGATTCCAATAATGAAAGACAGCAAAATTTTTTGGTTTAATTAAAATCGTTTTTACACCTAATGCTCCAGCAAGATGGGCAGTACTATTGCTAATAGTAACAAACAGATCAAGTGATTTTAATAATGAAGCAATCCCTTCAAAATCATTATACAAATCCAGATCCTTTATATTCAGCAATTTATTCTCAACCCTTTTATTGAAACTATAAATTTCATCTTCAACATCCCCATATTGTAAATTAAATATATCACAGTTAGTAAGATTAAAAATTTTATAAAGATCGTTAAGGTTTAGAGATTTGTCTGAGGCAAATTTATTATTAAAACTTTTCCACGATAATCCAATTCTGTATTTCTTTTTATAAATCGACAATTTCTTTTGCATGTCTTCAAATTTTTTTTTGTCTACTTTTAAAAAAGAATAATTTTTGAAATCTTTGATATTCTTACGATAATACCTTCCTAAGCTTCCTGCATAAATTACATTATCAATCTTTTTAAACTTCTGATCATCATTTGTAATTGTTCCAAGAGCAACAAATTTTTCACTATATTTTGGGAATGATCTTTTGTATAGATTTAATAAACGAGGATCACATTCAATAATTGTATCATCAATATCATTTAATAGATCTCTGTACATAGAACTATAAAGAATTTCATCTCCAACACCTTGTTCGCGTACAATTAAAAATTTACCCATTTTATTTTTCAGGCTACTTGATCTATATATTTTGCTATTCAGTTTTTTAATGTAATTACTTTTCTCTCTAAAATCTTCTAAATCTAATCTTCCATCAAAGTAATTCCACCCATTTTCGAAATCGTGATCCTTTAGATAGATGAGAGAAATTGTTTTTTGAATATCACCGTCATTATTTTTCATTTCTAAAGCTTTAAAGCTATTTTTCTTTGCTTCTTTATGGTCATTTAAATCAAAATAAATTTTTGCCAAATTGTTATAGATATAAGCATTATTTGGATTTATCAAAAGAGCTTGGTTGTAATATTTTAAGGCTTTTTTATAAGATAATTCTTCTCTATAAAAACCTGCAATATTATTTAATAAATAAAAAGAAAAATTGTCAATTTTTAATGCTCTTAAATAATATTCTTCTGCTTTTACTCTTTCATTTTGTTCATGGTATGTCCTTGCTAAAGAATTTAATGCTGAGAGATTTTTTGAGTCTATTTTTAAAATATTTTCAAATATTTTTATTGCTCCATCATAATTACCCTCTTGAAATAAGCACTGACCTATTACACTTAGAGAACCTAAGTCTTTATTATTTTTTTTAAGGTAAAATAAGCAAATTTTTTTTGCTTCTTCAATTCTATTCAATTTGTATAGAACAAAAGCTTTGTCTTTATCTACATTTTCAATTATCTTTATTTTTAAAATACTTTCTATTGTATTAAGTGCTTCATAAAAATTTCCTTCTACAATATCCATGTTATAAAGATTTATCATTGCTTTTAGATTTTTTTCAGCTTTTATTAAATGATTATAATTTATTCTAGCTTCTTCATTGAAGTTTAGATTCTGCTGAATAACTGCAAGGTTATAACGTAATAGATTATTATCTTTATTTTTTTTAAAAATTTTTTGAAGCTCTTTATAACTTTTTAATTTATCACCCTCTTCAAATCTTTTGAGAATAATATTAATTTGAGAAACTAAATTCATTTTTTTTTTCTAAAATATTATTTATTTGGTTAATGGTTTCACTTATTGAGCTTTCTATTCCTAAAACTTTTATATTTTTATACCATATTGATGATTCACTACTAGTATTCCAATAGAAGTACGTTGATGATTTTTTCGGACATATTAATATTGTAGGTATTCCAAGAGCTCCTGCAAAATGAGCAGTTGAGTTGCTAACTGTTATAAACAAATCTAAGTTTTTTAGCAAACCCATGCAAGATTCAACATCATTGAATAAATCTAAATCATCAAATATTTTTAAATATTTATTCTGACTAGATAAATATTTTTTATCATTCTCAATATTTCCATATTGTAAATTTATAACTAGTCTATCGCTGGTAAATAATGGTTCAAAATCTTTTATAGATAGTGATTTTAAACTTCCATAAATATTTATAACACTTTTCCATGAAATACCTATTTTTAGTTTTTCTTTGCAATTAGATAGTTTTTCTTTGTACTCAGCAATAATGTCATTTCTAGCTAATAGATAATTAAAATTATTAAAGTCAGTTTTTCTTTTTCTAAAAAATTGCATCATACTTCCCGCGTATATTACATTATCAAATTCAGATATCTTTGAATTGTTTGAATAGTATCCATCTTCAACAAAGATATCACTTTGAAACGATCGACTAAAAACCGATACCAATCTTTTATCGGCTTCAATTTTAATATTTTTAAAATTGTTAATTATATCTTTATATATAGAACTAAATAATATTTCCTCACCAATTCCTTGTTCTCTTAAAATTAGTAATTTATTTTCTGAATTTATTTTTAAATTGGCAAACAGATTATTCTTAACTAGTTCAAAATTATTTAATTTGACTTTATTTTTTTCAATCAATAATCTTGAGTCAAATAAATTCCACGAACTTGAAAAATTATTTAATTTTAATTGTAAAGTACAATAAGCATACATTAACTTATAATCGTATGGATTAATTTTAATTGCCTTATCGTAGTAAATTTTAGCTTCTTTTTCTTTATTTTCTCTACAATAACATATTGCTATATTAGATAAAATTTCTTGATTATTTGGGTCTAAATCTAAGGCTTTATTGTAAACTTTTATAGCTTCTAAAACTTTATCTTGAAGACTTAAAACATTGCCTAAATTTACTATTGTTTTAGGATTATCAGATTCAATCCCATGAGCATCTTTAAATACTGTATATGCTTCATCTAATTTTTCTAATTCAAGTAAACAAATGCCTAAATTATTATAACTATCAACATATTTACTATTTATCTTAATTGCTTGCTCAAAATAATTTTTTGCTTCGTGAAAGTTACTATTTTTAAAATATATCAACCCTTTAATATTATAGGCAAAGAAATCTTTCTCTTCTAATTTTGAAATATTGTCTATGTATTTTTTTGCATTATCAAAATTATTTTTTAAAAAATAGATGTAAGCTTTATCACGCATTGCCTCATAATGATCTTTATCTATTCTAAGAATTAAATTAATATTTTCTAATGCTTCATCTAAAAGGGATTTGGTTAGGAGTAATTTATAAATTTTAGAAATACATTCGATATTACTCTTATCGATTAACAAAATTTTTTTTAAAGAATTTATTGTCGTATCTACATCACCCATTCTTTGTGCTATTTGTGATAGCACATTTAGAACATTAATATTTTTATGATATTTTGTTGATAGTTTTTTAATATCTTCGTAGGCAAGATTCTTATCTATTTTGTTAAATGTATTAACTATTTTTTTTAGTTTATTTTTTAAGTTAGACATAAAAAAACCCAGTCTTTAAAAGACTGGGTATAATAAAAAGATATTTGGGTTTTAAAAGAATTATCTTCTTTGGCCAAATAATTGTAGTAATAATATGAATAGATTGATGAAGTCTAAATACAGTTTTAATGCACCCATCAGTGCTTTTTTTGATCCTATTTCTTCACTATCACCACCGTAATACATATTTTTGATATTTTGAGTATCGTATGCTGTTAATCCTACAAATACTAGAACACCAATAACAGATATTGCAAATTGTAATGCTGTTGAACCAACAAAAATATTAACTACACTTGCAATAATAATACCAATGAGTCCCATAAATAAGAAACCACCAAGTTTAGTTAAGTCTTTTTTAGTTGTATATCCATACAAGCTCATTGCACCGAATGTACCTGCAGTAATGAAAAATACTCTTGCTATAGAAGTTTGAGTAAATTCAATAAATACTGAAGCGAGAGATAATCCCATTATACTTGCAAATAACCAAAATGTTATTTGAGCTGCGGATACTGACATCCTATTAATTCTAGCACTCAAATAAAAAACAAATCCTAGCGGAGCTAGCATAACGATCCATTTTAGTGGAGATCCAAAAAGTAATGCACCCACCTGAGTTACACCCACGATTTGACCCATTTCATTAGTAACTATGGATGCTTTTCCAAAGAAGTAAGCAATAAATCCAGTAAGTAACAAGCCAATCGTCATGTAATTGTAGACTTTAAGCATGTACGCTCTCAAGCCTTCATCAATTGCCGCTTGATCTACTGATTTAGTATAAGATCGTTGATTAAAGTCTAAAGCCATAATTTCTCCTTTTAATTATTACTAATATCGCTATAAATCTGACAATTTCAAGGCATTTTGTAAAAATAGTATGAAGTATAGAAAACTAGGGACCACAGATTTAGAAGTAAGCGTTATTTGTTTAGGGACAATGACCTGGGGAGAACAAAATAATCAAGAAGACGGTTTTAAACAAATGGACTATGCTTTTGAAAGAGGTGTCAATTTTTTTGATACAGCTGAGGTTTACTCTATACCAACTAGAGCTGAAACCTATGGCAAAACAGAGGAAATAATTGGTAATTGGTTTGCTCAAAACAATAAACGAAAAGATGTAATTTTAGCAACTAAAATTTGTGCAAAAAGTGAAGGGAATAGTTGGATTAGAGATGGTGGACCAAATCTAATTTTTGATAAAAAAAATATTAATGAAGCTGTTGACGGCAGTCTTAAAAGATTAAAAACTGATTATATCGATTTATATCAACTTCACGCACCAGAGAGGAAAGTACCAAAGTTTGGAAAACTAGATTTTAAATATGATCCTGAAGATTCATGGGTTGAGTTAGAAGAAGTGTTATCTTGTCTCCAAGATTTAATTAAGCAAGGAAAAGTAAGACACATAGGTGTCTCTAATGAAACACCTTGGGGCGTTATGCAATATATGAAATTATCTGAAGAAAAAAATCTTCCCAGGATGATGTCTATTCAAAATGTTTATAGTTTAGTAAATAGAATTTTTGATATCCATAACTCTGAAGTATCAATAAGAGAGAATTGTGGTTTACTCGCTTACTCGCCTTTAGCAGGTGGAAGATTAAGTGGAAAATATATTGGTGGTAAAAATCCACCTAATACAAGATTTACATTATGGGCTAATCGCTTTGATAGACATAATACAATGAGAGGAGAAAATGCTATCGAAAAATATGTTAATCTTGCTAATAAGCATGGCATAGCACCGTCAACCTTTGCTAATGCATTTGTAAACGATCGTCCATTCGTTACAAGCAATATAATTGGAGCTACAACAATGGAGCAACTTAAAGAAAATATAGATAGTATTGAGGTCAGATTATCAAATGATATTTTAAAAGAAATTGAAGATATTCATCTTTATGATCCAAATCCTTGCGTGTAATAATTATGTATATAAAAAATGAAATATAGAAAATTAGGTAATACAGATATTGATGTAAGTGTCATTTGTTTAGGCACAATGACTTTTGGTGAGCAAAATAGTCAACAAGAAGGTTTTGATCAAATGGATTATGCAGTTGAAAGAGGTGTCAATTTTTTTGACACAGCTGAGCTATACGCTGTCATGCCGAGAAAAGAAACTTATGGCAAAACAGAAGAAATAGTTGGCAATTGGTTTCATGAAAGAAAAAATAGAGACAAAATTATTTTAGCCTCAAAAATAGCTTCAAAATCAGATGGCCTTGAGTGGATTAGAGGAGGATCAAAAAGTTTAGGTTTTGATAAAAAAAATATGAATGCTGCAATAGATGAGAGCCTCAAAAGATTAAAGACTGATTATATTGATCTATATCAATTACACTGGCCTGAAAGAAAGGTTCCAAAATTTGGAATTTTAGATTTTGAATATGATGCTAGTGATAATGATTGGACTACTGTTGAAGAAGTTTTATATAATTTAGACCAACTTGTTAAAGCAGGCAAAATTAGATACGCCGGTTTATCTAATGAAACACCATGGGGTGTAATGAAATATCTTCAAGTTTCAAAAGAAAAAAATCTTCCACGCATGATGTCAATACAGAATGTTTATAGTTTAGTTAACCGAGTATTTGATATTCATAACTCTGAAGTTTCAATAAGAGAAAATTGTGGTTTACTCGCTTACTCGCCTTTAGCAGGCGGGAGACTAAGTGGTAAATATATTGGGGGAAAAAATCCTGAAAAAGCAAGGTATACTCTTTGGCCAAGACGATTTTCTAGACACCATACTGAAAGAGGAGAAAGAGCAATAGAAAAATATTTTGGACTTGCTGAAAAATACGAAATAGCACCATCTACATTTGCTAACGCTTTTGTAAATGATCGTCCATTTGTTACAAGCAATATAATTGGTGCTACGACCATGAACCAGCTTAAAGAAAATATTGATAGTATTGATATAACGCTTTCAAAAGAAATATTAAAAGAAATTGAAGATATTCATCTTTATGATCCAAATCCTTGTGTTTAGTTTTTTATATTTTAATTTTACCTATTAGCTTGCGAACGTTTTTAACAAAGCTTCTATCCCATAAGTAAACATTTAATAACGAATAATATAATTGATAAATTGGCTCATATTCTAAATAATTTTTATCAATACTTATATAATCATTGTATCTATCTAAAAAATTTTTATCAATAAAACGTGGATCAAACCATCTCAAGTAAGACACTTCTAATTCATTATGACCAAAAAAAGATCCTGGATCAATAAATCCTGAAAATTTTTTATTTTTAAAAAGTATATTTCCTTCCCATAAGTCACCATGTAATAATGATGGTTTTGGATTATTGGGAATAAAATTATTCAGATTTTTTAACAACAAATCAATTTTAGTATTAATAGCACTATCCATTGGTTGTTTTTTATTAATTAAATTAAATATAAAATATAATCTTTTATCTCTGTAGAACTCTATCCAATTTTTTGAATAAGAATTTATTTGTCTTAATCCTCCAATTTGAGTATCAAAATCAAAACCATAATTTATGCTATTTTTAGAATGAAGAGAAATTATTGCCTCTAATAAATCATCATTAATTTTATTTGGTTGATTATTATTATTGTCAATAAATGACATTATAACGAGATAATCATTGTAACTAATAATTCTTGGGAAAAAATTGAAATTATTATTATTATAATAAATAAGATTATCAATTTCAGATTTTATTGCATTAAATTCATATTTTTTTTTATAGTAGTACTTAACAATAAATTTTTTATTATCTTCATTAACAATTTTTAAGCAATTAATGCCAAAAGAGTCTGATAATAACTTGCTATCTATAATTTTTTTATTATTTAAAAGTTTTTCAATTTCTATAATGATACTTTTTTCAATCATACAAAATGTCCAAAAAAATTAATTTTCAGTTTCTAATTTCATATTTCGGATTAATACCATATGTTTTAACTTTTTTAGATAAATACTATTTTTTAGTAGTTGATGAAGAAGACCTACTTAATTTTGTTACTTACTATAGTCTAATTATAATTGTTTTTATTGGATCAATAAACTGGAATTTAAAAAATAATCCGCCCACTCATATTGTAATATACGGTTTTTTGCCTAGCTTATTTGCTGTTATAATTATTATATTAAGTCTTCTTAAGATTAATATTTTAATAATTTTTATTTTAATAATTTTACTTTTGTTAACTCAGTTATTTTTTGACTATATTATATTATTTTCAAACGACACAAATAAACAGGCATTTTACTATCTAAGGCTACCTTTAACGATTTTGATTATCCTATTTTTATTTCTTATTTCATTGTAAGGCTGATACAGCCAATATTTCTACCTGAATGATTTTTTAACTCAAACTTTTCTTTTTTTTCTAAATTTTTTAATTCTACTTCACTCATAACTTTTAATTTTTTAAAAATATTTAGTATAGCAATTGGAATAGCTCTTTCATTTCCATCTGTAATTTTAATTATCCCGCTAATTTCCTTTTGGAAATCAACAAATAAAAAAACACCCTCAGCCCCACTTTTACAAAATATTTTTCCTTTTGAAGCTTTCATTACTTTTGTATCAAAACTCACAGTTCCTCCAATAAATTCAGGATTTATTAAAATTGAATTAACCAAAGTTCTTACTTGATCAGTATACTCATAATTATTTTTATAACTCTTAATCAAATTATTTAATGCTCTTGATATAGATTTAATTTTAAATGAATATTGTGGTGCACTACAACCATCTAGGGAGAAATTTTTCTTTGATAATTTGCTTTCTGTAAATTTATTAAAAATTTTTCTAATGTTTTTTTGATGTGCATGATTATAATCAAGATAGTTTGTAATGCTCTGATTATTGACTAAACAGCTTGTTAACATACCTAAATGTTTGCCTGCACAATTGTTATGTAGTTCATTGAATTTTTTCCTAGAATATATTATTTTTTCAGAGGCGTTTCTATCTAATGGCGCATGAATACCACATTGTAAATTTTTTGTTTTTAAGTTTATTTTTGAAATCCATTTTTTTAACTCTTTTATATGAAATTTTTCTCCTTTGTGTGAAGCACAAGCTAAAGCTATATGTTTAGTATTTAATTTATAATTTTTGATTGCATTTGACATAGCAAAAGGAATAGCTTGAAATATTTTGATTGATGATCGAGGGAAAAAATATTCGTTATCATCATTTGTAGATAATAAAACTTTACCATCAACATTTGTTACTAAAGCTTTAACTTGATGAGAGCTTTCAACTCTTTTACCTCTAATAAAATCTACGTGAATTTTGGACACGTATGAAGTTATACAATAATGTATTTATTTTTGCTTAAAAAAAGATTTAATAAATGTAAATAAATTTAAGAAAGATCCATACCTACCAAAGAATATCACATCTTTTTCAGTGATACTCAAACAGACACAGCCTGTGTCTTTAGATGCTATTGGAGTATGTTTTATTTTTTGATCATTTATCTGAATATCTCCTTTAGAGTATTGACCATATTCATCGCAGAAACTACCATCTAGGACTAATATATACTCTTTTCCAGCATGGGAGTGCATGGGTACGGAAACTCCTGGGTCCATTTTTATTAATTTCAATTCGTCTACATCATCGATAGATGCTGTATACTCTTTGAAACCCTTATAAACTTGGTTCCAATTTAAATTATTTAGGTTGCCAAAAAAACTAGTTACTGGATCTTTAAGATTTGATGCAGATTTAAAATTTTCATTATTCATACAGTCTGTATATTTCAAATTTTTAGGATGAATGTTTTCGTTATCCATTAAGCTTTCACCCAACATATTTTCAAATGTACTACTAATTTTAGAGGCATCTGAGTTTAATTCTAAATATGTTGAAGCAAATAGCGACTTTGCTGGTCCTAATATTCCAGAAGCAAAATCAAATATTAGCTGGTTTTTTACTACTGTTCCGTTCATCTTAAAAATTCCTGCATTTTCAATAAAATATGCCTTATTCTTGATTTAACTGTCCCTAATGGAATTTCAAGCTCATCTGCAATTTTTTTATGACTTTTGTTTTCAAAAAAGTTCATTTTTATCATTATTTTTTGCTGTTCATCGAGCTCATTATTTATTCTTTCTATTTGTTTTTTTGCTTCATTTTCTCCAATGAGGTCAATTTCTCTATCTAGGTACAAAAATTCTCTTATATCTTCTTCCTTAAAGTTTATTTTTGAATTTTTCCTTAAAAAGTCTATTTTTTTGTTTCTCGCAATAGTAAATATCCATGTTGAAAGTGCTGATTTTGTTGAATCATATAGGTTTGATTTTACCCAAACAGTACTTAAGACCTCTTGTGTAAGATCTTCAGAGCTTTCAAACTTAATCCTATTTTGAATAAAATAGGCGTTAACTTTAGGGGCAAAAAAATCAAAAATTTGTGAAAAAGCCATTTCGTCGCGGTCTTTTTGAATCCGTTTCATCAAGTCATTTAAGTTTGATTTTTGCATAATTTAAAAAGACTCTAACATTAACTAAACACTCTTAACTAATTGCATAAGATATACTAAAAGAAGAAATTGATGAAAATTATTCTTAAGTTTTTAATAGCGCTATATGTAGCACTGCCCAGTACTTTAATGGCGCTAGAAGTTGGTAAATGGTCTTTTGAGAAAGCTGATGAGTATTGTTATATTGGCAGTTTAGCAACAGAGACAGATTTACCCAGTGATAAGAAGAGAGGAAACTTCTACGTTTTGGTATATAAAAACATTGGCAACCCAGAAACCGTAGTACAGGTAGAAGCAGGTTATAATTATAAAGTTCCATCTGATATAATTGTAAATATTGATAATGGAGAATACAAGTTTTATACAACTGAAGATGTGCCTACTGCCGCTTGGACAGAAGAAGATAATAAAGTGATTTTTGCAATGAAAAAAGGACTTAAGCTTATAGTTAGCGGTGAATCTTCTAGAGGCACTATAACAAATGACACATACACACTCAATGGATTTACTGCAGCTTATAATAAATTAACTGAAGAGTGTTAAATGCCTAAAAAAATTGTTTTAGCATATTCTGGCGGATTAGATACTAGTGTAATTCTTAAGTGGCTTCAAAATAAATATGAATGCCCAGTAGTTACATTCACAGCAGATATAGGTCAAGGAGATGAGCTTTCACCAATTGAGGCTAAAGCTAAAAATTTAGGTGTAGAAGAAATATTCATTGAAGATTTACAAGAAGAATTCGTTAGGGATTATGTTTTTCCAATGTTCAGGGCAAATACTCTTTACGAAGGAACATATTTATTGGGTACAGCTATAGCCAGACCATTGATAGCAAAAAGACAAATTGAAATAGCAAAAATTGTTGGAGCTGATGCTGTAGCTCATGGCGCTACCGGTAAAGGTAATGATCAAGTCAGATTTGAATTAGGTTATTATGCAAATAATCCTAAAATTGAAGTAATAGCACCTTGGAGAGATTGGGAGTTTAAAAGTAGAAAAGATCTAATTGAATATGCAGAAAAAAATCAGATCACGGTTCCAAAAGATAAGATGGGCGAACCTCCATTCAGTACAGATGCAAATCTTTTACATACATCTTCTGAAGGAAAACTTCTTGAAGATCCTTGGGTAGAACCTCCTGAGTATGTTTTTTCAAGAACAAATAATATTGAAAATTCACCAGATCAAGCTGAAACACTAATAATCGGTTTTAAAAATGGTGATCCAATTTCAATTAACGAAAAAAAGTTAAAACCACATGAGATGTTATCAAGACTAAATTCAATAGCTGGTAAGAATGCTGTTGGAAGAATTGATCTTGTTGAAAATAGATTTGTTGGAATGAAATCAAGAGGAATCTATGAAACCCCAGGTGGCACTATTTTATTAAAGGCCAGAAGAGCAATTGAAAGCATAACACTAGATAAGGGTGAAGCTCATCTTAAGGATGAAATTATGCCTAAATATGCTGAGTTAATTTATAATGGTTTTTGGTTTTCATCTGAAAGAATAGCGATTCAAAACCTAATTGATTCTACTCAAAGTAAAGTAAATGGAGAAGTTAAAATCAAAATTTTTAAAGGTAATGTAATAATTTTAGGAAGAAGATCTGAAAAAAATAGTCTTTATGATAATTCGCTAGTTTCTTTTGACGAGGTTGGTGATTACAATCAAAAAGATGCAGAAGGATTTATAAAAATTAACTCACTAAGACTAAAAAAAAACAATAAATAGTTTATGGGTTATGGTGACGATTTATTAGTAACCGCTTTAGCTTCAAAAATTAAAAAACAATTTCCTAATCGTCAAATTGTAATTGGTAGTGCAGAAAAAAAACGTGCATATCATTCAATTATTTATGATAATAACCCCAACATATCAGATTGTAGGAGACTTGATAATTCTAAACCAATTCATGTTATTAATTATCATGTTGGAAATAGGCCATATATTGATTACGAAAAAAGTACTAGATCAAAATACATTTGGAAAAAATTTAAACCTGAGCCTGGGCAGATTTTTTTTACAAAAGAAGAAAAAAATGAAGCCAAAAAAATTATTTCTCATGCTAACAAGTATTGGCAGGATCATCATCATACAAAACATAAAGGTATAATATTTCTAGAAGCATCTTCTACAAAATTAAATGATAAACAATTTGGCATTAAGCAAAAAAACAAAGATTGGGGGTACAATAATTGGAAAGAGTTAATAAATAAAATTAAAGAAGATTTTCTAATAATTCAATCAATACATAAAGAAAGTAAAAAAATTCCTGGAGTTTTTTCACCGGACAATATTGATTTTAGATTAGCCTGTGCGATCCTAAATGAATCAGATCTGTATGTAGGTCCAGAGGGAGGTTTTGGTCATGTAGCTGCTGCATTAAACAAAAAGGCAGTATTATATTTTGGAGGTTGGATTTCTCCAGATGTTATAGGTTATGACTTTCACGAAAATTTATACTACGAAAATAAATTATCTCCTTGTGGAGAATATAACACATTATGCAAACATTGTGAGGAAGCTAGAAAAGCAATATCTGTTAATGTCTTTTTGAAACATATTTATAAAGTTACTTCTGATTAACACTAAGTTTTGTTTTACACGAAATAGTAGTATTTCTTAAAAGACAAGCAATAGTCATTGGACCAACACCTCCTGGAACTGGAGAAATAGCAGATGCCCTTTTCTCAACTTCATCGTATAATACATCTCCAACTAATTTATAATTATCTTCATTTAGCTGAACTCTATTTATACCTACATCAATTACAATTGCTCCTTCTTTTACCCAATCCTTATTAACATACTCAGGTTTACCGATAGCAGCCACTAATATATCTGCATTTCTACAAATATTTTTTATATTAACGGTTCTAGAATGTACTATTGTAACTGTACAAGATTCTTTTAACAATAACTGAGCCATTGGTTTACCAACAATATTTGATCTTCCAATTACAACAGCATTTTTGCCAACTAAATCAATGTTTAATTCCTTTAACATTAACAGACATCCATAAGGTGTGCATGGTATGAGTAAGTTTTCATCATTTTTTTGGCTTATAGAAAGTTTACCAACATTTATTGGATGAAAGCCATCTGCATCTTTTGCAGAAGATATACTATCTAAAACCTCTTGTTCATTAAATGATTTAGGTAATGGAAGCTGTACAAGAATTCCATCAACATCACTATTCTTGTTTAGTTTATCAATTAAGTCCAACAGTTCCTTTTGACTTGTATTATTTTCAAGATGATAATCAAATACACGTATACCTACTTCTTTTGCAGCTTTTGTTTTAGCTTTTACATACACACTGCTTGCTGCAACATTTCCTACTTGGATAACAGCTAATCCTGGAACAAGTTCAAATTTTTCTTTAATATTTTCAATTTCAATTTTTAAAGTATTTTTCAATCTTTGTGCTATTTTTTTTCCATCTATAATTTTATTCATTAATATCTAGGCCAATATTCGATTAATAAACTTTTCAAAAACCATAAACTTAGATAGACAACTATTGGAGATAAATCAATTGCACCAAAAGTAGGTAAGTATCTTCTTACAAAATTTAAACTTGGCTCACATAATCGGTATAATGCATCAAGGATACTATAAACAAATCTATTACCAGTATTAATTATATTAAAGCTTACAAGCCAAGTTAAAATTATATAAATTATGAGAACAAACTGAAATAAGTTTATAATTTGAATAATTAAATACAAAAGGGAATTCATTATAAATTTTTATTTAATATCTACTATGCATTATGGTTGTAATTTAATCAAAAAAAAAGCGGTCTTTAAGACCGCTTTTATTGAAACAAAATTTGATTTACATTGAGATATCTCTACCAAACCACTCTTTAGTTATTTCAGCAGTAGTTCCATCTTTAGACATTTCTGCAATTGCAGCATTCCACATCTCTAAGATATCTGTATCTTCTTTTCTAATTGCTCCACCAACACCATCACCAAAGACTCCGCCAGAAAAAGTTGGACCAGTAAATGCAACATCAACACCACCATCAGATTCCATAAAATCAATAATTGATCCGACGTCAGCTAGAACAGCATCACATCTTCCTGCAGCTAAATCCAAATTATGATCATCAACCGCTTGATATAGTTTAACATCGACTGCACCAGACATGTGTTTTTCTAAAAAGTTTTGGTGAATTGTTGAAGATTGAACACAGACAGTTTTACCATCCATTGCAGCAATTAACTGACCTATTGCAGCTTGTTCTTTTCCGCCTGCATTATTAAGATTAACTTTAGCCATACCTGCAATATTTAAATTTGCTAAACCACTATTTTTTAAAACAGCAAATCTAGCACCATCAGTCATGTATCCAGTAGTAAAATTAACTTTTTCTTTTCTTTCTTCAGTAATAGACATTCCAGCAATAATAATGTCGTATTTACCTTGAAGAAGAGCAGGTATAATACCATCCCAATCTTGAGTTACCCATTCACAAGTAACCCCCATTCGCTTACAAGCTTCGTTACCAAAATCTATTTCAGCACCCTCAAGTTCACCAGCTGAATTAAGATTATTCCATGGTGGGTAAGCACCTTCTGTACCAATTCTTATTGTTTGTGAATTTGCAATTGAAGCAACTCCAAAAATACCAATTGATAATAAGTATATTAAAATTTTTTTCACGTTTCCTCCTTGAAGAAGTATTTCTAAATTATAGGTGAACCATATAAGCTAAATAAAAAAAAACAAAATAAATTGTTTCAAACCTTGTTTCGTTTGCTCTTAATTAATACAAAAAACAAGCCAATTATTAGTAATATAAAAGGAAAACTCCAAAGAAAGATATTATTATAATTCATTAATGGTCTAAAAAGAATGTATTCACCATATCTTTCAACTAAAAATTTCTTAATATCTCGTTCACTTTCTCCGGCTTTCAACTTATTTTTAACTATTTTTTTAATATCATTTGAGAATTCTGCATCTGAGTCATAAATGCTTTGATTTTGACACGTCATACATCGCAACTCTAAAGTTAATTTTTTTACTCTCTCATCAATATTTTCAACTGCAAATATTTTTAAATTAAAAAACACAAAACTTAAAATTATCATATATAAAATTTTATAGAAGCGGCTCAATTTCATTTTTTAAAATATCCATTGTTATCGGACCCATAAATTTATAGATAATCTTACCATCCTCATTAATTAAATATGTTTCTGGTAGACCAAAAACACCAAATTCTAATGCAATTAAACCATCAGAGTCTACACCAACAAAATCGTATGGGTTTCCATCATCCTTTAAATATTTTTTTGCATCAATAGTTGGATCTTTGTGGTTAAATCCCAACAAATATAGTTCAGGATATTTTTTACGTATTTCAAAAAAAAGTGGATGCTCTATTTTACAAGGACTACACCAAGAAGCAAAAAAATTAATTAAGGTCTTCTTATTTTTTATATCTTTTGTTTTGATTATATCCTTTGCATTATACAAAGAACTACTTTCAAAAATAGGAACATCTTTATTTAAGAGTGCACTCGGAGGTTTATTAGGATCTTTACCACTTAATAAATAAACTAGTGAAAAAATACATATGATTAAAAGTACTATTAATGGTGTTAAAATAAATATCCTGTTCATCTTCTAGAAACTGCTATTAAACCTGAATACATCATTATTATTACTCCAAGCCATATAAAGCTAACAAATGGATTAATTAAAACTTTTACAAACCACTCATTATTTTTTTGATCACCAAGGATAAAATATATGTCCTTATTCCACTGATGTAAAATACCAGCTTCAGATGTAATCATCTTTGACACTGGATAATAATTTTTTCCAGCCTCTATTTCTTTTGATTGATTTTTTTCAATATCAAACAAAAACTTTCCTCTTAAAGATTGAAAATTAATCTCATTAGTTGTTTCTATTTTTTCAAACAAAACGATTTTTCCATTTACATTAAACTTATCTCCCTCATTAAGATTAAAATCTAGCTCATTTTGAAAAACACTAGAACAAGTGATGCCAATTATAGCAATACCAACACCGATATGTGCTACATGAGGATTAATTATTTTGAAAAACTTAATGTTAATTTTAATTTTATACGAAGAAAATATAGCAATAATTGAAGCCAATATTATCCAAAAACCTAAAAGTAGCCCTACAAAACCCCATGTATTAAAATCCAAAAAATATGATTGAAGTATAACTAAAACACTTAAGATAATAAAAGCTATAACATATTTTTTTGAATTATTTATCTGATTTGTTTGCCAGGATAAAATTGGTGCAATACTCATTAATAAAAAACCAGGGATCATTATAGGAATTACTGTTGAATTAAAATAAGGGCCTCCAACCGATATTCTCTTATTATACAAAACTTCAATTATAATTGGGTATATAGTTCCTAAAAGAATAGTTAAGGTAGCTATAATCATTAAAATATTATTTATTACAAGCGCTGAAACTTTATTGATAAATAATAAGTTTAAAGCATTTGATTTTTTTGGTTCTTTTAACAAAAAAACTAAAAAACCAAATCCAGTTACAATAAAAAAAATTAGTAATATAAATATGCCTCTGGATGCGTCTGCTGCAAATGAATGTACGCTTGTTAAGATTCCAGATCTTACCAAAAATGTTCCAAAAACACTCAATGAAAAGCAAAGAATTGATAAAAAAACTATCCATTTTTTAATAGCTTGCTCACCTCTTACCATCATGAGTGAATGAACTAATGCAAGTCCAGCAATCCAAGGCATCAGTGAAATATTTTCAACTGGATCCCAAAACCACCAACCACCCCATCCTAATTCATAATATGCCCAATATGAACCAAGAGCTATTCCTCCAGTTAAAAAAGTCCAACTAATTAATGACCATTTTTTAGCAACATATATCCATTCATCATCTGTATTTTGAAATAAACCAGCTATTGCAATACTGAAAACTATAGAATAACCAACATAACCAGCATATAAAATTGGAGGATGAACAGCCAACCCAGGATCTTGTAAAATAGGATTTAAACCTAAACCCTCGTTTACTAATATTGTATTAACGAGAAAAGGATTAGACGTTAAAACTATAAATAGACCAAACAAAATATGAAGAAAAGCTTGAATAATCAAAGTTAATTTTTGAAAGTTATCTTCTATATTTTTAGTAAAAGAAAAAAAGAAGCTAAAGATAGATAAAATACAAAGCCACAAAAGCATCGAACCTTCATGATTCCCCCAAGTGCCTGAAATTTTATATATTAGCGGTTTATTTGAGTGAGAGTTTTGAAAGACATTATAATTTGAGAAATCAGATACAACATAGGCATACATTAAAGAAAAAAAAGATAACAAAGTTAATAAGGATGAAAAGCGGATGAATAAATTAAATTTCTGTTTTTGAAATTTAAATATGTATCTAGATAAAAATAAGTAAAAATTAATACCTATCGCAAAAACTAAGCTTAAAAAACCAACTAATGAACTCATTTATATTTTTTATTCCAATAACCTGTATCTTTCAGATCTTCTTTTATTGATGCTGGCATATAATTTTCATCATGTTTTGCAAAAACATTAGTTGCATTAAAAATATTTTTATCAACAAAAGCACCCTCTATGACTGCACCTTGCCCTTCTCTAAATAAATCAGGAAGAATGCCTTTGAAAGTAACAAGTATAGATGCTTTTTCATCAGTAATTTTAAATTTAAATGAACTTGAAGAAATTTTATTAAAACTATTATTTTCAACAAAACCGCCTATCCTTATTATTTTATTTATTATGATATCTGATTTATCTATTTCAGATGGTGTATAGAAATACGACACATTTTCTCTTGCATTATATAAAATAAGTAGGACTGCACTTAGTATAATTACCAAAGTAAGCAATATTAGCAGTAATCTTTGAAAGCGTAAGCTCATTTATTTTTTATTCTTTTAAGTTTTAAGTAACTAAAAAATAATAACAAAAAAATTAAAAGAAAGGCTGCTATATAAGATCCTAAAATATACCAAAAATACATAGTTTCTAATAACAAAAATACTTAGGAATGATACTTAATCCAATGGACCAAAAGTCACAAATTAACTTAAATAAGATTTTCTTGAAATTATCTCTGTTTTTATTCTTAAAATGGCTATTGCTATTCCAATCAATATAAATGCAAATGTCATAATAATTAAAGGCGCCATCATTGAAGGATCAATGCTAGGTTTAGATAATTTACTTATTGTTGCAGGTTGATGTAAGGTATTCCACCAATCCACAGAAAATTTAACTATCGGCAGGTTTACTGATCCAACAAGAATAAATATAGCAACAACCTTTTCTCTAACAATCCTATTTTCAAAAGATAAATTCATAAAAATAATAATTAGATAAATAATAAAAAGTATCGCAACAGATGTTAAACGCGCATCCCATACCCACCAAGTACCCCACATTGGTTTTCCCCACAAAGATCCACTTATTATACATATTAAAGTAAAAACAGCCCCTATCGGAGCTACTGCAGTATTAAAAATAAAACCAAAGGGTATTCTAAAAGCAAGTGCCAAAATACTATAAAGAATCATTATTGTATAAGTTAGTAAAGCTAACCATGCACTTGGAACATGTACATACATTATTCTTACTGTTGATCCTTGCTGATAATCATCTGGTGATAAATAAAAAGAAAACAATAATCCTATTGCAAACAATATGATAGAAAAGATCAGTAATGGTCTAAACAAATAATCAGCCATCTCATTAAATTTACTAGGATTAACTAAGAACTTCATATTAGTTATTTTCTAATGAAAGTTTAAGACACAACCCGCTTGCCCAGGGATTTATAGCAAAAACAATTAACAATATTCCAAATAATATATTTATAAGAGAATTAAAGCTTTCTTGCATATTAATTATACCTACTGAAAAAATAATTACTGGAACACTAAATATCATAACAACGACACTACCCAACAGAAAGTTTCTTTGATTCATTAGGTTCATTGAAGATGAAATTGAACCTAAACAGGACAGAATAAGTGATCCTATGCCAAAACTAGCAAATAAGTAGAAAAGTTTATCATTAGCAATGTTTAGTAAGATGCATGCAATCGGTATTGATAATAAAAAAGGTACTTGTACAAACACAAAATGCGAAAAAGTTTTTAAAATAGCAATGAAACCAAAGCTAAACCCATTTAAATGTATAATCAATAAATTACCATTTTCAAAGTCATCTTGATAAAATTTTCTTAGAGATAAAGTTGAACTTAATAGTAACAATGTCCACAATATACCGACTCCTATGATAGAAATGGTTTCCTTATCTGGTCCAATAGAGAAAATAAAAATAAATATTGATATGAAAAAGAAAATAATATTTGTTAAAATATCTTGAACACCACTCATATTTAATTTGTATTCTCTGTAATAAAAGAAAATTATTTTATTTAAAAAATTCATTATTTTATAATTGTATTTCTTCTGTCACATAAATCCCTGGATTTTGATGTGAGCTAAAAATTATAGACCCTTCTTTAGAGCAATGATCTTCAAAAGTTTGTTTCATTAGCTCAATTGAATCTTCATCTAAATTAGAAAGGGGCTCATCTAAAATCCAAACATTTTTGTTTTCTATTATTAATCTTAAAAATTCTAATTTTTTAGTTTCGCCAAAAGATAATGTTCCAACTTTCTTATCCAAATAATTATCTAATTTTAATGTTTTTAATGCTGTTTCAATTTGAGCTTCATTAATTTTTGATATAAAAAATTTTTTCCAAATATTAACATTATCTCTGATAGTTAATTTTCTTAAGCTTGATGTTGTATCACCAATGTATGTAACATGATTATAGAAATCATATAAATTTTTCTTCAATAATTTTCCTTTCCAATATATTGATCCAAATGATGGCTCTAATAGATTAAGAATTGCTTTTATTAATGTAGTTTTGCCAGAACCGTTTTTACCTTTTAAAATGGTAATATTGCCAGCTGAAAGTGATAGATTAATATTTTCAAAAATTTTTTTATCTAATCTCTCTATGGATAAATCTTTAACAATTAACATTATTAAGATCTAATTACTTTTTGATTTAAAACAATAAAAAACGGGGCATAACCCCGTTTTATCTTTTGAAAAAGATAAGAAAAAGAAAACTTTAATTTAAAGTTTTCTTGAAAAATTGAAGTATTACTATCTTCTCTTTTTCTTCTTTTTAGCAGCTTTTTTCTTTTTCTTTTTAGGAGCTGCTTTTTTCTTTTTCTTAGGAGCAGCTTTTTTCTTTTTCTTTTTAGGAGCTGCTTTTTTCTTTTTCTTTGGAGCTGCTTTTTTCTTTTTCTTTGGAGCAGCTTTCTTTTTCTTCTTAGCCATAAAATACTCCTTGTATTTTGTTACCCCGGAGGAACCCCCCTCCCTCATCACCTAAGTGATAAATATAAAAGGCTGACTATTTATTCCCAAAACTTACGCTTAAAGTCAACAATATAGCAATATTTTAAAATTAACTAAGAGTAAGAAGTTCGAAGATTAAAAATTAAATATAAATTAAAAAAATTTTTTGTAATCTTCATATTTTTTGGCAGAATTCTGATAATAATTTAACATTTTGCTATACAAAAAATTATCTTCATACTATTTATTTATTATAATTATTTTTTAAATTATCATGAAAAACGTGAATTCTTTTGATTCTGAACATTTGATTAAAATAAATAACCAAAATTTTAGATATTTTGATTTAAATGTAGTAGCAAAACATTTTGATATTGATCTTTATAAAGTTCCAATTTCAATAAAAGTAATACTAGAAAATTTAATTAGAAATGAGGATGGTGAAAATATTTCTAAAAGTATGATCTCTAATGTATTTTTCTCATTAAAAGATAGAAATAAAAAAAATGAAAAAACAGAGATAGCTTTTTTTCCAACACGTGTACTTATGCAAGATTTTACCGGAGTACCAGCTGTTGCAGATTTAGCTGCGATGAGAAATGCACTAAAATCAAAAGGAATTGAGCCAAAAAAGATAAATCCTCTTTCTAGGGTTGACTTAGTTATAGACCATTCTGTTATGGTTGATAATTATAAAAATAATAACTCACTTAATGAAAATGTTAAGAAGGAATTTGAAAGAAATAAAGAAAGATATGAATTTTTAAAGTGGGGTCAAAGTTCATTTGATAACTTTTACTTGGTACCCCCTGGAGCTGGTATTTGTCATCAAGTAAATTTAGAAAATATTGCTAAGACAGTTTGGTTAAAAGAAATTGAGAATAAAAAATATTTATTTCCAGATTCTGTGGTAGGAACTGATAGTCATACGACAATGGTTAATTCTCTTTCAGTACTAGGATGGGGTGTAGGAGGGATTGAAGCTGAGGCAGCTATGTTAGGCCAAGCAATTTCAATGAATATACCAGACGTAATCGGTTTTGAACTTAAAGGATCTTTGAAGGAAGGAATTACTGCAACTGATTTAGTATTATCAATTACAAAAATTTTACGAGATAAAGGTGTAGTAGGGAAATTTGTAGAATTTTATGGAAACGGTTTAGCGAATTTATCTTTAGCCGATAGAGCAACTATATCTAATATGGCACCTGAGTATGGCGCAACTTGTGGATTTTTTCCTACAGATGAAGAAACAATTAATTACCTTAAGTTAACTGGTAAAGATAATGAACATCTAAATATTGTTGAAGTATATTCAAAAAAACAAACTCTTTGGGCGGATGAAAATTATGCACCAGAATACTCAGATAAAATAATACTAGATTTAGATTCTATTGAACCTTCTCTTGCTGGACCAAAAAGACCTCAAGATAAAATTCTTTTGAAAGAGGTCCCAGCAGAATTTAGTAAGATGGATAGCAATGTAAATAATATTAAAGATAAATTAAATACAGGTGATATTGTAATAGCTGCAATAACTAGTTGTACAAATACATCTAATCCAAATGTAATGATCGCAGCAGGATTAGTTGCTAAAAAGGCAGCAGATTTAGGTTTAGAGGTTAAACCTTGGGTTAAGACTAGTTTAGCGCCAGGAAGTAAAGTTGTTAGTGATTATCTTGATAAGGCCGGTTTAACAGAGTACCTTGATCTATTAGGCTTTAACACCGTTGGCTATGGATGTACAACTTGCATAGGAAATTCTGGCCCTTTAGATGAATGGATTTCTAATGAAATTAGATCAAATAATTTGACTGTTTGTTCAGTATTATCTGGAAATAGAAACTTTGAAGGTAGAGTTCACCAAGAAGTCAAAGCAAACTTTCTTGCTTCACCACCTCTTGTCGTTGCTTATGCTATTGCAGGTAATATTAATATTAATCTTACAACTGATCCACTTGGTAAATCAAAATTTGGAGAAGAGATATTCTTAAAAGATATATGGCCATCAAATAAAGAAATTAATGAAACACTTGGTTTATGTTTAACGCCTGAAATGTTTAAAGAAAGATACAGGGAAATATATAAAGGAGATGATAATTGGTTATCAATTAATAATTCAAAGGAAACAACATATAATTGGAATGATACTAGCACTTATATAAAACATCCGCCTTTTTTCAATACAGAAAATAAATTTGAGTTAAAGGATATTAAAGATGCAAGAATATTGGCATTATTAGGTGACAGTGTAACAACCGATCATATTTCACCAGCTGGGAATATTAAAGAAGATAGTCCTGCTGGTTATTATTTAACAGACAGACAAATTAATCCTAAGAATTTCAACTCATATGGATCAAGACGAGGTAATCATGAAATTATGATGAGGGGTACCTTTGCTAACATTAGAATAAAGAACCAGATTTTAAATAATGTAGAGGGAGGTTTTACAAAATCTTTTTTATCTAATAAACAAATGCCAATATATGATGCAGCTCAAGAATATATTAATAATAATGTTGATACAGTTATTATAGCTGGAAAAGAATATGGTACTGGGTCGTCTAGAGATTGGGCAGCTAAAGGCACAAGACTCTTAGGTGTAAGAGCGGTAATTGCAGAGAGTTTTGAAAGAATTCATAGATCTAATTTAATTGGCATGGGGGTATTGCCTCTTGAATTTATGAATAATGAAAACAAAATAAATCTTAATATTTTAGGCCACGAGCTTGTCTCTATCTCTGGTTTATCTGAACTAAAACCTGGAATTATACTTAGTTGTAAAATTAATTCTGCTGAGCCTAAAAGTATAAAATTAAAGTGCAGAATTGATACTAAAAAAGAACTTGAATACTACAAAGCTGGAGGAATTTTAAACTACGTTTTAAATGAAATAATATCAGAAGCCGCTTAATCTTAATGTCTAATAAAGATGAAAATTTATTAGCTATTCTTGGACCTACTAATACAGGAAAAACCTATACAGCGTTTGAAAAACTTTTCTCATATTCTTCAGGTATTTTTGGTTTTCCACTAAGATTACTAGCTAGAGAGAACTATGATAAAGCTGTAAAAAGAATTGGACTTAACAATGTAGCATTAATAACAGGTGAAGAAAAAATTCTTCCAAAAGAAGCAAAATATTTTTTTTGTACTGTTGAATCAATGCCTAAAAATATTTCTGCTGATTGTATAATAATTGATGAAGTTCAATTGGCAGCAGATTATGAAAGAGGACATATCTTTACTGATAGGATTTTAAATCTAAGGGGCAATTTTATAACTATCTTCTTAGGATCACTAAATATTGAAAATATACTAAAAAAAATTTATCCAAATATTATAATAGAGAAAAAAAAAAGATTTTCTCAACTTTCATTTTTGAGGAAACAAAATTTTTCCAAACTCGAACCAAGATCAGCTATAATTGCATTTAATATTAACAAAGTCTATGAAATTGCTGAAAACATTAGAACACATAAAGGCGGAACTGCTGTTGTTTTAGGTTCACTAAGTCCCAGAACTAGAAATGCCCAAGTAGAAGTATATGAAAATAAAAATGTAGATTTTCTTGTAGCAACAGATGCTATTGGAATGGGCTTAAATCTTAATATCAATCATGTAAGTTTTTCAGCACTAGAAAAATTTGATGGGAGATATAATCGTAACCTTGCTCCAAATGAACTAGGTCAAATTGCAGGTAGAGCAGGTAGATACAAACAAGATGGAACTTTTAGTCATACTAAAGAAGCAGGAAATTTGGATCCATTAATTATACAACAGATAGAAGCACACAACTTTGATAATATTCAAAAAATTTATTGGAGAAATAGTGATTTAAATTTTAATTCAATAGATTCATTATTATCATCATTAAAAAAATATCCAATTCATAACTATTTTATACATAAAAAGAATGCTTTAGATGAAGTTAACCTTCGTAATTTAATTAATGATAATGAAATAAAGAAATTTCTTATATCAAAAAAAAATTTAAAGTTATTGTGGGAAGTATGTCAGGTTCCAGATTTTGAAAAACTTTTTAATGATAATTATTTATTACTTTTAAAAGATATATATCTTATTTTAATAAATAATGAATATAACATACCTGAGGAATGGATTAACAAAAAGGTCGGTAAACTTAATAATTTTGGTGTAGGTATATCTGAGCTTTCAATTAAAATTTCTCAGATACGTACATGGACATACATATCAAATAATCATAACTGGTTAAAAAATACATACTATTGGAAAGAAAAAACTCAGCAGATAGAAAATGAATTATCTGATCAACTACATAACAGTCTTACAAAAAAATTTATAGATTATTCATCAAAATTTTTTATAGGACAGGAAAAATTACAAAATATCCAAGATATACTTAAAAAAAATAAAAACGAAATTTTTTTAGATGATAATAAATATGGTGTTATAAAAGGTTTTGATCTTATTGAGGGTAAAAAAATATTTTCACAATCTCTTTTTTCGATTAGTAATATAAAAAAAACAGTAAGAAATATGATTAATGAAAAAGTAGATAGTTTTTTAAGTGCCCCACTTGACTCAATTAGGTTTGGTGACATCACTAATTCTAAAATTAAAGATGAAACTTTTATTTATTGGGGAGATGAAAGTGTTGGTAAATTAAAGAAAGGTAAATCAATATATAGACCTATAGCTGAGGCTTTGAATTCCGAATATTTATCTTCAGAAAATAAATTATTGATTTCTGCTAAACTACAAAAATGGTTAGAAAATGAAATAAACGATTATCTATATCCTTTAAATAAAAATTTAGATGAAGATATTAATTCTGAAATTAGAGCAATTACCTTTAACTGTATTGAAAATTTTGGAAATTACCCAGTAGAAAAATTCAAAGGTATTCTCAAAAAAATTAGTCAAGAGAGTAAGTCGCAGCTTACTAAATTAGGCATAAGGGTAGGGGCAAAATATTTTTTTACACCAAGTCTATTAAAGAAAAAACCTCTAGAAATTTGTGCAATCCTATGGAAAACTTTTTATGGAAAAGACATTGACAATTATCTACCACTCCCACAAAATGGTAGAGTATCCTTTACATCTGAAATAAAAATACCTAATCATTATTGGAAATCAATTGGGTATATTAATATTAAAAATTTTTCATTCAGAATAGATGTTTTTGAAAAAATTTTTTTTCTTGCAAGACAAAAAATTAAAAAAGGTCCTTTTCTAGAATCTTCAGATCTTATGAATCCAATTGGATGTAACAGTGAACAGTTAAAAGATATTATGAAATTTTGTGGTTACGATTATGTTACTATTTCTGATGAAAAAAAATTATTTTTCTTAAGTAACAAGAAAAAAGAAACAAAAAAAAATGATAGAAAAAATAAAAACAAAAAAAATAATGACAATACTTTAAAGAAAGATCCAAATTCTCCCTTTGCAGTTTTAGAGAAACTTCTTTAATAGTATTTTAAAAGGTAAAAAATTGATAAATTTATTAAAAAATGTTTTAAATTATAAAAAATCTAAGGATGATGAAGAGGATAGTAAAAATCTTGAATTACTTTGCGGATTAATGATTGAAGCTGCATATACTGATGGAACAATAGGGGAAAGCGAGTTAAAAAAAATTAAATTTAGCTTGATTAATGTTTTTGATGAAAATGAAGAAGAAGTTGGCTTGGTTTTAGATGAGGCAATAAAAAATAAAAATAACTCTAAATCTCTTCACTATTATACATCCTTTATTAATAAAAATTTTGACAGTGATAAAAAACTACTTCTTATAGAAGCTTTATGGGAAATTGTGTTATCTGATGGAGAAATTCATGATTTCGAGTCAAATCTTATTAGAAGGCTTGCTGGATTACTTTATATTTCTGATGTAAACTCTGGAAATGCAAGAAAAAGGGCTCTAAATAAAAATTCATAATATTATGACATATGTAGTCGATGAAAAGTGTATTAAATGTAAACACATGGATTGCGTAGATGTGTGTCCAGTGGATTGTTTTTATGAAGGTGAAAATATGCTCGTAATACATCCTGATGAGTGTATTGACTGCGGTGTTTGTGAACCAGAATGTCCAGCTGAGGCAATTCTATCAGACACAGAGCACGGAATAGAAAAATGGGCTGAAATTAATAGAAAATATTCTGAAATTTGGCCTAATATAAATGAAAAAAAAGACCCTCCGCCAGATGCAGAAAAATGGCAAAATGTTAAAGATAAATATAATAAGTATTTTAGTGAAAAACCAGGGAGATAAATGAAATCAAAAAAAAATTCAGACTTAAAAATAGGAGAAATCGTAGTTTATCCCAAGCATGGTGTAGGTGAAATTGAAAAAATAGAAACTATGGAAATATCCAATATTAAAACAAGTTATTATGTTGTCAAAATGGAGCAATCCAAATTAACAATTAGAGTTCCGCTTGATAAAAAAAACGAGGTTGGATTAAGAAAAATCTCTTCAAAAAAAATTATAGAAGAAGTTTATTCTACATTAAAGTTAAAACCAAAAATAAGAAGAATAATGTGGAGTAGAAGAGCACAAGAATATGAAGCAAAAATTTTCTCTGGTGATCCAATTAAAATTTCTGAAGTAGTTAGAGATTTATTTAGAAAAAGTAGTCAAGCAGAACAGTCCTACAGTGAGAGACAAATGTTCCAGGTGGCAATAGAACGTTTAGCACGAGAAGTAGCCGCAGTTGAAAAAACAGATTATTTTCAATCGACAGAAAAAATTGAACAAATACTAATTAAAAAATAATATTTTGGATAAAGCCAGTAATTTTGTAGAATTAAAAGAAACAAGCAAGATATGGGCTATTGGTTCAATTCATTCAAATTTAAAATCATTTAGTGCAATAAAAAAATATATTTTAAATCATTTTAAAAAATGTGATAAATTAATTTTTCTCGGCAATGTAATTGGATTAGGAGATGATTCAAAAGAGACTCTATCTAGTGTTATTGATTTAAGATTTAAAATAATGTCTAAATTTAAACTAAAACCTGAGTCAATTGTATTTTTAAGAGGTGCCCAAGAAGAGATGTTTAGCAAATTATTGCAACTACAACTTGCACCTAACCCAATAGAAATTCTTGAATGGATGTTTGAGCATGGAGTCAACAAAACAATAGAATCATATGGTTTTTCAGAGAATGAGATTAAAAGTTTAGCTTCTTCCGGAACTATTAATATATCGAAATGGACATCTTCCTTGAATAAATCCATACAAGATAATCCTGGACATAATGAGTATTTTTTAAATTTAAAGCATGCTGCTTACTCTCATACAAAAAAAATATTATTTGTTAATAGGGGCGTTGATATAACTAGACCTCTATCAGCTCAAAATGACTGTTTTTGGTGGGGTTTTCAAAATTTTTCAAAAATTCAAAAGCCTTATAATACATTTTTGAGGATTGTTAGAGGATACGAGTCTGAACATTTAAATCAATCTCAAAATTCAAAAAATAATGTAGTTTGTACTTTATTTAAACAACCTTTATCTAACAAAAATGTTTTATGCGGAATATTTACTGAAAACGGGGAAATTTTAGATTTATTTGAAAATAATTGATCTAATTTAATTACATTACGTATAATTAGTTATGGTATCAAAAAATTTTTTCTTCTCTAGCAATCTAATAGAACTATCAAAAAAAGCATCAATTCTTGAAAAAGATGAGGAATTTCAACTAATAAATGATTGGAGAGATAACAAAACTCCTCGATCACTTCAAAAAATTCTTAACTCATATCTTCGTTTAGCTGTTTCTTACGCAAGAAAATATTCCAGTTATGGCTTGCCAATTGATGATTTAATTCATGAGGGAGTTCTTGGCATCATGCACTCACTTGAAAAATTTGATACTTCTAAAGATTTTAGACTTTCAACCTACGCTTCATGGTGGATTAGAGCATCAATACAAGATTATATTTTAAAAAACTGGTCAGTCGTTCGTACTGGATCCACAGCATCTCAAAAAGCACTCTTTTTTAATCTAAAAAAAATCAAACAACAGATTAATGATGTATCAAGGGAATTCATGGGTCAAAATGAAATAAACAAAGTTTCAAATATGCTTAATGTCAAATCTATTGATGTTCAAAATATGGAGTCTAGGCTTACTGGGGGCGATGTTCATTTAAATCAAAAAGTTGATCATGATACAGAAAATGACTTAATGAGTTTACTTCCTGATGAAAGACAAAATCCTGAGGAAACGTTTGAAGAATTTAATGATAAAAATATTAAAAAAGATTTTATTAATAAAGCTATAGATACTTTAAATGAAAGAGAAAAAACCATTATTCGTCTAAGAAAATTCAGAGAAAAAAGCATAACATTGGATGAATTAGGTCAAAAGTTAAAAATTAGCAAAGAGAGAGTTAGACAAATAGAAACGAAAGCGCTAGATAAACTTAAAAAATCTTTATTAGAAATTTCAAATCAAAATAAAGAATTTTTTATTTGATAGCTATTCTAAATAATTATAAAATACACTTATGTCTAAAATTATTTTACTTATTGTATCTTTTTTATTTTCAACAGTTGCGCATAGTAGTGGAACGCATGTTTTTGGCCTGGGAGTTTATGATATAAAATTAGATGGTTCAGAAAAAAATCAAGCTACTGATTTACGATACGAATTTAGAAGCGATAAATCGTTACTTGATATTGGCCCAAAAGAAGATAATTTTTTTTTTTTAAAACCTTTTTTTGGAGTTGAATATACAAGCGACTCCGCTTCTTATTTTTTAACTGGCATATATTTCGAAGATAATTTAGGAGAATTATTTGAAGGAAATAAAAGTAAATATTATTTTACACCGAGTTTTGGAGCAGGATTTTACGATGATGGTTCAGGAAAAAAATTAGGTAATACTTTGCAATTTAGAACTTCCTTTGAAGTAAGTTACGAATTAAAAAACAATAATAGAATTGGAATTTCATTTAGCCACATTTCAAATGCTAACCTAGGTGATAAAAATCCTGGTGTTGAAATTTTAAGTTTTTCATATCATATACCTTTTTAAAGATTAAGTTAGATTTTTCTCGCTAACAAATTTTATCAATAAATCTTCAATTAAATTAATTTTATGATCTTTCATATATTCGTTTATTTTAGATTTATAAATTTTGCTATGAGGAACAGAGAAAAAAATATGAAGAAGAGGACTTAATAATCTAAATATTGATTCAACACTTAATTTTGGCTTTATGTAATCGAAATAATTATAAATTATCGTTTCATCAATTAATCTACCTTTCTCTTTAAAAATTTTATTATCAACATCTTTTAAAATAAACGGATTATTTTTAATCAATCTTCCAACCATTACTCCGTCAAATTCTTTTAGTAAGCTTTCTGCTTTCTCAAGATTATTTATGCCTCCATTAAGAACGAATGTTATTTTGGGAAATTTGTTTTTAATTTTTTTTACAAAATCATAACTAAGAGGAGGTATGGTTCTATTTGCTTGTGGACTAATACCATTTAATATTGCATTTCTTGCATGAACATAAATAATTTTAATTCCAGTTTTTGATATTTCATCAATAAATTCTTCAAAAAAAGCATAATTTAATTCTTTTCCCAATCCCAATCTACATTTTAATGTCGCTTCAATCTTATCATTTTGTAAGGCCTCTATACAATTTCTAACAAGCATTTTATCTTTCATTAGGCATGCACCAAAACTACCCTTTTGCACAGCTTTACTTGGACAGCCAACATTTAAATTAATCTCATCATAATTGTAATCAACTGCTATTTGGGACGCTTTTTTTAAGTCATCAATTTCAGAGCCACCTACTTGAAGAGCAACAGGGTTATTAAAATCATTATCAATAATATTTTCTATACTCTTTGAGTAAATCAGTGATTTTGTTGCTATCATTTCACTAAATAAAAAACTATTGTTTGACAAAATTCTATAAAGTTTTCTTGCATATGGAGTTGTATATCCCATCATTGGAGCTACACAGAATTTTCTACTAATTTCCCTTTTCATTTAATTTTGCTATATAAATAATTTTGATAAAAATAATATTATGCAAATACCAAAATTTTTAAATGAAAGATATCAATTCTGGAAAAAGAATACTTTTGAAGATTACAAAGATATATACGCGCAAGCTTCTAAAACTGCACAAAAACCAATTGCAATGATTATTACTTGTTGTGATTCTAGAATTCTTGAAAATACAATGTTTGGAGGAAATGTAGGAGATTATTTTATTCATAGAAATATCGCTAATATTGTACCTTCTAAAAATGATAATGATCAAAATATACAAACATTATCTGCTATAGAATACGCATTAAAAGTTCTAAAAATTCAAAACTTAATTATTTTAGGACATTCAAATTGTGGTGGAGTTGAATATTCTTATAAAAAATTATTAGATAAAAAAAATATAAATGATTTTACATACATAAATCAATGGACAAGTTGTTTACAAAATTCTTATAACAATATCCCTAATGATCTTTCGGAAATTGAAAAAATAACTTTTTTTGAGCAGGAAAATATAAGACAATCAATTAAAAATTTACGCGAATATGATTTTATAGATAAATTAATTAATGAAAATAAATTGAATATAGTTGGTTTGTGGTATCAAATTAATTCTGGTTTAATCAAGTTTTTAGATATTAATAATAACTTTATAGACTTAGATTAATTGTAAGTAAATTTAGTACTAGGAAATTTTTTAAGCTTAACATCTCGATTATATTTCTTAACTATATTGCTGGCGACTTTATTAAAATTAAAATAATTTTTTACAAATTTTGGTTTCTTATCATTTGTAGTTAGATTGATTAAATCATCAAATACCAAAACTTGACCATCACAGTATTTTGAAGCACCAATACCTATTGTTGGTATCGAAATATTTTCTGTAATTAGTTTAGCTGTATCGGTTGTAATACATTCTAATAATACTGCTTTAGCTCCAAGCCTTTCAGATTCTTTTGCTAACTCTAATAAAATTTCTTTTTCTTTATCAGTTTTTCCTAAAACTTTAATTTTGTTAAAATTTTTATAACTTTGTGGTGTTACTCCTATATGGGAAATTACATTTATTTTTTTATTCACTAAGTGTTTTAAAACAACTAATTTTTTTTCACTAATTTCTATCTTTAATAAATCAGGCCTACAGTGATTTAAAAGTATTTTAGCATTTTTATATGCATCAATTTTATTGTCATATGTTTTATAAGGCATATCTAATACCTTTAAACTTTTCTTAATTGTTTTATTTACAGCTGCCCCATGATTTTTCATCATATCCATCGTAACTCCTTGAGTATTCTTCATTCCATAGAGTGTTGAACCAATAGAGTCTCCAACTAGTATTAAATCAATTTTTCCATCTAAAATATTTGCAATTGATGGAGAGTATGCAGTCAAACAGCTTATTGGTTTAGAAAAACTTTTGTGTAAAATTTTAATTTTCTTCATTTTTAATTTCAATTAAACTTTAATTAAGAATTAAACTTTTGATTTAAAATTCTTTATATCAACAATTTTATTTTCATAAAAATTATTAATTTTTCTGATTATTGACTCAGTATCCATTTTAATATCTTGATATTGCTCATCCGGTGTCATATGTTCAACAAAACGATCTGGAAAAATTAAATTTTTTATCACAACGTTATCCTTTTTTGATCTTATATTATGGACATAATGTAAAACATGAGATGAAAATCCGCCTATAGAACCTTCTTCTATAGTTAAAATATACTTATGATTATTTAATAAGTCATCTATTAATTGTGTGTCTAATGGTTTTGCAAATCGTGCATCTGCAATAGTAGGATAAATATTATTTTGATTAAGAAACTTACTAGCTTCAATACATTTTTCGAGTCTTGTCCCTAAATTTAAGATTGCAACATCATTACCTTCAATTAGAATATACCCCTTACCTATGCTGATATCTTTAGGCTGATTATTAAATAGTTCATCTGATCCTGTTCCTCTTGGAAATCTAAAAGCTGATGGCGTGTCATTAATCTCACAAGATAACTCTATCATATTAGATAACTCTCTTTGGTTGCTAGGCGCCATAACTATAAAATTTGGTAAAGTGGCTAAATAAGTAATATCAAATGAACCAGCATGAGTAGGACCATCTGATCCTACTAAACCTGCTCTATCAATTGCAAATCTAACAGGTAATTTTTGAATAGCTACATCATGAACTATTTGATCGTAAGCTCTTTGTAAAAAAGTTGAATAAATTGCAACAAATGGTTTGAAACCCTCAGTAGCCAGTCCAGCTGCCATTGTAACAGCATGTTGTTCAGCAATACCAACATCAAAAAATCTTTTTTCAAAATTTTGTTGGAATAATTTTAACCCTGTTCCAGACAT
Organism: uncultured Alphaproteobacteria bacterium; assembly: GCA_902614085.1. Taxonomy (GTDB): domain Bacteria; phylum Pseudomonadota; class Alphaproteobacteria; order HIMB59; genus CACPNW01. The sequence continues at coordinate 317,481 of CACMJS010000001.1, forward strand.
CATAGCAGCTGTTATTGCAACAATTTTTTCGTCATTTTCAGCAAGTTTTGTTAGTTTTTCTCCAAAGACATTTGAGTAAGATTTTAGATTTGTTTTTTTAACTGAGTTACCTGTATTAATATCAAACTTTTCTACACCATGAAATTTATCTTCTGACTTTTCAGCAGGACTATAACCTTTACCTTTTTTAGTTATACAATGAAGAAAGATTGGTTTATCGAATTTATTATCTCTAATGTTTTCCAGAACTGAGACCATATGGTCTATATTGTGACCATCTATTGGGCCAAGATAGTAAAACCCCAATTCCTCAAATAAAGTACCTCCAGAGATAAGCCCTTTAGAATATTCTTCTGTTCTATAAAGAGTCTTTGAAAGATTTGATGGTAATGTTTTAGAAATTTTTTTAATAATATTTCTTAAGCTTGAGTAAGATTTAGATGAAAGCAATCTAGTTAGATATGTACTCATAGCACCAACCGGTTTGTCTATTGACATTTTGTTATCATTTAAAATAACAATTAAACCTTTTTTTTGTGCGCCTGCGTTGTTTAATCCTTCATATGCTAAACCTGCGCTTAACGCACCATCTCCAACAACGCATATAACTTTTGAGTTGTCTTTATTTATATCTTTTGCTGCTTTAATTCCTAAACCTGCAGATACTGCTGTTGAACTATGGGCTGTGCCAAAGGGATCATATTCACTTTCTGATCTTCTTACAAAACCATAAACACCATCTTTCTTTCTAAGTGTATCTATATTTTTTTTCCTTCCTGTGATGATTTTATGAGGATAAGCCTGATGTCCCACATCCCAGATTAATTTATCATGTGGAGTGTTAAAGACATAGTGGATTGCCACGGTTAGTTCAACAACACCTAATCCAGCGCCTAGATGACCACCAGTTTTTGAAACAGTCTCAATTGTTTTAGCTCTTAATTCTTCTGAGATTTGCTTTAGATCTTTCTTTTTAAATTCTCTTAGGTCAGATGGAAAATTAATTTTATCTAAAAGCTCATAATCCATAATTTAGTTTACTATTTTTGCCTAGATTTGATATTTTTATATATGGAAAAAAACAAGTGTTTGTGGAAAGATTTTAGAGATAAATTTTAAAGTTAAAATCTCTAGACTTTTTAGAATTTAAAAACTAATTATAATATTAATGTTTTATGATGTAGATACAAAAAAAATTGATAAACTTGCACATCTATCTATTAAAAGAGGAGTTGCACTTCAAAAAGGTCAAAACCTTTTAATAACAGCACCCTTAGAATCTTTACCCTTAGTGAGAAAAATAGCTGAATATGCTTACAAAGAAGGAGCTGGACTTGTTACCCCACTTTTCAATGATTCTGATATTACATTATCTCGATTTAAGTTTGGCAATGATGAATCTTTCAATGTTGCAGCAAATTGGCTTTATAATGGGATGGGCGAAGCTTTTGATAATAATACGGCTAGAATGGCTATTGCTGGTGATGACCCAATGCTATTATCTGAAATTGATCCTGATAAAGTTTCGCGCGCAAATAAAGCTAATGCTGTTGCATACAAACCAGCTAGAGAAAGAATTACTGAATTTAAGATTAACTGGAATATAATTTCCTGGCCAGGGAAAGCATGGGCAAAAAGAGTCTTCCCAGATCTTGATGATAGTGAAGCAATTAAAAAATTAGGAGATGCAATATTTCATGCATCAAGAGTTAGTAATGATGATCCTGTAAGTGAATGGGACCAACATAATAAAAATTTAAGAGATAAAACAGATTGGTTAAATGCTAAAAATTTTCATTCGTTAAAATACTCTGGCCCTGGAACATCTTTAACCGTAGGTCTTGCTGATGACCATGAGTGGATGGGAGGCGCATCAGAGGCACAGAATGGTATTGTTTGTAATCCAAATATCCCATCTGAAGAAGTGTTCACAACTCCTCATGCTGCTCGTGTAAGTGGTGAAGTCTGTTCAACCAAACCTCTATCTTATCAAGGAACCCTAATTGAAGATATTAATGTTCGCTTTGAAGATGGTAAAATTGTTGATGCAAAATCCTCTAAAGGACAAGATGTTTTATTAAAAGTTCTTGATTCAGATGAAGGCTCAAGAAGACTTGGTGAAGTAGCCTTAGTCCCGAATAGCTCACCTATTTCGCAATTAGGAATAACTTTTTATAACACTCTTTTTGATGAAAATGCTGCCTCTCATATTGCTTTAGGACAGTGTTACTCAAAATGTTTCAAATCCAAAAAAGACTTATCAAAAGAAGAGATTACTCAAAGAGGTGGTAATTCAAGCATGATACATATTGATTGGATGATTGGTTCAGGTGAAATTGATGTAGAGGGTGTTCATAAGGATGGAACTGCTACGCCAATATTTAAACAAGGAGAATGGTGTAACTAGTTTTTCTATTTTTTTAAATAAGGTCCAAAGCTAAGATCTAACCCAACACCAACTCTAGCTAATGAATAAATAATAACTAAGAAAAAAATTACTATAACTAAGTTTCGTATAATCTTTTTTTCATCCATAAAATTACGCTGTTTGTATATTTGTATTAGATAATGGTTTTTCTCTAATTGGTAAATGGATTATTGCAGAAAAGGCACCTACTCCTATGCCAACCCACCATACAATATCATAACTTCCATAGATATCATAAAATAGACCGCCTAACCAAACACCTACAAAAGATCCTAGCTGATGAGAAAAAAATACAATCCCATATAATGTACCCATAAATTTTAATCCATAAATATGGCCTATAATTCCAGAAGTTAAAGGAACTGTTGCTAACCATAAAGCACCCATAACTATTGAAAATATTGCAATAGATGTTGGTGTAATAGGTAATAAGATAAATAAAATTGCCGCAATAGTCCTTCCAGTATAAATTAAAGATAAAAGATATTTCTTATAATGCCCCTTTCCTAAGGCTCCAGCAATCAAACAACCAATTATATTAAACAATCCTATAAGAGCCATAGATAATGCTCCTAAACCTTCTACAGAACTACAAACCAAACTTATTAAACTTCCTTCTATAATTGGACTACTAGATTCAACAATAAATGCTGGAAAATGTGCAGTAATAAATGCTAACTGAAAACCGCAAGAAAAAAAACCAAAGAACAACATTGAGTATGTTGGATCTTTTAATGCAACAAATACTGCATCAGTAATTTTTTCATTTTCATTATTAATATTTGTATTTGATAATTCTGTTTTTAAAATTGGAACAAGTATCAGTGTTATTAATAATATAATTGAAAAGATTTCAAACACTGAAGACCAAGGCAAAAATGATAATAGAATAGAAGCAAGTGGTGGACCAACCACTTGTCCAGCTGATCCTGCAGCAGTTGTAATACCTAGTGCTAAAGATCTTTTTTCTGGAGATGTAGCTCTTCCTACTACTGCTAAAATTGGACCAAAACCACTACCAGCTATACCAAAACCAATTAATAGGTTTAAAGTTTGATGCGCCTCTGGAGTCGTAGCAGTACTACTTATAAAAATTCCAATTGCATAAAGAATTAAGCCTAGCGCTATTGCTTTTCTATCACCATATTTTTCGGCAAAAGCACTAAATAGTGGAGTGCCTACCCCCCAAGCTAAATTTTGAATAGCGATGGCAAGAGAAAATTCTGAACGGTTCCATAAAAAATCAGACGCAATAGGAATTTGAAATAGGCCAAATGTTGAACGAATTGCAAAACTTATTAAAAGAATTAAACTTCCTCCAATTAGAATAGGAGTAAATACAGAATTAATTCTCTCATCTTTCATATTTAATTAGATAACAGGAAGAATTTTTATTTCTAGAATTTTTATTATTATTAAATCGTACTATTTAATTCTGTCTTTTCGTTTTCTTCTTTTTCAGGAACAACATATGCAACAGCACAATGATCTAAACAATAAGGCTTATCTTCAAACCTATCTTTGCCACAAAAACGAAAGTCTGCTTCATCAGGATGACCTTCAGGCCATTCACAACCTCTCTTTGGAGCTGCAGTGAATATATTTTTAACAACCGGTTGGAATACAGCAGGCTCTTTAGAGATAATCTCTGGTTCTTTGGTACTTTCAAAATTTAATTTTGGCATTACTGGAGATCTAGCTTTTTTTCGATCAGGCTTAACAGCTGTTCTTCTTATAGGTGATGGTCTTCTTTCGAGTCCAATTCTATGAGCTTTTCCAACCACTGCGTTTTTGGTGAAACCTAATAATTTTCCAATTTGAGCTGTAGGTAGACCTTGGTCCCATAAATCTCTAAGTTTTGCTACATTATTATCATCCCAAGGCATAATCAAACTCCATTACTACATTTAGTAGCTTAAAAAAGGTTTAATATACTAAATATATGTATTAAAAAAGATAAAACTGCAAATTTTTAAAAAAAATCAATGATTTCCAGCATTTTTTTTATATACATGTGAATAGAAATGAAAGAATTAAGAGATCTAGACTGTAAAAATAAAAAAATAATTGTTCGAGTTGATTTAAACGTACCAGTTTTGGAAGGGACAATTACAGATCATTCAAGAATTCATGCTATTTTACCAACACTAGAAAAACTAATTAAAAATAAAAATAAGATATTCTTAATTGCTCATTTTGGCCGACCTAAAGGTCAAGTTAATAAAACATATTCCATTGAGTTTTTATGTTCAGAATTAAAAAAATTTTTAAATTTAAACACAATTCATTTTTTAGCTAACTGTGAAAAAAAAATAATTGAGACAAAAATTGCTGAAATGGACATGGGTGAAATTTGTCTATTAGAAAATATTCGTTTTAATGCTGAAGAAGAAAAAAATGATCTTAATTTTTCAAAAGTATTAGCTTCTAGTTTTGACATATATATTAATGACGCGTTCTCTGCATCTCATCGTAATCATGCATCTATAGTAGGTATTACTAAATACTTACCTTCATACGCTGGATTAAGTTTCTCAAAAGAAATTGAAAATTTAGATAAATTTTTAGAAAATTCAAATAAACCAAATTTAGCAATTATAGGTGGCTCAAAGGTTTCAACAAAAATAAAAGTTTTAGAAAATATAGTTGAAATTTTTGACTCTTTAGTGATTGGTGGTGCAATGGCTAATACCTTTTTACTAACAAATAACTATAACGTTGGTTCTTCTCTAGTAGAAAAAGATTTTATTGAACTATCAAAAAAGATACAAAAAAAAGCAGAATCAAAAAATTGCAAAATACTTTTACCAATTGATGCTGTTTGCTCAAAAACAATAGAAGATAGAGTAAATGTTAAGACTTATTCAATCAATAATATTCCAAATGACCAAATGATACTAGATGTTGGTGAGCAAACAACAAAACTAATTTCAGATGAAATATTAAAATCTAAATCAATTTTATGGAATGGGCCTTTAGGAGCATTTGAATATAGTCCATTTGATAAAAGTACAATTTCAGTTGCAAATATTATACAAAATTATTCAATTAAATCTCAATTAGATGCTCTAGCAGGAGGAGGAGATACACTTGCAGCAATAAAAAAAGCTAAAGCCAATGATGCATTTAAATATTTATCTACAGCTGGGGGTGCATTTTTAGAGTGGCTTGAGGGAAATAAATCACCAGGATTTATAGCATTAAGAGAAAACAATTTTTAACTTAATCTTCAATTTGATATTTTTTAATTAAAGGGAATTGTGTCATCGTAAAAATAAATGTAATTGGCAAGATACCAAAAACTTTAAAATTTACCCAAACATCAGTACTTTGTGTTCTCCAAACAATTTCATTTAAAACAGCAAGTGCAACAAAAAAAGCAATCCACCTTTGAGTTAATATTCTCCATCCATCTTCTTCTAGCTTCAGTGCAGCACCTAAAAGATACTTTAAAAGAGGTTTTTTAACGATCACTCCTCCATATAAAATTAATGCGAAGACCATATTTATTATTGTTGGTTTCATTTTAATAAAAATTTCATTGTCAAAATAAATTGTTAGACCTCCAAATATTAATACTATCGCAGCCCCAAGAGTTGGCATAATTGGTATTTTTTTCTCAAGTATATATGAAATGATTACTGAAATTACAGTTGCAATCATAAGAGGAAGTATTGCTTCTTGAAGACCGCTTCTTGTATAAAAAATAAAGAATACTGCAAGCGGTCCTATATCAATTAATAATTTATAAACTGACTTCATTTTTGTTCTTCTAGATTTAAAATAGACCTAGCAAAGTTTTGAGAATTAAAGGTTACAAGGTCCTCAATACTTTCTCCAAGACCAACATAACTTATAGGGATTTCAAATTTATTTGCAATTGAAATTAACGCTCCGCCTTTTGCTGTTCCATCCAATTTAGTTATTATAAGACTTGATACATTAAGTTCGTTTCCAAAGACTTCCACTTGCTTAATCATGTTCGAACCATTTGTTCCATCTAAAACTAACACAGTTTCAATATTAAAAGAGGAATTAACTTTTGAGATAACATTCTTCAATTTAATTAGCTGATTAATGAGGTTAGTATTATTTGATAATCTTCCAGCAGTATCTATAAGTAAAAAATCATAATTTTCTTTTCCGAATTCTTCAGTTGCTTGATACGCTACGCTTGCTGGATCTTGATTACTTTTTCCAGCGATAAAACCATTATTATTTTTTTTCGCCCAATTTTCCAACTGCTCAACAGCTGCTGCCCTAAATGTATCACAAGCCGCAATCAGAATTTTTTTATTTGATAAAATCTTATTTGCAATTTTACCAATAGTGGTTGTCTTTCCACTTCCATTTACTCCAACAAATATTAATATTTTTTTTTCATCATTTTTTTCATTTATCAGAACATGTTCTCTTGGAAGTAATATACTTTCTATATTTTGAGCTAAGATTTCTAATACATTTTTTATTCCATCATCATTTGAAATTCTTATTTTTTTTATAGAATCTATTAGCTGATTTACAACATCCAAACTTATATCAGATGAAATAAGAACATTTTCTAATTCTTCTAAAGTTAAATCGTCTATTTTTTTGTTTTTTAAAATCTCTAAAATATTAAAAGAAAGTTTATTTGAAGTTTTACTTAACTTATCTTTAAATATTGAGAACAAACTCATGCTATTCTTGCTAATAACGTATCATTTTCTACACCTGTGTATATGCAGGAAATTATATTCCCCTCTTTAAACTCTTCTTCAAGTTTTACTTTTAAAAAATGCTGATCTTTTCCAAGTGAAAAATTTTCTTTTCTACTTTCAATTAAAATTTGTTCCTTCTTTCCAATATTTTTTTTTAAATGTTGTTTTAATTTTTCCATACCTCTTTCTCTAAGTCTTTTTGCTCTATCTTTGATAATATTTTTTTGAACTTGAGGCATTCTAGATGCAGGAGTGTTTTCTCTTGGTGAATATGGAAAAATATGAAGATGAGTTAAATTACACTCATCAACTAGCTTAATTGAATCTTGAAACATTGTTTCTGTCTCCGTTGGAAAACCGGCAATTATATCAGCACCAAATGTTGCATCTTTCCTTATGGATAAAACTTTTTTACAAAAATTAATTGCCATTTCCCTTGAATGTCTTCTTTTCATTCTTTTTAAAATTAAATTGTTTCCAGCTTGCAAACTTATATGAAAATGAGGCATCAATCTTTCGTCCTTTAAAACATCCCAAAAATCTTCGTCTATTTCAGCGCAGTCAATTGAAGACAAACGCAGCTGTCTTAATTCAGGTACTAATTTTAGAATTCTTTTAATTAAATTAGAAAAAGTAGGTTTTGCTGGAAGATCTTTTCCATAATCAGTTATATCTACTCCGGTTAAGACTACTTCATTATATCCATTGCTAACAATTTTTTTTATTTTATTTACTATCTCTCCAGCAGGTACACTTCTATTATTGCCCCTGCCAAATGGAATAATACAAAAAGTACAGCGATGGTTACAACCTTGTTGTATTTCAATATAAGCTCTCGATTTTCCTTCAAATTTTTCAATTGAATTAGGTATTGTTTTACTTTCTTCTAATATATTTCCTACTTTAAGATTTTTAGACTGATCGATATTTTTCCATGTTAAAGTTTCTAATTTTTCTGTGTTCCCAATTACTGAGTCTACTTCTTTTAAATCTTTATATTTTAATGGATTGATTTGAGCCGCACATCCTGTAACTACTATTTTATTATTAGGAAAATTTTTTTTTGCTTTTCTAATTTCATAAGAAACTTTTTTCTCAGCTTCTTCAGTTACAGCACATGAGTTTATGACTGTAACATTATTTAAATTATTTGTTTTAAGATGGTTTTTAATAATTTCACCTTCATAAATATTCAATCTACAACCTAGATTGACTACGTAGTTTTTATTTTTCATAAATTATATTTCTAAACTACCCCGATAACTTATTTCAGCAGGTCCTATCATAATAGATTCATTATTAATTATATTTATATGAAGTGAACCTTTTTCAAGTTTCACTTCAGCGTTATTTTCAGTCAATCCTTTTTTCCATGCCGCATATACAGCCGCACAGGCACCACTACCACAAGCTAAAGTGATTCCAACTCCACGTTCCCAAACTCTCATTTCAATTAAATTTGAATTAATAACTTCAACTATTTCAACATTTGTTTTTTTTGGAAAGAGCTCATGATTTTCTATTGTAGGACCTATACTTTCAAGATCTGTATCTTTGATCGATTTTCCAAAAAAAACTACATGTGGATTACCCACATTAACAGCAACTCCATTACTATATCCATCAATTGAAATTGGTACATTCATTGTATCGACTTCTTTACTTAAAGGAATTTTATCCCAAGTATTTTTTATTGAACCCATGTTGACACTTATATTGTTATCTATTTTTTTTGATTCTAATATGCCTGCATCAGATTGAATTTTTAAAATTTCTTTATTTGAATCTTCATCAAATAGTATTTTTGCCACGCAGCGTGTTCCATTACCACAAGCTTCGGCTCTATCACCACCAGGATTAAAAATTTCAATTTTAGCATCAGCAATTTGATTACTTGTATTATTAATTGTGATTAATTGATCACACCCTGCCCCAGTTCTTCTGTCACTGAGTCTTTTAATAATATCTTCAGTAATTGTGATATTGTTAGACCTTTTATCTATGATAACAAAATCATTCCCAAGTCCATGCATCTTTATAAAGTCTACTTTTTGCATATTTGTTTTATAACCTAATTTATCGATAAATCTCAGTAAATATGGGAAATTTAAGAATACTTGACTTTCAATTATTCAGCTAATACAGGGTCAACAACAAATCCTATATTTGTAAACGAATTGAGCTTGTTACAATTGTGATAGGTACTCTAGCCCACGAGTTTCGTGCCCTGGAGTTAAAAGGCTATTGGAGATTTATGTTTGATACACTGAACACAAAATTTGAAAAAATTGTTCAAAGTATTCGGGGTAAGGCTGTTATATCAGAAACAGATCTTGAAGTTACATTACGTGAAATTAGAATTGCTCTGTTAGAGGCAGACGTTTCATTAGTTGTAGTAAAAGAATTTATAAATTCCATAAAGTCAAACATTTTAGGAAAAGAAATTCTCAAATCTGTTAAGCCAGATCAAATGATCATAAAGCTTGTGCAAGATGAGCTTGTAAAAATTCTTGGATCAGAAAATAAATCTCTTAATTTATCTTCGTCTCAATTAACTAAAATATTGTTTTGTGGATTACAGGGATCTGGGAAAACAACATCAATTGCCAAACTTTCGTATTTGTTAAAGAAGTCTTCAAAGAAAAAAATTTTACTAGCATCAGCAGACATTTATCGACCAGCAGCGCAAGAACAATTAAAAGTATTAGCTGAAGAAACTGGCTCAGATTTCTTTAATCACAATCTATCATCAGCCAGTAAGATTGTTGATGATTCCATAGACTATGCTCAAAAAAATTTATTTGATATTCTTATTTTAGATACTGCTGGACGACAAGTTGTAGATAAAAAGTTAATGAGTGAATTAATAGAAATTGAAAATAAGTTTAAACCTGACGAAACATTATTAGTAGCAGATGCTCTAACTGGACAAGATGCTGCAAATGTAGCTAAAAGTTTTAGTGATGCAATAAATATTACTGGATCAATTTTAACTCGAATAGATGGTGATAGCAGAGGTGGTGCAGCACTATCAATTAAATCGATAACAAACTCTCCTATAAAATTTATAGGACTAGGTGAAAAAGTAGAAAATTTTGAATCTTTCCATCCTGAAAGAATTGCACAAAGAATTTTAGGTATGGGAGATATTGTATCTCTCGTCGAAAAGGCTGCTGAAAATATTGATAAAGAAGAAATGGAAGATATGGCAAAAAAGATCGCTAAAGGAAAATTTGATCTTGAAGATTTTGCCAATCAATTAAAGCAAATGGGTAAAATGGGTGGAGTCTCCGGTTTACTTTCTATGATGCCAGGTGTTTCAAAGGCACAGAAGTTAATGGCAGAAAATAAAATTTCTAATTCAATGATTGACAAACAAATAGCTATAATCAGTTCAATGACAAAAAAAGAAAGGGCTGATCCAGATATTATAAAAGCTTCACGTAAAATTAGAATTTCAAAAGGATCTGGAACAAAAGTTCAAGACGTTAACAGGTTATTAAAACAGTTTCTCCAATCACAAAAAATGATGAAGAGAATGAAATCAATGGGCAAAGGAGGAATTCCCAGTGATTTAATGCAAAAATTACAAGGAAATCTTCCTCCAAACATAAATTAGAAAGGAAATAAAATGCCAGTAAGAATAAGATTATCAAGAGGTGGTGCAAAGAAAAGACCATTTTATAGAATAGTAGTTGCTGATTCTAGAAGAGCTAGAGATGGAAAATTTATAGATCAAATCGGAACTTATAACCCAATGCTTCCAAAGGATAGCGCTGATAGAGTTAAAATGGATTTAGATAAAGCTAAGGAATGGATTGCAAAAGGAGCAAAACCATCAGATAGAATTTCTATTTTTCTTAGCAATCTTGGTGTGATGGAAAAACCAGTTATTACTGAAAAAACAAAAAAACATTTACCTAAGAAAAAAGCACAGGAACGTTTGGCTGCTGCTAAAGAAAAAGAAGAAGCTGCGAAAGCTGCAGCAGAAGAACCAAAAGCAGAAGAAGCAGAAGCTAAGCCAGCTGAAGATGCACAACCTGCAGAAGAACCAAAAGCAGAAGAAGCAGAAGCTAAGCCAGCTGAAGATGCACAACCTGCTGAAGAACCAAAAGCAGAAGAAGCAGAAGCTAAGCCAGCTGAAGATGCACAACCTGCTGAAGAACCAAAAGCAGAAGAAGCAGAAGCTAAAAAAGAATAAAATCAATTTTTGCTTTGAGTAATAAAGATATTATTCTTGTTGGTCAGTTTGGATCTCCTGTAGGATTAAAAGGTGAAATAAAAGTTAATATGATGACTACCTCGTTTGAAGTTTTTAAAAATTTAAAAAACTATTATAATTTTGATGGTTCAGTTGCTTGGAATTTTAAAAATATTTTATTCAAAAATAATAAGTGTGTTGTTCAAGTTGAAAAATACTTTTCTAGAGAAGATGTTTTAGAGCTTAAAGGTCAAAAAATTTTTTCAAATAAGAAATTTTTTCCAAAAATAAAAGATAATGAGTTTTACATAAACGATCTAATCGAATGCATGATTTTCTTGAAAGACAATACTAGTATTGGAAAAGTTTTAAGTGTTCAAAATTTTGGGGCAGGTGATTTATTAGAAGTCAAATATAATACGAAACTTATTCTTATACCTTTTGATAAAACAAATATTTTATCAGTTAATATTAATAAAAAAGAAATTATAGCTGATCCAATACCTGGTATTCTTGATTAAAATGAGAGTAGTAATTTTAACTTGTTATCCTGAGATGTTCCCTGGTTCACTAGGATATTCTGTAATCGGAAATGCATTAAACAATAAAAAATTTTCTCTCGAGATAGTCAATCTACATAATTTTGGAATTGACAAAAGAGGAAGTGTTGATGATGAACCTTTTGGGGGAGGCCCTGGAATGGTTATTCGTCCAGATGTGATTGAAAAAGCATTAAATTCAATCACTTTCAAAACCGATAATTACTGCAAAATTTTTCTAACACCGTCAGGTCAGAAATTATCTCAAGCCAAACTTAATAATCTATCAAAACATGATGAAATGCTTATTTTATGCGGTAGATTTGAAGGGGTTGACCAAAGAGCTATAGAAATTCTTGATTTTCAGGAAATAAGTATCGGTGATTACGTCCTATCTGGTGGTGAGATTGCTGCCCAGGTGTTAGTTGAAGGTTGTATTCGTCTCATTCCTGGAGTATTAGGGCAGCCACAAAGTTTATTAGAAGAATCTTTTTCTAATAATCTTCTTGAATATCCTCATTATACCAGACCACAAACCTGGGAAGATATTCAGGGAAATAAACATGAAGTTCCAGATGTTTTAACATCAGGTCATCATGAAAAAATTGATAAATGGAGAAAAGAAAAATCGGTTGAAAAAACTAAAGAATTAAGACCAGATCTTTATAAAAAGGAAATATAAAATGAGTAATTTATTAGAGACATTTGAAAAACAACAGATTGAAAAGTTAACTTCAAAAAAAAGAGTTCCTGCTTTTCGTTCAGGTGATACTTTAAAAGTTACTGTAAGAATTACAGAGGGAAGTAAGTCGAGACTTCAAGCATTTGAAGGTATTTGTATTGCAAGAAAAAATAATTCAGTAAACTCTAACTTTACTGTGAGAAAAATATCTCATGGAGAGGGTGTTGAAAGAGTATTCCCTTTATTTAGTCCATTAGTAGAAAAAATTGAAGTTGTTAGAAAAGGCGATGTAAGAAGAGCTAAGCTATATTATCTAAGAGAATTATCTGGAAAGAAAGCAAGGATCGCAGATAAAGATAGGGGCGATGAAGCTGATCAATACGAATATATAGAAGAAGCTCCTCCGGTAGAAGAAACTAAAACTGCAGATACAGATACAAATGCTGCAGAGGAACCAAAAGCTGAAGAGGTAGAAGCAAAACAAGCAGAGATAAAAGCAGAAGAAGCAGAAGCCAAACCAGCAGAAGAATCTAAAGCAGAAGCTGCAGAGGAATCTAGTAAAGAAGAGGAAAAAGCAGCCGAAAATAAATCGGATGACAATAAATAATCCTAAAACTCTTTTTGATAAAATTTGGGAACATCATCTTGTTGATAGACAAGAAGATGGAACTTGTCTTATATATATTGATAGACACCTTGTTCATGAAGTTACAAGCCCTCAAGCATTTGAAGGTTTAAGAAATAATAATCGTAAAGTTAGAAGACCCGAAAGTACTTTTGCTGTAGCTGATCACAATGTTCCAACCTCAGATAGATCTAAAGGTATAGAGAATAAAGAAAGTAGAATTCAGGTTGAAACACTAGAAAAAAATTGCAAAGATTTTGATGTTACACTTTTTCCATTATTAGATAGCAGACAAGGTATAGTTCATATAGTTGGACCAGAACAAGGCATTACTCAGCCAGGTATGACAATAGTTTGTGGTGATAGTCATACAGCAACACACGGAGCATTTGGTGCATTAGCTTTTGGTATCGGCACAAGTGAAGTTGAGCATGTATTAGCTACTCAGACCTTAATTCAAAAACCTGCAAAGAATATGCGAATTTCTGTTGAAGGTAAGTTAAACTTAGGTGTTACAGCAAAAGATATTATTCTTCATATAATAGGAAAAATAGGAACGGCTGGTGGAACTGGTTATGTTATTGAATATGCTGGTAATGCAATTTCCTCTCTTTCTATGGAAGGAAGAATGACAATATGCAATATGAGTATTGAAGCAGGTGCTAGAGCTGGTTTAATAGCTCCTGACGAAAAAACTTTTGAATATATTAAAGGTAGACCGTATGCTCCATCAGGAGATAATTGGAATAAAGCGGTAGAATTTTGGAAATCTCTTCCATCTGATGAGGGCGCAAAGTATGATGAAGAAATTTTAATTAATGCTGAAGATATTTCACCACAAATTACTTGGGGCACAAGCCCACAAGACGTTGTTGCTATAGATGGTATAGTACCAAACCCACAAGAAGAGAGTAATCCGAATAGAAAGAGGGCTATGGAACGTTCTCTTGAATATATGGGTTTAGAACCCAAACAAGAAATACAAAAAATTAAAATTGATAAAGTATTTATTGGCTCTTGCACTAATGGAAGAATTGAGGATTTAAGAGAAGTTGCCAAAGTTGTAGAAGGCAAAAAAGTTTCTGTAGACTCAATGATCGTTCCTGGTTCAGGTCTAGTTAAAAAACAAGCTGAAGAAGAAGGTTTAGATAAAATTTTTATTGAAGCAGGATTTGATTGGAGAGAGCCAGGTTGCTCCATGTGTTTAGCTATGAATCCAGATCAATTAAAACCGCAAGAAAGATGTGCATCAACATCAAATAGAAATTTTGAAGGTAGACAAGGTAGAGAAGGTAGAACACATCTTGTTAGTCCTGCAATAGCTGCTGCCTCTGCAATCAAAGGTTCTTTTGCAACAGCAGAGGATTTATAAATGGAATCATTTAAAACAATAATTGGTATCCCTGCACCACTACCAATGATTAATGTCGACACCGATATGATCATTCCAAAACAATTTTTGAAAACAATAAAGAGATCTGGTTTAGGAAAAAACTTATTTCATGAATTAAGATACGATATTCAAGGTAACATAAAGAATGATTTTGTTCTTAACTGGGACCCTTATAAAACTTCAAAAATTTTAATTGCTGGGGCAAATTTTGGTTGTGGATCAAGTAGAGAGCATGCACCATGGTCACTTTTAGATTTTGGTTTTAAGTCAATAATTGCACCAAGCTTCGCAGATATTTTCTATAATAATTGTTTTAAAAATGGAATACTGCCAATTAAGTTAGATCAACAAAAGGTAGATATATTAATGAACGAAGCAGAAAATAAAAATGATGTTTCAGTTGATTTAGAAAATCAAAAAATTACTTATGAAAATAATAAAACAATAGAATTTGAAATTGATGCATTTCGAAAAAAATGTTTGCTAGAGGGTTTGGATGATATTGGTTTGACGCTCCAAAAAAATAAAAAAATTGATGTTCACGAAGAAAAAATACACAGTTCGCAACCTTGGATAGTGTAGTCAAAAATGAGTAATAAAAAAATTTTAATTTTACCTGGTGATGGAATTGGCAATGAAGTTATGGCTGAGGTATTAAAAATCATTGATTGGATGGAAAAAACTAAATCTTTATCTTTTGATATTTCTGAAAGATTAGTTGGTGGTACGGCATACGATAAAGAAGGTAATTCTATAAGTGATGAAACAATGCAAGTAGCTATGGATTGCGATGCAGTATTATTTGGTGCGGTAGGAGGCGCTAAATGGGATAACGTAGAAAGAGATAAAAGACCTGAAGCAGCCTTATTAAGATTAAGAAAAGACCTTGATCTCTTTGCTAATCTAAGACCAGCGGTTGTTTTAGATGCTCTTTCAGATTCATCATCTTTAAAATCTGATCTTGTTAAAGGATTAGATATTTTGATAATAAGAGAGTTAACAAGTGGTGTATATTTTGGTCAACCAAGAGGTATATCAAAAATTACTGAGACTGAAAGTAAGGCAGTTGATACTCAACTGTATACCACATCAGAAGTTAATAGAGTTTCCCGAGTGGCATTTGATTTAGCAAAGTTGCGTAATAATAAAGTTACATCAGTAGAAAAATCAAATGTAATGGAAACAGGTTTATTTTGGAAACAAACCGTAACAGATTTACATAAAAAGGAATATTCTGATGTTAATCTAGAACACATGCTTGCAGATAATTGTGCAATGCAGTTAGTTCGTTTTCCAAAACAATTTGATGTTATACTCACAGATAATTTATTTGGTGATCTTTTAAGTGATACTGCAGCTATGCTAACAGGATCTTTAGGAATGCTTCCTTCAGCAGCTCTTGGACCAGTTAAAGAAAATGGAACTAGAGCAGCAATGTATGAGCCCGTTCATGGTAGCGCACCAGATATAGCTGGTCAATCTAAAGCAAATCCTTTAGCAATGATTATGAGCTTTGCTATGATGTTGAAATATAGTTTTGATATGCAAGAAGATAGTCAAATGATTGAGAAAGCTGTACAGAATGTATTACTTAAAGGTTTAAGAACAGCTGATATAAAAGATGGAGCAGAAAAAATTATCTCAACTCAAGAAATGGGTAATGCTGTTATTGAAGAATTAAAAATTCTATCTGGAAATTAAATGACTCAAAGATACAATATAGCAGTAGCAGGAGCAACAGGTGCGGTAGGAACAGAAATAGTTCAAATATTAGAGCAAAGAGATTTTCCAATAGACAATTTATATTTACTTGCATCATCAAAATCAAAAGGCAAAAAAGTAGAGTTTAAAGATAAAGAAATTGTTGTAGAAGACTTATCAGAATTTGATTTTTCAAAAGCTCACATTGGTTTATTTTCACCTGGTGGTAAAATTTCTGCAGAATATGCGCCAAAAGCAGCTAAAAAAGGATGTATTGTTATAGACAATACCTCTCATTTTCGAATGCAACAAAATATTCCTTTAATCGTTCCTGAAGTAAACGCTAATGCACTTGATGAATTTTTTGATGATGAAAACAGAACTAATATTATTTCAAATCCTAACTGCTCAACTATACAAATGGTTGTTGCATTAAAACCACTTCATGAAAAAGCAATTATAAACAGAGTTGTTGTATCAACATATCAAGCTGTTTCTGGAGCAGGTAAAACAGGTATGGATGAATTATTTAATCAGACTCAAAATGTTTATGCAAACCAAGAATTAAAAAAAGAAAAGTTTACAAAACAAATTGCTTTTAATGCGATTCCACACATTGGAGCTTTTTTAGAAAATGGTAATACAGAAGAAGAGCAAAAAATGATTGATGAAACAAAAAAAATTCTAGACGAGGGAATTAATGTTTCAGCAACTTGTGTTAGAACAGCTGTATTTATTGGCCATTCAGAAGCTGTAAATATAGAGTTTGACTCACCATTAGACGAAAAAGAAGCTAACGAAATATTATCTAACTCTGAAGGTATTTCAGTAATTGATCATCGAAAAGATGAAGGTTACGTGACTCCAGTTGAAATTGCAGGAGAAGATAAAGTTTATATTAGTAGAATTAGAAATGATCAATCAATAGATAATGGTCTGAATCTATGGGTAGTTTCAGATAATTTGCGAAAAGGAGCGGCACTTAATGCTGTTCAAATTGCTGAGTTAGTAATTTCAAAGTACTCAGAAAAAATAACTATTTAATTGGCGGTCTCGTAGGGACTCGAACCCCAAATCCATGTTCCGAAGACACGTGTGATATCCATTTCACCACGAGACCTTTTGTTTATGAAACATTATATAGTATAAATTGAGTCTATAAAATATTATGTCATTTTATCTATCTAAAATTTTATGGTTAATATTAAATCCTTTTAACATTTTTATTTTTATTACTTTGTTTTCAATTTCTTTATATTTTTTTAATTTGAGAAGAGTAAGTCTAATTATTTTTTTGATTAACTTTATATTTATTGCATTCATTTCTTTTATACCTATTGGAAGCTTTCTTATTTACAAAATTGAAAAGGAATATCATTCACATATAAAAATTCCTGAATTAGTAGATGGTATACTAATACTTGGCGGAGCAACAGATCCATTACTTTTTAAAGAATATGATCAAATAAGTCTAAATGGTTCTGCTGAAAGATTAGTTGAATCTGTAATGATTATTAAAAAATTTGATAAAGCTAAAGTTATTTTTAGTGGTGGATCAGGTATTATAAATAGACCTGATCTTGGTCATTCACAAGTTGCTAAATCTTTTTACAAAAAAATAGGTATAGAAATCGACCAAATAATTTTTGAAGATCATTCAAGAAATACTTATGAGAATATAATTTATTCAAAAAAAATCGCTAATCCAAAAATAAATGAAAATTGGTTATTAATAACATCTGCCTTTCATATGAAAAGAGCATTACTTATTGCAGATAAACATAATTGGAAATTAATTCCCTATGCTGTAGATTTTAAAAATATTAGAAATTTTAAATTAACTCCTAATCTTAAATTATTAAAAAATCTAAATTCATTCCAGCAAGGATCACATGAATGGCTAGGTTTAATTTCATATTATTTAATGGGAAGAACTGCCAAAGTTTTCTAATTTTTTAATAAAATCCTTTAAAATTGGATCTCTTTTTATTTCATAGACTATTTTAATTGGGTGCCTATTTTTATCTGAAGCCCATTTCATATCATCTAAAAGAATTGGAGATGGAATTGTGTTAGTTGGTGCCCAGTCTTCGTTTAAGACATAACCAACTGCTGCCATATCCCAAATTTCTTTTGACCAACCTTTATGGATACTATTGTACTCTTTAAATCGCATTGCTAGAAATTTACCGATTTCACCATGAGGTTCGATGTATTTTTCTATTTCTGGAACTGTTGAAATAAGATGTGAAGTTACTCCTTTACAAGGAACCATAACGAGAGAAACACCGCTATCAAATAAAACTTGAGCACCTCCAATATCTTGCTTTAAATTAAATTCCAAATTTTGTGGCCAATAAAGCGCATTACCTCCCAACCAAACTACAACAAGTTTTTTTATAATTTCTGGCTCTTTTAATATTGCAGACGCAACATTTGAAATAGCGCCGATAGCTAATACGTATAGAGGATCTTCTTCAGAACATTTTAAAGCACTTTCTATGATATTATCTGCTGCAGGCGAATTAATTGGTTTTTTTTCAAAACCTACATATTTTGTTGAGCCTTTAAAAACAAAATTATTTTTTTTAAAATTTATTTTTTCTAACAATCGAAAGATTTCATCGTAACTAAGCTCCATTCCCTTTTTTGGATTATTCGAACGATTATTCATTGAAAAAGGAGCTGCATTTATACTTTGCACTTCAATTTTTTCTTTTGAAAACAACATTTGCACTAAAGCAAATTGATCATCAATTTCATTGTAGGTATCTGTATCAAGAATTGCTTTAATTTTCCCTTTTTTAAACTTAAGTTGTTTTAAAATATCTGAAAAATCTCTCTCTAAAAGCATATCTTAATTTACCAAGAACTATTCGGTTGTGTTAAAAATACCTCTTCTTCATTTGTTGATTTTCTATTAAGTATTTTATTTCTATGCGGATACCTTCCAAATTTTTTAATTGCCACGCTATGATCATTCCAAGCTTTTTTAATATTAGTATATTCTGAATGATTATTTAAATATTGATCGACTAATTTATGACCAAGTTCATGATCCATGATATCCTCACTATGAATTAATGGCAGTAATAAAAAATGTATTTTATCAATTTCTAGGCTGTCTAAATATCTTTTATTTATTGCTTCTTTAACAATTAAAACACACTTAGTATCCTGGTCATAAGCTTTTGAATTATTTCTGAAAAAATTTCTTGATAGTTGATCAAGTAATATAATCAAAGCTACACATTCTTCAGCATCATTTATCCAATTATCATATTCATTATTAATAGCCTTAATGTAATCATCCATAAAACTACTTTTCAATATATTATCAAATTCATCATCTTTTTTAAACCACTGCTCAAGAGGAGTTTTGATGAAACAAAATTCTAGAATAGCTTTAGCTCTTTCATTAATCACAGAGCTGTAATATAAATATATATCTTCCAAATGACATTAAGTAATTTAAACAAATCCATTATTCATTGTAGAAAGTGTGAACGCTTAGTTAACTTCCGTGAAAAAATTGCTAAAGAAAAAAGAAAACAATATATTGATCAAATTTATTGGGGTAAGCCAATTACTGGTTATGGAGATGAAAAAGCTAAATTGTTAATGGTAGGTCTTGCGCCAGCAGCACATGGAGGAAATAGAACAGGTCGAGTTTTTACAGGGGATAAATCCGCAGATTTTTTATTTTCCTGTTTATATAAAACTGGATTTGCAAACCAACCAGATTCAGTAGATAGAGGTGACGGATTAGAACTTCAAAATATGTACTTAACTACTGCTCTTAAATGTGTACCCCCAGAAGATAAACCTACGTCACAAGAATTGAAAACATGTTTTAATTTTTTTAATCAAGAAATTGCTTTCTTAAAAAAAATAAAAGTCATTGTTGCCCTTGGTAAAATTGGTCATGACGCCTGTGTAAATTATTATAAGCAACAATATGAAATACGAAATAAAGATTTTATTTTTTCTCACGGATCTATGAATATTTTACCTGATAAGAAAATTTTAGTTGGTAGTTATCATCCAAGCCCACGAAATGTTAACACAGGAAGAATAGATAAAAGTAAAATGGTAAAGCTTTTAAATAGTATTAAAAAATTGCTTTAAACTATAATGAAAAATTTTTTTTTAAATGATCCTAATCTCTTAGTATACGGATTTGTCATGGTCTTCTTTGCAAGTTTTGGACAGACTTTTTACATTGCATTATTTAACGATGATATTCGAAATCTGTATAAAATAACAGATGGTGAGTTTGGATTAGTGTACGCCATAGCAACGCTTGTAAGTTCATTTTTATTTATAAACTTTGCTAAATTAATAGATAAAATTGATTTAAGATTATACTCCATAGGTATTATTCTTGGTTTAGCTTTTGCTTGCACTGGTTTTTATTTTATTTTCGATAATATTTTTCATCTTTTTCTTATTTTATTTTTATTACGTTTTTTTGGACAGGGAGCTATGACACATGCCGGCTCAACTTCAATGGCAAGATATTTTTTAATTGATAGAGGTAAGGCAATATCTGTTGCAACACTTGGAGGAATGTTAGGTATAATGTTTTTACCAAAGATTATCGTTAATTTGGACTCATACTTTAGTTTTAAAACTCTTTGGTTTTTAACAACTTTGACTCTTTTGATCTTAATACCAATAATATACTTTATTCTTCATAATCAAAAAAGTAGGGATGCTGCTTTTCAAAAAAATATTGATAATGAGAAAACACATAAAAGTTGGACCATTACAGAAATTTTAAAAGACCGAGTTTTTTTCATTTATTTTCCATTAGTTGCAGCCTTTCCATTTATTGGTACTGGGCTAATGTTTCATCAGATTTATATTTTTGATGCTAAAGGGTGGACAATGGAAATGCTTGGGAACGGTTATATATATTTTGGATTATTTTCTATTTTAGGTTTATTAATAGGAGGACCCTTAATAGATAAGATAAATACAAAAAAAGCAATACCTTTTGTGCTATTACCTTTGTTACTCTGTATCACCATTCTTTTTTTCTTTAATAATTATTGGTCATTCGTGCTTTACATGTCTTTATTTGGATTTAACTTAGGTTTATCAGCACCGTTTATGGGATCACTCTGGGCAGAAATTTATGGAGTGAAAAGTATTGGAACTGCTAAAGCTTTACTGCACGCAGTTGGGGTATTTGCAAGTGCCTTATCGCCTGTAGTTTTTGGTTATATTATTGATTGGGGTTATGGAATATCAGTTATATTTTTAATCAGCTTCATTATGATTGTTGTATCATCAATTTTACCTATAATTTATAAAACATGAATAAACAAATAATGGAGAGTCTTAATTTTCTAATCAAGGAATATAAACGATTAAAAAAGAAAAAAGAAAATAGAAGCATCAGCAGTGATGAACTAGAAACTTTAAAACAACTTGAACAATACTTAGGTAAAAAATAATGTTTAATGTTATTGATCAATACAATAGTTTTGTTGAAAATAATTTTATAAAAAAAAATAAAGATCAAATTGAATTTTTAAAAGAAGCAAATAATGTATGGTCATCTTTTAGTAAAACAAAGTTATTTTTTAAGGATAAAATTTTCGAAGGAATTTATCTTTATGGTCAAGTTGGAACAGGAAAAACATTTTTATTAAATTTATTTTATCAAAATACTAAGATTGGAAAAAAAATTCATTTTAATAACTTAATGAATGAAATCCATGAACAAGTTAATAAATCAGAAAATAAAGAACTTGCAATCGAAAACTATATAAAAAATTTAAGTAGAAATTACAAAATAATATTTATTGATGAATTACATATTTTTAATATTGTTGACGCACTAATAATAAAAAAAATATTTAATTATTTTTCTAAATATAAAATATTTGTATTGCTGTCGTCAAATTTTCATCCAGATAATTTATATAAAGATGGTTTGCAGAGAAATGACTTTCTGCCATTTATTGATTTAATTAAAAAAAATTTTTTTCTTTATGATATTAGTATTAAAACTGATTTTCGTCGACAAACGTTAAATCAATCAAAGACATATTTTACACCTATAACAACTGAAACTTCAAATGAATTTGAAAAATTATTTAATCGCTTTGTTGATCCCTCCCATTTAACAACTGTAAAAATAAAATCTAAAAGTCGTGAACTAGAGTTTGATAAATGCACATCAAATCTAATGATGATAGATTTTGAAAATCTTTGTGAAGTAAATTTTGGTAATGAAGATTACAAAAATATTGCAGATAAATTTAAGTTGGTATTTTTAAAAAATGTTCCTGAATTTGATAATCAGAAGAAAGATGCGTGCAGAAGATTTATTGGATTAATTGATATGTTATATGAAAATAATTGTTCAATAGTAATTTTAGCGTCAAAACCTATAAATTCATTAAATAATATAAATACTCTTGCAGAAGAATTTAAAAGAACTGCTAGCAGATTATATGAAATGACTATAGTAAAACCAGATTGATGAAATACATAATCAGATTTTTAGTAAGCACTGTAGTTTTATTAGCAGTAGTTTATTTTACTGCAGGTTTCTATGTTGCTTATCAAATTTTAAAAATAGATCCAACTTGTGGTTTACACGAAGGATCTCTTCCTAATTCATGGAGTACAACAGTTGACTCTCATGAATATTCTATTCTTGCACGACAAAAAGTAAGAGAAAATTTTAACTTTAAAGACTATTATTTAGATGAATGGCAAGATGTATACTTTGAATCTCGTGACTCAGACATTAAGATTAATGGATGGCTGTTTAATTATTTTCCAAATAGACCAATTATAATTGTAACACACGGTATAAGCCCGAATGGTAAATGTAAGTCTGAAGCAAATCTTACTGCAAGTTTTTTAGTTAATAAAAAATTTAATGTTCTTACGATAGATTTAAGAAACTACGGCCAAAGTGATACTGTAAGTAGTTATGATGATTTAGGTTTAAAGTCATATAATGATATTCTTGGTGCATTTGATTTTTTAAAAAAAATTGGTTTCAAGTCTAATAGCATTGGATTACATGGAATATCTCTTGGTGCAAGCACCTCTATTTTTGCAGCACATGCAGAACCGCAAATACGTGCCGTTTGGGCAGATAGTTCACTTGCTGAATTTAATATGATTTTAAAAGATGAAATAGCAAGATATGGTCTTGCTATAGAATTTGGGCCAGTAGTTAGTTTAGCTGGAAGAATCTTAACTGGAACAGACCCAAGAGAATTATCTCCAGCTAAAAAATTATCAAAGAACCAATATTATTTTTTTACTCATGGCGACTCTGATACAAGAATCTTAACAAGACACTTTAATTATTTTAAAGAATATACAAATCAAAATAAAATTAATGCTGAGTTTTGGTTAGTTGAAAACTCTTATCATGTAGATGCTATGTTTAAATATCCCGAAGTATACTCTAAAAAGATGGAAGAATTTTTTAATAAAAATTTAAAATAGGCCGGACTCTAAAACTAGTTTGTACCTTGGCAGACACCTCTCTAGAAAAAGAAACTCAACTAATTATCAAACGGCGGGTAAGATAATTAAAATTCTTGGCGTTCCTCCGAAGCTAAGAAACGAGTATTATCCGGCTTATTAAGAGTAATATCTATCTATTTAAAATTCAAGATTTTTAGTTAAATTTGGCATTAAATTTGGATGATTTTCATAAAATTTGGCACTTTTTATCAACATTTTACAAACTTCCGTGATAGTAAGAAAAAATAACTAAACCATTAATATTTTGAAATTTGAAGAAAAATACTTACTTATGAAATATAAAAAAAATGAAAAAAATGACTGATAATAGACCATTATCACCTCACCTATCTATTCACAAAAGAGTACTTACAGCAGTATTTTCAATTTTTCATAGGATATCTGGAATAGGATTAAGTGTGGGTGCGCTATTAATTTCAATTTGGTTTTTTTTAATTAGTTTTGGTCCCGAATTTTATATTTATTTTGAAATTCTTTCTAAGAGTATTTTGTTTAAACTAGTTTTAATGATTTGGACTGTCGGTATTTTTTACCATTTATTTAATGGATGTAGAAAATTATATTGGTCATTCGGTATTGGAATGGAATTATCTCAAGTGTATAAATCTGGTTATGCTGTTATATGTTTAACTTTAATTTCTAGTTTAGTTGTTTGGTATTTCGCATGAAAAATTATGCTTTTAAATGGTTAACCCAAAGAATTACTGCTTCAATTTTAATACCATTGACGTTTTGGTTTATATACTCTGCAATATCATTATCAAAGATGACATATTCTGAAATAGAAATTTTTTTTCAATCCTATTTTAATGCATTCTTATTTTTTGTGATGATGCAATCTATGCTTCTGCATTCAAAATTAGGACTGCAAACAATTATTGAAGATTATGTCACATCGAAAAAGACAGCCAAATTCATTAAAGTATCAATAAATTATCTTATATATTTTATCATGATTTTAATTACTGTTAACTTAGTGAAAATGGTCTTTTAGATGACTAATTCATACAAAATTATTGATCATTATTATGACGTTGTAGTTGTTGGAGCTGGAGGATCAGGACTGAGAGCTACGCTTGGATGTGCTGAAGCTGGATTAAAAACAGCCTGTATATCAAAAGTATTTCCGACAAGAAGTCATACTGTTGCAGCACAAGGTGGAATTGGAGCAGCTTTAGGTAATATGGGTGAAGATAATTGGAAGTGGCACATGTATGATACAGTTAAGGGTTCCGACTGGCTTGGAGATCAAGATGCAATTGAATACTTATGTTCTAAAGCCCCTGAAGCAGTAATTGAACTTGAAGAATATGGCATGCCTTTTAGTAGAACAGATGATGGCAAGATCTATCAAAGACCTTTTGGTGGACACTTAACCAATAATGGCGAGGGAGCTCCTGCTATGAGAGCTTGTGCAGCAGCTGATAGAACGGGACATGCTTTACTCCATACACTTTATCAGCAATCACTTAAAAATAATGTAAAATTTTATATTGAATATTTTGTTTTAGATTTAATTTCTGATGATCAAGGTAATTGCATTGGTGTAGTAACATGGTGCTTAGAGGATGGATCAATCCATCGATTTTTATCTCATCAAACAATTCTAGCTACTGGTGGATATGGAAGAGCTTACTTCTCATCCACGAGTGCTCACATTTGTACTGGTGACGGTAGTGCAATGGCTTTAAGACAAAACCTACCTCTTTCTGATATGGAATTTATTCAGTTCCATCCAACAGGAGTTTACGGTGCAGGAGTGTTAATCACTGAGGGAGCAAGAGGAGAAGGTGGATATTTAACTAATAGTGATGGTGAAAGATTTATGGAAAGATATGCTCCAAATGCAAAAGATCTAGCATCAAGGGATGTAGTAAGCCGAGCAATGACTATAGAAATTAGTGAAAATAGAGGCTGTGGAGATAATGCCGATCATGTGCTTCTTCATCTTGAGCACATTGATGCTGATACATTACATAAAAGATTACCTGGTATTTCAGAAACTGCAAAAATATTTGCCGGAGTTGATCTAACTAAAGATCCAATACCAGTTCTTCCAACTGTTCATTATAATATGGGTGGTATACCGACAAATTATAGAACAGAAGTTCTAAGGCCAACAAATGAAAATCCAGATAATGTATGTGAAGGTTTAATGGCTGTTGGTGAGGCTGCATGTGTTTCTGTACACGGTGCTAATAGATTAGGAACAAATTCATTAATCGATCTTGTTGTTTTTGGCAAAGCAGCTAGCCTAACATGTAAAGAAAAAGTAAAACCAAATTCTAAAAAAATTGAAATTAGTAAATCAAAAACAGATAATATTATTGAGCGATTTGATAAGATTAGAAACAGCAAAGGAAACTCTACAACTGGAGAACTTCGTACTTCCATGCAACATATAATGCAGCAAAAATGCGCAGTATTTAGAACACATGATCTCATATCAAAAGGCATTGAAGAATATTCAAAAGTTGAGAGCTCAATGGATGACATAGATATTAAAGACAAATCATTAATCTTTAATACGGACTTGGTCGAAGCTTTAGAGCTACACAATTTAATGGCACAATCAAAAGTTACTCTTCATTCTGCGCTAAATCGAACTGAAAGTAGAGGCGCACATGCAAGAGAAGATTATAAAGAAAGAGATGACAATAATTGGTTAGTTCACTCTTTAGCCTGGTTAAACGATAAGGGAGATGTGAGTATGGGTTCCAGAGGTGTTCATATGAATACTCTAACTAATCATGTTCAACCAATACCACCTAAAAGAAGAGTTTACTAATGGCTCAGTTTACACTTCCTGCAAATTCAAAAATAACTAAAGGGAAAACTCACCAACTAAAAGAACCTGCAAACGATCCAAAGAAACTTGCAATCTATAGATGGGATCCTGAAGATGATAAAAATCCTAGGATAGATAACTATGAGATAGATCAAGAAAAGTGCGGCCCAATGGTATTAGACGCACTTATGAAAATAAAAAACGAAATTGATCCAACTTTAACATTTAGAAGATCTTGCAGAGAAGGAGTTTGTGGTTCCTGTGCTATGAATATTGATGGTGTTAACACATTAGCATGTTTGAAAAGTATGTCTGATGTTAAGAATGAAATAAAAATTTACCCTCTTCCACATATGCGTGTAGTAAAAGATTTAGTTCCAGATCTTAGTAAGGCTTATGAGCAACTGGCTTCTATTAAACCTTGGTTGCAGCGTGAAAAAACAAATGAAGAAAAAAACTCAGGAGACGAAAAAAAACAATCACCAAAAGATAGAGAAAAACTAGATGGTAAATGGGAGTGTGTATTATGTTTTTGCTGCACTACTTCTTGTCCAAGTTATTGGTGGAATGGAGATGAATATCTAGGACCTGCAGTCCTTTTACAAGCAGCAAGATGGGTAAGTGACTCTAGAGACTCAGAAAGAAAAGAGAGATTAAAAGCAATAAATGATTCATTAAAACTTTATAGATGTCATTCAATAATGAATTGTACTAGGTCTTGTCCTAAAGGTCTAAATCCAGCCAAAGAAATTGCTGGACTTAAAAAGGCTATTGTTACAGAATTGTAATTAAAGTATAAAACTTAAATGAGAAAAAAAATTGCTCTTATTGGAGCAGGCAATATCGGCGGGACTTTAGCACAACTTGTTAGTTTAAAAGAATTAGGTGATGTAGTTTTATTAGATATTTTTGAAGGGATGCCTAAGGGGAAATCTTTAGATCTTGCTCAGTCATCTTCCATTGAGGGATTTCATGCAGATTTTAAAGGTACTTCAAGTTTTAGAGATATCAAAAATTCTGATGTAGTAATAGTTACTGCAGGTTTTCCAAGAAAACCAGGGATGTCCCGAGATGATCTTGTAGAAAAAAATTCTATTATCATTCAAAATGTAGGGCAAAATATTAAAAAATATTGTCCAAAAGCATTTGTTATATGCATTACTAATCCACTCGATGCAATGGTAAGTGTCCTTCAGAAATCATCAGACCTTAAAACAAATATGTGTATTGGTATGGCAGGTGTTTTGGATAGTGCAAGATTAAAATACTTTTTATCCAAGGAGTTTAATGTGTCAATTAATGATATCAGCGCTTTTGTCTTAGGCGGTCATGGAGACACGATGGTTCCGCTTATGCGATACTCAACAGTATCAGGTATTCCTGTACCTGAATTAATAAAGATGAAGTGGACAACAAAAAAAAATATCGACAAAATTATTCAAAGAACACGTGATGGTGGTGCTGAAATTGTAAAACTCATGAACACATCTGCCTATTATGCACCAGCTTCTTCAGCTATACAAATGGCAGAGTCATTTTTGTTAGATCAAAAAAGATTATTACCATGTGCTGCATATCTTAATGGTGAATATGGAGTAAAAGGACTATATGTTGGAGTTCCAGTTATCATTGGCAAAAAAGGTGTTGAAAAAATTATTGAATTAAAACTTAATAATAATGAAAAGAAAGAATTTAATCATTCCGTTAAAGCAGTAAAATCATTAACTATATTGTCTAACAAGCTTCTAAATAAGAAAAATAAAAAATAATTGTATTTTTCATCTAATCTAACTATTACCTTTTTATCAAAATGAATTTGCATGAATACCAAGCTAAAGATCTACTAAGAAAGTACAATCTACCTATACTTGAAGGCAAAAGTTACATTGAAAATGTTGATGATTTAGAAAAAGATTTACAAAATATAAAAGGACCACCTTGGGTTATCAAATCACAGATTCATGCTGGAGGAAGAGGAGCAGGGAAATTTTTAAAACCATTTAATACAAAAGGTGGAGTACAAATAACAGAATCAATTGATGATGCACAAAAAATTGCAAAAGGAATGATGGGCAACATATTGATTACAAAACAAACAGGTAATGAAGGAAAGTTAGTAAATAGAATTTATTTAGAAGCTGGATGTGAAATTGATAGGGAATATTATTTAAGTATTCTTCTTGATAGGAATCAATCAAAATTAATGATGATGGTATCTGATGCTGGTGGTGTAGATATAGAAGATGTAGCTGAGAAAACACCAGAAAGAATACAATATGTTTATTTTGATAACTTAGAAGATTTCACAATTAGTGACAGTCTTCAAAATAAATTAAATTTTTCTATTAATGAGTTTAACCAATTTAAAGAAATTGTTTCAAATTTATGTAAGGCCTATGTCGAAATAGATGCTTCTTTAATTGAAATTAATCCTCTTGTTGTGACAAAAGATGAAAAACTAATTCTTTTAGATGCTAAAATTAATATTGATGATAATGCTCTGTATAGACAGGCTGACATTGAAAAATTAAAAGATACTTCAGAAGAAAATGATTTAGAACTTGAAGCTTCTGAAAATGATATGGTTTACATTAAGCTCGATGGAAAAATAGGCTGTATGGTTAACGGAGCTGGGCTAGCTATGGCAACTATGGATATTATTAAACAATTTGGAATGGAGCCAGCCAATTTTTTAGATTTGGGTGGTACAGCAAATAAAGAAAGAGCCATTAAAGCTTTCAAGATTATTCAATCAGATAAAAATGTGAAATCTGTCTTCATAAATATTTTTGGAGGAATCATCCATTGTGATATGATTGCTAATGGCATCATTGATGCAATTAAAGAATTAGATTTTAAACTTCCTGTTGTTGTACGTTTTCAAGGAACAAATTCTAAAGAGGGAAGAGACATTATAAATAATTCATCATTAGGATTAATTTCAATTGATGATTTTTCAAATGCAGCTCAGAAAGCTGTGGAGTTATCAGAATAGTGTCAATTTTAGTTAATAAAAATACAAGACTTATTTGCCAAGGCTTTACCGGTTCACAAGGAACATATCATTCTGAACAAGCTATAGCATATGGGACAAACCTTGTTGGCGGTGTCACGCCTGGAAAAGGAGGACAGACTCATTTAAATTTACCTGTTTTTAATACTGTTGCTGATGCAGTTAAACAAACTGAAGCAAACGCAACAGTTATTTATGTACCTGCAAAGTTTGCTGCCAAAGCAATCCATGAGGCTTTAGATGCAAATATTGAATTAATTGTTTGTATTACAGAAGGTATTCCGGTCTTAGATATGATTGATATAAAAAAAAGAATTATTAAAAATAAAACATTTTTAATTGGACCAAACTGTCCAGGGTTAATCACACCTTCCGAATGCAAGATTGGTATCATGCCTGGCTTCATCCATAAAAAAGGTAAAATAGGAATAGTAAGTAGATCAGGAACATTAACTTACGAAGCCGTTGCACAGACAACAGAGGTAGGATTAGGTCAATCAACATGCGTTGGTATTGGCGGAGATCCAATACATGGGATGGATTTTGTAGATTGTATAAAGTTATTTTTAGAAGACGATGAGACCGAGGGAATCTTAATGATAGGTGAAATTGGTGGCGAGGAAGAAGAAAATGCAGCAGAATTTATTTCAAATTCAAAAAGAAAAAAACCAGTTTCAGCATTTATAGCAGGACAATCAGCACCAAAAGGAAAACGTATGGGTCATGCAGGTGCGATCGTTTCAGGCTCAAAAGGTACAGCACATTCCAAAATTAAATCTTTAGAAAAGGCTGGAGTTTTGGTGTCAAAATCCCCGGCATCATTGGGAAAAACCATGAAATTAGCAATGCAAAATGGGAATAATTAGTTTCCATTAGTATGGTTGTTATGCGAAATAGTTTTAGTTTAATAGAAACCAATGAATGATACTTTTTTAAATAGTGCTAATGCGCCATATGTGGCCGAACTATATTCTAAATTTAGAAACGACCCTGAAAGTGTGGACACAACTTGGAAAGATTTTTTCAATAATTTAAATGAAGATGATTATTCTGTTCTTAAAGATTTTGGAGGACCAGAATGGAAAGAACGTCCATCAAGTATAATAGATAAAAATTATATAACTAAGGTTATAAAATCAAATGCGAATTACAATTCTGAAGAATTTAGAGTATCAACTTTAGATTCAATTAGAGCATTAAGATTAATTAGAGCTTTTAGAATTAATGGACATTTAATTGCAGATCTTGATCCTTTAGGAATATCTGAAAGAGAGTATCCTCAAGAATTAGATTATAAAAGCTATGGTTTTATTGAATCAGATTTAGAAAAAGAAATATTCATTGATGGAAGTTTGGGTTTAGAAAAAGGTAAATTAAAAAATATTATTAAAATATTAAAAGAAACTTATTCTGCTTCAATTGGTGTTGAATTTTTACACATACAACAAGCTGATCAAAAACAATGGGTCCAAGAAAGAATTGAAGAAGTAAGAAATAAAACAAATTTTACAAATGAGGGAAAAAAAGCAATCTATAAAAGACTAGTTGAATCAGAGTTATTTGAGCAGTTTTTAGATAAAAAGTTTTTAGGTACAAAGAGATACGGTATCGAAGGTGGTGAAGCGATGATACCTGGGATAGAGCAAATTGTTAAGCAGGCATGTTTGTCTGGAATTGAAGATATTATTATTGGAACAGCTCATCGAGGGAGACTAACACTTCTATCAAGTGTTTTGGAAATGCCTTACAAAAAAATATTATCAAAATTCCAAGGATCTTTAAACGATCCAAATGAGGTACTAGGTTCGGGTGATGTAAAATATCATTTAGGAGTTTCTGCTGATCGTGAATTTGAAAAAAAGAAAATTCATTTATCGCTCACTTCTAACCCATCACATTTAGAAGCAGTTAACCCAGTTGTAGCAGGAAAAGTAAGAGCTAAACAAACTTTAGCTAAAGATAAAACAACAGATAAAGTTATAGGTTTATTAATTCATGGAGATGCAGCAATAGCTGGACAAGGAGTTGTGGCCGAAACATTTGCTATGTCACAATTAAGAGGGTTTAAAACAGGTGGCACCATTCACTTTGTAATTAACAATCAGATAGGTTTTACAACTATGCCACAATATGGACGATCAGCACCTTATTGTACTGAAATTGCAAAAATGGTTCAGGCACCAATATTTCACGTTAATGGCGATGACCCAGAAGCAGTAGTTCATGTTTGTAGACTTGCAACGGAATTTAGAAATAAATTTAAAGTCGATGTTGTTGTAGATATGTTTTGCTACAGAAGATCAGGACATAACGAAGCTGATGAACCTTCTTTTACTCAGCCACTAATGTATAAAGCTATCAAAAAACAAATTACTACGAGAAAAAAATATGAAAAAAAATTAATTGAGAATAATACTCTTTCAGAAGAAGAATCTAGAGACATTGTAGATTTTTTTAAAAATTTTTTAGATAAAGAATTTGAATCAACTAAAAATTATAAACCAAATAAAGTAGATTGGTTAGAGGGAACTTGGACAGGTTTATCTACTGCAACATTTGATGCAAGAAGAGGAAAAACATCTGTAAAAGAAAAAACATTAATTAACGTTGCTAAAAAAATTCATGAAATACCTACAGATTTTAATGCTCATAGAAGAATAAAAAAAATTTATGGGGATCGATTAACAAGTGTCATCAACGGAAAAGGTATTGATTGGGCAACCTCTGAAAGTTTAGCTTTAGCAACACTTCTTGATGAGGGATACGGTGTTCGAATATCTGGACAAGATGTTGGAAGAGGAACATTTAGTCATAGACATGGTGTTCTATACGATCAAGAAAACGAAAATCGTTTTGTTCCATTAAGACACTTTCAAAACAAGCAAGGTTACTTTGAAATTATAGATAGTTTTTTATCTGAATTTGGTGTTCTTGGTTTTGAATATGGATATTCACAAGTTGATCCTAAGACACTTGTTATATGGGAAGCGCAGTTTGGTGATTTTGCAAATGGTGCACAAATTATGATTGATCAATTCATTAGTTCTGGAGAAAGAAAATGGTTGAGAATGTCTGGTTTAACGATGCTTCTTCCCCACGGACATGAGGGCCAAGGTCCTGAGCATACAAGTGGAAGATTAGAAAGATTTTTACAGATGTGTGCGGAAGATAATATGCAAATTGTTAATTGCACAAGTCCTGCTAATTATTTTCATGTTTTAAGAAGGCAACTACATAGAAACTTTAGGAAACCTCTAATTATATTTACACCAAAATCTACACTTAGACATAAATCTAATGTTTCTAATATTGAGGATTATATTAATGGATCAACTTTCCATAGAATTCTTACTGATAAATTATCTGTTAAAGAAAAAAGGAAAAATAAAAGATTAATCATTTGCTCTGGTAAAATATATTTTGAACTTGCAGATCACATAGCAAAAAATAAAATTAAAAATCTCTCCATAATAAGATTGGAGCAGATTTATCCATTTCCTTATGAAAACTTTAGAGATGAATTAAAACATTATACGGATGCTGAAATTATCTGGGCACAAGAAGAGCCAAAAAATATGGGTGCCTGGGGTTTTGTGAAAGGTAGATTGGAAAGTGTTATGAAGGAAGCCAAAGTTAAACAAGAAAAAATATTCTATGTTGGTAGAAGTCCAGCTGCGTCTCCTGCCGCTGGTTCTTTAGAAAGACACTTAAGTAACCAAGAAACTATTATAAAATTGGCAACTGAAGATTCGATTAGCAAAATTATCAAATCTTGGGCAGGTATTTCAACAAAATTAAAGACTAATCTGCCAATTGAATAAATTGACGTAAATGTTATTAAGAATTTAATTAATGAGCACTGAATTAATAGTTCCAACACTTGGAGAGTCAATTACGGAAGCAACTGTTTCAAAATGGCTTAAGAATATAGGCGATAATTTTGAAGCAGATGAACCTTTGGTCGAAATTGAGACAGACAAAATTACAGTTGAAGTACCAGCACCTCATGCAGGCTCTCTGAAAGAAATAAAAGTTTCTGAAGGCACTGACGTTGAAATTGGTGGTATTTTAGGAATCTTAGATGAATCAAAAGGCAAAACATCAAGTCCTAAAAAAACTGAAAATAAAGAAGAAAAAATAAAAGAAGAAGTAAAAGCAGTTAAGGTTGAAACAAAATCTTCGCCTGCCAAATCTTCACCATCTGCAAGAAAAATTGCTGAAGAAAATAATATTAAACTTGAAGATGTCACCTCATCCCGTTCTGATGGAAGAATTAATAAAGAAGATGTAGTTTCTCATCTTTCTTCTTCAAATAAAACAACCACTAACAAAGGTGAAAGAGAAGAAGTTGTTAAAATGTCTAAAATAAGACAGACAATATCTAAACGCTTAAAGGAGGCTCAAAATACAGCAGCCATACTTACGACTTTCAATGAAATTGACATGTCCAAAGTTATGGAAATTAGAAAATCAAAAAACCAAGAATTTCAAAGTCGGTATGAGGTCAAATTAGGTTTCATGTCATTTTTTGTAAAAGCGGTAGTAAAAAGTTTGCAAGAGTATCCAGCTGTGAATGCTGAAATCAAAGATGAAAATATAATTTATAAAAATCATTTTGATATAGGTATAGCTGTTGGAACTGAAAAAGGATTAGTCGTACCAATACTTAAAGACGCCGATCAATTGAGTTTTGGAGAAATAGAAACTAAAATTATTGATCTTAGTACAAAAGCCAAAGATGGAACGCTGACCATGGACGATTTGACTGGTGGAACTTTTACAATTTCAAATGGTGGCGTTTACGGATCAATGCTCAGCACCCCAATAATCAATAGACCTCAGTCTGGAATTTTAGGGATGCATAATATTCAAAAAAGAGCAGTAGTTGTAAATGATGAAATAGTAATTAGGCCAATGATGTATGTTGCATTAAGTTATGATCATAGAATTATTGATGGAAAAGAAAGTGTTGGATTTTTAGTGAAAGTTAAAGAACTTCTAGAAGATCCATCCGAATTAGTATTAGGAATATAAAATGGAAGATTTTGATTTAATAGTAATTGGTGCGGGACCTGGAGGATATGTAGCTGCAATCAGAGCAGCTCAACTTGGAATGAAGGTTGCTTGTATAGAAAAAGAACCATCACTTGGTGGAACTTGTTTGAACATTGGATGCATACCTTCTAAAGCATTATTAAATTCATCTGAAAAATTTGTTGAAATTTCAAATCATGCTGCAGAGCATGGCATAAAAACATCAAAGATAGATTTAGACCTAAGTGTTTTGATGGATCGCAAAAATAA
The DNA here is from genome assembly GCA_902614085.1 of uncultured Alphaproteobacteria bacterium. Taxonomy (GTDB): domain Bacteria; phylum Pseudomonadota; class Alphaproteobacteria; order HIMB59; genus CACPNW01. The sequence continues at coordinate 352,379 of CACMJS010000001.1, forward strand.
GATTGTAAAAAAACTTACAACAGGGATCGGTTTTTTATTTAAGAAAAATAAAATAACGCATATTCCTGGCATGGCTTCATTTGTAGATAAAAATACTATTTCTATTACAAATGGAAAAAATGAAATTACTGCCAGTGCTAAAAATTTCATTATCGCAACAGGATCATCTTCGATTGAGATACCAAATATTCCTGTTGATGAAAAACAAATAGTATCTTCAACAGGTGCTCTTTCTCTATCTAAAATACCAAAATCACTCCTAGTTATTGGTGGTGGATATATTGGACTAGAGATGGGATCAGTATGGAGTAGATTAGGCTCAAAGGTGACAGTTGTTGAAGCTCTAGACAGAATTGTTCCAACTATGGATGGTGAAATTGCAAAAGAGTTTATGAAAATGTTAACTAAACAAGGATTAGAATTTAAATTATCTCATAAAGTTAGTTCTGCAAAATCTGGTAAGTCTGGTGTAGATGTTGAGATGGAAACATCAGATAAAAAGAAAATAAAAGAAAACTACGAAATAGTTTTAATGTCAGTAGGAAGAAAACCAAACACAGAGGGATTGGGTCTCGAAAAAATTGGTATTAAATTAACCGCAAAAAAATCCATTGAAATTAAAGATAATTTTCAAACTTCTGTTGAAGGAATCTACGCAATTGGCGATGTAGCTCCAGGACCAATGCTAGCACACAAAGCTGAAGAAGAAGGAGTGGCTTGTGTTGAATTTATAAACGGTCAAAAACCTCATATAAACTATGACGCTATACCAGCGATTGTTTATACTAATCCAGAGATAGCATCAGTTGGAAAAACAGAGGAACAACTCAAGCAAGAAAAGAAAGACTTCAAGGTTGGAAAATTTCCTTTTATGGCAAATGGTCGTGCCTTAACTACCTCCGCATCAGAAGGATTTGTTAAAATTCTGGTTGATAAACAAACAGATGAAATTTTAGGTGCTCATATAATTGGTCATGATGCTGGACAGTTGATCGCTGAAATTGTTACGACAATAGAATTTGGTGGTAGTGCAGAAGATATTGCTAGAGTATGTCATGCTCATCCGACAACTAGTGAAGCAGTAAAAGAAGCAGCTTTAAGTGTAGATGGTAGAGCAATTCATATTTAAATTTTAGCTAGATCTATTCCTTTTTTGTATTTTTTTGATGATTGTTTTACAACTGCTTGACCGCACCTCATAACTTTTCTTTTATGATCAAAAGTCATTTTTGGTTCACCATGTAATTTCCATCCATTAGAGAGTGCCTCTGTTACCCTTTGGCAAAAATCAACAGTGTCATCATCTGTAATAAATCTATAACCTTTCATTTTACCTTCCTTTCATTTAATACTTAATAAATTTACTTCTATAATTTTAATTAAGTACTCAACAAGATCAGTTTGCATATCAACTGTGAATTTATTTTTATCTTTTGATCCCATAGCCAATATTAGACTATCTTCACGAAATTTAACTTTTAATAAAATATATGATTTTATCGTTGCTGATTTATTAGGAAAAAATAAAAGTAAACCTTTAGGATTTTGATTTAAATTTGTAACCATTTTGTTTTTAAAATAACTATTTGCAATTTTAATATCCAATTGTGATAAGTTTTCTGCTCTAATATTTTCATTTGTAACAAAACAATTCATTTCATCACAACCTAAAATTGTTTTAAGATCATTTTTAATTAAGCTTATTAATTTTTGTAAACTTTTTACATTTAGAATTCTAATTGTAGATTTTAGAATTCTTTTTTGTGCATTTAAATGACTTTTTCCTGCAAGTAGTACTTTTGTCATTTGATTTTGTAGATCTATGTTTTGTTGCGATATTTTTTTATATCTGTAAGCCTCTAAATCAACTACCTTATCTGAACTATTATCTACGGTTGGAAAATTTAGTTCATTAACTAATTCAGAATTTTTAATAAAAAAATTTTTATTTTTTTTTAAAAAATTTATTATTTGTTTTTCACTAATTTCATCTTCATGCGCCATGACGATTATTTTGGCAAGATTTGCTGTCCTGTTTTTGCCCAATCATCAAGAAATGCTTTCAGCCCTTTATCTGTGAGAGGATGTTTATATAATTCGTGAATAACTTTAGGTGGTAGAGTTGAAACATGGGCACCAATCACAGCTGCATCAATAAGATGTTGAGTATTTCTTACCGAAGCAACTAATACTTCAGTATCAAATCCATAATTTTCATACATTATTACTATATCTGAAATTAGATCCATACCTTTTTCACCAATATCATCGAGCCTTCCCACAAAAGGAGAAATAAATGTTGCTCCAACCTTAGCGGCTAGTAATGCTTGAGCAGCACTAAAACATAATGTTACATTTACCATAATATCTTTTTCTCTAAGAGCTTTGCATGTCTGAAGACCAGCAGGTGTGAGAGGAACTTTTACAGCAACATTCTTAGCTAATGATGCTAAGTATTCACCTTCTTCAAGCATTTTGTCATATTCAGTTGCTGTCACTTCTGCACTTACTGGACCAGACACTATAGAACAAATTGTTTTAATTGTTTCTCCCATATCTTTACCACTTTTTGCAATAAGAGATGGGTTTGTCGTAACACCGTCTATTAATCCGCTTGGCATTAACTCTTCGATCTCAGGTATATCGGCAGTGTCTATAAAAAATTTCATTGTTTGTTGTATACCATATACAAGTTATTTAGAAAGTTAACATATAAAAAATACATAAATATAATGTTGTACGATGTAGTAGTAACAAGACCTTTCGACAAAGTTTTCACTTATTCTTCAACAAATGAGCAACTTGAAATTGGTCAAGTAGTCTTAGTTCCATTTGGAAAAAAAATAGAAGCTGGAATTATTTGGAAAAAGAATGTTAAAAATCCTGGATACGAAATTAAAGAGGTTACAAAAATTTGTAATGATCTTATCCTTCAGAATTCTTCAATCGATTTTATAAATTGGATCGCAAGCTATACTTTAGCTCCACTAGGAGCAGTTTTAAAATTATTTCTTATTAATAATGATATAGTTGAATTTGATAAAGAAAAATTAGATAGTTTCAATAACACCGAACCTTCTTTAGTGACCTTGAGTGAAGAGCAAGCTAATTCATTTAAAGAAATCACCCAATCATTTAATAAATCAAACAAACCTGTTTTATTAGAAGGTGTAACAGGCTCTGGTAAAACTGAAGTATATTTTGAAATAATAGATAAATTTTTAAAAGAAAAAAAACAAATATTAATAATGGTTCCAGAAATTAGCTTAACACCGCAATTAGAGACAAGAGTAAAGAAGCGTTTTGGAATGGAAGTGTGTTTATGGCATTCTAAAATTACAAAAAAAAATAGGCAAAAAATTTGGCATAAATGTTTTGCAGGAGATCCAGTTATTGTTATTGGTGCTCGTTCAAGTTTATTTCTTCCTTATACAAACTTAGGATTAATTGTTGTCGATGAAGAACATGATTCTAGTTATAAACAAGAGGACAATATACGTTACCAAGCAAGAGATCTTGCAGTTGTAAGAGCTAAAATTGAAAAAAATTTTATATTATTAGCCTCGGCAACACCGTCTTTAGAAACAATAAATAATGTTAAAATTAAAAAATATGATCAAGTCTATTTATCAAAACAATTTTCTGGAACTCCATTACCTGAAATTTCTATAATTGATTTAAATAAAAATAAACTTGATAAAGATAAATGGATATCACAATCAATTATAGATTCTATTTCACAGTGTTTAGACAATAAGGAACAAACTCTTATTTTTTTAAATCGTAGAGGATATTCTCCATTAACCTTATGTAACAAATGTGGATTCAGATATGAATGTGATCAATGTTCATCATGGATGGTAATGCATCAACACAAAAAAGTTTTCTTATGCCATCAATGTGGAACTATAAAAAAATTAAATTTAGATTGTCCTAAATGTAATGAAAAAGATAGTATAAAATTTGTTGGTCCTGGAGTTGAGAGAGTTGCAGAGGAGTTAAAAGAATTCTTTCCTGGAAAAAATATTTCCATCATGTCTAGCGATAATGTTAATACACCAAAAAAAATTAAAAAATTTATTACTGATATAAACAACAAAGATATAGATATAATTGTAGCCACACAAATTATGGCAAAAGGATATGATTTTCCAAATTTGTCATTAGTAGGAATCGTTGATGCGGACGCAGGTTTATTTGGTGGTGATCCTAGAGCTATAGAAAAAACTTTTAACCTACTTCAGCAAGTTGGAGGAAGAGCTGGTAGAGGAAAAAAAATTGGTAAAGTTTTTCTTCAAACATATTTTCCAGATCAAGAAATAATTAAGTCGATTCAACTTCGAGAAAGAGAATCTTTTATTGAAAGAGCTTTAGAAGAAAGAAAGAATTTTAATATTCCTCCTTTTGGTTTTATGACTTCAATAATTCTTTCTAGTCATACAAAAGCTTTAGTTCTTAAACATGCTTCAAGACTGGCTCAACAAGATCAAAATAGTAAAAATATTAAAATTCTAGGTCCAGTTGAAGCTCCAATTTTTTTGCTTAGAGGGCAATATCGATATAGAATATTATTGAAGAGCAATAGTAGAAAAAATCTGAATAAATTCACAAAAAAAATTGTCGAAAAGACTAAATTACCTTCTTCTGTAAAGTTAATTATTGATGTCGATCCCTATTCATTTATGTAATTTACCCACAATTTCAAAAATATCTTCAATTTAACTCATTTGACGCACAAACTGACAGTTTACCTACTTTTTCTGATGTGTTAATAGCCTATTTCTAAACTTCTTATGAACTTAATTTATGGCATCTAATACATTGTCTGGAGACCTAATATCTGAAAGGTACGGAGCAGCTCTCTATGATCTTGCATCTGAAAAAAAATGCATTGATGATATTCTAAATGATTTTGAATTAGTGCAAAAAGCATTGAAAGAAAGTTCAGAATTAAGACAAGTTATTAAAAGTCCACTAGTAAATTCAGATGAGAAGCTTAATATTTTACTAAAATTATTTTCTAAAGCAAACTTACATAATCTTACTACAACTTTTTTAAAAGTTCTTGATAACAATAAGAGAATTTCAAATATCGCTTCTATCATTTTACAATTTAAAAAAATAAACTCTGAAAAAAGAGGTGATATTACTGCTGATGTAACATCAGCAAATATATTATCTGATGATGAAAAAAATAATATTACAAATCAACTTAAAAAATCTTTAGGTGAAAAATTATCTTTAAATTTTGATGTTGATGAAGACATTATAGGCGGTTTAATTGTTAAGGTTGGTTCCAAAATGATTGATACATCTATAGCTAATAAAATTAATAAACTTAAAATTGCAATGAAGGGGGCATAATGGAAATTAAAGCTGCAGAAATATCGTCTGTAATTAAAGACCAAATAGCTAATTTTGAAACTAAAGCGGATGTTGCTGAGGTTGGAACAGTACTAAGTGTTGGAGATGGAATTGCACGTGTGTATGGTCTTGATCAAGTACAAGCTGGAGAGATGGTAGAATTCCCAGGCGGCATTAAAGGTATGGCCCTCAACCTTGAAATGGATAACGTTGGTGTTTCAATCTTCGGTGATGATACTGGAATTAAAGAAGGTGATACAGTTAAACGTACAGGAGAAATTGTTGACGTTCCTGTTGGAAAAGAATTATTAGGACGTGTTGTTGATGGTTTAGGAAATCCTATTGATGGCAAAGGTCCTATTCAATCTTCTGAAAAGAGAAGAATTGAATTAAAAGCCCCAGGTATTATTCCTCGTCAAAGTGTTTCTGAACCTATGCAGACAGGTATTAAAGCACTTGATGCGCTTGTTCCAGTTGGAAGAGGACAGCGTGAATTAATCATTGGTGACAGACAAACAGGTAAAACTGCTGTTGCTATTGATACAATCTTAAATCAAAAATCTGTAAATCAATCAGACAATGAAAAAGAAAAGTTATATTGTATATATGTTGCAATTGGTCAGAAAAGATCAACAGTTGCTCAAATTGTAAAAACGCTAGAAGATAATGGAGCAATGGAATATACAATTGTTGTATCGGCAACTGCATCCGAGCCTGCACCGTTGCAATTTTTATCTGCTTATACCGGCTGTACAATGGGTGAGTATTTTAGAGATAATGGTATGCATGCATTAATTGTTTATGATGATTTATCAAAGCAAGCTGTTGCTTACAGACAGATGTCTCTTTTATTAAGAAGACCTCCTGGACGTGAAGCATATCCCGGAGATGTATTTTATATTCATAGTCGTCTTTTAGAAAGAGCTGCCAAAATGAGTGATGAACATGGCGGTGGAAGTTTGACCGCCCTTCCAATTATTGAAACTCAAGCAGGGGATTTATCTGCTTATATTCCAACGAATGTTATATCCATTACTGATGGACAAATATTCTTGGAAACCAACCTATTCTTTGCTGGTATTCGACCTGCGATTAACGTTGGCCTTTCTGTAAGTCGTGTTGGTTCTGCTGCGCAAACAAAAGCAATGAAAAAAATTGCTGGTCCTGTAAAACTAGAATTAGCTCAATATCGTGAAATGGCTGCCTTTGCACAGTTTGCATCAGACTTAGACGCCTCAACAAAACAATTACTTGATCGTGGTGCAAGACTAGTTGAAATTTTAAAACAAGGTCAATATTCACCACTAACGGTTTCAGAGCAAGTTGTATCTATTTATGCTGGTGTGCGCGGATATCTTGATAAAGTTGCAGTAGGCGATGTAGTCAAGTTTGAAACAGAAGTTTTAAATGAGATTAGAACTAAGCATAATGATTTATTAGATGCAATTGCCAATGAAAAAGAATTATCTAAAGAAAATGATGATAAATTAAAATCAATCTTAGATGATTTGGTTGGAAAGTTTGCAAGTAACTAATCTATGCCAAGTTTAAAAGATATCAAAACTCAGATCAATTCAGTTGGATCTACAAAAAAAATTACATCAGCAATGAAAATGGTTGCTGCAAGTAAGTTACGTAGATCACAAGAAAAAGCTGAAGCAGCAAGACCATATTCATCAAGACTAGAGGAGATGCTTTCCTCTCTTGCTTCATCTGCTGCATCTGGGGAAGGTATAATTAAACTCTTAACAGGTACTGGCAATGATCAGAATTATATCGTAGTTCCAGTAAGTGCTGATAGAGGTTTATGTGGTGGATTTAACAGCAGCATAAATAGAGAAACTTTTAAGTTAGTTAAATCACTTGAGGGTAATGGAAAAAAAGTTCAACTAATGCCAGTTGGGAAAAAAAGTAGAGACTTTTTTAATAGAGTAATGAAGGATCAAATTATAGAGAGTTTTGTCGACTTAAATGTTTCAAGTACTGGTTACGAGTCTGCATTAAATATTTCTAATAAGCTTCAAGAATTATACTTTGAGGGTAAATTTGATAAATGCATATTAGTTTTTAATAAATTTAAATCAGCTATTTCTCAAGAAGTAACACAACAACAATTAATACCATTAGACGTTTCAAATTCTGAAAAGGAAGAAGAAAAAGAAAATTCTTCAAATGCAATTTATGATTATGAGCCTGATGAAGAAACAATTTTAAAGGATTTACTTCCAAAAAATGTTTCTATTCAAATATTCAAAGTACTTTTGGAAAGTGATGCAGGGGAGCAGGGAGCAAGAATGGCTGCAATGGACAACGCAACCCGAAACGCAGGTGAAATGATAGATAGTTTAACGTTAAAGTATAATAGAACGCGACAAGCGTTCATTACAAAAGAATTAATAGAGATTATTTCTGGAGCTGAATCAATATAAAGGGGGATATATGGCTAACAATTTAACTGGAAAAATATCACAAGTTCTCGGAGCAGTTGTTGATGTAGAGTTCGATGGTGAACTTCCTGCAATCATGAACGCTCTAGAAGTTGACAACAACGGAACAAGATTAATGCTAGAGGTTGCTCAGCATTTAGGAGAAAATGCTGTTCGTACAATTGCTATGGATACAACAGATGGACTAGTTAGAGGTCAAACAGCTACTGATACAGGCGCCCCTATTTCAATGCCTGTAGGCCCGGAAACTCTAGGTAGAATTATGAATGTTGTAGGAGAGCCAGTTGACGAAAGAGGTGATATAGGAACAAGTAAATCTTATCCTATTCATAGACCAGCACCAGAGTTTGTTGATCAATCTACAGAAACTGAAGTTCTGGTAACAGGAATTAAAGTGGTTGATCTACTAGCACCTTATGCAAGAGGTGGTAAAATCGGATTATTTGGCGGAGCCGGAGTTGGTAAGACAGTTTTAATTATGGAATTAATTAACAACATTGCCAAGGCTCATGGAGGATATTCGGTATTTGCTGGTGTGGGAGAAAGAACGCGTGAGGGTAATGACTTGTACCACGAAATGATTGAATCAGGAATTATTGACTTAAAAGGAAAAGATTCAAAAGTTGCACTTGTTTATGGTCAGATGAATGAACCACCAGGAGCAAGAGCTAGAGTTGCTCTTTCAGGATTAACTCAAGCAGAATACTTTAGAGATGAAGAAGGTCAGGATGTGTTATTTTTTGTAGATAACATATTTAGATTTACCCAGGCAGGCTCTGAAGTGTCAGCTCTTCTAGGGCGTATCCCATCTGCAGTTGGTTATCAGCCAACACTTGCAACTGATATGGGTGCGTTACAAGAACGAATCACAACTACAAAAAAAGGATCTATTACATCGGTACAGGCAATATATGTTCCTGCAGATGACTTAACTGATCCTGCACCTGCAACATCCTTTTCACATTTGGATGCAACAACAGTTCTAAATAGAGCTATCTCTGAAAAAGGAATATATCCAGCAGTTGATCCATTAGACTCTACTTCTAGAATTTTAGACCCACAAGTTGTTGGTGATGATCATTATAGAGTTGCTAGAGAAGTACAAAGAGTTCTACAAACATATAAAAGTCTTCAAGATATAATAGCTATTCTAGGGATGGATGAGCTTTCAGAAGAAGATAAATTAACAGTTGCAAGAGCTAGAAAAATAGAAAAGTTTTTGAGCCAACCATTTTTTGTTGCAGAAGTCTTCACAGGCTCTCCTGGAAAATATGTTGATCTTGAAGATACCATAAAAAGTTTTGATGGACTCGTAAAAGGTGAATATGATCATATGCCAGAAGCTGCATTTTATATGGTAGGTGGTATTGATGAAGCTATTGAAAAAGCTAAAAAATTAGAAGCTGAAGCTGCATAATGGCAACAATTTCTTTTGATTTAGTTTCTCCAGAAAACCTCATCTTTAATGATGATGTTGGAACCATTATTGTTCCAGGCAAAGATGGTGATCTGGGTGTCTTACCTGGACATAGTCAAGTAATGTCCTCATTAAGACCTGGTAGAGTGATGGTTTATAGTGAGGATAAAAATTTAGTTAAATCATTTTTTGTATCAGGTGGTTTTGCTGAAATTAATCCAGAGAAATGTATCGTTCTTGCAGAAAGTGTAGTTGAACTAAATTCTTTAGACAAGTCTTCAATTGAAAAAGAAATTGAAGAATTAGGTAGTAAGGAAAATAAAGAGTCAGAAGAGCAACTGTCGATAGCAAAAGCTAAATTAGAAGCTATAACTGTAAGTTTTTATGATAAGATTTAATTTTTAGAATTAACAGAGTCTATTAAATTTTTTGCATTATTATAAAAAAGATTCTGCTTTTCACTTTCCGTTATTTTGCTATTTCGAATTCCTCTCTTCATTGCTCTTAATTGTTCGTATCTAATAAATGTCATTCGATCATCACAATGACTTAGAGCTAAATTATGATTATCAGAATTTATTGCAGACCAAGCTTTCCCAAAAGTAATATATTTCCCTCTCATTCTCCCTATCATATCATCTGATCCATACATTATTTTTTCAAGACCAACACCTTGATACAGAGCGTCAATTGAATCAGATTCACATACTGTAGAACAATCATACCAAATATTTTTTAAATCTCTAATTTTCTTAATTCCTTTTTCTAACGCCCAAGCAGAATAACTTCTAGCACAGTGAGCAAGTATCCATTTAACGTTAGGATATTTATCACTCAAATAAATTAGGTCATTAATATTATCATCATCGGCAATTGCATCTTTTTTTGCTAAATGCATCATAATGATAAGTCCAAATTTATCTGCAATTTCTATTTGCTCTTCAGTTATAAAGTCTAAAATTTTGCAATTAATTGTATCGTTTGTTTTTGAATAAAATCTATATGGTTTAAAACCTTTAATGTTATTTTTTAATAAAAGCTCTTCAATATAATTTTTATCCATATTTGGGTTAATTAAAATTAAGCAATTATTTTCAGTATGTGTTTTAGTTTGTTCTAAAATATATTTATTTGAAGCTTCAAAATTACATGGATATTTGAATGGAAAAGGAAAACTTAACCTATTTACAACTCTATTAGGCATAAGTAATTGATCTACTTGATCTGCAAATCTCATAGATACTTCACTAAAATATTTTCCTTGAAAATTTCTTTCACCAATATTCTTATTAGGATCCTGATTAAAACTCCATTTATAAATATGAGTATGAACATCAAAAATATTCTTAGGCACAAAGTTTTCTAACTCTTCATCCCATATTTGTTTATCTAAGCTTGTGATTATTAGTTCAGGATTTTCATTAAACATCTTTTAGAACTTTTTTAAATTCACTTTGAATTTTATGATAAACATTTTTTTTAAATGGTACTGCATTATGAGTAATTTTATCGTAATTCATCCATTTCCAATCACTAAATTCAGGATTTTCTGTTCCTACATTTATATCACTATCATCACCATTAAAGTTAAATAAAAACCATTTTTGAATTTGACCTATATACTCATTTCCCCAGGGTAAAGTCCTTAAAATTTCACTTGGTATGTCATAGGAGATCCATTCTTTAGATGAAGCAATTAGGGACGCTTTATTAGTACCAATTTCTTCCATCATTTCTCTCCAAACTGCTTCTTCAGGATTTTCATTGTCATCAATACCACCTTGTGGCATTTGCCAATACCCGCTAGGATTATCTAATCTTTTGCCAACTAAAACCTGATTTTTTGTGTTGAGAATCATCATTCCCACACATTTTCTATATTTTTTTTGCATTATTATTCTTGAGTTTCATTAAAGAGACTTACACCTTGCACAAGATCAAAGGCTCTTCGAAGTTGATAATCAAGCTTTAATCGTTTTTCAAATTCACTTAATTCATTATCTTCATCTTCTTCTAATTCTTCTTCTTTATTTTTATCAAGTGAATCTTTTAAATCTGACTCAGAAAATCTTTTATAATTAAAAGATTCAAATTCTCCTTGCTCAATAATTATATCTGGAACAATACCCTTACCCTGAATTGATTCACCTGAAGGAGTGTAATATCTAGCTGTAGTTAATCTTATACCAGTGAGATTATCACTATTTGAAACTTGAAAGGGAATTATTGTTTGTACTGATCCTTTACCAAAAGATTGTGTGCCTATAATGATTGCTCTTTTATGATCCTGTAGTGCGCCTGCAACAATTTCAGATGCAGATGCAGAACCTCCGTCAATAATTACAACAAGTGGTTTACCATTTGTTCTATCAGACTTCTTTGCACGATATCTTCTAATATCTTTTTTATCTCTACCTCTTGTTGAAACAATTTCTCCTCTTTCCAAGAATATATCTGTTACCTTAACTGCTTGAGTAAGAAGACCGCCTGGGTTAGACCGTACGTCTAAAACATAACCTTTTATTTGGTTTTCTTTTTCAATTTTTTTTATTGCATCAAGAAGGCCACTTTCTGTTTGTTCGTTAAAAGATGTTATTCTCAAATATCCAATATTATTAAGTACTTCACTTTTTACTGATCTAATTTTTATATAATCTCTAATAATTTCAATCTCAAAAGGTTCAGTATTTGCTCTCGAAATAGTAATTACTATTGGCTCACCTTTTTTACCTCTCATTAATTCAACAGCTTCATTTAGAGTTAGACCAAAAACAGGTGTTTCGTCTATTTGAATAATGTAATCACCTGCAAGAACTCCAGCTTCATATGCTGGCGTATCTTCTATCGGAGCAATGACTTTCACAAAACCTTCTTCCATTGTTATTTCAATTCCTAATCCCCCAAATTTACCCTCTGTATCCATTTGCATTTCTTGAAATACTTCTTCATTCATAAAACCAGAATGAGGATCTAAACCCGACAACATTCCATCAATTGCTTTTTCAATTAATTCTTGATCCGTAACCTCTTCCACATAGGATGATCTTACCCTGTCAAATACCTGCCCAAATAGATCTAAATATTTATATTTTTCTTCATCTGAAGAAGATCCATATGTTTTAGGTGCAAGAAGAGTAATGACCGTGAGCAGTAGTATTACTTTTAAAAATACATTTTTTGAAATTATCATATATTTTAAGCTAGTTTAGTTTGTGAAGAATCAAAGCTTACTTCCCATAATTTTTCTAATGCGTATAATTCTCTAATTTCTTGTCGAAACAAATGAACTATGATCTCACCTGCATCAACAATTATCCAGTCACATTGAGGTCTTCCTTCAGGATTCGGACATCTTATCCCTGCACTTTTTAATTTTTTTACCATTTCGTCTGCTGTAGCATCTGAATGTCTAGTTGATCTACAGGTAGCAATCACAAATGCATCAGCAACGGATGATTTGTTTGATAAATCAATAACTTTTATATCTTCAGCTTTCGCATCACTTAGTATTGATACAATATTTTCTGTCAATGAAGTAATTTTATTAATATTTGCCTCTTAATTTGTTTCTTTGATTTCTAATTTCAGATGATGAAATTTTAATTTCTTTATTTTGTATCAAAGTCCATGCAGGAATTTTTTTTGAAACATGATCTATGTCTTGAGCTATATATTTATGATGAATAAATTTTTTTGCTGCAACACTTTTCAAAGCATTTGTATTATATCCATGTCTTCTAAAAATAACAATAGAGATAATATGAAAAATTGATTGCCATTTTTCCCATTCGTGAAAATTAACTAAATTGTCTGCACCCATTAACCAAAAAAATTTAATATTTTTATAATATTGAATGAGAAATTTAATTGTTTGATAAGAATATTGAGATTTAATTTTTTTTTCTACTTCTAATATTTTTATAGGAAAATTTTTTGTAATTTGTTTACAATTTTGTAATCTTTCTTCGTATGTTGCAGGTTTTGAAATCTTCAAAGGGTTCTGAGGTGTAACTAGCCACCAAATTTCATCTAGATGTAATACTTTTTTAGCTTCATTTGAGATAAATAGATGCCCTCGATGTGGCGGATCAAAAGACCCTCCCAGAAGTCCAATCTTTTTCAATTAAGGTCTTTCCTGACCATTACCATTAACTACATATTTAAATGTAGTTAAATGTTTTGTTCCCACTGGTCCTCTTACATGTATTTTGTCTGTTGAGATTCCTATCTCAGCACCAAAACCAAATTCACCCCCATCTGCAAATTGTGTAGATGCATTTTTAAGTATTATCGCGCTGTCAATTTTATTATAAAATTTTTCAAAAGTTTTTTCACTTTCTGTAATTATACTTTCTGTATGACCAGAAGAATAATCATTTATATGCTTAACCGCTTCATCAACTCCTGAAACAATTTTTACTGATAAAATTTTATCTAAATATTCTAATGACCAATCTTCTTCACTTGCAGTTTTAAAATCACTATCTAAAGATTGAATATATTCATCGCCTCGAATTTCACAATTTACTTCTTTTAGAGGTTTTAATATTTTCATTGCTTCGTCTTTAATTTTTTCATCAATTAAAAGTGTTTCTGCAGCACCACAAATTTCAGGACGCCTCATTTTACTATTAAAAACTACTTTTTCTGCAATGCTTAAATCAGCATCTTTGTCTACATACACATGACATATACCGTCTAAATGTTTGATAACGGGTATTTTGCTTGCTGAATTAATTTTTTCAATCAAACCTTTGCCACCTCTAGGAATAATTACGTCAACATAATCTCTCATACTTAGTAAATGATCAACCGCTTCTCTTTCAGGTGTATTAATCATTTGGACACAATGTTCTGGTAGGCCAGATTCTGTGAAAGCATTTGTAATATTATTTACTAATTCCTTAGAGGAATGAAAACTATCACTACCACCTCTTAAAATTATACAATTGCCAGATTTTATGGAAAGACAAGACGCATCAACAGTGACGTTCGGTCTGGATTCATAAATCACGCCTAATACACCAAGAGGTGTTGAAATTTTACGAAACTGCAAACCATTAGGTCTTTCCCATTCTTCTAATGTAATGCCAATTGGATCTGGTATTTCGATTATATCTTCAATTGATGTAATCAATCCATCAATAGATTTTTCAGTTAATGTAAGTCTATTTATTAAAGGCTTAGCTAAAGATTTTTTTTCACCATTTTCTAAATCTATTTTATTAGCTTCAAGAATTTTATTTCTATTTTTATCTAAATTTTTAGTGAGTTTTGTTAAAGCAAGATTTTTTTGATCACTGCTACAGACTTTCATATTTAGAGAGGCAGATTTTGCTCTTTTGCCTAATTCAATAATATTATTTTCAATACTCATGTAGAAAGCTTAACTAAATTATCTTTATGTACCACTTCCTCTCTTCCTTCGAAACCTAAAACTTTATAAATTTCTTTACTTTTCTTTCCAATAATTTTTTTTGCATCATTAAAATCATAAGCAGATATACCTATTGCTACCTTCTGACCATTCTCAACTAAGATAGATATTACATCACCTCTTTTGAACCTTCCTTTAATATCTATTACTCCTGCAGGAAGAAGACTTTTATTTTTCAAAATTGCATTTTGAGCCCCTGTATCAATAATAATCGATCCTGATGGTTTTAAATGATTTAATAACCATTTCTTTTTGGACGAATTTGTAGAAGTTAAGGGATAAAAAATTGTTGAATTTTTCTTATTAATATTACTGATTGGTCTGTTTTTATCACTATTAGTGATTATTGTAGCGCAACCGTTTCCAGCACATATCTTTGCTGCTAAAATTTTTGTGGCAATTCCTCCACTACCTAGCTCAGAAGATTGATAATTACCAAGTTCTTCAATTTTTTTATCAATTTTAAATACCTCTGAAATTTTTCTGACATCTTTATCTTTTTTTGGATTACCTTGATATAAACCATCAACATCACTTAACAAAATTAATAAATCAGCTTCAATCATTTGTGCTACTCGGGCTGCAAGTCTATCATTATCACCATAGCGAATTTCTTCAGTAGCAACAGTGTCATTTTCATTAATGATTGGGATTATGTTTTTACTTTGCAATGATGATATTGTATTTCTAGCATTTAAATATCGTCGCCTTTCTTCGCTATCTTCTAATGTTAATAGAATTTGAGAAACACCTATCTTATATTTTCCTAGTTTATTTCGCCATTGATGAGCTAATTCAATTTGACCAACTGAAGCTGCTGCCTGTTTATCTTCTAATTTTCTTAACTTTGTATTTGAAATACTTTTCGCACCTAAAGCAATAGCACCAGAACACACAATCACAATTTTTTTTGTTTTATTCAATTCTGCAATGTCTTTACATAAATTATCTAACCACTTAGATTTGATTTTTTTTGTTTTCGAATCAACAATTGAATTTGAACCAATTTTTACAACTATTTTTTTATATTTTTTAATCATTTGTGATTTCATTATATTTGAATAAATAATCAATTAGATCATCTATACCTTCATTATTAAAACTTGATATAAAAAGAATATCAGAATTTAACTTTTGATTAATCTTAATTTTTTTTTCTTCTAAATTTTCATTGAGTAAATCAACTTTAGTTAAAACAATTATTTCTTTTTTTGAAGATACTTTTTCACTATATTTTGAAATTTCGTTTCTTACTGTATTATAGTTTTCGTACCAATTGTCGTCATTTATATCTACTAAATGAAGTAAATATTTACATCTCTCAATATGTGCTAAAAATTTATCTCCCAAACCTTTTCCCTCATGCGCACCTTCAATCAAACCTGGGATATCTGCTAATACAATTTCTTTATCAAAGCGCTTCACGGTACCAAGTACAGGATGTAAGGTTGTAAATGGATAATCCCCAATTTTTGGGCTAGCATTAGAAATCGTTGATAACAGAGTTGATTTACCTGCATTAGGTAAGCCTATTACTCCTATATCTGCAAATAATTTGAGTGATAACCATATCCATCGTTCTTCTCCTAATTCACCTTTTGTAAATTTTCTTGGAGCTTGGTTAACTGATGATTTAAAATGATTATTTCCTAAACCGCCATTACCACCCTTTAATAAAATGTATTCTTCATCATTTTTTGTTAGATCAGTTAGCAATACCGTTTTATCTTCATTGTAAATTTCTGTTCCAGGTGGAACTTTAATAACCATGTTGTTTCCATTCGCTCCTGTTTGATTTTTTCCCCTTCCATTTTCACCTTTTTTTGCTTTAAAATGTTGTTGGTATCTAAAATCAATTAGTGTGTTTAAATTATCATCCACTTTAAAAATAATATTTCCACCTTTGCCTCCATCGCCTCCATTAGGACCACCAAACTCAATATATTTTTCCCTACGAAAACTAGCGCAGCCATCTCCACCATTGCCTGATGCAATATATATTTTTGCTTGATCTAAAAATTTCATGATAAATTTTTAATTAATTGGGATTATTGTTCTGTGGGAACAACTGATACAAAAGTTCTTACTCTTGTTTTTTTAAAAGCTACTTTTCCATTTATTGTAGCAAATATTGTGTGATCTTTACCTATGCCAACATTATCACCTGGATGAAACTTTGTACCTCGTTGCCTAATAATAATGTTTCCTGCTATTACGTTTTCACCGCCAAATTTCTTAACTCCAAGTCTTCGACCCGCCGAGTCTCTTCCATTCCTAGAACTACCACCTGCTTTTTTCGTTGCCATTATTTATCTTCTTTTTTAGTTTTAACAGTTTTTTTAACAGTTTTCTTTACTGATTTTTTCTTAGTAGGTGAAGCTTTATTTACTGCTTTTTTTGTAACTGTCTTCTTTTTTGTAACTTTTACCTCTTTAGACTCAATTTTTTCTTTAGTAACTTTAGTTTCAGTTTTTTTAACTTTTTTTGTTTCAGGTTCAGCAGTGGACTTTTTTCCACCATAAGAAATTGATTCTATTCTTAATACAGTTAGATATTGTCTATGACCTTGTGTTAGTCTGTAATTTTGTCTTTTTCTTTTTTTAAAAACTATTATTTTTTTATCTCTGATTTGATCAACAATTTTTGCTTCAATTGAAGCATCTTTTAGTAATGGCTCGCCTAAGCTATTTGTGCTTTGATCACTGATCGCTAATACATCAGTAATAGACACTTTATCACCTTTGGATCCTTCAAGTTTTTCTACCTTAAGTATCTGACCAGCTCTTGCTGAGTATTGCTTTCCACCAGTTTTGAAAATTGCTAACATATCTTTTGATGGCGGGGTTTATAGTGAACTATGCTAATAGTCAAATTAAAAATATGGCGTAAACACTGGAAATAAAGATCCTAAAAGCTATCCTTTGCTTTTCTCAAATAAGCAAATAATTCAAAGTCTGTAAAACCTAGCTCTTTCTTAATTATAGTACCTAATTTTGAATTTTGATTCAGGAATAAGTTATATTGTTTTTCATCTTCTAATAAAAAAGGTACGGATTTTCCTTTATTATTTAAATCATCATTAATTTTGTTTCTAACTGTCAAATAAGCACTTTCTTTTTTGAGTGTTTTCTCAAGAAAATTTAAATTGCCTATTGTATATTCATGACCACAATAAATAATTGTATTTTTACTTAACTCATTGATTTTTTTTAAACTGTTAAACATTTCATTTAATGTTCCTTCAAACACACGACCACAACCAAGTCTGAACAGTGTATCACCACAAAATAAAACACCATTATTTTCATCATAGTAAATTATATGATCTAATGTATGCCCGGGTGTTTTTATTATTCTAAATGTATTTAAGCAGGAGTTGACTTCATCTCCATCACGTAAAACGTATCTTGTATTTTCAATCTGAGCACTTGGAGAGTTTATATTAACTTCTGGAAAAGCATTAAGTATTCCTTTTACACCTGATGTGTGATCTTTATGATGATGTGTTATAAATATATCTTCTATTGTTAAATTGTTTTCAAGAGCAAAATTTAATATAGGATTACTATCAGCAGGATCTATAACACAGCTCTTAAGCTTGTCATTATATAAAACAAAAGAGTAGTTATCTTTTAATTGATTTATAATTTCAACTTTCATCTAATGACTAATTTGCAATAACAGAATTTTTTGCAAAAACTTTTTTTGATGATTTAATTTTTATTGGTTCAAAATTTTTATAACTTAATAAGAAGATAGCTTCGTGAGTGAAAAAATTAACTCCAGTAACTGATTCACTTATATCAAATTGCCTACCTTTTGATGTTAATCCAATACTTTTTTCAATCACAATATTCATTTCATTACACAAGTTCAAAAAATCCTTAATTGTAAAAAAATGAATGTTAGGTGTGTCATACCATGTATAAGGTAAACTTTCTGTTACTGGCATTTTTCCAGATATCAAAAGCTGTAATCTTATTTTCCAATGTCCAAAGTTAGGAAAAGAAACTATTGCTTTTGATCCTATTCTTAATAATTCAGAAAGAATATCTTTGGGCTTCATCATTGCTTGCAAAGTTTGACTTAAAATTACATAATCAAAACTATTATTTGAATATTGGGATAAATCCAATTCGGCATTTCCATGTACAACATTGAAACCTCTTGCGATAGCATTTGCAGCTAGATCTCTATTTAATTCAATGCCATGAGTTATCGCATTACGATTATTTTCTAATTGTTCCATAAGACCGCCATCACCACATCCAATATCTAGGATTTTTCTATCTTCTGCGATAAGTGTTTCGATAAGAGACCAATCTTTTCTTATGCTATTAATTTTATTCATCTATCTTCGCAAAGTTGTTTGTTAGGAAACCTTTTATCACATCATCTAACTGTGGTTCCTCTAATAAAAAACTATCATGTCCTTTATCAGTATCAATTTCTAGAAAGCTTACTTCTCTTGATAGAGAATTTAATTGATTTACAATCATTTTACTTTCTATTGTAGGGAATAACCAATCTGAGGTAAATGAGACAATTAAATATTTTAAATGGTTATTTGGATTATAACTAAACTCAATACTTTTTCTAAATGTTTCATCATGATCAAAATAATCCATAGCCCTTGTTAAATAAAGATATGAATTTGCATCAAATCTCTCAACAAATGATTTACCTTGATATCTCAGATAACTCTCAACTTGAAAATCAGCATCAAATCCAAAAGAAATAATATCTCTTGATTGAAGTTTTCTTCCAAATTTTCTATGCATCGCATTTTCAGATAAATATGTAATATGCGCAATCATTCTTGCTACTGATAGACCTCTTTCTGGTACTTCATTATTTTCAAAATACTTTCCATTTTTCCAAATAGGATCACTCATTATTGCCTGTCGTCCAACTTCATGAAATGCAATATTTTGAGCCGAATGTTTTAAAGCGCCCGCTATATGTATTATATTTAAAATTCTATCTGGAAAATCGATTACCCATTGAAGTGCTTGCATTGCACCCATCGAACCACCAATGACAGAAAATAATTTCTCTATATTTAAACTTTCAATCAATAAAGATTGAGCCTTCACCATATCTTTTATTGTTACGGAAGGGAAATTACCACCATATGCAACATCACTTCCATTTTGTAACTCTTTAGGACCAGTTGAGCCAGCACAACCGCCGAGTACATTTGAGCAAATTACAAAAAATTTGTTTGTATCAATTGGTTTATTAGGCCCAACCATTCTAGACCACCAACCTTCTCTCTCAGTAATGGGATTATGCCCAGCAACATATTGATCTCCAGTTAAAGCATGGCAAACAAGAATAGCATTAGTTTTATCAGCATTTAATTTGCCATATGTTTTGAATGCTAGTTTAAAACTATCTATTATATCTCCTGATTCTAGTTTTAAATTAATATTCTCGAAATAGGCTATTTCAGTTTCAAGTTTTGTGTCAGTAGTAAATTTTGTTTTCATATCTTTTTAGTCTAACACTATTTGAAAGAATGAAGGAGGAGTGTAAACGCTTTAGCTGATTATTGCTCCACCCGCAAGCTGTCTCAAATCGGTGATAATCGGCCTTATATTTATATATCTTTCTAAGTCAATAAATCGTCATTTTTTAAATTAAATACTACTTTATTTTGATTTATCTTAAGATAGTTTGTAAAGAAACGTCCAAAATTATGAAAAATAAAGAATTAGACAATTTAAGAAGCAAAATTAATAACATTGATGATGAAATTTTATCATTATTATCTAATCGATCTAAAATTGTTTTAGAAATAGGAAAACACAAAAAAGATAATTCAGTTGTTGATTTAGATAGAGAACAAAAAATTCTCGACAGATTAAGCTCTAAATTTACAGGATCTTATCCGAAAGATACTATTGTTAGACTTTGGAGAGAAATTTTTCAATCTTCTGAAAAACTTCAGAAGTTAACTAAAGAAAATATTCAATCAAAAAGATCTATAGAAAATATTAATGTTTATAAAGGTGGTAAAGCAAAGTTAAATAACAATAAGAGAGTTATCAAACTGTCTTCAAATGAAAATCCCTACGGCGCTTCGCCGAAAGCAATTGAATTGTTAGAAACAAAAAATATTAATCATGATTTACATAGATACCCAGAAATTGATGGATCATCATTAAGAGACGCAATAGCTAAAAATTTTTCTATTGATATTAATAGAATTATTCTTGGCTCTGGATCAGATGAAGTTTTATTATTTGCAGCTTTGGCATTTTGTCAAGATGGCGATGAAATTCTCCATGCAAATCACGGCTTTGAGATGTATTCAATTGTGAGTAAAGTAGTTGGTGCAGTTCCAAAAAAAATTAAGGAAGATGTAAATTTCAATTTAAATATTGAAAATCTCATAGATCAAACAAATGACGCTACTAAAGTAATTTATATTGCATCACCTAATAATCCAACCGGAACTTATTTGACTAGAGACCAACTTGTTAAATTAATGAATAGTATTTCTAAAAATATTATAGTTGTTATAGACGGGGCATATGTCGAATATGTGCAAAAAGACGATTATGATAAAGGATTTAGTTTAACGGATGAATATGAGAATATTATTTTAACAAGAACATTTTCAAAAACATATGGACTCGCAGCTTTAAGAGTAGGCTGGTGTTATACCAGTCAAAAAATAGCTGATATAATTAATAAAATAAAACCTCCTTTTAATACGACAACTATTTCCCAGTCTCTTGCAATTAAAGCTTTGGAGGATAAAGAACATATTGAAAACTCTGTTAAATTAAATTCTGAAATTAAAGATTGGTTTGAAAAAGAGCTCAAACTTCTAAATATTAAAACCAGACAAACTGAGGGTAATTTTACTTTAATTGAAACTTCAGAAGAAGAAGCTGAGAAAATTAGTAATCATCTTATGAATGATGGCATTATTATAAGGCGTTTAAATAGTTATAATCTGCCCAATTTTTTGAGAATTAGTATTGGTACAAAAGAAGAAATGAATTTGACAGTTGAAAGTTTGAAGAAATTTAATGTCTAAAATAACTTATGATTCAGCTCTGGTCATTGGTATGGGATTAATTGGATCATCCATAGCGAGGGCGCTCAAGGAAAAACAATTATCAAAAAAAATTTTTGCTATTGATAGAGATAGTGAGGTAATAAATATTTCAAAAAATTTAAATCTTGTGGATGTAATAGAGAGTGATTTAAATAAATATAATCAACAATTTGATATTATTTTTATTTGTACGCCTTTGAGTTCATATAGGGATATATTTAAGCAATTGAATAGTTATGTTAATGAAACAACACTAGTAACAGATGTTGGTTCAACAAAAGTAAGTGTTATAGAAGATTTTAAAGAATCAATTAATAATAAAAAAATTTTATTTGTTCCTGCTCACCCTATTGCTGGATTAGAGAAAAGTGGACCAGAATTTGGTTTCGCAAAGCTGTTTGAGAATAGGTATTGTATTTTGACCCCAATAGAAACTCAGAGTGAGATAACAAGATCAATTTCAGATATTTGGGAGTCATTTGGAATGAATATAGAAATCATGGAACCTAAACGTCATGACAGAGTACTAGCTATGACATCTCATATTCCACAACTCATTGCATATTCTGTCGTAGGAACTGCAACAGAGCTTGAATCTCAAATGAAAGATGAAGTAATTAAGTATTCAGCTGCAGGTTTTAGAGATTTCACAAGATTGGCAGGTAGTGATCCAGTAATGTGGCGTGATGTTTATGAAAAAAATAAAGAAGCTGTTTTAGAAATGCTTGGTCGTTTCAGCGAAGATCTACTTACTTATCAAAAAGCAATAAGAAATAATGATCTAAAATACTTGGAAGAAAAATTTATAAAATCAAAAGAAATTAGAAAAATTATTGAAGAGATTGGTCAAGCAGGAACTTTTGATCCCACAGAAAAGAATTAGTTGTCCAATAATAAATTTGAAGCAGTTTCTATTCTATTTTGAACTTCGTTTAATAAAACTTTTTTATCTAAACCCTCATCAATTGTCGGTAAAAATTTTATAGTAATTAATCCTTTTTCTAAAACCCATGATTGTTTTGGCCAACATAAACCTGAATTTAAAGCTACAGGAAGGATTTTTCTTTTTGTATGATTATAAATTCCAATAAAACCTGTCTTATAATCAGGTTTACTACCAGGTAACTTTCTTGTTCCTTCGGGGAAAATAATAATTGAAGATCCAAAAGATAATTTTGATTGAACTTTTTTTAACATATCTCTCATAGCTTTTGTTCCACCATCTCTATTAATCGCAACCATATTAGACTTGAATAAATATTGTCCAAAAATTGGTATAAAGAAAAGCTCTCTTTTATGGACAAAGAAACAATCTTTTAAATAGTAATAGAGTGCGAGTGTCTCAAATGCGGACTGATGTTTAGACGCAATTAAGACACTTTCATTTGGAATATTTTCTAAACCCTCAATTTTATGTTTAATATTACATATAAGATTAAGAAAAACAAAAATAACACGTATCCAAAGTTTTATTGGATATTTAAGTAAATAACTTGGTAATAAGAGAAATGGTAAACATACAATACCCATCAACACAGTCCATATAACCAAGGAAATATAAAATATTATACTTTTTAAAATTAACATACTTAATGATTTTGTTTTATATACTAGCCTGACTGATCTATATATAATTTATGTTCATTGTTTGCTCTAATTGTGAATTCAAGTATTTAGTAAATTCTGCAGATCTTAAACCAAATGGTAGAATGGTTGAATGCGCAAATTGTAATCATCAATGGTTTCAAGAATTAGATGATACTGACATTACATCATCAGTCCCGTCTACAAAAAAAGAAGAATTAGATCAAAATTTAAATAATAATAAACAAAAAGAAAAATTAGAAAAAATTCCAGTGAGGAATTTACCAAGTACTGTTGTAAGACAAGAAAAACCAAGTGTTATTAATTCAACTATAGTAATTATTCTAGCTATCGTTGTAATTTTAGCAATATGGATTTATCGATCCTACGGTGTAAATACTTTTATTATTATTGATTTCTATATTAGGGAATTCTTCTTTAATTTAAATTTGATAATTTCAGACTTAGCTAAAATTATACACAATACTTTAAATTAGTTACAACCAGCTAGGAATAATATCATCTTCAATTGTTTTCTCAATTTTGTCTGGAGAATAAATAATTGCATAATTATCATTGTGTACTAAAATTTCAGAGGGCAGTGGTCTAGAGTTATAATTTGAAGACATTACTTTTCCATAGGCTCCAGTATTTTTTATAACTAGTAGGTTACCAATTTTTTGTTTAGCCATTTTAATATTTTTTAAAAAAACATCTGAACTTTCACAAATAGGACCAGCAATAGCATAATCCATAAATTCCTCTGAGTTTACATTTATCGCTGATATTTCATGATGTGCACCGTACATCGCTGGACGTATCAATGTATTCATACCAGCATCAACAATTAAATAATTTATACCTCCATTATTCTTAATTGTAAGAATAGAGGTAACTGTAACTCCAGCCTCAGCAATTAAATATCGACCAGGCTCAAACGATAATTCATAGTTTGTTTGCGTAAAACAATTATCAAGCTCTTCTTTTACCTTCTTGATATTAAAGTCAGGATCAGAATCTTCATATTTAACATGAAAACCTCCTCCCAAATCTACATGTTTAATATTAATGCCTGATTCAATAAATTTATCTGCAGCCATTTTCATTTGAGAAAATGTATTTTTATAGGCCTCATTTTTACTAATTTGACTTCCAATATGACAACTAATACCAATTAAATTTAAACTTTTGCAACTTTTAACTAATTTGATAATTTTATCTATGTTATCGAATTCTATACCAAACTTATCAGTTTTTTTTCCTGTTGAAATTTTACTTAAAGTTTCACCATCAACATCTGGATTAAGTCTAACACCAATATCAACGATTTTATTTTTTTCATTTGCTAAATTATTGAGAAGTTTTATTTCTTCTAAAGATTCAGTATTAATTAAACGTATATTTTTATGTATAGCATAGAGTAAGTCTTGATCAGATTTTCCAACACCTTCAAAAATTATTTTATTTGGATCGAAACCAGCTCCCAAAGCTCTTTTTAATTCACCAACTGACACTACATCTGCTCCGATATCTAACGAGTTCATTAATTTCAAAATAGCTTGATTTGAATTAGACTTAATTGAATAAAAAATATTGTTACCTAAAATTTCTTTAGTTTTATTAACTTGATTAATAATTTTTTCTTGTGAATACACATAAAAAGGTGTCTGACAAACTTTAACTAAGTCATATAAAGAAGTACCCTCAATATACGGGTCATTATTTTTATAAGTGAGCATTTATTCAGTGTTTATAATAACGGATTGTTGACGTTTTTTCTCTTCTTCTAATTTCTCTAAACAGGCTTCATCACATGGATAAGTAATTACGGATTTGTCCACTTGATCTTCTGGTAAACTTAAAGGACCAACTTTACCACAGCTAAAAGTAAACAACAAAAATGATAATAATATTAATCTGATCATTATAAGTATTTTTTTATAACAAGTTTTATTATTTTTTTAGTAATTTCAGGAGCCGTACCCCCAAAACTTGATTTTGATTTAACACTATTAGTAACTGATAGCACTTTTTTTGCGTCAGCTGTTATATTTTTGTCAAATTTTTTTAATTCTCCAAGAGATAATGAATCTATGTTTCTATTTTGTTTTGAACAGTAAGAAACAATCTTTCCTGTAACAATATAAGCATCTCTAAATGAATATCTAAGTTTTTGAACCAACCAATTAGCCAAATCGGTAGCGGTTGCATTTGAATTATCAATCAACTCTTTCATTCTAGTTTTATTGAATGTAGATTTTGATAAAATTTCATTCATAACTTTTATACATAAGAAAACATTGTCATATGAATTAAATGTTATTTGTTTATCGTCTTGTAAGTCTTTACTATAAGAAAGTGGCAACCCTTTAATAATATTAAGCATTGTACTTAAATTACTAATGATAATACTTGTTTTTCCTCTAACAAGTTCTGCACCATCAGGATTTTTTTTCTGAGGCATAATTGAACTGCCAGTTGAAAGATCATCTGGTAAATTTATAAAATCAAATTGTTGATTTGACCAAAGTACTATTTCCTCTGCTATTTTTGATAAATGAACAGCAATTAATGATAGAACAAATAAAAATTCTATTACAAAGTCTCTATCTGAGACTGTATCCATAGCATTCTTAGTTGGCTCTCTAAAACCTAACTCTTTAGATGTATATTTTCTATCTATAGGAAAAGAAGTGCCTGCAAGTGCAGCTGCTCCTAATGGGTTTTCATTAAGACGATATAAACAATCTTCAATTCTTGTTCTGTCTCTACCAAACATTTCAACATAAGCTAAAACATGATGAGCCAATGTTATTGGTTGAGCAATCTGTAAATGAGTGTAACCTGGCATAATTGTTTCAGTATTTTTTGTTGCAATATTAATTAAAGTTCTTTGAAATTTTTTTAGTTCACTATCTAAAATTTTAGATTCTTTTTTAACCCATAATTTTAAATCAGTTACTACCTGATCATTTCTAGATCTTGCAGTATGAAGCTTTCCTGCAACTTTTCCAATTTTCTTAAATAATAAACTTTCAATGTTCATATGAATATCTTCAAGTTTTTTTGAAAATACGACCTTGTTTTTTTCAATATCTCTTTCAATTGCTTTAAGTCCAGAGACTATTGCACTTTGTTCTTTTTTATTTATTATTTTTTGTTTACCGAGCATTCTAGCATGCGCTATTGACCCAGTTATATCTTCTTTATACAGGCGTTGATCGATATCTATAGACGAATTAATTGCATCTAAAATCTCACTAGGTCCTTTTGAAAAATGGACATTTCTTGAAGGATTTTTTTTCATTTTGCGCGCCTATAAGAGATATTTATATTAATTTCCACTCTTATGCTTAAATTATTTTCATACGGCAAATTTTTCTTATATAAGCTTAGCTTTATAGAACTCACATGAATATTAAAAAAGTAGTAGTAATAGGATCTGGCACTATGGGCAGTGGAATTGCAGCTCAAATAGCAAATGCTAATATTGATGTTACACTTCTAGACTTACCTTCTAAAGAGGGATCTAGAAACCAAATTACAGAAAACGCTAAACAAAGAATTGAAAAATCACGCCCTCCACTTTTAGTAGAAAAAAACAAAGCAGAATTAATTAAGGTTGGAAATATTGAGGACGACTTTAATGAAGTCGCTGAAGCTGATTGGGTAGTGGAGGCCGTTGTTGAGAGAATAGATATTAAACATAATATTTACAATAAAATTCAGACTACAAGAAAAAACAATTCTATAATTTCATCTAATACATCTACAATCCCATTAAAAATCCTATCCGCAAATATGTCAGACGAAATGAAAAAAAATTTTTGTATTACTCATTTTTTTAACCCAGTTCGTTATATGGCATTACTTGAGATAGTAACTGAAGAAGTTAATGACATTGAAAAAATAAATTTATTAAAACAATTTTGTGATGAAAAACTTGGTAAAGGTGTAATTATTTGTAACGACACCCCGGGATTTATTGGAAACAGAATTGGAGTTTATGCAATGCAAGTTGCTATGACTGAAGCTTTTAAAATGAATATATCAATTGAAGAAGCTGATGCAGTATTTGGAAGACCAATGGGTATCCCGAAGACTGGAATTTTTGGGCTATATGATTTAATTGGTATCGATTTGATGGCTGATGTTTTAAAAAGTTTTATCAAAGAACTTCCAAAAGAAGATCCTTTCCATGAGGTTGCACAAGAAATTCCATTGGTCACAAAACTTATTGAAACTGGGTATACAGGAAGAAAAGGTAAGGGTGGTTTTTATAGAATGAATAAATCTGATGGTAAAAAAATTCTTGAAGCAATTAATTTAGAAACTGGCGAGTATCACCCAAGTCAGAAAATTAATTTAGGTATGGGTGATAAAATTGACATAAATAAACTCATTCAAAGAAAAGACAAATACGGTGAATATGCAAAATCAATTCTGACAAAAGTAATTAGGTATGCTGCATATTTAATCCCTGATGTATCATCAAAATATATAGACATAGATGATGCTCTAAGATTAGGTTTTAATTGGACTGTTGGCCCTTTTGAAATGCTTTCAAATATTGATACAAAAAATTTTATTGATCAAAATACTGATATTAACTTCTTTAAAGATCTAAAGGGAGTTTTTGAATTTAATAAAAGACCTGGATATTTAGATTCAAGTATTGATAATTTAAGATCGTTAAATTTACAAAAAACTTTTGAGAACCCTTCTGCTAATATTAAAAATGCTTTATCATATCAGGTTGTTGAATTTACTACTAAGGCAAACGCTTTAGATACTGACTCTATGTTAGCTTTAAAAGAAGCTGCGCAAAATAATAAAAGCACAATTGTGATTAATGATGCAATGCAATTTTCTGCTGGTGTAAATTTAAATTATGTCATGGAATTTGCTAAAAATAATGAATGGTCTAAAATTGAAAAATTTATAATTGATTTCCAACAAACGTGTAAAACAATAAAATATGCAGATAAGCCATTTATTGCTGCGCCATCAGGACTTGCTATTGGCGGTGGTTTTGAAGTGGTATTGCATTGTGATTATAACGTTGCTCATACAAATGTTGTTCTTGGACTAGTTGAATCTTTAGTTGGACTCATTCCTGCTGGTGGGGGGTGTAAGGAAATGCTGTGGCGTTGGTTACAAACTCCAGAAGGTAAAGAAAATTCTGAACATGCGTCTATGAAAGTTTTTGATCTTATTGGTTATGCTATTACTGCTACCTCACCAAATGAAGCGCTGCCAAATCAATTCTTTTTAGAAAAGGATAAGGTGGTAATAAATAGAGACAGACAATTATCAACGGCTATAGATTTATTAAACAATATAGAGGGAGGATATGAAAAACCATCTCAACCTAAATTCAATTTAGGCGGTAGTACTGTCAGAGATAAAATGTTCGAAAAACTTGAAGAACTATATAATGAAAATAAAATTTTAGACCACGGATTAGAAGTAGGTAGGCAAATTGCTTTTGTACTTAGTGGTGGAAATACAAATATGGATAATGAATTAAGTGAAGATGACCTTTATAATCTTGAATTAGAAGCTTTCATGAGACTTATCCAGATGCCTAAAACTCAAGAGCGAATAAAACATACACTTGAAACTGGAAAACCATTAGTAAATTAAATTAATTTCTTGTAGTATTTGATCCTTTAGGAGACAGATGAGTAATTTTGATACAAACTTAGATAAAAATTCAGCCAATTTTGTTCCATTATCACCTTTAAGTTTTATAACTCGCGTAAAAGATATTTATCCAAACTATGATTCTTTAGTTTATGGAAATAGAAATTACACTTGGCTTGAGACCTATAATCGATGTACCAAGTTTGCTAGTGCATTAGAAAAAAAAGGAATTACAAAAGGAAGTACCGTTTCAATCATAGCTGCAAACACTCCGGAATTATTCGAAGCTCATTATTCTATCCCAATGACTGGCGGTGTTATTAATACGATAAATACGAGACTTGATGCAGAAACAATTGCATATATTCTAGATCATAGTGATGCAAAACTTCTTATAACTGATACTCAATTTTCACCTACAATGAAAAAAGCTCTAAAAATATATGGGAAGAATATTCCTATTATTGACATTCATGATGATCAGGCAGTTTTTAAAGATGGTGAGGGTGAACAAATTGGAGAAATGACATATGAAGAGTTTTTACAAACGGGTGATGACAATTATAATTGGTCTTTACCGGAAGATGAATGGCAAGCAATCTCACTAAGCTATACATCAGGCACAACTGGTAAACCAAAAGGTGTTGTGTATCACCACCGTGGATCATATTTAATGTCAACAGGAAGTGTTACGGCATGGAACATGCCTAATAAATTAACATTTCTTTATACCGTCCCAATGTTCCACTGTAACGGATGGGGTTATCCTTGGACAGCTGCTTTAATACATGCAAAGATTATTTGCTGCAGATATATCATTGCAAAAGATATTTATAATTTAATAGATAAATATAAGGTAACTCATTTTGGAGGCGCTCCCATAGTTTTAAGTTTAATTGCTAACGCAGATGAGAAAGATAAAAAGGAAATAAATCATAAAGTGTATGTATTAACTGCTGGAGCTCCACCAACCAGTGCAATTCTTGAAAAAATGGATAACTTAGGTTTTGAAGTTATGCATGTATATGGGCTAACTGAAACATACGGCCATATTCTTCAATGCGCTTGGAATGAAGAATGGGAGTCACAATCAAAATCTGAAAAAGCTGATATTAAAGCAAGACAAGGTGTTCGTTATCCAAATACTGAAGAAGTTTGTGTCGCAGATCCAGAGACCTATGAAAAAGTTCCAATGGATGGAGAAACCATGGGAGAGATTTTAATTCGAGGAAATGTTGTAATGAAAGGATATTACAAAAATAAAGAGGCGACTGAAACATCCATGAAAAAAGGATGGTTTCACTCTGGTGATTTAGCCGTTGTCTATCCTGATGGATATATTCAAATAAAAGATAGATCTAAAGATATTATAATTTCTGGAGGAGAAAATATTTCATCTGTGGAAGTGGAGAATGTTGTAGCAAAACATCCATCTGTTTCCTTGGTTGCAGTAGTTGCCAAACCAGATGAGAAGTGGGGTGAAACACCATGTGCTTTTGTAGAATTAGCACCTGGAAAAAATGCCACAGAGGAGGATATAATTCAGTTTTGTAAAGAAAATATGGCTGGATTTAAAAGACCAAAGCATGTAATCTTTGGTGAATTACCAAAAACTTCAACTGGGAAGATACAAAAGTTTGAATTAAGAACAAAAGCAAAGGAGTTATAATGGATCCAAAAACTTATAAATTTGACACACTCAGTCTACATGCTGGTTATCAACCAAGTAAAAACGCTGGCTCAAGACAAGTTCCAATTTATCAAACAACTTCATATATGTTTGATGATGTTGATCATGCAGCAGCACTTTTTAATTTAGAAAGAGGTGGTCATATTTATAGTCGTATGTCCAACCCAACTGTACAAGTCCTAGAAGAAAGAGTTTGTGCACTTGAAGGAGGAACAGCTGCTCTTGCAACTGCATCTGGAATGAGTGCAATATTTTTAACTATTATGACTCTTTGTAACGCTGGCGATCACATGGTTGTTTCTTCTCAGCTTTACGGTGGAACTGTAAATTTATTTAGATTAACACTTCCCAAGTTTGGTATTAAAACAACTTTTGTAAAACCAAGAGATACAGAAGGTTTTAAAAAAGCTATTCAGCCAAATACTAAAGGTATTTTTGGTGAGCTTGTTGGTAATCCAGGTAATGAATTAATGAATATGCCTGAAGTTTCAAACATAGCAAAAGAAGCAGGTATCCCACTAATAATTGATAGTACTTATCAAACTCCTTATTTGTGTAAACCTTTTGAACACGGTGCTGACCTTGTTGTACACTCACTAACTAAATGGATGAGTGGTAATGGTTCTTCTATGGCAGGAATATTAGTTGAAGGTGGAACTTTTGATTGGATGCAAAATGATAAATTTCCTTCTATGACAGAGCCTTATGAGGGCTATCATGGATTATCATTTGCAGAAGAATTTGGTCCAACAGCTTTTACAATGATGGCAAGAGCTGAGGGTATGAGAGATATGGGGCCTTGTTTAGCACCACAAAATGCATGGAATATTTTACATGGTTTAGAGACTCTCTCTCTTCGA
The DNA here is from genome assembly GCA_902614085.1 of uncultured Alphaproteobacteria bacterium. Classification (GTDB taxonomy): domain Bacteria; phylum Pseudomonadota; class Alphaproteobacteria; order HIMB59; genus CACPNW01. The sequence continues at coordinate 383,896 of CACMJS010000001.1, forward strand.
ATGGAAAAACATTGTTCTAATGCTTTGAAAATGGTTGAGTATTTATCAAATCATGAGAGTGTTGCTTGGGTTTCACATGCTAGCGCACCAGGACATCCAGATAAAGAACTTGCAGAAAAAATTCTTCCTAAAGGAACTGGGTCAATGATTGCCTTTGGAATTAAAGGTGGAAAAGAAGCAGGTGCTGCTTTTATTAATAATGTTAAACTTGCGTCACATTTAGCAAATGTTGGTGATGCGAGAACACTAGTTATACACCCAGCATCTGCAACGCACTCACAAATGGATGAGGCAACTTTAAAATTTGCTGGATTATCTCATGATATGATTAGATTATCTGTTGGCTTAGAAGACTTTGAAGATATTGTAAACGATTTCGAAGATGGATTTAGAGCTGCAAAAAAACCTCGTTTAGTTGCAAACAAATAAATGAAGTTTAAAGTTCGCGGAATTGATACGTTTGCCTCCACTGGAGGCAGACCTTTTGATAAAAATAAACCTCTTATAATCTTCGTTCACGGTAGTGGACTAAGTCACATGGTTTGGGTTTTACAAACGCGCTACTTTGCATTCCGTGGATACAGCGTTTTAGCTGTTGATTTACCAGGTCACGGACTTTCTTCTGGTGAAAGTTTAAAAACTATTGAAGAAATGGGAAACTGGATTGGCGATGTAATTGGAGCAGTTGGATGTAAAGAAGCTTCACTAGTTGGACATTCTCAAGGATGTCTTGTAACAATGGAATGTGTTGCCCAACATCCAGAAAAAATTAAAACTTTAACTCTTATGGGTGGAGCATCTGCAATTCCAATGAACCCTGAATTATTAAAACTAGCTGAAGAAAGTAATCCTAAGGCAGTTGATCTTATGATGGATTTTGCGCATGGCCCTGCAGGACATTTCGGTGGTCATCCAGTTCCCGGTCTATATCACCTAAATGTTGGCTCCATGATTGTTCAAAATAAAGAAATTAAAGATACTTTAGGTGTCGATTTTAGAGCATGCGATAACTATAAAAATGGACCTGAGGTTGCTAAGAAATTGGATTTACCTACTCTTTCTATATTAGGTGCACAAGACAGAATGTGCCGTTTAAAAGATGGAAAAATTCTTGCTGATTATATTAAAGGCTCGGATGTAAAGATCATTGAAGATTGTGGCCATATGATGCTCTTAGAAGAAGCAGATCAAACATTAGAAATTCTAAAGAAATTCATAGCTGAACACTATCCTTTACCTAATTAGATAATTTTAAAAAGTTAATTAAAGACTACTTATTTTCTTCTTTATCAGGTCTTGTAAGTTCCTCGAGTTTACGCATTTCCTCTTCCATTTTAAGCTTTTCTTGCTCTTCACGTTTCTTTTTGCGCTCTTCAGCTTTCATTTTTAGCTTAAGCTCTTTCTGCATTTTGCGGTCTCCCGCTTTAGATTTGTGATTAAAGTGAATGCCCATATAAACCTGGCAACTATATACTAAATATTATGAAATTTTTCTAGACTCTAATTTGCTAATTTCTAGCTAACCAAACAATTACAACAAAGACAAATATAGCAATTGCTTGAAATAATACTCTTAACCGCATTAGTTTATTACTGTGATTTTTGTTAAGCTTTCCATTTACTGCCATAGCAATAACACCAACAACAACAACTGCTAGAGTTGCCGCCATAAACAAGACAAGTATTATTTGCATTGTACTCATAATAATATCTATATAAAACTTTTATTCTATGAAACAAGATAACTTAAACAAAGTGTTTGTTTATGGTTGATATTTTAAAAGGTCCGTCAATTACTAAACACCAAAATCCAAAAAAATTGATGATCATGCTTCATGGATATGGAGATAACGCTACTAATTTTATTCAAATTGCTAATTTAATTGATCAAGATGACTGGGGGATGAAATATGTTGCATTAAATGCTCCAGATACAATTCAAGATTATCCTATGGGGCATGAATGGTTTCAATTATATCTCAATGGCAATCATATTTCTAATGCTGGTGCAAAAGAATATGATGTGGCCAAAAAGAAAATATCTGAGAATGTTGAAAAAATTTATAACTCTATTTCTCTTTTGTTAGAAAATTTAAATTTAAAAACGACTGATTGTTTTGTTATGGGTTTTTCTCAAGGAGGTATGATGGCTTTTGAACTTGGGCAAATACTTCAAAATAAGTTGGCAGGCTTAGCAATTATATCTTCAAGAATTATATCAAAAGAACATAAGCCTAATAATGCATTTTTAAAAACACCAATTTTTATTTCTCATGGGGCTCAAGATGCTGTTTTACCTATTTCCAATTACAAGGAGTCACTTGAAGTTTTAAAAAAGTATAACTACAATTATGAAAATTATCTTATTAAAAGTGACGAGCATACAATGTCACAAGAAACAATAACTTTTTTTCAAAATTTTATTAAAAAAAATATTTAAAGTAATCGAATCTTAATATTATATTATTATCTGAATAATATGACTTGGGTGAGTAGAAACTAAAATGAGTACCGCAGAAAATCCAGCTTTAGTTCTTAATGCTGATTTTCGGCCACTATCTTACTATCCACTTTCTTTATGTTCATGGCAAGACGCTATCAAAGCTGTTTTTCTTGAAAGAGTCTCAGTCATAGAAAACTACGAGCACGAAGTTCATTCTCCAAATCTTACTTTTAAGTTGCCAAGTGTAATTGCCTTAAAGGATTATGTAACTCCACAACGAAGACCTGCCTTCACTCGTTTTAATGTTTTTCTGAGAGATAATTTTACTTGCCAATACTGCACTAATCGTTTTCCAGCTAACGAATTAACATTTGATCATTTAGTGCCAAAATGTCTGCATGGAAAAACTACTTGGGAAAATGTTGTCTCAGCATGTACGTCATGTAATTTAAAAAAGGGAAGAAAACTTATTCAGAACACTGATATGAAACTTTTTAAAAAACCTCTACGACCATCGTCAATTCAACTTCAAAACAATGGTAGAAATTTTCCACCAAATTTTTTGCATGAGACTTGGAGAGATTATTTATACTGGGATACAGAATTAGAAAATTAAATTTTTTTTGAGATAGCAATTGCTGTTTTGCATCCAAGTTCAATTACTTTTGACATAATTTTATAACCAGGAGCACTTTCTGCGTCATGTTCTATTCCTATATCATGATGTTCTAGTTCATCATCTCTAAATTTAGAAATTGTTTTTTTTAAATCTTTATGATCGTCACCTAAAAGATCCAGTTGTTCTTGATAATGTTCACCAATAACTTTTTCTACAGCAACAGTACACGCCATAGCAGCTTTTTCACCCATTAAGGCAGTGGATGCGCCAAGCGCATAACCTGCAACATTCCATAAAGGAAGGAGTGCAGTTGGTCTAACTCTATGTTCCAATATTAATTCATTAAATTTATCAATATGCTCTTGTTCTTGGTCAGCCATATGTTGAATTGTTTTGCCAAGTTTTGAGCTTTTCCCAAATATTGCTATTTGGCCATCATATATTTTAGTTGCACCATACTCACCAGCATGATCAACTCTTATGATTTCTTCCAAAACCTCCCTATGGGTAGTTTTATTCGAAGAAGGTTTTTTTTTAGACGTTTTTTTCTTTTTTAATGCCATAGTATCTAAATAAATAAATAGCATTTAAAATAAAAATAACTAGTAAAACAAGCGTATTAATTGAAGCAGCAGAAATTCCAAAAAAACTCCAAATAACTTCATCACAACTGATTACCTGCTTTGATAATATCTGCGCTTTGAGATCTGAAGCATTGTCACTGTTTGTTAGCATTGCTGAACAACCTGCTGGCCCTTTAAGAATTTTATTTTCAACTCCTACGTGCCATATAGAATAAAATAACCCATAAACTGATGCAAACTGTATTACTAAATAAAGCCAAATTTTATTAAAATTTTTTAATAAAAATATCAAAATCAAACATATTAAAATTAAATAATATGGATGTCTTTGCTTTAAACACAATTCACATGGCTGAAGATTAAAAAAATATTCTGCAATCAATGCTGATGATATCGAGAATAGAGAAATAATAAATAGAAGTGTTGTCCAATTACGAATTATCATAAAAATCTAATTATAAAAACACTTCCAATAAGTAAAATAAAAAACACAATAGTTAAAATATTAAAATATTTATCGATAATTAACTTAATTTTTTCACCAAAAAAATAAAGAAGTATTGCAATTAAATAAAATCTTAATCCTCGACCAATAATAGAAACAATAATAAACAAAAAAAAATTTAATCCAAATACACCGCTTGCAATTGTAATAAACTTATAAGGAAATGGAGTTATTCCAGCACCAAGAACAATCAATATACCAAATTCTTTGTAATAATTTTCAAAAATATTAAAAGAATTTTCTAAATGATAAAAGTCTACAATATAAATACCTACTGAATTGTAAAAAAAATATCCTATTGCGTATCCTAGTATTCCACCTAGAACTGAAAACAGTGTACACATAAAAGCATAAAATAAAGCCCTTGCTTTGGAAGCTAATGCCATTGGTATTAACAATATGTCTGGTGGAATTGGAAAAAATGAGCTTTCTGCAAATGATATTAAACTTAAATACCATTTTGCATTTTTATGTTGTGCTTTTTCTAAGGTCCAATTGTAAGTTCTTTTAAGAAAATTCATTTAATTTATTTTTTTTAATAATTTTGATTTATACTATTATCGATTTTAAATCTAAATTATCATAAATATTTCTTAAATGGAAAATATAGAGACCAAAGAATTAAAAACCGCATTTTATGCAACCTTTTCACAAGGGTTTTTTGCAACACTTACCTTCAGTATGTTCATGGTAAATACACCAATTCTTTTCGATTTGATTGATATGACAAAAACAGAATTTTCTATAGGACTTATTACTTTTGGTATTTGTAATGTAATTACAAATCAACTTACAACCCGTTTTTTACTCCCAAAAATAGGAAGCACAAATTGTTTAATAATTGCGAGATTATTGTACGCATTTATTCCATTTTCTATTTTTTACTTCTCTTCTTATAATTTTTTTATTTTTGTATCTATGTTGTGGGGGATTTCTATTGGTATACAAGCACCAAATATATTTACACAAGTTGCTATAATAGAAGAGAAAACAAAAAAAATCCTTAATCCAATATTTAAATCATCCTTTAATTTTGGTTTTCTTCTTGGCGCAGGAATATCTAGTTTATGTCTAGGTTTAGAAATTGACCCTGTCTATACTACTTTTATTGTAGGTTTGTTTGTTTTGATATCAACTTTGACAATGTATTTTTTTGGATTGAATGTTAAATATGATGTTGTTAACAAAAATCCAAGATTTTCAATTCCAAATTATAAAATTATCATGTTTGCATCAATTAATATGTTTATTATCGCATTTATGGGAATAATAATTCAATGGTCACCTTTATGGCTCGTTACTGATCTTTCTGCGCCAATTTTTTTAGTCGGTTCAATTGTAATTCTTTTTAATGTAGGTGAAATAATAAGTAATTTTTTTGCTTCAAAACTAATCGCAAAACTCGGTGAAGTAATTGTAGGTCCAGTTTTTGCAATGATTGGTTCAATAATATTATTATTAAGTATTTTTTCTCAAAATATATTAATAATCTTTATCGCTATAACAGTTTTTGGAATGTTAATTTCTAACGTAATGCCTATAGTATTTCGACAAGCAGTTAAAAATTCTCAAAATCCAATCCCAGTTACTATTTCTCATATATCAAGCATTGCTTTTGTCGGAGCTATATTCGGACCTGGCGTTGTTGGGATTTCAGCTGAAACATTTGGTTTAACATTTAATATGTATGCTTTAGGTGTAATATTTTTTTTAATTGCATTACTAATGTTTTTTATAATGCGTGAAGATAAATTGGTAGGAGTAGAGGGAATCGAACCCACACCACCGAAGTGACCGGATTTTGAATCCGGCGCGTCTACCAGTTCCGCCATACTCCCTGTTTATATATACAGCTTTTACTAGTTTTTTATATTTAAGTCTATTAAGTTATATTTCTTTATAAACTCAAAAGATTAAGTTTTCTTAATTATGATTTTAAATAAAAAAAAAATAATTTTTCTTCATATACCTAAAACTGCTGGAAGCACATTCAGAATGTTTTTAGATAGTTTAAATAAGCAAGAAACTTTTGCTCATTACCATTTTGGCACGAAAGGAATTATTCCTAAATTCCATCCAGATTATTTTAAAATTTCAAAAACTGATAACAATTTTAAACCACTAGAAATATATTCAGGACATTTTGTATTTAGTAAACATTGTATTGATTCAGATTTATTAACTTTTATTAGAGATATACATGAAACCTTTTTTTCAAACTTTTATTTTTTTTATTTCAGAACTTTCAAAAAAAAGAATATGAATGTTAAAAATTTTGATTTTATTAAAAATTATATTGAATTAAATATAAAACTATCACTGGACGATGTAACAACAATTAAAAACTTATTAGAGAACAATTTTATAAATTCTAATCCTTTTACTAAAGTATTTGCTGGAATACCTTTTGAAAAATACTTCTTTGTTAAGCAAGATTTAAAAATAAATGATGAAATTTATTTACTTGCTTTGAAAAATATTAAATATTTTAAATACATAATAAATAACAAATCTGTAAAACAATTTTTTTTTAATTTTTTAAATAAATATGATTTTAAAGTAAGAAGTTTTACATCTCAAAATGTAGCAAACTATGATAGAAATCTAATAAATTTAATTTCAAATAAATTACATGATGATATCTTAGAATATAACAAGTACGATAATATGCTTTTACAAGAAATAAAAAAATCTAGATCTTATATTTAATAATTTAAATTAAAAAAATGACTGTACTTTATTTCTGATCTAGGATTAAATCAAAATATGACCATCTCAGCGATTCATTTTAAGCTTCAAAAGAATCAAGAAGAGAACAATACTAAAATAAGCCTTGTTTCATCCCTTAACCTCTTATCGATATTTTGGTATAATATCTCAATGAAAAAACTTTTGTTACTTATCGAGGTGATTATCTTTTTAGATTAAATTTAGAAGAAATAGTCGTGTACTCACTATATCCCATTCTTGCTATATATCTCATTGAAACACTATCTACTCTATTATTCTTTATATATTTATTATTTATGAAAACTCCAATTACTTCCCCAACAATCATTGTTGAAATTTTGTTAGAATTTGATTTTAATTTAATTGTTTTTATTAATTTACATTCTAAATTTACTGGGCTATCTTTTACTGAGGGCACTTTAACAAGTTTTGATTTTTTCTTTTTTAAATTTGAAAAATAAAATTCATCTTCATTTGGTTTAAAGTCTTTTGAAGAGATATTCATCTGATTTCGTGAAGCGGAGGTTGCAAAATTGACGACAAATTCTTTTGTAGATAAAATATTTGATAATGAGTCTTTATATTTTCCATGAGCTGAGCTACCATTAGAACAAAACATAACTTGTGGAGGCTCATCAGCCACAGCGTTAAAATATGAATATGGAGCTAAATTAGCTATTCCATTTTTATTAATTGAAGAAATCCATCCAATAGGTCGAGGAAAAATAAGAGATTTAAATGGATCTATTTTAAAAGGACTTCCCTTTTTTGGCTCATAAAACATTATCTTTTTTATACATAAGAATTTGCGTACTCTTTTATTTTTTCAAGCATTGAATAAACGCCATTTCTTCTTCCTGGGGTTAAAAGAGTATCAAGATCTAAAATATTAAGCATCTTAAAATCAGATTCTTTAATTTCAGATGGACTTCTATCACCATAAATATCACATAAAATTGTCACCATACCCTTTGATATAAATGCATCTGAGTCATAATAAAATGAAAGTTTATTTTCTTTTAATTGAGGCACTAACCAAACTTGTGCCTGACATCCTGAAACTTTAAATGAGTCTTTTCTATATTCTTCAGGAAAATTTTTAGCATTTTTCGCCTGATCAATTAAAAACTTATACTTATCCATTCCGTCATCGAATAGATCTAGACTCTCTTTGTAGTAATTTATTTTTTCTTCTATTGTTTTCATGACATAAATTTTCTTAAAACTTTAGCAGAATCTTCTGGCAATACATCCATAATGAAAACACCAGCCATTGACTCAGAGCCTGCTAAAACTTTAGGTTTATCTCCGTGTCTTAAAGGTGGATAAAATTCAACATGAAAATGAAACTGATTATCATCTAATTCAGGGGAAGCATGTAAACCCATTATATACGGGCATCTTTTATTTAGAAAATTATCATATCCTTTTACAACCTGTTGAATACATTTAGAAAAATCTTCAATTTGCTTATCATTAAATTTCCAAGGTCCTTCAATTTGAATTTTTGGTATTATCCATATCTCATAAGCATATCTAGCAAAGGGTGGTACAGCTGCAATAAAATTATCATTTTGATAAACATAATACTTCTCCTCCAATTCCTTCATAATTTTAATTAAAAAGTTCTCTTTTTTAAATGCCCTTATTTCTTTTTCAATTGCAGGAGGAATAAAAGGATAAGCATATATTTGACCATGTGGATGATGAAGGGTAACCCCACATTCTTCTCCTCTATTTTCAAAAGGCAAAATATATTTAACATCAGGTTTCTTTTGCAACTCCGTATATCTATCAATCCAAACTTTAGTTAATAATTCTATTCGCTCTAAAGGCATTTCAGAAATTGTATCAAGATGTTCATGTGAATAAACAACTACTTCGCATTCCCCTTTTGAAGGTTTACTCAAAACTTTTTCCAAAAATATATTTTCACCTTTGGTATTAAAACTAGCCCAACGATTTGGAAAGACTGCAACTTCAAAGTTTGAAAATGGTATCTCTGTTGGATAATTTAAATTTGCACCTGGACAAAGTGGGCAATATTCTTTTGGTGGAAATGAAGTTCTGTCTTTTCTTCCTGCTGAGTAGGTAACCCATTCTTCCCTTGAAGGATTCCATCTCATATGAGGTTTAGGAATTTCTGTAATCTCAAGTTCTTGGCTTGGGGACTCTTTATGTTCATTATAACCATAAAGATAAAGTTCTTTTTTATCATTTCTTATAAAAATTCTTTTATGTATTTGATTCATTAATTTTTTCTTCCCATTTAATTGAAGAATTTATAATTTCACTTAGATCATTATGTTTTGGTCTCCAATCAATATGTTTTAATATTTTTGATGTATCTGCAATTAATTGTTCAACATCTCCATCTCTTCTATTTGAAAATTTATAATCAATTTTATCTTCTGAAATTTTATTTGCAGTATTTATAACATCCAAAACACTAAAACCATTTCCATAACCACAATTAAATAAATTAGATTCTGAACTTTCTAATAAATATTTTGCAACTTCTAAGTGGATATCAGCTAGATCAGAGACATGAATATAGTCTCTGATAGCTGTTCCATCAGGAGTATTATAATCATTACCAAATATCTCAATATGATCTCTTTTACCTACAACTACCTCAGATAAAATTTTAATTAAATGTGTTGATCTTTTAGATATTTGACCTGATCTTAATTTTTTATCAGCACCAGCAACGTTAAAGTATCGTAATATTATAAATTTGTAGTCATCTTTATTTTCAAATAAAAAATTTTCTGTTTTTATTTTAGATTCTGCATATGGATTTTGAGGATTTAAATTTGTATTTTCATCTATTAATTTATTTTCACTTACTGATCCATATGCAGCAGCTGTTGAAGAAAATACTATTTTATTTAATCCATTTTTTTTACAAGTTTCAAATAGTTTAGTTGCATTTTCAGTATTATTATCAAAATATTTCTGCGGATATTTTACAGATTCCTCAACTTGAATAAAACCAGCAAAATGCATTAATAAATCAAAGCTATTAGATTTTATAAGCTCAGAAATTACTTTTTCATCACTAATATTACAATTTGTAAAAAATGCATTTTTAGGAATGAGACTTTCATTTCCAGTAGATAAATCATCAATAATATGAACATTATGACCAGCATCTAGAAGAGAAAGAGCGGCATGACTACCTATATATCCGGCACCACCTGTTAAAAGAAAATTCATATATGTATCTAATAAATTAATATTTATTAATTTAAAATTGATATATTTTGTAAATGACTAATATTATAGGCCTCTTTAATTATTGAATTCAAAATAAAGTCTGTTAATGCTAAAAAAAGACATATCGTTCCGACATATGAGATTAGATAAAAAAAATATTATAGTTACTGCAGCTGCACAAGGTATCGGAAGAGCAACCGCACTTAAATTTGCAAATGAGGGGGCTAAAGTTTTAGCAACTGATATTAATGAAGATAAACTAAATGATTTAAAAAATGAGAATAAGAGTATCCAAACAATGAAACTGGATTCAACAAACAAAAAAGATGTAGAGACCTTTTGTTCTTCTGTAGATAAGATTGATGTTTTATTTCATGCAGTAGGTTTTGTTCATCACGGAACAATTCTTGATTGTGATGAGGATGAGTTTGCACGATCAATCAATGTTAATATATTTTCTGCATATTTAATGACCTACAATCTTTTGCCAAAAATGTTGAAAGAAAAAAAAGGTAATATCGTTATTGTTTCTTCTGCTGCATCTAATGTTAAAGGTGTGCCTAATAGGTTTATCTATGGAACTACAAAAGCAGCATTAAATGGTTTTGTAAAAGCTATAGCTATTGATCACATAAAAGATGGAATTCGCTGCAACGCTATTTTGCCGGGAACTGTTGAAACACCATCTTGGGAAGGCAGAGTTAATATGGCCGATGATCCAGTTAAAGCAAGGTCAGATTTTATAGCAAGACAGGCAATGGGAAGATTAGCGCAACCAGAAGAAATAGCATCGCTTGCAACTTATTTAGCAAGTGATGAATCAGATTTTGTTACTGGAACATTAAATTTAATTGATGGAGGATGGACTTTATAATGAAAACTTTAAGATACAGAATTGGAAATGAAGTTAAACCAGGAATACTTGATCAAGAAGGAAATATTCGCGATGTATCATCTCTTGTTAAGGATTGGGATAATAAAAATGTAACTATTAGCAAGTTAAATGAAGTGAAAAAAATTGATCCTACATCTTTACCTCTAGTTGAAAACAGTGATGGATATGCACCTTGTGTTTGTAAAGAAAGTATTGGAAAATTTATTTGTATCGGGCTTAATTATTCTGATCATGCTGAAGAAACTGGGATGAAAGTTCCGCCTGAACCAATTATATTTGCGAAAGCAACAAGTGCTGTTATTGGTCCAAATGATGATGTAGAAATTCCTAAAAAATCTGTAAAATCTGACTGGGAAGTAGAACTTGGAGTAATCATTGGAAAAGAAGCTAAGTATATTTCAGAAAGTGAATCACAATCTCATATTGCTGGATACTGCGTTATCAATGATCTAAGTGAAAGAGAATTTCAGATAGAACACTCAGGTCAGTGGGTGAAAGGTAAGTCTTGCGATACTTTTGGACCAATTGGTCCCTATTTGGTTACAACTGATGAAGTACCTGATCCACAAAATCTTAAAATGTGGTTAGAAGTTAATGGTAAAACAATGCAAAATGGTTCAACCAATACTATGGTTTATGGTGTAAATTTTCTAGTAAGTTATTTAAGTCAATTTATGTCATTGCAACCTGGTGACATTATTTCCACTGGTACGCCTCCCGGTGTTGGCATGGGAATGAAACCCCAAGTATTTTTAAAAGCTGGCGATGTAATGAAACTTGGTATTGAAGGTCTAGGAGAGCAAACTCAAAAAACTATTCAGGCATAATGTTTGGCAATATCAATAATTGTCATAACGTTAAAGATTTTAGAAACTTAGCAAAAAAAAGACTACCAAGTCCAATATTCCATTACATCGATGGTGCAGCTGATGATGAAATAACTTATAAAAGAAACACAGATGCCTATGAGCAATGTGATTTGATTCCAAATGTTTTAAGCGGTGTTGATAAAGTTGATATGTCAACTACGGTAATGGGACAAAAGTTAGATATGCCTTTGTATTGTGCACCAACTGCTCTTCAAAGGCTGTTCCATCATGAAGGTGAGATTGGAGTTGCAAAAGCTGCCGAAAAATTTGGAACCATGTTTGGAATTTCTTCTTTAGGGACTGCCAGTATTGAGGAAATATCAAATTTAGTCAAAACACCTAAATTATTTCAACTTTATGTTCACAAAGATAAAGGCCTGAATAAAGCTCTTATAGAAAGATGTAAGGAATCAAATTTTGAGGCAATGGCTGTGACTGTAGATACTGCTGTTGGAGGAAACCGTGAACGAGATTTATATACGGGCTTTACAATTCCAATGAAATTAAAACTCAATAGTGTTTTAAGTTTTATGCTTCATCCAAAGTGGGCAGTAGATTATTTTACAAAACCAAAATGGGAATTAAGTAATCTAAAGGATCACATTAATGAAGGCACAACAGTAATGACAACCATAGGAGATTACTTCACTAAAATGCTTGATAATTCTATGAGTTGGAAAGATGTTGAAAATATTAATAAAGAGTGGGGCCGTCAATTTGCTATTAAAGGTGTTATGTCTGTAGACGATGCAAAAAAAGCTGTTGATGTAGGCGCCTCAGCTATAATGGTTTCAAATCATGGTGGTAGACAATTAGATGGTTCAAGATCACCATTTGATCAACTAGCTGAAATTGTTGATGCTGTTGGAGATAAGATAGATGTAATTTGTGAAGGAGGAATTAGAAGAGGTACTCATGTTTTAAAAGCACTGTCACTTGGTGCAAAAGCCTGTTCTGGTGGAAGAATGTATTTATACGCTTTGGCTGCAGGAGGTCAAAAAGGTGTAGAAAAAAGTTTATCTAATTTACGCAATGAAATTGAACGAGATATGAAATTAATGGGAGTTTCTAACGTAAAAGAACTCACAAGAAAAAATCTAAAATTCAGATAAATCAACAACTTTCTTAAAAAAAATATTTATTCTAATTCAATTTTATTTTACAAATTTTTTATGAATGATGAAATTGATCCAATACTAGTTGGTGAAACTGATGATATCGAAGTTGGAACTGTGGAAAGTTTTGAACATGACGATGTTAATTACGCAGTTTATCATTTAGAGCCAGGATTTTTTTGCACACAGGGAAACTGTAATTGCGAGGAGAAAGCACCTTTGAGTGAATCTGAAATTGAAGGAGAAGAGTTAGAGTGTGTTGGTTGTGGTAATACTTATAGTATTGTTTCTGGTGATTGTATTAGTGATCCTGAATTGGATGGTCTTAAGATCTTTGACATCTCTGAAGAGGATGGAAATATTTACTTAAATATCTAACTTATAATTTTAAGATTTATAATATTATTTTTGTTTAAATTTTTACTTTTAGTTAAAAAATCAAAAACATTTTCACAAGACTCTACAGACATCCTTTTTCTGCATTCTAGAGTTAAAGCAGCATTATGTGGTGTCAACAAAGTATTAGCTAAAGAAAACAGTTTGTGATTTTCTATTGGCGGCTCTTTTTCAAATACATCAACACCAGCTCCGAAAATTTTTTTATCTTTTAAAGCTTCATATAAAGCATCTTCATTAATTATACCGCCTCTTGCTGTATTAATTAAAATTAAATTTGATTTAAAGGTTTCAAATTGATCAAAAGAAATTAAATTTTTAGTTTCTTCATTTAAAGGTAAATGGATACTTATATAATCAGCAATTTTAAAGCCCTCTTCTTTATTGATTGGAATACATTTATGATTTTTTATTTCTTCATCCGAAAGAAAAGGATCATGCACATAAATTTCCATTTCAAACCCACTACATCTTTTTGCTAGAGCTTTTCCTATTCGACCAAAACCAAGAATTAAAATTTTTTTATTATAGAGTTCAAAGTAGTTGGGTAGATTGCCCTTTTCTTGAAATTTACCTAATTTAACTAATCTATCTGATTCAAAAATATTTTTTGTTAAACAAAGCATCATTGTCATTACATGTTCGGCTACGCTGGTTGCATTAGCTTTTCCAGTAATGGCCATAGCTATCTTATTATTATTTAAATATTCTGTATCTACATTGTCATAACCAACACCGTGTCTTGAAACAATTTTTAAGTTCTTTGCTTGAGAGAGAATATTTTCATTTATTTCTGCTGTTCTTACGACAATACCATCCACATCTCGTAATTTTTCAATTAGGTAATCTTCATCAATATTATTAGTGACAAAATATTCAATATTATTTTTATCAAATATCTCATATCCACTTGGATGAATTTCACCAACAACCCCAACTTTCATGAATAATTCTATATTCTAAAATATTAGAAAAATAAATTGTTTAACTCTTTAAATTTTTTTTTTATTATAATAGTATCTATTTTTTTTTGGGAAAGGAACACATGAAAGCAGTTAGAATGTCATGTTCACATGCATTAATTAAATATTTAACTATGCAAAAAATTTTAATTAATGGAAAAAAAGAACCACTATTTCCAGGCGCTTTCGGTATTTATGGCCACGGTAATGTTGCTTGTATTGGACAAGCTATGGAAGAATACCAAAATGAACTTCCTGGATACAGAGGTCATCATGAACAAAATATGGCACTAACAGGTATTGCATATGCTCGTGCCAAAAGAAGACAACAAATATTTGTAGCAACTTCATCTGTTGGACCTGGTTCTACTAATATGGTTACAGCTGCTGCAGTTGCTTTAAGTAATAGACTTCCAATTTTACTTTTACCAGGTGATACATTTTCTAGTCGTTTTCCAGATCCTGTTTTACAACAAGTAGAACATTTTAATTCTCCTTCAGAAACTCAAAATGATTCCTTTAAATCTGTATCAAGATATTTTGATCGAATTACTAGACCTGAACAAATTTTAACATCTTTACCTCAAGCAATTAATGTAATGCTTGATCCTGCAGACTGTGGCCCAGCAGTAATTTCTATGTCTCAAGATGTTCAAGGAGAAGCGTATGATTATCCTGAAATCTTTTTTGAAGAAAAAATACATGAAATTAGAAGAATTCATCCTGATCCAAATCAAATACAAAAGGCAGCTGAAAAATTAAAACAATCTAAACAACCAATTATTATCTCAGGTGGAGGTGTTTTATATTCAGAAGCAGAAGAGGAAATTTCCGCTTTTGCAAAAAAACATAATATACCTGTAACAGCAACTGTGATGGGTATTGGTTGTATGAATAAAGATGATCCTTATTACATAAGTGCAATTGGATGCTTAGGAGAAGGTTCATCTAATAACCTTGCTACTGATACAGATTTAGCACTAGCTGTGGGAACAAAGTTAGGAGACTTTACAACTGGTTCTTGGACTAATTTTGAAAATAAAAATTTTCAACTTGTATCAATAAATACTTCACGATTTGACACTACAAAACATCGTGCAACTCCTGTTGTAAGTGATGCAAAAATTGGACTTCAAGAATTATCAAAGGCATTAGGAGATTGGAAAGCACCAGAAAATTGGTACCAGCGTTCAATTGAGGAAAGAAATAAGTGGGATGAATATGTTGCTAAAGAAAGTGGACCAACAAATCAAGAATTACCATCCTATGCTCATGCTGTAGGTGCAGTTTATAGAAACTCAGACCCATCAGATATCGTAGTGACTGCAGCTGGAGGATTAGTTGGCGAAGTGGTTCAAATATGGAAACCTAAAGAACTGAATACTTTTGAAACTGAATGGGGGTTTAGTTGCATGAGTTATGAAATATCAGGTGCACTTGGAATCAAAATGGCAAAACCTGAACAAGATGTAATTGTATTTGTAGGCGATGGTTCATACCTTTTACAAAATAGCGATATCTACAGTTCAGTTTTATATGATAAAAAATTAATTATAGTTGTTTGTGATAATGGTGGTCATATGGTTATTAATAGATTGCAATTAGCAAAAGGTGGGAATGAATATCTTTGCAATCTCAATGCTGCAAGAGCGACAAATGTACAGTTTGTAGATTTTGAAGCTCACGCAAAAAGTATGGGGGCAAATGGTGAGACTGTTAAATCTATTTCAGAATTAGAGGCTGCTTTCAAAAGAGCAAAAGAATCAGACAAAACATACGTAATTTCTATGAAAACAGATGGATATGAATGGTTAGAAGGAACAGCTTTTTGGGAAAGTCCAACACTTGAAGTGGATAATACCGAAGGTAAGAAATCAGCTCTTAACGAATTTTTAGAAGGAAAAAATAAACAACGTAAGGGCGTATAAAAAAATAAATTTCTTTTTCTAAATTTTAAAAATTGTATGAGTCAAAACAAGCCTATAATTTTATTAGATCCATATCCAAGAACAATGGACCTACTTTTTTCTAAAGAAAATTTAAAATACTTAAAAAATAATTTTAAACTTATTACTGCCCCAAATAAAAATAAAAATAATTTTTATGAAAAAAATTTACCAAAGGCAGATTATATATTTGGGCAACCCAATTTACCTTCATCTTTAATTTCTAAATCCACAAAACTTAAAGCAATATTTAATGTAGAAAGCAATTTTATGGACAATATGGATTACAATTATTGTTTTAGAAAAGGAATACATGTTTTAGCAACATCGCCTGTGTTTGCTCAACCTGTTGCTGAAATGGCAATGGGTCTTACTTTATCTATAGCCAGAAGTATCCATATTGCTCACTCAGACTTTATTTCAAAAAAAGAAAAATATGGTGGTGCAATAAGTCAGAATAACTTTTTAATAAAAAATAAAACATTTGGTTTAATTGGTTTTGGTGATTTAGCTAAATCACTTACTCCTATCCTCAAAGCTTTCTCTAATAACATCATCGCCTATGATCCTTGGATTCCCAATAAAGAAATCGAAAAATTTGATGTTAAGCCAACCAGTTTAAATTCGTTACTCAAAAATGCTGATATCATTTATGTATTAGCTTCCATTACTTCCACTAATGAATCCATGATTAATTCTTCTAAACTTAAATTAATAAAAGATGGATCAGTGTTTGTCTTAATGAGTAGAGCAGCCATAATAAATTTTGATGATTTTTTTAATTTTTTAAAAAATAGAAATGTGTTTGCTGCCATTGATGTTTTTCCACAAGAACCATTTCCTAAAAATCATAAATTAAGAAAACTCAAAAATGTAATTTTTTCTCCACACAGAGCCGGCGCATTAGACAGCGCGTTTAAAGAGATGGGTGAATTAGTAATTCAAGATTTAAAACTTATTTCAAAAGGCCTGCCTCCTAAATTATGCAAAAAAGCTGAAAGAGAAACTGTTAAATATTTACGTTCAAAACCAGTTGATATTAATTAAAATTTATTTAAAAACACACTATGTCAGATAACTTAGTACTAGAAGCTAAATCAGTTTCGAAATTTTTTGGTACTATTACAGCTCTTCAAAATGTAGATCTTCATTTAAATAAAGGTGAGGTTCTTGGTGTCGTCGGCGATAACGGTGCTGGGAAATCTACATTAATGAAAGTTTTATCAGGATTATATAAGCCAAGCGAAGGTTCACTTTTTTTTGATAAGGAAAAAGTAACTTTAAATAGTCCTAGAGACTCACAAAATTTGGGCTTAGAAATGGTATATCAAGATTTAGCGCTAGCTGGGAATCTCCCTATCGGTGATAATATTTTTCTAGGAAGAGAACCAACAAGAAAAGTTGGTCCTTTCAATTTTTTAGATCATAAAAAAAGAAAACAGTTAACGGAAGAACATCTTGCAAAACTAAAAATAAATGTAAAAAGTGCTGATCAAAAGGTTGAAGAATTATCAGGTGGACAAAGACAAGCAGTTGCTATTGCTAGAGCTACAGCTTTTAATGCAAAAATTGTTTTGATGGATGAGCCAACAGCAGCACTTGCTGTTAAGGAGGTTGGGAAAGTTTTAGACTTAATTTTAAATCTTAAAAAGTTAGGTGTTAGTGTAATAGTAATTAGCCATCGAATGGATGATATTTTTACTGTTTGTGATCGCGTAATGGCACTTTTTCAAGGAACAAACTTTGCTGAATCAGAATTAAAAAACACTTCAAGGGACGAAGTGATTGGATGGATCATGGGGAAAAAAGATTAATGGATAAGAATCAAGAATCTTTATTTGTCAGACTTATTCCTTTTTTTGAAAGATATGGAATCTTATTACTTATCCTAATAATGATAGCTGTTTTGCATTTGTTGCAACCTGATGTTTTTTTATCATGGAGAAATGTAACAAATATTTTTAAACAAGTTTCTTGGCAGTCTATGCTAGCACTTGGTGTCTTTATGGTCATTGTAACTGCAGGTATAGATCTATCAGTCGGTTCAATTATCATGTTATCATTAATGGGACTCGCTATTGCTTCGAAGGCAGGAATGCCTTGGTACGTTGTCATGTTAGTTGCGCCAGCAATTGGATTTTTGTGTGGTATGTTTAATGGTATTGGAATTACCTTACTTCGAATGCCTCATCCATTCATAATGACACTAGGGACGCTTTATATATTTAGAGGTATTGGTAATCTTATATCCGGAGGTGTTCCAATAACAGGTTTTGCTGAACAGATTAGAGTTATAGGAAATGGTAAAATTAAACTAGATGTAATTTTTGGAGAAGGCGCTAGAGAGTATATTCCCACAAGTTTAATTTTAATGATTGTAATATTTTTTATCTTTTGGATATTTTTAAATCATACAAGAATAGGTAAATGGATTTATGCGATTGGAGGCAACCCAGGAGCAGCTAGGGCAGCAGGTATTAACGTAGATCGAATTTTGATTGTAGTTTACACCCTTTGTGGTTTCTTGGCTGGTATTGGAGGTTTAATTTTAGCTGGAAGAACAAATTCTGCTTATCCAAATGCTGGTTTACAATCTGAGCTAGATGCGATTGCAGCAGTCATTATAGGTGGAGCAAGCTTCTTTGGGGGTAGAGGAACTGTTTTAGGGGTGTTTGCTGGAGTCATGATTATGGGTATACTCCGAAATGGTCTAAATCTAATGAATGTTAGTGTTTTCTGGCAACAAGTTCTTATTGGGTCGATTATTATTTTGGCTGTTTATATCGATGTTCTAAGAAGACAACTTGCAACCAGAACATAATATCAAAAAATAATCACTTTCTGACAAACAGTCACTTGATTAGAATTTCATTTTTGATTAATGGTTAAAAAAAATTTTAGGAGGAAAAATGAAATTTTTTATTTCTATAATTACTACTTCTGTATTGTTTTTTTCAGGTAGTCTTTTAGCAGGCTCACATGCAAAAACAATTATGCTAAGTACTAAAGGACCAGGTGCTGGAAACCCTTTTTGGGCTTCAGTTGAAGCTGGTGCTAAAGATGCTGCTGAAGAATTAGGTGTAAACCTTATTATCCTTTCACCACCACAAGAGAGTGATGTTATGGCTCAGGTAGCACAAATTGAAGACCAAATTGCTAAAGGTGTAGACGGTATAGCGATTGCACCAACTGACCCTAACGCAGTTGCACCAATTCTTGATGATGCAATGGCTTCAGGTGTTCCAGTTGTATATATTGATACTAATGGAATTAATGAAGGTGTAACTTTCATTGGTACAAACAATATCAATGGTGCTGCTTTAGCTGCTCAATACATTTGTGATAATGTTCCAAGTGGTTCTGATGTTGCAATCCTTCAAGGAATGATCACGCAAACTACTGGTCAACACAGAGCGGAAGGATCACACAAAGGTCTTGAAGCATGTGGCATGAACATTGTTGCTGAACTTCCAGCTAACTGGGATACTGCACAAGGTATGTCAGTAACGGAAGATATCATCACTGGTAACCCAAATCTAAAAGCAATCTTTGCTTCTAACGATAATATGGGTCTAGGTGCTATCCAAGCATTAAAAAATGCTGATATGCTAGATGATGTTGTCGTTGTTGGATTTGATGCTAATCCTGATGCTGCTGCAAGTGTAATGGCTGGTGAAATGTCAGCAACTATTGCTCAATTCTCATACAACATGGGATACATGGGTGTAGAAAATGCACTTAAATTAGCTAATGGTGAGAGCATTCCAGATAACATTGATACTGGAACTGTATTAGTTACTAAAGAAAACGCTGCAGACTTTATGTAAGTCTAAGCAAAATATTTTTTAAAAGGCCGTAATTTTTACGGCCTTTTTTTTTACTATTCCATTTTTTACAATTGATTTATAGAAACAAATTATGAAAAATATTGGACTGATTGGTTGTGGTAATATTGCAGAGACCTACTTCCGGGCTCAGGAATATTTTAATAATATAAATTTTGTTGCTTGTGCTGATATTAATTTAGATGCCGCAAAAAAAACAGCTGATCAATATAATATTATTCCTTTATCAGTTGATGAAATACTTAATGATAAGAATGTAGATATTATTCTTAATCTCACAATTCCCCAAGCGCACTATGAAATATCCAAAAGAGCTCTTGAGGCAAACAAACATGTTTATTGTGAAAAACCAATGAGTGTTAAGTTTGATGAAGCAAAAGAATTATTAAATTTAGCAAAAAAAAATAGTCTCTACATTGGGAATGCACCCGATACTTTTTTAGGAGGAGGAGGACAGCTTACTAGAAATTTAATTGATAATAATGATATTGGACAAGTTCTTACCGGGAATTTTATTTTTGCTTTTCCAGGTGTTCAAGATTTTCACCCAAGTCCTGAGTCTTGGTTTCAAGAAGGAGGAGGGCCTGTAATAGATATGGGTCCATATTTTTTCACCACACTTGTTAATCTTCTAGGTCCCGTAAAAAATATACGAGGAAGAGGAGCTAAATTTTCTGATAAAAGAGAATACAAAGCTGGTCCAAAAAAAGGAGAAACTTTTAATGTTGAAATTCCAACTTCTTATATGTTTAATATTGAGTTTCAAAATAAAGCTATCATTCAAGGTTTTATTTCATTTGATGTTTTAAATCATAAACGTAATCATATGGAACTTTATGGAACGAAAGGTTCAATAGTAGTTCCTGATCCAAATATGTTTGGTGGTCCAGTATCCATATCTGGTGAGTTTGGATCTGAGTGGAAAGATATTAGTGTGGAAGATAAACCCCTTGGAAAAACAAATATCGTTAATCATAGTGGTAGAAGTAATGAGGCACCAGAACAAGCAAACTACAGAGGTATTGGGTTAGCTGAAATGATTGACGCCATAGAAAATAATAGAATGCATAGATGTAATGGAGAACTTGCTCTTCATGTCTTAGATGTAATTGAATGTGCGATGATTTCATCAATTTATAAAGTGGAGGTTGAACTTCGATCCTCATGCATAAAGCCTGAACCTATGCATGACGATTTCATAAGGCAAATCCTTAAAAAAATATAAATTTTACTAAGCTACTGATTAGTGCGATAATTTTACTGCCCAATTCCCAATATTTCTCCTTGTTTTACATACCTATTCTTGTTAGGAAAAAATTATTTATAGGAGGAATGCATGAAAAAAATTGCTTCAATTATTCTTGCTTCTGTAGCGCTATTTGCTACTTCAGCGAAAGCAGAATACAAATTTAACTTCGTAATGCACAGTGATACGAACAATGCTTTCTGGGCAGCTGTTCACAAAGGTTTTAAAGATGCTTGTGCACAAATTAATGCTGATTGCCAAATGTTAACTCTTTCAGGTGATGGAGACCAACAAGAGCAATTACAAAACTTAGAATCTTCAATTGCTCAAGGTGTTGATGGTATCGTAACTACAATTACTAACCCAACTATCTTTGATGCTGCAGTTGATGAAGCATTAGCTGCTGGTATTCCAGTAATTACAGCTAATACTGATGATCCAGAAGGTGCTGCTGGTAGTAACAGACTAGCATATGTTGGACAAGACTTAGAAGCAGCTGGTTATGAATTAACAGCTAATCTTTCTGAAATGTTTCCTGATGGAGATATTCACGTTTTAATCGGTGTTGCAGACATGAACCAATCATGGGCATACACTAGAGGAAACGGTATTGCACGTTTCATGGAAGATTACAAAGCAGCTAACCCTGATAGAAAAGTAACTTATGAGAAAATCGAGTCAGGTCTAGATCTTTCAACTGTTGGAAACAGAGTGGCGGCTTATGTTCAAGCTAACCCAAATACAACTGCATATCTTGATGTAGGTTTCTGGGAAGCTGGTGCAGCTGCAGCAGTAAGAAACTTAGGTTACGGACCTGGTGAAATACTTCTTGCTGGTTTTGACTTAGTTGATGTAGTTTTCGAAGAAATGGACAAAGGTTATGTTCAACTAACAGTTGACCAACAACCATACTACCAAGGTTACATGTCAGTTCACCAATTATACTTAATGAACAAGTATGGTTTAAGTGCACTAGATATCAATACTGGTAAAGCTATGATTGGTCCTGATGATGTTGAAACAATCAGATCATTCAAAGGAATGTCAGTTAGATAAATATCTTAACCAGGCTCTTTAAATAGAGCCTGGTTTTTTTTAAAATAAAAAAAATATGAGTAAAAATTTTAGTCTTAGAAGTTTATTAGTAAGACCAGAAGTAGCAACCTTCTTAATGTTTCTAGCAATAATGATTGGATTTTATATTGCTAATGAAAGATTTTTAGATGCAAGAAATATAAGAATAGTTATGGGTATTACACCCGAATATATTATTGTTGCTATTGGGATTGCAATATTAATGATCTCAGGTGAATTTGATTTATCTGTAGGCTCTGTTTTTGCATTAGTCCCGATGACTATTGTACAAATGGTGCATCAAGGGATACCACCTTGGTTCGCTATTTTTCTAGGATTAATGATTGGTATTATTGTTGGTTTTGTTAATGGATTTATTACCTTAAGATTTGGTATTCCTTCTTTCATCGCAACTCTTGGAATGCTCTATATTGCTAGAAGTCTTACAACTGTAGCTACTGCAGGATTTCCACCACCATTTCCTCATATTTTACCAAATGAGTTATTCGTTTATCAATTTGAGTTATTTAGAGCGTCCTTGTACTGGGCTCTTTTAGTTGCCGTGGTTTTAGGTGTTATGCTTCACAGAAGTAATGTTGGTAACTGGATCTATGCAACTGGCGGAGATCAAAACGCAGCATCTTCAATGGGAATAAAAACTGGAAACGTTAAAATGTTTTGTTTCATCTTATGTGGTTTCTTAGCTGGCTTTGCTGGAATGATTCAAACATTTAGATTGGAAGCACCATTACCATCTCAAGGATACTTATTAGAACTAGAGTCAATTGCTGCAGCAGTTATTGGTGGTGTCAGTTTATTTGGAGGTATTGGAACAGTTTTTGGTGCTGTTATTGGCGCAATACTAATCAGGTTTTTAGAAAGTGGAATCATTATGGCTAGAATAGATGCTGAATGGTTTAGAGCAGGTTTAGGTTCTTTAATTATCATAGCTGTAGTGTTTAATACTTATATAAGTAGAAGAGCGACACGAATTGGTCAAAACAAGGCAAAGGATTAAAGATGGAAGATATAATAGTTTGTGAGGGTTTAAACAAATACTATTCAGGAGTTCATGCTTTAAAAGATTTAAGCTTAAAGATAAAAAAAGACTCTGTTGTTGGTCTTATTGGAGACAATGGTGCTGGTAAATCAACATTAATTAAAATTTTATCTGGTGCACATCAACCTGATTCAGGTCATATATATTTTGAAGGTAATAAGGTTAAATTTAAATCTACAAAAGAAGCAATGAATTTAGGTATCGAAACAATTTATCAGTATTCAGCTTTGATCCCTGAAATGTCAATTGCAAGAAATATTTTTATTGGACGTGAACAAACTCAATATAACGTTGGCAATTTTGGTTTGATGAAAACTAAAACGATGCAGGACGATGCGATGAAAGCATTAACAGATGTAGAATTGCATCTTCGATCACCAGATACACCAGTTAACCAATTATCTGGAGGAGAAAGACAAGGTGTTGTCATTGCAAGAGCAATGTATTTTAAATCAAAAGTTTTAATATTAGACGAACCAACAAACCACCTATCAGTAAAAGAAACAAATAAAGTACTTAGGTTTGTAGAAGGATTAAAAAGCCAAGGCGTGACATCAATATTTATTACTCACAACTTGAGTCATGTATATCCAATTGCTGATCATTTATGTGTAATGGCAAGAGGTGAAAAAATTGCTGATTTGGATAAAAAAGACACAACAATAGATCATCTAACTGATTTATTAGTGAATGGATAATTTTGGGAGGAATTATGATTAGTGATGCGCAAATAAAACAATATAACGAAGAAGGTTATACGATCGTTGAAAATGTTTTTAGTATGGATGATTTAAATCCAATATTAAATGAATTTGAAGAAATTGTTGATGATTTTGCAGAAAAAGCTTTTCAAGCTGGAAAAATTACAAACAAACATGATGATAAAGATGTTTTTAAAAGACTAGCTGCTCTCGAAAGAGATTTTAAAGGTTCTTCAGTTTTAATTCATCATAGAGGCGAATTAAAACCAGCCCTCGCTAACTTATGGGGATCAAAAAAACTTTTAGATATGGTTGAAAATTGGGTTGGCAAAGATATTTCTGGTCATCCAGTTTGGAATATTAGATCTAAAACACCTCAGACAGCTAGGATGACAGTTCCATGGCACCAAGATTCTGCTTATTTAAAAGATGGAGCAGAAAAAACCACTCAGCCTGCTGCGTGGATTCCATTTCTAGATGTAAATAAAAATAATGGATGCATGCAGGTTGTTCCTGGAGGACATAGACCTGAAAGAGTTTTAAATCATAAATTAGAAAAGAAAGATGGTTCAGTAAAAGATTCTTGGTATTTATTTATTGAAGACAAAGATATTCCAGAAGAGAAAGTCGTTACTTGTGAAATGAAGGCTGGTTCAGTTTTATTTTTACATCAATTAGTTCCTCATCGATCACTTGAAAATTTATCTGAGGATGTAAGGTGGAGCGTTGACCTACGATTTCAAAATCCAAAAGATGAAGCTGGTTTTCATACTGGTTTGGTTGATCCAATCATAATGAGAAAATCAGAAGACCCAAGCTATACAGCTGATTGGGATTCTTGGTTTAAAGGTTATGAAGAACAACACACTAAATTTAGAGGGACTTCAAAAAAAGACCAATTTGACTCCACAGTTGATGGGTCATGGTTAGATCGTTGGGATAATTAATTTAATTATCAAGCATGGAAGTTAATCTCGATGATTGGTACAGACCAGAAGTCGACAGAAAAAAATTAAAAGCCTTAAGTAAAAGAAGAGATCTACCTGGACTAATCCATTTCTTCTTTTATTTTTTATCTTTATTTATTTCAGGATATTTAGCATACATTACTTTAGGTACGTGGTGGACATATCTATTCTTTTTTATTTATGGTACGATTTATGCGTTCAGTGTAGCGAACTGGCATGAAACTGTTCATCGAACTGCATTCAAGACTCGTTGGATAAATGAATTTTTTTATCACATCAGTTCTTTCATGTGTGACTTTGAAGGTTTTAGATGGCGTTGGAGCCATACTTTCCATCATTCAAAGACATTACAAACAGAAGATGATTATGATCACGAAATACAAGTATCAAGACCGATAGAATTATTTGCATTCTTTTTGAATTTTATACCTCTTACAGATTTATTATACCCACATAAATTAATTAAGTTTGAAGTTCTAAAACATGCTTTTGGAAAATTCACTCCAGTTATTGATGTAACCGCACCTAAAGAAGAAAAGAAAAAAATTCTTTGGAACTCAAGATTATATGTCTTTATTTGGTTATCGGTCATTGCATATTCTTTTTATACAGGTTCTTTTTTACCAATAATTTATATTATTTTACCAACTTATATTGGGAAGCCAATTTGGTTTGCTGTAAATGTGACTCAACACCTAGCTGCTAAAGTTGACACAAAAGATCACCGCTTAAGCACTTACTCTGTGAGAATAAATCCAATATTAAGTTTTTTATATTGGCATATGGAATATCATTTAGAACATCATATGTTTCCCATGGTGCCTTCATACAATTTAAAAAAATTACGAAAAGAAATTGATAAAGAATTACCACAACCGTTTACGAGTCTTTTTGATTTTTATAAAAAAGTTTTGCCAGCTGTCATAGCTTTGGCTACTGATCAAAATAAATATTATAAAGTGAAGTTAAATAATTAAACTACCAAGAACCAGAATTTTCCATAGACTTCCATGGTTCTTGTTCAGGTAAAGATTCCCCTTCTTGTAAGATCTCAATGGAAATTCCATCAGGGGATCGAACAAAAGCCATATGTCCATCACGAGGTGGTCTATTAATTGTGACGCCGTTGTTCATTAATTTTTCACACACTTCATAAATATTGTTAACACTGTAAGCTAGATGACCAAAATTTCTTCCCCCAGAATATTTTTCTGGATCCCAATTGTATGTTAATTCAAGAAGACCGGTCCTTTCATCACTATTTTCAGCGGCTAAAAATATTAAGGTGAAACGACCTTTTTCGTTTTCAACTCGTCGTACTTCTTTTAATCCAAGTTTGTTGCAATAAAAGTCTAGCGAAGCATCAATATTCTCAACCCTCACCATTGTGTGTAAATATTTCATATAAACTAATAAATATTAACACAATTTTAAATTTATTTTCAATTGTTATTTTACCTATTTCACGTAAGATAAAACACAAATAGGGAGGAATTAATGAAAAAGAAAAAAGATTTAAAAATCTCTAGACGTACAGTAATGAAGGGTGCTCTTGCTGCTGGTGCAATGATGTCAGCAGGATCTATTCCTTCAAAACTATTTGCTGGAGAATTTAATATTCCTGATCCACTAAAACCATTACCAACAACAGGTGGTAATATGCGATGGATTGATAGTGGTGACATGAAAGGTGTCTTTTGGAAAAAACTTTTTCCAGAATATGCAGCTTCAAGAGGTATCACTATTGAATATGATGGTTTGCCATGGAAAGAAATAAATAAAATTGTTCCAATAGCTATAAGAAATGGAACTGTTCATGATGTATTCCAATTACCTTTAGGAATGGATCCAGGTGTTGCTGTATCTGAAGGTTGGGTTCAACCTTGGGATGATTACATTGAAAACCTAGATGAATGGTTAGCAAATTTCCCTGCTGGAGTTTATTTACCTGGTGTCAACCAATTCAATGGAAAGACATATGGTTTATGCTTAACAGCTAACAAAAGAACAGGAACTTGTCTTCTCTATAGTGAAAAATATATGAGTGAAGCTGGTTATGATCCTCAAGCTGGTCGTATGACATATTCTGAAATCAGAGATGCTGCAAAAAAAATTACTAAAAGAGGTAATGGTCAGTATTATGGTTGGATTATTGGTGGAAACCAAGTTAATCGATGGGAAGATGTTGTTCACACTTTTGGTCAAGTAGCTGGAGCACATGGAGGAAGAGGTGGCTTTACAAATAGACACATTAATTTCCAAAATGGTAAATTCCAAATTGCTTCTGATCAATATATGGAAGCAGTTGAATTACTTCTTCAATTAAAATCTGATGGAAGTGCTTTCCCTGGTGTCATGAGTATGAACGCTCCTCAAGCTAGAGCTCTTATGCCTCAAGGTGCAGCAGGAATGATATTCCAAGGTCCTTGGTGTATTGGAGTTTGGGGTAGAGATGCTCCAGAGTGGAAATACGGTATTGCTAGTGAGCCTGTTCCAGATGGAAAAAAAGCTCAACCACTTTATATTGCAGAGGGTGGATCAAATACGCTTTGGTTAAGTGCTAATAGTACAATGGGACCATTTGCTGGTGACCTAATTAGATTTATGGGAACTGAGCAAGGTCAAATTTATTGGGCACAAACTGTTGGTGCAGCAGATCCTGCTGTTAATCCAGAAGCAGTTGCAAAAGCTGGTTTGACTGGACCATCAGCTCAAGCACTTGCAATGTTTGCTGAAAATCTACTTGTTGGACCAAATCCAATAGTTAGAAATAAAGATGTAGGTGTTGTAGCTGCTAAGTCTAGAGTTCCAGATCCATCTTTAGCTTTAGTTATTCAAGGGCTATATACTGGACAACTTAAAGGTGTCGAAGCACAACTAAAAGATTGTAACCAGAGATATGAAGATGCGCTTGATCAAGCAGTTGAAGATGCAAGGGCAGATGGTGCTAACGTTACTCGTGATGATTGGGTGTTCCCAAATTGGGATATCAACTCCAATTATGGCGCGTCAAAATATAGCGAACTTTAATATCAATTATTAAAAGGCGAGTTTATACTCGCCTTTTTATCATGAATAAAAAATCTTTATCCAAACAAATATATGATGCGAGATGGTGCTATGTATTTGTTTTACCATGTTTAATTTTAACAGGAATGTTTGTCATTTATCCGATTGGCATGTCTTGGTATTTTTCTTTATTAGATTGGAGTGGCTTTACAAAAGAGGCAAAATTTATTGGTCTCCAAAATTATTATGAAGCAGTAAATGATCAATTTTTTTGGGATGCATTTATTCGTTCTTTTATTTTTATGTTTGGAACAGTTCCAGTAAAAATTGTTTTAGGATTTATAATTGCAGTATTTTTAAATAATCAAGTTTTGAAACTAGCTCCTTTTTTTCGAACTGTAATTTTTATGCCTGTTGTTACTGCAATTGCAATTATTGGTATTGTAATGACCTTTGTCTTCAGTCCTTTTAATGGACCTGCAAATAAATTTTTAATGTCTACTAATTTAACTTCTGCTCCAATTGATTTTCTTGGAAACCCAGATACGGTGCTTCCGACTGTAATGGGAGTATATGTTTGGAAATGGTTAGGCATAACTATGATGTATTGGCTTGCTGCTTTACAAACAGTTCCACAAGATGTTTACGATGCTGCAAAAATTGATGGTGCTGAGGGATACAGATTATGGATACATATTATTTTACCAATTGTACTACCTTTTGCTATTGTCATTATTCTTGTGGAGGCAGTTGGAGCGCTAAATGTTTTTCCTTTAATTGAAACTATGACGGCTGGAGGACCATTCTTTAGTAGTGAAGTTATGGAAATATATATTTTTAGAACAGCTTTTGTAACTGACTCTGGCACAATGCCTCGGCTTGGATACGCTTGTGCTGCAGGAGTATTTTGGGGTGTTGCTGTTTTATTTATCACAGTGCTTCAAGGATTATGGATGAGGAGAACTCGAAGAATATGAGTAGATACTTAAATTTTATTGCTGAAAAAAACCAAGTTAAATATTTAATTATAACAATAGCTTTTATTATTTTCTCTTTCTTTTGGATCTATCCATTACTATGGGTACTTTCAGCCTCTTTCAAAACTGATTTTGAAATTTGGGGTGGTTTAGGGTTGATCCCTGACCGGCTTGTTTGGGAAAATTTTGAAAGAGCATGGTTTGGTGCAAATATGGGTAGGTATTTTTTTAATACCCTTATTATTACAGTTGTTTCGGTAATTATAGTTGTCGTAACAACTGGTATGTTTGGTTACGTAATTGGAAGATATTCTTTTCCAGGAAAAAAAATACTTATTGGAATTTTAATTGGTACAATTTTTATTCCTCAAGGTTACACAATTATTCCTGTTTTTGATTTATTAAATAATTTAAATATTTCTAAAAACTTAATTGGACTAACACTCGCAACAGCAGGACACACCCCTGTAATTTATATTTTATTGTTTGCAGGATATTTTTCAAGAGTTCCTGTAGAGCTTGAAGAAGCAGCTAAAATGGATGGAGCGGGTTTTGTTCGAACATTTATTTCAATTATGTTACCTTTAACAAAACCAGTAGTAGCCACAGTTTCTATTCTACAAGTTTTACATGCATGGAATGACTTTTTATTACCAGTCGTCATCACATTAGGTAATCCTGATATACGAACACTATCCGTAGGTGTCTACGCTTTTAAAGGTGAATACTTTGTCGATTGGTCTGGTATGGCAGCTGCATCTGTTATAACTATTCTGCCTATAATTATTTTGTTTTTGTTTATGCAAAAATATTTTGTTGAAGGTGTTCAAGGAGCTGTAAAAGGGTAAATATGAAAAGGCCAAATATTTTATTAATTACTTCCGATCAACAGCATCATGATACTATTGGAAAATTTAATTCAAAAATACAAACACCATATTTAGATAAGCTTTGTGATGAGGGTATGAATTTTACAAGAGCTTATTGTCCATCACCAGTTTGCACACCATCAAGAGCAAGTATTATTACTGGACAATATCCGTCTTCTCATGGAGCTTGGACAATTGGAGTTAAATTAGATGAAGAAGTAGAAACTATTGGAGAACTTTTATACAAAAATGGTTACTCTACTGGTTTAATTGGCAAAGCACATTTCCAGCCATTAACTTCAGTTCCAGGTCAGGAATCTATAGAAGGACAACCAACTTTAAGAGATTTAGAATTTTGGAAAAATTTTAAAGGACCTTGGTATGGCTTTGAACATATTGAGCTAGCACGTAATCATGCAGATGAAAGTCATGTAGGTCAACATTATGCAATTTGGATGGAACAAAACGGTCTTAGTGATTGGAAAGAATATTTTCAACCAGTGCCTGGTGAAACTTCTAAATATGCTCCTCCAATTGCTCGTGAATATGACTACTGGGCAAGACCGGATAGGGTTTGGAAGTTAGACGAAAAACATCACTACACAAATTGGACAGCCGAAAGATCAATTGAATTTTTAGATCAACAAAAAGATGACAAGCCATTTTTTCTTTGGACAAGCTTTCAAGATCCACATCCACCATATGTATTAAGTGAACCATGGGCATCAATGTATAATCCAGAAGACATGTCACCCGGAACGTTAAAAGAAGGTGAACACGAATTAAATCCACCACATTTTGGAAAAACACAAACGACAAATCCTGATTTTGAAAATTGGCATTCACCATTTAACGCTCATGGATGCATGAGTCATCTGTATCCTATGGAAGAATTAAAAAAAGACATGGCAATTTATTATGGCATGGTTAGTTTTATGGATAAGAATATTGGTAAAATAATTAATAAGTTAGATCAAATGGGTGAACTTGATAATACTATAATCATTTTTACTACTGATCATGGTCACTTTATAGGACAGCATGGTTTAATTGCTAAAGGACCATTCCACTATGAGGATATGCTCCGTTTACCATTTATTGTTAGATGGCCAGATAAAGTTCCTCAAAATTCATCATCTTCATCTTTATTGAGTTTAGTTGATCTTGCGCCAACATTTTTAAAAGTCGCGGGCATTGATATACCAACCCAAATGCAAGGAGTAGATCAAACGGATGTATTTTATGGCAACAAGGAAAGTATCCGTTCACATATATTTGTTGAAAATAGACATAATCCTAGAATGCCACATTTAAAAACTTACATTAATGATAATTATAAAATTTCTATTTACCGAGAAGCTAACTACGGTGAACTTTTTGATTTAGAAAATGATCCAAACGAATATAATAATTTGTGGGATAATGCGAATGCACAAACATTAAAAAAAGATTTATTATTTAAGTTTGCACAAGCCACATTAAAAGATGAAACATCAAAAATGAAAAGAGTTTCAGGCGCTTAATTAAGAAAGGATAAAGATGAGAATTTTATACGTAGACATAGACTCTTTAAGACCTGATCATTTAGGATGTTATGGTTATCATCGAAATACATCTCCTACGATTGACTCAATAGCCAAAGAAGGAGTCAAGTTTACAAATTTTTATTCAACTGACACACCATGCCTACCTAGTAGAACTGCTTTGTTCGGTGGCAATTTTGGTTTCAAAACTGGAGTTGTTAATCATGGTGGTGAATTCTCTGATATTGCTCCTAGAAAAAATATTTGGAATAGAGAATTTAAAGGCGGTTTAAGAGGAGAATATGCTTTTACATCTCTTGGAAAAGTTCTTCGAGATGCAGGATATTATACAGCAAGTATTAGTCCTTTTCCTGAAAGACATACGGCTTATCAAGTTTGGTTTGGGTTTACTGAAACGTATGATACTGGAAAAGGTGGTTTAGAAAATGCTGATGAAGTCTACCCCGTCATAAAAAAATGGTTAGATAATAATGGAGAAAAAGAAAATTGGTTCTTACACGTAAATATGTGGGATCCTCATACTCCGTATGATACGCCTGAAGAATTTGGAAATCCATTTAAAGATGATCCTATTGAAGAATGGGTGACAGAAGAATTAATTAAAAAACAAAGGAATAGTTTCGGACCACATAGCGCTAGAGAAGTTCCAGGATTTAATGAAGATCTTGGGGGAAAATATACAATGGGAGTAGGTGAAATTAAAAATACTTCTGATGCTAAAGAACAAATTGATGCATATGATACTGGAATTAAGTACGCTGATTTTTATTTAAATAAAGTTTTTGAAGATTTAAAAAAAATGAACCTTTGGGATGATACTGCAATAATTATTTCCGCAGACCACGGAGAAAATCAAGGTGAGTTAAATGTGTGGGGAGATCACCAAACAGCTGATCATATAACTAATAGAGTTCCATTAATAATTAGATGGCCAGGCATAACAGATACAAATAAGGGAAGTACTGTAGAAAATAAATTTTATAATTTAGATTTAACTTCAACTATTTCTCAAATTATTTCATCTGCACAACCTGATAGATGGGACGGTATTAATTTCACTGAAAATTTAACTAATAGCAAATCATCAAATGGAAGAGATTATTTAGTTATTAGTCATGGTGCTTGGAGTTGTCAAAGATCTGTAAGATGGGATAATTGGTTACTGATAAGAACGTACGACACTGGTTTAAAAAATTTTCCAAAATATATGCTTTTTGATATTGAAAAGGATCCTCATGAGTTGAATAACCTAGCAGACCAACATAAAGATCTCGTAGCTCATGGAATGTTTTTAATCGATGAGTGGATTGAAGAAAATATGTATGAGGCTGATAGAGGAGATCCACTTCAAGGTGTCATAAGAGAAGGTGGTCCTCATCATGCAAATATTTATTCAAAAGTCTGGAATACATATGTTGAGCGTCTTGAAAAAACAGATAGAAAAAATCACGCTGACAATCTTAGGAAATATAAAGGAAAACCTTTTAGTAAATAAATCTAAATCATAATGAATACTAAATCTAAACCAAACATCATTGTATTTTTTACCGATCAACAACGTTGGGATACTTCTGGTTTACATGGCAATCCATTATCATTGATGGAGAACTTTGATCATTATGCAGTCGAAGGTACACATCTTTATAATTCATTTACATGCCAACCAGTTTGTGGCCCTGCAAGAGCTTCATTACAATCAGGAATGTATGCAACAAAAACTGGATGTTTTAAAAATAGAATACCTTTAAAAAAAAATATTAAAACTCTTGCAAAACATTTATCAAAAGAAGGATATGCTACTGGATATATTGGAAAGTGGCACCTCGGCTCATCTGAACCGGTTAAAAAAGAGGATAGAGGTGGTTATGATTATTGGTTGGGATCAAATCTTTTAGAATTTACTTCTGATGCTTATGAAACATATGTTTATGATGGGCAGAATAAAAAAGTATTTCTTCCTGGATATAGAGTTGATGCAATAACTGATGCAGCTATAAATTTTATAAAACTAAATCAAAAAAAACCATTTTTTCTTTTCGTTTCTCTTATTGAGCCACATCATCAAAACAATACAGATGATTATCCACCACCTATTGGATACAGAGAAAAATATACAGGTAAGTGGTCTCCTCCAGATCTTTCATCTCTGGTTGGATCTTCTCCTCGACATTTAGGAGGTTATTATGGAATGGTGAAGAGAATAGATGAAGCTTATGGAAGAATGATTGATGTAATTAAAAGCTTAAAATTATTTGATGATAGTGCAATTATTTTTACATCAGATCATGGAAATAATTTTAAAACACGAAATAGAGAATATAAACGTTCATGTCATGAAAGTTCAATACGGGTTCCTACTTCTTTAATTGGAAATGTTTTCCAACAAGGTGGACGTATAAAAGAACTAACCAATATATTAGATATTCATGCAACAATCTTAGATTTGGCAAAAGTCAAAAATACCTCTCATTGTGATGGTAGATCAGTATTGCCCTTGGTAAATAAAACATCAAAAAAATGGGAAAATGAAATTTTTGTTCAAATAAGTGAGAGTCAATTAGCTAGAAGTTTAAGAACTGAAAAATGGAAATATTGTATTGCTGATCAAGACTCTAATGGGAGTGATAAACCTTCATCTAATCAATACACAGAGACAAATTTATACGATCTTGATGCTGATCCGTATGAATTAAATAACTTAATTGGTATTAGTACTTATGATGAAATAGTAACCTCCTTAAGAAAAAAGATTAAAAGTAAAATTAAAAAAGTTGAAAATATAACAACTAAAATTACAAAAGCTAAAAATGTAAATAATCCTGGTCAAATGGGATTAAATCCTGATTCTTTTCATAGATTAAAGAAAAAACTTTAATAATTATTTTTTTCGTATTAGTCTGGTATTTATGAAAACAGTTTTTCTTTTATTTGATTCATTAAATAAAAGAATGTTAAATTCTTATGGTGGTAAATATATTGAAACACCAAATTTTAACAGATTAGCAAAAAAATCAGTTCAATTTAATAATCATTATATTGGTAGTATGCCCTGTATGCCGGCAAGACGTGATATGCATTCAGGTCGATTAAGTTTTCTTCACCGTGCATGGGGTCCATTAGAACCATTTGATAATTCATTTCCAGAAATCTTAAGACTAAATAATACGTATACTCATCTTGTGACTGATCATTATCATTACTTTGAAGATGGTGGCGCAACCTATCATAATAGATTTAACTCATGGGATTTTATTAGAGGACAAGAGAGTGACCCGTGGAAAGCCATGGTTCAACCACCACTTGAAAAATTAAGAGAAAAATATCATCAATCACAATTAAATTTAACTGATAGGGAAACAGGTTATTATCATTACGCAATCAATAGTGAATTTATTAAAGAAGAAAAAGATTTTCCTTCCGTCAAATGTTTTGAATCTGGTTTAGACTTTATAAATATTAATAAAGATGCTGATAATTGGTTTCTTCAACTAGAAACTTTTGATCCTC
The DNA here is from genome assembly GCA_902614085.1 of uncultured Alphaproteobacteria bacterium. Taxonomy (GTDB): domain Bacteria; phylum Pseudomonadota; class Alphaproteobacteria; order HIMB59; genus CACPNW01. The sequence continues at coordinate 418,979 of CACMJS010000001.1, forward strand.
ACGAACCTTTTTTTGCGCCAGAGCGATTTAGAGAAAAACTAAAAACAAATTATACTGGCCCAAGATTAGATTGGCCTCAGTATGATAGAGTGAAAGAAACAGATGATGAGGTTGCAGAGTTAAAAGCCAATTACATTGCTTTAGTTGGTCTATGTGATTATTTACTTGGTACGGTTTTAGATTATTTTGATGAAAATAATTTATGGAATGATACTGCATTGATTTTAACTACAGATCATGGTTTCATGCTCGGAGAACATGATTGGTGGGCTAAAAACAGAATGCCTTTGTATAATGAAATTGCAAATATACCTTTTTATTTTTATCACCCGGAATACAAACAATATTCTGGCGAGCAAAGAAATGTTGTAACTCAAAATATTGATTTGATGCCAACATTCATGACAATGCATGGTCACAATCTTCCTAAAGAGGTTAAAGGTAAATCTATATTAAACTTTCTAGATAAAGACAGTGAAAATGAGCATTTTGCTTTGTATGGATATTGGGGCGGGGGAATAAATATATCCGATGGAAATTATACATATTTTCATTTTCCAGAAAATTTTGATCAATACGATAGAAGTAGATTTCAATATACATTGATGCCAACCAATATGAGGCAATTTTTTTCACACGAAGAGTTGCAAACTGCTACAATGCATGAGCCATTTAACTTTACTAAAAATATTCCAGTAATGAAAGTTAATAGAATTCTTAGAAAATCGGATCCACATAAATCATTAGAAGATACTAAATGTGCTCTTTATAATTTGAAGGAAGATCCTGGCCAATTAAACCCTATTAATGATGAAGATTTGATAAACAAATATAAAAATCTTATGCTGAATGAAATTAAAACATATGATCCTCCAAAGGAATTATTAAAAAATTATTTTAAAGAAAACTAAATGACTAAAAGACAAAAAGTTTTAGTTCTTTATTTAAAGTTTCCAAGTCTAGAAGCAGAAGTTATTTCTTGGGCAACATTTGATGGGACAGGAAAAAAACTTCATATGACAGGGGATAGTGATGAACCACCTTATCCCACTGGTCTTGACGCTTTATTGGATGGATGGAGATTGTTTCAATCGAGTCAATCTATTCCAGAGCATCCTGGTCAAGAATTTAGAACTTCATATTTAAAGCATGAGTTTTTTTTTGAAAAAATAGAAGAAGGAGATTTTTAAAATGACAAAATTATTGTCAACTGAGCAAATGGCAGAATTTGCAAATAGTGGCTGTCTTTTTTTTGAAGGTTTAATTGATGAAGATATCAATAAAGAATTTTTAAATGATATTGGGCATACTGATATTGATGATGTTGATAATATTCAGCACTACTTTCAAAATATAAAATCCTCTAGTAGTATACCTAGAATACCTGCTGGGACTGCATTGAAAGATGCCTACCCTTTAAACTCTCCTTTGGAAAAAATATTTAAAAATGAAATTGTCTCAGGAGCAATCAATAGTTTAGTTGGTTCAAAAACTGTAGTTGACCATCAATTTCTTCACTTAACATTTCCTTCTAAATATTATGCAAAAGCAAATCAAAGACAAATGTCACAAGTTAATCATCAAGATAGCACAATTGATCCAAGAACTACTTTCGATATCCAATTATTTTACTTTCCAACTGCTGTTACTAAAGAAATGGGTGGTACAAGATATATTCCTGGTACACATTTAAGAATTGTAAATGAAATGGGAATCGCAAAATATCAAAATATAAAAGGACAAAAAAATATCATATGTAAAGCAGGTACAATAGGAATTTTTCATAATGGATTGTGGCATGGTGCTGGAGTTAATTTTTCAGATGATATCAGATATATGTTTAAAGTAAGATTACAGCCTACTGAGAAACAGGAACTATTATGGGATCCTGAAAAAAAATATCAACCTTTACCAAACCGAGCTTTGTATTGGACTGATGAAACTAAGGATCAAACTATCAATGATATTTTAATGAGGTCCTATCCTTGGCAAGAAGCAGATACTAATAGACTTGATAAAATAAATGTTGTCAAGTTTTGGAGGTTATTAACTGGTCACAAGAAAATGGATGTCGACTATTGGCTTACAAGAATTGAAAACGAATTATATTAATTGAAATCTCTTTCATCACCTTTTAATGGAACAACATCACAAGTTTCTTGATACCATGAAAGCATTTTATCTTTTAGTTTTTTAAGTTCTGACCCATATTTAGGATCATCAATAACATTATTAATTTCTCCAGGATCTTCGATTAAATTATAAAACTCATCTTTCTCGTAAGCTCTTTTAATATATTTAAATTTTTTATTTCTACACATTGTTGCTTTAGTATGCATTAAAATTTCATCCTCTTGACCTTGTAAACTAACTCTAGGATAATAAAGACCATGGGGTAATTGAAGACTTTGATTTTCACTTGCTTGTCTTTCTAATCTAAGTCTACCACCCTCCGTAAATACTTCTTCTCTATGATTATCAGTTTTCTGTTCAATAAAATTTTTAATACTTTTGCCAAAATGCCAATATGAGGGCTCGATATTACTGTAATCATATATGGTTCCAGCAATATCAATTAATTCAATCATTGTATCGCTTACTCCATTTAATGTATTTTCACTTTTTGGCGGTTTAATAATAAGAGGAACATTAGTAAGACAGTCTTGAAAAGTATTTTGTGTTTTTTCAACTAAATTATAATCACCTGTGAAGTCACCATGATCAGATAAAAAAATTATTAAAGTATCGTCATACAAATTATTTTTTTTTAGTTGATTGACCAAAAGTCCAAATTGATAATCTACTCTTGCACACATACCAAGATATACCGCTCGTAATTCATTCCAACGTTCATCGGTCCAATCTTGCATTCTTTGTCCATCCATAATTCCTTTTAAAAGACTTGGCTTGTCTTCCCAATTTTTGTATTGATATCTATTAGGTATTACGCTTCGATCAATTGAAGAGAACCATGGATCCTCTACACAGTAAGGAGGATGCGGATAACCAAGTGGTAAAAATAAACAGAATGGTTTATCTTCTTTATAATCTTTTATAAAATCTAATGCTCCATAAACCATGGACCAATCGTCATCGAAATAAATATCTTTATCTTTTTTATCTAATTTTCCTTTGAAGAAACTATAATAATTATCTCCATCTTCAGGTCCTCGCCATGATAGATCTCCTCCATGAGTACCAGGTTGTTGAGTGTAGCCCCAATTTTGAAAATCTCTATCCGTTGGTTCAAAATAAATATCACAATGATTACGATAACCCTCTTGTCCTGCTATCAAATCATTTTTTCCACCCCACCATATAAAGTAATCTTTGTTTTTTAGTTCGGATAAAATACTAGAGTCTCCTTGATCAGTATGTAGCATATAATGCATTGTTCTATGACCATGTACATGTGGATACCAGCCAGTCATAAATGAACAACGACTTGGTGTACAAACTGTTGCTTGGCAAAAAGCATTTTTAAATGCAACTGCGTCTTTTTTGATTATACTATCCAAATTAGGGGTTTGTGCGCCAGGATATCCAAGATATCCAAGCATATCCCCTCTCCACTGGTCAGGATTAAATATTAATATGTTTGGTTTATTCTTCATTAAAAACCTTTCGTTAATCTTACAGCATAAATCGCTGGTTTTAAGCTAAAAATTGACTTTTTTTAGTTTAAAAAAGATTGTTAAGTGTTATAAAATTTAGAATACGATAATCTATGGGAGGATTAGATGAAATTATTAATTAAGTTATTTTTTTCAATTATAATTTTAGCTTCTTTTAGTTCAGCTAAAGCTGATACTATTAAGTGGCTACATCTTTTTTCTGATGACGATTTAAATATGCCTGGTATGTTGCAGGCTGTAAAAGAGTTTGAAGAAAAAACAGGACATACTGTTGAGATGCAGTATCTAGAAAATGAATCTTTTAAAGCAAAGTTACCAACTATGCTTCAATCAAATGATAGACCTGATATTTTTTATAGCTGGAGTGGTGGAGTTATGTATGATCAAGCTGAAGCAGGATTTTTAAGAGACATATCTGATCTTGTTCCAGATAGTTATCTTGATACTGTTAGTGCTGCAGCAGCTGATGCGTTTACATATAATGGACAAAGAGTAGGTTTGCCAAAACAAGTAGCACAAGTAGCTTGGTGGTATAATAAAGATTTAATCAATCAAGCAGGAGTTGATGTTTCATCAATTAAAATGTGGGATGATCTTTTGTCAGCAGTAAAGCAAATTAAAGCTGCTGGAATAACTCCAATTTGTCTAGGCGGTAAAGATAAATGGCCTGTGCATTTTATATGGACTCATCTTCATATTAGAAATGGTGGTAAAGCTTTATTCCTAGATTCTCTAAATAATGGAGGATGGGACAGACCAGAATACATAAAATCAGGTGAGCAAATGCTTGAGCTTGTCGCTTTAGAACCTTTCCAAAAAGGATTTTTAGCACACACTTGGCCCGATCAAGCTGGTTTCTTTGGTGATGGAAAATGCGCTATGGCATTCATGGGTAACTGGATGTACGGAGCTCAAAAAGGAAACAGTGCAAGCGGTGAAGGCCTTGGTGATGATAACATGGGAATGTTTAATATGCCAATGACAGCTGGTGGTCTCGGTAATCCTGGAGATACACTAGGTGGTATTAATGGTTGGTTATTTTCAAGTTCCGCACCTGACTCAGCGGTTGAGCTTATAATGCATTATACAAATAAGCAAATTCAATCAGCTGATGCTGCTGCAGGCGCTTATATTCCAATTGTAAAAGGTGCAGATGCATCTATTCAAAACCCATTTCTTAAACAAGTAGCTAAGAATATTGCAAATTCAGAATATCATCAAATTTTCTATGATCAGTTTTTAGGAGCTGACATTGGAAGAGTTGTAAATGATGTATCTACGGATTTAGCTGCAGGAATCATTACTCCTGAAGAGGCTACTCAAGCTGTTCAAGAAGCTTGGGAATTTAATCAATAACAAAATCTTAGGGCTCTTTAAATTAAAGAGCCCTCTTCATTGCTATGAGATCACCAAAATTAGATGCACTACTTAGTAGATATTATACAATAATAATTTTTTTAATACCTGCTTTAACAATATTTACTTTGTTTGTAGTACTTCCAATAGGAGAAGCTGCTTATTACAGTTTTTTTAGATGGAATGGCTATGGCGCACCAGAAAAATTTGTTGGTTTTAAAAATTATGAATTTTTATTCAAAAATAGAGTGTTTATTATGTCACTCAAAAATAATTTTTACATAATTGCTATATCATTATTTGTTCAGTTACCATTTGCTCTTTTAATTGCTTTAATGATTTCAGATAAACTAAGAGGAGCAGCTTTTTTTAGAACAGTTTTTTTTCTTCCATTTATTTTAGCAGAAATAGTTACAGCGTTAATCTGGGCATACATCTATGATGGTAATTATGGTTTAGTTGCAGCAATATGGGGATTTTTTGGTGCAGAAGCACCATTTGTACTTGGTGATAAAGATTGGGCATTAGTAGCAATTTTAATTGTTATTTTTTGGAAATTTTTTGGCATTCATATGATGATTTATATTGCAGGATTACAAGCCATTTCTAAAGAAGTTTTAGAAGCAGCTAAAGTAGATGGGGCAGGCCCAATAACAACTGCCTTTAGAATTAAAATACCAATGCTTATTCCAACAATTAAGCTTTCAGTTTTTTTATCACTATTAGGTAGTTTACAGCTTTTTGATATTATAATGCCGCTGACTGGAGGAGGACCTTCAAATGTAACACATTCTATGGTCTCATATTTGTATTACTTTGGTGTAATGCGTATGAAAGTAGGTTTTGGAAGTGCAGTAGGAGTTGTAATATTTTTAATTTGTTTATTTATTGCAATCGGCTATCAAAGAACATTAATGAGAGATGATAATGAAAACAAATTTTAGAACTTATTATTTATACCTTCTTCTATTTTTTTTAGCTGGAGTAATTATCATTCCCTTATATGTTTCAGTAATTGGTGGATTTAAACATACAGGTGAATTAAGAACAAACTCGTTAGGTTTGCCAATAGATTGGAAGTTTGAAAATTATACATCTCTTTTGGCTAATTCAGATTTTTGGCTATTTTTATGGAACTCTACAGTGTACGCAGTTGGAACCACTTTTTTTGTAGTTTTATTTGCTTCCATGACGGCTTTCGTTTTTGCTCATGTAAAATTCGTGGCAAATAAATTTCTCTATAATTATTTTTTACTAGGACTGATGTTTCCTTTTGCAACTGCAATTCTGCCTTTGTTTTTAAGAGTTCGTGATTTTGGTTTATTAGGTACAAGCTGGGCTGTTATAATTCCACAAATTGCATTTGGACTTGGTTTTTCGATAATTCTTTTTCGAGGATTTTTTAGGCAAATGCCAAAAGAGATATTTGAAGCTGCTGTTTGCGATGGTTGTAGCTATACCCAATTTTATTTTAGGTTTACTCTTCCTTTATCAACTCCAATTTTAGCAACAGTTAGTGTTATTACTCTTACAGGAAGTTGGAATAATTATCTTTTGCCACTTATAATGATTAATGATGAATCTCTTTATTCATGGCCTATGGGTATAATGGTTTTTAGGGGTGAGTACTTTACTGATTGGGGTAAAATATTAGCTTATGTATCATTAACTCTTGTACCAGCAGTAGTTTTCTTTTTTGCTTTACAAAAATATATTGTTGCAGGTTTAACAGGTGGAGCAGTTAAGGAATAGCACTATGAAAGTAGGAATTATTGGTTGTGGAAATATTGCTGATATATATTTTAGTAATTCCCAGAAGTACTTTAATAATTTTCAAATAGTTGCGTGTGCTGATATAAGAAATGAAGCTGCAAAAAACTATGCAGAAAAGTATGAGGTAGAACAACTATCTGTAGATCAGATATTATCTAATAAAGAAATTGAATTAATTATAAATTTAACAATCCCAGATGTTCACTTTGAAGTTTCAAAATCAATTCTTGAAGCTGGTAAACATTCTTATTCAGAAAAGCCACTCTCCATAAAATTTGAACATGGTCAAGAGTTGGTTAATTTAGGTAATTCAAAAGGTTTACACGTGGGTTGTGCTCCAGATACTTTTCTTGGAGCTGGTATTCAGGAAGCAAAAAAAATTATTGATCAAAATGAAATAGGTAAAATAAACCTTGGTAGTATTTCCATGGGTGTGGCCGGACATGAAATTTGGCACCCAAATCCAGATTTTTATTACAAATATGGTGGCGGCCCAATTCTTGATATGGGCCCCTATTACTTTACTGCATTAGTAAACTTACTAGGTTCTGCAAAAAATGTTTTTACGCAATCAAGAACAGTTTATCAAAAAAGAGTTATTTGTAGTGGCGATAGACAAGGGCAAGAAATAGAAGTTGAAATCCCAACAACATTAGTTTCACAAATAGAATTTCAAAATGGTGCATTAATTGATTCATTTTTTTCTTTTGATGTTTGGAAACACAGTAAGAATCACATTGAGTTATACGGTGATAAAGGTTCAATAAATATTCCTGATCCAAATATGTTTGGAGGCGATATTCTAGTTTGTAAATCAAAAAATGGAGATTGGGAAAATATAGATACCAAGAATAATAATTTAGGTAAAATAAATATTAAAAATAAATCTGAAAAAGCAAATGAGTCAGCAGGTATTGCGAACTATAGAGGTATTGGTGTCAGCGAAACAGTTGATGCAATAAAAAATAATCGTTTAAATAGATGTAGTGGAGAATTAAGCCTTCACGTTTTAGATATACTAGATAGTATTATTACATCATCAAAAGAAAATAAGAAAATAGAACTTAGAAGTTCTATTGAAAATTTAAATTACTTCTCTGAAGATGAGATTAGTAATTTACTAAAGTGAAAGGAATAAAATGAAAAAAGCTTTAATTGTTTATGGAGGTTGGCCAGGACATGAGCCAGAGAAATGTACTGAAATAATCAAAGGCATGTTAGAGCCTGAAGGATATGAGGTTAGGGCAGAATATCAAACTTCTGCATTTGCAGAAGACTATGTTCATGAAATGGATTTACTTATACCTATAGTGACTATGGCTTTTCATTTTGATCCAAGAGGAGAAATAAAAAAAACTGCTGTTAATAATGTTATTAAAGCCGTTCACAACGGTTGCGGTATTGCTGGTCATCACGGTGGAATGTGTGATGCATTTAGACAATCAATTGATTGGCAGTTCTTAACTGGTGGTCAATGGGTAAGTCACCCAAATGGTATTCATGATTACAAAGTAAATATAACAAAAAAAGATGATCCAATCATGGAAGGCATTGAAGATTTTGATTATCATTCAGAGCAATATTATATGCATGTGGATCCATTAAATGAAGTTTTAGCAACGACAACTTTTAAAGGTAATGAAGTTTGGAAGCTTGAACAAGAACCTGGTTCATCAAGTGGTGACGCATATACAACAGAATGGTTAAAGGGTGTAGAAATGCCAGTTGCTTGGAAAAGACGAATTGGGAAAGGAAAAATTTTTTATATCTCTCTTGGTCATTTTGCTCATGAATTAAACCATCCACAAATGAATAAAATTTATAAACGTGGTTTACTTTGGGCATCAAGATAGAGTAATATAATATAGGAAATCATATGACAGAATACTTTAGTAAAATACCAGAGATTAAATTTGAAGGCGAAGAAAGTACAAATCCATTTGCTTTTAAGTTTTACGATGAAAATAAAAAAGTTTTAGGCAAGTCTATGAAAGAGCATTTAAGGTTTGCTACTTGTTATTGGCATACATTTACTTGGCCTGGTCTTGATCCATTTGGTGGTCAAACATTTGATAGACCTTGGATGCAAGCAGGTGATGAAATGAAAATGGCTGAAATGAAACTTGATGCTGCGTTTGATTTTTTCACTAAAATAAAAACACCTTTTTTCTGCTTTCACGATAGAGATATTTCTCCTGAAGGTTCAAATTATGCTGAGACACAAAAAAATTTCTTTCATATTATAGATTTAATGGAACAAAAAATTAATGATTCAGGAATGAAATTACTGTGGGGAACAGCAAATGCCTTTTCACATAAAAGATATATGAGTGGTGCTTCTACCAATCCAAACCCAGAAGTTTTTGCATATAAAGCTGCACAAGTAAAAGACTGTATGGATGCAACGATGAGATTGGGTGGTCAAAACTATGTTCTTTGGGGTGGAAGAGAAGGATACGAAACTATTCTAAATACTGACATGATTAAGGAAACAGCTAATCTTCAAAGATTTTTAGAATTAGTCGTTAATTATAAACACAAAATAGGATTTAAAGGTCAAATTTTATTGGAACCGAAACCTCATGAACCAACTAAACATCAATATGACTTTGACTCTGCAACTTGTTTAGCGTTTTTACGAAAGGCAGGTTTAGAAAATGAGATTAAACTAAATGTTGAAGTTAATCATGCAACTTTATCTGGTCATAATTTTGAACATGAAATTGCTTACGCTACTTCAAACAATGCCTTAGGAAGTATTGATATTAATAGAGGCGATACTTTGATAGGTTGGGATACTGATCAATTCCCAAATAATCCTGCCGACTTAATTATGTCCTTTTATTTTATTTTTAAGAATGGTGGCTTAGGCCAAGGAGGCATGAACTTTGATGCAAAAATAAGAAGACAATCTATTGATGCTGAAGATTTATTTCATGCTCACATTGGGGGTATGGATGTATGTGCAAAAACACTTATTGCTGTTGAAAAAATGATGAATGATAATGTTATTCCTAAGTTTATTGAAGATAGATATGAAGACTGGAATAAAAGTTTGGGCCAGTTTATTCATAATAAAGATACTGGATTAGATGATATAAATAAAAAAGTAATCGATGATAATATTGAACCAGAACCTCGTTCAGGAAGACAAGAATATCTGGAAAATATCTTAAATAAATATTTGTAGTTACTAACCATAAGTTTCTATACTAATTGATTTATAAATATTATGAAAATTTATAAATTAGATACAGCATCAGATTTTGAAAAATTAAACCTTTGTCTCGCAATAGGTAATTTCGATGGAATACATAAAGGGCATCAAGAAATAATAAATAAAATTAAGGAGATTGCATCAAACAATAATTTATTATCTTCTATAATGAGTTTTAATCCTCATCCTCGTGTTTACTTTAATCAAATAAATGAGCCTTTTAATATTTATACTCAAAATGATAAAATAAATTTTCTTGAAAGATTGGGTTTAGATATATTTATAGATTTTTCTTTTGATAACAATCTATCAGTATTATCAGCTGATGATTTTGTAACTAAAATTCTTATTGATAAACTAAATATTAAATACTTAGTTATAGGTACTGACTTTAAGTTTGGAAAAGACAGAAAAGGTAATTTTAAAACATTAGAAAAGTATGCTGAAAAAAATAATTTTAATATTCATTTAATTGATCCTATTATGCTTGCTGATAAATCTGATAAATATTCATCTTCAATAATTCGATCACAAATAAAAGATGGTTATATGGATGATGTTACTGAGTCTTTAGGTAGGCCCTGGCATATGCATGGAACAATAATTGAAGGTGATAAAAGAGCTAGAGAAATCAATTTTCCAACTGCTAATATGATACCAGATCAACACATATTACCAAAAAGAGGTGTTTACTGTGTGGAAGTGCTATTAGAAGGCAAAAAATACAAAGGTGTTTCAAATTTTGGTTTAAGACCAACAGTTGATGGAAGCAAACTCCTTCTAGAGACACATATGTTTAATTTTAGTGAAGAAATATATGGTAAAGAATTGACTGTTGAATTCCTTACATTTATTAGGTCTGAACAAAAATTTAATAATTTTGAAGAATTAACCAAGCAAATCAACAAAGATATAAATACAGCTAAAGAATATCATCAACTATAATGGAATATAAAGATACAATTTTTCTTCCCAAAACATCTTTTGAAATGAGAGCTAACCTTCCAGCAAAAGAACCTGCAATATTAGAGGAGTGGGATAAAGAAAATATTTTTAAAAAGCTAAGAGACAAATCTAAAGGTAGAGAAAAATTTGTTCTTCATGATGGTCCGCCATACGCAAATGGACATATTCATATGGGAACTGCTCTTAATAAAATTCTAAAAGACGTTATTGTGCGAACACAACAAATGGCAGGTAAAGACTCAATTTATGTTCCTGGATGGGATTGTCACGGCTTACCAATTGAATGGAAAATAGAAGAAGAATATAGAAAAAAAGGAAAGAACAAGGATGATGTTCCAACTGTTCAATTTAGGAATGAGTGTAGAGAATTTGCAGAAAAATGGATCGATATACAAAAAAAAGAATTTAGACGACTTGGTGTTGAAGGTGATTGGGAAAATCCTTACCTCACAATGTCAAATCAAGCAGAAGCACAAATTGTTCGAGAGCTTGGAAAATTTCTTCTTGATGAAAGTTTGTATAAAGGAGCAAAACCAGTTCTCTGGTCCGTTGTAGAAAAGACAGCTCTTGCTGATGCAGAAGTTGAATATGAAGATCATACGTCTAACACTATTTATGTTAAATTTTTAATTAAAAATTCTACCGATAAAGATTTAATTGATTCTAATATTGTTATTTGGACAACAACTCCTTGGACTATTCCAGGTAATAGAGCTTTGGCTTATGGTAAAGAATTAGATTATTCACTAATTGTTGCTGAAGAATTAGAAGAAAATAGTTTAGTCAAAAAAAATGATAAATTAATATTTGCTTCAGAACTTTTAGAAAATGTAACTAAAGAAATTGGAATTAAAAAATTTAGTATAAAAAAGGAATTTAAAGGAGAAAATTTATCTTCTTGTGAATGTGAACATCCATTTAAACAATTGGGATACGATTTTATTGTAAAACCATTTCATGGGGATTTTGTAAACTTAGAACAAGGAACAGGAGTTGTGCATATAGCTCCTGGACACGGAGATGACGACTATGTTTTAGGTATAAAAAATAACATTGATATTATCCAGACAGTTCAAGATGATGGAAAATATAATCAACATGCTGTTGGTTTTGAGGGCGAGCATATTTATAAAGTAGATCATAAAATTGCAGATAAATTAGAAGAATTTTCAAAATTATTATTTAAGGGCACTCTTCGTCATAGCTACCCACATTCATGGAGGTCTAAAGCCCCTCTTATTTATAGAAATACTCCACAATGGTTCATTTCTATGGAAAAAAATAATTTAAGAGACATTGCTCTTAAATCAATTGATGAAACTATTTTCTATCCTCCTCAAGGTCAAACAAGGCTTAGATCAATGATTGAGACTAGACCAGATTGGTGTGTATCTAGACAAAGAGTTTGGGGTGTGCCTTTGCCATTATTTGTAAGTAAAAAAACAGGTCAACCTTTAAGAGATAAAAATATTATCAATAGAATAGCTGACATATATGAAAAAGAAGGAAGCAATACGTGGTTTACTGAAGATCCACAAAGATTTTTAGGGGATGAATATTCAATTAATGATTATGAACAAGTAAAAGATGTAGTTGAAGTATGGTTTGATAGTGGTTCTACACATGCTTTTTGTCTAGAACAAAGAGAAGATTTGAAATGGCCTGCATCAATGTATTTAGAAGGAAGTGATCAACATAGAGGATGGTTTCATTCATCTCTTTTAGAATCTTCAGGCACTAGAGGAAAAGCACCATACGAAAGTGTTCTAACACACGGATTTGTTGTTGATGGAAGAGGACGAAAAATGTCTAAATCCTTAGGTAACGTTATTTCTCCAGATGATATATTAAAAAAATATGGTGTAGATATTTTAAGATTGTGGGTCGTTGCTTCTGATTATTACGATGATCTTAAACTTGATAATGCTATTCTCCAATCCCAAGCAGAGTCTTATAGAAGAATAAGAAACACCTTTCGTTTTTTAATTGGCAATTTAAATAATTTTAAAAATGAAGAGTCGATAGATGAGAAGGAGTTTCCTGAATTAGAACAATATCTTCTTCATAGATTGTGGGAAGTTGATCAAATTATTCAAAAATGTGTAAAAACTTTTAATTTTCATTTAATGTTTACTACACTTTTAAATTTTTGTTCTAATGATCTTTCAGCCTTTTATTTTGATATTAGAAAAGATACCATCTACTGTGATAGTAAAAATTCAATCAAAAGGCGATCTACAAGAACTCTTTTAAATATTATCTTTAACCATTTAGTTAGGTGGTTTGCGCCTTCTATTTCTTTTACTTCTGAAGAAGCATGGAAAGCTATGGGAAATACTGAAAGTATACATCTTCAAGATTTCTTAAATTGTAAAAAAGAATACCAAAATGATCAATTAAATGAAAAGTGGAATTTGATTAAAAATATAAGAAAAGTTTCTACGGGAGCTATTGAAAAAATAAGAGAAGAAAAAATTATACGTTCAAGTTTAGAAGCTCATTTGGATATATTTATTTCAAAAGAAAATTTTGATAAAGTTAATGAAGTCATGTTTGATGAAATTGCTATTACCTCATCATATAAACTTTATGTACTTGATGAAAATAGCCAGGGTTTTTCAATAGATGAAATTGAAAATGTAAAGGTACAAGCATCAAAAGTTAGTGGTCAAAAATGTCAAAGATGCTGGAAATATGAAAAAGAATTAGTGAAAAATGAAATTTGCAATCGTTGTAATGATGCAATAAGTTAAGTGATAAAGATAGCTATACTAGTATCATTAATTTTTTTTGACCTTCTAACTAAGTATTTAATTCAAGATAATTTGTTTTTAAATCAATCAATAAAAATCAATGAATATTTTGATTTAGTATATGTTCAGAACTTTGGTGTTTCTTTTGGTTTATTCTCTGGTTATGTTTCTCATTGGATACTAATATTTATAGCATTGATAGTTGTTATATTAATTTTTTATTTATTTATTAAATCAGATAAACAACTTGAAAAACTGGCTTATTTTTTTGTAATTATTGGCGCATTATCAAATATAATTGATAGATTGATAAATAGTTATGTTGTTGATTTTATCTTACTACATTATGAAAATTTTTATTGGCCAGCATTTAATCTAGCAGATATCTATATTACAATTGGAATTATCATGTTAATAATAAGTTTTTTTATAAAATCAAAAACAGTAAAATGAAAAAAGTTATTTTTGTAATAATCATTTCCTCAATTTTTCTATCTTCTTGTAATACTATAAGAAGTAGTGCCGGCGTAGAAAGAAAAGTAATAGATGAATATAATGTAGTTGAAAATCCTCCATTAGTAATTCCGCCAAATTTTAATTTACTACCACCAGATCAAATTAAATCAAAAGATATTGATGATACAGATAGCGAGCTTGCCAAAGAAATTCTTTTCGGCCTGGATGAAGAAAGTGATGAAACGCCTTCTGAAAATTCCGTTATCGACAATATTTTAAAAGAAACTGAAGCAGATCAAGTAGATAATAGTATCAGGGAAGATCTTGATGGAAACTCAGAAGATGAAATAAGCCAAGATAATACAGATGTTGAAAGTGAAAATATAGAAGAGCCAAAAAAGAAGAAAAGATTTTTCTTTTTCAACAGTAAAGAAGAAAATGAAGATGACGAAGAAGGTGAACCTAAAAAGAAAAAAAGATTTTTCTTCTTTTAATTTTATAAATGGAAATAAAATACTTTAATTCAAATTTTGACAAAATCACTCAAAATAAAGATACTGATCAAAGTATAACTAATTTAATAGAAAAACTTCCTTCTCTGAATATTATTTCAGATAAAAATTTATTAGAAGAAACCATAAAAATTTCAAAACAATTTAAAGAGAAAAAGGAAAAAATAATTGTATTTGGTACAGGAGGTTCAAATTTAGGAGCTAGAGCATTAAATAATATTATTTCCAATAATAAAATTATTTTAGAATTTTATGATAATGTTGATCCTATTAATTTTGAAAAAAATTTTCAAAATATTAATTTTGAGCTAACTGGCTTTTTGGTTATTTCAAAATCGGGTACTACACCAGAGACATTATCTCAATTTTCATGTCTCTATCAAAAGGCAATAGAAGCTAACAAAGTTGAAGATTTTTTTTCAAATACTCTAATTATAACTGAATTTAAAGAATCACCACTTTTTAAAATTGCAAAAGATAATAATTGTTTACTATTAGAGCATCATAAAGATGTTGGAGGCAGATACTCTATATTTACTAATGTAGGTATAGTTCCTGCAATCATTTCTGGATTAAATATAGATGCACTTTTTGGTGGAGCATCTGAAGTAATTAATAATATTGATAACTACAGACCTTATGATCTTGGAAGATATTTAACTCAAAAAGTAAATGCAAAATTTACTAATAATGTTTTAATGACATATTCTGATTCACTTTATTTTTTTGGAAAATGGTATCTTCAACTTTGGGCAGAAAGTATTGGAAAAAATAATAAAGGTATTACGGCAATTCATTCAGTAGGGACCACTGATCAACATAGTCAATTACAATTGTATTTAGATGGACCTAAAGATAAATATTTCACCTTTATCACTACAGATCATTCAAATAAGGGCATAAAAATTAATAATGATATGTTTCAAGATACTGATATTGACTATTTTAAAGATAAAACAATGGGTGATTTAATGGAGGCTGAACAGCGTGCAACCATCGAAACTTTTAAATTAAATAATTTTAGTTTTAGAGAAATTTATATTCCTAAAATAGATGAACAAAACTTAGGTAAATTATTATCTTTTAGTATTATAGAAACAATTGCTTCTTGTATGTATTTAGATGTAGATCCTTTTGATCAACCTGCTGTTGAACAAGGTAAAAAACTAACGAAAACTTATTTAAGATAATTTTAAAAAATAAATTATTGTTTTACCGTAAGTCTTTTTTTGAAGTAGATTCAAATTTTCTGGAATTACAATATCATCTCTCTCACTCGTCTCCAAACCAATCAAAGTAGTATCTTTAATTTTATTTGATAATTTTTCTAAAAACTTTGTTAAATTATACTTTGCATATGGTGGATCAATATAAACAACTGAAATATTTTGAAATTCTATTTCTAATTTAGAACTAATAAGGTCTTCTTCATAAATTTTAAATTGATTATTTTTACAAATATCTAAACAATTTGTTCTTAAAATATTAATAACCTCAATATTATTTTCAAAAAAAATTACTTCACTCATGCCTCTAGAAATTGCTTCTAAACCCATTGTGCCAATACCTGCGAAAAGATCTAAAAAAATTTTATTTTTATATAATTCAATTGAATTTTTGATTGCATAACTTTCAATAACTGAAAAAAAAGCTTCTCTTTTTAGAGAAGAAGTTGGTCTTACAAAATCATTAATACTAGCTAATTTTTTTTGTTTAAACTTTCCTCCAGTAATCCTTATCATTTTATAATTGTATTTAATTTTTGAAAATGCCCCTCTTTAAGCTTACCAAGCTTGTAAGGGCCATATCCTATTCTTATTAACTTAACTATATTCCATGAAAAATAATTACAAATATTTCTAATCTCTCTATTTTTTCCTTCTTTTAGTTTAAAAATTAACCAACTCTGATTTTTTAATTTTTTTTCAAAGGCAACTTTAATTTTTCTATAACTAATTTCCTTAATTGTAATGCCTTTATTAATTTTTTGCAGATCAATATTTTGTACTTTGCTATTTATACAAACTCTATAGATCCGCTCAACGTTTGAAGATGGATGTTCTAAATATCTTGAATAATCACCATTATTAGTAAGCAAGATCAACCCTTCACTCATATAATCTAATCTTCCTACACTTATCAATTGACCAATATTTTTTGGTAATAAATCAAAAATTTTTTTCCTACCTAAATTATCTTTTGTACTACAAATATATTTAATTGGTTTGTATAACTTCCATACTTCAACTTTATTTATTTTTTTAACAATTTTATTATTAACTTTAATAATATCTAAATCACTTACTTTATGACTTGGGTGAGCACATATTTCATTATTAATTTTAATTTTCTTTTCAATAATTAATTTTTCTGCATCTCTTCGTGAACAAATTCCAGCACTTGATAGATATTTTGAAATTCTAATATTCACTTTGCTTCATTAATAAAATTTTTTATTATTTTTATATCAGATTTTGTAATTAAAAATTCAGGGTGCCATTGCAAGCCAATACACCATTTATGTTTTTTGTGCTCTATTCCTTCAATAACACCATCATTGGCTGCACATGAAACATTAAGGTCTTTACCAATTTTTTTTACTGACTGATGATGTGCACTATTAACTTTTATTTTTTGAGTCCCACATATTTTATATAATTGAGTTTTTTTTAAAATATTAACACTGTGACTAGTTTGATTTCTTGGATTTACTTGTTCATGGTTTATCGGATCTCTTTTTAAATCTTGTATTAATGTTCCACCACATGCAACATTGATAAGTTGTGCACCACCACAAATTCCCAATATAGGTTTGTTATATTTAAAAAAATTATTGAAAATATTTAATTCAAAATTTGTTCTCTTATTTTTTATATTTTTAGATTGAGTATTACTTGTTTTATATAATTTAGGATTAATATCAAAATCACCTCCAGTAATAATTAGACCATCAATTAAATCACAAAAATCACCAATATATTTTTTTTCATGTAAAAGAGGAAAAGGAATAGCATTAAACTTTGTTAAGGAAGTTAAGTAATTTTCCCTCAATGCATACCATGGAAATTTTGAGTATGTTTTCTTTTTTTCACTATCAAGAGTTATTCCAATAATTGGTTTTTTCATTATAATTCAATTATAATGTACAACATAAGTGTGTTCCAGAATGAACGTTGATTTTTTTATGAAAGAAGCAATTATTGAAGCAGACAAGGCTTATAATTTAAATGAGGTTCCAGTTGGAGGAATACTTGTTGATAATGCAACGAACAAGATTGTAGCCAGAAGTTACAATACAGTAAATAAAGATAAAAATGCTATCAAACATTGTGAGTTAAATCTAATTCAAGAAACTTGCGAAAGACTAAAGTTAAAATATTTAGAGAATATGACATTATTTGTAACATTAGAACCATGCACTATGTGCGCTAGTGCAATAAGTGAAGTACATATTAAAAATGTCTATTTTGGTGCCTATGATGAAAAAAATGGAGGAATTGAAAAACTTCGAGTTGCTTTTCAAAGAGATAATATATTTACGCCAACCATTTATGGTGGCATTATGGAAAAAGAATGTAGCAATTTATTAAAAAAATTTTTTAAAAATATAGATGATTGATAAAATAAATATACCTGAGTTTGAAGTTTCAGAATTTAATCAAGCGTTTAAAGAAGTAATTGAATCCAATTTTAACTATGTAAGAATTAAAGGAGAGATTTCTGAGGTTAAAACTGCAACAAGAGGTCAAATTTATTTAACACTAAAAGATGAAGATTCAATTTTAAGTGGAGTTATTTGGGATCAGAAAAAAAAATATTTAGATATAAATCCAGAAATAGGACTAGAAATTATAGCAACTGGAAGAATTACCACTTGGTCTCGCTATAAAACTACGTACCAAATAGATATTGATAAAATTGAAATTGCAGGAGAGGGAGCACTTTTAAAACTTATTGAAGAAAGAAAAAAAAGACTTCAAAAAAAAGGTTATTTTGATGAAGATAAAAAAATCCCATTACCTTTTCTACCTGAGAGGTTAGGTATTATCACATCTCCCACTGGCTCTGTAGTACACGACATAATTAATAGAGTGAATGATCGTTTTCCAATGCCTTTAGATATATGGCCTGTTTCTGTTCAGGGTGTTGACGCAGCAGATAACATTATAAATGCTATCGAAGGTTTCAACAAACTTAAATCTGTTAAACCAGATATTCTTATTATTGCTAGAGGTGGAGGTAGTACTGAAGATTTAATGGCATTCAATGATGAAAATCTTGCAACAAGTGTTTTTAATTCAAAAATACCAATTATTTCAGCAATAGGTCATGAAACAGATACAACCATTATTGATTTGGTATCAGATTTAAGAGCTTCTACACCAACGGCAGCAGCTGAAAAAGCTACCCCAGTCAGATTTGAATTAATAGAAAAGATTAAAAATTTACAACTTAGATTAAACACAAAAATTAATTCACAAATTCAGTCCAAAAAGGAAAATTACGAATACTTAAATAAGTTTCTTAAGTCACCAAGTTCAATAGTTAATAATTACAAGGAGAAGCTTTTAGATGATTTTAAAAATTTAACATTATCAATTGAAAACAAATTTAGCATATCAAAATTAAAACTCATAAATTTAGGTAAATCTGTAATTTCCCCAGATTCTTTAGTAAGCTTCACACAAACAAAGATAAATAATCTTTCAAAAAATCTTAATTTAAATATTGCTAATAACTACAAAGATAATCTTGAAAAATATAAAGCAAATATCAGACTACTTAATTCAAATTCTATCTCTTCAAATCTTAAAAAGGGATACTCTATTTTGATGAATAAAAAGAAAATTGTTAAGACTACAAAAAAAATTGAAACTAATGATCAGTTATCTGTTAAGCTTATTGATGGTACAATTGATATTAAGGTAAAAAAAATTAACTAAATCTTTTATGTTGCCAGAACCATTGAGTTGGTTCTGCTTTAATCCACTCTTCAATCTTATAATGAATTTTTTCCATCATTTTATTATCACTGATATTTACATCATTGTGATAAAAAGGTTCAAGAAAGGTAAGCTCAATTTTTCCATTATTAATTCTTTTATTTTTAATAGGGATTATTGGTAATTTATATTTTCTAGCTAGTTTTAAAAAACCTGTTTGTGTTTTAACTTTACGTTTAAAAAATAACACTTCTTCTCCAGAAGAATCTTTTTGATCAATTACAACCAACATTGATAAAGAATTTCTTATAGCTGCAGTTATATCTTTAGCACTTTTTTTACCTTTTGGAGTATAAAAACTCCTAGAAGAAACAAGCGAATTTGTTCTAATTTTTAATAAAAGTTTATCTAAAAAATGATTATTAATATGTCTATATACTGCACCTAGATTTATACCAATTCTATCTAGACTAGGTACTACGACTTCCCAATTAGACTGATGAATACATATAAATATTCCTTGGGAATTATTTTTAATTAAATTTTCAATATTTTCAATTTTATTGTACTTTATTTTTTTTTTATCAAATAAATAGTTTAATCTAGGAAGTTCAGAAATTGTCCTACCTAGGTTATCCCAACTTTTTTTAACTATACTTTTAACTTCTTCCTCTTTCATATTGGGAAAAACAAATTTGCAATTTTTAATTGCAGTCTTGTTCGCACCAGATAATGCACCAAAAGTGCTAAATATAAAAGAAGTAAATTTAGCCGATAAATTTAATGGCAAAAGTTTAAATAAAAAAAATATTAAAAAAACTATAATATATTCAAAAAAATAAATTATATTTTTCATATCGCTAAATCATTTATTTTATTCTCTAAAATGTTACCTAATATTTCTTTAAGTAGATTTTCATCTTCAAATTTAATTTCCCCATTCAAAGTGCTCACTAAAGATCGATAGGATTTAGGAATTCTAACAAAATCTTTTTTCGTAGTAACTAATACTGATTTTGTAAGATTTGCATTTTCTGCTAAATTTAACATATCATTTTCATCAAAAATATGATGGTCAGGATAGCTAATTTTTTTTTCTAAAATAGCTCCTTGTTCAGTAAGTGAATTATAAAATTTTTCAGGATAAGCAATACCTGCAAAAGCTGTTACTTTTTGATTCTTATATATTTTATTATCTGTACTTATTTGAAATTTAGCATGAATAATCGGGACAGTGCTTGGAATTTTATTTTTTACATCTTGAGATAATTCTCCAATTACGATTACAAGATTTGCTCTGGAAATACCTCTTGATATACTTTCTCTAAGGGGGCCAGACGGGATTACCCTTTTATTTCCGAAGCCCTGTTCTCCATTAATTACAATAATTGAAAAATCTTTTTGAAGAGTTGGATTTTGAAAACCATCATCCATAATTATACAATCGGCACCTTTTTCTTTAGCTAAAATAAAAGATTTACTTCTATCTTGGCCAATCCATGTTGGCGCAACTTCAGCTAGTAATAAAGATTCATCACCCACACTTTTTGCTGAGTGCCATTCTTTAACAAGAATATTAGATTTTTCAACACCACCATATCCTCTTGATACAAAGTGAGGATTATATCCATTAAGTTTTAATAAATTTCCAATTTTTAAAGCAACTGGTGTTTTACCAGCTCCTCCCACCACTATATTTCCAATGCAAATTACTGGAATGCCAGAAGATGATTTTCTACTAACAAAATTTCTTATTTTTGTTCCAAATCTAAACAGTAATGAAAGTGGATATAAAGAGTTTGATAAGTATGTGTCATTTTTTTTATACCAAAATTTAGGAGCTTTAAGCATTTTAATTAATATACTTTTCAATATTTTGGAAAAGTTTTTCTTTTTCAAAGAAAGACCTATTTGAAAACTCAAGTGCATTTGCTTGGATTTTTTTAATTTCCAAATTATTATTTAGTAATTCTTTCATCTTTATATCAATATCTTCAAACTTATTTACAAGTATACATGAATTTGCTTTTACCATATCTTCATAAATATTAGTCCAATTATCAACATAATTACCACTAATAATAGCACATCCATAACTTGCAGGTTCTATTGGATTATGTCCACCAATATTTTTTAAAAAAGAACCACCTAAAATAACTAAATCACTAATTTTAAAATATTGATCTAATTTTCCAAAACTGTCAATTATAACTATATTATTTTCTTCATATTCTTTTTTAGATTCTAAAGAAATATTAAATCCTTCTTTGTTTAATTCTTGCTTAATTGTATCAATTCTTTCTGGGTGCCTTGGTGCAAGAAAGATTTTTAAATTAAATTTACGAATTGTTTTTTTTATACATTTAATAATCTCTTTTTCTTCATTAGAATGAGTACTTGCAATTAAGATTGTATTTGTTTGATCTTTATTTATTGAAAAATTGTTATTATTCTTAGCTAATTTTAAATTGCCAATATAATCGATTTGCAAGTTTGTTAATTCTTGAATTCTTTTTTTGTCATCTGTACTTTGCGCAAAAATTTTGTCAAAATTCTTTAATGAATTTCTGTAAAAATTTTTTATATTTTTCCATTTTTTAAAAGAAATTGGAGAAATCCTTGCATTTAAATACAAACAATTGATATTTTTAATTCTAATTTTATTAAGCATATTTGGCCAAATATCTGACTCTATCCATAGAATCAGATTTGGTTTCCAAAAGTTTAAAAATCTTGAACACCATAGAGAAACATCAAATGGGATGTACTGATGGATAATTTTATTTTTGTAAAACTCCTTAATATATTCAGCTGAAGATTTTGTTGTTGTAGTTACTAAAATATCAAATACTTTATGATATCGTTCTATAATTAAATCTGAAGATTTAAATTCGCCGATACTTGCTGCATGTATCCATAAAACTTTTCTCTCTCTATTTTTTTTTACCGTTGATTTCCCAAACCTTTCAATAAATCTTAGTCTATCCTCTTTTTTTCTATAGATGCGAATAAATATATTAAAAATAATTAGAGGTATGAGAAGAGTACTGAGTATTTGATATATTCTAAGCATTTAGATTTTTTTCTGCAGATTCCATGCAATCATTAATTTTTTCTTCCAAGAAATTCTTATATTTGTCTAAATCATTATCTGTTGTTGAAGAAGGAATAATAATTGGCTCACCCCAGACAAATCTACATTTTGAAAATGGATATGTTATTAAAAATGAGTCCCAAGATTTAAGTTTAAGATTTTTATTTGAAGCAAAACCCAGTGGTATAATCGGGACTTGAGAATGTACTGCAATTTTTATAACTCCTTCTGAAACTTTCTTATTTGGACCTCTTGGTCCATCAGGAGTAATACCGATATAATTTTTATCTTTTAAAATTTTAAATACTTTTCTTAATGATGGTGATTTATTTTTTGACATTATAGAAACATTTTTTAAATTAAAATGACCTGCAATATATGCACCAAAACGACCATCACTATGACTAGATGCTAACATATTTAACACAGCTTTACTTTTCCATACATGCCCTATCATCATTAATTGACCATGCCAAAATGCTAAAATAAATGGTTTATTTTCTCTCCATAATTTTTCTGGTAACTCAGAGTTTATAATCTGTATTTTAGAAGTGTAACATACGAATAAGATATATAGGTAACCTATAAATGCTAAAATTTTTTGAGATATAGAAAATTTAAAAATTTTTTTTTTAAAACTCATTTTCCAACTGTTCTCTTAGTTGTAATTTTTTATAGATAGCTGATTTTGAAATTAACTCTTCATGTGATCCATGACTTTCTATTTTGCCTTTATCTAAAACGTAGATTATGTCTGCATCTTCTATTGTGCTTAATCTATGTGCAATTATTAATTTGGTCTTATTTTTCATAAGATTATTTATTGTTTCATGAATTTTATTTTCAGTTATGTTATCAAGAGACGATGTAGCCTCATCCATAATTAAAAGTGGAGCATCTTTTATTAGAGCTCGGGCAATAGCAATTCTTTGTCGTTGTCCACCAGATAATTTTATACCGTTTTCTCCAATAATGGTTTGTAGTTTTTGATCTAATTCTTCTGAAAAATTTTTTACTCCAGCATTTTGAGCAACTAAGCTAATCTCTTTATCACTTGCTTCAAGATTTCCATATTTAATATTATTAAATATACTCTCATTAAACAAAATTGTTTCTTGTGTTACTATTGAAACACTATTTCTTACATCTGTCAGATCTAGTTTTTTTATATCTTTAGAATTAATTAAAATAGAGCCTGAATAATTATCATATAATCGCAAAATTATATTTGCTATGGTCGATTTACCAGAACCAGATAAGCCAACTAATGCAACTTTTTTTCCTTTTGGTATTCTTAAATTTATTTTATCGAGCACAGTATTATCGTTATACGCAAATGAAACATCTTTAAAAACAATGTCTCCATCTAGATCTATGGTTTTTTTTGTAGAAATATTTTCCATATTTGTTTCGCTTGTATCTAAAAGTTTAAATATTCTCTCAGCTCCTGCTAGGCCTTCCTGGACGCTAATGTTTAAATTGCCAAGTGCCTTTACAGGTTGATAAGCCAGAAGAAGACTTACTAAAAAACTCATAAATTGACCTGTTGTCATACTTTCGTTTAAGACAAAAACACCCCCAGCATAAATTGATAGTGCTACAGCTAAACTTCCAATAAATTCCATTAAAGGGCTTAAGCGATTGCTAATAAAAGCAGATTTTGTAAAATATTTTTGAATGAAATTAATTGTTTCAAAAGCTCTTTGTTTTTCATAGTTTTCTCTTGAGTATGCTTTTACTTGTCTAATACCTTTAATACTCTCAGCTAATACATTAGAAAAAACTGCAATTTCGTTTTGGATAGTGTAAGTAATTTTTCTTATACTCTTTCCAATTTTTCTTATGGGCCAGATTGCTAAAGGGAATGCAAAAAAAGCAAAAAGAGTTAGGGTCCAACTTTGGTAAAACATGTTACCTAGTAAAAAAATAATAACTAAAACATCCTTTATAATTCCTGTTACAGATTTCACAATTGCAAGTCTTAAGTAGTAAGTATCATTGATGAGTCTTGAAATTAAATTACCTGACTTAGAATCATTATAAAATTTCATATTCAAATACATGAGTTTTTCAAACATCTGAGTTTGAAGTTTTGCTATAATAGAATGTGCAACCTTACTCATTTGATAAGAATGAGTATATGTTGCCAATCCTTTACAGAGTGTCACTATAATAATTGCAATTGGAATTAAAAATAACATTTCTTTATTCCCTTTGATTAAGACTTCATCAAGTGCAGGTCTTACTAACCAAGCATGCAAACCTGTTGCTCCTGCTGAGATAACCATCATAAATAAAGCTAATATTATTTTGAGTTTATGACCCATTAAATAATGAAAAACTATTCTTGAAGTAACTGACTGTTTTTTATCTGAAGACATTAAAAAGTTTGTAAAAGTAAAAATAACATAATTGCAAAAATATTATTTTGTCTGAAATAATAATTTGAACTTAACGGTGATGTTATATCCCATTTCTGAATTGCTATATACGTACAAATTGCGATAGTGGCTATAATAATTGAACTAAGTAAAAAATTTGAGGAATTCCATACAAAATAAGACAGTATAATTAAGATAATAAGATAGCATGTTTGAACAAATCTTTTACCATTTTTATCAAAATAAACTGCAGTAGATTTTATTTTATTTAAAACATCATCTGACCTATCCTGGTAGGCATAAATCGTATCATATGCCAATGTCCAAAAAATACATACAAAATACAATAAAAGAAAATCAAAAGTAATTTTTGTATTAAATTGCATTGAAACTATTAGCACACCCCAACTAAAAATAATTCCAAGGAATAGCTGTGGGAAGTAAGTTATTCTTTTCATAAAAGGATATAAAATCACAAATGGCACACTTAACAAACCCAATACAATTGATTTAAAATTAAACTCGAGAAGAATGAAAAAACTAATTACCAATAATACAGTTAATAATAATATGGATTCAGTAATAGAAATTTTCTTTGATGCTAAAGGTCTAAATTTGGTACGTGAAACTTTTTGATCAAAATCAATATCGATGATGTCATTAATTATACAACCTGCGCTTCTCATTAAAAAAGAACCAATTAAAAAAAGTAAATACCAAAATAATAGTTTAGAAGTTTCTATTTTTAGTAACGCTAAACCAAACCAGCAAGGCCACATTAATAGAAGGAAGCCAATAGGTTTGTTCAGTCTGATTAACTCACAGTAATCAAATATTTTTTTTATAACTAAGTTATCCCACATATGTGAATATAATGTTATAATTCTAAACTATTGTAATGAAAATGTCTAAAACACGATTATTTGTATCAAAAAAATTATCAGCCAATATTTTAATTTATATAAAAAATAAGCAGCATCACTTTTTAAAAAATGTTCTTAGAATCAAAAAAGAAGATAGTATTAATTTATTCGATGGTTTGACAGGTGAATGGTTATCTAAAGTAATTTCTATTAATAGAGATAACATTGTTTTACAAATACAAAACAAATTGAGAGAGATTCCTCAGGAAACTGATTTATGGCTAATATTTGCTCCAATCAAATCTTATAGAATGAATATTACCATTCAAAAAGCTACCGAGCTTGGCATCTCAAGATTTATTCCAATTTTGACAGAATATACAAATCAATCAAAAATAAATTTTAAAAATTTTGAATTAAATATGATTGAAGCCTCAGAACAATCTGAGAGATTGTCCATTCCAACTTTAGATAAAACAATTAAACTAGATGATTTAGTTAACAATTTTCCATCTGATAGAGGGTTAGTTTTTTGCGATGAAGGAAATGAAAATTTACCTACTATTTATAATGCATTAACTAATGAAACAAAAAAATACAAAAAATGGGCTGTCATTATTGGACCTGAAGGTGGTTTTTCTGAAAAGGAACGAGGAACCATCTCTTCTTTGTCTTCATGTATATCTGTATCTTTGGGAAAAAGAATTTTACGCTCAGACACTGCAACAACAGCTGCAATTTTTTCTATTCAATCGGTCATTGAATAAATCATAATGAGCGACAACCTGTCCTAGAATTTTGCCTCTAAATCACTGGTTAATTTACTGAATAATTTATTTATTAGTGTATACAATATTTAAATAAGATGCGCATTTTATCCTTTATTACCGCTACATTTATTGCTTTTGCTTCATCAGCAAATGGTATCTCTGATTGGCAGTTAGGCTTTCAAACACCTGCAAGTGACGTTATGAGAAATGTTTACGATCTTCATAATTTTGTATTAATTATGATGACTGCAATCACAATATTTGTACTATTTCTAATCTTCTATGTTGTATTTAGGTTTAGAAGAAAAGCAAATCCAATTGCTTCTAAAACTACTCATAACACATTTATAGAAATTCTCTGGACTGGGATTCCAGTAATAATATTAATTTTTATGGCAATCCCATCTTTTAAGTTAGTATATCAGCAAGACGTAATACCTGAAACTGATATGACTATTAAAGTTATTGGTCATCAGTGGTACTGGGAGTATCAATATCCAGAACATGATGACATTTCTTTTGAGAGTTACATGATACCTGATGATGAATTAGAACCAGGTGACATAAGATTATTAACAGTAGATAACCACCTAGTTGTACCAGCAAATAAAAATATTCACGTATTGGTTACTGCTGGTGATGTGCTTCATAGTTTTGCTATGCCTTCTTTAGGTGTAAAAAAAGATGCGGTTCCTGGTAGACTTAATGAAACATGGTTCAATATAGATGAGCCAGGAATATATAGAGGTCAATGTTCCGAATTATGTGGAACAGGTCATGGGTATATGCCCATTGTCATAGAAGCACTTAATGAAAAAGATTTTAATAACTGGATAATTGAACAAAAAAATAAGTTAGCATTAGCAAACGAAATAACAACTACAGAGAATATAATAGAATAGGAGAAAAATGAGTTACGCAGATTCAGCAAGTCACGACCATCATGATCATAAACCAGGATTTATAAAAAGATGGTTTTTTTCTACCAATCATAAAGATATTGGAACTCTCTATATCATATTTGCTATACTAGCTGGATTAGTTGGAGGTTTCTTCTCATTATTAATGAGAGCTGAATTAGCAGCACCGGGCTTAGACGTCGTTGCAGATGGACAAGTTTGGAATGTAATTATTACTGCCCATGGTTTGTTAATGGTATTCTTCGTTGTAATGCCTGCATTAATAGGTGGTTTTGGAAACTGGTTTGTTCCATTGATGATCGGTGCACCTGATATGGCTTTCCCAAGAATGAATAACTTTAGTTTTTGGATACTTGTTCCTGCCCTAGTTTTATTAGTTGTTTCAGCAACAATAGGAACTGGCGCTGGTACGGGATGGACAATTTATCCTCCACTCTCAAATAAACTTGGACACGCAGGACCTTCTGTTGATATGGCAATTTTTGCTCTTCATTTAGCGGGTGCTTCCTCAATTTTAGGTGCAGTTAATTTTATAACAACAATACTTAATATGAGAACACCTGGAATGACCCTTCATAAGATGCCTCTATTTGTATGGGCTATGTTAATTACAGCATTCTTACTTTTGTTAGCTGTTCCTGTTTTAGCTGGAGCAATTACAATGCTTCTAACTGATAGAAACTTTGGTACAACATTCTTTAATCCTGCAGGTGGTGGAGATCCAGTTCTTTTCCAACACTTATTCTGGTTCTTTGGACATCCTGAAGTTTACATCATGATATTACCCGCTTTTGGAATTGTAAGCCAAGTCATCTCTACTTTCTCTAGAAAACCAGTGTTTGGATATCTAGGAATGGTTTATGCTATGATAGCAATAGGATTTATAGGTTTTATCGTGTGGGCTCACCATATGTTTACAGTTGGTATGAGTGCAGATTTAAGAGCATATTTTATGCTAGCTACAATTATTATTGCTGTTCCAACTGGTATAAAAATATTTAGCTGGATTGCAACTATGTGGGGTGGATCACTTACATTTGAAACTCCAATGTTATTTGCAATTGGATTTGTTTTCTTATTTACACTTGGAGGTGTAACAGGAGTCATTCTGGCCAATGCTGGAATAGATACTGTAATGCATGATACGTATTATGTTGTTGCACACTTTCATTATGTTCTGAGTATGGGAGCTATGTTTGGAATTTTTGCGGGTATTTACTATTGGTTTGGAAAAATGTCTGGAAGAAAATATAATGAATTTTTAGGCAAATTACATTTTTGGTTATTTTTTATTGGAGTAAATGTAACATTTTTTCCTCAACATTTCCTTGGACTTGCTGGAATGCCTAGAAGAATTCCAGATTATCCAGATGCCTATGCAGGATGGAATCTTGTATCAACTTATGGTTCTTACATTTCTTTTGCCGCAACTTTGATATTCCTTTTCGCGATTGTATATGCATTATTTTTCGGAAAGAAAGAAGTTTCAAACCCTTGGGGAGAAGGAGCTGATACTCTTGAGTGGACACTATCTTCACCTCCGCCATTCCATCAGTTTGAGACTTTACCTAAATTCAAAGGATAATTAACGTGGATGCTAAATCCTTAGAAGCTGGTTATAGCAATAATTTTCTTTTAAGAAAATTCAAAGGTTATTACGAACTAATGAAACCAAGAGTTATGTCCTTGGTTATCTTTACAGCGTTTGTTGGAATGTTTTTGGCGCCAGGGCAAATCGCATTCCTAAATAGTTTTATGGTAATAGTTGCTATTGCATTAGGAGCTGGGTCTTCAGCTGCAATCAATATGTGGTTTGATGAAGATATTGATAAAACTATGGAAAGAACAAAATTAAGACCAATTCCACTTGGAGTGGTTTCAAAAAATGAAGCCTTAGTTGCAGGAATACTAACAGGAACTATTTCTTTAATATTGATGCAATGGTTCTCAAATTCATTAGCAACAAGTTTGCTTCTTTTTACAATTCTTTTTTATGTATTTATTTATACATTTTGGCTTAAACGAACAACTTCATTAAATATAGTTATTGGAGGAGCAGCAGGAGCAATACCTCCAATTATTGGATGGACAGCAGTTATTCCAGAATTAAGTTTTTTACCAATTAGTTTATTTGTAATTATATTTTTTTGGACGCCACCTCATTTTTGGGCATTATCAGTATATAGATATAATGATTATAAAAATGCTAATGTGCCCATGTTACCAAATGTAAGTAGCATTGAAGATACAAAAAAACAGATTGTTTATTATTCTGTAATATTAATTTTATCGAGCTATCTTCCATATTTAGATAACAATGTTGGAATAATATACTTAACTATAGTTACAATTTTAAACTTATTATTATTTAATAGCTCTTTAAAGTTAAAAAAATCTAAGGAAAGAAAATCAATACCAAATTCTGAAGGATTAAAATTTTTTGCCATTTCAATTCTTTACTTATTTAGTTTATTTTCAGCATTGTTGATTGATCATGTGGTGTTAAGATGAAAAACAGAAGAAGAAAAAATATTATAACTTTAATAATCTTGCTTTGTATTGTTGCATTCTTTTATTTATGGACTTTATTTAAGGCTAATATTTTTGGAGTATAATGACAAATACTAGAACAGCTATAGGATTATCATTTATTGTTTTAACAATGATTACATTAGTAGCTTTTTCGGTACCCTTATATGATTTATTTTGTCGTGTTACTGGTTATGGCGGTAAGACAAGTACATCTGAGTTTCTTTCATCATCAATTTTGGAAAGAGATATTAACCTTAACTTTAACGCTGATGTTAATGACAGTATAAATTGGACCTTTACTGCTCCAGAAAATATCAGATTTAAAGTTGGTGAAAATAAACTTGTTAATTATACAGCTACTAATCTATCTGATATTGAAACTATCGGTACTGCGACATTTAATGTTTTACCAGAAAAGGTTGGTCCTTATTTTATTAAGACTCAGTGTTTCTGTTTTGAAAAGCAGGCTTTGAAACCTGGAGAAACAGTTGAAATGCCTGTTGTGTTTTACATTGATCCCTCAATTAATGAGGATCCAACAATGAAAGATGTTGAAGAGATAACATTGTCATATACCTTTTTTAAATATATAGATTAATAAATGGCTAATAAATCCACAACCACAGGGCAAAAACATCCATATCATTTGGTTGATCCAAGCCCTCTTCCTTTCCTTTCATCAATAGCTGGACTTGCAATGGCAGCTGGTCTTGTATTTTATATGCACTACGGAACTTCTTGGCTTTTAATTCTTGGAACTATTGGTTTGTTAACTATTATGTTCCTATGGTGGAGAGATGTAATTAAAGAATCAACTTTCCAAAAAGTTCACACACCTGTTGTGGAACTCGGATTAAGATATGGAATGGCGCTTTTTATTGCATCAGAAGTAATGTTCTTTGTTGCTTTTTTTTGGGCTTTCTTTGATGCAAGTTTAACACCTAAACTACCTATAGAAGAATTCTCAGAAACCTTTGACAGTAATGGTGCTGTAGGTATTTGGCCGCCAGAGGGTATTAAAACATTTGATCCTCTTGATGTTCCTTTTTTAAATACATTAATTTTATTAATGTCGGGTACTACTTGTACATGGGCTCACCACGCTGTTAGAGAAGGCCATAGAGATCAAGCTATTCAAGCATTATGGTGTACTGTTGGTCTTGGAATTTTCTTCTCAATTATGCAGGGTGTAGAATATTACGAGGCAGCTCATCATTATTTCAGTTTTACAGATGGGATATATCCATCAGTATTTTACATGGCGACCGGTTTTCATGGATTTCACGTAATGGTTGGAACAGCATTCTTAGCTGTTTGTTTGTATCGTGTTTATAAAAATCATTTTACTCCAGATAGGCATTTTGGATTAGAGGCAGCGGCATGGTACTGGCACTTTGTTGACGTAGTTTGGCTTTTCTTGTTTGTCTGCGTTTATGTTTGGGGTGCATAAATTAAAGACTTTCCTTTAAAATTTTTTTTATTCAGTTTATTTTGTGTTGCACTGACAATATTTTTAGGAATTTGGCAATTGCAAAGATTGGAATGGAAAGAAAAAATTATAGCCGAATTTAATGAACTAAAGGACCAAAAACCACTTTCACTTTCAATGGGAAAAATGAAGTATCCAAACATTGATGAGTTTACTAAAGTTATCACTTTTGGAACTATTGACAGAAGTAAAAAAATTTTTTTCCCTGCAAAAACATTGAATGGTATTTCTGGTGTTAGAATAGCAAGTTTATTATCAGATAATCATGGTAATAATTATTTAATTGATGAAGGTTGGTTTGAACAAAGTAGATATAATTATTTTAAAAACAATAATGAAATAATAAATGATGAGATTCTTGGGTATATCCGATACCCAACTCAAAAACAGATGTTTACTCCTGAGAATTCTATCTCTTCAAATGAATGGTATTATTATGATCTGAAGCAAATTCAAACTTACTTAGATGTTAAGATTAATCAGAAATTTTTCATTAAAAATATGAGCAATTATGCAGAGAATTTCTTAATACCCTCATCTCAAAATCATAATTTTTCAAATAATCATTTGCAGTATGCAATTACATGGTTTTTGATGAGCTTTTCTTTTTTGATTATTTTTATAATTTATTTATTTAGGATGAAAAAATGAAAACATATTTAAAACTTAAAGAAATCTTTAATGAAGCTTCACTGACATCAGATATTGCAGGTATTTTACACTGGGATATGGCAACAATGATGCCGAGCAGCTCAAGAGATCAAAGATCAGAGCAATTAGCCTATTTGTCAAAACTTAGTCATAGTAAAATTTCATCTTCTGAAGTTGGTGATTTAATTGAAGAGTCAAAGAAACTTAGTCTAAATAATAGTGATCTGAAAAACTTAAATGAAATGGATAGAGAATATAAATTAGCTTCTGCTATACCAACGGAGCTTGTAGAAAAAATTTCAAAATCTTCAGCTAATTGTGAGGGCGTTTGGCAAGAGGCCAGGGAAAAGTCAGATTTTAATTTAGTAAAAAAAGATTTAGAAGAACTTATAAATTTAACGAAAGAAGAAGCTAATATTTTAGGAGAAACTTTTAAAGTTTCTCCGTATGAAGCTCTAATAAATAAATTTGAACCTTCTTCAGAAGAAAATAAAATATCTGAAGTATTCGATGATTTACAAAAATTTCTATCACCACTTATTGACAAAATTATAGATAAGCAAAGAAATGAAGAAACACTTCAATTTGAAACAAGTATAGATGAAGAAAAGCAGAAAAATATTTCTGAATATATAATGAAACAAATAGGTTTTGATTTTACAAGGGGAAGACTTGATAAAAGTGCCCACCCTTTTTGTGGAGGATCTACAAATGATGTTAGAATTACAACTAGATATAATAATGACAATCCATTTTCATCTTTAGATGGTGTTATGCATGAAACTGGACATGCATTATATGAGCTAAACCTACCAAAAGATTGGATGCATCAGCCAGCAGGTAAATCTAGAGGAATGGCTATGCATGAAAGTCAATCACTATTAATTGAAATGCAAATCACAAGATCTTTAGCTTTTAAAAAATTTTTATCTAATACTTTAAATAGACAATTTAATGTTAAAGACAAAGCTACAGATCCTGATAATCTTTACAAATTAGGTACTCGAGTAAATAAATCTTTTATAAGAGTTGAGTCGGATGAAGTTACATACCCACTACATATTATTTTAAGATTTAATTTAGAAAGAAAAATTTTTAACAATGAAATAAATATTGCAGACATTCCCGATGCTTGGAATGATGAATTTAATAGATTATTTAATTTATCGATAAATAAAGACACTGATGGGTGTTTACAAGATATTCATTGGTTTGCTGGATTATTTGGATACTTTCCAACATATTCATTAGGGGCACTCACTGCTGCTCAATTTGCGTCTCAATTGAGAACTGATCAAAAGGAATTAGATAAGGAAATAGAAAATGGTGAATTTTCAAATTTAGTAAATTGGCTTAAAAAAAATATCCATGAAAAAGCTAGTTTTTTTTCAACTGATGAGGTTTTAGAACAGGTTACAAAGTCGCCTTTAAATGCTAAATATTTCAAAGAATATATTACTAATCGCTATCTTTAATGAAATATTTAAGCACAAGAGATGATTCTCTAAGCAGATCATTCAACGATATTCTTTATCAAGGATTATCCAGAGATGGAGGTCTATATCTACCTCAAAGGTGGCCCAAAATAGACCTACTAAGTTTAAAAAATAAATCATACGAAGAAGTGGCATGCGAAATTATTTTTCCTTATGTACATGAAAATATAGAAAAATTAGAATTACAAAAAATTTTAAATGAAACTTATGCAAATTTTAACCATGAAAAAATAGCTCCTTTAGTAGAATTAGAAAATAATAAATTTTTATTAGAGTTAATTTATGGGCCTACTTATGCGTTTAAAGATTATGCTTTACAATTTCTTGGTAACCTATTTTCTACAAGTTTAAAGATTTCTCCAAAAAAAATTACTATTTTAGGTGCAACTTCTGGTGATACTGGCTCAGCTGCAATTCATTCTTTTAAATCAAAAAAAGATATAAATGTATTTATTCTACATCCTCATAATAAAGTATCGCCTATTCAACAAAAACAAATGACCACAGTAATTGATAAGAATATTTTTAATATTGCTATAGATGGTAATTTTGATGATTGTCAAAAAATTGTCAAAGAATTATTTGTTGATGACGAAATACAACAGTCTACCTCTTTAACTGCTGTAAACTCTATAAATTGGGCACGATTAATTGCACAAGTTGTTTATTATTTTTGGGCTTACTTGCAAACTAATAAGCAGCAAATTAATTTCATTGTTCCTTCAGGAAATTTTGGTAATATTTTTTCAGCCTTTGTTGCTAAACAAATGGGATTACCAATTGGTCATTTGCATATTGCAACTAATTCTAATGATATTTTGAAGTCCATAGTAGACAATGGAGAAATGAAAAAAAAATCTGTATCTCAAACATATAGCCCTAGTATGGATATACAAGTTTCAAGTAACTTTGAGAGGCAAATTTTTGAAAGCCTCAATAGAGATAGCAAAAGAGTAAATGAAGTATTTGAAAACTTTTCATCAAAAGGTTTTTATCAATTTGATGACTCTGTATTAGCTAAGTTTCAGCAAATATATAAGGCTTCTTCAATTGATGATAATCAGACTCTGGAGACAATTAAATATGTATATGAAAAATATAATTATATTGCTGATCCACATACTGCAACAGGACTAAAAGTATTATTAGATAAAAAAGATGATGAAGCTTGGGTATCTTTGGTTTGTGCACATCCTGCAAAATTTGACAATGCCGTGAATAAAGCAATTAATAAAGAAATTGATATACCGAAAGAATTGAGCAATCTCTTTGATAAAGAGGAAAAGATGACTATATTACCCAATAGTACTATAGATATAAAAAACTTTATCTTAGAAAAAATAAACAATGCATAAAATTACAACACTAGAAAACGGATTAAGAATAGTAACCCAGAATATGCCAGGCCTGGAAACAGTATCAATGGGTATTTGGAATTTTGTTGGCGGCAGAGATGAAACAAAAGACATAAATGGTGTTGCTCATCTTTTAGAGCATATGGCTTTTAAGGGCACATCAACTAAAAACGCTCTTCAAATTGCTGAAACAATTGAAAATGTTGGTGGAGATATAAATGCTTATACTTCAAAGGAAATAACAGCTTATTATGTAAAGCTCTTAGCTGATGATCTACATTATGGAATAGATATTCTGACAGATATCTTGCAAAATTCTACATTTGCTGAAGATGAACTTAATCGAGAAAGAGGAGTCATAATTCAAGAAATTGGAATGTACCTTGATACTCCTGATGATATGATTTTTGATTATTGGCAAGAAAAAGCATACCCAGATCAGCCAATGGGACGTTCCATATTGGGCAAAACTGATATTATTAAAAATATTTCAAGAGACGAAGTTAGAGACTTTATGATGAATCATTATAATCCAAAAAAAATGATTATAAGTGCAGCTGGAAAAATTGACCATGATCAATTTGTAGAATCAATTAAAAAATCATGCACTAATCTTCCAACTGGATTATCTGCTGAAAGACAAAAAGCAGATTATAAATCTGGAGAATACAGAGAAGATAAAAAATTAGAACAGATTCATCTATTGCTTGGTTTTGAAGGTATAGATTACCACCATGATGACTACTACTCTTTATTGGTTTACTCTTCTTTATTAGGGGGCGGTATGTCATCAAGATTGTTTCAAGAGATTAGAGAGAAACGCGGTCTTGTATATGGTATTTCTTCTTTTAGCTCATCTTACACTGACACTGGTGTTTTTGGTATTTATTGTGGAACAGGTGAAAATCAAATCCAAGAGCTCATACCTGTTTTATGTGATCAACTTAACGAAAGTCCTAATTCAATTACAGAAAAGGAAATCAATAGAGGTAAAGCTCAGTTGAAAGCAAGCTTAATGATGGGTAGGGAAAGTGCATTTAGAAGATGTGAGAGTGCTGCTAGACAACTTCTGGTCTTTAATAGAATAATCGACCCAGCTGAAACTATTAAAAATATAGATAAGGTTTCTAAAGAAACTGTTCAAAAGATTGCTAATGAAATTGTAAAAGGGCCAATTACTATATCGAGTATTGGACCATTATCTAAACTTGAAAATATTGATAAAATACAAAATCGTATTAATTAATTTTTCAAAAATTTAAAAATTTTATGATTAAGTTTGCAACTTTTTTTTTAATTACGATATTTCTATCAACTACTGCAATAACAAAAGAGAAATATCCTTTTCAAGGTGGTCAAGGATTTGATACCAAGTACTTGTGGGAAAAAAATTTGAATGGTAAGAAAAAATGGCTTCTACCAAAAAAGATGCTTAAGGATCAATTTCTAGCGAAACTCTTAGCGTATGATAAAACCCAATTTTGGTTTACAATGCATGATTTTATTGCAACAGGAGATTTCAACAGAGATGGTGTTCAAGATTACGTAGTAACAGTTTTAAATCTTGATAAGCAATTCAAAGCAAAATTAGACGAGGATCAAGGTATCTATGTCTGTAAAGCTAATAAAGATGCTGGTGCTTGTTTGGCAGAGAAAGGTGTTACACAACATAACTATCAAATTATTCTTGGTAAAAAAGAAACTGGAAGAGCTGAAGGAAAAGAGTCATATTGGGGTACAGGTTTAATACAAGACAATTTACCATTCATTCAAAGTGGAACTGCACAACCACTTATTGCAGATTTCAATGGCGACGGTTGGGACGACATTTATTTGGCAGCAGCCGTTAATGATTTTGGAACAGGTTGCGGTGGTTATCATTCTTATTTCTTGTCACAGCCAGAAGGATTCTTAAAAGAGTCAAGTGAAACACATATTGGTGACGGTAAGGACTTCAATAAAAAATATAATAGAATTTGTAATTATTCACACAGAGCCGATGCAGGTGACTTTGATAAAGATGGTGATATTGACATCATTCTTGCAAGTATTGATTGGAAAGGCAGCAACGGTGAAATGATTTGTCTTATCAACGACGGTAAAGGTAATATGAAAAGCTCAACTTGTGGTAATCAATTTGCCTTTATTGTAAGACACGCAGATTTTGATGGTGATGGATACATCGATATGTTGGCTGGTGCTCATAGTTCAGATTGTTTTAAATATCATAGCAACTGGAAGGGGCATCAAAAAAGTTCTAAAAACAGACACAGTCTAAGAATTCTTTGGGGTAATGGTACTAACAAATGGAACACTAAAAATTCAAAAGAAATAAAAAATGTAGGATATCATTCAAAGACTAAAGAAAAAATTCCACTTTGTAATCCAGTAGGCACTATGGTTGCTGATGTTGATAATGATGGTGATATGGATTTTGTAGGTTCGACAATAGGTCTTAACTATGTTGGCGGTTATTTAATTACTTACTTGAATGATGGTAAGGGTAATTTCACAATTGGTTGGCAACAATCTGTTCATAGTGTGACTAAGTATAATAAAGAGAATTGGCCTATGTCAGAAGTTAATCACGAAGAGAATGGTTGGTATTTATCATTACATCCTGCAGATATTAACTTTGATGGTAATATTGACTTTATGGTCAACGGTCATTGGCTAAACTCAGGTAATAACGATGTTTATATAAATAATGGTGATGGAACTTTTAAAACAATAAGTAACGTAGATTTAAGAAAGTATGCAAAAATATTTTAGATAAAAATTCTATCTTAAATATTTTTTAATTAAATTTTAATAAATTATTTTATTTTTAAATCTTCATTAATTGAATGATTAAGCTCTCCATCTTCAGATGATAAATTCATAGACACTTTTATAGATTCACCTATTTTTATACTTCCTTCAGAAAATTTTTTTCGTATGTAATTTTCTATTTCACGTTGCGAGCTAATACCAACTTGTTTAAGAAATTTTCTAATTTCTAGATTTAAATTATCTTCATCCATGATTTACTATAAATTACTTTGATAGATTCATTCAATAATGTTATTAATTTTATATGGAAACAGCTTGTTTTGAAACTAAACTTGGTTGGATTACAGTGAAAAAAAACAGAGGTAATGTTTATTCACTTAGCTTTGGTAAAACAAAAAAAACAATTGACTTAATTAACATTAAAAATCAGATTAATTTATATGCTTCTGGAAAACTTAAAAATTTTAAGATTAACTATTCTTTTGAAGGTTCCCCTTTACAAAAAAAAATTTGGAAAGAATTATCTAAAATTAAATATGGTAAAGTTTCAACATACGGAGAAATAGCAAAAAAAGTTGGTACGTCTCCAAGATATGTAGGTAATGTTTGTGGACAAAA
This sequence comes from uncultured Alphaproteobacteria bacterium, assembly GCA_902614085.1. GTDB lineage: Bacteria > Pseudomonadota > Alphaproteobacteria > HIMB59 > CACPNW01. The sequence goes on from CACMJS010000001.1 coordinate 457,531, forward strand.
TAAACTTTTACTTATTATCCCCTGTCACCGTGTAATTCGTAGTGATGGTAAACTTGGAGGATTTTCTGGTAGAGGGGGAATCAAATTAAAAAAAAGATTACTCAACTTAGAACAAAGTGTCTCATAAAATAATTATTCTTCAACATACGCCCTTAGTAACGCCTGGGTACTTTACCAAGTTAATGAATGAAGATTTAGTAGAAACAACTATTATTCGATTGGATGAAGGAGAAAAGATTCCTGTTAATCTTGATATATTTAATGGAATGATATGTTTAGGTGGACCAATGGATACTTGGATGGAAGAACAATATCCGTGGATGATTGATGAAAAAAATAAGATAAAGGAATTTGTTCTAAATAATCAAAAACCATATCTTGGAATCTGCTTAGGTTGTCAATTTTTAGGTGAAATTCTTGGCGGTAAAGTAATTAAATCTAATCCTCCAGAAATTGGGATTTTAAATATTAATATTTTAGATAACAAAAAAAAGGATCAAATTTTTCAAAATTTTGATAATCAGATTAAAGCATTGCAATGGCATAGTTACGAAGTAAGTGAACTAAATAATTCTGAAGTTACTATTTTGGGTTCATCAGATATTACAAAATTTCAAATATTTAAGTATAAAAATCATGCTTATGGTATTCAATTTCATATAGAAGTAGATGAAAGCACAATTATTAAATGGTCTAAAGTTCCTGAATTAAAAAATACTTTAGAAAAATATTTAGGAAAAAATTCTATTGATGAACTGGATAAATCGCTTAGAAATAATATTCAAGAAATGAACAATAATACTAAAAAACTTTACGAAAATTTTAAAAATTTAATGACTACCTAACTGTTTCGTGTTTAAATAATTATGGAGATTTAATATGAAAAAAATAAAAGGCCCTGCAATATTTCTTGCCCAGTTTGTAAGTGATGATGAACCTTTTAACTCATTAGAGTCAATTTCAAAATGGGCTTCTAATTTAGGATATAAAGGCGTACAGATACCTTCTTGGGATTCAAGATTAATAGATTTAAAAAAAGCATCTGAAAGTAAAGATTATTGTGATGATATAAAAGGAATTCTTGAAAATAATAATATACAACTGACAGAGCTATCTACTCACCTTCAAGGTCAGCTTGTTGCTGTTCATCCTGCATACGATATACCTTTTGATGGATTTGCAGATGAAAAAGTAAGAGGTAATCCAAGTAAAAGAAAAGAATGGGCCATTGATCAATTAATGCAAGCAGCAATGGCTTCAAAGAACTTTGGACTAAATGCACATGCAACTTTTTCTGGTGCGCTAGCTTGGCCATATTTATATCCATGGCCTCAAAGACCAGAAGGATTAGTAGATGAAGCTTTTAATGAACTTGCAAAAAGATGGAAACCAATTTTAAATAAATTTGACGAAGCTGGGGTAGATCTTTGTTATGAAATTCATCCTGGTGAAGATCTCCATGATGGCATTACTTTTGAAATGTTTTTAGAAAAGGTTGGTAATCATCCACGATGTAATATGCTTTATGATCCAAGTCATTTTGTTCTTCAACATTTAAATTATTTAGATCATATTGATATCTATCATGACAAATTAAAAATGTTTCACGTAAAGGATGCAGAATTAAATCCAAGTGGAAAACAAGGTGTGTACGGAGGTTTTCAATCTTGGATTGATAGAGCAGGCAGATTTAGATCATTAGGAGATGGTCAGGTTGACTTTAAATCTATTTTTTCAAAACTATCTGGTTATAATTTTGATGGTTGGGCAGTGCTAGAATGGGAATGTTGTATAAAAAGCCCTCAACAAGGAGCAGAAGAGGGTGCCAAATTTATAAAAGAACATATCATCGATGTAACTGAAAAAGCATTTGATGATTTTGCTGACTCAGGAATGGATGAAGAAACTAATAAAAAACTTTTAGGTATTTAGGAGGGAATTTAAATGGCAAAAAGATTAAAATTAGGAATGATAGGTGGTGGCCAAGGAGCTTTTATTGGAGCTGTTCATCGTCTATGTGCAAGAATGGATGATAAATATGAATTTGTTGCTGGTTGTTTATCTTCAACTCCAGAAAAAGCGGCAAAATCTGCTGAAGAAATTGGTCTCGATCCTTCAAGAAGTTATCCTGATTTTAAAACGATGGCTGAAGAGGAATCTAAAAGAGATAATGGAATTGATGTAGTATCTATTGTTACACCAAATCATATGCATGCTGCGCCAGCAATTGAATTTCTAAATAAAAATATTCATGTCATTTGTGACAAACCTATGACCTCTACAATGGAAGATGCTCATAAATTAGTTGATGCAGTTTCTAAATCTGATGCTCATTTTTTCTTAACTCATAATTATTCAGGATATCCAGTTGTTAGAGGTATGAGATCACTTATTGAAAATGGAGCACTTGGAAAAATAAGAATTGTTAAAGGATCTTATTTGCAAGGATGGCTCGGATCAAAAGAAGAAGATTCTGGTTCAAATAAACAAGCAGAATGGAGAACAGATCCCGCAAGAAGTGGAGCTGCAGGAGGTGTAGGTGATATTGGTAGTCACACTATGCATTTGTTGGAATTTATAACTCAATTAAAATTACAATCAGTTAGTGCAGATCTTACAACTTTTGTTGAAGGAAGAAAATTAGATGACGATGCGTCGATAATGATAAGATTAAACAACGGAGCTAAGGGCTCATTATCTATCTCTCAAGTTGCGACAGGAGAAGAAAATAATTTTACTGTAGCTATTTATGGAGAAAAGGGAGCATTAAAATGGAGTCAAGAAAATCCAAATTATGCAACATTTAGTCAAGTAGGAGAGCCTAGCCAAATAATAACAAGGGGTGGTTCTATCAAAGTTGAAGGAACTGAGGCTAACGTGCGAATCCCTGCTGGTCATCCAGAAGGGTACCTTGAAGCATTTGCACAGATTTATTCAGATGCTGCTGATGTTATACAAAATAAGGAAAATAAGGAAGATTTATTAAAGTTATTGCCAAATATTGATGATGGTTTGCATATTATGAAATTCATTAATGCTAGTGTAAACTCTAGTAACAATAATTCCGCCTGGACTGATTTATCAACAATAAAATAGTTAATATTTCCCATAAAACAGGGAAATATTACTATATGCATTTTTTGCATATTAACGTTAACGATTATAATCTTACTAAAAATTAATATTAAACTAAATCAGTATTCACGTTCATCATCTTACAGGGTGACGGAAGTAGACGAAAGTCGAAGGAACGCATGCAAAGTTATAAAATCGTTCAATTTGCCTATGGCAAATCGGAAGTAGGTTTAAACCGAAGGAACGCGGATCTTATTATTTAATTTCCATAGCTAAGCATGAAAAGTAACGCATGACTCAATGTGAGCCATGTACTGTGAAATTTATAATGGAGGATTAATGTTAAAAAAATCTATATATTTCATTAGCATTCTTGCTGTCTTTATGCTCTTCAGTTCATATGCAAGAGCCGAAGTAGACGGTGAAGTGCAATACATTTTAAATACATTCCTATTTCTTGTATCTGGGTTCTTAGTCATGTGGATGGCAGCAGGATTTGCAATGCTTGAATCAGGACTTGTTACGTCCAAAAGTGTGGCAACAATTGCTGCAAAAAATATAGGCTTATATTCAATAGCTGGTCTAATGTTCTGGTTAGTTGGATATAATATGGCATATGGCATTCCTGCAGGCGGTTTTATTGGATCTCCACTTCCTTGGAGTGATGGTAGTGCTCTTGATACAGGGTATTCAGATGGTTCTGACTGGTTCTTTCAGATGGTATTTTGTGCAACAACTTGCTCAATTGTATCTGGAACACTAGCTGAAAGAATCAAAATTTGGCCATTCTTTATTTTTTGTGCTTTATTAACTGGTTTCATCTATCCAATCGAAATGGGTTGGCAGTGGGGTGGAGGATACTTAGCAGAAGCAGGTTTCTCAGATTTCGCTGGATCAACTCTAGTTCACAGTGCAGGAGCAGCAGCAGCACTAGCTGGTGCAATTTTACTAGGTCCAAGATTAGGACGTTTCACTGATAGCGGTGAAGCAGCTCCAATGGAGCCTTTTGCAAATTCTTCAATACCTCTTGCAACTCTTGGTGTATTTATTTTATGGCTCGGATGGTTCGGATTTAACGGTGGATCACAATTAGCAATGGGTACATTCGACGATGTTACAGCAGTTGCAACTATATATATTAATACTAACTTAGCAGCTGGTGCAGGTGTAATGGCTTGTGCAGTTATTTCAAGGTTAGTAACTGGTAAAACAGATGTTGTGATGATGCTTAATGGAGCTTTAGGTGGTTTAGTAGCAATTACTGCAGAACCATTAGCGCCTTCGCCATTCCTAGCAGTAATCATCGGTGCAATTGGTGGATTAATTGTCTTCTATGGAACAAGACTTTTAATTACATTTAAAATTGATGATGTTGTTGGAGCAATTCCTGTACATGGTTTTGCTGGAATATTTGGAACATTAGTAGTTCCAATTTCTAATAGTGCAGCAAGTTTTGGCGCACAACTTTACGGTATAGTGGCAATTAACGTTTTCGTTTTTGTTGTATCATTCATCATTTGGTACATCATGAAAATGCTCTTTGGTATTAGAATTAGTGAAGAAGCTGAAAAACTTGGTACTGATAAATCTGAAGTAGGCGTTATGGCTTATAGCATCAGAGACTAATGAATTTAGTGATTAGCAAATCAACTCCTTATAGTTGGTCACTAAAAATGGGAGAGCATTTGCTCTCCCAAATTTGCTAAACATTAGTGGGAGGTTCAAATGACAGAAACAGAAATTATTAAAGAAAAAAAAAGAAATATATATTCAAGCTTCTTTTCAGAAGATTATGTTTCAAAATTTTTATTCAAATCAATTTTACACCATGTGATCTCTCTAGAAATTTATGAAAATAATAGGCTAAGTGGAATTTCATTTGAAACAATATGTGCAAACATACCTAAATCAATAGGCTCCAGATCATCTATTCAATCAATTTTAAACGAAGCTTTAGAAAAAAATATTTTTGTTAAAGAGCAAAGTAAATCTGACAAACGAATCAAAAACTACTATTTAAGCAACAATTTTCTTGATACAATTAATGGTTGGTTAAAAAAAGAAGGAACATTTTTTAATAAAATGAGTTTAGAAAATTAATTATATTTTAGTAATTAAATTAAATACTATTTCTTGATACTTTCTGAATATTAGTTATAAGTCATATCACGTTCATCACCTAATGGGGTGACGGAAGTAGACGAAAGTCGAAGGAACGCATGCAAAGTTATTAAATCGTTCAATTTGCAGTTTGCAAATCGGAAGTAGGTATACCCGAAGGAACGCGGATCTTATTAATTAATTTCCATAGCTACGCATGAAGTAATACATAACTAAAGGTTAGTTATGTGTTTTTAATTTTATATGGAGTTAAATAATGTATAAAAAATTTTTTAGTCTTTTTGCAATTTTCTCTTTTATTTTATTGCTAAGTTCATCTGTGAGAGCAGAGGTTGACGCTGAAGTAGCATATATATTTAATACATTTTCTTTTTTAGTATGTGGATTTTTAGTCATGTGGATGGCTGCAGGATTTCTATTTTTAGAATCAGGTCTCGTTACAACGAGAAGTGTATCAACTATTGCTGCTAAAAATATTGGAAAGTTCGCAATTGTTTCAATTGTTTTCTATTTAATTGGCTATAATCTTGGATATTCTGTCCCTGAAGGAGGTTATGTTGGTACACCATCTATATGGACTGATAATTCATCTATGGATACAGGTTATTCAGATGCCTCAGATTGGTTTTTTCAAGCTTTATTTGTTTGTGCAACTGTTTCAATTGTATCTGGTGCTGTTGCAGAGCGAATAAAAATTTGGCCTTTCTTCACTTTTGCTGCAGTTCTTGGAGGAGTAATTTATCCAATTCAAATGGGTTGGGAATGGGGTGGAGGATGGTTAGACGCCCTAGGTTTTGCAGATTTTGCTGGCTCAACATTAGTCCACGCTTGTGGTGGTTCTGCAGCTTTAGCAGGAGTAATTCTTTTAGGTCCAAGACTTGGAAGATTCAGTGCGAGTGGAGAACCAGCTAATATGGCTCCATTTGCTCCATCATCAATTCCTCTAGTTACATTAGGAACATTTATTTTATGGATGGGTTGGTACGGTTTTAATGGTGGATCGCAACTTGCATTAGGTTCTTATGAAGATGCAACAGCAATGTCAAAAATCTTCATGAACACTCAACTTGCAGCGTGTGGTGGATGTATGGCTGGCGCAGCAATAACAAGATTAATTGGTGGAAAAACTGATATTGTCATGATGCTTAATGGAGCACTTGCAGGTTTAGTTTCAATAACAGCTGAGCCATTAATGCCTAGTCCATTGCTTGCAATCGGAATTGGGGCAGTTGGTGGAGTAATAATGTATTATGGAACTAACTTTTTAAATTCATTAAAACTAGATGATGTTGTTGGAGCAATACCTGTACATATGTTTGCTGGTATTTGGGGAACATTAGTTGTACCTCTAACTAATCCTGATGCATCATATTCAATTCAATTACTGGGTGTCGCATCAGTGTGTATCTTTGTTTTTGTTTTCTCATATATTGTAATATATTTAATTAAAAATATTATGGGATTAAGAATTAGTGAAGAAGCTGAAAAACTTGGCACTGATAAAGCTGAGGTTGGAGTGGTAGCTTATTCTATTAGAGATTAATACTTATACCAAAAATTAAGAGAGGTAATTTTACCTCTCTTAAAAATAAAGGAGATAAAATATGAAGACAGCTTTTATGATTGATGGAAAGAGACATATTTTGAAATATGAAAGAAAAATGCCTGAAAAAGAAGTAATTAAAATGAAATCATTTGTTACTAATAAAGGTGTTAAACTTACAAAAACTACAAAGTTTAAAATAAAAAAAGTTTTAGAAAAAGATAAGGAAAGGGTTTTTGATATTATTCTTTAGTTAACAGCTACCTGAAAATATTGAAAGTTTACTTGCATCTATTCCTAACAAATTAAATGCATCGTTCCATTTATTGTTAACTTTTTCATCAAAAATAAAATCACTATTTGCTTTTAGTGTCATCCAACTATTTGACGCTAATTCCTTTTCAATTTGTCCTGGGCCCCATCCTGCATATCCTAGAGCTAGAATACTATTTTTTGGACCATTACCTTTAGAAAGGTCTTCAAAAAATTCTGAAGTACTAGTTAACGCAACACCTTTATCTATTGTCAGAGTTTCTTTTTGAATTACTTCATCAGAATGTAAAACGAACCCTCTTCCACTTTCTACAGGGCCACCATAGCGAATATAAAGTTTTTTATCTTCTAATGGCTTGTCTATACCTAATTGTTCAAGTAAATCGGGGTAAAGGTCATAATCAATTTTTTTGTTGATTATTATACCCATAGCCCCATCTTTTGAGTGAGCACACATATAAATTACCGTTTTTTCAAATCTATCATCTTCCAATGAAGGCATTGAAATTAAGAACTGACCAGTTAAATTCATATAGTATATATATATTCGCGTTAATTTATATTTTTCAATATTGTATTGATTTATTTTATATGGACAAGGTAATAAAAGTTATAAATCTATTAAAAATAGCAATAATACTTGCTCTTGGGTTATTTAGCCCAGCTGGATACTCCTTATCTTCAGATTGGGCAATTAGTGAAAAATCAAAAGTTAGATTAATTTCACCATTTACTACTTCAAATAATAACAACCAATTAATTTTAGCATTAGAATATGAACTAGAGGATGAATGGAAAACATATTGGAAATCTCCTGGAGGAGGAGGTTTTCCTCAAAAAATTATATGGAATAATTCATCAAACGTTAAAGATATTAAAATATTATGGCCAGAGCCAATAGAATTTGAAATACTAGGTTTAAAATCAATTGGGTATAAAGATAAAGTTATATTTCCTTTGATAGTAGATATTGAAGACAATCAAATACAAACAAATTTAAATTTAAATATAAATTATTTAGTTTGTAGAGATGTTTGTATTCCAGGTAACGCAGATATATTTTTAAACTTACCGTCTGGAGATGGGGCTTACACAGATTATTTTTTTGAAATTGAAAAAGTTTTATCTACTACCTTAAACAATAGTATTGATTTTACGCCCATTTCTAATTTCTCATTTAAAGCTATTGAAAATAGTAATGACGTTATTTTTGATATAGAAATATCGACTAGTTCTTTTTTTGATGATCCAAAAATTTTTATCCACACACCATTTGGTTTGCCTGTTGTAGAACCGATAAATAATTATTCCCTTGATTTTCAAAAATTAAAAACCTCTTTTAATTTTAGATCAGATCAATTTAATGAAAAAAAGTTTCCAATTGAAATATTTTTTTATGATAATAACTACAGTTTTAAAGTTGAAAAAAATGTAGAAATTGAAAATGTAGATAAAAATATTTCTATAAACAATACTCTTTTATACCTACTCCTAATTTCACTATTAGGCGGATTTATTTTAAATCTTATGCCATGTGTATTTCCAGTCTTATCTTTAAAATTATTATCTGTAATTAATACTGAAGATAAAAAGATAAAAAGTAGTTTTTTTATAACAGTATTGGGTATTATTACTTCTTTTCTAATACTTGGCTCATTTTTTGCTATTCTTAAACAAATCAATATTTCAATATCTTGGGGTATGCAATTTCAAGAACCTTACTTTTTAATGTTTATTTTAACTATTATATCAATGTTCTTCTTGAATACACTTGGTCTTTTCCAAATAAATTTACCAAGTTTTTTATATTCATCAAAAATTTTAAATTCAGGAAATAATTTTTATACAAAGAATTTTTTTAATGGTTTTTTTGCTACACTTCTTGCTACACCTTGTTCTGCGCCTTACTTGGGAACAGCTGTCACAGCAGCATTTACTCAATCGACAACATATCTATTTTTAATATTTTGTTTTATGGGTATAGGAATGAGCATACCTTATATGGTTATAGCTTTTTTTCCAGGCTTAATTTCCTTTTTACCTCGATCAGGAAAATGGATGATTTATTTTAAATATTTTTTATCTATTTTATTATTAATAACAATAGTTTGGCTATTAAGTATATTAAATAATTATTTTAATTATTTTTTTGTAGTTACATTTACTCTTTTATTAATCTTAATATCAGTAATTTTAAAATTTAAAATTTATCAAATTCCCTTAATTATTTCTTTAATAATTATTTTCTTTTTAACTCCATATTTTAATTTTTTTAAAAAAATCAATGAAGAAAATTACAAAAATAATGATTGGTTAGATTTTAATTCCGAAAGTATTCCTGAAATAATAGCTAATAATGAAATTATTTTTTTAGATATAACGGCAGATTGGTGCATTACATGTAAGTTTAATAAAATTAATGTTTTAAACTCAGAAACAGTTTCAGATTTTTTTGATTCACAAGAAGTGATATTAATAAAAGCTGATTGGACACAACCAAATAAAAAAATAAATAAATTTTTAAAAAAATATAATAAATTTGGAATACCTTTTAATGCATTTTATTCTTCAAAGTTTCCAGAAGGTATAGTAATGAATGAAATATTGACTGAGAAACAAATATTTGAAACCTATAATAAAGTTAAATAAAAAACATGGTTATTGATGATTTTAAAGTTCCTATCATTAAAAAAGGTATTTCATCTATATCTTCTTTAAAAAATGAATTTATAAATAAAAAAATTATTCTATTTGGTGTTCCTGGTGCATTTACACCAACTTGTTCTGAGAAACATCTTCCAGGTTACATAAAATTATATAATTCATTTATAGATAAAAAAATTGATGGCATTTACTGCCTATCTGTAAATGATGAACATGTGATGAAATCTTGGTTAGTGAGTTATACAGATGGAGAAATAATCAATGGAATTGCAGATGGGAATGCTGATATTACAAAGTATTTTGACCTGATATCAGATAAGACAAAAAATTATATGGGTTTTAGATGTCGAAGATTTGCGATGATAATTGAGAATAATGTGATTATAAACAAATTTATTGAAAATGATGGCGAATATAATGTTAGTTCAGCTGAATATATTTTAAAACAAATCTAATGAATAAAATTAATTTAGAAAATAGAGTCGCAATTGTAACTGGTGGAGCACAAGGATTTGGTTTAGCTATTACTAAAAGATTTGTAGAGTCAGGAGCAAAAGTATTAATATGGGATAAAGATATAGAATATCTAAATAAAGTTGGTCTTAAAAATACTCATAAAATTGAAGTTGATGTGTCAAATTATAAAAGTGTAGAGAATGCATTTGCTGAAAGTCTTACGCATGAAAACAAAATTGATATTTTAGTAAATAATGCAGGAATTGCTGGACCAAACTTTAAGACATGGGATTATCCACTTGAGGAATGGCAAAAAGTTATAGACATAGATCTCAGCGGAGTATTTTATTGTTGTAAGACTATAGTTCCTCATTTTATCAAAAATAATTATGGACGTATTGTTAACATTTCCTCGATAGCTGGTAAGGAAGGTAATCCAAATGCAATGCCTTATAGCGCAGCAAAAGCAGGAGTTATCGCCCTTACTAAATCTTTAGGAAAAGAATTAGCTGAAAACAATATTTCGGTGAATTGTGTTACCCCTGCACCTGCAAAGACGCGTATTTTTGACCAAATTACTCAAGAACATATCAATTATATGTTATCAAAAATTCCTAGAAATAGATTTGTGTTAGTTGAAGAATTAGCATCTTTGGTTGCATGGATGTCTTCTGAAGAAAATTCTTATACCACAGGCTCAACTTTTGATTTGAGTGGTGGTCGAGCTACCTATTAATTTTTTCTTCTTTGTATAAGAGCGTAAACAGTAACGGCAACTGTAATCATGAGCCCATTGATAAATTTTACATAAAAACCAGATAAGCCTAAAGCAACTATACCTGATTCCAATGAACCTATAATTAATACTCCAATAAAGGTTCCAAAAATAGTACCCTTACCACCAAATACTGAGGTCCCACCAACAAAGACAGCTGCTAATGTCGTTAACATTAAGCCCTCACCTTGTGTAGGCCAGAAGTATAACATTTCATACATTGTAAAAATTCCCGCTAAAGCTGAGAAAAAACCTAATTGAACAAAAGCAATAATTTTTACATTATCAACATTAATTCCCATCATTTGAGCACTTGCTTTATTGTCACCTACAAAGTGGATGTGATTTCCAAATTTATGGTAACGATAAACCCACTGCATCAAACCAGTTAATACAATGAACCAAATAAATTGCATTGGAATTTTCCCAAATAATTTTTCTACAAATATCATATGATGCCAGGTTCCATCTGCCACATCGACGATTGCAATACCACTACCTTGGGAAATGACATTAACTAATCCACGCCAAAAAAATAAAGTACCTATAGTTGCAACTATTGAAGGTATACCAATTTTAGTAACAAGTAATCCATTTACTAATCCAGCAAACATTCCAAGTGAAGTTGCCAAGATAAATGCTATAAAAAAATTACCATCGGTTGATGTCATTATGATTCCAAATATGAGAGATGTAATTCCAACTATAGATGGGAATGACAGATCTATTTCACCAAGTGTAACAACAAACGTTGCTGATATAGCAATAATGCCAAAAAAAGGCATTGATTGCATGAAAGCTCTGTAAATTGGAAATCTTGTAAATACATGTGGTGCACCCAAGAAGTAAATTAAGAAAAGCACTATGGCAATTATTGTAATACTAATTTCAAGTTTGTGTGTTTTTACAAAATAACTATTTAATAAATTACTCATTTAATCTTCTACCTTAATTTTTCCTGATTCATGAAGTTGGATCATTTTTTTAACAAGCTCTTCCCTTGAAATATCTTCTTTGTTAAACTCTCCAACAACTTCTCCTCTATCTAAAATGATAAACCTATCTGCAGCACCGTAAACGTGTATTATATTGTGATCGATAAAAATAGCTGATTTATTTTCATTTTTTAAACCCTTTACAAAGTTAAGTACTTTTTCTGTTTCTTGAATTGATAAACCCATAGTAGGTTCGTCTAATACAATCAAATCAGAATTAAAGTATAAGGATCTACCAAAAGCAACACCTTGTTTTTCTCCACCTGAAAGACCCATTACTGGAGAGTCAACAGTTATAGCTTTAGAGGTAAATCCTATATAATCCCGTAAAATTTTTTCTGCTTCTTTTCTTTGTTTTTTGATATCTAAAAAACCAAATGAGTTTGTAATTTCTCTTCCTGCAAAAATATTTCTAAACAATTCTTGTTGATCACAAAGTGCTCTTTCTTGATAAACAGCTTCAATCCCCATTTTTCTTGATTGAGCAACTGATTTAATTTGTACTTCTTTTTCTTTAAAAAAAACTTTTCCCGAGTTTGGACTATGAACTCCAGTTATAACTTTTATAAGTGTAGATTTTCCAGCTCCGTTATCACCGATTAGAGCTACCACTTCACCTTTATTTATTTTGATATTCACATCTTTTAAAACTTTTACGTTTCCAAAGTTTTTGTAAATATTTTGTAATTTTAAGAGTTCTTCAGCCATAAAAAATAAACCTGCCTTATATAATAAGGCAGGCTATAATATTTAATTTATCTGATTTGTACTGCTGCTAATGGAGCAACAGCATCAACGTTATCAGCTGTAACAAATGCAGCACCAGTATCCATTGCTAATCCAGCCATTCCATATTTTGTACTTAGGAATAACTGAACGATTGGCATATATCCTTGGATAAATGGTTGTTGATCAATTACAACATCAATGTATCCAGAATTAATTCCATCAACAATTGGAGCTGATAAATCAAATCCAGCACCACATACTTCTTCAGTACCGTGGCCTGCAGCCTTCATATATGTTGGTAAGCTTGCAGTTAATCCACCATGATCTGTAATAGCCATTTTGATATCAGGATTTGCACTATAAGTAGCAACGTACATAGGAGTTCCCTGAGATGCATCTGAGTTTACGTTATCAGGAATTTCTTGATAAACTACCTCAACACCTGCTGCTTCAACACCAGCTATTGCACCTTTAGTTCTTTCTCCTCTATTTGGCATACTTGCAAGACCCCAGATAAATGCTTTATCTCCAGCTTGTAAACCACAAACTTCAACAGCTTTTTTACCTAGATTAAATCCAGCATCAAATAGATCTGCCCCTGCATAACCAAATCCTTCAGTTTTATATTCTGCTTCAAGATCAGGAAGAGGTGTATTCATAGTAGTAATTACTATTCCCATTTCTCTTGCTTCTTGAATGATAGGTCTCATTGCAGCGTCTCCTGGAAAACCATAGATTGCAATTCCATCAGGCTGTAAAGCAACAGCTTCTTTGAATTGTTTAATCATGATTTCTGAGTTCCACTGTGACCAGTAGTAATCTACTTCACAACCAGTATGTTCAGCAGCAGCTACTGCACCATTATAAACGATAGTTCCAAATGGGCCACCTTCAGGACCACCTGGGAAAAATATAAATTTCTTATCACAGCTGTAATCATTTTTTGCTACTGCTGAAGTAGATGCAAAAGCAAAAAACAAAGCAATGACAGCAAAGATTTTTTTCATAATTCCTCCAAATATTTTATGCATTAATTTATAAGTAAATAAATCAATAATACAATTAAATTAAAGTATTAAAGATCTTATTACAAATTAAAATCCTCTTTCTTTTAATAGATAAAATAGTCGCACTTATTTACCAATTTAAAGCAATTTTTATATTTATAAGATTATCAAAAAGTGTTATTTTTTCATTATGGATGTTGATTTAGGTAAATGGTATCGAGCAAATATAGATAAAAAAGAATTTAAGCAGTTATGCAAGAAATCTGATTGGCAGGGTTTTAAGCATATGATTATTTATTTTTCATCTCTATTTCTCTTTGGATATCTTGCGTATGTCACTTGGGGTACTTGGTGGTCATTACTATTCTTTATCATATATGGAAATATTTGGGGATGTAGTGATGCTATTTGGCATGAAACTGGTCACAGAACAGCTTTTAAATCAAAATTCTGGAATGACTTCTTTTATTATATTGCTAGTTTCATGGATAATTTCGAGCCTATAAGATGGAGATATTCTCATTATCATCATCATACTTATACCCAGTTCAATGATCCTGTAGATTTTGAAATACATGTAAAAAAACCAACTGATTTAATTGTGTTTTTCTCACACTACATTCCATTTTCTGGTTTTGTTTTTTTTAAAAATTCTCTTCAATGGGAAACTATAAAACATGCATTTGGTGTGACTACAGATGTAATGAAAGTTTGTATCCCTGAAAACGAAAGATGGAAATGTAGATTATCCGCTTGGAGTCATCTATCTATTTGGATCATAAGTATTGCTTCTTCAATATACTTTCAAAGCTGGCTTCCAGTTCTGTATGTTTTATTACCTAATTTTTATGGAAAGACACTCGTTATGCTAATGGGTCTCACTCAGCACGCTGGACTTAGAGAAGATAAAAGAGATCACAGGTATACAACCAGAACAGTATATTTAAATCCGGTTTTAAGTTTTTTATATTGGCATATGGAATATCATGTTGAGCATCATATGTTCCCTCAAGTTCCCTCACATAATTTACCTAAACTACATGCTATGATTAAAGATCAATTACCGCCTGCCAGAAAAGGTCTTCTAGGGGCGTACAAAGAAATTGTTCCAGCACTTATAAAACAAGCAAAAAATCCACACTATCAAATTCCATTATCTGTTCCAAGTAACGCCTAAACTAAGTGAAAAATAACATTATAATTTTAGGCGGTGGTCAAGCTGGAATCTATGCTGCAAGAGAAATTAGACAAAATGATACAGAATCAAATATTAAAATTTTAAGTGAAGAAAATTTATTACCATACGAAAGACCCCCCTTATCTAAAGATTTTTTGTTAGATAAAAAAAATGAAGATGATCTTTATTTTCATTCTATCGAGGTCCTAAAAAATGAAAATATAGATTTTGAAAATGTATTAATTAATAAAGTTGACTTTGAACATAAAAAACTTTTCTCAAAAAATGAAGATGTTTATACTTATGATAGTTTGCTTATTTCAACAGGGTCCGATAGTAAAAGACTTAGCCTAGATAATAATTTAAATGATGATGTTTATTATCTAAGAAATTTAGAAGAAGCCAAAATAATTAAGGAAAAAGTTTCAGATAAAAATAAAATAACTATTATTGGCGGCGGTTTTATTGGCTTAGAAATTGCTTCATCTTTATCTCAGCTTCAAAAGAAAGTAACTGTTATAGAAATCGGTAATCAACTTATGGGAAGAATTATACCCAAACAAATTGCTGATCTAGTTCAAAACACACATATAGAACAAGGAAATGAAATAATATTAAATAAACAGATAGATAAAATAATTAAAAAAAATGGTATTTATGAAATTTTATTAAACGATAATTCTATAATAGAAACAGATTTTGTAATTGCAGGTATAGGTTCAACTCCGTCAGTAAAGTTATTTGAAAATACAAATTTAAAACTTGATAATGGTATCGTAACAAATCAATTTTGTGAAACTTCTATTAAAGATGTTTATGCAGCAGGTGATGTATGTAATTTTTATCATCCATTTTATGAAAGAAATATGCGACTTGAGTCATATCAACATGCACAAAATCATGGAATTTGTGCTGGAAAAAATATTGCTGGAGTAAAAACAGAATACACTTCTATTCCTTGGATGTGGTCTGATCAATTTAATTTGAATCTTCAACTGACTGGTATTTGTGATGATTATGATGAAATTATTGCAAGAGGTAATGATATTAATAATGGTGTAATTTATTTTTTTCTAAAAAATAAAATAATAAAGGGTGCATGTGGTCTAGGAATTGCAGGAAAAGTTGGCCGTGACATTCGAATCACTTCTAAATTAACTGAGAAAAATACCATTGTAGATAAACAAATTCTCTTAGACCAAAATCAAAAATTAAATAAACTTATACAAAAACAATAATTTAATTATTTTGTATTTATTTTAATAGAATAGATATTATATACATCTTATGTCTGAAGAAAATTGGATTGAAGTAGGGTCTACTGATAGTATTGAAGAAGAGGATCTGATTAGATTTGATCATCAAGATAAAACCTTTTGTGTGTATAGGTTAACAGATGGTTTTTATGCTACTGATGGAATTTGTACACACGAGGCTGTACATCTTGAAGATGGTTTGGTTATGGATGATGAAATTGAATGTCCAATGCACCAGGGAATTTTTAACATTAAATCTGGAGAAGCTTTAAGCCCTCCAGCGTGTGAGGATTTAAAAACATACCCAGTTAAAGTTGATAATGACAAAATTTTCATTAAGATAGATTAAATATTTTTTGGAGATTTTATGAGCAGAAAAAAACTTACAGTTTACGATTATTTGCAATGCAAAGGTAAAAGACAACTAAGCGTTATGTTTGTACATAATGCTGACGAAGCTGCAGCAGCTGAAGAGGCAGGTATTGACATGATTTGTACTTCTCATGATGCTCCACAATTTGGTATTTATAATTCTTTTGATGAACTTAAGCGAATTCGAGAGGCTGCACCAACTTGCTTTATGCAATCTGGAGGTGCTGTAAGAGTAGCTTCTGAGTATGAAGCAATGAAACTATCACATAAGTATTTAGATATTGGTGCAGATGTAATCTATGGTGGCAATTGGAGTTACAAATGGATTAGAGCATTAAGAGATGAATATGTTCCAATTAATAGTCATGTTGGTTTAGTTCCAGGAAATGCTACCTGGATTGGTGGATTTGTTGCACAAGGCAAAACTGCTGATAAAGCCATTAGAATTTTAGAACATACTCTTGAGTTACAAGAAGCGGGGGCTATCGGAGTTGAACTGGAAGTAGTTCCTCCAAAAGTTGCCGAAGTAATTACAAAAAAAGTTGACATTATGACTCTTTCAATGGGAAGTGGCTCTGGATGTGATGGGCAATATTTATTTGCTAACGATGTACTCGGGTATACTCAAGGAAAAATTCCAAGACATGCACGTATTTATAGAGATTTTAAAAAAGAATTTGCAAAGTTACAAGCTGAAAGAGTTAGTGCATTCAAAGAGTTTCACAATGATACAGTAAACCAAAAATTTAATGATCCTAAAATCACAGTTAAAATTGATGAAGGTGAATTTGAAAAATTTTTAAAGCTTTCAGAAAAGTTTTGATTAATGTTTGCGGGTGAAGTTGATTTAAAAACTTGGTATAAACCAAATATAGACAAGAAAACTTTAAAGGAGCTTTCTAAGAGATCTGATATAAAAGGTTTAATAGATGTATCCATATTTATTGTTGCTCTATTATTAAGTGGATATCTTTGTATTATAAGTTGGGATACTTTATGGTCAATTCCTGCTCTTCTACTTTATGGAAATATTTTCTACTGTAAAATCATTAGCATTCAACATGAAACTAATCACGAAACATATTTTAAAACAAGAGCGTTAAATAAACTTTTTTATCATATAACTTCTTTACTTGGTGGTTTTGAAGCAGTTAGATGGAAATGGAGTCATTTTCATCACCATACTTACACAATTTTTACACATGAGGAGGTTTACGATTATGAAAACAATAGTCCGAAACCAACAGAGCCTATTAGATTTCTTTTAAACTTTTTGCCACTTGGTCCAATAATCAACATACAAAAAATAAGACATTTTACTCATTTTGAAATTATTAAGCATTCATTTGGAATAATTACTCCTGTTGTAAAAGTTACAGTACCTGAAAAGGAGATAAAAAAAATTATTAATAGTTCAAGATTATATTTAAGTTTTTGGTTGCTCGTAATTTTATGTTCAGTTTTGTTACAATCATGGCTACCAATAATAATGATAATTTTACCTCCATTTTACGGTAATACTATATTAATGATATGCGGCATGACTCAACATGCTGGACTAGCTGATAATATTAAAGATCATAGAAAAAGTACAAGAACAGTAATCATGAATCCGTTTTTTAGTTTTTTATATTCAAACATGGAGTATCATATTGAGCACCACATTTTCCCAAAAATCCCATGCCATAATTTAAAAAAATTTCACAAAATAGTTAAAAATCAAATGCCAGAACCTCATAAAGGAATAATTTCTGCTTATAGATCAATAATTCCAGCAATATTTAAGCAATCTAAAGATAAAAATTATTTTATTGATGTGAAGGTTCCAGATACGACAATTTAGTCTCTTTTTTTTTATTCAAAATATACTATAAATACACTATGGGAAATCAACTAAATGATAGTGATTTTGGTACTAGAGATAAAAGAGGTCATTGGAAACCATTTGGCACAATAAGTATTAACCCACCTAAAGATATATTTTTTAACCCGATAAAATTTTTAAAGTATTTTTTTAAATTTCCTGGAATTTTTTTCCCATGGACCTTTGTCTTTGCAGCAATAACAGTTGCTACATATCTTTTTTTGACTCCTTCTTTAGAGACAATGAAGACTTTTGAAATAGGATGGATATCCTACATATTTTTCAGAAACGCAGTTATTATTTTGCTTTGGACAGGCTTCTTTCATTTAAGACTGAAGACACAAGGAACTTCATTTAAATATAACCCACGACCTCTAGAAAAAAATAACTCAACTTTTTTATTTAATGATCAGACTAAAGATAACCTATTCTATACTTTTTGTAGTGCTATTCCATTATGGACAGCTTATGAAGTAATTACATTTTGGGCATTTGCAAATCAAATAATCCCATATGTAAGCTGGGAGGCGTATCCAATATATTGTTGTTTTATGTTCTTTCTTGTTCCATTTATAAGAGACGCACATTTTTACTTAACTCATAGACTATTGCACTGGGCACCACTTTATAAAATTGCACATAAAGTACACCACCGTAATACTAATACTGGTGCTTGGTCAGGTATGTCTATGCATCCAATAGAGCATATATTATATTTTTCAGGTATCTTAGTTCATTGGATAATCCCTTCACATCCTCTTGTTGCGATGTATCATGTATTTCATGCTGGTTTAGCACCTACACCTGGACATACAGGATATGAAAAAATGACTTTCAAAAATGGTGTATCAATTCCAACAGGTGATTATATGCATTATATTCATCATAAATATTTTGAATGCAATTACTCAGGTGGAAATACTAGTTTCTTAGATAAATTAATGGGCACGTTCCATGATGGATCTGAAGAAGCTACTAAGGAAGTAATGGCTCGTATCAAAGATAAAGCCCATTACCTCTAAACTTATCTTCATAAATATTAATTTTTATTATATTGATCTAAAATATGAGTAAGGTCGAATTATATAAAGATGTAAAAAATAGTTTAGGAGAAGGCATCACTTGGTCTTCCATTGATCAAAGTTTACTTTGGGTAGATATTAAACCAAAATCAGTTTTATTCAGAATTAATTTAGATAATGAAAAATTAGAAACTTTTGATTTACCTGATTTTGTAACAGCGACGTCAATAATCTCAAAGAATGAAATTGCTTTAGTCTCAAATAATGGAGTAAATAAATTTAACTTTCAATCTGAAAAATATGAAAGAATAATTAATGTTGAAGATGATATTCTAACAAATAGATCTAATGATGGTGCATCAGATGCTAAAGGTAGGCTTTGGTTTGGGACGATGCAAAATAATTTTAATCAAGATGGAAGTGCAAAATCTTTAAATGCTAAATGTGGTAGTTTATATTATCTATCTGATAATAAGGTTAATATTGTTGAAACAAATCTTGGTATACCTAATACATTTGTTTGGAGTCCAGATAACACAAAATTTTATTTTGCCGACACAACCGAGGGAACATTACTAGAATACAATTTTAACCTAGATGAAGGTAGTTTGTCAGACAAAAAAAACTTCTTCGATTTTGATAGAGGTGCTCCAGATGGATCAACTATTGATAGTGATGGATTTATTTGGAATTGTCGTTGGGGTGGATCATGTGTTGTGAAAATTGATCCAAAAGGCAGGGTTGATCAAATTTACGAGCTACCTGTTGAAAATGTAACAAATTGTGTATTTGGCGGCAATGATCTTAAAACTCTATTTATTACTACCGCTAATAACTCAGGTAAAAATAAATATGATGGCAGTCTATTTGCATTAAATGTTACTACTCCTGGTATTGAAGATAATAAATTTAAAATTTGATTTTTTACTTTAATTAGATAAAACTTTTTTTATGAATAAAAAAAATAAATATAGATCTTCTAATTGGTATAATTCTAAATCACATCGAAGAGATACATTTATTCATAGGGGCTGGATGAGAAATCAAGGTCATCCAAATCATTTATTTGATGGCCGTCCTGTAATTGGTATTTGTAATACATGGTCAGAATTAACTCCTTGTAATGGTCATTTTAGAGAGATAGCAGAGTCTGTCAAAAAAGGTGTTTATGAAGCTGGCGGTTTTCCTCTTGAATTTCCTGTTTTTTCAGCAAGTGAATCCAATTTAAGACCTACAGCTATGTTGTTTAGAAATTTAGCAAGTATGGATGTTGAAGAGGCAATAAGGGGTAATCCTATAGACGGAGTCGTACTATTAATGGGGTGTGATAAAACAACACCTTCATTAATGATGGGGGCTGCAAGTGTAGATCTTCCTACAATAGGTGTTTCAGGTGGTCCAATGCTTAATGGACATCATCAAGGTGAAACAATAGGTTCTGGCACTGGTGTTTGGAAACTTGATGCAGATTTAAACGCTGGTGTAATTACAGAAGAAGATTTTATTAATGCAGAAATTTCAATGAGTAGATCAAAAGGTAATTGTATGACAATGGGTACTGCATCAACAATGGGATCAATGGTGGAAGCATTAGGGATGTCACTACCTGGAAATGCTGCGATACCTGCAGTTGACTCAAGAAGATATGCTTTAGCTCATATGTCTGGAAAAAGAATTGTTGAAATGGTTAAGGAAGATATAACTATGTCAAAAATTGTTACAAAAAAATCATTTGAAAATGCAATCAAGGTCAATGGAGCAATAGGGGGATCTACAAATGCAGTTATCCATCTAGCTGCAATCGCAGGTCGAATGGAAATAGATTTGGATTTAGAAGATTGGAATAAATGTGGAGACGGTATTCCAACATTAGTAAATCTACAACCTTCTGGAAAATACTTAATGGAAGATTTTTATTATGCAGGTGGTGTTCCTGTAGTTATAAAAAGATTAATGGAAAAAAATCTATTAGAAGAAAATGAAATGACTGTTAATGGAAAAACTATATCTGAGAATAATATAAATGCTAAATGTTGGAACAATGATGTTATCAAAGAATTTGAAAATCCATTAACAAAAAATGGAGGAATTAAAATTCTTAGGGGTAATATTGCTCCAAATGGTGCAATTATTAAACCATCAGCTGCATCGCCTGAATTAATGAAACATACGGGAAAAGCTGTAGTTTTTGAAAGTGTAGAAGAGTTTCATGAAAAGATTGATGATCCTAATTTAGAGGTTGATGAAAATTCAATATTAGTTTTAAAAAACTGTGGGCCGAAAGGTTATCCTGGTATGGCTGAAGTAGGAAATATGAGACTTCCACAAAAAGTACTTAAGAAAGGTGTGAGAGATATGATTCGAATATCTGATGCTAGAATGAGTGGAACAGCATATGGTACAGTTATACTTCATACAGCTCCAGAAGCAGCTGTTAAAGGTCCTTTAGCAGCCGTTCAAAATGGTGATGAAATAGAAGTTGATGTTGATCAAGGTACAATGAATTTAAAAGTTGATGATGAAACAATAAAAAATCGTCTGGAAAATTATTCACCCATTGTTCCAGAAATAACAGGTGGTTATCAAAAAATGTATGTAGAGCATGTAATGCAAGCTGACAAAGGAGCAGATTTAGATTTTCTAATCGGAAAAAGAGGTGCTGAAGTCAAAAGACATAGTCACTAAATTTTATTGATGAATGTCAAAGTTTTCTAAATATTTTTCGGATAACTCTATTCCTAATCCGTGCTTATTTTCATCTAATTCAATAAAACCATTTTTTGCTTGAGGCTCTCCATCAAAAATATACCAAAATAATTCATTACCAATTTCTACTGGCCAGAATGGAAAATATTCGACAATAGGAGCGTTGACTGAACTCATGGAAATATGAAAATTATGGACTTGTCCAGCATGAGGAATAACGGGTATTTGAAATGCCTCAGCTAAAGCAGAAATTTTATGCGCCTGTGTTATTCCACCAACTCTATTCGTATCAAATTGCACAACATCAATTGCTTTTTTTTCTAGTAATTGTCTAAAACCAAAAAGTGTATATTCATGTTCACCACCAGATATAGGAGTTCTACATGAAGCTTTTAGATCTGCATAACCATCAATATCATCAGCAATAACTGGTTCTTCTAACCAACGAAGATTTTCATTATCAATTAATCTCATCATTCTTTTTGCATATTCAAATGTCCATCCCATATATACATCAGCCATAAGATCAACATTATCACCAACAACTGATCGTACTGTTTTGATTAACTCAATATTCCTGTGCATACCTTCAGCACCATCAGTCGGACCCCAACCAAGTCTTAATTTCATTGCTTTAAAACCTTGATCTACATAATCTTTAGCTTCTTTTGCAAGACTATCAAGAGGTTGACTGTAAAGCTTACTTGCATAACAAGGGAGTTTTGATTTAGTTTTTCCACCTAATAATTTGAATACAGGTTGTTTAGCAGATTTTCCAAGTGCATCCCATATTGCAATATCAACAGCACTAATAGCTGTCATACCTACACCTTTTCTTCCCCAAGCTAGTGTTTGTCGATACATTTTTTGCCATATATGCTCATAATCCCATATACTTTCACCAATAATGGCTGGCGCTAAATAAGTATCTACAACTGATTTACATGGTTCTGGGGATAATGCAGCATTACCTAAACCTATAAAACCATCACTTGTTTCTACTTCTACAACTAACCAACTATGAAATTTATATGTTGTCCATCTATCATTTGAAATATTTTCTTGATTCACAATATCTGCAGCATTTGTGCAAAAATTTTCGTGAATTTTTTGAACGGGCCCTGTCCATTTATAGACCTTTGCTTTAACACTTACAATTTTACTCACTAAATAATTATTATACTAATTTAATTCAATTTAAGAGAATTTTTTAATATTAAGATAAGAGTTTAAGTAATAACTTTAAAGATTCCAGCATCGGACTTACATTAGCTTTATTTTTACCCACAATATCAAAAGCTGTTCCATGAGCAGGCGTAGTTATAGGTATTGGTAGACCTCCTTGAACAGTAACACCTTTTTCAAATCCAAACGATTTAAGACCTGATTGTATGGCGTCATGATACATTCCGACAAGACAATTATACTCTTTATTTTTATAAGCTCTAATAAATGATGTATCACATGGTAATGGCCCAAAAGCTTTGATTTTCATTTTTCTTGCTTTGTTTATTGCAGGAATTATTATTTTTTTCTCTTCATTTCCAAACTCAGCGTGAGGATTTAAAGCTTGAACACCTATTTTTGGATTTTTTAATCCATTTTTTTTTAAATACTTATTAACTAATTTAATTGGTTCAAGAATATTTTTAATAGTGATATTTTTTGCAACATCTTTAAGGGGAATATGTGAAGTTACTCGTGCAGTCCAAAAATTATCTAATACGTTAAGTTCGCAAACATAGCTTTTTATTTTAAATTTATTTTTAAAATAATGGAGTTCATCCTTAAATTTCATACCAGCAAGATCTAAACTTGTTTTATTAAACGGAGCAAAATTAATTCCATCTATTTTTTTCTTATTATATAAATCAACCGCTATATCGATAGAATTTAGAACAGAAATTCCTGATTTTTTATTTGCTTTTCCAATTGGATATCTTACTTTTCTTTTAGAAATATCAAAGAAAATCTTATTAGTATTTTTAAATTCTATCTCATCAAAATTATTAATAAATTTAATATTTTTTCTATTTTTTTGTTTCGTTAAATGTTGATCAAATATAGATTTTTCTCCAATTATTATAATATTTATTTTTTTTAAAATATTATGAGATAGAATTTTTGAAATTAATTCAGGGCCTATTCCAGATGGATCACCTAAAAGAACAGCTATACTTTTTTTATTTCTCATTAAATTCTATAAAACTTTTCTGCATTTTTTAAAAAAATTTTATTATGTTCATCTTTTGAAAAATTTTTTACTATTTCAAAATATGAATTCCAATAGTTATCAAAAGTGTTAAAAATTTTATCTACAGGAAAATTTGATCCAAACATACACCTATCAATACCAAAAATCTCAATTGTATTAAGAATAAAATATTCAGTTGAAATAATTGTCCAACTAGGATTAAACATTCCTAATCCTGATATTTTACAAACAAAATTATCATGTTCGGCTAAAGATTGCATTTTTCTCATCCAATAATTTTTGTATTCTTTTGTTTGGAGACAAGGCTCGCCAGTATGATTTAAGATAAACAGAACATTTTGATATCGTTTAGCTAATTTACAAGCATCATCAAACTGATGAGGATATATTTGGATATCAAAAGATAAGTCTCTATCGGCCATATGTCTAAAGTTATTTAGCCATACCTCGTCTTTTAGAAAATCTTTTTTAGCATGAGAATATTGAGGTTTATCTTTATCAAATGACAAGATTTGTCTAATTCCTCTTACATTTTTATATACAAGGTGTTGATCAAGATCTTCACTGACTCTTTCTTTAGAAAAATCTGCAAATGCAACAATACCATTTGGAATTTTTAAATTGTTATTATCTGAAATATTTTGTAACCATTTTGTTTCTTCTATCGGGTTCATTGCATCATGTTCAGCCTGAACATGTATTGATTTTACAAGATTTTGATTTTTTGCATCATTTAAATAATCATCTAATAAATAGCTTTTTTTAATACTTTTAAAACTTCCATAAAAAGCTTCTTCTTCATTACTGCTTAACCAAGGATAATGTGTTTCTTTAGAATCAAGATCCCATAGATGATGATGCGAGTCAATAATAGCTATTCTTTCCATTTATATTTTTTATAAAATTGAATTTTTCCTATAAGTTTATAAAATTAATACATATATTTTATTTGAAAAGAGGTTTTATGAATTACGCATGGATTCTTGAAATCCGACCAGGATATGAAGAAGAATATAAAAAGAGACATGATGAAATTTGGCCAGAAATGGTTCAAATGCTTAAAGAAGCTGGATTACGAAATTATAATATTTTTAGATATGGAATAAAACTTTTTGGATATTTTGAAACTGATGATCTTAATAAATCAATTAATTTTATCTCTAATAGCGAAATAAATAAAAAATGGTCTGAATATATGGAACCTATTATGAAAGTAGATATTGATCCAAAAACAAATTTTCCATACTTATTACCATTACAAATGCATTTAGATTAAATTTTAAAAATGAATAAATTAAAAATTGGGGTAATAGGTGCTGGATGGTGGGCAACTGAAAACCACATTCCACATTTATTAGAAAGAAGTGAAGTAGAATTAACAAGTGTATGTAAACTCGAAGAAGATCAATTAAAATTTGTTAAGGAAAAGTTTGGATTTAAATTTGCATCAACAAATTACAATGAAATGCTTCAATTATCTGATTTGGATGGGGTAATTATTTCTTCTCCTCATCACGCTCATTTTGAAAATGCCAAAGCTGCTCTTGAAAAAAAATGTCATGTAATGATTGAAAAACCCATGACGACGAATGTTAAAGATGCAGAAATATTAATTGAACTTGCTAAAAAATATAATAAGGAAATTTTAATTCCAAATGGTTTTAATTTTAAATCTTTTATGTCAAAGGCAGAAGATATAATTTCAAATGGTTTAATTGGAGAAATTAAGCACTTAAACGCAGCTTTTTCTTCTTCTTTAACAGATTTATTTCAGGGCATACCTTTAAGTGAATCAAAGAATCATACTTTTCAACCTCATGCATCAACTTGGTCAGATCCTGAAAAAGCTGGTGGTTATGGTTGGGGACAATTATCGCATATGTTTGCAGGTATATTAAAAATTACTAATCTTGACCCTGAATGTATTTTTTGTCTTTCAGTTCCATCACCAACAAAAGTTGATTATACCAATGCGATATCAATGAAATTTGCCAATGGGGCAACTGGATCATTTTCTGGCAGCGCATTTGTGCCTAAAAATTTTGGAGGGACTTTTTATATCACAATACATGGCTCAATAGGTACTTTATATTTAGATATGGAAATAAAAAGAGAAAGACTTTTTGTTAGATTAAATGATGGAAATATTATTGAACATAAAATTAAAGAGGGTGATGGTGCTTATTCTTACGGCACTAAAGAAGCATTGAATACATTTGTAGATATATGTTTAAATAAAAACGTAACGAATCATTCAAATGGTGAACTTGCTCTAAAAACTGTGAAAATACTTGAAGCTATGTATAAATCTCTGAAAAGTAAAAAATTAGAAAGAATATAGTTTACTTCACCATTTATTAACTGATCCTAAAAGTAATTTTTGTAAACTACTTCCACTTTTTTTTATTTTTGAAATAATTGGCCCATCAAATGTTTCTCGTGATTTCATCCATGAATTTTGATAGCATATTAAACACACTCTTCTATTAGACTTTGATTTATTACCTAAACCTCTATGATATATCCATCCATTAAATATTATGGCTTGCCCAGGTTTTGCATATATTATTTTTTGATCCGGAAATTCAAAATCTTTTTTTGGCGGTTTAAATAAAGCTTTTTGACTTCCTGGAACAATTGCTATCGGACCATTTTGTTCTGTTAGGGGGTCTAGATAATAACCACAATTAATTTGGCCAGGAATACTTCCAATTGGGGTTCCATTTGGATCAACGGGCCAATGCCCATCTCTATGCCAATTTTGATTTTTTGATCCAGGACTTGATAGTCTTGCTGAAGCACTATGAAGTTGAATACAGTTACCTAGAATTGCAGAAATTCTTTTTATTACAGGTTTATTATCAAGCAAAAATAAGAAGTTTTTATCATATTCAAATAAATTGTAATCTATATGTTCTTTTCCTTTAAGTTTTTTAAAAGTTTTATTAAAAGCTTTTCTTAAAAGTACAATTTGATTATCTGTTAGAGCTTTATCAATAATAAGATAACCCCATTTAAGAAAAAAATTGACCTCTTTTTCTAATTTTTTATCTAAATCTGGATTTAATTTTTTTGGAATAATTTCTTTGTTATAATTTATTTCAAACTCATTATTTAATTTATACATCAAAAACTTTACCAGGATTTAAAATATTATTTGGATCGAAACTTTTCTTTATCAATTTCATTAGTGGAATATTATCTGGATGTTGTTTTAATAAATACTCTTTCTTTTGAAGGCCTATACCGTGCTCACCTGTTATAGTTCCATCCATTTCTAGTGCTTTATCAATTAATTTATTACTAAATGCTCTAATATATTTATATTCATTTTCTTTGCTAGGATCGTAAACAACAGATACATGAAAGTTTCCATCCCCTACATGACCAACCATTGGTGCCCTTAATCCAGTATCTCTAAGTTCTGTTTCTGCAAATTTAATACATTCCACAATGTTTGAAATTGGTACACAAACATCAGTGACATACACTCTAATGTTATCTCCTTCTGCTTTTACTGAATAATATACATTATGCCTTGCTTTCCAGATTTTGTTTCTTTCTTCTGTGTTTGCTGCCCACTTAAACTCACTGCCATTATTATTTTTTGAAATTTCTTCCACTACATCAATCGATTCTTTATTTGAAATTTCACTCCCATGGAACTCATAGAATAGTGTAGGCATTCTTTCTAAATTTTCTAACTTTGAATATTTAATACTTATATCCATTTGATCTTTATTTAATAATTCTACTCTTGCAATTGGGACACCATACTGAATTATTTCTTGTGCTGTTAAAACAGCAGAGTCTAGATCTGGGAATTGACAAACAGCACTCATAATACTTTCAGGTATAGGTGATAACCTTAGATGAACTTCAGTAATAATCCCAAGTGTTCCTTCCGAACCAACAAATAGGTTTGTTAAATTGTATCCTGCGGAAGTTTTTTTTGCTCTACTTCCTGTTTTAATTATATCGCCATTTGCCATTACGACAGTTAAACCAAGCACAGAAGTTCGCATCGTTCCATATCTTACGGCCATTGTTCCTGAAGCAGAACAAGCTGCCATACCTCCTAAAGAAGCATTTGCACCTGGATCTATTGGGAAAAAAACTCCTTTATCTTTTAAAGTTTCATTTAGTTGTTCACGTGATACATTTGCTTGCACACGACAATCAAAGTCCGCCTCATTAATAGAAATAACTTTGTTGAAATTTTCCATTGAAATTGTAAAACCTTCATCATTTCCAACAACATGACCTTCTAAAGATGTACCTGTGCCATAAGCAGTTACTGGTACTTTAAATTCATTGCAAATTCTTAAAATTTTTGAAAGTTCTTCATTGTTTTTTGGAAACAAAACTGCCCTAGGTAGAACAGGATCATAAGCATCTTCACCTTTTGCATGATTATTTCTTACACTTTCTGAAAATGATATTCTTTCTTGTAAAATATCTTTTAAATTGTCCAATAATCCTCTATCCATGAATTAATAATATTAATTATTCAACAAAAGTAAATGAATACCACAGCATTAGAATTAGAAAATATATATGATTTAGCATATAAAGCACTATCAACCCATGGATGTGATCATTTCAATGCTGATTCTGTAGCAACAACAGTTTCACATGCTGAAAGAGATGGAAGTGTCTCTCATGGATTGTTTCGTATTCCTGGTTATGTTGCTTCTCTAAAAAGTAAAAAAGTAAATGGAGTTTCGCGACCTTCTAATACTTATCTTACACAAAATGCAATTCGCGTTGAAGGTGATTATGGGTTTGCTCCTGTAGGAATAAAAGTTGGTTTGCCTGAATTGATAAAAACGACAAATAAACATGGTGTTGGTGTTTTAACTATAACTAATACACACCACTTTGCAGCATTATGGCATGAAACTGAAGCATTGGCTGAAAACAACTTGGTTGGAATTGCTTGTACAGCTTATAAACCAAGCGTAGCCCCAGCTGGCGCAAAAAAACCATTATTTGGAACAAATCCAATATCATTTGCTTGGCCAAGAAAAAATAATACCCCTGTAGTCTACGATATGGCAACATCAACAATGGCGATGGGAGAAGTTCAGGTTGCAGCACGTGATGGTCACAAAGTTCCATTTGGAACAGGCCTAAATAAAGATGGAGAAAAAACTGATAATCCATCTGAAATTGCAAATGGAGGAGTCCTTTTAACATTTGGCGACTACAAAGGTTCTGCAATAGCAATGATGATTGAGTTATTAGCTGCAGGTCTAGTAGGTGATTTATTTAGTTTTGAAGCTAAAGAAGAAGACAATAATGATGGAGGTCCTGCAAGGGGTGGTGAATTTATTATGGCCCTATCTCCAGAGCTCATTGCAGGAAAAAATTGGAATGAACATGCTGAGAAATTTTTTGAACAAATGACATCTTTAGATGGCGTGCGTTTACCTGGACAACGAAGACATACTAATAGGCAAGATAAAGGCCCAAGACAAATTAATTCAGAGCTAATAGAAAAGATAAAGAGTCTAATCTAATCCATTTATGGATAATATTAAATTAGATTTTCAAAAACATATTGATGCAGGAAAATGTAATGGAGCTGAATGGATAATAAATCATAAAAATAATATTTATCATGAAGTAATTGGTTACAAAGATTTGGAATTAAAAAATAAGCTCAATAAAAATTCATATTATAGAATTTGGTCAATGACAAAGCCAATTATTGGTCTTGCAGCAATGCAATTAATTGAAAACAATTTCTTATCTCTTGATGATACTATAGATAAACATTTATCTAATTTTAAAAATTTAAAAAAACTTAGTAGTATTGAGAGTAACTTAAAAAATACAACTTCTCTAGATAACAAACCTACTGTTAGACAACTTTTACAACATACAGCAGGCTTTACATATAACAGTTGCGATAATTTTTTAGCTCAAGAATATGAGGATAGAAGTTTATTTCATTCTGCATCTTCAAGTTTGGAGGAAGAGATTAGTAAAATTTCTGAATTACCTCTTTTATATGAACCTGGTTCAAAATGGCATTATTCTATATCTATTGATGTTTTAGCTAGAATTATAGAAGTTGTAACAAAAGATAAAATTTTTGATGTTTTAAACGAAAATATTTTTTTACCTTTAGAAATGAATAATACAAATTTTTATATTGATGAAAATAATAATAGTCAGTTAGTTGAAACATTTGAATATAATAGTGATAAATTAAAACTAACAAATTTAAATTACGATAAAAGAAAGTTAATATTATACGGGTACCCAACAAATAATAAAATTTATTCCAGAGGAGGCCATGGTTTGTTTTCTACAGCTGAAGATTATGAAAAATTTGCTACAATGCTTATCGATGGTAAAAATAAAAATGGAAAAGAGCTTATTAATTCTCAAAGTTTAGAATTAATGCGAAATAATTCTTTAAATAAAGAGTTATTTCCAATTGAAATCACATCAATTAATACAAATAAAGATGCAGATTATGAAAATGATCTAGATGGATATGGTTGGGGCTTAGGATTTAGAGTGTTAATGAATAATACCTCTCAAAATAAGTTTGGTCCAGTTGGAGAATTTGGATGGTCAGGCTATGCAGCTACTTATTTTTTGGTAGATCCAAAAAATAATTTGTCAGCTGTTTTAATGATGCAAATTTTAGATGCTGATAAGAATATTAAAAAAGATTTTTACAATAATATCTTTAAAAATCTTTAATGAACATGAAATCAAATCCCTATACCTATGGAATAATTTTAACTCTTTTAACTTATTTATCTTTTGGTATTTTAGATACAATTCAAAAAACAGCAGTTCAATACCACTCTGTTTTTGTATTATTATTTGTTAAATTTACATTCTGTTTTATTTTTTCTTTTTTTATTGCAAAAAAAAATAAAGTTAAAAAATTTTATCTTTCAAATAATTACAAGATACAAATAACTAGATGTATTTTATCTGTATGTGAATCTTGTTTTTTTGTATTGTCTTTTAGGCACTTAGCTCTAGCAGATGCTCACACTATAGGTTCTTTAGCTCCTGTTCTAGTTTTAGTTTTTTCTTATTTTATTTTAAAAGAAAAAATAAATTCAGCCACTTGGTTAGCAATTGGTGTAAGTTTTTGTGGAGTTATTCTAATCATGCGACCTGGACTAACAATATTTAATCCATATCTAATTATCCCATTGTGTGCTGCTTTTTTCTATTCACTATTTCAAATAGCAACAAGATTGAATGCTAAGTATGATGATAATGAAACCATGTTATTCTACAATGGTCTCATAGGCGCTATTATTACATTTGTATTATCACTTTTTTTCTGGCAACCCTTACATTCATTTTCTTTTATTTTTTTTATTTTCTTAGGTATCTTTTTTTGTACTGGGTTATTTTTACAAATTAAGGCATTGAGTGTTACACCAGCAAGTATTTTAGCACCTTATAATTATACTATAATTGTTTGGGGGATAATTTTTGGTTTATTAGTATATGGAGAAGTCCCAGATATATTTACAATCATAGGAGCAATAATTATTGTTTCATCAGGAATTTTTATATTTCGATATTCTTATAATTAGCTTTGATTTCTTTGTATCATTTAAAATATTAATGTTATAAATTTATACTATGTTTATAGGAATAGATCTTGGAACTTCATCAATCAAAATGATTTTAATTGATCAAAGTCAAAACATTCTTGCAACAGCTAACTCAAGTCTCACTGTACAATCTCCACAAGATGGCTTTAGTGAACAAAATCCACAAGAATGGATTGATTCTACAATGGAATGCTTGGAAGCTTTAAAGTTAAAAAAACCAAAAGAATTTTCACAAACGATTTCTATAGGTATATCCGGTCATATGCATGGAGCTACTTTAATAGACAATAATGGAAAAGTTATTAGACCATGCATTCTTTGGAATGATACAAGATCATATCAAGAATGTGAAGAATTTGAAAAACAAAATTTTGATGTACGATCAATCTCAGGAAATATTACTATGCCTGGTTTTACTGCACCAAAAATAAATTGGATAAAAAATAATGAAATAGATAATTTTAAAAAGATTTTCAAAGTTTTACTGCCTAAAGATTACTTACGGTTCGTTCTTACTGGTGAATTTTTTTCGGAAATGTCAGACGCTTCTGGAACATTATGGTTAGATATTCAAAAAAGAAAATGGTCTAATCAACTTTTATCTTGTTCGTATTTAGAAGAAAAACATATGCCAGATCTAGTGGAAGGGAATGAACAGACTGGTTTTTTAAAAAAAGAATTAAAAGAGAAATTTAGTTTTAATTATAATGTAAAAGTTGTTGGAGGAGCGGGTGATAACGCAGCCGCAGCAACTGGTATGGGTATAACAAATAAAAATCAATCTTTTATATCTCTTGGCACTTCAGGGGTTTTTTTTACTCCAACTGATAATTTTTTGAGCAATACAGGTGATGCAGTTCATTCATTTTGTCATTGTTTACCAAATAAATGGCACCTAATGTCTGTTATGTTAAGTGCAAGTAATTGTTTAGATTGGATTTGTTCCATTACCAATACTTCAATTGCTGAAACACTTAAAAATATAGATAACTTTTATAAAGATAAAAATTCAATAAAAAACTCTTCTTATTTTTTACCTTATTTATCTGGAGAAAGAACCCCACATAATGATCCGCATATTAGAGGTTCGTTCCACTCTATAAAAACAACCACAAATTCAACAGATTTACAATATGCAGTAATTGAAGGTGTAAGTTTTGGAATACTAGATGGAGTAAATTCTATTTTGAAAGTTAATAATAACTTTGATACCATTTTTATGGTTGGAGGAGGTTCAAAAAGTTCATTTTGGATTGAATTGCTTGCATCACTATTAAATAGAAAATTAAGTGTTTGCGAGCAAAGTGAATTTGGTGCCGCCCTTGGTGTAGCGAGATTAGCTATGTATCAGGATGACACAATTGATAATAAAGAAAATATTGTTAGTGAAATAAAAATCAGTAAAACTTATGAACCTAACAAAGATAACATAGATCTTTTATTACAAAGGTATTCTATTTGGAAAGATTTGTATAAAAGTAACAATAAAGTTGCTGAAAATTTAAATTTTTAGTAAATTTTTAAAAAATTAATTATTCTTTAAATAGAAAAATATTTGCTTTTATCTTTATTTCATCTTTGAGAATTGTTGTGTTTTTCCAATTCCCAGTTCCAATATCAAAGTCATTTCTAGAAAAAGATACATCACTTTTTACCTGAACTAACTCACTAGCTAATTTTATAACTTCAATATCAATAGGAATATTTTGACTTTTGCCCTTTATTGTTAACTCACCCATCAAATTAATTTTTTTATCTTCATATTTAAATTTGAAATTATTTGTATCAATAAGACCTAAAGGAAATTTTTTAGCATCAAAAAAAACTTCACTAAGAACTAAATCTTTATATCGTTTGTAATTTATATCTAAACTATCAATTCTAACATTTATAAGTGCCTTATTATTATTTTGATTTGATAAATCTAAAGAAACAAAACCATCAAATTCATCAAATTTACCGATGACATTATTCGCAAACAAAACTGGAACTTCAAATTCTATGCTAGAAATGTTTTTATCAATAGTCCATAAATCGTTAGCTTCACTCTGCATGCAATACAGAAATATAAAAAATAAACTAAATATTACTTTCAATATATTTCCTTGCTAGTTCATCTGCTTTTTCATTGAATTCGAAACCTGCGTGTCCTTTAATCCATTTCCATGTTACATTATGTTTATTAATTAGATTATCTAATTGCATCCATAATTCTTTATTTTTCACTATTTTTTTTGTTGAAGTTTTCCATCCATTTTTTTTCCAATTTATAATCCATGATTCAATACCATCCTTTACATATTTGCTATCGGTATAAATGATTAAATCTTTTTTTATCTCAAAATATTCCAGTGCTTTTATTGCTGCTGTAAGTTCCATTTTATTATTTGTTGTGTTTTGATCTCCACCATTTAATAATATTTCTCTATTATTTTCTAATATTACAACCCCCCATCCACCTATACCCGGATTCCCAGAACATGCACCGTCTGTATAAATATTAATCATTATTCAAAAATATCATTTTGTTGATGCCAGCTTAAAATATTCAAATATTCGAATGGATCTTTTTTAATAACTACTGCATTAGGCGGATGAAAAATATAATCGTGCACTCTAGTACATAATATTCTAACAGCTGCAGCTCTTAATAAAATATTTAATGATTTCTTCTCAAGATCACTTAATTCTCTCAACTTTTGATATTCCTCAAGAATTATCAAGCAGTTCTCTTTGTTAAAGTTTTGTCCATTTTCACTAAAGCACCAATCATTAATAACTATGGCTAAATCGTAAATATAAAAATAATAACATGCAAAATAGAAATCTATTACTCCAGAAATTTTTTTATCTTTAAAAAAAATATTATCTCTAAACAAATCAGCATGTATGACACCACAAGGAATATTTACTGGCCAATAATTTTCTAAATAGTCTATTTCATTTTTTAACAAATACATTGTTTCATTAAACTTATTGGATTTATTCTTAAGGCACTTGTTATAAATTTCTTTCCAATCCTTTAAATCTAAACTGTTAGGTCTTTTTTCATCAAAATTTATGGTAAGATTATGTAAATTAGCAATCATCTTTCCAACCTCTCTACA
Organism: uncultured Alphaproteobacteria bacterium; assembly: GCA_902614085.1. Taxonomy (GTDB): domain Bacteria; phylum Pseudomonadota; class Alphaproteobacteria; order HIMB59; genus CACPNW01. The sequence continues at coordinate 492,489 of CACMJS010000001.1, forward strand.
CATTTCCAAGTTAGGTTTTTCAATACTTTTACCTTCTAGAAAAGATATAATAACAGCTGTTTTATTTTTTATTCTTTTTAAAATTTTTCCATTTTTATCTGAGATAGCTTTTGGACATTTAAAATTATTTTTATTTAAAAAGTTTTTTAAATTTATAAAAAATGGTAATTCTTCCTCAGTTACTCTTTTTTCAAAAATTGTTAAAATATATGGTTGATTATTACAAAAAATTTTAAAATTTGAGTTTTCTATACCATCTACTATTTCTTCGAAGTTATCTAAATTTCCAATTGAGTACTCAGAGATGAAGTTTTCAATATCTTCTTTAAGTAATTTAGTAAAGACTGCCATCTTCTATACGTTTAATTTTTGTGGTACTTTAAAAAATACATCTTCTTTTTGATAAGACCCTTCATTCACATGTATTTCAAAATTTTGTTTTAAATTATCAAGAAGTTTTTTAACAAGTACTTCTGGTGATGATGCACTTGCTGTTATTCCTATATTTTCAGATTCTTGAAATATATTTAAATTTAAGGAATCTACATCTTCTACTAAAATAGCTTTTTTTGATCCATAATTTTTTGCTACTTCAACTAATCTTAAAGAATTTGATGAGTTACTTGCACCAATTACTAAAAAATAATCACATTGATTCGCTATCTTTTTGACTGCTTCTTGTCTATTTGTTGTTGCATAACAAATATCATTTTTTTTTGGTTCTATGACATTCCTAAAATGTAATTTTATCTCTTTTATTATATCTTTAGTATCATCTACTGATAGCGTTGTCTGAGTAACATATGCAATTTCATCATTTTGCTTAAAAGGTAATTTTTTTACATCTTCAACTTTTTCTACTAAATGAATTTTTTTATCTGTTTGCCCCATCGTTCCAATAACTTCAGGATGATTTCTATGACCAATTAAAATTACTGGCAGATTTTTTTTATCAAAATTTTCAACTTCTTTATGGATTTTACTAACAAGTGGGCATGTTGCATCATAATATACTAAATTTAAACTTAATGCTTCCTCTGGGACTGCTTTTGGAACACCGTGTGCAGAAAAGATAACCGGTCTGCTTTTATCTTCAATCTCATTCAATTCTTCTACAAAAATAGCTCCTTGTGCTTTAAGATTTTCAACAACAAATTTATTATGAACTATTTCATGGCGAACATATACTGGGGCGCCATATTTTTTTAAAGCACCATTAACCATTTCTATTGCTCTATCTACTCCTGCACAAAATCCACGCGGTCCTGCTAGATAGATATTAAGTTTTTTCGACATTTAAATTTGCTAAAATTAATTTCAGTAAATTAATAATACTATAGATTTTAAAATCTTTTAATATTAATTTATTAATATTGTACCTAAATTTTAGAATGAGTAAATTTACTCCTAGTTCTTTAGAACAGAGTTAAATTGGTTGATTGATTCTTGAATTAAAGCAGATTTTTTATCCTTACTGAGATTTTGAAGCAGAATATTTTTGGTAGCCTCTATTGCAACACTTGAAATATAATTTTTTATTGAATTATTGGTATCTCGAACTAATTGCTCAATCTTATTTTCAGCTAATATTTTTCTTTTATCAATTTGGTCAGATAATTTTGAGCTAGATATGTCTTTTAGGTCAGCAATTCTTTTTTCAGATTCAGAGTTTAGACTTTGTATTTCTTTTTCTACTTTAGCTTCTCTTTCTTTTATTTCATCTAATGCTTTTTGAGCTTCATTTTTCAAATTCTCTACTTCATCTATTTTATTTTTTATATCATTGATTTGTGCATCCAAACTAGATGCAAGAATTTTTCTTACTGGATTAAAAATAGCTGCAATAAATAAAATAAAAGATACTGCTACCCAAAATTGAGGATCAGCAAACATTAATTAAAAGTACCTTTTTGTGTTTCAATAACTTTACTTAGCTCATTGTCTGTCAATTCCATATCTGTTATTTTACCAACAGTTAGTTTTGTAATATTAGCTATTTCGTTATTGATATTTTTCATTTGATCTTCTTTACTTTTTAAAATTTCTTTTTCTGCATCAGAAACTTTTTTTTCTAGATCTTTATCAAGTGAAGAAAGTTGAGAAGAAACATTTTCTTGTAAAGAATTGATTGTTTCTTTAATTTTTTCATCTGTTTCTAGTTTGGCTTTATTTATTTGATCATTTATTTTTTTTTCAATTTCCATTGCCTGTTGTCGAAGCTCTTTTGCTGAAGATAAACTTTCATCTATTTTATTTTGTCTTTTTTCTAATACTGAAGCTATTCTAGGAAGAGATACTCTCCATAAAAAAACAAATAGAAAAGTAAAGAATACAGCTAACCAAAAGAGCTGTGAAACAAAAAACTCTGGATTTAATTGAGGCATTAATTAATTATTGTGATCTATCCAAACAAAATAACTAACGCAATAACTAGTGCAAAAAGTGCAATTGCTTCAACTAATGCGAAACCTAACATTGTCATTGTAAAAACTTCACCTCTCGCTGCTGGATTTCTTCCAACTGCTTGAATAAAAGATGAGAAAATATTTCCAATTCCAATACCTGATCCAATAACACCGATAACGGCTAGACCCGCTCCGATTACTTTTGCTGCTTCAATTTCCATAAGACCTCCTATTTTAAATTAATGTAAATGATAAGCATCGTTAATATATAAACACGTCAATATTGCAAACACATATGCTTGCAAAAAAGCAATTAAAATTTCTAATCCTGTTAAAGCTACAATGAAAGCTAAAGGAAAAACTCCTGTAAAAAATGGCATTGAAACAACAAAGCCCGCGAATACTTTTAGTAGTGTGTGACCAGCAAGCATGTTTGCAAATAATCTAACTGATAAACTTATAGGTCTTGATAAATAAGAAATTACCTCAATAGGAATAAGTAGCGGATGCATGTAAAATGGAACACCTGGTATGTAAAAGAAAGTAAAAAATTTAATACCATGGTTAATAAATCCTAGAATAGTTACACCAATAAATACAACTGCTGCTAACGCAAATGTAACAATAATATGACTCGTGAAAGTAAATTGGTATGGTATCATACCAACCATATTGCCAATTAATACAAACATGAATAAAGAGAAAACAAATGGGAAGTATCTTTTTCCATTATCTCCAACTGTATCAGAGAGAAGCTGAGCTATAAAATTATACATCAATTCTGAAATAAGCTGCAACCTAGAAGGGATGATTGATCTTGTATTCACTGTTAAAGTTAAAAAAAGAGTGATTACTAAAACAGTAATCAGCATAGCAAAAGATGAATTTGTAAACGAAATATTATAGCCACCAAGCTCAATATTAGATATTGGATCAATTTCAAACTGCTTTAGTGGACTGTCTTTTGCGGCCATAATTGTTATTGAATATTAAAATTACCTTTGCTTTTCAATGCGACGCATTACACGATAAACGTTCAAAAATCCAGCTAATGCCCCAAATATGAAGAAAATAATTAACCCTATTGGTTTAGTATTGAAGTAATTATCCACAATAAGCCCAATTCCAACTCCAACAACTAATGCAGCTATAATTTCTGTACTAATTTTAAAACCAAATCCAGCACCACTTTCTTTTTTTTTAATGTTAGGCTCTTTGTTTTGGTTGTCTAAATTATCAATTTTTTTTGCTAATTCTTCTAAATTTTTATTTTTATAATTCATTAGCAGTATCTTGCTCTTTTATTTCTATTGCTTTTTCAAGATCAACGGAGACTAATTGTGAGACACCTTTCTCAGGCATGGTAACACCAAATAATCTATTTACTCTTGCCATTGTCATTCTATGGTGAGTTATAACCAAGAATTTTGTTGAAGAAGTTTTAGCTATTTCCTCAACTAATGAACAAAATCTATCAACATTAGTATCATCTAATGGAGCATCAACCTCATCGAGTACACAAATTGGAGCTGGGTTTGATAAAAATACAGCAAATAATAATGATAATGCGGTAAGAGCTTGCTCACCACCAGAAAGTAAATTTAAATTTTGTAGTTTTTTTCCAGGAGGACTAGCAAATATTTCTAAACCAGCTTGAAGAGGATCTGATTCATCTGTAAATTTAAGATAAGCCTTGCCACCACCAAACAATCTTGTAAATAATTTTTGAAAATTTTCATTCACTATCCCATATGCAGCAAGTAAACGTTGTCTACCTTCTGTATTAAGTGAATCAATTGCTTCTCTTAGTTTTGCAATTGCACTTAAAAGATCACTTTGATCTTTCTTTATCGTATTTACTTTTTCTTCTAAATCATTGGATTCTTGTTCTGCAAGAAGATTAACACCACCTAAACGTTCTTGCTCAGCAATTAGTCTTTCTAATTTTTTTTCTAAGTCATCAGTCTCTCCTAGTACTTTATTTGGATCGATTTCTCCAATATTAAAAAGTTCTTCTAGCTCTACACTCAATCTTTCTTTTACTTGAGTAGATAATAATTTAATTGCTTCATTAATTGTATTAATTTGACCTTCAGTTCTAATTCTCTCCTCTCGTAGTTCATTTAATTTAATTTCTTCTAATTTTAATTTCTTATTGATTTCATTAGAATTTTGTTCAGTTTGACGAAGCTGCTCAGCTATTTGCTCATAAGAAGTCTTATTTTCATCAATCAGCTTTTGTATTTTTAATTTTTCACTTGATACATCTTCAGGAACGGATTGGAGATTAGATAATTCACTAATTAATGTATTTTGCCTTGAATTTAACTCCTCTATTCTTTGATTTGCTTTTGCAGAAATATCATTCCATTGTTTTTCTTCAGCACTTAATTGCTTTATTCTTCTATTTTTTAATTGCTCTAATATGGCTTTAGTAGAATTATTTTGTTTACCTTTGGATACATAGCCATCCCATCTCCAAATTTCTCCTAGTTTGCTGACTAATATTTGTCCTGGCTTTAAGGTTTTTTGAATTTCTAAAATATTTTCCTTATTTTCTATTAATCCAACAAATTCTAATTTCTTTTTCAAATTATCCGGTGCTTTGATTAGAGAAGAAAATTTTGTAATTTCTGAGTTAAAGGAAGAATCTTCCACATCTAATTTTCTCCAAAAAATGCTTTGTTCTTCATCAATAGATGCAATTAACTCATCTGAAAAAACTGCAGCAATTGCTTGTTCAAGACCATCTTCAAAATCTAGATAATCAATTATTGGGTTATTATTTTTTTTATTAGAAACATTTTCATTATTTTGATCATCATCATTTTGAATAAAAAGATCACCTTGTTGTTTTAAAAGTATTGATTTTTCTTCTTGTACTCTTTCAAGATTTTGTTTTGCATCTTCAAATAAAAATTTTTCTCTATCAATGTCATTTTTAATTTGTTCTATACGGACTTTTGTTTCGTCTACTGCAATATTCGCTCTTTCAATTTCTTTTTCTTGGTTTTCTAAACTAATAGAATATTTTTGCAGTTCAGCTGCAACCTTACTTTCTTGGAGTCTAAGGTTTGGAAGGCTTTCTTGAACTTTTTCAAATTCGACATTTATTTGTGCAACAACTTGTGTTTGGTCATTTACAACATTTGTTTCAGATTGAATTTTTTCATTAGCATCTTTTAATTTATCTTTTTCATCAATCCATTTTTTATAAAATAATCTAGCTCTTGCTTTTGTAATATCTTTTTGGATGTACTTATATCTTTCAGCTTGTTTAGATTGTTTCTTTAATATTGTTAGTTGTTCATCTTGTGCTTTTAATACATCCTTAACACGCTCTAAGTTATTTTCAGTAGCATTTAATCGTAATTCAGCTTCATGTCGTCTTGAATGTAGGCCTGTAATTCCTGCAGCTTCTTCAAGCAACGTTCTTCTTTGCTCAGGCTTAGCGGCTATAATCGCACCAACTCTACCTTGACTGACCATTGATGTTGAACGAGCCCCTGTTGCTGCATCAGCAAATAATAATTGAACATCCTTTAATCGGACTTCCTTCCCATTCACTCTATATTCTGATCCTTCACCTCGCCATATTCTTCTAGTGACTTCAATCGTGTCACTCTCATTAAAAATACTAGGGGCTTTTCTTGCTTTATTATCTAAATCTATCGTAACTTCAGCAATATCCCACGCTGGTCTATCATCTGTGCCATTAAATATAACATCATCTAATTCGCTTCCTCTCATTTGTTTAGGAGAAAGCTCACCCATAACGAACCTAAAAGCTTCAACGAGATTGGATTTTCCACATCCATTTGGCCCCACAATACCTGTCAAACCATTTTCAATCAAAATTTCTGTTGGTTCAACAAAAGACTTAAAGCCTTTGACTTTAAGGGTCCTAAAATTAATCATCAACTATTGTGATAATATTTTATCGATGATTTGTCTAAACTCTTTTATGTTTTTATTCCCGGAATAAAGTACTCCATTAATAATAAATGAAGGGGTGGAACCTATTTTATATTCTCTCTGAGCTTCCATTACACCCTCAAGTAACTGATTCTCTAATTCAACATTACTTAAACATGCATCAAAGTCCTCTTGCTGCATACCACCACTTTGCATTATTTTGTATAACTCAGATTTTGTTTTGGAATGATCTCTGTTAACCCAATTATTTTGGAGCTTATAAAGGCCATTCATGTAATCGTACCTCACATCTTCTGGGACACATCTTAAAATCATGCTTCCAGCAAGAGCGGGATAATTAAATGGGAAATCACGAAAAATAAACTTAACTTTACCAGTATCAATAAACTCTTTTTTTAATTCTTCTAGTGTATCATTATGAAAATCTGCACAGTGACTACAAGACATTGAAGCATATTCTATAATTGTGATTGGAGCATTTTCCTCTCCAATATAAAAATCATTATCTTTAACATCTAGTATTGAGTTTTCAGCTGCTTTGGCATTAATACAAAATAGTGATAGTATGAAAGAAATAAATAAAATTTTAATTTTCATTATTTGTCCTCAGTTGTAATTTTATTACCTAAATTTAATAGCGATTTTTTTAAATCGGAATTTTGAAATTCTTTAACGTTTTGCTTAACAAATTCTATGTCATCTTTATCTATATGTTTTTTCTTACTTTGTTTCATATGAATATATTTAGGTATGTAATTTTGATGAATTCTCAAGTCTATTATTGCTTTATAGCCAAAATAAGTATTAATTTTTTCAATTATAGTGTCCTTAAAGTGTTGAAATTCAATGGCTGCTGCTGGGGCAACACTTACATTTAGATAATTTTTATATACTGTCTCACCTACATCGTTTTCAAAATCACGCACTCTTGAAACATTTAATGGTTCTGAATATTCTTTAAAATAACTACCAGCAATTTCCGGCCATTTTGAGTTAATTATAAATTCTGTACGATTATATTTAGAGGAAAATTTTCTATTAACCTTCCTCAGAGTATCGCCAATAGATTGTGGAACAAATGTTCTTTTTTGCTTTATATTTTTTTTGTCCATATTCATAAATAATTTATAGTACCTAAATATGAAAGCAATATGTTTAAATACGAAACACAAGTAATAAAGTTTTTGCTTCAATGGTATTCCGTGAATTCCAGAAATTTACCATGGCGGAAGAAAAATACTCTAAATTTACCTGATCCATACTTTGTGTTTGTCAGTGAGTATATGCTCCAACAAACAACAGTAAATACTGTAAAAAATAAATTTAATGATTTTATTATAAAATGGCCTTCACTAAATAAATTAGCGCAAACTTCAGAGCCAAACATTTTAAAGTTCTGGTCCGGCCTTGGTTATTATTCAAGAGCTAGAAATTTATTAAAGTCTGCTAAAATAATTCATAAAAATTTTAAAAATAACATACCACAAACATATGATGAACTCATCCAACTTCCTGGCATTGGAGATTACACAGCAAAAGCAATTCTTGGAATAGGATTCAATCAATCAGTTATGCCACTTGATGCTAATATTGAGAGAATTTTGGTTAGGTTATATGCTATCGATAAACCAATTAATAAAGTCAAAAATAAACTTAAAGATTTGGGAAAAAAATTCATCTCAGATAAATTTTCTTCAAACTTAATTCAGTCTTTTATGGATTACGGATCAGAGATCTGTCTTCCACGAAACCCTAAATGTAATATTTGTGGAATTAATAAATTTTGCCAATCATATAAAAAGAATTTACAGCAAAAAATTCCTTTTAAACAAAAAAAGAAAAGTAATAAGCCCATAAAGTATACAAGAGCTTATGTAATTGTGAATGAAAAGAATGAAATCCTTGTGCGAAGTAGACCAAATAAAGGAATGTTGGCCTCTATGCTTGAAGTACCAAATGATGTCTGGGTTAAAAATAAAAAATTGTTAACTACTGATCAAGACATACAAAAAATAAAAACAAAATTACAATCTAAAGGTTCATTTGAATATTCATTTAGTCATTTTGATTTAGAAACAGAAATTTTTTATGGAAATGTTAAAAAAGCAAAATTATCAAAAAGTAATTGGATAAAGAAATCATCTTATTCTAGTTCTAGAATGCCAACTGTTATGAAAAAAATAGTAGATATAGCAGTATAAATTTATGCAAAGAATTTTTTTGCGTTCATAAAAATTTTATACCCATCACCGAATTTTTTAGAAGTATTGTTTTGCCAATTAGGAACATGATAATGATAAAATGCTCTTTCTGGGTGAGGCATCATTGCAAGAACATTCCCATTTTGATTTGTTAACGCAGCTATATCATCTTTAGATCCATTAGGATTAAAGGGAAACTGACCTTTTGCTAATTTTTTATGGTTATTAATGTATTGTAAGCCAATAAGGTTATTAGCTTTGATACTTTTAAGTAGATTAATAGGTATCATGAATTGTCCTTCTTGATGGGCGACAGGCAAGTTCAAGATACTAATATTTTTTAGCCATGGTGATTTATTATTATTTACTTTTACATCAACCCATCGACACTCATAGCTCCCAGATTTATTTTCAATCATTGCAACTTCTGGATCTTTTTTATTTAGGCTTGGAACTAACCCAAGATTAATTAATATCTGGCATCCATTACAAATGCCTATAATTAATTTATCCTTTAATGAAAAATCTATTAGCTGATCATACAAATTGGTCAGAATTTTTTTCGCCATTGCATTTCCTGAACCTGTATCATCGCCATACGAAAAACCACCAGGTATAGCGAATACTTGATAGTTATTAAGTTGTTTAGGATTTTGTATTAGATCATTAATATGAACAATTTTTCCTTCAAAGCCTACTACTTCAAATGCATGTAGTGTTTCATTTTCACAATTTATACCATAACCTGATAAGACTAATACGTTCATAACCCTTTAATATTTTGTTTGTATGACTTAGCAAAATCTGAAATTTTACTTCTAATAATTTTTTTGTTATCTTTAAACTCAACTACATCTGAGCCCGTACATTTACCAATAATTGTATAATCAGAACCTTTAAATATTTTTTTAAAATTGGCTAACTTATTTTTTTTCATGGAAACAAGAATTCTACTTGGTGTTTCAGAAAATAAAAATTGGTCAACTGAAATTTTATTTTTTAGTTTTAAATCAATGGTTAAACCTTTCTTTGAAGCAATTGCCATCTTGGTAACTGCAATTCCAATTCCACCCAAATCTATTCCAATTGCAGAATTTATAATTCCTAGTTTATTAGCTTTTTCAAAATTTCTATATGTGTGAAGTGCATCCTTGCTATTTACAACTGGATTTTTTGATTTTTCATAACCTATAATTTTGGAATAAACACTATCCTGTAATTCATTACGGGTATTTCCTAAAACTAAAAGTATATCACCATCATCCGGTGTTATTTTTGTTAAGTGTGAAATTTTATCTACCACCCCAATAGAAGAAATCAGCAAAGTTGGAGGTATTGAAATTTTTACTGATTTTCCAGTTTTATCAAAACCTTTAAAATCATTAAACATACTATCTTTTCCTGAAATAAATGGTGTTTGGTAAGCAACTGCATAATCATAACAAGCTTTTGCTGCTTCTTTCAATTGATATAAGCGATCAGGTTCATCGGAGCTACACCAACAAAAGTTATCAAGAATTGCAATTTTTTTTGAGTTGGCACCACTTACAATTAAATTTTTATATGCTGTATCAATAGAGCACCCAGCCATATCATAAGGATTTGTTTCGGCGTACTGAGGATAAGCAGCTTGAGAAAGAGCTATTGATTTTTCATCATCAAATATGGGTTTAATAGCAGTAGCACTTCCAAAAACTCTGCCTTCGCCTTGTAATGGTTTTATAATAGAGGTAGCTTGTACTTCGTGATCATATTGTGTGGCTATAAATTCTTTTGATACAATATTTGGACTAGAGAGAAGTTTATGTAATTTATCAATTAAGGAACTTTTTTTAATTATTTTTTTCTTTTCTTTTTTAATTTTTGGAAAAGATGTTTTTAAATTTAATTTTGGATAACCTTCATGAAGAAATTCCATATCTAAATTGAGAATTTCAGTTTTATTATATTTTACTATAGCTTTTTGTTTTTTAATAAACTTACCAATTATTGTTGCTTCTACACCTCTTGCATTAAATCTCTTTATAACTTTTTTTACGTTCGCTGGAGGTACTGCTAGTGTCATTCTTTCTTGCGATTCAGAAACCCAAATCTCCCAAGGATATAATCCATTATATTTGAGAGGAACTTTTTCAAGATTAACTATAAAACCACCACTCTCTTTTGCCATTTCTCCAATTGATGATGATAATCCTCCAGCTCCATTATCTGTTATGCTCGAGTAAAGATTTTCATCACGCAATTCTCTAATGATGACATCAGACATTTTCTTTTGTGTTATAGGATCTCCAATTTGTACTGCAGAAACTGGACTATTAGGATCTAATTCCTCTGATGAAAATGTTGCACCGTGAATACCATCCTTTCCTACTCTGCCTCCAGCCATTAGTATGATATCCCCTGGATTAGCTTTCTTCTTATGTGATAATTTTCCCTTAATTTTTTTCGGAATAATCCCAACTGTTCCACAAAATACAAGGGGCTTTCCTGCAAACCGGTCATCAAAATATACATTACCTTGAGGAGTAGGAATACCCGAACAATTTCCCCCAACTCTAACACCACTTATAATACCCTTCGCAATGAAATTTGCTGGAAGCATTGGATCCTTATTTTTTTGACGATACAATTGATATTTCTTATTTGGGTCTGCTAAATAATATGCATACGTATTCGCTATAGGTTTTGCTCCTTTCCCAAATCCAAGACAATCCCTATTAACACCAACAATTCCAGTGATTGCACCACCAAATGGATCTAAGGCTGAAGGTGTATTATGTGTTTCAACTTTATGACAAATAATCCAATCTTTATTAAATTCTATTCCACCGGCATTATCAGTAAAAAGAGAAACACAAAAATTATCTTTTCTTAATTGAATAATTTTTTCAGTAGCGCCTTTAATATATTTTTTAAATATACCTTCTTGAATATCATCAATTTTAGCTGAAAATATTTTGTGTTTACAGTGCTCGGACCACGTCTGAGCTAATGTTTCAATTTCTACATCTGTTGGTTTACGTTTTATAGTGGAAAAATAATTTCTTATGGTTTTTAAAGATTCTAGATCTAAGCCAAGTGTTCCTCTTCTAGATTTATCATTTTCTTCAATACCAAGTTTACCAATGAGGCTGAGATTATAATCAGAAATATCTAAATTAATTTCTTTTTTAATATATTTTTTTTTCGGTAATTTTACCTTTTCTATTTTGAACTGATTTTTTTTAAAATTATTTAAATATTGTTTAAATGGATAAATCTTAATAGTTTGAATTAAGGGATTTGCTTCATTTTTAGATATTTTGGTAATATCTTCTTTTCTTCCTTTTATTAAAATAATTTTTGTTGAACCAAGTTCAAAGCTTTTAAAACTACTTTTTAGATTATCTTTGATTATTTCTTTTACAGTTGTAGCTATATTATCAGTTACACCTGGTAAAAATTTTATTTCTACAACCCAGTTGAAATTACAATAACTAGATAAAACCTTATTTACATTTTTTTTTGTTAATATTGTTTGAGAAACGTCATTTGAAATAAGTTTACTTATTTTAGTAAACTTTTGATCATCAAGATTTCTCGAAAAGAAATATCCATCTATAATTTTGATAGATTTATTATTGTGTTCTTTTTGTAGTGAACTTTCTTTCCCTGTCTTCTCAATGGAGAGAATTTGAATTGTATTTGTCATTATGAGTACGAATCAACTTAATTTACTATATTAATAGTTTACTCGTTAACGATTCGTTTAAAACTAATTAAATATGACAACATATAAAGAAGCAGGTGTTGATATAGAAAATACAGATGCCCTTGTTGAAGATATTTCTGAGCTAAGCAAATCAACAGACAGAAACGGAAATTTTGATAAAATTGGCGGATTTGGTGGTATTTTTGATCTTAAAAATTGTGGATATGAAGATCCTTTATTGGTTTCTGGTACAGATGGCATAGGGACAAAAATATTACTAGGGATTGAAACTGACATTTTAGATGGTTTGGGTCATGATCTTGTTGGTATGTGCCTTAATGATATTCTTTGCCATGGGGCAGAGCCATTATTTTTTTTAGATTACTATGCTTCTTCTAAGATTGATAAAAATTCTTTTTTAAAAATTATGAAAAGCATCACTGAAGCTTGTAAGATAAATAATTGTTCTCTTATTGGTGGTGAAACAGCAGAGATGCCTGGGCTTTATAAAAAAGACGATTTTGATTTTGCTGGATTTTGTGTTGGTGCAGTAGAGAGAAAAAAAATTCTACCTAAAAGAGATGCAATGAAAGAAGATGATCTTCTATATGGGATTAGATCTTCTGGCTTTCATTCAAATGGATATTCTCTCATTCGAAAAGTTTTAAAAGATAAAAATATAGATCTACATAAAGAAACAGAATTTAAATCATCTTATGAAACAAATGCAGCAGCCTTAATGGCTCCAACAAAATTATATTTTCCTTTTTTAAAAAAAATTTTAACAAGAAATCTTATCAATGGTATTTCTCATATAACAGGCGGAGGTATTATTGGTAATGCACCAAGAATGCTATCTGAAAATTTATCAGCAAGGATTGATAAAAAATTTATTTGTGATGAAGAAATTTTTCAATGGTTTCAAAGTTTAGCTAACATTTCAGACGAAGAAATGTTGAAGACCTTTAATTGTGGATTAGGTTTGATAATGACTATTTCAAAAAATAATTACAAAGAATTTGAACAATTAATAAAAGATGAAAATTTAGATATTTTTGAAATTGGGAAAATAGAAGTTAACAAATCATCAAGGTGCACAATTAGTTGAAAAAATTACAAGTTGCTATTTTCATATCGGGAAGAGGTTCCAATTTAGAATCACTAATAAAATCATCATTGAAAAAACAAAGTTTAGTAGAGGTTCAATTAGTAGTCTCTAATAACTCCAAAGCAAAAGGTTTAACTATTGCCAAAAAAAATAAAATTCCATTCATACATTTTATTGCAAGAAAAAATTTCGAAAACAAAGTTATGAAGTATCTAAAAAATATAGATATCATTTGTTTGGCTGGTTTTATGCAAGTTTTAGACTCAAAATTTGTAAGGCAGTGGCGATCGCGATTAATCAATATTCATCCATCTTATCTTCCAGCTTTCAAAGGCTTAAATGCTCAGGATCAGGCCATAAATGCTAAAGCAAGCTATTCTGGATGTAGTGTTCATTACGTTAGCGCTAAAATTGACTCTGGAAAGATTATATTGCAAAAAAAAGTAAAGATTTTGAAGAAAGATAATACCGAATCACTCTCAAAGAAAATATTGATAGAAGAGCATAAGGTTTATCCAAGAGCATTACAGATGGTTGCAAAAACACTTTTAACAAGACAACAGTAAGATGAAAAATCGACAAAATTTCTTAAAAAAATTCGAGTTAAGGCAATCTCATGTTCCCAGATTTAATGAGGAGTGTGGTGTTTTTGGAATAAGTGGAACTAAAGATGCTGCAGCCTTAACAGCACTTGGTTTGCATGCGTTGCAACATCGTGGTCAAGAAGGTTGTGGAATTGTAAGTTATGATGGCAACTCCTATCATTCAGAAAGAAAATTTGGATTGGTTGGCGATAATTTTACAAAGAAACACTCATTAGATAAGTTAAAGGGAAAAATAGCGATAGGACATAATCGCTATTCAACAACGGGCGGTGAAACAATAAGGAATATACAACCTTTTTATGCTGACCTTCATGGTGGAGCTATTAGTATTGCTCATAATGGTAATTTAACTAATGCACTACTTTTAAGAGAGCAAATGGTACGTGAAGGTGCAATATTTCAAACAACATCAGATACCGAAACAATTGTTCAACTTGTAGCTCGTTCAAAAAAGAAAGATATTTTAAATAAAATTATTGATGCTTTAATGCAAATTCAAGGTGGTTATGCTCTATCAATTATTGCTAATGGTACGTTGATTGGTGCAAGAGATCCATTAGGTATTCGACCACTTGTTTTAGGTAAATTTAAAAATGCATTTATCCTTGCCTCTGAAACTTGCGCGCTAGACATTATAGGTGCAAAATTTATCCGTGAAATTGAAAATGGAGAAGTTGTAGTTATAAAAGATAATAAAGTTGAAAGTAGAAGACCTTTTCCAAAAAAACAAATCAAACCATGTGTATTTGAATATATTTATTTTTCGCGGCCAGATAGTATTTTAAAAAATAAAACCGCCTATGAATATAGAAAAAATTTAGGTACATACTTAGCAAAAGAAACCGATATAAAACCTGATGTAGTCGTACCAGTTCCAGACTCAGGTGTTCCTGCTGCGCTTGGTTTTAGTCAAGAGTCTGGTATTCCTTTTGAGTTAGGATTAATACGAAACCATTATGTGGGGAGGACATTTATTGAGCCAACTCAGCAAATTAGAAGTTTAGGTGTAAAGTTAAAACTAAATCCTAACCAAAGTTCTATTAAAAAAAAGAAAGTTGTTTTAATTGACGACTCATTGGTTCGAGGAACAACATCCACTAAGATAATAAAAATGCTTTATGATTTTGGCGCAAAAGAAGTCCATATGCGTATTGCTTCACCTGCAATTAAATATCCTGATTTTTATGGAGTTGATACTCCGACCCAAGAAGAATTATTAGCTGCAAACAAAAATTTAGAGGAAATGTGTAAATATATTGGAGCTAAATCATTAAAATTTTTATCATTAGATGGTCTGTATCAAGCTCTTGGTTATGATGAGAGAGATAATGATAATCCTCAATTTACTGATCATTATTTTACAGGAGAGTATCCAGTCAGACCTTTAGATTACTTGAATGACGAAAGCTTAAAAAAACTTTCATTCTTAAGTCTTGCTTCAAATAATTAATTTATGAATTATTTTTTTTCATGAACGTTCTTGTCATTGGTAATGGTGGAAGAGAGCACGCATTATGTTATGGCATAAAACAATCTCCTAATTGTTCTAATTTATATTGTATTCCTGGAAGTGATAGTATCAGTGAGATTGCTTCTTCAATTCTCACAGATGTTGATGATCATGATGCTATTCTTCAATTTTGTCTAGAAAATAAAATTGATCTTGTGGTGATAGGTCCAGAACTACCTTTAACTAAAGGATTATCCAACCTTTTAATGAACAATGCTATATTAGTTTTTGGTCCTGATCAAATGGGAGCTGAACTAGAAAAATCAAAAAAGTTTACAAAAGATATTTGTAAAAATTTAAATATTGCAACAGCTGCCTATGACGTATTTGACAACTATGATGATGCCTTCATTTTTTGTCAAAACCAATCCTATCCTCTTGTTATTAAAGCTGATGGTTTAGCAGCAGGAAAAGGAGTTATTATTTGTCAAACAATGAAAGATGCAAAAGATGCACTGATTAAATGTTTTAAAGATAATTCTTTTGGTGATGCTGGTTCAGTTGTTGTTATTGAAGAATTTTTAGTTGGTGAAGAGGTAAGTTTATTTTCACTTGTTGATAAAAATGGATTTGTGTTGCCACTTACAACAGCACAAGATCATAAAAAAATCTTGGAAGGAGAAAAAGGGTTAAACACTGGTGGTATGGGAGCCTACACACCTGTTCCTTCTATTTCATCAAATAAAATGAATGAATTATCCAACACATTTGTTGAGCCTATCGTTCAACATCTTGCTAAACAAGGCATCAAGTATCAAGGAATGTTTTATGCAGGATTAATTCTAACAGATAAGGGTCCAAATTTACTTGAAATTAATGTTCGTTTCGGCGATCCGGAAACACAAGCAATTATTCCATTATTAGAAACAGATTTATTAGAACTCCTTCATGCATCAGCGATAGGCACCTTAAATGAAATAAAAAAAATTAAGTGGAAAAATGATTACGCTATGACAGTAGTAATGGCTGCTCATGGTTATCCTGAAGATTATAAAAAATTAACACCAATTAATAATTTGGAAAATCTTAATTTAACAACAGATGACTATCTATTTCATGCAGGAACAATCCTTAAAGAAAACAAATGGCTCTCTAATGGAGGGCGCGTATTAAATATCTCTAATACGGGTAAAGACTTAAAAACTATTAGAGAAAATATTCACAATATAATCAATCAAATTAATTGGGATGAGGGATATTATCGAAAAGATATTGGTTGGAGATATATTGATGAGTAATTCTTTTTTAGTTGAAGGAAAAACAAAAATTATTGAGAAAACAAATGATCAAAATATCATTCGAATTGTAACAAAAGATTTTTTAACAGGTGGTGATGCAGCGAAGAAAGAGGAAATTAAAGATATTGGAATTCAAAAGACAAAACAAACAAGTAATGTGTTTAGTATGCTAACGAATGCAGGTATTGCAACATCATTTATTGAACAAGATTCGCCAAATAGTCTTTTAAGTCATAAGTGTAATATGCTTCCTTTGGAATTTGTAGTTAGACGTTATGCTTGGGGAAGTTATTTAAGTAGAAACACTCAATTTCCAAAAGATAAAAGTAATCCTCATCAATTTAAAAACTTAGTTTGGGAAATATTTCATAAACAAGCCGTTGTTCTCCCTCCGCATGTTTCAGAACCTGTGCAAATGGATGAGAGTGAAGCCAGAAGACAATTTTTGAAAGATGGAAAATGGGAAGAGGGTGTATTTACAGATCCATTTGTAAAAACTGGAGAAGAATGGGAGTTATTTTCAGCCAAACAACCTGTTACAAGCAAAAGCTTAATGAAAACCAAAAAATTATTGTCTGATCAAGAATTAGAAATAGCTATTAATGGAATTATTCTTCCAAGTTTCGAGCTTATAGAAGACAAATGGAAAACTATTGAGACAATTGATGGTCCTATACATTTAGTCGATATTAAGTTTGAGCTTGGTTTTAAAGTATCGGATAACTCGTTAGTTCTATCTGATGTTGTTGATAATGATAGTTGGCGAATATGGCCTGGCGGAGATCCCAATAAACAATTAGATAAACAATCTTTTCGTGAAGGAGAAGATTTAGTAAATGTTGCTAATAAATATCAACTGGTAACACAACTAACTGATCAATTTAATTTAAGTTAAAATTATTTTTCAATAATCGTTATATGACCCATTTTTCTTTTATGTTTAATTTCTTTTTTTAAATAGTCATAAAAAAATTCATTATTCTTAAATGTTTTGTTTCGATACGGTGTAATATCATCACCAATTAAATTAATCATTTTGGCATTATACAATTTTTTTGTCTCAATTTTTTCTAAGCCACATACTGCTCGTACATGATTTTCAAATTGACTAATATTATGAGAGTTCATTGTCAGATGTCCAGAATTATGAACACGAGGGGCAATTTCGTTAGCATATAAATTATCATCAGTATCAATAAAAAATTCTACACATAACGTTCCAATATAATCTAGTTTTTCTACAATGTGTTTTGCCCACTCTATTGATTTTATTCGTATGTCATCAGAGATATTACTTGGTATTGTTGAATATTTTAAAATTTGTTCTTCATGAACATTCTCAATAGGATCATAGATCTCATAGCTATTTTGATCATAACGAGTAATGACGACTGAAATTTCTTTTTTAAGATGAATGAGTTTTTCTAAAATATATTCTTTTGTAAAATCAATCTCTTTCGTAATATTATCTACAGTGTTTAATTTATACTGACCTTTACCATCGTATCCTAACGTTGTTGTTTTTAACAAACCAGGAAGCAAGTCTACATTTTCACTCAAATCCTTTTCATTTTTGACAGTTACATATTTTGTTGTAGTTATATTATTATCATTGAGAAATTTTTTTTCTGTTTCTCGGTGTTGAATGAGTTGATTAATTTCAGGTTTTGGTAAAACTTTTTTCTTTTCATTAATTTTTTTTAATATTGCGAAGGGAATATTTTCAAATTCATATGTAACAAGATCAACTGCATTAATAAAATTATTTATCGTTGTATCATCATCATACTGACCAAAAATAAATTTAGATGCAAAGTGTTTCCCGGGTGCATCAGGATCATCACTTAATATGACGGTTTGTATATCTATTTTTTTTGCAGCATCTGCTAAAAGACTTCCTAATTGTCCACCACCGATAATGCCAAGTGTGGGTGTAATCATGACTTATGGTTTTTGTTTAACAGCTTTTGATTGTTTACTTCGATAATTTTTTAGATTTTTCTTAATGTCTTTATTCGTAAGAGCAATAATGGAAGCTGCATATAAACCTGCATTCATAGCGCCGTCCTCACCGATTGCTACACTGCCAACAGGAATACCTTTTGGCATTTGTACTATTGATAATAAACTATCCAATCCCTTTAATTTACGACTTTCTACAGGTACGCCGATTACAGGTATAGTTGTTAATGACGCAATCATTCCTGGTAAATGTGCAGAGCCTCCAGCACCAGCAATAATGACAGAAATATTATTATCTTCCGCCGATTTGGCAAATTTAAACATTCTCTCTGGTGTGCGGTGTGCAGAAACAATTTTAGTTTCAAACTTAACTTTCAGTAATTTTAAAATTTTTTCACAATTTTTCATGGTAGCATAATCAGACTTACTACCCATCACAATTGCTACTTTATGTTTTGTTGATGCTGAAACCATTTTTATTTTATTGTATCAATTCAATGATGATTCGATACATTATTACATAATGACATCGTGGACATTACTTTCACGGGCTCCTGCTTTTGAAATAAAGACAAATTTACAGTTGCCCTGCATTTTCTTAATCGTTTTATGCCCAGTGTAACCCATCGAAGATCGTAAGCCACCAACAAGTTGATAGGCTACATCTTCTATTTTACCTTTATATGGAACCATCCCTTCCACACCTTCTGCCACTAATTTTTTTGCGTTCTTGGTTTCTTCTTGGGAGTATCGATCAAAAGACCCTTTTTGCATTGCTCCTACAGAACCCATACCTCTATAGGATTTAAATTTTTTACCTTTAATCGTTAATAATTTCCCTGGAGACTCTTCAGTGCCAGCAAATAAAGAGCCTATCATGCAAGCACTTGCACCACCTGCTATAGCTTTTGCAATATCACCTGATGTTTTTATTCCTCCATCTGCAATTACTGGAATTTTAAATTTTTTGGCAACTTGAAATGTATCCATCACAGCGGAGAGTTGAGGAATACCAACACCAGTTACAACTCTTGTAGTACAAATTGATCCTGGTCCAATACCTATTTTGATAGCATCAACACCAGCACTAATTAAATCTGATGCAGCTTTTTTTGTTGCAATGTTTCCAACTATAAGAGGGGTTTTTTTTAAAACTTTTTTTGCTTTTTCAATAAACTGTAAAGTTGTTTTTGTATGTGCATGAGCAACATCAATAAAGACTATATCAACACCAACTTTTAATAATTCTAATAGTCGTAAGTAAGCATTATTTTCAACTCCGATTGCAGCACCTACTGCAATTTGTTTGTTAGAATTAATTACAGCGTTTTGAAATTTTTTAACGTTAACTTTAAAACTATGAACTTTTTTGACTTCACTTGCTTGTTTACCAATTGGCATATTACGGTGAATAACACCAAGACCACCATTAAGTGCTAGATTAATAGCCATTTTATTTTCTGTCACGGTATCCATAGCAGCAGAGAGTATGGGAATATGTAATTTGACTTTTCCAATCGTAATGGATGTATCTACATCTTTTGGTTTTATCTCCGAATACGCTGGTGAGAGCAGAACATCATCAAAAGTAACGGAATAATTAGTATTTATCTGGTAGGCCATTTCCAACAATATTTATTTTGTTTCGATTTGTAAAATAAATAGTTCAAATAATACTTTTTGAACCCCTAGGTCTTAAATTTTATATTCGAAGTTCTGTGTTGTAGGGTTAATCTTAATTAATCTTGCGCCATTTCGAATATGATAGTGTGTAGCAACAGGAGTTAAAGGTGAAATGGTAATGATACTTTCAAACTGCTCTTTTGATTTGATATATTTTTGTAGCTCTTTCATAATTTTTTTTCCTGCCCCTTTTTTAAAAGACCATAACGTATAGGCAATTGGTATGGTTGCTTGATCTTCCTCAACACTCATTAAATCCATTTCTTTAATGGTTGCTGGTATTTCATTAGTAAAGGCAAAGCAGGCAATACCCTCGATATCATCCTTATATTTAAGCCCAAAAATTTTTCTTCCTTTTGATGTACGAAAGTCATTATCGAGTTCTGGGCGTACTGGATCGTCTGATGGATTAACACCATCTAATTCTACTAGTTCCGTTTTTTTAATCCAACTAAAGAAATCAAACTCGTATTTGTATCTGCCAATTTTCATTTAAAGTATGTAATGCTTTATAAGATTTGATAAATAAAGATAGTGAATATTTTAATAAGAAAAGTAGCCTTAATTACTTATTATCAAATTTTACTAATATAAATTCTTGCTAAACTAAAAATGTCATCGAAATCATCTATTCAAAATATTTTCAAATTATCTATCCCTATTTTCTTTGCAAATTTAGTTATTCCTTTTGTGGCTATTGTTGATACGGGCTTAATGGGCAATCTTGATAACGCTAGTTACCTGGTTGCGACTAGTATTGCGGCAAGTGTCTTTTCCATTCTTTTTGGCAGTTTTGGTTTTTTACGATCAGGTACGGTTGGAATGATCGCACAAGCAGATGGATCAAAAGATTATGAAGAAATCGTAAATATTTTTTTACGTAATATTGCTTTTGTTATTATTATTTCCCTCCTATTAGTTATTCTTCAAACATACATATATGATATTTCCTTATCTATTTTTGAGTTATCGCAAGAGACGAAACTATATTTTAAAGATTATTTTACCTTTCGTATTTACTCCTCTTTTGGCGAGCTTACGATTTTTGTGATCACAGGACTGTTTATTGGTTTACAAAAAACAAAAACATCTAGCCTTATTGTCGGGTTTTATTCTATTGCCAATATAATTTTAAGTTTAGTTTTTGTTTTATATTTTAATTTAAATGTTTTAGGTGTTGCCTTAGGCACACTCATAGCTTCAACGCTGACAACAATTATCTTTTTAGTCTTTACATTCTATGACTTAAGCAAGATGACTAAATTAGAATTTAATTCAAAAAAAATTTTTAATCTTAGTAAAGTAAAAAATATTTTTAATATTAATCTTAATATATTTATCCGGTCTCTTCTTCTTGCTTTTGCCTTTTTATATTTTACCTATCTTGGTAATTCTATCAGTGAAGAAACAGTAGCGGCAAATACCATTTTGCTAAATTTTATAATGTTATCAGCTTATGTTCTTGATGCTTATGCATTCTCTACAGAGGGTATTGTTGGCTATTCTATTGGATCAAAAAATAAACAATTATTACGAGATGTCATAAAAAATTCCTTTATCTTAAGTACAGCAACTGGCTTAGTAATATGTGTAATCTTTTTCTTTAGTAAAAATTATTTCATCATTACGATGACAGATTTACCTGATATTCGAGAGATTAGTTTTTCATTCTCCTACTGGGTAATCATTATTCCTTTTGCAGCTTCTTTTTGTTTTCAATTTGATGGTATCTTTGTTGGCGCTTCGCAAACAACAGAACTTCGAAATGCCATGATCGTCTCTGTCGCCATCTATATCGTTGTCTCTTTCTTTTTAATAGCAAGTTTTGGCAATACAGGATTATGGCTATCTCTTTGCCTTTTCTTTATTGCAAGAGCACTTACTTTATTTTTCTATATGCCTAGAATTTATGCCCGTATCCAAGAATAAATCTATTAAATTTAAAAAAAATAATTAAAAAGACATACAATTACACAAATAGGTCGGCCACTAGCCCTATTTCAAAATAAAAAAGGCCAAAGTTACAAAAAGTTTTTTATGTTTGTAAGCTTGATCAAAATAAATAAATACTTAATTTACCTTTTCCTATTTTTATTTTTCAATTCTATTTTTATTAGCTCTCTTAAAGCAGCAGATACAACAAAAGGAGTCAAATTAGATAATGATGATCTCACAGATGCTTTTACTGGACGACTGCTTAGAAGTATAACTTTTAATAATGATGGTACTAAAATGTTTGTAAGTGGAATTCTGAATGATCGCATAGTTCAATATGACTTATCAACTGGTTATGATCTATCCACAATCTCTGAAGGAGATCAGCTTTTAGGAAGTGACAATACTAAAATAGCCAATCCTTATTCTTTACGATTTAATAACGATGGCACCAAAATGTTTTTTATTGTAGGTGTTTCTTCAACCATAAGAGAATTTTCTCTAGGTACAGCCTTTGACATTACAACAGCAAGTGCTGATGACAGCAGTGATACTGTTGATGCTTCATTATCAGATGGTACCTCAAGTGGCTTCGCGTTCAATCAAGATGGTACCAAATTGTTTGCTGCAGATAATTTAAACAATCAGATTGATGAATACAGTTTATCAACTGGTTTTGATTTAAATACGATCAATTATGTTCAAAGTATTGATATTTCAGCTGAAACTGAAGATGCACGATCAGTGATATTTAACCCTGATGGAACGACAATGTTTATTTTGGAGAAAGAAGAAGTACATGAATACGTCTTAACAACTGGGTATGATATTACGACTGCTGAATTCGCTGATAAGATTTTAGACTCAGCTGGACACAACGTAGGAGGTCAACATCCTTGGGGTATAGAATTAAATAGGTGTAGTAGTTGTGATGGAAAAAAATTATTTATTGCTGTTAATGATGAGATAATAGTAGAATATTTATTACCTGCTGCCTATAATTTAACAACACCAACTCTAAGCTCTTCAGTGCCAGCAGATAATGCTACGGGTGTTTTAATAAATGCTAATATAGTCTTAAACTTTAGTGAATCGATGGATGTAGAAAGTGGTAATATAGAAATTTATAAAACATCTGATAACTCTCTTGTTGAAACAATTGATGTCACGAGTAGTCAAGTCACTGGTACTGGAACAACCGCGATAACAATTAATCCTAGTTCAGATTTTGAGTATAATGTTGAATATTATGTATTAATTGATGCTACAGCTTTTGATGACGGAAGTGATGCTTCTTATGCTGGTATAACGTCAACAACGGCTTTAAGTTTTACTGTTAGCGATGATAGGTTGGATCCCACAACAATCAAAGATGTTATAGGCTCCATAGATGCGCAAAGTGAATTAGCAAAAAACTATATTAGTCAGTCTATTGATACTGTCTCAAATCGTTTACGATTTTTAAGACAAAATAGATTAAGTGATTCTTTATCGAGCCAAGGTTTACAATTAGATATTGGTAATACCATTCTTGCCTCATTAGCAAATGATAATATAGAAAAAAATGCAAATTCCATCATGCCAGATAATTGGTCTGCATGGACATCTGGGTCAGCTTATGTATCAAAAATTGGTGATAGCATAAATTCATCAAAACAAGAAACTGAAGGTCAAGCAGTGGCATTAGGGTTTGATAAAAAATTAAGCGATAGTGATTTTCTTGGTTTTGCTATTCAGTATGGTCAAAGCGATACGGATATTGGAACAAATGGAACAAGTGTTGATAGTGAAAATATAAATTTCTCGGTTTACCGAACAAGGCCACTTGATAATAATAATTTTATAGAAACATTGTTAGGCATAGGGTTAATAGAAAGTGATTTGAAAAGAGTCCATAATTCTAGTGTATTAACTGGCTCCAGGGATGGAACACAAATATTTGGTTCATTCAACTATGGTAAAACAATTGATCGCGGTGATTTTAATATAACACCAATTGGACGTCTTGATTTAGGTTAT
Source organism: uncultured Alphaproteobacteria bacterium (assembly GCA_902614085.1). Lineage (GTDB taxonomy): Bacteria > Pseudomonadota > Alphaproteobacteria > HIMB59 > CACPNW01. The sequence goes on from CACMJS010000001.1 coordinate 516,782, forward strand.
ACTAAACTTGATGACTATAAGGAGACTGGAATAAATGCTTTGTATTATGCAAGTCAGACAATAGAGAGTGGATTAGCCTCATTTGGTTTTGAAGTTAGCGATAATATTCAGTTTAATGAAAATAAATTTCAACCATTTGGATCTCTTAAAGTTATTACCGATTTTAGTAACAAATCTGATGCCAAGATCAATTATGTAACAGACACTTCAACAATTTATACTTATACGCAAGAAGCTAATTCAGATCATTTAATCAGCTCTATGATTGGTTTAACATTTATTGCTGGAGATTATTTAAATATTAACTCTAGTTATAGTAGGGTTCAAGGTAACAGGAGTGAACGTAGAGACACTATAGACTTTGCTATTAACTTTATATCAAATCGTGAGACACAATACAGCCTGTCATTAGCTGGTGATGAAAATGCAGAGGCTAAACTTGGTATATCAAAAAATATACATGGTTTTAATTTAGGATTTAATGCCAGTGAGTCTTTTAGCGCTAAACCAAATCAAGAGGCGGAATTAATGCTGACTTACAATTTTTAGAAATACTAAATGCATATTCCTTATAATTAATTATTTTTTAATTTTTTCCCATTCTGCCATACCGCCAGTAATATTCTTAACATTTTTAATGCCCATATCCTGCATTGTTTTAGTGGCTAAAGTTCCTTGCCCACCGACACCACAAAATACAACATATTCTTTATCTGGGTTATTTTTAAAAAATTCATTTTCTAAAGGACTACCCTCGGCTAAATAAAATTCAAGAAAAGCCTTGTCCAAATGCATTGCATTTCCAATAGTTTCTTTTTCAAAACTCTCTTTATCTCTAACATCAATAAATTGCACATTTGGATCATTAAGTTTTTCTTTCGCTTCTTCTGCAGTTATATTTTCAATTTCATTTTTAACACTCATTAAGTCTTCAAATTTTTTCATAATAGTCCTTTTATTTAATAAGCAGTTTTGTTTTGAATAATAAAATTAACAGAAAACTTAATAGTTTAAAATGAAAATTTTTTTTAATTCAATTTATCTTTACGGTAATTAGATCGTATTTCATCTAACAGAATTGATTTTGACTTATCTTTTACATGCCAAAAATCCCAGCCATTACAACTTGGCAGTCCTTGTATTTTTGCTCCCATTTGATGAATAGAGCCTGTTAAATCTTTAATTTTAAGTGTTCCATCAATACTAACTGTTGCTTTAAAGCGTTCTTTTTTATCTGTTAATACGGCACCTGGTGGAATAATTCCTTGCTCGACTAATTCACCAAAAGGTACTTTTGGTAATTCTTTTCTGCTCTTTGCAATAGTGACAACTTCTTCTTTCAATACTTTTGTATTCTTTAATCGTCCTTTTGAAAGTTTAACGTAATCTTTATCTTTTTCTATGCCAATAAAGTTACGTTGTAATTTTTTTGCAACAACAGCTGTTGTCCCACTTCCTGAAAATGGATCAAGAACAAGATCACCTTTGTTTGTCGATGCTAATAGAATTCGGTAGAGTAGAGCTTCAGGTTTTTGTGTTGGGTGTGATCGTTGATTGTTACCTTTACGTAATCTTTCTTTCCCAGAACAAATAGGAATATACCAGTCACTCCGCATTTGTTTTCCTTCATTTAGTTCTTTGAGGTTTTGATAGTTAAATGTGTATTTTGCTTCTCTTGACGTTGTGCACCATAAAAGTGTTTCATGAGCATTTGTGAAACGTGTGCCACGAAAATTTGGCATAGGATTTGTTTTATGCCAAATAATATCATTTAAAATCCACAGACCTTCATCTTGTATTGTAGAGCCTACACGTAAAATATTATGATAACTTCCTATCACCCAAAGTGCTCCACCTTTTTTTAAAACACGTTTACATTCACTAAGCCATGCATTGGTAAATTGATCATATTCTTTATACGTACTAAATTTATCCCAATCTTGTGTAACTGCTTCGACTGTTGTTTGATCAGGTCTGTATAAAGTATCCTTTAATTGAAGATTATAGGGCGGATCAGCAAAAATAAGATCAACCGAATGATCTTTTAATTTTTTCATTTCCTTGATGGAATCACCCAAAATAATTTGATTTTTCTTCATAATTGATAAAAAGAATCTTTAAGCAGATATGGAATCAGGTCAATTGAGTTATCAACAGGGGGAATCTTTAGGTAGGGATAACCTTAAAATTTGGCCAAAAAAATAAAAAAAGGGGTCCGTAGACCCCTGGAATAGTTCATCAAATGGGAGGAATGATGAAACGTAATATCTATTTAGTGTTTGTCGCATCTTTTTGAAGCATAATAAAATAATATTTGGTATGCATTCTTTGCATGGATAAATTTGGATAATTTATTTTTTTAATAACGATTTAATTGGTTCAAATGATTTTCGGTGAAATTGAGTTACACCGTGTTTGTGTATTGCATCAATATGTTTTTTAGTTCCATAACCTGCATTTTTTTTCCAATCATAAAATATAAACTTGCTATCAAGTATACTCATCAGTCGATCACGGTGAACTTTTGCAATAATAGATGCACTTGCAATCGATAAAGATTTTTTATCTCCGCCTATTATAGATTTTTCATTTTGATAATTTAATGAAAAGTTTCCATCAATAATAAGATGTGGATTTTCAAAATTAAATTTATTTATTACTCTTTTCATCGATAATTTTGTAGCTTCCAAAATATTAATTTCATCTATTTCTTCGACACTTGCGTAGCCTAAGTAATATTGAAGTTTTCTTTCTTTTTGTAATTTTTTAAAAAATAGAAATAATCTTTCTCTTTGTTTTGCTGTATGTTTCTTTGAATCAGTTATGGGTATTTCAGATTCTAAATCATCATAATTAGAAAAATAACATCCACAACTTACCACAGGGCCTGCCAATGGACCTCTGCCAACTTCATCTAAACCAATTACAGGTCCATCAATTGATTTTTCTATAGAAAAATCAGTCACTACTTTTCATTTAATCTTGGCATGATTTCAACAAAATTACATGGCTTATGTCTAATGTCTAACTGATATTGTAAAATTTCATCCCAACCATCTTTACATGCACCTGTTGATCCTGGTAAACAAAAAACATACGTACTATTTATTAAGGCTGCAACTGCTCGTGATTGTATTGCCGATGTACCAATTTTTTCAAAACTAACTTGGCGAAATAATTCCCCAAATCCATCAATATGTTTACTAGCAATAGCATTTACAGCTTCTGGTGTTGTATCTCTTCCTGTGAGTCCAGTCCCACCAGTTGTAATAATGCAATCAATCTCTTTTTCTTTTGACATTGTATCTAAGGTATCTTTTATTTGAGAAACATCATCTGGGATAATTGTCCGTTTAATCATTGTATGGCCAGCATCAGTAATTCGCTTTTCTAATGTATCACCAGATGTATCGTTTCCTTTAGTTCTTGAATCTGAAATTGTAACAACAGCAATATTTATGGGAACAAAATCTAGAGAAGTATCAATTGGCATAACCTATTAATAAAGTGGATCATTTCCATTTGCTAGCATTTTTAGGGAACGCATTTCTTTATTGTTTTTATTTTGGTAAATCCAATATTTTGTTAAGATCTTTTCTATGAACCACCTTGTTTCTCTTGATGGAATACTTTCCATAAAAAAGAGTGAGTCTTCCATATAATTTGTTTCATTTTTCCATTTCTGTAAATTGCCAGGACCACCATTATAAGCTGCTGCGAGAAATATAAGATTTCTTGAAACCTGCTCTAGATCAAGAAGATACGTTAAATATTCTTGCCCAACCTCTAAATTTATCTCTGGATTTTTAAGAATATTACTATTGCTTTGTTTAACGTCTTTACTTGTCGTAATAAATTTTGCTGTTGAAGGTAACACTTGCATTAACCCTATGGCACCATCTTTACTTTTTGCCTTTATGTTGAACATAGATTCCTGATGCATGAAAGCGTGAAGTAATTCTTTTTCTAATTTGAAACCATCTCGTGGCTTCCAAACACTGGTAGGGTAATAAAGGTAGGTAGGAACATCCATACCAAAATTTTCTAACTTATTGACAATTTTTAATTGAGTATAGGCAAGGTCAAAATTTTCAGCAATTTGAATAGACTCCTTTGCTATCTCTCTATTTAAAATAGAATTGATATGAACAATTTCCTTTTCTAATTCATCCGCAAAACCAACCTGGATCAGTGTCTGTATCCTTTTTCCTGCTGGTATATTTAAAATAGTACTATTGTTTTTATTAAGATCAGTATGCTCTACCCATTCAATTTTTTTATCTACCCCTAAAATTTCTAGTGCAAGCATACCATAAAAACTATTCGGATTATTTGATGCTCTTTTTAACCAAAAATTAATATCATCATAGCGACCTAGTTTTGCATATGATCTAGCTGTCCAAAAACTTCCTGACGTTTGATGCCATGCATCATCTTTTAAGCTAATGGAAAAAAGAGAAAAATATTTTGCAGCATCTTCATATTTTTCTAGTCTCCAAGAACATAGACCAGCCGTCCAAGCTGCATAAGGAACATATTTTGCAGAATTAACAAGAGCCTCAGAAGCATATTTGATTGCTAAGTCATTTTTATTTGCTAAGAAATACCCTTTGGCGATTAATTCCTTTTGTTGGTCTATCTCAACTTGATCTAATAATAAGTCTACATCTCTTTGATTTAATAATTGTAGTGCCCCAGTTGGCCAACCTTTGTTTACTCTAGATTTAATACCATTAATTAATTTTCTTTTTTCAGCTCTCTGGTTGTTAGATAGTTTTTTTTGACTTTTATATTTACTTTTCTTTTTACTAATTACCTGTTCTGATTCTATCCCTATAGGAGCGCCAGGTTTAGTTGGACTTTTATAACCTGCCGGCATTCTTCGAATAGCTAATTTATAAATTTGTTTAGCTTGGGGGTGGTCATTATATTTTTTGAGCCAATAATATAATTCTAAATACTTTGATCGATAACAATTTGGATGTAAAAACTTTTGAGCATAAATGTGTCCTAGTAAAGATTTATTTTTAATTTTTAAAATAAAATTGTTTGCACTTTTCCATTTGCATTTTTCTTGAAACTTGTATGCTTGTTGATAATTATATACATCCTCATCGCTTAGAACCTTTGATGAGAATATATTATCGTATTTTTCGACTATATCCTGTTGGTACGCGTAGATTTGTTTTGAATAAATTACAAAGAATATAAAAAAACAAAAAATTGAAAATTTTTTATGATACATTTTTTAATTTTTCTTGTAGCATTTGTAAATCTTCCCAAGAATGTTTTTTATACTGAGGAGATCGAAGTAAAAAAGCAGGGTGATAGGAAGCTATTGTAGGAATTGATTCATCTAAATTAAGTGATTTGTATTCATGCCATTTACCTCTGAGTTTTCCAAGCGCTAGAGGTGTTGATAAAATAGCTTTTGCTGCAACACCTCCTAATAGGAAGATAAATTTTGGTTTAATAATATCAATTTGTCTTTGTAAAAATGGCAAAAATTCTAAAATTTCTTCATCATTTGGGGTCCTATTATCAGGCGGGCGCCAATTAACAACATTAGTAATATAGACGTCTTCTCTTTGTAAGTTAATTGCTAAAAGCATTTTATTTAAAAGTTGCCCAGCTCTACCAACAAATGGAATACCTTGCTGATCTTCATCTCTTCCAGGAGCTTCACCAATTAACATAACTTTTGCATTTAAGTTTCCATCATAGACTACTAAATTTTTTGCAGTTTTTTGAAGATTAGATTTGTGATCTTTAAGGTCCTTAATCACATCATCAATTTTCATTTTTTTATCCCCAGTATTTATATTGGGATTAGACAATTCAGATTTTTTCTCATTTTCAAACCAGTTTCTTGGAGAATCTTGAAGAAAATAGTTTACTCCAGAATTAACTATGAATTCTAAATTTTTTTTATTTGATTGATTCATGCAAAATTACAATTATCTATTCATAGTGTAACTCTAGTATATTTAAAATGATTAATTTGATTAAAAAACTATTTTTTATTTCTCTGCTTATCGCCTTAAATAATAGTGTTTTTGCAACAAGCAGCTCAACCTTTTTAATCTCACAACTTGCCTTTAAAAACTATGACTATCCTGCAACATTATTGAATTTTAATGCCGATAAAATAAAACTATCTCAAGACCAACTTCTTGATAAAGCAATAGCAGCAATAATTACCGAAGATATTAATTTAGCCAAAGATATTGCCAATAAAATTTTAGAAAAAAACAAAAATAATCAAGAGGCATATATAATTAAAATTTCATCCTTATTTTTAGATAAAAAATTTAATCAGATAAAAGAATTACGAGACAAATTAGACAAACCAAATGAATTACTAGATTTTATCTTTTTTACAAATAATAGCCTTAAAGATGGTAGTACTATTAGTCGTGCACTTGTTGAAATTGTGGCATCATCTTTTTCTAACAATGAGCAAAGACGCTTAAATTATAATTTTTTATTATTTTATACTTCTCTTGCTAAATTAATTGACCCAAAAAACGAAAGAGCGATAATTATTAAAGCTGAGTTATTTGATCAAGTTGGCCAATTCGAAGTGGCAAGAGATATTTTTGAAAAAATAAGTAAACAAAGTCCATATTATTTAGATGCGCAAAGTAGTTTAGCAATTAATTATTTATATAATAGTTCGTATGAAGATGCTGAAAATAAGATTTTATCTATTCTACAAAATAACAATAATAACTATGCTCTTAAAAAAATTCTTGGCGATTTTTATCGGTATAATAAAAAATATGATTTAGCTCTATCAATATATAATCAGATGATTAAAGAAAACCGCGGTGACATTTGGAATATATTTTATATGAGAGGTATATGTTTTGAGCAATTAGGTGATTGGGATTTAGCAGAAAAAGATTTTTTAAAATCACTTGAAATAAAACCTGATAGCCCAAATGTTTTGAATTATTTAGCTTATGGTTGGGTTGAAAGAGAAATGAAATTAGATCGTTCTTTGCAAATGTTAGAAGAAGCATATGAAGCTAACCCTGAAAGTTTTTATATTATTGACAGTCTTGCTTGGGCACATTTTAAAAAAAATAATCTTTCAGAAGCTGCTCGTTTAATGGAAATGGTAATAGATATTGCGCCAGGTGAAGCAATATCTCTAGACCACCTTGGAGATATTTATTATGCTATGAATAGAAAAAGAGAAGCTATTCATTTCTGGCAACAAGCGCTAGAATTAGCTGAACCTGATGATGAAATTGAAGAAAATGTTAAAATTAAATTAGAAAAATTTAATGGATAATAGTATTACTGAGAAGTCACCTGCAAAAATAAATTTATTTCTTAAAATTTTGAATCGAAGAGAAGATAATTATCACAATATTAGAACAGGAATAACCAGTATTAATTTATGTGATGAAATAGAGGTAAAGCCAAGCAATCAATTCAATGTTGAATACAGGGGTGCATTTGCTCCAGAAAATAATAAATTTGATGATTGTATTATAAAAAAAATATTTAGTTTTTTGAATATTTCGCCTCCAAACATTTCGTTTTCGATTACCAAAAACTTTCCCTATCAAGCGGGATTAGGCTCTGCATCTTCAAATGCAGCAACGGTAATAAAGATCCTAGAAAATCTAGAAATTATAAATAAAAAAAATATTTTTGACTATACAGATTTAGGTTCTGATATTCCTTTCTTTCTTAATCAACACGATAGTTTAGTAAGAGGAAGAGGGGACTTAATTTCAAATATTGTTTTTCCAAAATATTTTTTCTTAATAACAAAACCAAATTTTAATTGCTCCACAAAAAAAATGTACGACACATTTATTCCTGCTGATTTTGATTATAATATTGAAGAAGATATTGAAGAAATTAACGATGACGATAATGGGAATGATTTTGAAAAAGTAATTAAAAAACTCGAGCCTGGTTTTAATTCAATTTATAATAAGATGGATAATTTAGAGGATACTATTTTTACAAGACTAACAGGTAGTGGATCATGTATTTTTTCAGTTTTTGAAAATAAACTTTCAGCTGAAAAAGCAAAAAATTCTTTTCTTAAAACTTATCCAAATTTATGGGCAGCAGTTGCTGAAAATAATAATATAAAATTATAAAATTTTATGTTTTTCAAATACAGCAGTTAAACTATCACCTTTTTTTAATTCATCTCTAACAGTATTTTCACTGCTTACTTTTTCTAGAGCTTTTTTTATAACTTCATCAATAACTTTAGATGGCACAACAACAACACCATCATTATCGCCAAATACTAAATCTCCACTTTCAATATAGACATTTGCTATTTCACCTGGCACATCTGCCATCATCATTTTACCTCTAAATTTTGTATCAACAGGATTAGTACCTTTTGCAAAAACTGGAAAACCAATTTCATTAATCATTTTTGTATCGCGAACACAGCCATCTGTTAAACAACCTGCTGATTTTAAATAAGTTGCTCGAGTTGATAATAATTCTCCCCATGGAGCGATCTTTTCATTTCCGTGACAACATAAAACAGCAATTTCATTTTCTTTTAAACTATCAATCAATGCTATTTCATGTTCGTAAACATTTGTATTTTCATCATCATGATAAATAGGCATATACAAACCAACTCTCGCAAGCCCACATATAATTACATCTGGTTTTATTGATTTGATACCAGGTGTTAATGTTTGTTTATGATAACCCAAACTATCTAATGTATCAGCTAATACAGCTGAATAAAGTTTCGTTTTATATTCTTCAAAATTAAGAGTCATTTTTTTTGAATTTATTTATATTATCAATTTACTTATTCATATAACATCATACTATTATAAAGTGGTCAAGTTAGTTTTATAGAAATAATGATTTATAATATTTTAATAATTGGAGCAGGTGGAATTGGAAAAAGACATATTAAAGGTTATTTGGGAACTAGCAGAGCCAAAATTTCTATTGTTGAACCAGATGTTAACAAACAAAAAAACTTAAATAGTGAATTTGAAATTCAACATACATTTAGTTCTCTTGATGAAGTTAATCAAAAATTTGATCTAGCAATAATATGTTCACCAGCTAATTGGCATCTAGAACATATGCAGTTTTGTATAAAAAATAATCTATCATTTATGGTAGAAAAACCTCTTTCTACAAAAATTGATGGTTTAGAAAACATTATAGAGGAGGTCAGAGAAAAAAAATTATTTGTTCGTGTAGGATATACAAGAAGAAATAGCTTAGTCTCCAGAGCCTTAAAAGATCAAATTTTGAATAATAAAATTGGGGACGTTAAATTAGCTTATATTAATTCTTCTCAAGAGTTTCCTAGATATAGGCCAGATTATCAAACTATTTATTATGCAAAAGAAGAAACTGGAGGAGGCGCCATACTCGATGCTTCTACTCATATGATTGATCAATTAATTTGGATATTAGGTATTCCTGAAGAAGTAAGCTGTATGTACGATAGATTAGTATTAGAGGGAACAGAAACAGAGGACACTTGTCTTATTAATATAAGATTTTCTAATGGATGTTTAGCCAATATAACCGTTAATCAATTTCAGAAACCAAATATTAATACATATGAGTTTGTTGGCACTAGAGGTAATATAAAACTTGATCATTCTACTTTAATGTTTGCTGATGATGATAGCGGTGTTTGGAAAGATCAAAAAGATTATATGAAAGGCCAAGATCCAATGGAAGTACATCAAAATAATTTTCTTTTACAGGCAAACAGATTTTTGGATGGTTATGAAGGTAAGGATTGTGACTTAGCAACTTTAGAAGAAGCTTATTTAAATTTAAAAGTTGTATTAGCTGCGAAATTATCTTGGAAAGAAAAAAAAATAATTAAAATTAGTTAAGATGATTAGTTTAAAAAATAAAAATATTTTTATTGCTGGAGGTAGTGGCTATCTTGGTTCAGTTTTATGTGAAGAAATATTGAAACTAGACGGAAATTTATTTTTAGCTGATCAAGACATCAAAAGGTCTGAATTAGTAATAAAAAAATTACAAAAAAAATATCCCAAGAGTAAAATTATTTTTTCTCACTTAAATATGATTGATCCTAAATCTATTTCTAAAAATATTAAATTAGCTTATCAAAAATTTAAATACATAGATGGATTAGTTAATGCAACATTTGGATCAACTTCTGAAAAACTATCTAAATTAACTGCAGAAAAATTTAACAAAGCTAATCAAATTAATTTAACAGGCTCTTTTTTGCTTATGAGAGGTGTGGCAAATAAAATGAAAAAAGGCGGAAGTATCGTAATGTTTGCTTCAATGTATGGATTAGTATCGCCAAAAATGGAAATGTATCCAAATAATATTAATCCTAATCCTGTAGAATATGGTGCTGGAAAAGCTGGTTTAAATCAAATGGTAAAATATTTTTCTTCATATTATGGTAAAAATAATATTCGTATCAATGCAATTGTTCCTGGTCCTTTTCCAAACATAAATAAGGCTGCAAACAATAATAATAAATTTTTGAGTAATTTAAAAAATTCTACAATGTTAAAACGTTTCGGCAAACCTATCGAAACCGCAAAACCAACAATTTTTCTTTTATCTGATGCATCAAGTTATATGACAGGTCATTCACTTATAGTTGATGGTGGTTGGACAGCGTGGTAAGTGATATTTAATAATGACTCAATTTCCCATAGAAAATAAAAAAATCAAATTAGCAATGCTAGGAATGACGGAAGGAAATGGACATCCTTACTCATGGAGCATAATTATTAATGGTAGATATAATGCAGAAGCTTTAGCAAAATGTCCTTATGCAGCAATTATTGATTACATTTCAAAGCAACCAAAAAATACCTTAGGTATAAAAGATGTAGAAGTTTCACATGTATGGACAGATAATCCTGATGATGCAAAGCTTGTCGCTGAAGTTGCAGAAATTGAAAATATTGTTGAAGATCCAAAAGATGTGATTGGACAAGTCGATGCAGTTTTAGTTGCAACTGATATTGGTTCAGAGCATGTTGAGAGGTGTAAACCATTCGTTGAGGCAAATGTACCAATCTTTGTTGATAAACCATTATGCGATAATTTTACTGATCTAAAAATTTTTCAGCAGTGGATTGATGAGGGAAAGCCCATAATTAGTTCTTCTGCAATGCGATATTGTAAAGAGTATGAGCCATACCATCAATCAACTTACGAACTAGGTGATTTAAGATACATTAATGTCACTATGGCAAAAAGTTGGGAGAAATATGGGATACACGCTTTAGAAACATTATATCCAATTGTTGGTCCAGGCTTTACTTCAATACAAAATCTAGGAGATAAGAATAGAAACATCGTTCATCTACAACATACAAAAGGAGTTGATATAAATATCGCAAATGTCCAAGATATGCTCGGAGGTTTCGGTCTTGTTTCTTTAGTTGGAACTAAAAGTGGAATACAAATAAAATCAAATGATACTTTTTATGCATTTAAAAAACAATTAGAGTCATACGTTCATTATTTACGAACAGGTATAAAACCAGTTCCATGGGAGGAAACTAAAGAATTAATGCAACTTGTTGCTGCTGGTATAAAGAGTAGAGAAGAAGGTGGAATTAAAATTAATTTAAGTGAGGTTAATTAGATGAATGTTTTAGAAAGTTTTTCTCTAAAAGGTAAAGTTGCACTTGTTACTGGAGGAGCTGGACTTTACGGGAGACAAATAGTGGAAGCGTTAGCTGAAGCTGGAGCAGATACATATATAGCTTCACGAAATATTGAAAGTTTACAACAAGTAGCAGAAGAAGAAACAAAACGAGGTTATAAAGTTACTGCATTACAATTAGATTTATCTCAGGATGATTCAATCGAAAAGCTATATAATGACATTATTCAGAAAAGTGGAAAATGTGATGTCTTGATTAATAATGCAGTCTCTAGAGAGCATGGCAGTCTTGGTTGGGACAATACTCTAGATGACTTTGATAAAAGTTTAAGAATAAATGCATCAGCATTATTTAAAATTACAAATATGTTTTCTGAAGGAATGAAAAAAAATAAATCTGGATCCATAATAAATATTGGATCAATGATGGGTACTGTTGGTGTGGAAAATGGCAATTATGAAGGTACAGATTTCAAACCTGCTACTTCTCCTTTATATTTTTATGAAAAGGGAGGTATGCATAATTTTACAAGATGGGCAGCAAGTATGTTAGGTCCTTTTAATATTCGAGTTAATTGTTTAGCTCCAGGTGGATTTAAAGTTCCTTCTCATCCAGACAGATTTGTTGAAAATTATAGTAAAAGAACTCAGCTAGGACGAATGGCTAATAGTACTGATTTAAAAGGCCCAATAATTTTTTTAGCATCGGACTCTTCAGCTTATTTGACAGGAACAATTATTGCTGTTGATGGTGGATATACTGCAAAATAACAAAGGATAAACAATATGACTAAATATGATGAAACAAAAACAAATAATGGAACAAAACCATTTAACACTTTTCGTAAGAGTAGAGTAAAAAGAACGACTAGTGCAGGGAAAGTTGCAACAATATTAAAATGCAACACAGTTGATATTAAAGTAGCAGAAATTTTTGCCTTAGCACAACCAGATGCCATATGGCTTTGTATGGAACATGGATCACTCGACTATAATCAAGCTGAAAATCAGAGTAACGCTGCAAAGATATATGATGTTGACTCTCTTCTTCGTGTTAATAGAGGTAGCTACAGTAATTATATTAGAGGTTTAGAAGTTGATTGTACGGGATTAATTATACCTCAAATAAAAAGTTTAGCAGATGCGAAAGAGATTGAGGAGTTTACAAAATTTCCTCCTATAGGCAAAAGAGGAGTTGATGGTGGAAACAATGATGGAAAATACACGAAGCTTGATATGGCAGAGTATATTAAACAAGCTAATCAAGAAAGATTAGTAATCTATCAGATTGAAACACCTGAAGTTATTAATGATGTTGAAGCGATTGCTGAAATGGAAGGCGTAGATGCACTATTTTTTGGACCTGGAGATTATTCTCTTTCATTAGGTGTTCCAGGTCAAATGGATCATCCTGATGTTGTCAGTGCAAGAAAAAAAGTTGCAGAAGTAGCAAGAAAAAATAATAAAATTGCAGCTACTCCAGGTGGACCAGGCGTAGCAAAAAATTATATTGATATGGGATACAATCTACTTAATATTGGTGCTGATGTAGTTGCATTAGCCGATTATGCAGAAAATTTAGTTAGCCAGTTTGAAGAAATTAATTCCTAATGGATTTAAGTGAAGTTCAAAATACTATTTTAGATAGACGTACTAAAGGAATTCCAGGTTCAAGTGAACCATTTCCATTAAAAGAGCTTAGAAATAAAAAATGGAATATTTTGAAGGAAGATATGCCAATGCCATTAATGGTATTAAAACAAAAAAACTATCTTCATAACTTAAAAACTTTTTCAAATTATTTAGAAAAACACAATCTAGATATTGCTCCTCATGGTAAAACTACTATGGCCCCTCAGATTTTTTCTGAGCAAATAAAACATGGCGCATGGGGCATCACCGCTGGTGCCATTAATCAAATTCAAGTTATGTTTGATTTTGGTATTAATAAAGTTTTACTTGCTAATCAACTTTTAGGTAAATCACATCTAGAAACAATAGCATCATATATTAATCAAAATAAAAATTTTTCTTTTTATTGTTTTGTTGATTCTATTGAGCAGTTTTTAAATATTAAAAAAAATCTTGGAGATCAAAATTTAACCAATCCAATAAATTTATTGCCTGAAATAGGTGCAGAAAATGGAAGAACAGGTATACGCAAAAAAGAAGATTTTTTAAAACTCGTTAATATAATCGGAGAGGACACATCAAAGAATTTTACTTTTGCAGGTATATCCTCTTATGAGGGCATAGCAGCTGTAGCTATGAAAGGTTCAAATGCTGTGCATGATTTTTGTTCAAAGATTGAGGATATTATTAATGATATTCCTTCAAATTATTACTCTCATCTAAATGAATTATTAATTACTGCGGGTGGATCAACTCATTTTGATATTGTGGGGGAAAGATTTTCAAAAATTAAACTCAGTGTGCCTATTAAAGTATTATTAAGAAGTGGATGTTATATTACACATGATCATGGACCTTACCTTGATGCACTTGAAACAGCTAAAAGTGATTCCAATAGACAATGGGATCAATCTCTACAACCAGCTCTCGAAATTTGGTCGTATGTACAATCAATTCCTGAAAATAATCTTGCCTTTCTAACTATGGGAAAACGAGATGCTCCCTATGACTCAGGTTTACCAAAACCTATAAAAAGATTTAGACCTGGTGAAGGTTTCTTAGATATTGGTGAAGCAGAAATATTTAGCACAAATGATCAGCATGCCTTTGTTAAACTTACTGATAATCATCAATGGCAGGTAGGGGATATGATTTGTTCTGGTATTTCACATCCATGCACAGCATTTGATAAATGGAAGTTTATTCCAGTTGTTGATGATGACTATAATGTTCTTGATGGGATATTAACTTATTTTTGATTATCCTTCTTGTCTAGTATTTGGCGCATAAGCAACACAATCAAGCTCAAATTTTAAGAAAGTAGGTAACACTTTTACAATTGTACTTCTTGTTGGTAGTGGATCTCTAAAATATTCAGGATAAATTTTATTATATTCTTTTAAATCTTTTTGATCAGCTACGTAGCCTTTTACATTAATAACATGATCCAAGGTCAGACCTGCTTCTTTTAAAATAACTTCTAGATTTTCAATTGAACGTCTCATTTCTTCTTCAAATGTACCTTCAATGACTGAACCATTTTCTCGATCAACGGAAGCTTGCCCTGAAACATATACAAAGTCACCTGCTTTAATTGCGGGGCTAAATGGTAAAACTGATTTTGCACCTGTAGTTATTATTTTGATCATATTCTCTCCTATTAAAATTTTTATTATAAAAGTGACTCGTCCCAATTTAATTGATTAGCTAAAATTCCACCATCAACATATAACATTTGTCCTGTAATATATTTTGCTTCTTCAGATGCTAAAAAAACAGCTGCTCCACCAATATCAGATGGCTCACCAATTCTTCCAAGTGGAATTTGCGAACTAATTACTTGTTTATTATTTCCTTTATTTAAACCTGCGCTAGTCAGAGGAGTTTCGAGTATACCTGGACCAATACCATTAACACGAATGTTCTTTGATGCTAAACTAACTGCCATTGATTTAACCATCATAAGAACTGCTCCTTTGGAAGTATCATACATGACACTATTCTTTTCTGCAGCTAACGAGTTAGATGAACCAATACAAATAATACTACTATTATTTTGATCACTTGAAATTTGTTTTACAAATTCTTTGGATGTAAACATATAACCTCTTACATTTAGATTAAATGTTTTATCAAATTTTTCTTCATTGATATTTTCAAAATCAGTATCTTGAAAAGTACCAGCATTATTTATAAGAGTATCTATTTTTCCAAGTTTAGTATTTGCCTCTTCAATTAGTTTTTTATTTCCATCAATTGTTGATAGATCTGATTGCACAAAATAACATTCAGTCAATTTTTTGAGCTGATTTAAAGCGCCATTATCTTTTTCGTGAGAATTTATTACAATTTTTGCACCTTTTTTAGCGAATGCCTCTGCAATTCCAAATCCTATACCATGCGTAGATCCAGTTATACATACACATTGGTCTTTCATCTTATTTCCCCTAGTTCTTGTTTTTTCACTATAGTTGTTTTAGGTTTTACCTTAATATTAAATTAAATATATGCAACACAAACAAAGATTTACAAATGTTACTTTGGTAACTCCTTACAGCGAAGTAGACAAAGATCTGCTAATAGAAGGAGATAAGATTGTTGATATATTAAATCCTTCTGAAAATATTTCAGATGATTGGAAAATAATTGACGGCAACAATCATTATATTTTTCCAGGAATGATCGATGTTTTGCAACATGGTTTTTTAAATTATTTGTATGGTCATGCGGAAGAAAATTGTGCAGTTGATAATTCAAAATTATTGCCTTCAGTAGGAGTGACAGGTTTTTTACCATCGACGCCATGCTTACCACCTGACAAAACTAAAATTTTATTAAATGCATTATCAAATGATATTGATAAAGCTAAAGAGGGAGCACGTGTTTTAGGAATTCATTCAGAAGGACCTTGTTTTGCATTACCTGGTGCACATGATCCTAAAAATCTCCGTAATCCCTCTGTACCTTTAGCAGAAGAATTATTGGATGCATGTCAGGGCAAATTAAAAGCTCTTACATTAGCACCAGAAATGAATGGCTCAGAAGAATTTATCAAAAGACTTAAAGAAGAAAAAATTTCGATTCATTTAGGTCACAGTGGAGCAAACCCAATTGATGTACCTAAATTTGCTGATTGGGGTGTTGATGCTGTAACACACATGTATGATGCGCTTCCAACTTACCCACCAGATGACACTGGTGTTCATGTTTTGTCTTTAACTGATGCTTTGATTGCTGAGTCAAGAATTGCTCTAGGAGTTATATGTGATGGTATTCATGTTCATCCTCAACTAGTTGAATTGTTATCTCATTTACCAACAGACAGAGTATTTTTAGAAACAGACTCTGTTAAGGGGGCTGGCTCTCCCGTTCCTGTTAAGTTTGAATTTTTTCCTGGTAGGTGGTGTACAGTAGAGAAAGGAAAGGCATCTACTTATAATGGTTTATTAGCTGGATCATCATTAACATCTATTGAAGCATTGCAAAATTATTACAAGTTTTCTAAAAAAACTTTATCCCAAGTTGCTATTGCTGCAAGTTTAGTACCAGCAAGAGTTATAGGTTTAGATAATATTATGGGAAGCATTGAAAAAAATAAATTAGCTGATTTTATTCTTTTACAAAAAGATAACTTGGAGATTAGTGAAACCTATATTGCTGGAAAATCTGTATTTAAAAGTGAATAAAAATAATTTAGATCAAAAACTTCGTTACAACGATGGTGGCAACGTCCACATGGATTTTCATGGTGCTACAAATACAACTATTGAGTTTATCATTAATAAATATGGTATCGATACCATGAATGATATTTTCAAAAAAGTTGGTAATCATGTTTATAAAGACATCAAAGATCATATTAAAAAAGGGAATATCAAAATGTTAGCTAAACATTGGCAACATTTTTTTGATCGGGAAAATGCTGATTATAATATTTCCATTAATGATGAAGAAATTATTTTAACGGTTAATCGTTGTACAGCATATGAACATGTAAGAAAGTTGGTTGGAAATGTTTCACCAAACTTTTGTGATCAAACTATTAAAACAAATGAAGCTTTGGCTGAGGATACTCCATATGAAATAAAAACTGAAATATTAGGAGAAGCTGCATGTAGACAAACTATAAGGAAAAGAACATGATACCTAGTGATCATTTCACCCGTTTCTATAACGAAGTTTTTAAGTTTCTCGAAGATCAAGGAGAAGAGCATCTTGAAGCTTACTGGTTGGAAATCAGTAAAAACCAAGAAAAACACACTTTAGAATTATTCAAAGAAAAAGGTTTGAAGGGGATGTATGAATATTGGGATCATATTAGAATTGAAGAAAACTGTGATATGGATTTAAAATTAGATGATGAAAAATTAGAATTAAGAATGAATGTTTGTCCAAGTCTTAGTAAAGTTTTGGATAATGATGCAGAGCCTATGAAAAGATATTGCGATCATTGTGCTGGTTGGATAGGCCCAATTATTGATAAAGTAGATCACCATCTTGTTTATGATGTAATTGATCGTAATAAACCTCAATGCGTAGTTAAAATTTTTAAAGATAAAGAAAAAGCAATTGAAGAAGAAAAAAATGCCAAACTTTTAATGGGATGGCCTAACAATAAAAAATAAAATTTCATTAAATGCAAATAGAGTCTTCTGGCATCTTGTGTTCTGCAAAAATTAATTCTAATAAAGCGTGCTATACTTTTTCATCATTTGTTTCTCTTAAGAACGGATCTATTCTTGCTACTGCAAGAGGGGGAAATAATAAAGATTCTGAATTTGAGGGAATAGAGTTTTTTCGATCAGACGATGAAGGTGAGAATTGGTCAGAATCTTGGGAGCCTTTTAAAAATGTAGAAATAGATAATCTTAAAGGTAGTCTCAAACTTTGTTATTTAACTGAAATTTCTGATTCTCATATTATTGCATCATTATTATGGATTGATAGATCTTCTATTCCCGGAAAAGAATTATTTAATGCTGACACCGAGGGTTGTCTTCCAATGAAAATTCTACTTGCAGATTCTTATGATAATGGGAATACATGGTCAAAACTTAGAAAAGTTCAGCTACCTAACGACATTGGTCCACCAAGTCTCACTAATCCTATCATGAAATTACCAAATGGAAAATTAATCATGAGTATTGAAAATAATAAAGATTATTATGATCAATCAAAATGGTATCAAAAAAATGTTTTCATATGTTCTTCTGATAATGGAATAACATGGTCTAAACCTTATTTAGCAGCAGGAGATGAAACTGGAAGAATTTTTAATTGGGATTTAAGATGCGGTGTAAATAAGAACGGAACCATAACTTCTTTTGCATGGACATATGATTCACTAAAAAAAAATTTCCTTAATATTCATCAAAGAATAAGCAATGATGAAGGTAGAACATGGTCTCAGCCTAAGGATTTAAATATTTCTGATCAACCTTCTCATCCTGCATTATTAAATGATGGTAAGATAGTCCTGGCATGGGTTGATAGATTTAACAATCAAAGCATAAAAGTAAGAGCATCAGATGATCTCAATGCTTCTTTTGATAAAATTTCTGAAATAACAATTTTTAATCAAAAAAAAATTAAGCAAAATAGTAAAGAATTAGGAGGGTTATTAGCTGACATGAATATATGGAGTTTTGGATTGCCCTATGCGGATGTTTTACAGAGTGGGAAAGTTTTAGTTTTTTATTATGCAGGTAATGATAAAAAAATGGATCTACATTGGACTCGTATAAAAATTAACTAATTTTTTAAGGAATTTGTTTTCTATAATATATTAATTGTCTTAAAAATGTTCTAACACCCATAGCTCCTTCTTCTTTAATTAAGATAAAGGTATTCATAGAAATTAATGTGATAATTGCACAAATAACAAATAATACTTCATAGCTTCCTAGTAATTTTCCAAAAAAAATAATTTCATTATTGTCTAACCAAACAACTAAATAGCCTGCTAATACAGTTGTTACTCCTGCTGTTATTCCATCTAAGCTATATGCAAGCGACATAAATGACTCTTTATTATTACTTGGTACATAGTTTAACATAAAAATATAACCTATTGATGCGCTCCCCCACATCAAGAAACCAAATAGAAAGAAAATTGCTCCAATTAAATAGCTTAAGTAGGGAGTAGCAGAATTTATAAAAGGTAATGTAAGTAAAAGGATAATTTGTAAACTTTGGAATACTACCCTTATTCCTCTACAACCATAACTATCTGTAACTCTTCCAATTACTAATCCACTACAAGTACCACCAATGAGCACAAGTGTAGATGCAAAAATTAATTCACCACTTGGAATATTCATTCTAATTTTAAAATATAAAGTTAAGAATATAGCTAGTATAGTTATTACTAAAAATTGCGTACCTGATGAAATCAAAAATAAATTATAATTTTTATCTTTTGTAGCTAATATCAAATTTTTTAAGTAACCTTGATTATTATCTCGTTTTTGCTTTTTTTCTCCACCTTGAAGTTTTAAAAGTAATAAGGCTGATATTAATCCTACAATTATGGATATAAAAAAAACAAGATAAAATCTTTCTAAACCTTCTCTACTATCTAGCCAAATCTTAATTCCATATGAAGCAATAAGAGCAAAAGGGGCACATACAATACCATTAATACCAATGACTCTTCCTCGAACATCTCGAGGAATAAATTCCTGCATCCATGGAATAAATGCAGCTTCAGATAGTGAACGTAAGATTGAAAACATGAGCATAGCAAAAAATAACAAGTAGAAAACGATTGTTAAGTTGTCTTGATAAAAAGGAACTATTAGAAAAATTAATAAAAAAATATATCTGCTAAACAAAGTCCAAATAGATAAAATTTTACTTCCAAAATACAGAGTTAATGGAATACTTATTAAAGCTAATGATTGGCAAAAAGCCATAAGGCTTCCTAAAATACCAATTCTATCTGCATCTAGTCCTAATTCTACAGAGTATAGTGTTAAAGGGGCAGCAACTGTTCCTATGACCGCACACATTTGAAGTGCTGTTGATAAATGATAGTAATTTATTACTTTCATTTTTTCTTTTTCATTAGATATTAGATTGAACATGACGGTTATTAGATATTTACGATGTAGGTTTTAATAATATGCTGGTTATCCTGAATACACCAAAAACAAATTAGCATTTCACTATTATTTAAAAGAAGTAAAGATGGTTGACCAAACTTCAGAGAACCAAACTGTTTACTTATATCAGTATCATCACTTGATAAACCATCTTTTGAAAACAAATTAATTTCATCTAAAATTGAAAATTTATTATCTTTAATATCAACTTTTCTCAGAATTAAACCTGTTGGGTTTTCTCTGTGACAATGAATGGTAAAAATTATATCATCTTTATAAAACATTATATTAGACGCTTGTCCTCTAATTTTAGTATCAATTATAGTATTAAATGTTTTTCCTTCATCATCAGAAATTACAACATGGTTGCTAAGATTTTTTTTATTTTTATTGTCATAAGCCCAAAAAATAACAATAATTTTGCTATCAGTTTCACACAATCGACATTCCCAAGTTGAAACATGTCCTTCTTTGGATTTATAAAATTCCGATAATTTATTCCAATTTTCTCCTTCGTCATCACTATAAATTATCCATCCTGAATGATCTGACTCTTTTAAATGGAAAGGTGGTGCTGCTCCTAATATTCTACCTGATTGTAATTGAATACATGGCCCTGATATTTCAAGTGGTGTTTCATTGACGTTAAAATTTTTTGGCATGGACCAATTTTCACCATTATCGTTAGAAATACTTATTTTATTATTGAGAGGTAGTATTTCAAATGTATTAGGATTAACAATTGGTGTTAAACTATCTGGTCTTACAAAAGCATAACCTATTGCTAGTAGTTTATTATTTTGTAACAATAGTGGTTTAAGAGATTCTGATTCTTCCTTATTTTTATATATATGATTATGTAAAGGTTTTGGCTTAGACCAACTTCTTCCATCATCAAAACTTTTTGAAACATATGTTCTTTGATCAGCAGAATCAAATGCTTGACCAATAGTAAATAATGCAAGTAAGGAATTGTCTTGTAATTTTACAATACCTGGAAAAATACCTTGTTTACTAACCAGTAAAGGTTCAGGATTTTCGTATAGAATGATCTCATCAATTATCCTCATTTACAGCTTTTTTATTAATTTCTTAAATTTTTCTAACTCTTTTTTTTCTGCAAAGATAACATTATTTTTTGATGGGAATTTTTTACTAACAACATCATTTTGGTATTCTTTAAAAGCCTGTATTCTATCTTTTTGTAATTTTTCAAATGTCATATTAAAATCTTTATATTTTTTTGCATGTCGTGGTGTTGCAGTAGAATTAAAGTGATAACCCAAAATATCTTCACCAAACAAAAATTGGATATCTGCATACCTGCCTGAGCCTATTGAAATGGTAAGAGCTTTAGTTTCTTTTGTTATTTCTTTTAAAATATCCTCAGGTACACATTCTACCTCTATAGCCCACGCACCAATTTTTTCTAATTCTTTTATATCATGATAAACTTTAATGGCTTCTGCTGAATTTTTACCTACTGGTTTCACACCTCCAGTCCAAGTAGATTTCATAGGTACAAAACCTACGTGTCCTTGAAAAGGGATATTAAACTCACTTAAATATTTTATAAAATTTATATTCCAAGAATTGGTGTGTATCGAGTCTACACCGACTTCTAGTAATTCAAATACCTTCTTCATCATACTTTCTTTGGAAGCATGTTCAGTATATTTTATTCCACACGTTAAAAATGTATTGGGTGCTGCGTCACGTATTTCTTTTAACTTATCCACCCCACAAATAATCATATCTATACCAGCAGCTTCTGCAGCTGCAGCTTCTTCAGGAGATACAACATTTATCTGTGTTAATTTTTTCTTACCTTTTAAATTTATTAAATCTTTAACGGTATAGTTTCTATAACCAGCTTGATGTGCAAGAGAGTAAACTTTTTTATATTTATTTTTCATAATTAATGTTGTTGTAGAAACTTTCTAAATTTATTTAATTCTATTTTTTCAATTGAAATAGTATGTTTTTTTGTTGGAAATTTATTTTTTTGAACTTCTATTCTATACTTTTTGAAAGCATCAATTCTTTCTTTTTGAATATCACTTAATATTTTATCGAAATTTTTATATTTTTTTGCATGTCTTGGAAAAGTTATTTTACTCTGACCTAAAATATCTTCTGCAAATAAAAATTGAGCATCCGCAGCTATTCCAGAACCAATTGAAATAGTAACAAGTGATGTGTGCTTTGTAATAACTTCTAAAACATTTTCTGGAACAAGTTCAACTTCTATCCCCCATGCACCAGTTTTCTCAATATCCTTTATATCTTTAAATAATTCTGCAGCTTCATTTGCTGTCTTTCCAAAAGATCTAATCCCACCTATCCATGTCGTTCTTCTTGGAATAAATCCAACATGACTTTGAAAGGGAATTCTAAATTTACTTAAATGTGACATCCATTCAAGATTCCAATTTTGACACATTAGTGAATCTGCGCCAGCTTCAATTATTTCAAATGCTTTTTTTGTTGCTTCTCTTTTTGACGGGTTCTCAATAAAAGGTATACCAACAGTCATAAAAGTTTTTGAAGCTGCTTTTCTAATATTTGGAAAATCTTTTCCTGGTCCAGTTAATAATAAATCTATTCCTGCTTCTTCTGCCGCGGCTGCTTCTTCAACTGTGGTAACTCTTACTTGTGTTAGTTTTTCTTTACCTTTTAAATTTATTAGATCTCTAACCGTATAATTTCTATATCCCAGATCATTGTTTATAGAAAAAACTCTTTTATATTTTTTTTTCATTCTCTTATTATTTATAATTTAATTAAGAAAATATGGTAAATAATTAATTTTTACTAGCTATCTTTTTAATTTCAGTTACCATAATTTTATTAAATTATGACAACTTTCAATAATCAAGATCTTCAATCTAAATTTGACGAAAATGGTTATATTGCAATAAACCCATTATTTTCTATTGATAAAATTGAAGAGATTAAAATTGAATTATCAAGATATATAAAAGATGTTTCACCTAATGTACCTGATCATCATATTTTTTATGAAAATAAAGATGATAAAACTACTATAAAACAACTTCAGCAAATGTTTACATACGATGACTATTTTAAAAAATTAATAGAAAATTCCCCCATTAGAGAAGTTGCAGAGATAGTATTACGAGAAAAAGCTGAACCAAAAAATTTACAATTTTTTAATAAACCACCGGGGATTGGAAAGCCAACACCACCTCATCAAGATGGTTATTACTTTATGTTAAAAAAACACAATGCAGTAACTTGTTGGCTAGCTCTTGAAAAAGTGGATGAAGAAAATGGATGTATTCATTATGTTAAAGGTTCTCATAAATTAGAATATAGGCCACATGGAAGATCAAATGTTTTAGGTTTTTCTCAGGGTATAACTGATTTTGGAAATAATGATGATAAAAAAAATACCGTTTCGTTTCCTGGTGAACCAGGTACATTTTTAATCCATAACGCCAAAACAATTCATTGGGCTGAAGGCAACAAATCTAAAACAAGAACTAGAAAAGCCTTAGGTTTTATTTATTATGGAGAAAGTGCAGAAATCAATCAAGAAGCTCATGATGCTTATCAAGAAAAACTGAGAATAGAAATGAAGGAAAAAAATTTAATATGAATTTTAATACAAATATTCCTGATTTAAGTGATTTAAAAAAAATCTATGATGAAAATGGATACAACCACATACCAGAACTTTTTTCGAAGTCAGATATGGAGCTTATAAACAAAGAGTTTGATAGATATATTAAAGACTGTGTTCCTAAAATGAAAGAAGGTGAAGTGTATTATGTTGATAAAACAAATAAAGATACCCTAATGCAAATGCAAAAGTTAGAAGAATACGATGATTTCTTTCATGATTTATTTCACAATAGTAAAATAAAAGAATTAGCTGCCAACGCTTTAGGCGAGGAAGTTATACCTAGAGCAATGGAGTATTTTAATAAACCTCCTGGTAAAAGTAATCCAACCCCACCTCATCAAGATGGCTATTATTTTAATTTAGATAATGATAAGGCTGTTACTGGCTGGCTTGCTCTTGAAGATGTTGATGATGAAAATGGATGTATCAATTATGTTAAAGGTTCACATAAATATGAAGGGTACAGACCACATGGTAAATCAGAAATTTTAGGTTTTTCAAAAGGGGTTACTGATTTTGGTACTGAAGAAGACAAAAAAAATACGGTAAAGTTCGAAGGTAAGGCCGGAATGTTTTTAATGCATCACGCAAAAATTATACATTTTGCTGATCCTAATAAATCTAAAACTCGATCACGAAGAGCTTTTGGTTTTGTTTATCATGGTGTTTCTGCAAAACATGACAAACAGAAAGAAAAAATGGAACAGGAACAATTAAAAGCAGAGTTAAAATCAAAAAACAAATTATAAAATGAATAATAGAAAAGTTTATATTTCTGGTGAGATTGTGCCAGAAGCAGACGCTAAAATTTCAATATTTGATAGTGCTGTGCTTCTAGGTGATACTGTAACTGAATCTACTAGAACATTTAATTACAAACCATTCAAACTAGATGATCACTTGGAAAGGTTATATAAATCATTTAAATTAACACGTATTGATCCTCAAATGACAATAGAGGAAATGAAAAAAGTTAGCCTTGATTTATTAGAAATTAATAAAGATCAATATAAGGGCAATGAGGACTGCTGGCTTGTACATAATATTTCTCGTGGACATTCAATAACTGGAGGCAACCCAGCTTTGCAAGTCTCTAAGCCAACTGTTATGATTTACACTCAACCTATGAATCTTGTTTTATGGGCTCCTTTTTATACTAAAGGCTGTCATGCAGTAACTCCTCCGACTCGAATGGTACCCTCACAATCTTTAGATGCTAGAATCAAAAACAGAAGTCGTCTTTTTTACACCTTAGCAGAAATTGAAGCAAAATTAGTTGACCCTGAGGCTCAAAGTGTCATTCTTGATATTCATGGAAATGTAGCAGAGAATAAAGGTGGAAATATATTTATGATAAAAGATGGAAAGTTAATTACACCAACAACTGCTAATTGTTTGGAGGGACTTACAAGGAATTCAACTATGGAAATAGCCAGATCTTTGGATATAGAAGTGATTGAAGCAGTAATTCAATCTTATGATCTAGCTACTGCAGATGAAATGTTTATTACTAGTACGCCATATTCAATAATGCCTGCAACAAAATTTAATGGAATGCCAATCGCTGATGGAAATGTTGGCCCAATAACTAAAAAGTTAATTCAAGGATGGAGTGACAGAGTAGGCGTCGATATCGTTAAGCAAGCTGAAGAGCAATTACATAAACATTAAAATGAAAACACTAGAGAAACCAAATGGAATTTGGGGAACTATTCTTTTACCAATTAATAATAATCAAATTGACTGGGTTGCATTTGAAGAACAAATTCATATTTTATGTGACTCAAAAGTTTCTGGTATTTATACTAATGGTACCGCTGCAGAATGTCATAATCAAACAGAACAAGAATTTGATAAATTATCGGAAATAGTTTCAACTATTGCACTTAAAAAAAAGAAAAAGTTTCAACTTGGTTTAAGTCACACTAATCCAAGAATCTGCCAAGAAAGAGCAAAGCGAATGGTAAGTTTAAAACCAAATGGATTTCAAATTACTTTACCAGATTGGTGGCCTCCAACTTTTAATGAGTCAAAGAATTTTATTTTAGGAATGCAAGAGGTGGTTGAGGATATTTATATGATTTTATATAATCCTCCTCATGCAAAAGTCCTGCTTTCTCTTGAAGAGATTAGTTTATTAAAACAATCGGTTCAAAATCTTGTAGGAATTAAATGTGCAGGGGGAGATGAGCAATGGTACTCACAAAGAAGAGATAAATTAGATGATTTCTCGGTATTTGTGCCTGGACATACAGTTGTATATGGAAAACCTTTAGGAGCAAATGGATCCTATTCTAATGTTGCATGTTTAAGCCCAAATGGCGCTGTTAAAATTTGGGATTTAATCGAGAAAGATTATGAAAAAGCAAAAGAACTAGAAGCAAAAGTCTTAAATTTTATGAAACAATATATTTTGCCCTTTGCTACAAAACTATCAAACACTGGTTTAGATAAATTACTTGCTTCTGTTGGTGGATGGGGGCCAGTATCTGAAAAAGTTCTCTGGCCTTATGACGGAGCAACTGAAGAAGATGTCAAAAAAATAAAAATACATGCAAATAATGAATTAGAAGAAATACTAAATGTCTAAAAATATTTTTCTCTCAGGTATATATCATGAAA
This sequence comes from uncultured Alphaproteobacteria bacterium, assembly GCA_902614085.1. Lineage (GTDB taxonomy): Bacteria > Pseudomonadota > Alphaproteobacteria > HIMB59 > CACPNW01. The sequence goes on from CACMJS010000001.1 coordinate 543,432, forward strand.
CACATACATTTTTAGGCGAGCCAACTACTATAAAAGATTTTATCATTTTACATGATCAAGAAATAATTAAAGAAAACACTGGTAATGGATCTCCAACAGATGGTTTTATAGAATATGCTTCTCATCAAAATTGGAATATTATTCCAGGCATTCAAATGTCAGCCAGACCTTCAGGCACAGTTGATGAAGAGTCAGAAAATTATTTTAAAAAAAATTTCTTTGAAAAATTAAAAGTTTCTTGTCACAATATAGACGCTATATTTTTAGTTTTGCATGGCGCGATGGTAAGTACAAACCATGATGATTTTGAGGGAGATTTTCTCAAAGAAATTCAAAGTTTTTTATCGAAAGAAAATATTTCTATTCCGATCGTTGCAGTTTTAGATTTACATGCCAATGTTTCAGAAAATATGATCAAGTATAGTACATGTGTCTATGCATATAGAAAAAATCCTCACAGTGATTCTAGAGAAACAGCAGTAAAAGCTGCATCAATTTTAAATGATCTTTTTATTAATCCTAACGTTGAACAAATACATTTAGACACAAATTATATTTTACCTCCAACTGGTGTTGGAACAGCAAGTGATCCAATGAAAACAATTTTAGAGGAAGCATTAAAGATAGAGGAGAAAGATCCAAAAATCATATGTATTAATGTTATGGCAGGGTATTCATATGCAGATATCCCAGAATGTGGTTTTAGTATCAATTGTTGTACCAGAGGAAAAATTAGTCAGGCGAAAAAATACCTTGATAATTTAGTCAATATACTTGAAACAAAAATTAAAGATGGTTACCCAAAAGAAAATTCTTTAGATGAAGCTTTAAAAGTAATTGATAATATTCCAGAAATTAAAAAACCAATATTATTAATTGAACCAGCTGATAATATTGGTGGTGGAACACCAGGAGATGCCACTGATTTATTAGACCGCTTGTTAAAAACCAATCATAAAGACATTGTTGCAATTATAAACGACCCTGAAGCTGTAGAAGTTTGTCATAAAGCTCAAATACATAACGAAATTAAATTACATATTGGTGCAAAATTTGATACGTTTCATGGCAAACCTATTTTTATTAAAGCAAATTTAGAAAGAATTTCTGATGGAACATTTGAACTTGAAAATAAACAATCCCATTTAGCTTCAATGATGGGAACAAAAATTAATATGGGTCCTTCAGCTGTCTTAAAAAATGATCAATTAACGTTACTATTAACTTCAAACAAAACACCACCAATGGATTTAGGTCAACTAACCTCACAAGGCATTAATCCAAGAGATGCAAAATTAATAATAATAAAGGCAGCGGTGTCTCATAAAGATGCATATGACCCAATTGCTTCTCAGAGTTTCTATATTGATAGCCAAGGTCTTTGTACAAGCAATTTAAAAAGATTACCTTTTAAAAAAATTGGGAATAAAATTATTTCTTTAGATTAGTTTAGTCTTTTAAAACCATTGTGTGCAATTGGACCTTCTAATAAATCCATAATGTCTCTTCCATCTTCACACTCTTTGATTGTTTTAAAGATAGGGCGTATATTTTCAATGTAACCGTCAATGATATCTTTAGTGTGAGCAGTACAAACATAGACTGAAGTCGCAGCAAGATAACCCTTTTTAAGCATTTCTTGAGTAATAAATGTTTTATATGCTAACGCTTTTTCACTTTTAAATGAAAATGTTGTCAGTGCTGCTAAACCACTAATAGTAATTGGCAGATCAAATTCTTTTGACAACTTCATCCACTCGCTATTTACGTATTCACCATTTTTTGTAATTTGTTCCCATGATTTTTCTTTTTCCATAACTTTTAGTGTTGCCACTCCAGCTGTAGATCCAATTCTTTCAGTCCAAAAAGTACTACTTATAAAAGATTTTTCTGCTGTTTGCATAACCTCTCTTTTACCTAAAACAGCTGTTACTGCGTAACCATTACCTAGAGCCTTTCCAAACATTGCTACATCAGGTTCAACATTATAAAGTTTATGCAGACCTCCATAATTTTTTCGGAAACCAGATGTGCATTCATCAAAAACTAAAACAATATTATTATCATTGGCTAACTTTCTCACTCGATGTAAAAAATCATTTTCAGGCTCTTTGTTTCGAAAAACTTCCATTTTAATAACACCTATATTTTTTGTTTTGACTAAATTATCTAGTTTATCAAAATTATTGTATTCAAATGGATATACACTTCCTTTAAGATTTTGTGGGACTCCATATGGATCTAAACCTGGTAATAGATGACCATCCAAACCTTTAGAGTCAGATAAATTAGATGCCAAATACCAATCGTGCCATCCATGATATCCGCAAAAGGCCACGTTATCTCTTCCAGATGCCGCTCTAGCAAGACGTATTGCAACAGAATTTGCTTCACCACCAGATCTTGCAAATCTTGCCATATCAGCCCAAGGGTGTAACTCAACCAATCGTTCTGTAAGCTCAACTTCCTCAGGCGCATTGAGAGAAGACATATTTCCATTTCCTACTATTTCTTTTACAGCTTCATCAACTTCTGGATGACTATAGCCAAGTGAATTAGTACCTGGCGTCATTAATGTATCAATATATTTATTTCCATCTAGGTCCCATACTTCACAACCTTTAGTTTTGCTAAAATAAGCTGGCCAATGTTCTGGTAAAAACATTTCAGGTCTTTTTGATAGAAGCATGTTACCACCAGCAACTAGCTGTTTGGCTTTTGAATATAATTTTTGTCCTTTACCCATATAATTAACCTATGCAATTTTCATTAAAAGCACAATCAGTTTCTCATCAATTATAACAAAGCTCCAATTTTTGCAGCTTTTACGCCAAGAGATGACTTTACTATTTTTACATGAAATAAGTTAGGTTCTCTTTTTAAGTTTTCTTTGACAAGTTCTACATAACCTTTTGCCATTCCAATACTTCCACCAAGAATAATTATGTCAATATCAAATATAGCTTTTAAATTTCCACATAATTCGGAGATTGATTTAGCAGATAACTCTATTATTTTATTAGCCCACTTTTTATTATTCAAACTATAATTAAAAATTTCTTTCGCAGAAACATTTCTATATCCTTTTTGTTTAGCCATTTTTCTCATAGCTTTACCAGAAGCAACACTTTCAAATGTTCCAATTCTTCCACTACCACACCTTTTATTTCCTAATGTTGTTGTTGTAAAACCTAAATGCCCAGCTAAACCATTTTCAGAAAGTAAAGGTTTACCATTTAAAACTATGCCTACTCCAATGCCACTTGAAATAGTTATATAACCAACACGTTTAAATTTATAACCTTTACCATAAATAGCTTCGCCAAAAGCTGCAGCAGTCGCATCATTGATTATAGTAGTTGGAGCATTAAATTTTTTTTCTATAAGTTTTTTTAGGGGTATTTTAAAAATTCCTGAATTTTCTCTATTTACTGAATACCAGTTTCCATGTTGATCAACTCTACCTGTAATTGCTATGCCTATTTTCTTAAATTTTAATTTATTCATTTTTTCAATATTATTCACAATTTGTTGTAAGTAATTTTTACCACCTTTTTTAATTGAAGTAGGTTCAGTAATAGTTTTTTTAAATTTTCCTTTAATAATTTCTGATATCGATATTTTTGTGGCTCCAAAATCAATAGCAATGCCTGATTTAGTAAAACTTTTCTTATTCATTTTTTATTTTAATTTCTTTTACAAACCAACTTGTAATATTATCAATACGTGTAATTGCACTCCCTACAGTAACTGCATCTGCTCCTGCTACTATAGCTTTCTTAGCTAAAACTGGAGAATTATAACGACCTTCTGCCATAACAAAACTATCAAGTTTCTTGAATTGTTTAACTAAATTTAAATCTGGCTTATCAGTATCTTTAACTTTTTTACCAACATAACCAGCAAGTGTAGTTCCAATTATATCTGCGCCTTCCAATATTGCATTTTTGGCATCATCTAAGTTTGAACAGTCAGCCATTGCAAGACGATTAGAATTTTTAATTTTTGAAACTATTTCTATTGTAGAAAAAGGCCTTTTCCTTTTAGTAGCATCATAAGCAATTATATCAGCACCACTTTTAATAATTTTTTCTACATCACTCAAAAGTGGTGTAATTCGCACTTTATAGTTTTTTAAATCATTTTTTATAATTCCAATAACTGGAAGAGAGATGTTTTTTTTTACTTCACGAATATTTTTTGCACCTTCTATTCTAACTCCACTACAACCTCCAAGTATTGCAGTTTTAGCCATTGAAATTATAATTTTAGTATCATCCTGAGGACTTCCCTCGTTAGGTTGACATGAAACAATTATCTTATTTTTTAATTTTTTTAAAATACTATGCACTTTATAATTTATAAAGTTTCAAGAAATTTAATCCCTGAAAGATCATATTCTGAACATAAAACTCTCAGATCTTTTTTAATTTCTTTCTCAATTTCATTATCAATAAAACTAGTAAATGGTTTTCTCACGTAACCAGAATCTATTCCCATCCAATTTAATCCCATTTTAATAAATGAGTAACCTGATTTTTTAACAGCATACAAAATTATAATATTTGCTTTTATTTGAAGTTTCTTTGCTTCAGCAATATTACCATTTTTTATATTTTCATATATTTGAACAAATATTTCAGGCATTAAATTATAAAAAGATCCAATTAAACCATCAGCACCTGAAATTAAACCTGATATAGCCATTTGGTCCATACCATTATAAATTTTAAAATAATTACCAATTTCTTTTTTTATTACTTCAAAATTGAAGTGAGTAGCTGCAGTATATTTAACACCTTTTATATTTTCAATTGCAGCAAGTTTTTTTAATGTATCAATATCCATCAAATTAGCTCGTTCAATGTTATAAATAATTATTGGTAAATCAGTTGATTTAGCAATATCACTATAATAATTAAAAATTTCCTCATTAGTAAAGTTGTAATAAAAAGGAGGTAGTGCTGATAATCCGTCGACACCCGCTTTTGTTGCATATTCTGCTAAATCAGTTGTTATTTTTGTACCTATAGAGCCTATATGTGCAATTACGGGAACTCTGCCATTCACTTCTTCAACAATTATATCGATAACTTTTTTCTTTTCTTCTGGAGACATTAGAAAAGTTTCTCCTGTACTTCCAGTTACATACAAGCCATTTACTTTTTCATTTATTGAATGATTAATTATATTTCTTAAACCTTCTTTGTTGATACTTTCATCTTTGTTAAAAGATGTAATCATTGCAGGCATTACACCATTTAGATCATTTGATTGAAATTTAGGCATTTAACTCCTTTCAGGTAAATCTATTAAATGACAAGATGCATAGTGATCTTTACCGCTTGTAGAATATTTTTTTAATTTTGGAACTTCAGTTTTACATATATCTTTTGCTTTAGGACATCTAGGATGAAATGGACATCCTGTAGGTGGATTAACAGGACTTGGAACATCACCTTCTAAAACAATTCTTTCTGTTTTTTTATCTAAATCTGCAACTGGAATTGCTGAAATTAAAGCCTCCGAATATGGATGCAGCGTATTATTATAAAGATCTTCAGAATCACAAAGTTCAACAATTCTACCTAGATACATTACAGCAATTCTATCACACAGGTATTCAGTAACACTCAAATCGTGAGTAATAAAAAGGTAAGTGAGGTTTTTATCTTTTTTAAGTTGCATTAATAATTGCAATACTTGTGCTTGTATTGATACATCTAGAGCACTTACAGCTTCATCACAAACTATTAGTTCTGGCTCTAAACATAACGCTCTTACAATACCTATACGTTGTCTTTGGCCACCTGAAAATTCGTGAGGATAACGATCCATATATTCTCTTCTCATGTTAACTGCTTCAAGAAGATCTCCTATAATTTTTCTTCTTTCTTCTTTTGATTTAACTCCAAATTTTTTTAAAGGATCTTGCAGCGAGCCAAATATTGTAAATGAAGGATTTAGTGAAGAGTGAGGGTCCTGGAATACAATTTGAAGTTTTTTTCGAAAAGGATCCATATCTTTTTTCTCTAATGATGTTAATTCAGTCTCTTCATCCTCCTTTGATACAAATGTAACTTCACCATCAGTAGGCTCCACTAATCTCAATATAGCTTTTCCTAATGTAGTTTTACCACATCCACTTTCACCAGCTAATCCTAGAACCTCTCCACGGTAAATATCAAGATCAACACCATCAACAGCCATAACGTGACCCACAACTCTATTAAAGACACCTGCTTGAACCGGAAAGTGCACTTTTACATTACGTAATTTAAGAATTTCTTTTTTCATTATATTTTTCAAAAAATTGTTCGTATTTGTGACATCTTATTTGGTGCGTATCATTAATTTGTGTAATTTCTGGCATAATATCACAACTTTCAGTTTGCCAATTACAACGCGGTGCGAATTGACATCCAACTGGTCTATTGTACGGATCAGGAGTTGATCCTTTAATTGGATTAATATCTTGGTTCTTTCCTCTACCTAGCACTGGCACAGATTCAAGTAATGCTTTTGTATATGGATGTGTAGGGCGTCTCAAAACATCATCAGCTGTTCCTGCTTCTACTATATTTCCCATATACATAACTGCAACATTATCTGCTAATTCAGCAACAACTCCCATATCGTGCGTAATTAGAATTATTGCTGTGTCATTTTCTTTCTTAAGTTTTTCCATTAGTTCAAATATTTGAGCTTGAATTGTAACATCAAGAGCAGTTGTTGGTTCATCAGCAATTAATATTTTAGGATTGCATGCCATAGCCATTGCTATCATTGCTCTTTGTCTCATTCCCCCAGAATAACTATGTGGGTATTCATCAACTCTTTTTTCTGGGAGAGGTATTCCCATGTCACTGAGAAGAGAAATACATTTTTCTCTAATTTGTTTTTTATTAAGATTGGTGTGATACTTAAGATTTTCACTTATTTGAAAACCAACAGTGTATACGGGATTTAGTGCTGTCATTGGATCTTGAAAGATCATTGCAATATCTGACCCTCTAATTTCCCGCATCTCTTTTCCATTTTTTTCTAATTTCTCAATGTTGATTATTTTATTATCCTTCCGAAATTTAATTTCACCTTCCTCAATGCGCGATAAAGTTGGAAGTAGTTGCATAATTGTTGCGGCTGTAACACTTTTTCCACACCCACTTTCACCAACAATACAGAGTGTTTTCCCTTTCTCAACATCAAAGGAAACTCCGTTAACTGCTTTGTTACATCTATTATTAGTATAAAAAAATGTTTTTAAATCTCTAACAGATAAGGCTATATTATCTTTATCATCCATAATTAACCTTGTTGTGATGGATCTGTTGAATCACGTAGACCATCTCCAATGAAATTAACACAAAGAACAAAAACTGAAATTACAATTCCAACGGGACCCCACATCCACCAATAATTTTGTAAAATTAAAATATCTTGTGCAACATTTAATATATTGCCCCATGTCGGTATATTAAGAGGGACACCCAATCCAAGAAAACTTAAACCAGCTTCTGTTAAAATAAACATTGCCGTTGAAAGAGTAATATTAACCATAATAGGACTTAATGCATTTGGAAGCATATGTTTGTAGCAAATAGTAAAAGTAGATAAGCCAAAACTTCTAAGAGCCTGAACGTACTCTTCTTCTCTTAAAGATAACATTCTTGCTCTAGCAAGCCTATACATACCACCCCATCCAGTAACAATAAATATTGCCATCAGATTGAATAAACTTTGACCAGTTATTGATACAAGTAACAAAACCAATATTATTTGTGGGAATGACATGAATATTTCTGAAACTCTTAATGCAATTACATCTATCCAACCACCTTTGTATCCTGCATAACAACCAACTGCGATACCAACAACAGCAGATAAGATAGCACTTCCTAAGCCTATAAAAATTGAAACTCTACCGCCATATAGAACTCTAGCAAAAACATCTCGACCTGTACTATCGGTTCCAAACCAATGATCAAATGATGGCGGCTGTCTCATTGATCGTAAATCTACTCGCATTGGATCATATGGAGACAGAATTGGTGCAAAGATTGATGCTAAAACTATAATTGTAAAAATTATTAATCCTATTACAGCTAATCGATTATTTAAAAATTTATTTACTATTCTACTTCTTTTATTAGTTGAAAACGTTTTTTCTTCTTCACGTTTTTTTATTTGATCGAATTTTCTATTTAAAGATGAATTTGCCATTATTCTTTACCTAACCTCACTCTTGGATCAATTAATGCTGTTAACACATCTATAATTAAACTTGCTGTAAGAACCACAAATACATACATCAATGATATTGTCATAACTAGGGGGTAATCTGATCCTCGAACAGATCGAATAAACATATTACCGATTCCAGGCCACTGATAAACCTGCTCAATGATAGTTGAGCCTCCTATAAGTAAAGGCAATCTAAATCCAATAAGAACTACTACAGGAGTTAATGCTACTCTAAAACCATGGAGTAGATTTACTCTCCATTCAGGCATACCTTTTGAGCGCGCTGTTGTAATAAATTCTCTTGCGAGAACATCTAGCATTGATGATCTTGCGTAACGCATTGCTCCAGCAGTCATCATTAATGCTAATACAAGAGAAGGAAGAACAATATTTGGAATTCTATCCCAAACTGTTTCATAACTAGGAAGTAGTCTTCCTCCAACAGGTAACCATTGTAATTCTATTGCAAATAAAAGAATGGCTACAAGTCCAAAAAAAAATTCTGGGATAGATACACCGGCCATTCCAGCAACAGTAAGAGAATTATCTGTTGCAGAACCTCTTTTTAGTGCACTTAAAACTCCTAAAGAACATCCAATTATTGTTGAGAAAAATAGAGCAACTAATGAAAGCTCTAAAGTTGCAGGAACTGTCTTTGCCATAATTTCTGAAATTGCAACACCTCCAGCCATGGAATATCCCATATCGCCTTGCACCATACTTGTTAACCAAATCCAGTATCTAGTTAAAAAACTTTTATTTAACCCATAAGCTTCTCTCATTGCTTCAAGCTGTTCAGCAGTAATACTAAGTGCTAGTTCTGGACTAATCATATGAGAGACTGCGTCACCAGGAGATAACTCCAGACCTCCATAAACAAGAAAGCTAATGGCGAGCAGCATTGGAAAGAATATAAATAAACGTTGTATGATATAAGTTGTCACTTTTACTTTCCGTTATTATTAATAAAAAAAAGCTGAGGCAAATGCCTCAGCTTCAATAGTTTATTTAACTATGGTTTTGGATACTGCATGATCCACATCATACGAGTATATGGAATATCAACAGCTTTTGTTGACATGTTTGCCATAGCATCTAATGCAGCAACGTCGGCTACGTTTTTAGTAAATCCGTAGTCCATTTTTCCTGCAGCAGCATTTTTAATTAAGTTACCATCACCATCAAAACTTGGATAAGCAATGATATCAAAACCAGCTTTTCCACCATGATAGTTATCAAAAGGAACTAATTTAGCAAAATCGTTCATTTTTACTTCAGTAACTTTAAATGGTCCAGATCCTACCGGCATTTGCCAGAAATCACTTTGTTGTAACTGATTTGGATCTACATCACCTAGTTTATGCTTTGGTAAAATAGCAAACTGAGAGAACGTAGTTAGGATATTAGGGTCAAGTGTCGCCATCTCTAACGTGATAGTTCTATCAGCAATACTGTATTTAATACCTGCAACATCATCAGTGGAACCATTTTTAAATGCTTCTGCACCTTTGATAGAGTTTACTGTATTAACAACTACAGAATGAATTCGAGGAGCTTTAATTGCAGTACGAATACTCCATGCAACATCCTCAACTGTAAAGTCATCTCCATCATGCCATGTTAGACCATCTCTTAACTTAAAAGTTAAAGACATTCCATCAGGAGCAAGATCATAGCTTTCACAAGCTGAACAACCAGTTGGAACTAAGCCACCGTCTGCTACTAAAAGTCTATCAAAGACAACTTTTGAATGGATCCATATACCTAAGTTGTACCAAGGCTGCTCGAAGAATTCAATTGGACCAGTATTTGTTTGTAAAACACCGCCATCAACCTTCCAGTTTTCAATTTTCCAGTCGTAATTGTATTGATCGTTACCATACATCTCACCATTTCTGCTTACCTTGTCACTTTCATAGATGAAAAGTTTTTGATAATATAATGGACAGATGTTAGCTTTTTCCATTTGATATTCTTGAATTTCAAAGAAATAAGGCTTTAAAACTTCTGGATCTGCACTTGAATTAATTTTTTCAATTAGCGCGTCCATTTTTGGATCACCAGGAGTTTGTGGGTTTAGACCAGTTTTAAAACTATTGTAATACTCTTGCATTGCAATTGCTGCACGAGCACCATATCCTAAGTCGTAGTCAACAGCAGCTGGTCCATTAACACCGTCCTCAGGAACTGAGTTAAGTTGTGCACCAACATCACCTTGCAATAGACGATACGTCATTTTAACTCCAACATCTGCAAAGTATGCTTGTATTGCAGCCATGAAGTCAGTAGTCAACTGATCACCGTAGTAAAACACCATGTCTAGTTCTCTGTTTGAGTCCCAATTTGCTTCTGCTAACAATTGACGTGCCTTTTCAGGGTTGTAACTGTAATCAGGAAGGTTAGGTGATTTATACGGACCATTTGGTAATAAACTATCCGCCATTATTATTTGATCTTCAAATAATGTTTCACCGATAGTTTTCATGTCGATAGCCATACACAATGCTTGTCTGACACGAGGATCGGATAATTGGTTACTGTTTGTAGGTTGAGCAGAAGCTGATGAAATGAACATCAGATGAGCCAACACTGCAACTATAACCACATATAGTTTTTTCATATTTCCTCCTATTGAGTAAAATACGCTACTAGCTAGCATATATGATGCATATAAACATAATGTAGAGACATAGACAAGGTATAAAATTTTATTAATTGAAGATAACTAAGTTATTGAAATTATTGATAAAAGTTAGTTTTTTATACTAACTCTTTTTAGCATTTTTTCATGCATTTCTTTGGATCCATCATGATAAGTTCCAAACCATTGATCAAATGGAATCATTAGATTTCCGTAGTTTACCTCAAAATATTTATGATGAAGATAATGATTATAATTACTGAGATCTATCGCTCTCTTATCATTGATCATCATTTGCTTAAAACCTATATGACCATTTGCTGATCCTAAGCCCGCGTGAAATAAATGATAAGTAGCATGAAGCGGATGTGAGAGAATAATCCAATGAATGATAACACCAGAAAAATATAATAAATGTTCAATAGGATGCATTGATAGGCTAGACCAAGGTCCTGGATTAACATTTCGATGATGTACAGAGTGAGCAATTTTGTACATGAATTTAAAATGCAAAAATCGATGAATTAAATAAAAGTGAGCATCTCTAAATGCTGGAATTAGTAAAAGAATAATAAAGAAATAAATTGGAGCTTCACTGAATTGAACAAAAGGTACCAAACCAGAAGCATAAAACCAAAAAGATAAAACCTCATAAGCTGTCCAAATAGGAACACCCCAAAACAAACTCCAAAATAAATTATCAAATATTTGTTTATTAAATGTAAATATATTTTGAATTTTTTCTGGCCAGTTTGGATTAAATTTAAATTTAATTCCCTGAGATTTTTTTACGTAAAGAGGTATATGTATTAAACTAAAAAAAATTGTACCAATTACATAGTTCCGAATTAAAATTTCAGAAATCCAACCTGGTGAAAAATTCTTCATTTCGGAAAGCGCAGGTGTAAAAAAATAGTAAGCGATAAACGCAACAGCTAAGTAAACAAGATTCCAAGAAAAAATATATGAAAAGATAAACCAGTCAAAAATTTTCTTTAAATTAAAAGGAAGTATCCATACAGGATTTTTATCAGCCGCTTCTTTAGGAACGAAGTGACCTCTTTTATCTCTATATCCAAAATTTTCTTCTTTAATCATCTTATTTAATTTTTTTACTATATTTAATATTTAATGCAATAATTTGATAATACCATTTTAACTCAGCTTAAATTCTTTTTTAAATTCACTTATTGTTAATACCTCATTAACTGGTTTGTCCCAACGAATGCGGTGTATTCTTGGGAATCTCATCGCTACACCTGACTTATGTCTAGTACTTGGAAATACATCATCGAAGGCTACTTCTAATATAATCTCTTTTTTTACTTCTCTCACGGGACCAAATTTATTGATAGTATTATTCCTAATAAATTTATCTAATACTAATAGTTCTTTGTCAGTGTAACCGGAATAAGCCTTTCCTATTGGTACTAATTCACTCTCATTCCAAACACCAAAAGTAAAATCTGAATAATACGATGATCTTTTACCATGTCCTCGTTGAGCATACATTAAAATAGCATCAACTAGTTTTGGATTTTTTTTCCATTTATACCAATATCCCTTTTTTCTTCCTGGTAAATATTCACTATTTTTAAGTTTAATCATAACTCCTTCATTCAAATCATCATGAATGTTATTTTTATATTTAGTTAATTCTTCCCAGGTTGAAAAATTAATGATGGATGATAAATCAATTTGATTAGTTTTATTTTCTTTTTGAAATTTCTCTAAATAATTTCTTCTTTCAAAAAGAGATAATTTTCTTAAATCTTTCCCTTTATAAAAAAGGATATCATAAGCTCGTATAAAAACAGGAAATTTATTTTGAAGATCTTTTGACGCTTTTTTTCTATTTAACCTTTGTTGTAGATCATTAAAACCTGAGGGTTTAAAATTTCTCCCTACAAGTAATTCCCCGTCAATAACCGCATCACCTTTAGTAGTTTCAATTATTTCAGGGAATGCAGATGATATATTATCACCTGTTCTTGAGTATAGTGAAACACTTTTTGATGAAACCATAAGCTGAACTCTAATTCCATCCCATTTATATTCTGCTTGAAATTCATTTGCGTCTAATCTTTTAAAATCTTTTTCCTCATCAATAGGGTTAGCAAGCATCATAGGATGAAATAATTTTTTAAAATCTATTTTTGGTTTTGATGTTTCATTTTTTAACCATTGAAATAAATTTTCATATGGAAATTCTAAACCATGCCAAATTTCTTCAATCTCATTTACAGACTTGTTATAAAGATCAGCTAAAGCCGTTTTTACTAATCTTTCCGAGACTCCAATTCGTAACCCGCCCGTGCAAATTTTAATTAAAGTCCACCTTTCGTTATTAGATAGTTCGTTCAAAATTTTATTAAACTCTATATTAATTTCAGACTTTTTAATTTTTTTAATATTTTCTATTAAGGTAGATAAATTTTGTGATTTTCCCTCTTTTTTTGTAGGCCAAATTAATGATATTGTTTCTGCTAAATCCCCAACATAGTCATATGAGTAATCAAATAAATGTTGATCTACTTGCTCATAGACAAGCTCTCTAAGTTTAGACGCTTTAATAAATTGAAATGAAAGTTGGTCAGATAAAATTGAAAGCGCATATGAGCGGTTGATATCAAGTATTTTAAAATAATCTTGAAGTAATTTAATTTTGGTATTTCGACTTGGTGTTAAAATCAAATTGTGAAGTAAGTAAGAAAATTTTTTCATTCTATTTCCTCATCACTTCTTCCTTGGATGGAAAGGGGCTTTGAAATAAGATTTTGTTTTTTACAATAATAAACTAATGCATCTTCTTGACCATGTGTAATAAGAATATTTTTCGCATTTGATTTTTTAATTGTATCTAATAATTCATTCCAATCGCTATGATCACTAATAACTAATGGTAATTCAATACCTTGTTGTTTTGCTCTTTGCTTAACAGTCATCCATCCACTTGCCATGCAAATAATAGGATTAGGAAATCGTCTTGACCAACGATCTTTTAATGCTGAAGGAGGGGCAATAATTATTTTACCCTCATAAAAGTTTTTATCTTTTGAAGAGACTTTTTCAAACTTTCCAATATTAATTTTTTCTTTTGAATAATATTGGCATAACTTTTCTAGAGAGCCATGAATATAAATTGTCTCATTATATTTCTGCTGGCGTAAAAGATTCATTACTCTTTGTGCTTTACCAAGAGCATACGCACCTACAATATGACAATTATTTTTATTTATCTTTACAGATCGTATGAGTTTTTGAATTTCATCTTTGGGATCTGGATGTTGAAATATGGGTAATCCAAATGTTGCTTCGGTAATTAAAGTATCACATTTAACCAGTTTGAAATTTTTACATGTTTCATCTTTTCCTACTTTATAATCACCTGTGATGACTAAACGATGATTATTTTTTTCAATTAAAACTTGAGCACTCCCTAAAATATGTCCGGCAGGGTGAAGTGTAAAATCATAGTTTTTAATTGAGTATTTTTGTCCGTATCTAAGAGGAGTAAATTTTTTCGCACATTTATCTCCGTAGCGAATTTTCATTATGTCTATTGTTTGCCTAGTAGCAATAACATGATCATGTCCAAATCGGGCATGATCTGCGTGACCATGTGTAATAATTGCTGTTTTTTTCGGCAATATTGGATCTATATGTACATTTATATCTTTGATAAATAGCTGATGGTTAATGAAATCCATATGAATATAAATAAATCGAATCCCTTATTATTACACCCCTTAAACAAGTGGATGAATAAAAAAAAATGGTCCTGGTTTCCTCATCAAATTGAAACCTTTCTTCATGTTCGAACTGGGTCCGATGTTGTTGTATTTGCTCCTACTGGTGCTGGCAAAACGTTAACAGGGTTTATTAATCCAATAGATGATTTAATAAAATTAAAAAAATTTAAAGGTCTTCATACTCTCTATATTTCTCCATTAAAATCACTTGCAAACGATATTGTGAGAAATTTAGAGAAACCTATTAAAGAGCTTGATTTGAAAATTTCATTTCAAGTAAGAACAGGAGACACAACACCATATAAAAAACAAAAACAAAAACAAAAACCTCCTAACATTCTTATTACAACCCCAGAATCACTTGCATTATTAAACTCGTATGAGAATGCGAAAGAATTTTTTTTCAATCTAAAATATATAATTATTGATGAGATACACACTTTTTTGGATAATAAGAGAGCTGATCTTCTAAGTTTAAATATTGAAAGATTACAAACTTTCTCTCCAAATTTACAACGAATAGGGTTGTCTGCAACTCTCAAAAATAAACAAGATGCAAAAAAATGGCTTTGTCGCAAAAAACCAAAAATAGTTTCCTATGAAAATTCAGTTTTACCTAAGATTAAAATTCTAGAATCAAAAGAACGTATTCCTTGGTCTGGTCATATGGCTACATATTCTATTAATGAAATTTATAAAGAAATAATGAAATCAAAATTAACTATTATTTTTGTTAATACGAGGGCGCAAGCCGAATATATGTTTAAAAACTTATGGCTAATTAATAAGAAAAAATTAAAAATTGCTGTTCACCATGGTTCATTAGAAAAAAACTTACGTTTAAAAGTAGAAAATAATCTTAGCAAAGGATTAGTTGACTGTGTTGTTGCGACCTCTTCTTTAGAACTTGGATTAGATTATGGAGATGTAGAAAAAATTATTCAAGTTGGAGCACCTAAAGGAATTAATAGATTATTACAGCGTGTAGGAAGATCAAATCATAATTTAAATACACCTTCAAAAGCAATTTTAGTACCTACTAATCGTTTTGAATTTATCGAAGCAAAAGCTGCTATTGAAGAAATAAAAAATAACAACTTAGATAAAATAGATTTAAAAGAAGGAAGCTTTGATGTTGTGGCTCAGCACATTTTTGCAACAGCCTGTGCTGGGCAATTTAATATAAATAATCTCTATTCAGAAATTATTAAAGCCTATCCATACAAAAAACTAAAACTTAATGATTTTAAACAATTGATTAATCTCATACAAGATGGTGGATATGTTTTAAAAAACTATGATCAATTTAAGAGAATCTTCCAACTGAGAGAAAATAAAAATATTTATAAGCTAGTAAATAAAAGAGAAACACGAAAATACCGCATGAATGTTGGAACAATAATTGAAAATCCGATGTTAAAAATAAAATTAGGAACAAAAACGTTAGGGAATATAGAAGAAGTTTTTATTCAAAATCTTTCTCAAGGTGATTCATTTATATTTGCTGGTCAAGTTCTAGAATTTCAATCAATGAAAAATAATTTAGTACAAGTTAAAAGAAGTAAATCTTTAATTTCAAAAATTCCATCATACTCTGGAGGTAGAATGCCATTATCAACAAATTTGGCTAACTCAGTTAGGACTTTATTGGCAAAAAGTAGTATGTGGGATTTATATCCAGATCAAATTACTGAATGGTTAAAAAGACAAAAAAATATATCTAAAATTCCAAAAAAGGATGAATATCTAGTAGAACAATTCCTCCGAAAAAAAAATTTTTATACTGTTATCTATACTTTTGCAGGATGGCATGCCAATCAAACACTAGGATTTTTATTGCTTAGAGGCTTTAAGGAATTTGATTATAAACCTCTAGGTTTTGTCGCAAATGATTACGCTATTGTTTTATGGTCTTTAAAAGAAGTAAAAGAAATAAAAAAGATCCTAAATATTGGATTGTTAGATAAACATTTAGATAATTATCTTGAAGAAACTTCAATGGTCAAAAGATTGTTTAGAGATAATGCAATTATATCTTGTTTAATAGAAAGAAGGTTGCCAGGGATGGAAAAAACTGGGAAGCAAGTTTTATTTAGTTCAGATCTAATTTATACAGTATTAAAAAAAAATGAACCAGATCACATTCTTCTAAAATCATCATATGAAGACGCAAAAAAGAATATGATTGATTATGATAGACTTAGAGAAATCTTAAAAAAAATTGATAAAAAAATTATATTAAAAAAACTCACAAGTATCTCACCATTGGCTGTTCCAATTATTCTTGAAATAAATAGAGAAAATTTATCAAAAAAAGAAACTGATGAATATATTTTAGAGGATTTAGAAAATGAAATATTAAAAGAGGCTAATGTACTATCAATTAATTAATTTTGGTAATGAAGAATTTCATGCTTACCCAAATAAATCTCTTTATTGGAAAAGACTAAATACCCTGATCGTATCAGATTTACATATAGGAAAATCTATTAGTTATGCAAAGAATAAACAATTCTTACCTCCGTATGATACAAAAGATTTATTAAACAAAATTTTTGTTAGTTTAGATAAGATTAAACCAAGAAATTTAATTATTGTTGGTGATTTATTACACGATGTTTTTTCAACTTTGAGTTTAAAAGATCAAGATTATAAAAATCTTAGTCAATATATGAAAAATACTGATTTCATATGGATCAAGGGTAATCATGATAAAAATATACAAATTGAAGGTTTTAAAAATTTTACAAATTACAAAATTGAAAAATTTTTATTTACACACATACCTATCGAAACACCTTTATTTCAAATTTGTGGTCACTATCATCCAAAAGTAAAAATTGTACACAGAGGGAAAACTATTTTTAAAACATCTTTTGTGCATAATGAAAAAATATTCATTTTACCAAGTTTTGGAATTTTAACAGGTGGGTTGGATATCCATTCTAAGGAAATAAGCGATGTATTGGGTAAGAAAAATTTGAATATTTATCCTGTGGGACAGGATAAAGTTTATAAATTATAATTAAAGTAATTATTAATCACGATCCCAATTAAAATAACAAAATTCAATACAAATAATAAAACTGAAAGCAAATGCATATATTTAAAACTTGAAGATGCTTTTTTATCACCTTCTAATTCTTTATCTCTAAAATCATTAATTTTAGGTGTTAAATAATTTCGATTAATAATAAAACTCATAGCCACTATTATTAATAAAATAGAATTTAAAATATTACCTGAAATATAACATAGGACTAAAGATAAAATGGCTATTATAAATCCAAATAAAAACATTCGAGGAAAAATTTTTCTTAACAATTTACTACTAGCATTAGTACTTAAAGTGGTAAAGATTGAGGGTGAGACAACAGCCATAAAGAAAGTCATAGATCCTATTAAGACTGCTAATAAAAAATTAAGAGTATAAATTATCATAGGTTAAATTGCTCTTCATAAAGAGCAATTGTAATAGTTATGAATTATCAATTGCTGATTTTAATTTTCTATATTCCATAGAATTAGTTCCAGCTAAAGTTTCTAACTTTAGCAACATTTCATTTGCTTTATTCATCTTTCCAAGTGTGATGTAAAGCTCACCTAGATATTCGTGTGCCCCTAAATGTTCAGGGTTTGCTTCTAATGCAATTTGATATGCATCGAAAGCTTTATCTAAATTTGGCTCACTATGTTTTCTGTAACTAAATCCAAGCAAATTATACACATCAGCTTTTTTATCACCAAGATCTTTACGCTTAGCCATTTTTTCAAGCAATTTTATCGATTTATCAAATTTCTTGTAATAAACTAATTCATACGCTTTATCGTAAAGTTTATTAACTTGTTCACCTGCAGATATACTTGAGCTACTGTCGTCTGAACTTGCAGCAGCAAATACACCAGAACTAATAAATAATAATGTAAGTAATATTCTAATCATCAAAATCAGATATGTTTGTTTAAACTAATTTCAATATTCGTTTGTGAATTAATTTAATTAATGGCAGGCAATATTATATTTTTTCAATCTGTAATAATTATATGGCCACGGCGTTAGAAAGCCTGCAAGAAGCATTATAGGTATTACCCACCATACAAGTTTAGCGCCACCCATAATGATCCAGTCAACTGCATTCATGGCTATTTCCATAGACACCATTGAAATTAAACTCATTCCTATGGCTGTTTTAAAAGCTTTGCTGATAATCATTTGTCTTGATAAAACGACAGTCTCTAAAATGATGCTAGTAATAATACCATTAATGATTGCTAGGATCATAATATAAAGAGTAGGCCAAGGAATGCCAGTTAATTGAAAATAGAGTATGGTTCCAAAATCGCCAATACTACATCCTAGCAAACACCAAGCAGTATTTTTAGCACTTCTTCTCCATGTATGTTTACATCTCCAATTAAAACGTGGGGCTGATTTTTTTAATGTTTCAGCAATAGACATTTAAATTATATTCCTTGTTTAAATTCGAAAGTCTTATTTATATCATTAATTTCATAACTTTCAATTGTACCATTAGTCCATTTAATTGATATATTTTTAATTACTTCACCTGGGCGTAAACCGTAATGCGCCACTGGTTCCATTTGACATAAATATCCTGAACCAGCATCAATAGTCTTAGCATGATTTCTTAAATTTGTATGTAAGGTAACAGTTGCACCTCTTGCTGGAGCACCAAAGGTGTTGAGAGGTTTGATTCTAATATAATTTCTATTTGATATATTTGCCTTAAATAGACTGAGTGGTTGAGCGCCTGATTCACCGTGAGAAATAAGTAATTCTAAAATTCCATCTCCATCAATATCAGCAACAGCAGCACCAGTTCCTAGACCTTGTGCTTCAAGTGCTTCGTCTAATTTAATTTCTTCTAAGTTTCCTTCATCAAGAATACGAAAGAGTTTATTTGGTTGACCTATATTATTTAAAAAAATTTCATCATAACCATCATTATCAAAATCAGCTGATATAACTGTTCGTATTCTAGTTGGTAATCTAAAATCTAATGAAGACATATCGAGAAAAGATTCTTTTTGTTTTACAAAAATACGATGATAACCCTCCCAGTTACTTGTTATAATATCTAGTTCTCCTCTATACAAAAAATCTGTTAAGGCAGTTCCACGACCATTTTGAAAAGTATCTTGGACATTTTTTTCAGTTGCAATATCTTTGAAATTTCCATTTAAATTTTTATATAAAAAATTTGGACCTCTCTCATTAGCTGCAAATATATCCATATTATCAGAAACTATATGTCCTGAGATAACAGCTCTTCCTCCAGTTATTTGATCAATTCCAAGAATTGGTGCTAAGTCTTCAACTACATTTTCTTTAATTTCATAAAATCTGGTAGGGCCTCCATAATTAGCCACATATATACCGTATTTTCCTGACCCATTTCTGTCTACACAAACAACTGATCTACCTGCAGTCAAATTTAAATTTTCTAAATTTTTTTCAAACTCAAAATAATCGAAAATATTATTATTGTTGTTATCCAACAATCTATCAGAGTATTTTTTTTCTCCACTATACGTATCAGTATTTAAGAAATAAATTTCTTCAAAACCATCCTGATCAATATCACAAGCAGATACACCAATAGTACTCCTATCTTTATCAATGAATAAAGGATCTTGTATTGTATTTATTATTTTTCCATTTTTATAGCCAAGAGCTAAATTAGAGTAACCAAAACCTGCAACAATAAATTCAAAATTTCCATCTTTATTAAAATCAGTTACTGAAACTCCATAACTTAATCGATCGTAATTATTTTCAATTATATTTGAAATATTAGAAAAAAAATCTGCCTTGGCCATATTAGATACCAACACAATAAAAATAAAAATTAACTTACGCATTTCAAGTATTTTCAATTTGCCAATCTAATAAAAATGTCACCCATTCCAAAATTAAGTTCTTCAAGGGGCATACTATTCCTAGCTTCGCACATAGGGCCTGTTATCTGGTCATTTTTTATGTAATCAATATCGTAAGCATTACATATTTTTGCATTATGCAATACACCGATAACAAGTTTGTTATCTACTGAGTATGTATATTCTTTATTTAAATCATTTCCTTCACAAAAATAATTTCTATTAACAAGTTCAGGAAAATCATTTTTATTGCATGGATTATCAATAACGATCGCATAAATTTCTTTTGATTGATCTTTGAAATCTATGTTTATTTTTTTTGTTTCTGAATATTTCATTACATCACATAAACAAGGCCAACAACATTTATAATATTGGCCACAAATTTGCTCATCGTTTTCTAAATTAGTTAGAAGAATTTCATCTGGTTGAGCATCAGGAGGAATTAAAGAGCCTGAAACAGCACAATATAATTTGTTAAATTGCATAAACTCTTCATATTTTAAGTTTTGATCTAAAATATATTTAAAAAATCTTGGCCCAGCTGCGTTTCTATTTCCATCAGGAAAAATAGTTGACCAATCATTAACAAGTCTCTCATACATTTTTTCTGTATTCGCATTAACCTGAGTAATGGATGAAAAAATTAATAGGCATGAAATTATTGTAAGTAATTTTCGCATAAAAATTAAATAGGTATAGCTTTAAAAATGTAAATCCCTTGTTTTGAATCAATCTTGAAATAATAAGGATCACTTTTTAAGCTTTTTAATGCTATTTATGGTATTGTCGCACCTGAAGAATTTGACTTATTTTGTGCTAAAGACTAGAGAGTAATCATATTTTGGGGCGTCGCCAAGCGGTAAGGCACCGGTTTTTGGAGTCGGCATTCGTAGGTTCGAATCCTACCGCCCCAGCCAATTTAAATCCCTTATTGAACTTTGTTAAGAGAATTAAAACTCTTCCAATATAAATCTTCTAATCTTTGGAAAATGCTTATTTTAATTATTTCTTTTTCTTTAACACCCCAAATATATTTTTTATCCATCCAGCCTTTGAATTTCCCTGATGAAACTAAACACCAATCAATTTTACATTTTTCTAAAAAAACAATATTCCCCATTCCTATTTCCCCGATAACACTACCGTCTAAAGTATTAAATAATTTTATATTTTTACTATCATTTGATAAAACAATGCCTGTTCTAATTCCGGATATTAAACTTTTGTGAATCCATCCAATATTGTTATTAAAGTCTTCTACTTTTCTCCATTCTTCATACTCTTCTAATACCTTTAATGGATAATTTCTTTTCACGTATTTAATTTCTATAGGATAATTTTTACTCGGACCAACTCGAATATTTGCATCATCAGATTTTAAAGATACATATCTAGGTATTTCTAGACCAGTTTCTTTACCAACATTTGCATTGCTTACTTGGCAAAAAATTATCATTGAAATGAATACTATTTTGAATTTCATGTTAATATTTTTATAAAGTAGCATAGGATTTATATAAAGTGTATAATATTATCAGCGCCTGTAGCTCAATTGGATAGAGCGTATGACTACGGATCATAAGGTTAGGAGTTCGACTCTTCTCAGGCGCGCCAAATAAATAAAATATTTTTTACAAAATAAATTAAATATATTAGGTAGATAATATACTATGATAATTGATGTAAATTTAGATAAGATTAAAGGTGATAAGTATCTATCCGAGCTATTTATTAACGCTAAATTTAATAAACTAAATCTTAATTGTAATATTTTACAAGGTGATTTTTTTTCTGATTCATTCCATTATTTTCCTATTACAAAAAAAAATGAAACATTTTCATCTTTGTATTTGAGAACATTCAGTAATGTAGGACATTTTTATAATCAAAAATTCTTTGAAAACTTTTCTAATAATAAAAATAAATTAAAAAGTTTTGATGATGTATTTGTTCTTGGATCAAATGCAGGAAATAATTATTATTCAAATTTATTAGAATTTCTTCCAAGAATATTCTTTAATAACAAAAAAAATATAAAAATTGCTATTCATAGAAATTCCTCAAATAAGTACAGAAAATTTATAGAAGGTATATTAAAAGCTCTCAATATTGAATTTAATTTCGTTTTCTTAGATGATGATTTTTACTATTTTAATAAATCAGAATTTCCGCAATTTATAAATCTAAATGACTCCATTAAAATTTTAAAAGAATTTTTGAATCCAAAAATTAAATTAGATAGTAGCAAAAAAATTTATGTAACTAGACAGGACTCAAATTACAGAAAACTTATTAATGAAAGTGATGTAGTAACTTTGCTAAGAGAAAAAGGTTACAAGGTTATTAACCCACAATTATATGACATAGACGAGCAAATAGAAATTTTTTCAAATGCTGATAAAATTATATCTCCTCATGGTTCTAACTTAGCAAACATAACATTTTGTAAACCAGGTACAGAAATTTTTGAAATAACCCCATCTTTTAAAGAAAACGAAATAAAATTTAATGATAGATATATAAATTTATCTTTTATTAATAAACTCAAACATTACAAAATTGCATCAGATACCGTTGATGTCGAAATTCATTCTGAGTTAGCAAAAAAATATATACATCCAAATGTACTAGACCAAAGTAATTATTATAAAAACTTACTTGTAAAAATTAAAGATTTGAAAGAAATTGTTTAATTAACATTCTTTAAGAAACAGAGGAGTAATTACATTAATACTCATCTCAAATCTGTTACAAATATTAAATTTAGCATCATTGTAATTTTTATAACTTGCTAAAAAATTTCCTAATAAACTCTTTTTAGTAATATTTTCATAAATTTTATAATCATCATAATTATTTTTTTTCACTATATATTTAATTAATGAACTGTAAGTAATAACATCATCAATTAAAAATTTTTCTTTTGCTTGTTTACTACTATAAATTAATGCACCAATATTATTTCTTATAGTGTTAATCTCAATATTACGATTTTTAGAAACTTTTGTTATAAAGTCTTCGTATATTTCATCTACAATTTTCTGTAAATGCAAGATCTCTTGGTCTTTAGGTTTTCTAAAAGGATTAAATAAATCTTTACTTTGACCTGCATTTTGATTGAAAACTTCAATACCTTTTTCAGTTTCTATTGTTTGTCCAAGTAAACCTGAGGATACACTTAATGGTGTATTGTAATAATACCAGCTTGGTCCACCAACTCCAATACTGCCTATAGTTGAGCCATAAGATGCAAATATTTCATCAGCAGTAGTAGCAATCCAATATCCTCCAGATGCTAAAATTTCATTTGTAAAAAAATATATTTTTACTTTTGATTCTTTTTTAAAATTTTTAAAAATATTTTCTAATTGAGATGTAGCAGTTACTGTACCTCCAGGTGAATTGATCTTTATGAGTAAAATTTTGACATTTAGTTTTTTTAATTCTTCTAAATACAAACTGATGTGTTCAGGATCAATGTAATCATAAAAATTGTTTTCTAATACATTGCTGGAATTATTAAAAATTGGACCGTCTAAATTTATTACACCAATGATATTTTCAGAGTTTTGATCTCCCTCAGTCATTGTAAACTCAGACTTTTGCAAATTATTTGTTAGATTTAGTAATAAGCTGATAATTATAAAAAAAGCTAATAGAGCAGTAAGAAATCCAAAAGTTCGAAAAAAAACCGTAAAAAAGACCATTTTTAAAGAAATATCATAACTTTAATAAATTTATATTTTTTTTTAGTTTGTTCTTGAATAGACTTCAATAATGCTTAAATAACTAGCACTCTCATAATGAGAGTGCTAATAAAAAATGTATTAATTTCAATTAGTTAACAAAAGAGGAAATATGAATTTTAGACCTTTACATGATAGAGTCTTAGTTAAAAGAGTAGACTCTGATCAAAAAACAGCAGGGGGAATAATTATCCCTGACACTGCTCAAGAAAAACCGATGGAAGGTGAAGTATTAGAAGTTGGTTCTGGAGCAAGAGATGAAACAGGAAAACTAGTACCTTTGGACGTCAAAAAAGGAGATAAAATACTTTTTGGAAAATGGTCTGGTACTGAAGTAAAAATGAATGGTGATGACTTTCTAATAATGAAGGAGTCTGACATCATGGGAATTATAACTTCAGGTAAGAAAAAGAAATAGAAATTAAGAGAGGATAAAAAAATGTCTGCAAAAAATATATTTTTTGGATCTGATGCTAGATCAAAAATGTTAACTGGTGTTAACAAGCTAGCTGATGCAGTAAAAGTTACATTAGGACCTAAAGGTAGAAATGTAGTTATGGATAAATCTTTTGGAGCACCCAGAATTACCAAGGATGGAGTAAGTGTTGCCAAAGAAATAGAATTAAAAGATAAATTTGAAAATATGGGCGCTCAAATGGTTAGAGACGTTGCTAGTAAGACTAATGATATTGCTGGAGATGGAACCACTACTGCAACCGTATTAACACAAGCAATTGCAACTGAAGGAATGAAAGCTGTTGCAGCTGGAATGAACCCTATGGATCTTAAAAGAGGTGTTGATTTAGCTGTAGAAGCCGTAGTTAACGAAATTAGAAAAAAATCTAAAGTAATTAAAACTGATAAGGAAGTTGCGCAAGTAGGTACTATTGCTTCAAATGGTGATGCTGAAGTTGGTAAAATGATTTCAAGTGCGATGCAAAAAGTTGGTAAAGAAGGTGTTATTACCGTAGAGGAAGCAAAGAGCTTAGATACTGAACTTGATGTTGTTGAAGGTATGATGTTTGATAGAGGTTATCTTTCACCATATTTTGTAACTAATGCAGAAAAAATGATCACTGAACTTGGTGATTGCTATGTTTTACTTCACGAGAAAAAACTATCAAGTTTACAACCTATGTTACCTTTACTTGAATCAATTGTTCAATCTACAAAGCCACTATTAATCATTGCTGAAGATATTGAAGGCGAAGCTTTAGCTACTTTAGTTGTAAACAAACTAAGAGGTGGCTTAAAAATTGCTGCTGTTAAAGCTCCAGGTTTTGGAGATAGAAGAAAAGCTATGCTAGAAGACATTGCAATTTTAACTGGTGGCCAAGTAATAAGTGAAGATCTTGGTATAAAGCTAGAAAATGTTAATCTTGAAATGCTAGGTACTGCTAAACGAGTAGTTGTTGACAAAGAGAACACAACTATCGTTCAAGGTGCTGGTAAAAAGAAAGACATTGAAGGTAGATGTAATCAAATCAGAGCACAAATTGAAGAAACAACTTCTGACTATGATAGAGAAAAACTTCAAGAAAGGCTTGCAAAACTAGCAGGTGGTGTAGCAGTTATCAGAGTTGGTGGTGCTACAGAAGTTGAAGTTAAAGAGAAAAAAGACAGAGTCGAAGATGCAATGCATGCAACAAGAGCAGCTGTTGAAGAAGGTATAGTACCTGGAGGTGGTTCAGCTCTTGCATATGCTACAAATTCATTGAAATCAGTTAAAACTGCTAATGATGATCAAAAGATTGGCGTTGATATAGTAAGAAGAGCGCTCTTTAATCCAATGAGACAAATTGCAGAAAATGCTGGTGTTGATGGAGCAGTAGTAGCGGGTAAAATTCGTGAAAGTAAAGATCATAATATTGGCTATGATGCTCAAATGGACAAATACACCAATATGGTAAATGCTGGCATAATTGATCCAACTAAAGTGGTTAGAACTGCACTTCAAGATGCAGCATCTGTAGCTGGTTTATTAATTACAACTGAAGCTATGGTAGCTGATGCTCCTGAAGATAAATCTGCAGCACCTGCTATGCCTGATATGGGCGGCATGGGCGGCATGGGCGGCATGGGCGGCATGGGCGGCATGATGTAATTATAAAAGTAAATTTTTAAAGAAAGGGGCAAATTTATTTGCCCTTTTTTTTTAGATTAAACGATCAATCTTATTAGTAATTTTCGAACTGTCTGGCTTTGTCATAGAAGACCAAGATTTAATAAGCTGTCCATTTCTATCAAATAAATATTTGTAAAAATTCCACTTTGGTTTTTCGTTATACTCCTCCTCAATCCATGCATAAATTGGATGAGCATTGCTTCCTTTCACATCCATTGGTGAAGAGGTAACAAAACCTACCCCATAATTAACTAAACAAATTTGTTTAATATCCTCAGTGTCTAAGTACTCTTGATTGAAGGAATTGCTTGTTGTAGCTATTATTGTTAAATCGCTATTTTTATAGTTCAAAAATAAATTTTGGAGGTCAGCATACTGAGGAGTGAAACCACACCTAGAAGCTGTGTTCACTATTAAAATTGGCTTACCATCAAACTTCTCTAAATTTACTTGATTACCGTCTATATCTTCGAATGAAAAATCGTATATATTCACTGTCTCATTAGCTAATAATGTATTCTGTAAGTTAAGCATAATCAAAAAAACAAGTAAAAATTTAAATTTCATGTTAGTGAGTAATAAATATATCGCTTATGGAAACATTCAATAGCTTTACAGACCTTTTTTATGATGTTTGGAATAACGGTGTTTTTGGCATAAATGCTACAGATATCATAGTAAGTCTTGTAATTTTCCTTTTTTTTTATTTACTCAGAAGGCTTATAGCTAGATTTATTCTTAATCGATTATCAAGAATTGTTTCAAAAACTTCTAATCAAATTGATGACGCAGTTATTGAAGTACTTGATGGGCCATTAAAATTTCTACCTGTCGTTTTAGGTTTTTTTATAGCTTCTTCATATTTAGATGTTTCTGATAACAACCAAGATTTTTTAGATTTACTAAACAGATCATTAATTACAATTTTTATATTCTGGCTACTGCATCAATTGATTATACCGTTTTCATTTGTAATAAAAAACTTTGAGTCAAAAATTTCAAAACCTTTAGTTGATTGGACACTTAAAGGTTTAAAAATTCTTGTTATTGTTCTTGGAGCAGTAGCAATTTTAGAATTGTGGGGAATAAGAGTGGGACCAGTAATAGCAGGATTAGGTTTATTTGGTGTAGCCGTTGCACTGGGTGCTCAAGATTTATTTAAAAATTTAATTAGTGGTATCATGATACTAATGGAAAAGAGGTTTACTGTTGGTGATGTTATATTAGTTTCAGGTGAAGTAGAGGGAGTTGTTGAACAAATTGGATTTAGATCAACTCTTGTTAGAAGGTTTGATTCAACACCAGTAATGGTGCCAAATTATAAATTTGCTGAGCAGTCTGTAACTAATTATACAAGAAGACATCATAGACGTATAAGATGGTTAATTGGACTAGAGTATAGAACAACAATTGATCAATTAAAAAAAATTAGAGATGAGATAAATACATTAATTGAGAAAGATGATAACTTTGCAAAAAATCAAAACGCAAGTTTCTACGTTCGAATAGATAGTTTTTCTGATAGCTCTATTGATATGTTAGTACAAACATTTACAGTTACGAATGAATGGGCTGAATTTTTAAAAATTAAAGAAAATCTTGCTGTAAAAATAATTGAAATTGTTGAAAATAATGAGGCTGGTTTTGCGTTTCCAAGCCAATCACTTTATGTTGAGAAATTATCTGATGAAAAAACTGAGATTTTTAATCCTCAATCTACAAAAAATTAATGAACGAAAGTAATCGTGTAATTTCTGGTTCTCTTTTTATATTAGCTAGTATTGCTGTTGCATTTATACTAAATTTTTCTCAACCAATAATGGTTCCATTTGTGTTAGCGCTTCTTTTAAGGATTTTAATTGATCCAATAATTGATTTTCAAACTATAAATCTTCGTGTACACAGATTTATAGCAGTTTTTATAAGTATTTGTTTAATTGTACTTTTATTCTCAATTATAGTTCCTTTTATTGTTTCTTCTGTAGCTACATTCTTGGAGTCTGCAGATGATTATAATCAAAAAGTAATCATTTTAATTGAGGCAATCATAATACAACTGCAACAATTTGAAATTGATATTGATAGAGAAACAATTAGAAATACAATTGCAGAGTTACCCATTACTAATTGGGCTGGTACTATATTAAGTAACAGTGCGAATTTTATTTCAAAGTTTCTTTTAGTTGTAATAATCACACTTTTTTTATTACTTGGCACTCCTCCTAAGAATACCTCTGATGAGTGGAACGACATTATTAGATTAGTAAAAAAATATATTTTTACAAAATTTTTAACATCAGCTTTTACAGGTATTGCTGCAGGATTAATTTATTGGTTTTTAGGTTTAGAATTAGCCTTCATTTTTGGCAGCTTAACATTTATTTTAAATTTTATTCCAGTTATTGGTTCTGTAATTGCTGTTTTACTTCCACTACCAATTGCTTTCCTTCAATACAACGACCCAACACTAGTTGTATTAATAATAATTTTGCCTACGATTATTCATCAAATAGTAGGAAATTTTGTAGAACCTAAAATATTTGGTGAGAGTTTTGGATTACATCCAATTACAATTATTTTATCATTAATATTCTGGGGTATGATTTGGGGTTTTATTGGAGTTCTTCTTGCAGCACCTTTAACTGCAATCATCAGAATTACATTTGAAAGATTTGAAACAACCAAACAAATTGCAAGATTATTAGAAGGTAAGATTCATATAAAAGAAAGCTAACCTAATATTTTCTTACATATGTCATAGCTAAAACCAGCTCTTGCCATTTTTGCTAATTTTTTTTCATAACTTTCATTTTTTTCCAACAATTTCTTTTTTTTAGCAAATATTTTTGCTGACTCTAATTCCCAATTTTCGTTATCTTGCTTCATTAAGTTTAAATTATTTTGAATTTGAGATTTACTAACTCCTTTTTTAATCAAGTAATTGAAAATAAAATTTTTAGATCTTCCAGAGTTTGATAAAGAAAGAATTTTTGTTGAGCTATATCTATCATCATCAATAAATTTATTTTTTTCTAATTTTAAAATTATACTTTCAATAATATCAATGAGTTTTTTTTTCTCAAAATTTGTTAAATTTAACCTTAAAATTTTTCTTTTAAGCACACTAACTAAATTATTCTTTGAGGAATCGTACTTGCTTAAGTAATCAACGGCATATTTTAAGAGTTTTTTTTCGTCCACTAAATTAATATACAAATAATATAAATATATTAAAAGAAAACTCCTAATATGATTTACTATAATTATCTTTGTTTTCTTACATTAGTAAAAAAAGAAGTCTTTAGGTTCTTAAAAGTTGGAATACAAACTGTGATTGGACCAGCTATTAGCTCTTTATTATTTTTAGCTGTTTTTAGTTTAGCTCTAGGTAGATCTGTAAATTCTATAAATGGTATTGATCTTCCATATTTTATTGCACCTGGTTTGATAATGATGACTATGCTTCAAAACTCTTTTGCTAATTCGGCATCAAGTATCGGTCAATCAAAATTTCAAGGTAATATTGTAGACATATTAATGGCCCCATTAAACAATGTTGAATTAGCATTCGGATTTATAATTGGCTCAGTTTGCAGAGGTGTTGTGTGCGGTATAGTAACAACTTTAGGAGTTATGATATTTGTGCCACTTCATGTCCACTCTTATATAGCACTTTTATTTTTTACATTAATGGGGTGTACAATGATGGGAACTTTGGGAACAATTGTTGGTATATGGGCAGACAAATGGGATCAACAACAAGGTATAACTAATTTTATAGTTTTACCTCTTACTTTCTTGTCTGGAACATTTTATTCAATTTCGAGACTTCCAGAGTTTTGGCAGAAAGTTTCCTCATTCAATCCATTCTTCTATAATATTGATGGTTTCAGATATGCTTTTACAGGTATTTCTGATAGCTCATTAATCCAAGGATCAATCTTCTTAATAATTATTAATATTATATTAATTTTATTATGCTATTTTATGTTTCGTAGAGGATATAAAATTAAATTTTAAATATGGTTAGTAAACTTATATCAAACGTGATGCCAACTTATGGGAACAAATCCCTTGAATTTGCAAAAGGCAAAGGATGTTATTTATACTCTAGTCAAAATACAAAATATTTAGATTTTGCAAGTGGAATAGCTGTAAATTCTCTTGGTCATTGTCATCCTAAGCTTATAGAGGCGCTTAATAAGCAATCGAAACAACTTTGGCATGTTTCAAATTTATATAAAATTAAAAAACAGGAACAATTTGCAAAATTACTTTGTAAAAATTCTTTTGCAGACAAAGTCTTTTTTACTAATTCAGGAGCTGAATCTATTGAATGTGGAATTAAAATAATAAGAGGATATCATTCATATTACAAGACTAACAAAACAGAGATTATTACTTTTGATGGTGCTTTTCATGGAAGAACTTATGGAGCACTTTCTGCACAAAAAAACAAAAAATATTCTAACGGTTTTGGCCCTATGCTTAAAGGGTTTAAACAAATCGAATTTAATAATGAAAAAAAATTAATATCGGCAATAAATAAAAAAACAGCTGGTATTATTATTGAACCAATTCAAGGAGAAGGAGGTATTCGTCCTGCCAATCTAAGTTTTTTAAAATTACTAAGAAAAATCTGTAACGAAAAGAAAATCTTACTTTTTTTTGATGAGGTTCAGTGTGGATTTGGAAGATCAGGAAAATTATTTTCACATGAATGGGCAAAAATAAAACCTGATATTATGTCTGTAGCAAAAGGTATTGGATCGGGTTTTCCACTTGGTGCTTGTATGTCAACAAACAAAGCATGTGTTGCGATGACTAAAGGTAGTCATGGATCAACTTATGGTGGTAATCCGTTAGCCATGAGTGTAGGTTTAGAAGTCTTAAAAATTATCTCTAATAAAACATTTCTTAATAAAGTTGATAAAATAGCGAGATATTTCTGGAAAAATTTAAAAAAATTAGAGAATTCATCAAATATTATTTCAGAGGTTAGAGGTGCAGGACTTTTATTGGGAATTAAAACAAATATTAGCAATATAGATTTTTCTGAACAACTTAAAAAAAATAAATTACTAAATGTACCTGCTGCAGATAATACAGTAAGATTAGCCCCACCACTTATTGTATCTTATAAAGAGATTGATAAATCATTAACAATAATTAAAAAAAGTTTAAAAGAACTATCAAGATGAAGCATTTTATTGATATTAATAATTTAAAAAAAAAAGAAATTGATGAAATAATTTCACTTGCAAAAAAAATTAAAAAATATCCAAAAAAATATTCTTCATCTTGTAAAGATAAAACGCTGGGTCTAATTTTTGAAAAGCAGTCACTAAGAACCAGATTAAGTTTTAATGTAGGAATGCAAAAATTAGGAGGATCTGTTTTGGAACTGCAAAGTAAAGATATTGGTTTTGATAATAAAAGAGAAAAAGCTGAAGATGTTTTAAATGTATTAAATCAATATATAGATTGTGTAATGATAAGAAATAATAATCACAAACAAATAGTAAATTTAAGTAAAGAAAATATTTTACCGATTATAAATGGTTTAACCGAATATAGTCATCCATGCCAAATACTTGGTGATTTTTTAACTCTACAAGAGAATCTTAAAAGTATAAAAAATGCTAATATTGCTTGGATAGGTGATTATAATAATGTCTTACGCTCTCTTATCCATTTGCAAAATATTTATAATTTCAAACTGAATTTAATCATTCCAAAAGAAATTTTTAAGAATTATAAAAAAGAGTTTCAACAATTCAAAAACAAAAATTTAAATCATTTTTTTGATCCTATATTAGGTACCAAAAATTCAAATTGTATAATGACTGATGTATGGGTTTCTATGGGCGAAAAAAATAAAAATAAAAAAAAATATTTTAAAAATTATACTGTAAATAAAAAAATTATTAGTAATGCTTCAAATAATGTAATCTTTATGCATTGTTTGCCTGCCAAAAGAGGTCAAGAAGTGACATCAGAAGTTCTTGACGGAAAAAATTCTGTTGTATTAATGCAAGCAAAAAATAGAATGTTCATTCAACAAGCTATATTAATTTATGTACTTAAAAAATAGTTTTACTTTAATTTTATTTTTGGTGCTATCATGTCAACCTGTTGAAATTCTAGCACCAATTGAAATTGATACTGCGAAGCTTGATACTATTTCTATTAATTCAAAAAATATTGAAATTAATAAAAAATATAATTCTGTTTTTTCGCAAAATAATATTGAAGAACAAATCCAAAAATCACCGATTGATGTAATTGCGGAATGGCATAACAAAAACATATTAAAAATTGGAAATGAAAATAAATTAGTTATTAATATTTTAGATGCATCTATTACAAAAAATGAAATTGAGAATGTTGATGCCAAAAAATATGAAGAAAAAACTATATATAAATATGAATTATTTTTTTTAGTTGAATATGAACTCTACGATGACAGTGGTTTTTTAAAGGCAAATACTTCTGTTCAAACTTCTAGATCTACAACATCTCAAAAATATATTTCATTAAATGAAGTTGAAATAATTATTAATGAATTATTAATAACAACTATGAAAGATTATATTAACGAAACAAAAAACCAATTATCTATTTATATGGGAGATTATCTAAGTATTTAAGCTCTCCAAAAATTGATAGATAATAGAACTAGTACTGTAAAAATTTCTAGTCTTCCAATAATCATTGTTAGAGACAATATCCATTTAGCTCCATTGTCTAATAAAAAATAATTTCCACTAGGTCCTATCATTTCACCTAAACCAGGGCCAACATTTGAAATTGCAGAAGCAGCTGCTGAAAAGGCAGTTAAAAAATCTAAATTAAATAAGCTTAAACTTACTGCTGATAAAATAAATAAAAATATATACATAAAGAAAAAGCCCATAATGGAGTTATAAGTGTTTTCATTGACTGATTTCCCATTAAATCTCATCATCAATACTGCATGAGGCTGAGTGAGTTTTCTTATTTGTGTAATTGCTCCTCTAAATAGTATTAGCAATCTAAATATTTTAATTCCTCCTGTGGTAGATCCTGCACACCCACCAATAAACATAATTATCATCATTATTACAATGCCAAAACTTCCCCAATTGGAAAAGTTGCTACTAGTATAACCGGTCCCAGTTAAAATTGATGTAATATTAAATAAAGCAATTCTAAAAGCAGAAATTGCATCTATAGATTGATTAGTAATTAGCCAAATTGTCGTTAACAAAATAATTATAAATAAAATTAGAAAGAATAATTTTATTTGATCATCTTTAAAAATAAATTTTTTTTGATTATGTAAAAATTGCAAATATAAGACAAATGGTAAACTTCCTATCAACATAAAAATAATACTTATACTTTCTATTTTAAACGAATTAAAATATGAAAATGATTCATCATAATTAGAAAATCCACCAGTTGAAATCGTAGTCATTGCATGAATAATAGAATCAAAACCTTGCATTCCATTTACAAAATACAAAAAGGCACAAATAACTGACAATGATACGTAAAGTAGAAATAATTCAATTACAAATTGATTAACTTTAGGAATTGTTTTTTCATAAGGATCATCATGCTCCATGTGTAGCAATTGCATTCCACCAATTTGTAAAGTTGGCAAAATAGCCATTGCAAGAACAATTATTCCTATTCCCCCAAACCATTGAAGAAGAGATCTCCAAATTAATATACCCTCTGATAAGTTTTCTAAATTATTAATAACCGTTGCACCAGTTGTAGTAATTCCACTTACTGACTCAAAAAAAGCATCTGTATATGAAAGAGAAGATGATGAATACACAAATGGAATTGCACCAAAAAGAGATATTACTAACCAAGATGATATTGTTAACAAAAATGCCTGCCTAATTCCAAGCTTAATATTTTTTTTTCTAAATGAAAAATATAAAATTATACCAATAAAAAATGTGATTATGCTTGAATAAAAAAATTGTAACCAATCATAATTACCAAAATAAAGATCAAAGAACATTGGTATCAACATTGCTACTGCTTCAATACATATCAGTATTCCAATTATATTTAATATTGACCTAAAGTCTCTCATTGTATTTGTGAATTAATTTAATTTATTATTTTCAAATGGTGTATCTAATGAAAACTGAGGTATTTGAACATTAAAAGAATTTCCATCATCGCCTTGCATCTCATAACTTCCTTCCATGAAACCTGAAGAAGTAGTTAAAGGTGTACCACTAGTGTACTCAAATTTTTCACCTGGATTTAATATAGGTTGTTCGCCTACTACTCCTTTACCTCGTACTTCTTGAAGAGTACCATTAGCATCAATAATTTTCCAATGTCTGTTTACCAGCTGTACTTTTTCATTACCTTGGTTATCAATTGTTACTTTATACGCCCATACATAATGCTGATCTTCAGGCTCAGATTGATCTTCAAGATAATAAGGCTTAACAGTAATATTTATTTTTTTTGTAGTTTTAGAATACATTGAAAAAGCTCAATATACCAAAATATTTATAAACAAAAGTTAATTTGTTTTTTTTATTTCCACTCTTCTATTTGCGGGCTGTTTGGTGTCATCTGGAGTATCTACAGCTAAAGATTCCTCACCCTTACCTAAAATTTTAATACTACTTTGACTAATTCCGTAATTAATTAAAATTTCTTTTACTACCTCTGCTCTTTTGATTGATAATGATAAATTATATTTATTTGTTCCTTTAGTATCAGTATGTCCAACGACAAGATATTCATTAATATCACTTCCATAATTGTTTAAAAATGTTTTTATTTTATCTTTACTAACTTCAGATAAATTGAATTGATCAAAATCAAAATAAATTATTTGCATTAATTCTTTATTTTCATTTTTAGTCACAATTGTTACTTCATCTTTTGCTTCATTTTCTGAATTATTATCTTTTTTATCTGAAGATTCCTGATTATTTTCCTGAGTAGATATTTTTTCATAAATATTATGCATGGCTTTTAAGAAATCATTCTTGCAACTGTTAATATCCCATGTTTGCCAATTTTCCTCTTGTTGCTCTGACCAGCAATCTAACGACGAAATAGCTTTTGCTAAATTAAAAGGATCAATATTTTTAGCATCTTTATAAATTGTCATAAGGTTTTCATATGCAATTTTTATTTCATTAATATTTTCTTCTGGAATTTTCCAATATGAAATTTCTTCTGGATATATTTCATCAGTTTCTAAACTCTTTAGAGCTTTTTCAGAATATAATTTTGCGGAATTCCAATCGTGCATTTCTTCTGCCTCGAAACTAGCTCTTTTTTTGTATTCGGATAGTAAGTGTTCTTGAAAGTTTCTTGGTTCTTTATTTTCCATTTTAGAGAGTTGTTTATAACTAGCTGAACAACCGCCTAAAAAAATTAGTAAAGAGATAATAGGTAGTAATAATTTAAATTTCATAGAGTACAAATATCAAAATTTGCTGTCAAAACTAAGACGAAATTTTGACCTAATTAAGGTCCACCATTTTTTTTACATCACCTACATTTTATCATTGCAGAGTATTTAAAGATTAAATACAGAAATATCATATTTATTTAAGGAGTTTATAATGATTAAACATTCTACGTCGGTGGATCAATCGGACAGAAAGGTTCCCTACAATTTAAGACAAAGTGGTCCTACACCAGTCCAAATGCTTATTTCAACCAGAGTGAGAAAATCACCTTATTGGCATTTGTCAATGGAGGCGGGATGTTGGAGAGCAACAGTTTATAATAGAATTTATCATCCAAGAGGTTACGTAAAGCCTGAAGATGGTGGAGCAATGGTTGAGTATGAGGCAATTAAAAATCATGTTACCATGTGGAATGTTGCTGTCGAAAGACAAATTCAGGTCAAAGGTCCTGATGCTGAGGCATTTGTTGATTATGTGATAACTAGAGATGCTTCTAAAATATCTCCAATGAGAGGAAGATACGTAATTCTTTGTAATCAATATGGTGGTGTTTTAAACGATCCTATTCTTCTAAGAATTTCAAAGGATGAGTTTTGGTTTTCTTTATCTGACTCAGATATTGGCTTGTATTTGCAAGGTGTAAATCATGATAATCGATTTAATGTTCATATCGATGAAATTGATGTAAGCCCAGTTCAAATTCAAGGCCCTAAAGCGCATGCTTTGATGAATGATTTAATAGGTGATCAAGTTAAAGTTGATGAAATGCCATTCTATGGACTAGCTGCTGCGAAAGTAGGTGGAAGAGATTGTATAATTTCTCAAACAGGTTTCTCTGGTGAGGCTGGATTTGAAATTTATTTATATGAGTCTACTAAGTATGCTGATGATATGTGGAATGCTGTTTTAGAAGCAGGAAAAAAACACAATCTTATGGTTATAGCTCCGGCGCATCATCGAAGAATTCAAGCAGGAATTCTATCTTGGGGTCAAGACATGGATAATCAGCATAATCCTTTTCAATGTAATTTAGGCTATCAAGTATCTTTATCTGGTAAAGGTGAATGGAATAAAACTTCTGATTATGTTGGTAAGGCTGTTCTTGAAAAGATGAAGGCAGATTTAAAAGATGGAAAAAAACCATACAAGCTTCAATTAGTTGGATTAAGCTTAGGTGGAAAACCTATCGAAGAATATGCTCCTGATTTTTGGCTTGTTTCAGAAGATGGTAATGAACCTTGTGGATTCATAACATCTCCTTGGTATCATCCTGAACAAGGAAGGAACATTGCTATGGGCTATGTACCATTTGATGGAACTCTAAATAAAAATGGTTTTCCTATTGGAAATTTTGGTCGTAAATTCAAGGTTCATCTACCTGATCAATATGCAGATACACCTGGTGTGCCAGTGGATGCAGAGGTTGTGCCAATTCCTTTTACTGAATCACACAACGCTAATACTAGAGAAGTAGTAGATAAGTAAAATATTTTAAGAAGCTCTATTTAATTAATAGAGCTTCTTTATTTTAATAAAGCTTTTATTCTATCAATAGAGATATAGCCAACAACAAGTTCTTCATTAACAAAAAAAGTAGGAGTACCTCGAGCACCCGATCCATTAGCTAAAAAAGAACTCAGTCTTACAATATTATTAACACTTTCTTTTGTCATATCGATATTTAATTTAGCATCATTTAACTCAAGGTTTTCAATTATCTGTTTTAGTTTTGCATTATTTAAATTTCCTTCAACTTCAAACAATGCATTATGAAAATCGATACCTTTGTTCTGCATATTTGCAGCTATAACCATATTTGCTAGTAATTTAGAAGACTCACTTAAAATTGGATGTTGTAAGAATACTATTCGTGTATCTTTTCTTTCACTTGCAATCTGAAGTAATTCAGGATGTACTTTTTTACAATATCCGCAGAAATAATCCATAAATTCAATAATGGTATTGTTCGCATTTTCATCACCAATTTGAACAATTCCCTCTTCAGGAATAACATCTAATATTTTTAAATGAAAAGGCTTAGACTCATCAAAAAACAATTCTTTAAGAGTCATTTCAGCCTTTATAGGAAGACAAATAAACGCACTCATTATAACCACCAAAATTATTTTTTTGAAGTATCTCATGATTGACCCACCTTATTTAATATGATTAATGAAGTACAGTATTAAATAGTAATAATGAAATCAAAGTCAAAAGTAGTTGTCATAGGTGGAGGTGCTGTAGGCGTTAGCACTCTCTATCATTTAGCTAAAAAGGGTTGGTCAGATGTAGTTCTGGTTGAAAGAAAGGAATTAACTTCAGGATCAACATGGCATGCAGCAGGGTTACTTCCATTATTCAATATGAGTTATTCGGTAGGTCAATTACATAAGTACGCAGTCAAACTTTACAAAACTCTAGAAGAAGAAACAGGACAAAAAGTTGGTTTTAGTGTGGTTTCTAATATCCGTTTAGCAACTACTCAAGATAGAATGGATGAATATTATCAATATTCAGGAGTCGCAAAAACGATAGGTGTAGATGTTAAATTTTTAACACCTGAACAAGTAAAAGAAATTTGGCCGCTTTGTAATACAGATGGATTGATAGGTGCAATTCAGCATCCTGAAGATGGATACATTCAACCAGCCGATCTAACTCAAGCTCTTGCAAAAGGAGCAAGAGATAAAGGTGCAGAAATTTATAGAAATACTTCTGTAATAGGGATTAAAAAAAATAAAGATGACTTATGGATTGTAGAAACCGATAAAGGATCAATTGAATGTGAGCATGTAGTTTCATGTAGTGGTAATTTTGCAAGACAGACTGGAAAGATGGTCGGACTTGATATTCCAGTTATACCTGTTGAACACCAATACATAGTGACTGACGATCATCCTGAAATATTAAAAAGAAAAGAACAAGGACTTCCTGAAATGGGAGTCTTACGAGATTCTGATAGTTCTTGGTACATGCGTGAAGAAAGAGGAGGATTAATATTAGGGCCTTATGAAAAAGGAGCTCCCGTTTGTTATGTTAATGGACCTGACAAAGAATCTGAATTCGAATTATTTCAAGAAGATCTAGAGCGTTTAGAACCTCACATTGAATCAGCAATGCAACGTGTTCCTATTTTTGGAGAAGTTGGAGTTAAGAAAGTTTACAATGGTGCTATTTGTTATACACCGGATGGAAGTCCAATTGTTGGACCGGCATGGGGACTTAAAAATTTCTGGTTAAATGAAGGTCATAGTTTCGGAATTACTGCTGCTGGTGGAGCAGGATGGCAAATTGCTGAGTGGATAGTAGACGGCGAACCTACAATTGATATGTTAGGTGTAGATCCTAGAAGATTTGGTGATTATGCTACAGAGGCATATTTGATTAAAAAGAATGAAGAAGCTTACGCGAATGTCTTTACAGTACACTATCCTGATGAAGAAAGAGAAGAGGGACGTCCATTAAGACAAGCTCCTTGTTATGATAGATTAAAAAATCTCGGTGCAGTTTTTGGTCAAAAGTTTGGTTGGGAACGCGCTAACTGGTTTGCACCTTCAAAAGAATTACAAAAAGATGATTGGTCATTTAGAAGATCAAAATGGTTTGAGCATGTTGGCAACGAGTGCTTAAATGTTCAGGATAATGCTGGCCTTCTAGATATGACCGCGTTTGCTAAATGCCGGATTTCAGGATCTGGTGCAGAAGAGTTTCTAGACTACTTGGTTGCAAATAAAATTCCAAAAAAAATTGGAAGAGTTAATCTTTGTCATGCATTAAATACTGCTGGAGGAGTTCACTCAGAATTCACAATTGCAAAAGAAAAAGAAAATTCCTTTTATTTAGTTTCAGCAGGAGCGTTTCAACGATTAGATCATGATTGGATTCATAAATGGATGCCTAAAGATGGATCAGTGATTTATGAAAATTTAACTAATAGTATTGGTGTTCTTGTTTTAGCAGGACCTAAATCAAGAGATATTCTCTCTAAGATTACCAAGACTGATTTATCTAATGAAAATTTCCCTTGGCTATCATCAAAAAAAATTAATGTTGGTTTAGCTCCTAGTATCGCTATGCGTATGAATTTTGTCGGCGAACTCGGATGGGAATTACATCATCCAATTGAATATCAAAACCATATTTTTGATAAATTGATGGAAGCAGGAAAAGATCATGGACTTAAACCATTTGGTATTAGAGCGATGGAAAGCTTGCGAGTTGAAAAAACATATAAATTGGTTGGTACAGAAATGTCTATAGAATACGCAGCTTTTGAGTCTGGCTTAGATAGATTTGTACATTTAAACAAAGGGAATTTTATTGGAAGAGATTCTCTTGTTAAATGGCAGCAAAGTGGTTTTAAAAACAAAATGGTAACTTTAGAGGTTCATGATGTTGAAGATGCGGATGCTTTGGGTAATAATCCAATCTATAGTAATGGAAAAGTTATAGGTCGTGCGACAGGAGGTAACTATGGTTTTAGAGTGAAAAAATCATTAGCTATTGGTATGGTGGAACCTCAATTTGCAGATGTTGGTCAAAAATTGGAAATGGATATATTAGATAAAAAATACAATGTAACTGTTATAGAGGATAGTCCTTATGATCCTAGAAATGAAAAACTAAAACAATAGTATGAAGTTACTTGTCACTGTAAAAAGAGTCATAGATTATAATGTTCAAATCAGGGTTAAAGCTGATGGTTCTGGAGTTGAAAAAGATAATGTAAAAATGTCCATGAACCCTCCTGATGAAAATGCAGTAGAGGAAGCTCTACGAATAAAAGAAGCTGGTAAAGCAGATGAGATTATAATTCTTTCTATAGGTAATGATAAGGCACAAGAAACTATACGAACTGCATTAGCAATGGGAGCTGATAGGGGTATTCATATTAAAACAGACAATGATTTAGAACCTCTAGCAATTTCTAAAATAATTTCTAAAGTTGCTGAGGAAGAAAAACCATCAATTATTTTAATGGGAAAACAAGCAATAGATGATGACTCTAATCAAACCGGTCAAATGACATCTGCTTTACTTAATTGGCCTCAGGCTACATTTGCATCTAAAATTGAAATTGATGGGCAAAATGCAATCGTTACTAGAGAAATAGATGAAGGTTTAGAAAGAATAAAAGTGTCTATACCTTTTGTAGCATCATGTGATCTTCGACTTAATGAACCTAGATATGCCTCTTTACCAAATATAATGAAAGCAAAGAAAAAACCAATTGATACAAAAGATGCATCTTCACTTGGTATAAATATAGAACCTAGAATTGAACAAATAAAAGTAGAAGAACCACCAGTTAGACAAAAAGGAATTATGGTAAGTGATGTTGCTGAACTGGTTCAAAAACTTAAACACGAGGCAAAAGTTATATGACAATATTAGTATTAGCAGAACATAATAATATAGATATCAAATCATCAACCTTAAATACTATATCTGCAGCATCGCAAATAGACCAAGATATCCATGTTTTGGTAACAGGCTATGAATGTGAAGAGCTAGCTAAAAATATCTCTAAATGTGAAAAAGTTTCAAAAGTATATTTAGCCAATAATGAAAAACTTAAAAACCCAATTGCTGAAAATATTGAGCCTATCGTTGTATCTTTGGCAAATAATTATTCCCACATAATGGCACCGGCGACAACATTTGGAAAAAATATTTTTCCTAGAATTGCCGTTAAACTAGATATTGCACAAGTTAGTGATGTAATAAAAATAATAAGTTCCGATACTTTTATGAGACCAATTTACGCTGGGAACGCTATTGCAACAGTTAAATCAAATGACAAGATTAAAGTAGTAACGGTAAGACCAACATCGTTTGATCCTGTAGAAACTAGCGGTGGAAAAGAACAAGTCGAAAATATTTCTTTTGATAATGATAGTGGCAGTGTTGAATTTATAGATAGAGAAGAATCTCAGTCTGAAAGACCAGAGTTAAGTACTGCTCGAGTTGTAATATCGGGTGGTAGAGGATTACAAAGTGCTGAAAATTTTAAACTTTTAAATGAAATAGCAGATAAGCTTAATGCAGCAGTTGGTGCTTCTCGTGCTGCTGTAGATGCTGGTTATGTATCTAATGATTATCAAGTTGGGCAAACTGGCAAAGTAGTTGTCCCAGATTTATATATTGCCGTCGGAATTTCTGGCGCAATACAGCACTTAGCAGGTATGAAAGAAAGTAAGGTAATTGTTGCAATTAATAAAGATGAAGAAGCGCCTATATTTAATGTTGCTGATTATGGTTTAAACGCTGATTTATTTGAGGCATTGCCTCAATTATCTTCTGAACTAGATAAATTAAATACTATTCAACAATAAATTAATTTATTACAATAAATAAAATGGAAGTAGAACGCGAGTCAATGGACTATGATGTTGTTGTGGTAGGTGCTGGTCCATCAGGCCTTTCAACAGCAATTAAACTAAAACAGCTAAACCCAGAAATTAATGTTTGTGTTTTGGAAAAAGGATCAGAAGTCGGGGCCCATATTTTAAGTGGCAATGTCTTTGAAACAAGAGCACTTGATGAATTAATACCTGATTGGAGAAGTAAAGATTCGCCAATTAAAACTAAAGTAACAAAAGAAAAGTTTTTATTCTTATCAAAAAAAGGCTCTTTAAATTGGCCTACATGGCTTCTTCCCAGTGTTCAAAAAAATCATAAGAATTATATTATTAG
Source organism: uncultured Alphaproteobacteria bacterium (assembly GCA_902614085.1). GTDB lineage: Bacteria > Pseudomonadota > Alphaproteobacteria > HIMB59 > CACPNW01. Next base: position 585,986 of record CACMJS010000001.1, read on the forward strand.
TCTTGCAAATTTATGTAGATGGCTAGCAAGTGAGGCTGAAAGTTTAGGAGTAGAAATTTTTCCAGGATTTGCAGCATCTAAAATATTATATTCAGATGATGATCATGTAATTGGTGTTCAAACAGGTGATATGGGTATTGATAAAGATGGTAACAAAAAAGATAGTTTTGAACCAGGTATTAATATTAAAGCTAAAGTAACAGTATTTGCTGAAGGTTGCAGAGGCCACTTAGGTAAAGAATTAATTAAAAAATATAATTTATCGAAAGATAAGTCACCACAACAATACGGAATTGGGTTTAAAGAAATTTGGGAAGTAGATGAAAGTCAGCATCAAGAAGGCCTTGTCATGCATACTGCTGGATGGCCATTAGATAATGCAACTTATGGAGGCAGTTTTTGTTATCATGCTGAAAATAAACAAATATTTTTAGGATACGTAATCGGTCTTGATTATAAAAACCCTTATTTATCACCTTATGATGAATTTCAAAAATTTAAAACTCACCCAGCAATTAAGAAAATTCTAACTAATGGAAAACGTATCGCTTATGGAGCAAGGGCACTTATTGAAGGTGGTATTCAAAGTTTACCTAAAATGTATATGCCGGGCGGATTACTGGTTGGGTGCGATGCAGGCACCTTAAATATGCCAAAGATTAAAGGTTCTCATACTGCAATGAAAAGTGGAATTATAGCGGCTGAAACAATTAATGATTATTTAAGTAAATCTGTATCTCTTGCAGCATATGAAGATAAATTTAAACGTTCATGGCTTTATAAAGAATTGTTTGCAGCAAGGAATGTAAAACCTAGTTTTAATTGGGGGCTAATACCTGCAATAATATTTACAGGTATTGATCAAATAATATTTAGAGGCAAGCTTCCTTTTACACTAAAACACAAACATGCTGATCATGAAGCTTTACAATTAGCAAAAGATTCAAAAAAAATAGATTATCCAAAATATGACGGAATATTTACTTTTGATAAAACCAGTTCTGTTTATTTGACTGGAACTAACCATGAAGCTGATCAGCCAGTTCATTTAAAATTAAAGGATAAGGAATTACCAATAAAATTTACTTTAAATGCTTATGATGAGCCATCTCAAAGATATTGTCCTGCTGGTGTATATGAGATTGATAAGACAGATAGTCAAAATCCTAAATTTGTAATTAATGCGCAAAACTGTATTCATTGTAAAACATGCGATATTAAAGAACCATCACAAAACATAAATTGGGTTGTACCTGAAGGTAGTGGGGGGCCAAATTATGCAAATATGTAATATATTTGAAAAATACTTATTTTATTTAAATTGATTCATTTTCATTATGAATAAAAATAAAATTGTATTTACTTTTGCAACAGCGGAAGTAAATTTTATTGGCCAAATATTTATTAAGATTACTGAATTATTAACAGGAAAATTAAAATTAAAAAAATTATATGATGAATATTTATCTGAAAATAGACCTCCTGAGCTTTTTTGGGATGATGCAGTAGATAAATTAAATTTTACTTTAATAACTAATTTTCAGGATGGCAGTTACATTCCAAAAAAAGGAAAATTAATTGTTATAGCAAATCATGCTTTTGGAGTTGCTGATGGAGTATCCATATGTTCAGCAATTTCAAAAGTAAGACAAGATTATAAAATGGTTACACATAAAGTCTTAAGGCAAGCAGAGGCAGTAAAAGACAAAATATTACCAATTGATTTTAATGAGAATAGAGAAGCTCTAATAACTAATATTAATACACGTAAAGAAGCTGAAAAAGTTTTGTATAATGAAGGTGTTCTAGTTCTTTTTCCTTCTGGAACGATAGCAACTAAACAAAACTTAATAAAAAATACAAAAGCTGACGATGGTGAGTGGAAACAATGGGTATCGAAACTAGTTCTTAAAACTAAAAGTCCTGTGTTACCAATTTTTTTTGACGGTCAAAATAGTCAACTTTACCACATTGCTAATAAAATAGGACAAACATTTAGATACTCTTTATGTATGTATGAACTGAAAAGAAAGATAGGTGATGATATCCATATGTACTTTGGTTCACTTATACCTTACGAAAAACTTGTAAAAATTGGAGATATCAAAAAAATTACTCAGTACTTAAGGTCAACCACATATTCTTTAGACCCACAATTTAATAATTAAATATTTATTTTTTACACTTACCGTTTTATAGAGTTCGTATGGTAGGTTTTGTTGGTTTACAAGCAAGAAGAAGAAGAAGAAACAGAATCTTACTAGTCATTTCAATTATTGCTATCTTTGGTATTTTTTTCTATTTACCCTCTTTAGATTTTTCAACTGATCAAACTGAGCCACCTATTGAAATCATTCCTAGCAGTGTCGTTGATGAATCAAGTTTACGATCTGAAATAGAAGAGCTTAAACTTGAGATATTCCAAAAAGATCAGCGATTAAAATTTAGAGATGATCAAATAAAAAATTTACGTGAAGAAATAGGTGATTTAAATGAATCATTCAATACGATTAAAAATGATTATGAACAATCACTTAACAATATATCAGATCTAGAAAATAACACATTAGAAAATAATTCAGAAAGCATCGAGAAACTTAACACACTTGAAAATAAAATAACTGAATTAAAAAAACAAATATCAAAATATGAAAATCTTATTAAAAAATTAGAAAGCGAATTAGAAAGTTCTGCATCAACTGAAGATATGGAAGAGGTAAATATTGAAAATTCAATACTAAAATCAGAACTTAGACAAATCAAACAAAAAAATCGTAGTTTTGAAAATGAATTAAATGAGCTAAAAAAAATAATTAAAAATAAAGATAAAGAAATAGAAGATTTAATTTATTTAAAAGATTCCCAACACCATGGTTGATTATTTATTTTTCTTTCTAAATAAATAGGGTTCTTCAAAATCCCCAATCCATATACCTTTTTTTTCTCGTTTTGCTTCTTCTTCTTCTTCAATATAATCTTTTGAATAATAGCGATAAGCTATTGCCCATCCATTCAGAACCATTGCACTATTTAAATCTAAATTATCTTTATAGCAGATTCCAATAAATCTATTATATCGATCCTTACCTTTTGTGATACATTCAATTTTATTATTACCAATTAATTCCTTTAAGAACTTTGTTGATTCCACACCACAATTCCAGACTTTACTATTTTTATTACATGTTTGATTTGTCTCAGGGGCATCAATAGCATGTAGTCTTATTTTATTTTTATTAATATGTATAGTGTCACCATCAATTACTTTTGCTTTTCCAAATATAGTTTTGCCAGATGATACTGTGCTTAAAGAAATTAAGATAAAAAATAAATTAAATATTAAGATTTTTACTACCATCAACTAATAAATCATAAACATATTTTGTATGTGATCTGTTTAAATGTAAATCTAGTGAAGTCTCTTCTTTATCAGTATTATTTCTAATAAAAAGTATTGGAATTTTTATAAATATAGTTTGAGCTACAGAAAAATTAGTTTCCAAAATTTTTTCTAAGTTGGCAACAAGAAATTTAGAAAGTAAAATAAATACCTTTTCTCCTTCAAGTCGTAAAACAGTTTTATTAAATGAAACATCAGTTATTGCTGTTTTTTCTGGATTGAGTTTAGATTCTAATAGAGAAATAATTTCATCTTTCTCATTTTCTGGTGTTTCGACTAACCATTCATTAGGACCAAGCCACATAATACTGATATTATTATTAAAAATTCTTACATTTGGCTCAATTGGTAAAACCAGGTTTAATACTGAGCCTATACTTTTCATAAATTCTTTATCTGAACTTTTACCTCGTATATTTATTTTACCTGATAGAGCTCTTTCTTCTATTGTTACTCCATTGTAATTTTTTTTATTTACATTCAAAACATTACTGTAAGTTAAACTCATTGATTAACCCTTTGATTCTCAGGATCAATAAATATTGGACTAGTAATTTCTACCTCAATATTTTCATTTTCCATTGGAGCAATTAAAACACTTCCTTTTTTTTCAAGACCACCTTTGATTAAAGCTAAAGCAAAAGAGCTTTTTAAATTAGGTGAATAGTAACTAGAGGTTACGTGACCAACCATTTTCATAGGTAGGGCAGTTATTTCTTCAACCAATTGAGATCCTTCTTCAAGAACCTTATTTGGATCTTTAGTTCTTAATCCAACTAATTGTTTCCTATCTTTTTTAATAGTATCACTTCTATATAATGCCCTTTTACCAATAAAATCATATTTCTTCTTACTAACTATCCAGTCCATATCCAGATCTACTGGTGTCACTGATCCATCTGTTTCTTGACCAACAATAATAAATCCTTTTTCAGCACGAAGTACATGCATCGCTTCAGTACCATATGGCGTAATATTAAATTCTTTACCTTTATCTATACAAAGTTCCCAAAGATTTTTAGCATAACCAGATGGCACATTTATTTCATAACACATTTCCCCAGTAAAACTTATACGCATGACTCTACATTTTATTCCGTTAATATTAATATTCTTAAAACTCATATGAGGAAAATTTTCTTTTGAAAAATCAAAATCTGGAACTAGTTTTTGCATTAAATTTTTTGTATTTGGGCCATTTAAGCTTATCGTTCCATAGTTTTCTGTTACGGATGTTAAATACACTTCTAATTCTGGCCATTCTGTTTGTAGCCAATCTTCTAATTTTGACATTACTGATGCCGCATTTCCTGTAGTTGTTGACATAAGATAGTGATACTCATCTAATCTAGTTGTTACACCATCATCAATAACCATTCCATCGTCACCCAACATTACACCATATCGACATTTTCCAATTTCTAATTTTGACCATGAATTTGTGTAAACTCTATTTAAAAATTCACTTACATCTCTACCCTTAATATCTATTTTACCAAGAGTTGATGCATCTAATATTCCTAGACTATCTCTAGTTGCTTTTACCTCTCTATTTAAAGCAGATTGAAAACTTTCATTCTTTTGAGGATAATACCAGGCTCTTTTCCATTGGCCTACGTCCTCAAATAAAGCTTTATTATCAATATGCCATTGATGCATTGGGCTTGTTCTCTCCAAATCAAAAAATTCTTTAACATGACGCCCAGCAATTGCTCCAAATGTTACTGGTTTATAGGGTAAACGAAATGTTGTTGTACCTAATTCAGAGATTTCAGTATTTGTTAATTCTGATATTATTCCAAGTGCATTAACATTACTGGTCTTGCCTTGATCAGTTGCCATTCCTGTAGTTGTATATCGTTTGACATGTTCAATGGATTGAAAACCCTCTTTTAAAGCTAGTTTAATATCTTTTGCTGTTACATCGTTTTGAAAATCTACAAACATTTTTGTTCTTGAAATACTGTTCTTTGATGTAATCCAAACATTTTCGTGTTTGCCATGCTTCACATTATCTGATTTGTAATTTACTTCACCAAGTTCATTTTGGTTATTATCATTTAGATACTTATATGTATCTTCTTGCGTTTTTAATAATATTTCATTTAAATTATAATCACCATTGCAACTACCAACACACAATGTATCTTGATAAACTTCACTAGGAATAAAACTTCCATCTACATCTCTAAATTTTAGTTTTCCTTTTGATTGAGTGAATAAATGAACAGTAGGAGTCCAACCACCTGCAATTGCTAAAAGATCACATTTAATATTAATAGAAGATTTTTCATTATTTTTTTCAGTTTTTATTTTTCTTAATTTAACTTCTCTAATTTTTAATCTTCCAACAGTATCACTAATTTCATAACCTTTTAGTAAAGTAATACCTAATTTATTTGCTTTTTTAGGGTAATATCCATCACTACTATTTCTTGTATCGACAATAGCCTCTACTTTTATACCTTGTTCAAAAAAATCTATTGCAGTTTCATAGGCGCTATCATTGTTTGTAAAAAAAACTAAATTTTTTCCAGGTGCAACTCCATACTTATTTAAGTATTTTTTCGCACTGTTAGAAAGCATAATACCAGGTCTATCATTATTGTTAAAAATTATTGGCCTTTCTATTGTGCCTGTTGCTAAAATAACTTTCTTGGATCTAATTTTCCAAATTCTTTCTTTAATATCATTTTTTTTATATAATCCTTTTTCTGGATCAATTTCTTGGACAGCTAATAATAAATTATAATTTAAATAAGCAAAACAAGTTGTATTTTTTACTATTTTTATATTTGAATTTTTAGAAAGTTTATCAACGATTTTATTTTTCCATTCATTAATTGGCAAGTTATCTATTTTAATATCTTGATTTCTTGTAGATAAAATTTCACCTCCGAGATCATCTTCTTGCTCAATAAGTAATACTTTATAATTATTATTTGCTGCAATTTCTGCTGAAATTAATCCGCTCACTCCTGCTCCAACAACTAGAACATCACAATGATAATGAAAATGTTCGTATTTGTGGGGATCATCTTTTTTTGGAGATTTACCAAGTCCTGCAGCGTGTCTTATAAAAAACTCATATGCTTTCCAAAACTTTGGCGGCCACATAAAGGTCTTGTAATAAAACCCTGCAGGAAAAAATGCGGATAGTAAATCATTTATAGCACCAGCATCAAATTTCACTGATGGCCAATTATTTTGACTAAAAGCTTTTAACCCATCATATATCTGGACTTCAGTTACTCTTCTATTAGGTTCGGTATATTCTTTGGTCTCAAGCTGAACTATTCCATTAGGTTCTTCACTACCTGCTGTATAAATACCGCGCGGTCGATGATATTTAAAACTTCTTCCAACTAAGTGAACATCATTTGCAAGAAGTGCTGAAGCTAGGGTGTCACCTTCAAATCCAAAATATTCTTTTTTATCAAAATAGAATCTAACAGACTTATTATTTTCTAGATTTTTATTATTTTTGTATCGCATTTTTATTTTTAAAATCTATCTTTTTTCGATGTTGATAAATTCCCTGATCCAATACTTGGCTCACCTGAAGGAGTAGCTGGAATATTTGCTTTTAATTTAGGAGGAGCTTCTCCCATCTTATATACTGCAAGAATTTCATCGGTTGCTGTATTTCTTGCTAAATTAAACCATTGTCTGCATCCATATTCATGGTTCCATCTTTCATAATGAATACCTTTTTCGTTCTTTCGCAAGAATAAATATTCTGCCCATTGATCATCAGAGAGTTCAGGAGGATTTTTTGGCCTTGCAATATGTGCCTCACCTCCACAAGAAAATTCAGCTTGATCTCTTTCTCCACAGTATGGGCAATTTATTAAAAACATAATTTAATGTGCTACGGCAGCTGCACCATGTTCATCAACTAATTCACCACTAGAAAATCTATTTATTGTAAAAGGAGCATTTAATTCATGTGCTTGATCATTAGCTATAGTGTGAGCAAATACCCAACCTGAACCTGGTGTTGCCTTAAAACCACCCGTTCCCCAACCACAATTAAAATATAATCCATTTATGTGAGTTTTGCTGATAATTGGGCTTGCATCAGGACATATATCTACAATGCCTCCCCAATGACGAAGCATTTTCATTCTAGAAAATATTGGAAACAATTCAACGATCGCCATTAAAGTATCTTCAACAATGTTAAAGCCACCTCTTTGAGTATATGATGTATATCCATCTGTTCCAGCACCAATAACTAATTCTCCTTTATCTGATTGAGATACATACGCATGAATTGTATTGGACATTACTACAGTATCAATAACTGGTTTTACTGGTTCTGAAACTAGAGCTTGCAATGGCTTACTCTCTAAAGGTAATTTAATTCCAGCCATATTGGCAATAACACTGGTATGACCTGCGGCAGCTATTCCAATTTTATTTGAATTAATCGTTCCTTTTGTTGTCTCAATACCAGTTACATTTCCATTTTTTACATTAATACCAGTTACTTCACAATTTTGAATTATATCAACTCCCATCTCATCAGCTCCTCTTGCATAACCCCATGCAACAGCATCATGTCTTGCAGTTCCTGCTCTTCTTTGTAGTGTTGCTCCTAAAACAGGATATCTAATGTTTGGTGAAGTATTTATTATTGGACAAAATTCTTTAACTTTCTTTGTATCAAGCCATTCACAATCAATATCATTTAGTCTGTTTGCATGCCAACGTCTTTTTAATTCTCTTACATCATGAAGATTATGAGCGACATTCAAAACTCCTCTTTGAGAAAACATTACGTTGTAATTTAATTCTTGAGACATACCTTCCCAAAGTTTTAATGCATGCTCGTATAAAGCTGCACTTTGATCCCATAAATAGTTTGATCTAATTATAGTGGTATTTCGGCCTGTATTCCCTCCGCCTATCCAACCTTTTTCAATTACTGCAATATTATTAATTCCATGGTTTTTTGCTAAATAGTAAGCGGTAGTTAAGCCGTGTCCACCACCACCGACTATTATTGCATCATAACTTTTTTTTGGTTCAGGACTATTCCACGTCTTTTGCCAATTCTCATGATGACTTAAAGCGTTTCTAGCAATAGAAAGAAATGAGTATTTATTATTAAACATTATAACTCTTTATAGCAGTTTTAAAAAAGACCTTCAATTTCTCCATGGTCATTTAGCTTTATCGAATTTGCCGCAGGAACACTTGGTAGACCCGGCATGGTCATAATATCACCGCAAACAACTACTATAAATTCTGCTCCTGATGACAATCTTACCTCTCTAATAGGTAAAACGTGGCCAGTAGGAGCACCTTTTAAATTTGGGTCAGTTGAAAAACTATATTGAGTCTTTGCAATGCAAACAGGTAATTTGCCAAATCCTTTAGTTTCAAAATCCTTCAATTGTTGACGTACTTTCGTGTCTGCCACAACTTCACTTGCGTGATAAATCTCTTGTGCAATTTTTTCAATTTTTTTGAATAGAGTTAAATCATCTTCATATAAAAATTTAAATGTATTCTTATTATCTTCACAAATATCTATTACATTTTGAGCTAATTCAGTTGCACCATCACCACCATCGGACCAGTGAGTACACATAGAAGCCTTGACTCCTTGAGTTGTACAAAAACTTAGAACGGAATCAACTTCAGCTTTAGAATCAGTGACAAAATGATTGATAGCAACAGTTACTGGTAATCCAAATTTTCTAACATTATTAATATGTCTTTCTAGATTTACTAAACCTTTTTTAAGAGCATTTACATTTTCATTTTTTAAATCTTCTTTTGAAACATCGCCATGCATTTTTAGTGCTCTAATTGTAGCTACCAAAACCACACAATCAGGTTTTAAATTTGATTTTCTACATTTTATATCAAGGAATTTTTCTGCTCCTAGATCAGCTCCAAAGCCTGCTTCAGTTACAACGTAATCACTTAATTTTAAACTAGCTTTAGTTGCAATTACAGAATTGCAACCATGAGCAATATTTGCAAATGGCCCACCATGAATTATAGCAGGATTATTTTCTAACGTTTGTGTTATGTTGGGCCTAATGGCATCTTTTAATAATACTGTCATTGGACCTTCTGCCTTTAAATCTTTTGCATAAATAGCTTTTTTGTCTCGTGTATAAGCAATAGTTATATTTCCAATTCTCTCTTCAAGATCTTTTAAATCTTTTGCTAAGCAGAAAATTGCCATTATCTCCGATGCAACAGTAATATCAAAACCATCTTGTCTAGGATATCCATTTGCAACTCCTCCTAAATCAACTACAATAGATCTAAGTGATCTATCATTCATATCCATTACTCTCTTCCAAACAACCCTTCTAACATCAATATTTAATTTATTTCCCCAGTAGATATGATTATCAATTAATGCAGAAAGTAAATTATGAGCGGATGTGATTGCATGAAAATCTCCAGTAAAATGTAAATTAATTTGCTCCATTGGTACTACTTGAGCATAGCCTCCACCAGCTGCACCACCTTTCATACCGAATGAAGGTCCAAGACTCGGTTCTCTTAAACAAACTATTGATTTCTTTCCTAGTTTATTAAGACCATCACTTAATCCAACAGAAGTTGTTGTTTTACCTTCTCCTGCTGGTGTTGGAGTTATTGCTGAGACTAGAACAAGTTTACCATCTTTATTTTTATTAAGTGACTCTATGTACTCCAAGTTTATTTTTGCTATATGACGACCCATAGGACTGAAGGCTTCAGGTGTGTCTGGTACATCAAGCCCTTTTAGAATTTCACTAATAGGCTTCATTTTAGCTTTTCTTGCTATTTCAATATCTGACATGAGACTCCTTAATTATTAGATTCTTAATCTATAAATTAACTTAAATATCAAACAACTTTTGTTTCATTAAAAGATAAAAAAATTGTGAAGAAGCTAATTTAACTCGAATTTCTGTTTATTATTATAAGAAAAATCTGAGTTATTAAATTGATTTAACCACTCTGATGTTTTTTTCATACCACCAAACGCATAGAAGTGTATTTTTTCAAGTTTAGAGTCTTTGTTTATTTCGCTATGTTCAGCAAGATCATAAATTAATTTGTCAGGAGTGCTCAATGTTGCAAGTTTAGTTAAGTTTAAAGCCTGTTTTGTAATAAATCTTAAAGAATTTCCAATACCGCAAGACCTTGCATAATTTACTAATGTTTTAATAGAGGCAGGACCTGGTATCCCAGCGTGGATTGGTAATTTATTTCCAATTTTTACTAAGTGTTTTTCCCAGTCGATTAAAGATTTAGCTTCAAAAAAAAATTGTGTTGCTAAATACATTTTAAAATCAACATTTTTTGCAAAATCATTCTTCTGTTTAATTGCTAAATCTAAATTTTCATTTGAAATATCTGGGCTTCCTTCGGGATGTCCAGCCACACCTACAAATTGATAATTATATTTTGAAAGAAAATCTGTTTTTAAAACATCAATTGAGGAAGAGATTTCGCCAGCTTGATTCCCACCACCACCAACAATTAAAATTTTTGAACACCCAGATTCATTTGCAAGTTCACCAATATATTTTTCTAAGTCATTTTTATTTACAATAGTTCTCGCAGGCAAATGAGGTATAACATCATAACCTTCTAATTTTAATTTTTTTGCCGTTCTAATAACATTTTTTGAATTTTCATCTGGTAAATAAGTTATATAAACGTCATGATTTTTATTAAGAAATTCAGAAAAGCCTCCATATTTTTCGTAAACATTTGGAGTTGTTTCTATAGAATAACTATTGAGAAAATTTTTAACAATATTAATGGTTTCTTTAGACATAAATTTTTAAAGTTTTTTATATTAATTAGATAAATGAACAACAAGTACTTTACTATAATTACTTTTTATCAATTCAAAATAATTAAAGATAAAAATGATATCATTACTAAACTTAAAGATTTTTGCAAATTTAATAAAATAAAAGGTACAATATTGATTGCTGATGAAGGCATTAATGGAACAATAGCTGGCTTAGAAAAAAATATAAATTCTTTCATTCTATATCTTGAAAATTTTAGTTTTGAGAAACTTAATCTTAAACGATCAAAATATAAATATATGCCTTTTCAAAAACTAAAAATTAAAAATAAAAATGAAATAGTCACACTCAGAACCAAATTTTCTGATCCTACAAAAATATCTGGAAAGAAAGTTAAATACAATGAATGGAATCAACTAATTAAAGACAAAGACACTATTGTGATTGATGTAAGAAATGAATTTGAGGTTAAAATAGGATCTTTTGAAGGGGCAATTAATCCAAAAACTAAAAGTTTCACTGACTTTAAATCTTTTGTTCAAAAAAAACTAAATAAGTCAAAAGACAAAAAAATTGCAATGTTTTGCACTGGAGGGATCAGGTGTGAAAAGGCATCATCATATATGATGATGAAGGGTTTTAAAAATGTTGCTCAGTTAGACGGAGGTATACTAAAGTATTTAGAAAAAACTCCAAAAAAAGATTCAATGTGGAATGGTGAATGTTTCGTATTTGATGGAAGAGTGTCTTTGAAAAATGAATTAAAAGATGGAACTTTCAAACTTTGTCATGCTTGTCGGTTACCCATTAGTATTAAAGATACTTATAATAAATATTATAAACCAGGTGTATCTTGTCATAATTGTTTTGATAAAACATCTGAAGAAAAGAAAAAAAACTTACTTGAAAGAAATAAACAAATTAAACTTGATAAAAAAAGAGGAAATTTTAACCGTTTTATTAAGCAGTCAATTTCTGATTATGAATAAATAATACTTTATTTCATATAATTATTCTGTATAGACACCTCATGGCAAAAAAAACTTCATTCGCTCTTAAACAACTAGTACCTGAAGAAAATCCAAAAACAGGAACTAAGTATATTGTAAGAAAACCGACAAAAGGATTGAAAGTTGCTGAAAAGCTTCGAATGAAAAAATATGATCCTGTATTAAAAAAACACGTTTGGTTCGTAGAGAAAAAAATGCCTCCTCATAGTAAATAATAGATTTACCTCTTTAATTTATTCTAATTTAACATAATTTAAATTCATGGTAGCCACTTATGGAATTCATTGGTTTAGACAAGATTTGCGATTACAAGAAAATCCATCTTTATTGTCACTTTCAAAAAAAGTTGATCAGATAATTCCAATTTATATTTTAGATTTAAATCAAAGAATTGGATCCACATCCAAATGGTGGTTAGAAAATTCTTTATTTAGTTTATATGACTCAATACAAAAACATAATGGCAAACTAAATATATTTGCTGGTGATCCAGAGAAAATTATATCTTCAATAGTAAAGAATTCAAATGTTAAATATGTATCCTGGAATAGACTATATGATCCATATTCAATTAAAAGAGATACTAAAATTAAATCTATAGTTACCTCATCTAAAATAGAATGCGACTCGCACAATGGATATCTTTTAAATGAACCTTGGAATATTAAAAATAAAAGTGGAACCTTTTTTAAAGTATTTACCCCTTACTGGCGACATTGTGATGAACTACTAAAACTAAAAGATCTTAAATTTAAAAATATAAAAATAAGCTACGCCAATTCAAAATTTAAAAATGAAATAACTATACAAGATTTAAATCTAACAAATAAAAAAGAGAAATGGATCAAAAAAATTGAAAAATATTGGATACCTGGCGAAAGTAATGCAAAATTACAATTAAAAAAATATATTTCGCAAAAAGCAAATAACTATTCAGTTGGAAGAGATAGACCCGATAAAGATTTAACTTCAAAATTATCACCTTATCTCCATTTTGGAGAAATATCCGCTTTGGAAGTTTATGATACCGTAAATAATGAAAAAAAAATTGATCCTGAAAATAAAAAAAAATTTCTTGCTGAACTTGGCTGGAGAGATTTTTCTTATAATCTTTTATTTAATTATCCAGATATGACTCATAAACCTATACAAAGTAAATTTAATAAATTTCCATGGATTAAAAATACTAAAAATTTATCATTATGGCATAATGGTAAAACTGGTATTCCAATTGTTGATGCGGGAATGAGACAACTATATAAAACAGGCTGGATGCATAACAGAGTAAGAATGATTGTAGGCTCGTTTCTAACAAAAAATTTATTGTTACACTGGAAAAATGGAGAAGAGTGGTTTTTTGATACTTTAGTTGATGCTGACGTTGGGTCTAATTCTGCAGGTTGGCAATGGATCTCTGGTTGTGGTGCTGATGCAAGTCCATATTTTAGAATTTTTAATCCAATATTGCAGGGTCAAAAATTTGATCCAGATGGTGATTATGTAAAAGAATTTGTTCCTGAGTTGAATAATATTCCAAAAAAATATATTCATAATCCTTGGGAGATGTCTATGGAGGATCAAAAGAAATATAATTTTGAGATTGGTACTTCATATCCAGCACCAATTGTAGATTTAAAAGAAACAAGAAATAGAGCACTATCAGCGTTTAAAACTATTAGTTGATGTGAGAGAAAAAATAGCAATCATTGGTTCTGGTATTTCAGGAATAAGTGCAGCTTACCTTTTATCTTCTAAATATGATGTTTATTTATTTGAAAAAAATAATAGATTAGGTGGACATACAAGAACTATCTATGTTGAAGAATCAACAAAGACAGTCCCAGTCGATACAGGGTTTATTGTATTCAATGAAAATAATTATCCAGATTTAACAAATTTTTTTAAATTACTTGATGTGAAATGTAAAAATTCAGATATGTCTTTTGCCGTCTCAAATCAAGATCCTCAAATTGAATATAGTGGCAAAAATATATTTTCCCTTTTTGCTAATTTTAGAAATGTGTTTTCTTTTAATTTTTTTAAAATGTTATTTGAAATAAGAAAACTTTATTTATTATGTAATAGCTTGAATGTTAGTGATTTAGAGCAAACTAAAACCTTAAATGATTTTTTAAAAACTAATAATTTTTCAACGTACCTAATAAATTATCATATTTTACCTATGATATCATCTATATGGTCAAGCAATATAAGTGATGTAAAAAATTTTCCTCTCATAACATTCATTAATTTTTTTAAAAATCATGCTTTATTTAATTTAAAAAAAAGACCTCAATGGAAATATGTAGAAGGCGGTAGTAACGAATATATAAAAAAAATTATTAATAAAAATGTTTTTGAGTATGAAATAAATTTTAAAATTAAAAAAATTATTAGAGAAAATAATAAAATTAAAATAGAAGATGAGAAAAATAATATATTAGAATTTCATAAGGTAATATTCGCAACCCATGCAAATCAAGTATTGGATATTTTGGAAAAACCAACAGAAGAAGAAGTAAAAATATTTTCACAATTTAAATATTCAACTAATTCAGCAATACTTCACTGCGATCACTCTTTAATGCCTAAATCAAAAATTGCTTGGTCAAGTTGGAATTTTTTAAATAAGTCATCATCTTCTAAATTTACTTTAACTTATTGGATGAATTTCTTGCAAAAATTACCAACTAAACAAAATTATTTTGTAACTGTTAATCCATATAAAAAGCCTAAAAACATAATTAACGAAACATCATTTAATCATCCAATATATACTACCGATACTATTTTAGCTCAAAAAAATGTTATGGAAATCCAAGGAAAGAATAATACTTTTTTCTGTGGAGCTTACCTTGGATATGGTTTTCATGAAGACGGCATTCAATCATCCTCTTATATTTGTAAATTGTTAAATTGTGATTTACCTTGGAAGAGAGAGAAAAATTTTTATAATAGATTACAAATTAATTTTAAATGATTTCTCAAATTCTATTATCTAGCATTATTCATAAAAGATTTATTCCATTTAAACACACATTGAAATATGAGGTACCAAGTCTTTTTATTAATTTGGATAATCTTGATCAATTAAGTAAAAACTATAAACTTTTTTCATTAAACTCTTTTAATCTTTTTTCTATTTATGAAAAAGATCATGGATATAGAGACAAAAGGTCAATAAAGACATTTGTTAAAGATTCCCTCTCTAAATTTAATATTAAATATAAACATCTTAATATCATGATATTATGTTTTCCAAGAATTTTGGGATATGTATTTGATCCCTTATCAATTATATATTGTTATGATGATAAAAAATTAATATCTATTTTCTATGAAGTCAAAAATACGACTAATGAACAACATACCTATATTTTTAAAGGAAATGTAAATTTTGAAGATTTTAAATTATCTCATGAATGTGCAAAACAGTTTTATGTATCTCCATTCATTGAAATGGAGGCAAATTATAAATTTTTTAATCGAATGCAAAAAGATAAAATAAATATTAACATTGATCTTTATGATAAAAATAATAAAAAAGTTCTAACAGCTACTCAGCATGGCAAATTTATAGATTTTAACTCAAAAAATATGTTTAAATTTTTATATTATAATCCACTTTTTGGTTTTAAGGTAATGGCTGGAATTCTTTATGAGGCTTTAAAAATAATTTACAAAGGTGGTAAATATTATGCACGAAATAAGAAGCCAAATGATACAGTGAGTTTTGAAGGTAATTTTTAAATGAATTTTTTTAAAACAAATTTTGATAAAACCGTCGAAAAATTATTAGTAAACTTTTTATCTAAAATTCGATATGGAAAATTAACAGTTCAATTTCCAAATGGCGAGGAGAGAGTTTTTGTCGGCAAAGAGGAGGATATATCTGCAAATATAAAAATTAATAATTATAATTTTTTAAATTTAATTTTTAAAAAAGGTTCTGTAGGTTTTGCAGAAGCCTATATGAATGGTTACTTTTCAAGCACCGATTTAACTAATTTATTGCTACTTTCTCACAAAAATGAGAGTTATTTTTTACAAAGTATAAATACTAATCTTTTTTTTGCTACTTTTGCCAAATTAAAGCATTTTTTAAATAACAATTCAAAATCACAGAGTAAAAAAAATATTAAATATCATTATGATTTAGGAAATAATTTTTACGAAAAGTGGCTAGATAAAACCATGACCTATTCTTCTGCTCTTTTTGATAATAAAAATACCAATTTATCAGATGCACAATTTAACAAATATAGAAAAATTGCTGAAACTTTATCATTAGACTCAAATTCTAAAACTTTAGAAATTGGATGTGGATGGGGAGGCTTTTCATCATTTGTAGCGAAAAATTATAATTGTTCAGTTGATGCTATAACTATTTCTAAGGAACAATATGAATATGCTTCTGAAAAAATTCAAAATGAAGGTTTGTCTGAAAAAGTATCAGTTATATTCAGAGATTATAGGGATATCAAAAAAAAATATTCAAATATTGTTTCAATTGAAATGTTTGAAGCAGTTGGGAAGAAATACTGGCATAATTACTTTGATACAATTCGTAATTCTCTCAACGATGCCGGTATGGCTGCACTACAAGTCATAACGATTGATGAAAAAAAGGCTAAAGATTATCAAAATAGACCAGATTTTATTCAACAATATATTTTTCCAGGTGGAATGCTTCCAACTAAAAAACAATTTGAATATTCGGCAAAACACGTTGGATTAAAATGTATTGAAAATCTAAGTTTCGGTGGTTCTTATGCAAAAACACTTAAAATGTGGAATAAACAATTTCAAAAATCTTGGAATGATTTAGCTCAGTTTGGTTTTGATATTAAATTTAAAAGAATGTGGGAATTTTATCTATCTTATTGTGAAACAGGTTTTGCAAATAGTTCAACCGATGTTTCTCATTTCTTAATTCAAAAATAGAAATGCAAAAACTAAAAGTATTTTTAGTCTTAACTGGCTATCAACTAACTTGGTTAGCCTGTGTATTTGGTGAAACAAAATTTTCTAATTCAATGTTGGGCATTTGGGTTGGAATTATTTTCTTACTAACTTATTTTTATTTTAATCATAATAAACAAAAATTTATTAAGATTTCACTTTTGATTGCAGTTCCAGGATATTTTTTTGATACTTTATTAGTTTATTTCCAAATTTACGATTTTGAAACTATTGCTAAACTTGGCACTCTACCATTATGGATGATTGTTTTATGGTTTAGTTTTAGTACTCTTTTTGATGAAATTCTTACTTTTTTTAAAAGCTATAAAATTTTAGGAATCATTTTAAGTGGAGTTTTAGGACCTTTAACCTATTATCTTGGCGAGCCTATCGGAGTTATAAAAATATATAACTTTCAGATTTTTATTATTTCAATGGTATTATTTTGGATGAGCTTGATGTTCTATTATCTAAATTACGTTATAAAAAATGATTAATTTTCTTGATCTACTTTTTTTGTTCTAGTTCTATTTAAAGTTCTTTCGAGATCCTTATAAGTACATAAACCAACATCCATTGGACTCTTTGCCTCAAGAACTGCTTCTCTGTATGTACCATTTCTTATAGCCTCTACTGTATTTTTTGTTGAACCGGTAAGTTTTGCAATTTGAGAACTACTTAATTCAGTTGGATATCTTTTTATAAGCCACAAAATAGCATATGGCTTTTCTTGTCTTAAAGAAAGAGGTGTATATTTAGAATCTTTTTTTCTTGGTGGTAAATCTTCAATTACATCAGACTTAATAAGACTCAAACGAGCTGCATTATCTTTTTCACATCTTTCAATTTCTTCTTTTGTTAATTGATTATTATCAATTGGATCATAACCTCTCATACCTACAGCAACTTCTCCATCAGCTATTCCTTGAACCTCTAATTCATGTAATCCACAGAATTCAGCTATTTGATCAAACGTTAAAGCTGTATTTTCAACTAACCATATCGCTGTTGCTTTAGGCATTAAAGGATATTTCATAATTGGCTCATATAATATAATCAAAAAATAATATATAACAAAATATGACTATGACAGATTTTTTTGAAGTTGATGAAAAACAAAAGACGGTTAAAATATTAAATTTGGATGATTTCAGTGTTGAGGATTTACAAAATTATATTTCTGAACTTCAAACTGAAATAGTAAGAGTTCAAGATGAGATAAAAAAGAAGGAAAATTTAAAACTTAATGCTGAAAAGTTTTTTAAATAATTATTTATTAATTTTAAGACCTTTAAATCTTTTTTGGAATCTAGCAACCTGTCCTTCAGATTCATTAAGACCAGCCTTACCACCAGTCCATGCTGGGTGAGATTTAGAATCAATTTCTAATTTAAGAGTATCACCTTCTTTACCCCAAGTAGATCTAGTTTTAAAAGTAGATCCATCAGTCATAACCACGTTTATTTCATGATATTTAGGATGTATATCTTTTTTCATGACTGTCTTATATTTATATAGATTTCAAAGTAAAGTAAGTTTTTTAACTAATTCATTATGAATTTTATTATTTGAAGCAACTAAATCACGAGAATTTATTTCCCATGCATTTCCATCTATTTTAGAAACTTTCCCCCCAGCTTCTTTAACTAAAAGAATGCCCGTTGAAACATCCCATAAATTTAGATCTTTTTCCCAAAAACCATCTAATTTACCAGAGGCAACATAAGCCAGGTCAAGTCCTGCAGAACCGAGTCTTCTTATTCCTGCAGATGATTTTAGGATTTCATCAATCTCACTTAAATAGTTTTTATAAATTCTTTCTCCAAACGGTAGCCCAGTGCCTATCAAGCAATCTGAAAAAATTTGCCTGCTTGACACTCTAAGTCTACTATTATTACACCACGAACCTTTACCCTTAGAACTCCAAAAAAATTCGTTTAAAATTGGATTATAAATCACACCGTCTGTGATTTCATCATTTGTCATTTTGGCAACGATTATTCCAACATGAGGTATTCCATGAATAAAATTAGATGTTCCATCAATTGGATCAATAATAATGGTGTTTTCATCACCCTTTATTTCACCAGTTTCTTCAGTTATGTAAGTATAATCTGGATAATAATATTTTAGAGTTTCTAAAAGTGTTTTTTCTACTTTAATATCTGCATTTGTTACAAAATCTCCAACTGATTTAGATTGTATTTGTAAATTTTCTAATTCTCCAAAATCTCTTAATAATATTTTACCAGCTTTTTTTACTGCCTTTTCAAAGATATTAATTACAGCAGGCTGCATTAATTTTTTGATTTTTCGATATAACTACCGTCAATTGTACTTATCACTATTTTATCATTAACTTCAATAAATTGCGGTACAGATGTTTTAATATTCTTTTCTAAAGTAGCTGGTTTATATGATGAAGCAGCTGTTTGACCTTTTACAACACCTTCAGTTTCTATAACAGTTAATTCTACAGTATCAGGCAAGTCAATTCCGACTGGTTTTTCATTATAGAAATTAATAATAACATTACTATTCTCAACTAAAAATTTTGATTGATCCTCAGTTAATATGTCTGAGCCAAGTTCTATTTGTTCATAAGTTTGTTTATCCATGAATATAAAATTATTATTATCATCATAAAGATATTGAAATTCTTTTTCATCAAGAATAGCTCTTTCTACTGTTTCTGATGATCTAAACCTACTATTCATTTTAGTACCTTCTCTTATTTCTTTAAGTTCAGCTTGCAAGTAGGCACCACCCTTTCCTGGTTGAGTATGCTGGGTTTTCAAAACTTTCCAAAGTTTGTTATTAATTTCTAAAATATTTCCAACTTTAATTTCATTTCCATCTATTTTCATAGTTTTATCTTAAGTTTTTTTTGTATATTTTTAATTTTCGTAAGATCTACTACATCAAAAGTTGGATTTAATAAAACCTTATTTTTTTTAGCAATTTGATTAATTTTATTTAAGATGATTTTATTATTTTTTAATTTTAAATAATCAATATTTTCGTGAGTTAATAATATACTAAGACCTTGATCATAGCCTGAGTCGATAAAAAACTTAATATTGTGTGTCTTATATTTATTTTTTATATGGTGTATTAACGTTCTAAGCCACTCTATCCCAAAACCTTTAATTAAAAAATATTTTATAAATATAATCGAAGTTTTGAACTTTGATTTTCGAAATTCTATTAAATTTTCAATTTGTATTAGTGTCGATACTGCAAAACAAATTTTTTTAGGCACTAAATAAATTTTTTAAGATTAACCATAGTATCTACCATTCTATTTGAGAATCCCCATTCATTATCATACCAAGATAAAACTCTGCAGAATTTATCTTTTACTACTTGTGTTTGACTCATATCAAATACAGAACTGCTTGAATTATGATTAAAATCAATTGAAACCAGAGGTAATGAGTTTGTTGTTAGTATTCCATTTAATTTTTTAGTTTTTGAAGCTTGAAGAACTATAGAATTAATTTTTTCTGAGCTAGTTTTTTTCTTACTTACAAATGTAAGATCTATAAGTGAGACATTAGGAGTAGGAACTCGAATAGCTGTTCCATCTAATTTACCTTTTAATCTTGGTAAGACTAGACTCAAAGCCTTTGCTGCTCCTGTAGAAGTTGGAATCATTGACTCAGCTGCAGCCCTTGCTCTTCTAAAGTCAGAATGGGTTTGATCAACAGTTCTTTGATCACCCGTGTAACTATGGATTGTTGTCATGAAACCACTTTCAATTCCTAATTTTTCATCAAGAACCATAGCTAAAGGAGCAAGACAGTTAGTAGTACAAGATCCGTTTGAAATTATGTTATGATTTTTTTTAATGGTATCGTTATTTACACCTTGAACAATTGTGGCATCTACATTTGAAGCTGGTGCTGAAATAATAACTTTTTTTGCTCCTGCATTTAAATGAGAAATCGCCTTTTCTTTTGAAGTAAAAACACCACTACATTCAAGAACAACATCTACCTTGAGTGATTTCCAAGGAAGGTTATTTGGATCTCTTTCGGAATAAAAATTAATTTTATGTTTACCAATTTTTAATCCATTTTTGATTGAGCTAATCTCATCTTTAAGAATACCGTGAACACTGTCATATTTAAGTAAGTGTGCACTGCTCTCAACACTTCCTAGTTCATTAATAGCTACAATATTAATATCTTTAGGATTTTTTTCTAATAAAGCTCTAAAAACAAGTTTTCCAATTCTTCCAAATCCATTTATTGCAACTTTCATATTTCTCCTTTTTATAAACTTTTAATTATTTTTTCAATTAAGTAATCATCTGTTATCTTAAAGTGCTTATATAAATCTTTGTATGGACCACTTTCACCAAAAGTTGACATGCCAACAAAATTTTCATTTTTAATATATTTTTCCCAACCATTTATTACTCCAGCCTCAATAGCAAAAATAGCTTTATTTCCTAAAATTTCATTTTTATAACCATCATCATTTTTCTCAAACAATTCAAATGAAGACATGCTTACAACTCTTATTTTTAAATTATTGTTTTCAAAAAGTTTATTTGATGCAGAGCAAGCAATCTCAACTTCAGAACCAGATGATAAAATTGTTGCATCATATTCTTTAAAATCTCTTATTTTGTAAGCACCTTTATTTACAAGATTTTCTTTGCGATTATCTTTTTGTAACATCGGTAGATTTTGTCTTGTTAAAACTAAGATTGTTGGTCCAGTATTGTTGATTGCACATTCCCATGCTTCTATAGTTTCAATAATATCACAAGGCCTAATTACTGTTAAATTTGGTATAGCTCTTAACGATGCAAGATGTTCAACAGGTTGATGGGTTGGTCCATCTTCTCCTAATCCTATTGAGTCATGTGTCATTACATAAATAACTGGTATATTCATAATAGCTGATAACCTAATTGAAGGTCTGCAATAATCAGTAAATACCAAAAACGTTCCTCCGTATGGAATTAAACCTTTATGCAAAGCGATACCATTCATTACTCCAGCCATTCCATGTTCTCTGATGCCATAATGCATATAATTTCCATTAAAATTATCAGATGTAATTACATTCATATCTTTTGCCTTAGTGTTATTTGATCCAGTAAGATCAGCAGATCCACCAATAAGATTTTTTTGATAGTTTGAGATTAAATTTAGCGTCAGCTCACTCGATTTTCTTGAAGCACAATTTGTTTTGTTTTTAAAGTGTTCAGATTTTAATTCACCTAGTTTTTCTGGAAGTTGTGAATCAATTTTTTGATAATAACTATCTTTAAAATTTTTACTTTCAATTAATTCTTTATTTTTTGATAACCATGAATTTCTTGATTCTTCATTTCTTTTATAGAAACTTCTCCACTCACGTAATAAATCATCTGGAATTTCAAACGGCGAATAATTCCATTCTAATTTTTTTCTTGTTAAACTTATTTCATCTTCACCAAGAGGTGAACCATGTGATGAAGCTGAACCCTCTTTGTTTGGAGAGCCAAAACCAATTTTAGTTTTACAAGATATAATTGTTGGAGCATCATTTTTTTTTGCTTGAATTATAGCTTGATCAATTTCCTCATATTTATGACCATCTATTTCAATTATATTCCAATTATAAGCTTCAAATCTTTTTTTCACATTGTCTGAAACTGAAAGATCTGTTGATCCATCTATGGAGATAGAATTATTATCAAAAAACATAATAAGCTTATTTAATTTTAAATGTCCTGCGAGACTACACGCTTCATGACTTAAACCTTCCATTAAGCATCCATCTCCAGCAAAAACATAAGTGTGATGATCGAATAATTCTTCTCCATAATTATTTGATAATTTTTTTTCCGCTAGCGCCATTCCAACTGCATTCGCTAAACCTTGAGACAAAGGCCCAGTAGTTGTTTCTATTCCTTCTGCACTTCCGTATTCTGGGTGACCTGCAGTTTTATTATGTAATTGTCTAAAATTTTTAATTTGATTTATGTCAATGTCTTTATATCCTGTAAGATACAAACAAGAGTATAAAAGCATTGAGCCATGACCATTTGAAATAATTAATCTATCTCTATCAATCCACTCTGGATCATTCGGATTAAACTTTAAATGATTTTTATAAAGAATTGTTGCTATGTCTGCCATACCCATAGGCATACCAGGATGACCAGATTTCGCTTTTTCCACTGCATCCATTGATAAAAATCTAATACAATTTGATAATTGTCTTAGATTGTTGATATTTTTTAAATTATTCAAATACTTACCTTTATGGTTGATATAAAATTATTTAATATGGGTTCATTACAGTGACAATTATAAAATTACAAACTATAAAATTATAATGGATATACAAAAAAAAATTACAGTTCTAAGCGAAAACTTAAATAATCTAAGATCAGCTTTAGAAGATTTTAGGGATCATCATATTTCTAAAAAAGAAAAAATTAAAAATCTTGAAAATGAAATTAAAAATTTACGAAAACAAATGTCTGAGTATATTGATGAATTGGAACTTCTAATTAAGAAATAATTATGCCTTTTTATAAGACAAAAATTTTAAATAGAGAAATATCATTAGAATATGAAAAAAAAGATGAAAAAAATATAATAGATTCAATAAATTTAATTAATGAAAAAATTGATGATAAATTACAAAATCCAAAATATTCTAATGGGAAAATAAGTGATACTATATTGTTATCACTTCTCTCTATTGAGCTTCAAGCAGAGCTTTCAGATAAATTAAATATAGAAAGAAGTTTAGAAGTAAATGATACCAAGAAACAAGAATATTTAAAGAACAATTTAGAACTTAAAGACAAAATACTAAAACTACAAAATGAAAAAAAAAATTTAGAAGATGAAAAATTGAAATTAGATCAAGAATTTGATGAAATAAATAAAAAGGTAGAAGGTTTAATTAATATAATTAAGAATTCTTATTATGAATAATATTAAAGATGAAAAATCAATTATCAGAAAAAAACAAAAAATTATAAGAGATAAGATTTTTAATAATAAACCATCTCATTTTGCTTTAACTTTGTTTAATGAGCTTTTTGAAAAAATTAACTTTCAAGAAATTAATATAGTTTCTAGTTTTATTTCTATAAATTCTGAGATAAATACAAGAGAGCTTAACAATCTTATCTTTATTAAAAATAAAATTTTATGTCTCCCTGTAATTGAAAAAAAAAATAGTCATTTAATCTTTAAGCAATTTAAGAGTGAAGAAAATTTTGTAAAAGGACATATGAATATATCAGAGCCTCAAAATAAAAATAAAATTTTAAATCCTGAATTAATTTTTGTACCTTGTTTAGCTTTTGATAAGAAGGGAAATAGATTAGGTTATGGTGGAGGTTATTATGACAGGACATTTGCTTATTTAAATAAAATTAATCACAGATTCATCAGTGTAGCCTATGCATATGAAGAACAAAAGTTAGATTATATACCCATAGACAAATTTGATTCTAAAGTGGATTATGTTATTACTGAAAAAAATTTATATAGTTTTCAATGAAAATTCTTTTTATAGGTGATGTTGTTGGTAAGGCGTCACGAAAAAAAATTAAAGAAATTATCCCAACACTTAAATCTAAATATAATACAGACATGATTATTGCTAATGGTGAGAATGCTACTTCTGGTTATGGACTTTCAAAAAAGGATGCAGAGGAATTATTTTCTAGTGGAATTGATCTACTTACACTTGGGAATCATGCATGGGATCAAAGAGATATGCTTTCTTATATTGAAGAAAATCCAAAAATAATCAGAGCTTTGAATTATCCTGATGGGGTTCCTGGAAAAGGATATTATAAGCTTGAACTTTTAAATGGAAAAAAAATTATAGTAGTACAAGTAATGCTCAGATTATTTATGAATTTATCATTAGATGATCCCTTTAAAAGTATAATTGAATTTCTTCAAAAAGAGAAGTTAGGCAGTACATGTGATGCAATAATTATTGATATGCATGGTGAAGCAACTTCTGAAAAAAAGGCATTTGGATATTATGTTGATGGACAAGTTACGGCAGTTTTAGGTACACATACTCATGTGCCCACGGCAGACAGTGTTATTTTACCTAAAGGTACAGCCTATCAAACAGATGTTGGAATGTCAGGTGATTACAATTCAATAATTGGTTTCGATATAAATAATCCAATCCATGGATTTGTTAAGGGATACAGGGCTGAAGGTAGATTTACACCTGCATCTCAAAATATAACTATATGTGGAGCTTTGATAGAAATCGATATTAATAATGGTTTAGCCAAAAATATTACCCCAATTCAAGAGACATAATTTACATATATTAGACACATTTATCTAATATTTTATATCTTTACTAACATCGGATAAAATATTTATAAATCTACTCGAAATGGCAGGACACTCAAAGTTTAAAAATATTATGCATCGAAAAGGTGCTCAAGATAAAAAAAGAGCAAAAGTATTTTCAAGACTTGGAAGAGAAATATCTGTTGCAGTAAAAGTCGGTGGTGAAGATATTGAAAGTAATATTAGATTAAGATCTGCAATTGCTTCAGCCAAGTCGCTCAATATGCCAAAAGATAACATTGAGAGAGCAATTAAAAAAGGCCAAGGGAATGACCCTGATAGTAATTATGAAGAAGTAAGATATGAGGGGTATGGACCTGAAGGTGTTGCAATAATAGTTGAGGCACTTACAAATAATAAAAATAGAACAGCTGCAGAGATTAGGTCATCTTTTAGCAAACATGGAGGTAATTTGGGTGAAACAGGTAGTGTTAGTTTTGGTTTTGATAGATTTGGAAATATCACTCTTGATAAAAACTTAGTAAAAGAAGATCAGCTTCTAGAATTTCTTATTGAAAATAATAGTGAAGATTATGAAATTAATGACACTGAATATTCAATATACTGTGATCAAAATAATTTGCATGAACTTAATGACAAATTAATTAAACAGTATGGTCAGACTAACTCTGCAAATTTAATCTGGAAAAGTAAAAATAATATAAATATTGGAAAAGATACAGCAGACAAACTATTTAAACTACTCGAAGTTTTAGAAGACAATGACGACGTTCAAGTTGTATCATCAAATTTTGAAGTTGATGATAATGTATTATCTTCACTCACAGCCTAATGAAAGGAATATAGATGCCTGATAAAGCCTGGAAAAAAAGAGAAAGAGATGTTGCAAATTATTTCAATGGGAAAAGGACACCTTTGAGCGGAGGTAATGGTAAAGTAACAAGAGCTGATGTAATTCACGAAGATTTATTTATAGAATGTAAATTAAGAGCAAAGCATACAGCAATTAGTTTATGGGATGATACTGCAAAGCTTGCCAAAGAAGAGGGTAAGACACCAGTAATAGCATTATGTGAAAAAAATAGACCAGGTTTTTGGGTTATGGTTCATAGTAGTGATCTTGAAAAAATTAAAAAATAATTATTATGGCAGATATAAATAGTACTAATTTATCGACTGAAGCTCCAGATTTTTCAATGCTTGCGTTATTTATGCAAGCTGACCTTGTAGTTAAATCTGTTATTATAATTTTAATCCTAGCCTCTCTTTACTCTTGGAATGTAATAATTTCAAAAATTTTAAGAATTAGACAATTAAAAAAACTTGAAAAAGAATTTGAAGACATTTTTTGGTCTGGAAATTCATTTGAAGATTTATATGAAACTTTAAATTTTAATAATACAGATCCAAAATCAAAATTATTTTGTGCAGCAATTTTAGAATGGAAAAAAAGTAAAACTCAGTTTGAAAATGATACATCTGATATTAATTCTTTAAAAGATAGAATGATGAGATCAATGACTGTTGTTTTTAATAAAGAAAGTGAAAATGTTGAAAGAAATTTAACATTTCTCGCAACTGCTGGATCAACTGCACCTTTTATTGGGTTATTTGGAACAGTCTGGGGTATAATGAATAGTTTTAAATCTATTGCAATAGCTCAAAATACAAACTTAGCAGTAGTTGCACCAGGAATTGCTGAGGCCCTTTTTGCAACTGCATTAGGTCTATTTGTGGCTATACCTGCAGTAGTTGCATACAATAAAATTTCAAACGACTTATCAAAATATTTTATATCCTTGGAAACATTTATGGATGAATTCTCAACAATTTTTTTTAGGCAATTAGAGAAAAAATAAATTGATTACCTCAAATAATTTAAACAAACGAAAAAAGCAAAGGTACACTCAAATGAGTGAAATTAACGTTACACCTTTTGTAGATGTTATGCTTGTTCTACTAATTGTTTTTATGGTTACCGCACCTCTTCTAACGGTTGGTATTAAAGTTGATTTACCAAAGGTTAAAGCCACTGCATTAACTGATATTAAAGATCCAATTGAGATAACCGTTAAGTTAGACGGAGAAGTCTACATTGGAGAATCAAAAGTTGAAGTAGAAAATTTAATTCCGCGACTAAATGCTATTACTGAACAAAACACAGAAGCAAGAATTTATATACGAGGTGATAGAGTAGTAGCTTATGGAAGGATTATGGAAATTATGTCCATAATAAATTCAGCAGGATATATTAAAGTTGCATTAATTACTCAAAATCTTGAGCAATAGATGGATCGTATAAGCTATAATAGTTTAAAAATTATAAACTTTTTTGAAAATTTAAATCCTAAAACATCAGGAGTTATTTTTTCAACACTAATACATTTAATTATCCTTTTGTTTATGGTCGGCTTACCAAATTTTTTTTCTACAAAAGAAATCTACGTTCCAAACGTAATACCTATTGAAATACTTAACGTTGATGAAAATACAAATTTGAAAAAATCTGATACTAAAAAACTAGAAAATAAAAATAAGGAAACAATTACTAAACAAAAAAAATTTAATTCATCAGATCAATTAGAAGTAAAAAAAAATGTTGAAATAAATAAAACTGAAATTGAAGAAAAAACTAATCCAAATCAACCAGTTTTGGAAATGAAACAAACTCCAAATTTAGAAGTTAAAGAAACAAAAAAAGTAGTTATCAAAGAAAAGGAAATTTTAGAGGTTAAGAAAAAAATAGAGACAATTAAAACTGATATAATTAAACCAAAACTCAAGCCAAAGCCAAAAATTATTAAGAATGAAAATGTTAAATCAGATTTAGATGTTGAAACAAACATAAAAGATAAACCAAAGTTGGAAAATGATAAAACCGTATCTAAACCAAAGCAGAAACCTGAAAAAGATTTTAGCATAGCATCAATGCTTAAAGATTTAAGAAATGAAAAAACAAAAATGGTTCAAAATGAAGTTAAGGAAGAAATTGAAGAGGTTGATAATAAAAGTACAGATGATACTGATGAAAATATCATGCTATCAATATCAGAAATAGACATTTTGAGGCAGCAATTATCTTCTTGTTGGAATGCTCCAGCAGGTGCAGTTATAGAAAGAGGAGACAAAGTAACAATTTCAGCAAAAATTTTACAAAATATGAAGGTTTCACCAAATAGTATCCGCATTGTTGACACAAATATAGCTAAAACTAACCCATTTTATGGGCCAATTACTGATAGTGCGATGAGAACTTTATTAAATCCAGAATGTACACCATTAAAACTTCCTAAAGATAAATATAATCTATGGAAAAATCTTACAATTACTTTCGATTATAGTATTATGAAAGGGTACTGATGAAAAAAGTTTTTTTTATAACCTTTTTTATATTTTTTAGTTTTAAAGTCTTTTCTTTAGAAGTGACTCTAACACAAGGTAGCGTGAAGCCAACTCCAATAGCTGTAACAGAGCTATACTCAAAAAATTCACAATTAACTAAAGTAGGTAAAAATATTTCAACTGTTATTTCAGATAATTTAGAAAGGTCTGGACTTTTTTTACCAATAGATAAAAGATCATTTATTCAAGATAATCAATCTCTATCTAATAAACCTAGATTTGAAGATTGGAAGTTAATAAAAGCACAACATTTAGTTTCAGGAAAAATTTCATCTAATAATGGAAAAATATCTGTCGAATTTAGATTGTATGATGTGTTTCAACAAAAACAAATAGTTGGAAAAAAATATGAAACTAGTGAAAAAAATTGGAGAAGAGTTGCTCATATTATTTCAGATTCCATTTTTAAAAATATAACTGGGGAAGGTGGTTACTTTGATACAAGGATAGTTTATGTTGCTGAGACAGGCCCAAAAGAAAATAAACAAAAAAGATTAGCAATCATGGATCAAGATCAATCAAACCATCGTTTTTTAACAGACGGATCCTATCTAGTTTTAACTCCAAGGTTCTCACCAAATTCTCAAAAAATAACTTATATGTCTTATGTAAATAGAAATAATCCGCGAGTTTATATTTTTGATATTGAAACAGGCAAACAAGAAATTGTAGGTGAGTTTCCTGGAATGACATTTGCTCCACGTTTTTCACCTGACGGTAATCAAATCGTTATGTCCTACACTGATCCAGAAATTGGCAATTCCGAAATTTATATTCTTGATCTCAAAACAAGAATTTCTAAAAGAGTTACTAATAATTCTTCAATAGATGTTTCTGCTAGTTTTTCACCTGACGGAAAAAAAATAGTTTTTAATTCAGATAGAAGTGGACGAAGGCATTTGTATGTAAGTGATAATAATGGAAAAAATATTAAAAGAATTAGCAGGGAAGCAGGAAGTTACTACACACCAGTCTGGTCTCCAAGAGGTGATATGATTGCATTTACTAAACAAGAAGGTGGACAGTTTTATATAGGTGTTATGGAAATTGATGGCTCTAATGAAAGAATGATTGCAAAATCATTTCATGTTGAGGGGCCAACATGGGCTCCAAATGGTAGATTTCTAATGTATTTTAAAGAAGAAAGGACTGCTGAGGATGGATCTGGGGGTGAATCAAGTCTGTATTCTATTGATTTAACTGGTTTTAATGAAAGAAAAGTAATAACCCCATTAGGAGGGTCTGACCCAGCTTGGTCTCCTTTGATGCATTAATTCAATATAATACAAAAAAAATATACGAAATTTTAAAAAAAATGTTAAGGATTTCAGATTATTTAGTATATCTACTCAAAGTATTAAGGGAGCAATTTTTTATGTTTTACAAGTTTTTTATCTCTATATTTATGGTTTTGTTTGTTGCAGCTTGTGCAACGACGCCAAAAGACTCAGCTGACTCTTCAGGTTCAGGATCAAGTAGTTCTGGAAGTGATGTTGCTTCAGAAGGAAGTATTACTGAAACTGCAGGTAGCGGAATAGTTTCTGGATCACAGGAAGATTTAATCGTTAATGTTGGTGATAGAGTATTTTTTGGATATGATAGTTCGGATTTAGACTCAGATGCTCTGGAGTTACTTCAAGATCAAGTTGCATGGCTTAAGCAGAATAGCGATGTTACTGTCACAATTGAAGGACACTGTGATGAAAGAGGAACTAGAGAGTACAACTTAGCTCTTGGTGAAAAAAGAGCTCAAGCTGTTAAAAATTACCTAATTGGATTAGGGATCAACCCAGATAGAGTTTCAACTATAAGTTATGGCAAAGAAAGACCAGCTGTTGTTGGATCTAATGATGGAGCATGGGCTCAAAATAGACGTTCAGTAACTATAGTTAACTAGTCTACTTTCCTTAATACTTTGGCGCTATAGAAATATAGCGCCACATTTTAATCTCAATTAGAAATTAAAACCGGTTAATGTTAAAGTACAGTCTCACAGTTTTAGTTTTATTTTTTTCAAGCTACGCCTTCTCTAATGAAAGTGATCTAACAATTTCACAACAATTAGAAAGATTACAAAGAGAAGTTTCAGATCTTTCCAAAGAAGTATTTTCAAATCCATCAAATCAATCAAGTGGAACAAATAATGATTTTGTTAAAAACCTTTCTGCTATTGATTTGCGAATATATGATATTGAAAATGATATAAAAAATTTAACTTCTAATTTAGAAGAATTGTATTTTCAATTAGACGATATCTTTAACAAATTAGAAAATTTAGAATTAGTTATTAATAATTTACAATCAGTTTCTTTAAATAATATCGAAGTAAATACTGATCAAACTTCACAAAATAGTTCTGAAGTTAAAAGCAATACTTTAAGTGATAATGAAACTGAAAATACACTTGGAACATTAAATATTTCAAAAAACACAAATGATACAAGTGAAGAAGTTATATCTGGGGATCAGGAAGTAAATTCTAATGAAAAAGAAGAGGTCTTATCACCTGAAGATCAATTTCAAAAAGCATTTGATAATATTAGAGATAAAAAATGGCAGGATGCTAAAACTTCATTCGAACAGTTTATTTCAGATAATCCTGATAATCAACTATCAGGTTCAGCACATTATTGGCTTGGAGAATTATATATTCTAGAAAAAAATTATAGAGAAGCAGCACTTATATTTGCTGAAGGTTTTCAAAAATTTCCAGATAGTATTAAAGCTGCAGAAATGCTTTTCAAACTTTCTCAGTCATTATATCAAGTTGAAAAAACTACTGAGGCTTGTAAAACTATGGAAAAATTAATTATTGATTTTCCAAAAAATAAAATCATTCCTCAAACCAAAAAACAAATTGTTGAGTATAATTGTTTAGAAAATAATGAATGAAGCTCACAAATAAAGAATTCATTAAAAACTTAGAAAATAAATATACTTTTGAAAAAAAACCTTCTGTCGCTGTAGCAGTTTCTGGTGGCCCAGATAGCATGTCATTATTATTCCTTGTAAATGCTTTTATAAAATACAAAAAAGGGAAATTGATGGCTTTAATTGTAGATCATCGTATTAGAAAAAACTCTAAAGAGGAAGCTAAGTTTATTTCTACCTACTTGGAAAAAAACAACATTCACTCTCAAATTCTAACTGCAAACAAAGATAAAGTGAGTAAGAAAAGTATGAATGAGGCTAGAAATAATCGTTATAATTTACTTACAGATTTTTGTATTAAAAATAATATTTTGCATTTATTTATTGCTCATCAAAAAGATGATAATTTAGAAACTTTTTTGAATAGAAAGATCGCTGGCAGTGATTTTTATGGTTTAAAATCAATGTCTGAACTGTCATTTTACAATAGAGTTAACATAATAAGGCCGCTTTTAAATTTCTCCAAAGAAAACTTATTAGGCTACAATAAGCAAAATAAAATAGAATATATTAATGATCCATCAAATTTTAATTTAGATTATACTCGTCCTTCAATAAGAAATTTTCTTAAAAAATCTGATCAAAAAACAATTAAAGAAATAAATAGAGATTTTGAGAATATACTTTTTTATTCACCATATTTCATTCAAATGATATTTGAGATACTTCTTAAAAATATTGTTGATGTCGACAGTAAACAAATTGTTGTTAGCCTTCATAATATAAAAAATTTAAATGAAATTACTTCTGAAAATATTATACGAAGAATATATCAGTTTTTATTTTATCAATCTAACCCTCCTCGATCGAAAAAAACTAGAATCTTAATACGTGAA
This sequence comes from uncultured Alphaproteobacteria bacterium, assembly GCA_902614085.1. Taxonomy (GTDB): domain Bacteria; phylum Pseudomonadota; class Alphaproteobacteria; order HIMB59; genus CACPNW01. The sequence goes on from CACMJS010000001.1 coordinate 618,617, forward strand.
ATAAAGAAATTAAATTTTAATATCTTTAATGTCAAAGGTATGATTGTTAAAAAAAATGATAATTTTCTAACTTTTTCAAGAAAATCTGTTTAATTTTTTACAAAACTATTGTGTTTTTATAATAAATTCCTATGTATTAATTAGATGAAAAACATCAGTAAAAACGTCGTATTATGGATTATAATTGGATTGCTCTTAATTGTGCTTTTCAATCTCTTCCAAGGAAGTTCTAACAATAGAAATACTTCAAAAATATCCTTTTCTGACTTTATTGCTGCAACAGAAAGTGGAAATGTTTCTGAAGTAAATATAAATGGAAGCAATGTTACAGGATTTCTAAACGACGGACGATCATTTAGCACATATGTACCTAATTATCCTAATTTGGTAGATAAATTAAATGAAAGTGGTGTGAAAATTACTGCTGAGCCCTCTGAAAGATCAATGCATCCACTTTTAAGTGTATTACTATCGTGGTTTCCAATGCTTCTATTAATTGGAGTTTGGATTTTCTTTATGCGCCAGATGCAAGGCGGTGGTGGAAAAGCAATGGGCTTTGGTAAATCTAAAGCTAAATTATTAAATGAAGCAGTTGGTAAAGTTACATTTGACGATGTAGCAGGTATTGATGAAGCTAAACAAGAATTAGAAGAAGTTGTTGAATTTTTAAAAGATCCTTCAAAATTTTCTAGATTAGGTGGTAAGATTCCACGAGGCGCACTTCTAGTTGGTCCTCCAGGTACTGGAAAAACCTTGCTTGCAAGAGCAATTGCAGGAGAAGCAAATGTTCCTTTCTTTTCTATTTCAGGATCAGATTTTGTAGAAATGTTTGTAGGTGTTGGAGCTAGTAGAGTTAGAGATATGTTTGATCAAGGTAAAAAAAATGCACCTTGTATAGTTTTTATCGATGAAATTGATGCTGTTGGAAGACACCGTGGCGCTGGTCTTGGTGGCGGGAATGATGAAAGAGAACAAACTCTTAATCAACTTCTTGTCGAAATGGATGGGTTTGAAGCAAATGCAGGTGTAATTATTATTGCCGCAACAAATAGACCAGACGTTCTTGATCCAGCATTGCTTAGACCAGGAAGATTTGATCGTCAAATAACAGTTAATAACCCTGATGTAATGGGAAGAGACAAAATACTTAAAGTTCATATTAAAAAAATTAAAGTTTCGCCAAAATTTGACTCAAAAATTATTGCAAGGGGAACACCAGGTTTTTCTGGAGCTGATTTAGCAAATTTAGTTAATGAAGCAGCATTATTAGCGGCTAGAAAAAATAAAAGAATGGTTACTCTTGAGGACTTTGAAAGCGCTAAAGATAAAGTGATGATGGGTGCTGAAAAAAGATCTATGGTCATGTCAGAAGATGAAAAGAAACTTACAGCTTATCATGAAGCTGGTCATGCGGTAGCAACTCTTCACTCACCAGCCTCTGATCCAATACACAAAGCAACCATAATTCCAAGAGGCAGGGCCTTAGGAATGGTCATGAGACTTCCTGAAAAAGATCAGTTGTCTATGAGAAAAGATCAAATGAAAGCGCATTTATTAATAGCTACTGGGGGAAGAATTGCAGAAGAAATGATTTTTGGTAAAGATAAAATTACAAATGGTGCAGCAAGCGATATACAAATGGTAACAAATCTATCAAAAAAAATGATTACTGAATGGGGTATGAGTGAAAAACTAGGACGTTTGAGATATAACAGTGACAGTGAGGAGGTTTTCCTCGGGCATTCTGTTGCACAATCAAAAAATTTATCTGACTCTACTGCAAAATTAATTGATGAAGAGGTTAGATCTCTTGCAGAAGAAGCTGAAAATAATTGTAGAAAAATTCTTCAAGATAATATTGAAGAACTGCATATAGTTGCTAAAGGGCTTTTAGAGTACGAAACACTATCAGGTGATGAAATTAAAGATTTAATCAAAGGTATCAAGCCAACTCGTGACGATTTTGATAATGATATAGACACACCAAAAAAACCAGCTACATCCGTTCCTAAAACAGGTGGATCTGCTGCTGCACCGGCAAACTAATTTAATTACTTCACTTTATTTATTTTTTTGAATAAAAGACAGAAATGTCTAAAATATTTGGTACCGATGGTATACGGTGCTTAGTTAATGAGGAACCTCTTTCTGCTGAAACTTGTCTAAAAATTTCAAAAACGGTTGCATTCCTTCTAAAAAAGAAAAATTCTAAAAATAGCAGGGTTGTGATCTGCAAAGACACTAGATTATCTGGTTACTTATATGAACCACTTGTGACGGCTGGATTTATTTCTATGGGTATGGATGTAATTTTAGTCGGCCCCCTTCCAACACCAGCTGTACCATTAATGATAAAAACTTTAAGAGCAGATATTGGTGTAATGATCACAGCTTCTCATAACACATATGAATATAATGGGCTTAAATTTTTTGATAGTTCTGGAACAAAGCTAAGTTCATTAATAGAGCAAAAGGTAGAAAAAATAGTTTTAGATAATAAAAAATATTCTAAAATTTCAAACAACACATTTGTATCTGGAAATGCAAAAAGACTGGAAGATGCCTCAGGTAGATACTCAGAATTTTTAAAAAGCACTTTGAATAAAACATCTTCTAATAGAAAATTAAAAATTGTTTTAGATTGTGCAAATGGAGCCACATACAATATAGCTCCAAATTTATTCTGGGAATTAGGTCATAATATAATCGCCATAAATAATAACCCAGATGGATTAAATATTAATAAAAATTGTGGAGCAGTTGATGTTAAATCACTCTCAGCAAATGTAATAAAAGAAAAAGCTGATATTGGATTTGCATTTGATGGTGATGGAGATAGATTAATAGTTGTAGATGAAGAAGGAAAAGAAGTTGATGGTGATAAAATTATAGGATTGTTATGTAAAAGTTATGTAAAACCTAAGAAAAAATCTAATCAACATGATGTTATTATAACGGTTATGTCCAATATGGGATTAGAAAATTATCTCACAAACAAATTAAAATTAAAGATTAAACGCACAGCTGTTGGAGATATAAATGTTATAAATCAAATGAAAAAATCCAAATCTATAATAGGTGGCGAACAATCAGGGCATATAATATTGTCAGAACATTCTAATACAGGCGATGGAATTTTAGCAGCTTTAAAAATTACTGAAATTTTGATATCAAATAAAAATAAGGCGAGTAAACTTTTTGATTTGTACAGTGATTTTGCTCAAGAAAAAATTAACTTAAGTTATAAAACAAAGAATACAAAACTATTAAAAATTCTTGGCAAGTTAAAAAATGATAAACTATACAATAATAAAAAAATAAGATCTCTTGTTAGGCTATCTGGAACTGAACCATTATTAAGAATACTTGTTGAAGGTCAAGAAATTAGCGAGGTTAAAAAGAAATCTTTAGAAATAAAAAAATTAGTGAGGCCTTATCTTGGTTAATAAATTTTTAGTACCTGCAGGTTTTAAAGACAGTCTAAATTTTGATGCATCTATTGAGCATAAATATAAAAATAGAATAATAAATTATTTTAGAGATAATGGATTTACTTTAATTAAAACTCCACTAATTGAATTTAGTAAAAATTTAGATCGAAATACTCTAACTTTAAAGAAAAATAAAAAAAATGATCAATTAAGTATTCGAAATGATATAACTCCACAAATAATTAGAATTGCCTCATCTAGACTAGCCAATAAAATACGACCACTTAAACTCTGCTATTATGGTGAAGTCGTTAGAAAAATGGGTACAATTTTAAGACCCGAAAGACAATTTCAACAAGTAGGTGCTGAGATTATTGGATCCGAAAGCTACAAGGCGGATGTGGAAATTATTAATCTCGCGTACGAAACTTTAAAAAAAATTGGAGTTAAAAATATTGTTATTGAAATTACAGCACCATTTTTTCTTGAAAGTTTGTTTAAAAAAATAACTAATAAAGATTTAAAAAATAAATTAAAAAAATATATTAAATTAAAAGATATTAATAATTGTTTAAAGTTATTGAAGAAAAATGAATTATATGATTCATTTAAAACTTTACATCTATGCTCTGGTTCAATTCAAAATAAAAAAAAATATATATCAAAGTTAAGCAAAATAATAGGTTATGAAAACGAAGTTGAAAGATTAGTAAAAATTGCTAATTTAATTAAAACTTCAAAATATGATTCTTTAAATGTAGATTTTTTTGACTTACAAACAAATAAAAATTACTACAAAGGGATAAAATTTACATTTTTTGCCAAAGATGTAAGAGGTGAAATAGCTGGAGGTGGTCGATATAATTTAAAATATGGTAGTAATTCTGAGACTGCTATAGGATACACTTGTTACATGGATACAATTTTAAGATCTTCATCTTTGACCAATCAAAATAAAAAAATTTTAATTGCATTCAATACAAGTAATAAAATTAAACAACAATTAATAAAAAAAGGTTATAGTTTATTTAAAACTTTTGAAGATAATATTGATATAAAAAAAGAGGCAAAAAAGTTTGGAATCAAGTATTATCTGATAAATAATATAGTTAAGAAAATATAATGTTTTATACCATAGTTGGCACCCAATGGGGAGATGAAGGAAAAGGCAAAATTGTTGATTGGATTTCTTCTAAAGCTGACTTGATAGTCAGATATCAAGGAGGAAATAATGCAGGTCATACAATTAAAGTAGATAATAATGTTTACAAACTTAATTTATTACCCTCAGGAATAATTAATAATAAAAAATGTGCTATTGGTAATGGCGTTGTATTAGATCCGTGGGCACTAATTAATGAAATTGATAACCTTAAAGAACAAGGAATAGAAGTAAACGAAGACAATTTATATATTGCTGATAATATTTGTTTAATCCTACCTATTCATAAACTTCTTGATGAAATAAATGAAACCTCTAGAGGAAAAAAAGAACTTGGCACAACTAAAAAAGGTATTGGTCCAGCATACGAAGATAAAGTAGGTAGAAGAGCAATAAGAATTTGTGATTTAAAAGATCCAATATTTTTAAAACAAAAAATTGATAACCTTTATGAATTTCATAAAGATAAAATTTCAAAACATATTCATAAAACTACACATAATTATTATGAAGAACTTTTATCCATGTCTAATTATCTTAACTCTTTCAGTGTGCCATTATGGAAAATAATTAATGAATTAGGTCAACAAAATAAAAACATTGTTTTTGAAGGGGCGCAGGGGTCAATGCTAGACATTGATTTTGGAACATATCCTTATGTTACTTCATCAAATACAATTTCAGGTCAGATATTCTCTGGAACAGGTTTTAGTGATAGAAAAAACCACAAAATTTTAGGAATTACAAAGGCTTATACTACCAGAGTTGGATCAGGTCCATTTCCAACAGAGTTAATGGATGATATTGGAGAATATCTTGGTGAAAAAGGTCAAGAATTTGGCACTGTTACAAAAAGAAAAAGAAGGTGTGGATGGTTTGACAGTGTTCTTTTAAAACAATCTATTAAACTTAATGGTATTACGGATATTGTGCTTACTAAACTCGATGTTTTAGATGAATTAAAAGAAATTAATGTATGTACTGGATATTTAATTGATAACAAACATTATGATTATTTACCCAGTGAAGAATTTCTATTTGATAAGATAAAGCCAATTTATAAAAATATTGATGGTTGGGAAAAATCAACTGCAGGAATTAATAAATTTAATGATCTTCCAGAAAATGCTAAAAAATATATTCAAATACTCGAGGATCTTATGGAAACTAATATTTCAATTGTTTCAACAGGGCCAGACAGAAAAGAGACGATTGATATAAATGGAACTTTATCTAATATTTGAAATTTCTTTTTGAAGCTTTTCTAATGCTTTCTCTTCAATTTGCCTTACTCTTTCTCTACTAATTTTATATTTTTTACTCAAGTCTTCTAACTTTAATGGGTTTTCACTTAGTTTTCGAAGTTTAATAATTTCTTTTTCTCTTTCGTTTAAAACTTCAAAAGCTTTTGAAAATAAAGTTCTTCGATAATCAAGCTCATCTTTATTTTCAATTATTCTGTCATGAGTTTCTTGTTTATCTTCTATTAAATCCTGCCATTCAGTATTATGTTCATCACCAAGTTTGACATTTAAAGATTGATCAGATGTAAAAAGTCTATTTTCCATATCGATTACTTCACCTTCTTTTACATCTAGTCTAGTTGCAATCTCCCTAACATTTTCTGGTGACAAATTACCTGAGTCAATTGAGGTAAGTTGATTTTTAATTTTACGTAAATTAAAAAAAAGTTTTTTTTGAGCGGCGGTAGTTCCAATTTTTACTAAAGACCAACTATGTAAAACATATTCTTGTATTTGAGCTCTTATCCACCACATTGCATATGTTGCTAATCTAAAACCTTTTTCTGGATCAAATCTTTTAACTGCTTGCATTATTCCAACATTACCCTCTGAAATTAAGTCAGTAACAGGTAAGCCATATCCCCTATACCCCATTGCTATTTTTGCAACTAATCGAAGGTGACTTGTAACTAATTTATGAGCAGCATCTGAGTCTCCATGTTCCTTATAACGTTTAGCTAACATGTACTCTTCCTCAGCAGTGAGCATTGGAAATTTTTTTATTTCCTGCAAATATACTGATAAATTTCCTTCAATTGATAGTACCGGTAAATTCATAATACGCCTATATCACAAATAAAATATAATTTAATATTTAAGCAATAATTCTATTAAATTCTTAAAATCTTCAGGAATTTCAATATCAAAATTCATCCTTTTTTTTGATGTAGGATGATCAAAGCCTAGATGATAGGCATGCAAAGCTTGTCTTTCAAAATTTTTTAAAATCATAAATTTATTAAATGTATTTTTATCTTTTCCAAATTGATTAATTTTACTTTTTCCATAGATCTTATCACCAATTATAGGAGAATTTTTAGAAGTTAGATGAAGTCTAATTTGATGCGTTCTTCCAGTATGTAAATGACAGTCAACTATACTAGCAATACCAAAAGTTTTTTCTAATTTAATATCGGTTTTAGAATATTTTCCAAAACCCTTATTATTTAAACTCATTTTTTTTCTATTTTTTCTATTTCTCTCTATATACCCTTCAATTGATTGATTATCAGGTGTTCCCCAAACTATTGCTTTATATCTACGAGATATCGTATGTTCTTTGAATTGTTTTGCTAAATTAATATGAACATTATTATTTTTTGCAACAACAAGAATTCCACTAGTATCTTTATCTAAACGATGGATTATTCCTGGTCTAGCATTATCATCTAAATTACTTAATTGATTATTAGTGTAATGTATGAGAGCATTCACTAGAGTGCCGCTTTCATTTCCGGGAGCTGGATGCATTACTAAATTTGGAGGTTTATTTATAACGATTAAATCTTCATCTTCAAAAATAATGTTTAGGTCAATATTTTCAGCTGAATGTTTTGTTTCTTGTTTCAAGATAATATTTACAAAGTAATTTTCATTTTCTTTAGTTATGTAAGATGGATCTTTTATTTCCTTTTCATCAAGGGTTACATTACCATTTAATATTAAAGTTTTTATTTGTGTTCTTGAATATCCTTCCAATTTTGAAACGAGCACTTTATCTAATCTTTGTGAACTTAATTGTTTATTTATAGTTAATTTAAGATTATAGAATTCGTTCATGTCTCAAAAAATTCTTAAATTTATTGTAATATTTTTAGGTATATTAATTGTTATTTGTTTTTTAGCTCTAGTTTATGGTTTGTATATAAAAACAACAAAAAAACAAAGTAATTTAGAAACAAATTTAATTGAATATAATTTAAATTTAGAAAAAGGGCACAAAATTACAGATATAGATATGATTGATAATAATCGGATTTTGTTTACAATAAAAAGTAATGATAAAGTTTATGCTTTAATATATGATATAGAAACATCAAATGTTACAAAAATAGATACGTCTAATGAATAAAGATAATAATTTTGAAAATAATTTAAAAAAACTTGAGTCTATTGTAGAGAAATTAGAAAATGGTGAAGTTGATTTAGAAGAATCTGTAAAACTTTACGAAGAAGGAATGAATTTAAAAAAAGCATGTGAGGAAAAATTAAAAAGTATTGAAAGCCAAATTAAAAAAATTAAGCAAGAAAACAATAAAGTTACAAAAGAAGATTTTAAATAATTTTCAAATTTGAGTAAAAATCTAAAAATAAGACTTGATCAGCTTTTAATGGATAGAAACTTAGCTGATACTAAATCAAAGGCCCAATCTATGATTATGGCCGGTCAAGTTTATGTAAACGATAAAATTATTACCAAAAGTGGTAACAGTTTTAATGAAAACTCAAAAATAAAAATTAAACAACTTCATCCTCCATGGGTATCAAGAGGTGCATTCAAATTATTGAAAGCGATTGATTATTTTAAGATTGATATTAAAAATAAAATTTGTCTAGATATCGGTTCATCAACTGGTGGATTCACAGAAGTTCTTTTAAAAAAAAACGCTAAAAAAATATATTCTATTGATGTTGGTACAAATCAACTTCATGAAAAATTAAAAAAAGAAAAAAAAATTATAAGTATAGAAAATTTTAACGCTAAATATTTAGATAACTCAATAATTCATGAAAAAATTAATTTGGTAGTCTGTGATGTTAGTTTCATTAGTCTAACAAAGGTTATAGAACCTAGCTTAAAGCTTTTATCAAATAAAGCTGAGATTATTTCACTAATTAAGCCGCAATTTGAAACTAATAAAATAAATTTAAAAAAAGGTATTGTGAAAGATCCATTGATTCATGAACAAGTATGTAATGATATATCTAATTGGTTTAAAAAAACAATTAAGGCTGAAGTTGTAGGTTTAGTCGAAAGTCCAATAACTGGACCAAAAGGAAATAAAGAATTTTTGATTTATAGTATTTTAAAGAAATCTTAAACAATGATCAGCTATAGTTGTGGCAACCATTGCTTCACCGACAGGAACAGCTCTTATACCAACACATGGATCATGACGACCTTTAGTAGATATTGTTGTTTCTTTTAATTTTGTATTAATTGTTTTTTTTGGAGATAATATTGAGCTTGTAGGTTTTACTACAAATCTAGTAATTAATTCTTGGCCTGTTGTAATACCCCCAAGAACTCCACCATTATTATTTGAAAGAAATAAAGGTTTTTTATTTTTTATTCTCATTTCATCAACATTAGAAATTCCAGTTTCATAAACACTGCTAAATCCATTTCCCATTTCTACTCCCTTAACAGCATTAATAGACATCAATGCCTTAGCAATATCAGAGTCTATTTTTTCATAAATTGGTTCTCCTAATCCAGCTGGCAAACCTTTCACTCTAATTTCAATTATTGCACCTAAAGAGGAACCAGATTTTCTTGCAGTTTGTATTTCGTTTTCCCATATTTTAATAATTTCTTTATCAGGACTCCAAAAATTATTTTTTGGAATAAAATTATAATTCCAATTATCATAATTAATTTTATGATTACCTATTTGAATTAATGCACCTGTTATTACAACTTGATTTTTAATTTTATTTTTTATGATTTTTCTTGCTATTGCCCCTGCTGCTACTCTCATTGCAGTTTCTCTAGCACTAGATCTACCACCACCCCTATAATCTCTTATGCCATATTTTTTCCAATATGTATAATCTGCATGACCTGGTCTAAATTTACTTTTGATATCACCATAATCTTTTGATCTCTGATCTTGATTGTAGATAATTAGAGAAATAGGATGACCTGTTGTTTTTCCTTCAAACGTTCCAGATAGTATTTCAACTTTATCCTCTTCTTTTCTTTGAGTTGTAAATTTTGACTGACCAGGTTTTCTTTTATCTAAATAGGGTTGAATATCTTTTTCAGTTAAATTTATGTTTGATGGCACTCCATCGACAACACAACCAATAGCTTTGCCATGGCTTTCTCCCCATGTGGTAAAGTTAAAGATTTTTCCTATTGAATTAGAAGTCATTTTTTAGAATTTGTAAATTCACCTAATAATTCTGAAACATTTTCACTCTCATCAACTGCAACCATTCCTACGGTATGATAGCCACAATCGACATGTTGTATCTCACCAGTAACGGCACTGCCAAGATCACTTAAGAGATACAAAGCTGAATTTCCAACATCTTGTTGATTTACATTTCTTTTAAGTGGAGCATTAAGCTCGTTCCATTTTAGAATAAATCTAAAATCACCTATTCCGGATGCTGCCAAAGTTTTAATTGGCCCAGCACTAATAGCATTAACTCTTATATTTTTTTCTCCCAAATCAACTGCTAAATATCTAACACTTGCCTCTAAAGCTGCTTTTGCAACTCCCATAACATTATAATGAGGCATAACTTGTTCTGATCCATAATATGTTAAAGTTAAAATTGATCCACCATTATTCATTAAAGGTTCTGCTAGCCTACAAGCCTCTGTAAAAGAATAACATGATATATGCATAGTTTGTTTAAAATTATCAGAAGATGTATTGTAATATTTACCTCTTAATTCATCTTTGTTGGAAAAACCAATTCCATGAACAAGAAAATCTAATTCACCCCATTTATTTTTAAGTGTTTCAAAAACGTTATTCATACTTTGTGAGTCTGAAACATCACAAGGAATAATAGTGTTAGACCCTATTTCTTCTGCAAGTGGCTGTACTCTTTTCTTAAGAGCTTCTCCTTGATAAGTAAGTGCAATTTCTGCTCCTTGTTCTGCTAATTTTTTTGCAATACCCCAAGCAATAGATCTGTCATTTGCCACTCCCATAATCAGACCTTTTTTATTTTGCATCAACATATTGTAAATCAGTGTTTTTTTATAAATATAGATATATATACTTATAAAATAATATTCATATCTATAATATGCAATCAAACCAAAAATTAATAAATTCTGATAAAAAACCAATTGAACTTTTTCAAGAATGGTTTGAAGAGGCAAAGAAAAGTGAAATCAATGATCCAAATGCTATGAACCTTGCTACTATATCTTCTGATGGCAAACCCAGCTCGCGAATTGTTTTACTTAAATCATATGATGATAAAGGGTTTGTTTTTTACACAAATTCAAATAGCAAAAAAGGTAGAGCAATTAAAAACAACGATAGTGTAGCTTTAAATTTTCATTGGAAAACACTTCAAAGACAAATAAGAATAGAAGGTAATGTTTCACAAATTTCAAACGCTGAAGCTGATGAATATTATAATTCAAGGCCACTAGGAAGTAGAATAGGAGCTTGGGCTTCATTACAGTCAGAAGAACTAGATGATAGATCGACATTAACTAAGAGAGTAGAAGAGTTTGAAAAAAAATTTTCAGATAATGATGTACCAAGACCTTCACATTGGAATGGTTACTTAGTATCACCTATATTAATTGAATTTTGGCAAGATATGCCATTTAGATTGCATGACAGACTTGAATTCCGTAGGGAAAATGATGGTTGGGTTACAAGAAAATTATATCCTTAATTATTTTCTTTCCATTTTTGTAAAATCCATGAACTAGAATTTGATTTATTGTCACCACCTATACCCCAAAGTAACTGTATATTGTTTTTTTCACAGAATATTGATTCTGGTGTTGTACTATTATTTCTATCACCTCCATTTGCAAATTTAATAATTGATTTTGGATATTTATTTTTTACTTTTTTAAGACCATCGATGCACGTCTTATCTCCGTCATCAAATTCTATAACATCAATAACATTTTTTAACTCATTCATAATTATAGTTCTTTCAATAAAAGGAAGAAATTCCTTACCCTTCTTTTTTTGAAGCCATAAATCAGAATTTAGCAAAACTACAACTTCACCATGTTTAGCAGCTTCTTTAATTAATTTTATATGGCCACTGTGAATTGGGTCAAAACCTCCACTGACAACAACTATTTCACGCATACTTGCTTCTCCATTTTTCTGGATCTTCTAAAAATTCTTTTAAGTTTGAAACCTTATCTTCAGAATATATTTTTTCACTTTCAATATAATTTATTACATCTTTCCAAGTACACAGTGAGTGCATATTTACATTCAATTTAAATAATTCTGATTCATTGAAATTAAAAATATCATAATAAAATATTACAAATATATCTTTAACTTTTAATCCAGCTTCACGCATTGCGTTAATAAAAATTATTTTACTACCACCATCAGTAGCTAGATCTTCAACTAAAAGAGCTTTTTGATTTTTTTCAAATTCACCTTCAATTTGTTTGTTTTTTCCAAAACCTTTTGTTTTTTTTCTAATATAAATCATTTGTTTATCTAATTTTTGAGAAATAAAAGCAGCATAGGGAATTCCAGCGGTCTCTCCACCAGCAATAATTTCTGTCTGAATATTATTTTTAGTTAAATAATCTAAAGCTTTATCAATTATAAAATTTCTTTCTTTTGTAAAAGAAATAATTTTTCTACAATCAACATAAACAGGACTAGCCAAGCCAGATGTAAGAGTAAAATATTTATCAAATGAAAAATTAATAGACTTTATATCTACTAATATTTTAGCTATCTCTTTAGACATTTTTTAAGTTATTTGCGCAATATGTTCAAATGATAAATTTCCAGGGACAATCATTATTGGTATTCTTAGGTTTGTTATTTCATTACTCACCAGAGAAGTTATTATTGGACCAGGGTTTTTACTATTTGGATCAGTATTGGCAGCTAAAACAAGAACATTAATATTTTTTTCCTCATCTAATAGTTGTTTTAATTCAGATATAGTATCCCCCTCTCTTAAAGAGAGAGCAGGATAATCACCTGTTCTTTCTTGGACAAATGAGGCAGCTTTCTTAAGAATTGTTTCCGCTTCTTCTCTAGCTTCCTCTTTCATAATATCTGTAACTCCCTTGGTTGTTAGAACATCCAAAGGCTCTATGAATGTTGCAATTATAATCTTTCTTCCTGTTTTTTTTGATCTTGCACAAGCATACTCAAGGGCTGTATTCATTTCTTCTGAATTATCTGCAACAACTAGAATATATCTATCATCACTCATTTACTTCTCCTAAATAAAGCAGCAGCAATACAACCTGAAAATATTGAAAAGATAATTACAAAAACTCCGTATGTGGCTGCATTTTCATTAGCAAAGTCAAATATTTGACTTCCTATACCAGTTTTTTTTATAACTATATTTTTTTGATCAGTACTCATAATTGTATTATTTCTTATATAGTAAATATCAACATTATAAATCCCTGGTATTGTATTTGTTGGAAAAAAAACACTAGTTTGAAATAATTTATCTTTGATCTTTTTCATTTCAAAACTTTTATAAAATGATTGTTCTTTTTTTATTCTAACAAAATTTTCATTCCAATTTTTTTGGTCATTTTTAAAAATAAAATTTTGATTAAAAGTCTTATTATTTAAAATTTTTTCAAAACTTAGATCCTCATTAATTAATATCGATTCAGGCAAGATTTCGTTAATCTCTTTTGAGGATGATAAAAAGAATAAAGATGGAATGTTACTATAGGTAACGTATTTATTATTTATCCATATTCCAAAATATCTCTCTTTTTTTTGTATTCTCATTTTTGATGGCGGCCCTTTTATTGTCAAAAGTGTCTCATGATCATTTTTTAGTAATCCAAAAATAATAATTTCTTTTCCATTAAAATCTGTTTTTAATTCAATACTATCCTCAGATAAGTCAAAGTAAATTTCTTCAGCATTAAGAAAGTTATAAAAAAAAATTATAGTCAATAAAATTGTTAGATTAAAAGCAAACTTTATATTTAAATTTTTAATCATCTATTTTTGTCACTTCTAAAATATAAAATTCTAAATAAAATCCAATTAATGCAAAAATTGATACTAATAAAAAAGATGCTTTCTCAATCAATATATCAATAACTAATATATCTTTTTGCATAAGCATATAAATTGGAATTACAGTGGATAGAATAACTATACTTAGTTTTGCAAATGAATCATTAAATAATATGTCTTTAAATATTTTATTTAGATCTTTTTTAATAAATACTCTGAAATTTGACCAAATATAAATTTTGTTAAATGAATTTATAACAATTATCAGAATTAAAAAATATTCAATATTCTCCGGATTAAAACCAATGGTTGTAAATATAAAATATATGAAGAGACAAACTACGATCAATAAATTAATTGAAAAATTAAATATTGATATCATATCATTACCAATGAAAATAAATCATTAGGTCTTAAAACTAGATCTGTAAAAATTTTACCACAGACACCCAGTACTAATATAGCCAATATACCTCTCAAATATTCTGCTTTTAATTTAGACCCAAAAATTACACCAATTTGTGCACCAATTACTCCTCCAAATATCATTAGCGCAGACAGCACAATATCTACATTATAATTTATGTAGGATTGAAAGAATGTTGCATTAGCGGTAACAAAAATGATTTGAAATAAAGATGTCCCAACTACTATACTTGTTGGCATTCCAAGTATGTATACCATTGCCGGTATCATTATAAATCCTCCTCCAACTCCCATCATTGCGGACATTACACCAACTGCGAACCCTATCAGTACAGGTGGTATCGCACTTATATAAAGTTTTGATCTATGAAAGCGAACTTTGAATGGAAGTCCGTGAAACCAAGAATGTTGATGCAGTTTTGTTCTTTTAGTGTTTCTTGCTCTATAGTGTTTTATTGTAGTTTTTGCACTTTCAAAAGCCATACTAAAACCAATAAAACCTAAAAAGAAAAGAAATAATAACTGAATAACTAAATCTATTTGCCCAAAGTTTTTTAGATAACTGAAAATATTTACACCAACTGTGGAGCCAATTAAACCTCCTATTAAAAGGAATATACCCATCTTTATATCAACATTTCTTTTTCTCCAGTGAGCAATAAAACCTGAAACTGAAGTTGCTAAAACGTGTGGAGCTTCAGAGCCAACAGCTACAACTGGAGGTATGCCTAAAAAAATTAATAGTGGTGTCATTAAAAATCCACCACCAACACCAAAAATTCCTGAAAGTATCCCTATACTCATACCAATAAAGATAATAAGAAAAATATTGACGTTCATTTCAGCTATTGGAAGGTAAATTGACATATTTTTGTACGAATTTTATATAATTATTACTTAATAAGTACAAATTATATTTATTTTAGAAAATTATATAAAATTATTTAGTACTATGATTCCGATATAACTTACAATTCCAACACAACAAGCTGCAGAAAAACCAACATAAAATGGTCTTATGCCTAAGCTTTTTAAAGAAACTAAATTTGTACTTATGCCAACAGCTGCCATTGCTATTGCTAAAGAATACTCAGCAATAGATTTAATAATATTGATTATTAATTGCCAGTTATTATTGGTTAATATTTCAAAAGCTAAATTACCATTTTGAATTCCATAATCTCCAATTGATCTTACAAGACCCATAAAAATAAAACCAATTATGAAAATTGGAAACATAGATATTATTGATGGTTTGCTATTATTTTCACCAATATTATTTCTTAGATACATATAGCTTATTGTAGGAATGACGATTATCATACTGACATTTCTTACTAATTTTGTAATTGTCGCTATATCCATAGTTTTCGGTGAATTGAATTGTTCAGCATATATCAATCCAGCTCCAGCAACTTGAGCAGTTTCATGTATTGAAGTTCCAAGAAATAATCCTGATGCTAACTCATCTCCACTGAAAAGATAATATGCCATAAATGGATAGAGGAACATTGCAATGATTCCAAATATTGTAATATTAGCTATGGCATAAGCAACTTCCTCTTTATCAGCATTAATTGCAGGACTAGTTGCTACAATTGCAGATGCTCCACAAATACTTGTTCCAACTGCAATTAATGATCCCATTTTTGAAGAAACATTTAATAACTTGCATAAATAATTTACAACCAAGATTGATATAATAATACACGCAACAATAAGAGGTATTCCAACTATTCCAACTTTAAAAATATCTAAAAGCCCTAGTCTAATACCAAGACATATTATTCCTAATCTTAGAATAAATTTTAAAGAGAACTTAATTCCTTCTAATAAAAAATTATTAACATGAAATATATTTCCTATCAAAAGACCAAATATTATTGATAGCATTATTGGTGATATTGGACTTTTATTTAAACTTAAAATTTCTTTTCCAATAAAATCACTTAGGTATATGCCTGAATAAGCAATTACAAAACAAAATATAATTCCTGGAAATTTTTTATATATTGAGCTTACCATTTAAAATATTCTTTATACAAAAAAAATATTTTTTACATATTTATATCAAATTTAGATATTTTTTGCAGTATTCCATTCTTCTTGAGTATTAACATTGAAAAAATTTTTTTCTTGGCTTTTGTCAAATTCAACAAATTTATATTTGTGCTTTTTAACCCAAAACATAATTTTACTATTTTTTAATATTAACTCATTTTCTAAACTAGTTATTAATGATATATGCCACATTGCTATCACAGGATGATGTCTACTATTTGATCTTGCAATCAATATTTTTATATTTTCATCATATGCTTCTAAAAACTTATCAAAAAGATTATCGGGTAAAAATGGAGTATCACTTGGAACAGTAAAAACCCATTCTTTGTTTGTGTAATTTTCTTTAGCCCACAACATTGATGTGTGAATTCCTGCTAAAGGCCCCACAAAACCTTTGAATCTATCTTCAATTATTGGGTAATTAATTTTCTTAAAACTTTTTAAGTCATTAGCATTTATTATTATTTCATTACTATATTTTTTAAGCTTGTTTATTATTTTGTCTAAAATTGTAATTCCATTTATTTTAGCAAAAGCTTTAAATCCACCTCCAAATCTTTTTGATTGACCTCCAGCAAGTATGGCAAACAAAATTTTTTTCTTATTAATGGTCAATTCTATGTTCTCCAGAAAGTGCTAAATATTTTTTTCCCTTTGCTCGTCCAATAAGTGTTAAATTCGAGCCTCTTGCCAGCTCTACACCCCATGCTGTGAATCCTGATCTAGAAATTAATATTGGAATACCCATTTTTATAGTTTTAATAACCATTTCACTAGTTAGTCTTCCTGTAGTGTAAAAAATTTTATTTGAAGAGCTAATTTTTTTTAAAAACATAAAACCAGCAATTTTATCTACAGCATTATGTCTCCCTACGTCTTCCATATAAATCAATGGTTTATTATTATGGATAATTGCACAACCATGTATTGCTCCTGTTTCTAAATATAAGCTCGGTGTTAATGTAATTTTTTTTGAAATTTCATAAATCCATTTATGTTTAATTTTCTTTTTGGATTTTAATTTTGATTTTTTTATTTCCGCATAGATATCTCCAAATACTGTACCTATTGCACAACCACTAGTTGTTATTTTCTTTCTTAATTTGTTTTCATAATTTGTTTTACGTTTTGTTCGTATAACAACCACACCTAAATCTTTATCAATTTCAACTTTTCTAATTATGTCATTTTTCTTAAGCATATTTTGATTTAATAAATAACCAACTGCAAGATATTTTGGGTGATCACTAATAGACATTAGCGTTACTATTTCTTGATTATTAAGAAAAATTGTAAGAGCTTTTTCATTAATAACTTTAGAAATTATTTTATTCCCTTTCTCATCAAAACCATTTAGTTTTGTAATTAAGGACTTATTATTAATATCAGGTGAGACTAAATATTTCTCTTTTTTTGCCATATGTTGTAATTAAACTAATAATATAAATGAACATATTAGATATTTTAACAAATTCCATACTATTAATTATTACTTTAGATAATGAACTATGGGATATTATACTTTTATCATTATTTGTAAGTTTTACCGCCCTAATTATTGCATCATTATTAGGGTTTATAGTAGGGTATTATTTTGCAATCTATAATTTTTATTTCAAAAAAATTATTTTAATAATTATAAACTCATTGATGGGAATTCCTCCAGTTGTAGTTGGTTTAATTGTTTATTTTATTTTTGCATCAGGTGGACCTTTAGGTATCTTACAACTTCTATACACACCCTCTGCGATGATTATTGCTCAAACTATAATAATTTTTCCAATAATTGCTTCATTATCTCATGAGATATTTTCTAAAAATTGGTTTGAATTTAAAGATCAGATAAGATCCTTAAATATTCCCTTTTGGGGTTCTGTTAAACTTCTATTTAACCATAGTTATTTTTTATTAATTACAACATTATTATCTGCTTTTGGAAGAGCAATTTCAGAAGTTGGTGCAGTTATGATTGTGGGTGGTAATATTGATCATTATACACGAGTAATGACTACTGCTATATCGTTAGAAACTAGAATGGGAAATTTAGAATACGCTATGGCATTAGGTTTAGTTTTAATATCAATAACAATAATTATTTACTCGCTTGTATATTTATTAAATAATAGATCTATTAAATGAAAATAGTAGGAATTGTTGGCTGGAAGGACTCAGGGAAAACAACAATTGCAACTAAAATTATAAATAAACTTAGTTCTAAAAATTTTCGTGTTGCTTCAATTAAACATGCACATCACGAGTTTGATATAGATCATGAGAATACAGATAGCTTTAAGCATAGATCAGCGGGATCCTCTCAAGTAATAGTTAGTTCATCGAAGCGATGGGTTAAAATATCAGAGCTAAACAATTCAAAAGAAAAAACATTAGATGAATTAATAAATCAACTATCAGAAATTGATATAGTAATAGTGGAAGGGTTTAAAAATGAAAATCACCCAAAAATTGAAATAATTAAAAATGATAATGAAAATTACTTATTTACCAAAATTAAAAATATAAAAGCTATTATTTCAAATAATATACTTGAAACTGACTTGAGAATTTTTAAGAATGACGAAATTGATAATATAGTCCATTTTATTTTGACAGAATTTTAATGAATAAATCACCTCTCACCAAAAAACAAATTGTTAATTTATTTAAAAAACAAAAGATTGTAATTTATAACTCTGAAAAAGTTAATTTAGAAAATTCAGAGGATAGATTTCTTTATGAAAATATAAAAAGTAAAATTAATTTACCTCCTTTTAATAATTCTGCTGTAGACGGTTATGCTATTTTAAAAACAGATTTAAAAACAAAAAAAGTTTTTTTTTGTAATAGACGAATAGCAGCTGGAGATGACAAAAATATAAAAGTAAAACCTGGTGAAGCAGTTAGAATTTTTACTGGTGCAAAAATGCCTTCGAATTCATCAACTGTAGTTATGCAGGAAAATACATACAAAAAAGGAAATAAAATTCATTTAATTAAAATTCCTAAATTTGGAGATAATTATAGATTAAAGGGTGAAGATATAAAAAAAAACCAAAAAATATTGGAAAAGGGTTCTAAATTAAATCAACAAAATATAAATTTAATTGCTGCTACTGGTATTAGTAAAATAAAAGTATTTAAAAAAATTAAAATTGGTTTTTTTACAAGTGGTAATGAATTAAGAAAACCAACTAAAAATTTAAAAAATTCTGAAATTAATAATTCAAATTATTATAGTTTAAATAATTTACTTGATAAAAACTTTATAGAAAAAAAATATTGTGGAAATCTCAAAGATAATTTTAAATCTATTAAAAACAAAATTTTTAATACTTCAAAAAAATTTAATGTAATAATAACTGCTGGTGGTGCATCTGTTGGTGATGAAGATCATTTAATTAAAGTTTTATCTGAATTAGGTAAGGTATATTTTTGGAGAGCAGCAATAAAACCAGGAAGACCAATTGCAGTTGGAAAAATAAATAAGTGCTACATAATTTGCTTACCAGGTAACCCAGTTTCTGTTCAATTACTATATGCTATGTTAGTAAAACCATTAATAGAAAAACTATCTGGTGGAAATTTTAAGCTCCCATCTTCAAGTAAAATTATAGTAAATTTTTCTATGAAGAAAAAAACAAAAAGAATGGAGTGGTTACGTGTAAATAAAGAAACTATAAATAATAAAAATATTGCAAATAAATTTCCTAAACAAGGTTCTGGTATGATTAGTTCAATATCCTATTCAGATGGTATAATTGAAATTGATGAAAATATTTCTAAAGTAAACAAAGGAGATATATTTGATTTTTATAATTATGAGAGTCTATTTTAATTACTAATTTTAAATCTATAACGAATTATAATTTTATCTTTTATTTTTTCACAACTTAAATATTCGTAATTAGATTGATCACAATAATGTTCAAAGTCTGCTTCAGCCAAAGGATCAGTTGCAATAATTTTAATAACTGTGTCTTTGTTTAATTCTGACGCAAGTTTCCTAGCCTTAAGTACTGGTATAGGACATTCTGTACCACTAGTATCAAGAACTAATTCTTCATTTTCAACTGAATCTTTCATAGTTTTCTGATACTTAATATATAGTATAATATTAATTTGAATGAATAAATTTGTTTCTCAAACAGAAACTTCTTTAAAAAAGAAGAAAAGACGTTGGACTCCAAAAGGAAGACAAGTCGAAGATAAATATTTAGATGAAGTTTCTAAATTGTTTTCAGGATTAATATTTAAGCGAGATGAATTAATAGAATATTTGCATATATTGCAGGATAAATTTGGTGTTTTGTATGATAAGCATCTAGTAGCTTTATCAACTATTATTAATTTACCACTTTCTGAAATTTATGAAGTTGCAACTTTTTACGCTCACTTTAATATTGTTAAAGATAGTAAAGATTATAACCCAGTGAATGTTGTAAGGGTATGTGAAAGTTTAACTTGTGAATTATTTGGCGCACACAAATTACTTCAAGATATAAAGAAATTAGAAAATAAAAATATAAAAGTCGTACCTGGGCCATGCATGGGAAGATGCAATGTTGCTCCTACTGTCTGCGTAGGAAAAAATTATGTTGATGAGGCTAATTTTGATAAAGTTAAAAAAACAATCGATGAAAAAACTTTTGACCCATTCATTCCAGATTATATAAATTTATCTTCTTATAAAAAAAATGGCGGTTATGAAATTGCGGATAAAATAAAAAAAGGTGTGATCTCAAAAAAACAAGTTTTGGATTCATTAAATGAAAGCGGATTGAAAGGTAAGGGTGGTGCTGGATTTCCTACAGGAAAAAAATGGGAAATTGTTTCAAATTACAATGGTAAAAAATATGTTGCTGTTAATGGTGATGAAGGTGAACCAGGAACATTTAAAGATAGGTCATATTTAGAAAGTGATCCACATAGATTTTTAGAAGGAGCTTTAATTGCTTCCTATTTTATAAATGCTCAAAAAGTTTACATTTATATGAGAGATGAATATCCAACGGTTATAAAAATTTTACTTGATGAAATAAATAAAATGGAAGATGAAGAAATAATTCCAAAAGACTTTTTCATAGTAAGAAGAGGGGCAGGAGCCTATATTTGTGGAGAAGAGTCAGCAATGATAGAAAGTATTGAAGGCAAGAGAGGATTGCCAAGACACAGACCACCTTATGTGGCTGAAATTGGTTTATTTGGATGTCCTACTTTAACAAATAATTTAGAAACTCTTTTTTGGGTAAGAGATATAATTGCAAAAGGAGCAAAGTGGTTTGCTAACAAGGGGTCCAATGGAAATAAGGGTTTTCATAGTTTTTCAGTATCTGGAAGAGTAAAGAACCCAGGAGTAAAAGTTGCCCCAGCCGGTATAACAGTTCAACAATTAATTGATGAGTATTGTGATGGTATGGCAGATGGACATATTTTTAAAGGATATCTTCCGGGAGGTGCATCTGGTGGTATTCTACCCGCTACTATGAATGATATTCCACTTGATTATGGATCGAAAGAATTAATGGATGCTGGATGTTTTTTAGGCTCAGCGGCAGTAGTTGTATTATCGGATCATGATAATATGAAAGATGTTGCACTTAATTTACTAAAATTTTTTGAAGAGGAAAGTTGTGGTCAATGTACACCATGTCGTTCCGGTACGGAGAAAACTGTAAAATTAATGCAAGAAAATAATTGGAACAAGGAAAAATTAAAAGATTTAAGTGAAGTTATGGCTCAAGCATCCATATGTGGTTTAGGACAAGCTGCAACAAACCCATTAAATTCTGTTTTAAAATATTTTAGCAATGAAATAACTTATGACTAATGAGAAAACAAAATTTTATTTAAACGAAAAGTTAGTTGAAGCAAATGCTGATGAAACTATTTGGCAAGTTGCAAATAGACTTGGAACAGAAATTCCACACTTATGTTATTCCGATAAACCTGGCTATAGAGCAGATGGAAATTGTAGAGCATGTATGGTTGAAATTGAAGGAGAACGTGTGTTGGCAGCCTCTTGTATTAGAAAGCCAACTGATAGTATGAAAGTAAAGACTTCTTCAGATAAGGCTAAAAAATCTAGAGAGTTAGTTTTTGAATTACTTCTTGCAGACCAGCCAAAAAAAGAAATTGCTCATGATAATAATTCTGACTTTTGGAAATGGATAGACAAAGTTGAAGTTAAAGAAAGTAGATTTCCAAAAAAAACTTCATGTGAGGCAGATGTTTCTCATCCTAGTATGGCTGTAAATTTAGATGCATGCATCCAATGTAATCTTTGTGTAAGAGCATGCAGAGAAGTTCAGGTCAACGATGTCATCGGAATGGCATATCGAGGAGAAAATTCTAAAATTGTATTCGATTTTGATGATCCAATGGGTGATAGCACATGTGTGGCATGTGGTGAATGTGTACAGGCTTGTCCAACTGGAGCATTAATGCCTGCATCCATTGTAGATAAAGATGGTGTTGGCCATAGTAATGTAGATAAAAAAATTGATAGCGTTTGTCCTTATTGTGGTGTGGGTTGTCAGATAGAATACAATGTAAAAGATAACAAAATTAAATATGTTAATGGTGTTGATGGTCCCGCAAACAAGAATAGATTATGTGTAAAAGGAAGATTTGGTTTTGATTATGTAAATAATCCAGAAAGACTTACAAAGCCATTGATTAGAATTAAAGATAAACCAAAAGACTTACACCCAAGTATTAATTTTTCGAATATTCATGAATATTTTAGAGAAGCATCTTGGGATGAAGCTTTAGATTATGCTGCACAAGGATTTTTAAAACTTAATAAACAAAGAAATGGTAAGAGTAATCTTGCAGGTTTTGGATCAGCTAAATGTTCAAATGAAGAAGCTTATTTATTTCAAAAATTAATCAGAACTGGTTTTAATACAAATAATGTTGATCATTGTACAAGACTTTGCCATGCGTCTTCTGTAGCTGCTTTATTGGAAACTATTGGTTCAGGAGCTGTTACTGCTCCATTCTATGAAGTTGAACATTCTGATGTGATAATAGTCATTGGAGCAAATCCTACTGAAAACCATCCTGTTGCGGCAACTTTTTTTAAGAATGCAGCTAAAAAGGGTTCTAAATTAATTGTGATGGATCCTAGAGGTCATTCCTTAAAAAAACATGCAACTCATATGTTGCAATTTAAACCAGGATCTGACGTTGCTCTCTTAAATTCAATAATGAATGTTATTGTCGAAGAAAATTTATTTAATTCCGAATATATTAAAAAACAAACTGAAGGATTTGAAAAATTAAGAAAACATTTAATGAATTACTCACCTGATATAATGGAAAAAGAAACAGGTATTGATCCAGAACTTATAAGAGAAGTAGCACGCTTATATGCCAATACAAATAAAGGTATAATTTTTTGGGGGATGGGGATTTCTCAACACACACATGGCACCGACAATGCTAGATGTTTAATTTCTTTAGCTTTAATGACAGGAAATGTTGGAAAAAGAGGATCTGGTTTACATCCTTTAAGAGGACAAAATAATGTTCAAGGAGCGTCGGATGCCGGTCTTATACCAATGATGTATCCTGATTACCAATTAGTTGATAAAGATAATAATAAAGAATTTTTTGAAAAACTCTGGAACACTCCTTTAGATGATAAAAAAGGCCTAACTGTTGTTGAAATTATGGATGCTGTTCACGAGGATACAATTAAAGGTATGTATATACTTGGCGAAAATCCAGCAATGTCCGACCCTGATCTGAATCATGCAAGAGAAGCTCTACAAATGTTAGAGCATTTAGTTGTTCAAGATATTTTTTTAACTGAAACAGCAACATATGCTGATGTTATTTTCCCTGCTTCAGCATGGCCTGAAAAAAATGGAACAGTTACTAATACTAATAGACAAGTACAGATGGGTAGAAAAGCTTTAGACTCTCCAGGTGAAGCTAAAGAAGATTGGTGGATAACAAACGAACTTGGAAAAAGAATGGGTTTAAATTGGAAATATAATCATCCCAAGGAAATTTATGAAGAAATGTCACTAACAATGCCTTCATTAAACAATATTTCTTGGGAGAGATTAGAAAATGAAAACTCTGTAACTTATCCAAGTAAGTCTCCAACTACACCAGGAGATGAAATTGTTTTTGGTGATAAATTTCCAAACGAAAATGGTAAAGGTAAATTTGTTCCAGCTAGTGTTACTGCACCAGATGAAGTACCTGATAAAGAATTTGCAATGATACTAACCACAGGAAGGCAATTAGAGCATTGGCATACTGGAGCTATGACTAGAAAGGCATCAAATCTAGATGCCATTGAACCAGAACCTTCTGTTTCAATATCACCTAAAGATATAATTAAAAATAATATGAAAGCTGGTGATAAAATAAAAGTCACAACTAGAAGAGGCTCAATAAATATCAGAGTAAGGCAAGACAGAGCGATTCCTGATGGAGTCATATTTATTCCATTTTGTTATAATGAGTCTGCCGCTAATCTTTTAACTAATCCAGCTTTAGATCCATATGGAAAAATTCCTGAATTTAAATATTGTGCAGCAAAAATTGAGAAGTTATAAATATTTTATGATTAAAAAAACATTAATAATTTTATTTCTTGTATTTAGTCCAATCACAGCATGCTCTACTTTAAGTGAATTAAACGAAAGAGTAAAAGGTGATGGAGTTCCTTATATTCCTGGAATTTAATTTATAAAATTCTTGTCGAATTTATAATTTAATATAAATGCAAAAATGATGCCGCGTTAGCTCATTTGGTAGAGCAGTTGATTTGTAATCATCAGGTAGTCAGTTCGATTCCGACACGCGGCACCACCTTAATAATATTTAAGTTGAGTAAAACTGATATAAGGCAATCGATGTTGCATTAGAAACATTCAAACTATCTATTTCAAATTTTAAATTATTTTTCATTTTTATCTGTATTATTTCATCGCATTCCTTTTTTACTAATTCTCTAATACCTTTTCCTTCAGAACCAAAAACTAATACTGATTTTTGTGAAAAATTTAATTTTGAATTTTTATTTTTCGAACTGTCAAAGCCATAAATCCAATAATTATTTTTTTTAAGAAAAGAAATAGCTCTTCTAATATTTGTCACTCTAATATAATTTACAATTTCTGCAGCACCAGAAGCTGATTTATAAAGTGATGAAGTTAATTCTGGTGAATTATCTTTACCAACTATAATTCCTGCACAATCAAATAATGCACATGATCTCATTATTGAACCAATATTTTGAGGGTCTGTTACTTGATCTAAAATTAATATTACTGATTTTAATTTTTTACTTTCTACTTTTACAAATTCTTCAAAACCTAGCCTAGAATAATCTTTTGTTTTTAGAACTACTCCCTGTGTTGTGTTCTCATTTCCAAATCTCCTTGTAAATTCATTTTGAGGAAGAATGGTAATTTTTTGTATTTTAGATTCATATTTTTTGGCAAAATTAATATGATTTTTACTAATTATAAGCTCAATATGCTCTCTTTTATCATTTTGGAGGGCTGCTTTAACAGAATGTTGGCCAAAAATTGTATGAATTCCTTGATTTTTAGTAGATTTATTATTTCTAAACTTACTCATGATTTAATATCACAGATTTATCTAATTAATACAATCTAGATATGTACAAAATGGCATTTTTTGTCTAAAAGGCCGTTGCTTTTACGAGTATACGTATTTTGCAAAGGTGAAGTTGCTGTTTTAGATTGACATATATACTAATTTATTAGTATTGGCCAATTTCTTCAAACGGAGGGGTGGTCGAGTGGTTAAAGGCAGCGGACTGTAAATCCGCCCGCGTGAGCGTACGTAGGTTCGAATCCTACCCCCTCCACCATTATGGAGGTAATGGGATAAAAGCATTAAAGTGAGTGTGTGAAGCAGTCAGTTTAGTTGCGGGTGTAGCTTAGTGGTAAAGCTCCAGCCTTCCAAGCTGGCTACGAGGGTTCGATTCCCTTCACCCGCTCCATAACAAAATATTATTGGGGTAAAAAAAATGGCTAAAGCAAAATTCGAAAGAAACAAACCGCATTGTAACATAGGTACTGTTGGTCACGTTGACCATGGTAAAACAACATTAACTGCTGCTATAACAAAAATATTAGCAGAGTCAGGTGGAGCAGAATTTACAGATTACGCAAACATTGACAAAGCGCCTGAAGAAAGAGAACGTGGCATTACAATATCTACCGCGCACGTTGAATATGAAACTGAAGCAAGACATTATGCTCACGTAGATTGTCCTGGACACGCAGATTATGTAAAGAACATGATTACTGGTGCTGCGCAAATGGATGGTGGTATTTTAGTTGTTAATGCAGCTGACGGACCAATGCCTCAAACAAGAGAACACATACTTTTAGCAAGACAGGTAGGTGTCCCTGCTCTTGTTGTATACATGAACAAAGTTGATCAAGTAGATGACAAAGAGCTAATTGATCTAGTTGAAATGGAAATTAGAGAACTTCTGACTTCATATGAATTCCCTGGTGATACTATCCCAATCATTAAGGGTTCAGCTTTAGCAGCTCTTGAAGGTAGAGACGATGAAATTGGAAAAAATTCAATTATGGAATTAATGAAAGCAGTTGATGAACATATACCACAACCTAGCCGACCAGTAGATCAGCCTTTCTTAATGCCAGTTGAGGATGTATTTTCAATTTCTGGTAGAGGTACAGTTGTAACTGGAAGAATTGAGCAAGGTCAAGTTAAAGTTGGAGAGGAAATTGAAATTTTAGGAATAAGAGATCCTCAAAAAACCACTTGTACTGGAGTTGAAATGTTTAGAAAACTTCTAGACTCTGGTGAGGCTGGAGACAACGTTGGTGTTCTTCTTCGTGGAACAAAAAGAGAAGAAGTTGAGCGTGGTCAAGTATTAGCAAAGCCTGGTTCTATAAAACCTCATACAAAATTTAAAGCAGAAGCATATGTATTAAAAAAAGAAGAAGGTGGAAGACACACCCCATTCTTTTCAAACTACAGACCTCAATTCTACTTTAGAACAACTGATGTAACTGGAACAATTAAATTACCAGAGGGAACCGAAATGGTAATGCCTGGTGATAATATTGCTATGGAAGTTACTCTTTTATCTCCAATTGCAATGGACAAAGGTCTAAAATTTGCAATTAGAGAAGGTGGAAGAACAGTTGGCGCCGGAGTTGTTGCTGAAATTATTGAATAGTTTTAGAGACCGCTCTATCTGTTAGCCAATACTTTAGGAGTGTAGCTCAACTGGTAGAGCACCGGTCTCCAAAACCGGGGGCTGCGGGTTCAAGTCCTGCCACTCCTGCCAAAAGAAAAGAAAATATGAATATTGAAAAAAAGAAAACATCACCAGCTCTTTTTGTAAGACAAGTTAGACAAGAATTACAAAAAGTAACTTGGCCCCAAAGAAGAGATACTTTTATTTCTTCTGCAATAGTCATATTGTTAATAATATTATTCTCATTATTTTTTCTTTTAACTGATCAAATATGGTCTTTTTCAATAAGAAAAATAATTGAGATAGGTTCTGGTTTTTAATGAATAAAGCAAGATGGTACGTTCTTCATGCCTATTCAGGATATGAAAAAAAAGTTGCTGACAGCATTCTAGACCAATCAACAAAACTTGGTGTTAAAGAAAATATTGAAGAAATCTCTGTTCCTATTCAAAATGTTGTTGAAGTAAAAAGAGGTGTCAGGGTTAATACTGAAAGAAAAATTTTTCCTGGCTACATACTTATCAAAATGATCTTAAATGATGATACTTGGCATATTATTAAAACAACTCCAAAGCTAAGTGGTTTTTTAGGTAACAAAGGTAAGCCAGTTCCTATTAGTAATGCTGAAGCAAAAAGAATATCTGAGCAAGTAATTGATGGTGTTGAAAAATCAAGACCGGCAATAATGTATGATATTGGTGAACAAGTAAAAGTTATTGATGGACCTTTTGCTTCGTTTAATGGAGAGATCGAACAAATAGATGAAGATAAAGCAAGATTAAGAGTGGCTGTATCAATTTTTGGAAGATCAACACCTGTTGATTTAGAATATTCTCAGGTAGAAAAGGTATAAATTATGGCAAAAGAAATCTTAGGTTTAATTAAACTACAAATTCCTGCTGGAGGAGCCAACCCCTCACCTCCTGTTGGTCCAGCACTTGGACAAAGAGGTCTTAACATAATGGATTTTTGTAAAGCATTTAATGATAAAACAAAAGATTTAGAAAAAGGAGCACCAATTCCAGTTATTATCACAGCATATAAAGATAGAAGTTTCGATTTTACTACAAAATTACCACCCGTGAGTTATTATCTAAAAAAAGCTGCGAAAATAAAAAAAGGCAACTCAACTCCAGGAAGAACTCTTGTTGGAAAAGTTTCAGTTCAAGATATTGAAAAAATTGCAAAAGAAAAAATGCAAGATTTAAATGCTATTGATCTAAAAGGTGCGATGAATATGGTTAAAGGATCTGCTGTTTCTATGGGTATGGAGGTAGTGGGTTAATGAAAATAACAAAAAATAGAAAACAAATGTTAAATGATTTTGACACTTCAAAGGTATACGAACCACTTGAAGCAATCAAAATTTTAAAAGAAAAATCATATGTAAAGTTTAACGAGACTATTGATATTTCTATTAATTTAGGGATTGATAGTAATAAAACAGATCAAAATATTAAAGGAGTTGTTAATCTTCCTAAAGGATCTGGTAAAACAGTTAAAGTTGCAGTAATTGCTAATGAAGACAAACATGACGACGCTAAAAGTAATGGGGCTGATTTAGTAGGAAGTGATGATTTGATTGAAACAATTTCTAAATCAAAAATTGAATTTGATGTTTTAATTGCTACTCCAGATATGATGCCTAAATTAGGTAAAGTAGCAAAAATACTTGGTCCAAAAGGATTAATGCCAAATCCTAAACTTGGAACTGTAACTAACGAAATTTCTCAATCAGTAAAAGACGCTAAGTCAGGTCAAGTCAAATTCAAAAATGATAAATCTGGTATCGTTCATGCTGGTGTTGGCAAATTAGATTTTAGTGAAGAAGATTTGTTAGAAAATATTAAAACATTTTATTCTTCAGTTAGTAAAAGTAAACCTGATGCTGTTAAGGGTTCTTTTATAAAAAAGGTTACCATAGCTTCAACTATGGGAGTTGGATTAAATATTAACCAAGCTAGCTTGCGTTAGTTAATCCAAAAGATGATCTTAGATCATCACCTGTCAAAGACTGCAGGAGCTTTTAGCTTAATTTCCTGCATAGACTGAAGCGAGTTATTGATTTGCTTCTTGACAGGCTTTAAATTAGTTTGATGGGCAAACTAGTTTTAGCTAATATTGGATTTAATTGGATCCAATTAAAACCGAGGTTGACGTGAAACGTTCTGAAAAAAAAGATTTTGTAAGTAATCTCAAAGAAGACTTTTCTAATGCTACTTCTGTAATTGTGGCTGAATATTCTGGTCTAACAGTTAATGAAACAGAGCAACTCAGAAAAGAAATGAGAGATAACGGAGCAAAATTTAAAGTAACTAAGAACAGACTTACTAAACTTGCTATTTCCGATACTCAATTTAAAGAAATTTCTGAATTTTTCAAAGGACCAACAGCAATTGCTTATTCTGATGATGCGGTAGCACCAGCTAAAGTAGCTGTTAATTTTGAAAAAAAATTTGAAAATTTCAAAATAATTGGTGGGGGCTATAACGGGGAAAAAATTGATAGAGATAAAATTGATTTTCTTGCCAAGTTACCTTCACTTGATGAGTTAAGAGGAAAAATTATTGGGTTAATATCTGCACCTGCTCAAAAGATAGCTTCAATTACAATTGAACCTGGGGCTCAGATTGCAAGATTAATTAGCTCAAATAGTAGCAATAAACAAGAGTCGAACTAGGTAAATAAGGAGAAATAAATGGCTGATTTAAATAAAATTGTTGAGGACCTTTCTTCCCTTACTGTTCTTGAGGCTGCTGAATTAAGCAAGCTGCTTGAAGATAAATGGGGTGTGTCTGCAGCTGCACCAGTCGCAGTCGCAGCAGCTCCTGCAGCAGGAGGCGGCGAAGCTGCTGCTGAGGAAAAAACAGAATTTGATCTTGAATTAACAGAATCTGGATCGAATAAAATTGCTGTAATTAAGGAAGTAAGAACTATTACAGGATTAGGTCTTAAGGAGGCAAAAGATCTTGTAGAGGGAGCTCCTAAACCATTGAAACAGGGTGTTAAAAAAGAAGAAGCTGAGGAAATGAAAAAAGCATTAGAAACAGCTGGCGCAAAAGTTACACTTAAATAAAACAAAATGTAGGCCTTCAAGGCCTACATAATACTAAATATTATATGAAGGAGAAAAAGTGAGTTTAGACCATATAAATTTCAAAAAAATAAGAAAATCTTTCGGCAAAATCCCTCTAGTTACGTCATTACCCAACTTAGTTGAGGTTCAAAAAAGATCTTTTGATAGTTTTTTACAGCTAAACATCGATCATGAAAAAAGAGAAAATATTGGTCTTCATTCAGTTTTTAAATCTGTATTTCCAATACATGATTATACGGAGAGAGCTACAGTAGATTATGTAAGTTATAATTTAGGAGTTCCAAAATATGATGTTGAAGAGTGCTCACAAAGAGGTATGACTTATGGCACTCCTCTTTTAGTAAACTTTCGACTTATAATTTGGGATATAGATGAGATTGCTGGTACAAAGTCAGTGAGGGATATAAAAGAACAAGAAGTGTACATGGGTGATATTCCTCTTATGACCAAAAATGCAACTTTTGTAGTCAATGGTACAGAGAGAGTTGTAGTAAGTCAAATGCATAGATCTCCAGGAGTTTTTTTTGATCATGATTTTGGAAAGACTCATACAAGTGGCAAATATTTATTTAATGCTAGAATAATTCCGTACAGAGGATCTTGGTTAGATTTTGAGCATGATGCTAAAAATAATATTCATGCAAGAATTGATAGAAAAAGAAAGTTTCCAGTAACAACTTTATTTAAATGTCTATTAAGTAATCAATCTGAAGAATACATCCAAGAATGTGAAAAAAATAAAATAGAGCCAGACCCTAAAAGAATTCTTGGTATGACTGGAGAAGAGATACTATCTTTATTTTATGAAAATATATCTTATAAAAAAAATGAATTTGGGTGGTCATTCAAATCCGATTTATCTTTTTTTAAGGCTAAAATTTTGAATTATGACCTTCTTGATTCTAAAAATGGTAAACTGCTTGTAGGCAAAGGTACAAAAGTAAATCAAAAGGTAATTAATGATTTAAAAAAGAAAAATATAACAAACGTATCTATTAGTGAAGAATCTCTTATGGGTTTTTACTTGGCTTCAGATATTATAGATGAAAAAACAGGAAAAATTTTCTTTGAAGCAGGATATGAAATAGATGAATTATTTATTGATTTTATTAAGGAATACAAATTAAACAAAATTGATATCTTAAAAACTGATAATATTGAAATAGGTTCTTATTTAAGAAATACACTTCAGTTGGATAAGGCAAGATCCAGAGAAGAGGCATTATTTGAAGTTTTCAAAATATTAAGACCAGGAGAACCTCCAACAATTGAAACTGCAGAAAATCTTTTTAATAACCTTTTTTTTAATGCAGATAGATATGATTTATCATCAGTGGGTAGATTAAAAATAAATGCTAAATTTAAAAGTAACACTTCTATTGAAAAAAGAGTTCTCGACAAAAAAGATATTTTAGATGTTGTGCAACATATGCATAATCTTATTGATGGTAAGGGTGAGATAGACGATATTGATCATTTAGCTAATAGAAGAGTAAGATCAGTTGGTGAATTGTTAGAAAACCAATATCGTATAGGTCTTTTAAAAATGGATAGGGCAATTAAAGAAAGACTAAGTTCCTTAGAAGTTGATAACATAATGCCTCAAGATGTTGTTAATGCAAAACCAGTAGTATCCTCTATAAAAGAATTTTTTGGATTAAGCCAACTCAGTCAATTTATGGATCAAACAAATCCATTAAGTGAGATTACACATAAAAGAAGAGTATCGGCATTAGGTCCAGGTGGTCTTAATCGAGAAAGAGCCGGTTTTGAAGTTAGAGATGTTCATCAAACTCATTACGGTAGAATATGTCCGATAGAGACTCCCGAGGGAGCAAATATTGGATTAATAAACAGTCTTGCATCTTATTCTAGAATAAACAAATATGGATTTATTGAAACGCCTTACAGAATAGTCAACTCAGGTAAGGTGACAGAGAAAGTAATTTATCTAAGTGCAATTGATGAAGAAGATTTTGTAATTGCTCAAGCGAACGCAGAAGTTGATCCAAAAGGTAAGTTTGCAAATCAAATTGTCAGCTGTAGAAAAAATGGAGAATTTATCAATGTTGATGTTGATGCAATAGACCTGATGGATGTCTCTCCACAGCAATTAGTATCAGTAGCATCTTCATTAATTCCTTTTCTTGAAAATGATGATGCAAACAGAGCTTTAATGGGATCTAATATGATGAGACAAGCTGTTCCACTCATTAACCCCAAAGCTCCTCTTGTAGGTACAGGTA
Source organism: uncultured Alphaproteobacteria bacterium (assembly GCA_902614085.1). GTDB lineage: Bacteria > Pseudomonadota > Alphaproteobacteria > HIMB59 > CACPNW01. Next base: position 651,484 of record CACMJS010000001.1, read on the forward strand.
TGGAGTACACAGTAGCTAAAGATAGTGGTTCTACTATTGTTGCAAAAAGAGAAGGAGTAGTTGATCAACTTGATGCAAATAGAATAGTAATTAGAATCACTGATAAACATGATAAATCGTTAAATAAAATTGACATTTATAATTTAGCAAAATTTCAAAGATCAAATCAGAACACATGTATAACTCAACGACCTCTTGTAAATGTTGGTGATAAAGTTGCCAAAAACCAAGTAATTGCTGACGGTCCAGCAACTGATTTAGGTGAGCTTGCATTAGGAAGAAATGTATTAGCTGCGTTTATGCCTTGGAATGGATATAATTTTGAAGACTCAATTCTAATATCCGAAAAAGTTGTTCAGGATGATGTTTTTACATCAATTCATGTTGAGGAGTTTGAGGTAATGTCAAGAGACACAAAACTTGGACCTGAAGAGATTACTAGGGATATTCCAAATGCCAGTGAAGAAATGCTTGTTAATTTAGATGAGACAGGTATTGTTTATGTGGGTGCAGAAGTTAATTCAGGTGACATACTAGTTGGAAAGGTAACACCTAAAGGAGAATCTCCAATGACACCTGAAGAAAAACTCTTAAGAGCAATTTTTGGTGAAAAAGCTGCAGATGTTAAAGACACAAGTCTAAGAGTACCTCCGGGTGTTAAAGGAACTATCGTTGAAATAAGAGTCTTTTCTAGAAGAGGTATAGAAAAAGATGAAAGAGCGATAAGTATAGAAAATCATCAAATTGAAGTAATTGCTCGTGACAGAGATGATGAACTAAAAATATTAGAAAAAAGTTTTGGCAACCATTTACGTGAATTATTAAGTAACCAGACTTTTGTCTCAGGTATTCAAGGGTTTACAAAAAATTCTACTATTAATTACGAAGAAATAGAAAATTTATCACTAAACGACTTGTTAAAAATAAATATTAAAGATGAAAAAAGAACTGATCAAATAGATTCTCTTGTTAAAAACTATGAAAATCAACTTGGAAACATAAAACAGAAATTTGAGAATAAGATAGATAAAATTCAAAGTGGAGATGAGCTGCTTCCAGGTGTTCTTAAATTAATAAAAGTATTTATTTCAGTTAAAAGAAAACTCCAACCGGGAGATAAAATGGCTGGAAGACACGGTAACAAAGGAGTTATTTCCAAAATTTGTCCAGTTGAAGATATGCCTTATCTTGAAGATGGAACTCCAGTTGATATTGTTTTAAATCCCCTAGGTGTTCCAAGCAGAATGAATATTGGTCAAATTTTAGAAACTCATTTAGGATGGGCATCAGCATCATTAGGTAGACAAGTTAATGATATGTTAAATAAATTAAAATCTGAAGGTCAGACTGATAACTTGAGAGAAAAATTATTAGATATTTATAGTGCAGAAAAACATCACAAGGTTATAAAAAATATGAATGATGATGAAATTCTTGAGTTAGGCAATAATTTAAAAGAGGGTATACCTTTTGCGACTCCAGTATTTGATGGTGCTAAAGAAAAAGATATAACAAATTTATTATCCAAATCAGGTGTTTCCAAAACTGGTCAAGAAACTTTGTATGATGGTATAACTGGTAAAAAATTTGAGAGACCTGTTACAGTTGGTTATATGTATATGTTAAAACTCCATCATTTAGTTGACGAAAAAATTCACGCTAGATCTATTGGCCCTTATAGTTTAGTAACTCAACAACCATTAGGTGGAAAAGCACAGTTTGGAGGACAAAGATTTGGTGAAATGGAAGTGTGGGCTTTAGAAGCATATGGTGCTGCATATACTCTTCAAGAAATTTTAACAATTAAATCAGACGACGTTGCTGGTAGAACTAAAGTTTATGAATCAATTGTTAAAGGTGATAATAATTTTGAATCAGGTACTCCTGAATCTTTCAATGTTATGGTAAAGGAACTAAGATCTCTTGGTTTAAATTTAGATTTTAAAGAAAATCTAAAAGAAAATAACTTAACTAATTTAATAGGATCAAATGAATAAAGAATTAACAAATATATTTAATCAAAATCTTGGTGTTCAAAACTTTAACAGTCTTAAAATATCTATCGCAAGCCCTGAAGATATTAGATCTTGGTCATTTGGAGAAATAAAGAAACCTGAAACTATAAATTATAGAACATTTAAGCCAGAGAAAGACGGTCTTTTTTGTTCAAGAATTTTTGGCCCTGTAAAGGATTATGAGTGTCTATGCGGTAAATATAAAAGAATGAAGTTTAGGGGTATAATTTGTGAAAAATGTGGAGTAGAAGTTACACTTTCTAAAGTTAGAAGGGATAGAATGGGGCATATAGAATTAGCTGCTCCAGTATCTCACATATGGTTCATGAAATCTTTACCAAGCAGAATTGCTACTTTGTTAGATATGACCATAAAAAATCTTGAGAAAGTTTTATATTTTGAACAATTTATAGTTGTTGAACCAGGTCTAACTGACCTTAAAAAAGGTGAGATAATTTCTGAAGAGCAATATATTGATTATCAAGATGAGTACGGGGAAGACTCCTTCAGTGCCGCAATTGGAGCTGAAGCAATTGAGCAGATGCTTATTAGTATTGATTTAGAAACAGACTATAATCAATTAAAAATTGACCTGACTGAAACTAAATCAGAATTAAAAAAAACAAAAATAACGAAGAGATTAAAACTAATTGAATCATTTTTATCTTCAAAAAATAAACCCGAATGGATGATTCTAAGAGTTTTACCTGTAATACCTCCCGAGTTAAGACCTTTAGTTCCTTTGGATGGAGGTAGATTTGCAACTAGTGATCTAAATGATCTTTATAGAAGAGTAATTAACAGAAATAATCGTTTAAAAAGACTAATTGATCTGAGAGCACCTGATATAATTATTAGAAATGAAAAAAGAATGCTTCAGGAATCCGTAGATGCACTATTTGATAATGGCAGAAGAGGTAGGGTAATAACTTCAACAAATAAAAGACCTCTAAAGTCTCTATCTGACATGCTAAAAGGAAAACAAGGCAGATTTAGACAAAATCTTCTTGGAAAAAGAGTGGATTATTCAGGTAGATCAGTAATAGTTGTTGGCCCAAATCTTAAATTACATCAATGTGGAATTCCAAAAAAAATGGCACTTGAACTTTTTAAACCATTTATTTTCCATAAATTAGACATATACGGGTGGGCTAACACAATTAAAGCTGCAAAAAAATTAGTTGAAAAAGAGGATCCCAGAGTATGGGACATTTTAGAAGATGTAATTAGAGAACATCCAGTTTTACTAAATAGAGCACCTACTTTGCATAGGTTAGGAATACAAGCATTTGAACCAATTTTAATAGAAGGAAAATCTATTCAACTTCACCCTTTGGTTTGTACAGCATTTAATGCAGATTTTGATGGTGATCAGATGGCTGTACACGTGCCTCTAAGTCTTGAAGCACAGCTTGAAGCAAGAGTACTTATGATGAGCACAAATAATATTCTACATCCTGCAAGCGGCAAACCAATTATAGTTCCTTCTCAAGATATTATTTTAGGAATTTATTATTTATCAATAATGAGAGAAAAACAAATTGGAGAAGGTCGAAGTTTTATAGACCTTAATGAAATATTAAAAGCATTAGAAAATGGCGATGTAAGTCTTCATACTAAAATTAATGCCAGAGTTATAAATAGTGATGGTGATAATTTGAAAGTAACAACTACTCCAGGAAGAATGATTTTAGGAAACATTTTACCAAAGAATAAAAACATAAGTTATGAAATGATAAACAAAATATTAACTAAGAAAGAAGTTAGTAATATTATTGATTCAGTTTATAGGTTTTGTGGACAAAAGGAGACTGTTTTATTTGCAGATCATATTATGCAAATAGGGTTTAAGTATGCTGCAATTGCAGGTATTTCTTTTGGAAAAGATGATTTAATTATACCATCTGATAAAGATAATCTTCTAAACGCAACCCAAGAAAAAGTTCAAGAGTATGAAAATCAATACCAAGATGGATTAATTACACAAGGTGAGAAGTACAATAAAGTAGTGGATGCATGGTCAGAATGCACAAATAAAGTTGCTGATAAAATGCTTGACGTTATATCTTCACCTTCAGATGATCAACCAATCAACTCTGTGTATATGATGGCCCACTCTGGAGCAAGGGGATCAGCCGCACAATTAAAACAACTTTCAGGAATGAGAGGTTTAATGGCTAAACCTTCTGGTGAAATCATTGAGAATCCAATTAAATCCAATTTTAAAGAAGGCTTATCAGTTCTCGAATACTTTACCTCCACCCATGGAGCGCGCAAAGGTCTAGCTGATACCGCATTAAAAACTGCAAGTAGCGGTTATTTAACCCGTAGATTAGTTGATGTTGCTCAAGATGCTGTTATTAGAGAAGTTGATTGTAATACAGATAATGGTGTTATTGTTGAAGAAATAGTTGAGTCTGGAAATATTACATCACCGCTTACAGAGAGAGTATTAGGCAGAACTCCTGTTAGTGAAATAATTGATGAAAATAACAACGTTATTGTTAAAGCTGGTGAAATAATCTCTGAAAAACATTTGGATCCGATTGCAAAACTAGGCATCAGATCATTAAAAATTAGATCAGTTTTAACCTGTGAAACTGAGGATGGCATTTGTTCAAAATGTTATGGTAGAGATCTTGCTAGAGGTACTCCAGTTAATCTTGGAGAAGCAGTAGGTATTATTGCGGCTCAATCCATCGGAGAACCTGGAACACAACTTACAATGAGAACTTTTCATATCGGAGGTGCAGCAAGTTCATCAGTTGAGCAGTCAAACGCAACTTCTCCAATCTCAGGAAATGTTAAACTAGAAAATATTCAAATTATTGAAGACAAATTTAAAAATAAAATCGTTTTAAGCAGGAATGGTAAAATAAAAATTGTTGATGAAAATTCTGATAAGTATTCATCAAATATTCCTTTTGGTTCTAAGCTTCTTGTAAATGAAGGAGACAAAGTTGAAAATAATCAATTATTGGCTGAATGGGATCCATATACCTTACCAATAATAGCTGAAAAAAATGGATATGTGAGATATGTTGATTTAAAACAAGGTATTTCTTTTAGAGAATCTATTGATGATACGACAGGAATATCTAGTAAAGTAGTAATTGATTGGAGTCAAAATCAGAAGAGCAAAAATTTCAAACCAGCTATTAATATTGCAAGTGAATTATCTGACTTAAAAGATGATGACTTAAATATTTCTAACTATCCTATGTCGATTGATTCAATACTTGGAGTAGAGGATGGTCAAGAGGTATCAGCAGGGCAAGTTATTGCAAGAATTCCAAAAGAATCTTCAAAAACAAAAGATATTACAGGAGGATTACCAAGAGTTGCTGAGTTATTTGAAGCAAGAAAACCTAAAGATCCAGCAATAATGTGTGAAATTGATGGCAAAATTTCTTTTGGTAAAGATTACAAAAATAAAAGAAGGGTCATTATTACTTCTTTAGATGAAAAAGATACTTTCGAATTACTAATTCCAAGATCAAAATACTTAAATGTTCAAGAAGGAGATTTTGTTAAGAAAGGTGATGTTCTTGTAGAAGGCACGCCCGTTCCTCATGATATATTAAGAATATTAGGCGTTGAGGAGCTAGCTAGGTATCTTGTTAAGGAGGTTCAATCAGTTTATAAACTTCAGGGTGTTTATATAAATGATAAGCATATTGAAACAATAGCTAGACAAATGCTTCAAAAAGTTCTCATTAAAGATCCAGGTGAATCTAATTTAATCGCTGGAGAACAAATTCAAAGAAGAGATGTACTTAAATTAAATAAAATTTTGAATGAAAGAGGAAAAAAAGTAGTTGAATTTGAACCTGTTTTACTAGGTATTACCAAAGCTAGTTTACAAACCGGTTCTTTTATTTCTGCTGCATCTTTCCAAGAAACAACAAAAGTGTTAACCGATGCTGCTACACTAGGTAAGATTGATCCGTTAAATGGCCTAAAGGAGAACGTAATTGTCGGAAGGCTAATTCCTGCTGGAACAGGAAAAATGACAACAGACTATGAAAATCTTGCAATTGAAAGAGATAATGAAGTAATTAGTAATAATCAGGCAGAAAATATCGAAAATTAGTAATTTTTTCTTATATATGCTTGACTTTATCCTTATCAATTAATAAAGACCCCTACGATTTGTTAAAGGTCGTGGATTAATTTCCAAACACTTAACTAAAAGGACAAAATGCCAACTATTAATCAACTTGTTAGAAAAGGTAGATCTGCAGTTAAAAAAAGGAATAAAGTTCCTGCATTAGATAAGAGTCCTCAAAAAAGAGGTGTTTGCACTAGAGTGTACACCACAACTCCAAAGAAACCTAATTCTGCATTACGTAAAGTAGCAAGAGTAAAACTGACTAATGGTCAGGAGGTTTCTGCATATATTCCAGGAGAAGGCCATAACCTTCAAGAACATTCGGTTGTTTTGATTAGAGGTGGAAGAGTTAAAGATCTTCCCGGTGTAAGATACCATATTTTAAGGGGAACACTTGATACACAGGGTGTTTCTTCAAGAAAACAAAGGCGCTCACTTTATGGAGCCAAACGTCCTAAATAGTCATGTCTAGAAGAAGAGCAGCTGAAAAAAGAACCATATTACCAGATCATAAATATAAGGATTTGGTTCTGGCAAAATTTATGAACAGAATTATGTTGGATGGAAAAAAATCGACTTCAGAAAAAATAGTATATGGAGCTTTTGATATTGTTTCAAAAAAAACAGATAAAACTCCAATTGATTTTTTTCATGAAGCTTTAAATAATGTTAAACCTGCACTAGAAGTTAGATCTAGAAGAGTTGGTGGGGCAACATACCAAGTTCCAATGGAAGTAAGGCCAAAAAGAGCACAGACTTTAGCAATGAAATGGATTGTTGATTCTGCAACAAAAAGAAATGAGAAAACTATGCGAGAAAGAGTTGCAAATGAAATAATCGATGCATTTAATAACAAGGGTAACGCTGTAAAGAAAAGAGAAGAGACTCATAAAATGGCTGATGCTAACAGAGCCTTCTCACATTTTAGGTGGTAATGAAATTATGACCAGATCTCACGAATTATCTAAATACAGAAACATAGGCATTATGGCTCACATTGATGCAGGAAAAACTACAACTACGGAAAGAATTTTATATTATACAGGTAAATCTCATAAAATTGGAGAGGTTCATGATGGTGCTGCCACTATGGACTGGATGGAGCAAGAGCAAGAAAGAGGTATTACAATTACTTCTGCTGCAACAACCTGTTTTTGGAATGACCACAGAATAAATATTATAGATACACCAGGTCATGTGGATTTTACAATTGAAGTTGAAAGATCATTAAAAGTTTTAGATGGAGCAGTAGCAGTATTTGATGGAGTGGCTGGGGTTGAGCCTCAATCAGAAACTGTATGGAGACAGGCTGATAAATATAAAGTTCCTAGAATGTGTTTTGTTAATAAATTAGATAGAACTGGTGCCAATTTCTTTATGTGTGTTGATATGATTTCAGAACGTTTAGGATCTTATCCTCTTGTTACTCAGCTTCCAATAGGGATTGAAAGTAGCTTAAAAGGTGTTGTTGATTTGGTTTCTAACAAAGCAATTGTTTGGCAAGATGAAAGCTTAGGAGCAAAGTTTGATACAGTTGATATACCTGATGATCTTAAAGATCAATCTGAAGAATACCGATTAAAATTGATTGAAAAAGCTGTTGAAGAAGATGATACAATTATGGAAAAATATCTTGAAGGTAATGAACCATCTATTGAAGAATTAAAATCATGTATAAGAAAAGGTACATTAAAAGGATCATTTGTTCCTGTTCTAACTGGATCAGCTTTTAAAAACAAAGGTGTTCAACCGCTTTTAGACGCTGTTATTGATTACATGCCATCTCCAACTGATGTTGCTAACGTTAAAGGTGTTGATGTCAATGATGATACTAAAGAATTAACGAGAAAGTGCGAAGATGATGAACCATTTAGCGCACTAGCTTTTAAAATAATGACAGATCCTTTCGTAGGAAGTTTAACATTCGCCAGAATTTATTCTGGTACAATTAATACAAAAGATTCAGTTCTAAATTCCAACTCTGGTAAAAAAGAAAATATTGGTAGAATGTTATTAATGCATGCAAATAATAGAGAGGAAATAAAAACTGCTAATGCTGGAGATATAGTGGCTTTGGTAGGCTTAAAAGATGTTACAACTGGAGAAACTTTATGTGCATCAGATAATCCAATTGTACTAGAAAAAATGGATTTCCCTGATCCTGTTATTGAAGTAGCAGTTGAACCAAAAACTAAAGTTGATCATGAAAAGATGGGTCAGGCACTTGGCAGACTCGCACAAGAAGACCCTAGCTTTAGAGTAACAACTGATCATGAAAGTGGACAAACTATTATAAAGGGAATGGGCGAACTTCATCTTGAAATACTAGTCGATAGAATGAAGAGAGAATTTAAAGTAGAGGCAAATGTTGGTGCTCCACAAGTTGCATACAGGGAAACTATTTCAAACTCATATGATGTCGATTATACACATAAAAAACAATCAGGTGGCGCTGGTCAATTTGCTAGAGTAAAAATAAAATTTGAACCAGGAGATCCAGGAAGTGGATATGAGTTTATAAATCAAATTAAAGGTGGTAATATTCCAACAGAACACATACCTGGTGTTGAGAAAGGGTTGATTGCTCAACAACAAACAGGAGTTATTGCAGGTTTCCCATGTATAGATTTTAAAGCTACACTATACGATGGAGCATATCACGATGTTGACTCAAGTGTTTTAGCTTTTGAAATAGCTGCTAGGGCTGCATTTAGAGAAGGTATTTCTAAGGCAAAACCAGTACTTCTTGAACCTATGATGAAAGTTGAAGTTGTAACACCGGAGGAGTATATGGGTGATGTTATCGGAGATCTTAATAGTAGAAGGGGTCAAGTTCAAGAAATGTCAACAAGAGGTAATGCAAATGTTGTGGATGCAATGGTACCCCTTGCAAATATGTTTGGCTACGTAAATAATCTTAGATCTTTATCTCAAGGAAGGGCTAACTATACAATGCAATTTGATCATTATGAAGAAGTTCCTTCTAATGTTGCAGAAGAAGTAAAGGCTAAATTAGCATAATGGATAATCAAAATATAAGAATTAGATTAAGAGGATTTGATAATTCTTTATTAGATACAAGTACTTTAGATATTATTAATACAGCAAAAAGAACTGGAGCTAAAGTCAAAGGACCCATTCCTCTTCCAACAAGGTTTGAGCGATTCACAGTTAACAAGTCGCCTCATATTGATAAAAAAAGTAGAGATCAGCTTGAAATTAGGACACATAATCGTCTTTTAGATATTATTGATCCAACACCACAAACTGTTGATGCATTGATGAAGTTAGATTTATCTGCAGGTGTAGAAGTGGATATAAAAATTTAATATGCAAAGATCAGGTTTAATTGCTACAAAAATAGGTAATAGCTCCTATTTTCAAAATGATGGCACCAATACTCACGTAACTATTCTAAAAGTTGATGAGTGTATAGTATCTAAAATTAAAACAACCGAAAAACACGGATACAATGCAGTCCAGATTGCTGCTATAGAAACAGGAAAAGATATTTCACATGTTAATAAACCTCAAAGAAAATTATTTTCTTCAATAAAAATAAAACCTAAAAAAATTTTAAAAGAATTTAGAGTTGATAGGGATAATATATTAGACGTTGGAACAAAACTTAACGCAGATCATTTTAAAGCTGATCAATTTATTGACGCAAGTAGTTATTCAATTGGTAAAGGATTTGCAGGTGTAATGAAAAGACATAATTTTGGTGGATTAAGAGCTTCACACGGAGTTTCTATATCGCATCGATCTCATGGTTCAACAGGTCAAAACCAAGATCCAGGAAGGGTCTTCAAAGGAAAAAAAATGGCTGGAAGAATGGGTCACACAAAAGTGACTAAACAGAATTTAAAAATAATTGAAGTCGATAATATAAATAATATTTTGATTGTTAAAGGTTCGGTTCCAGGAAAAAAAAATTCAGTTATTTTTTTAAAGGATGCAATCAAAAGGTCTTAAATGAAAAAAACAATTTTAAATCTAAAAAATAAATCTGTTGGAGATATAGATCTAGATAACACTATCTTTGGTATAAAAAAACTTCCTGATCTTATCCATCAGTATATTAGATATCAAAATGCCAAATCAAGACAAGGTTCTCACAAAACTAAATCAAGATCTGAAGTAAGTGGTCGTAGTAAAAAACCATTTTCACAAAAAGGTACAGGTAATGCCCGACAAGGAAGTAACAAACCGCCAAACTTCAGAGGTGGTGCAGTTTCAATGGGGCCAGTTAACAGAGATCATTCTTTTAATCTAAATAAAAAAGAAAAAAAATTGGCTCTAAAATCAGCTTTGTCCGTTAAAGCTACTCAGGATAAAATTTTTATTATTGATACTTTTGAAGTTAAAAGTTTAAAAACTAAAGATTTATTTACTGATTTGAAAAATTTTGATTATGAAACAGCTTTATTTATTTATTCTGAAAAAGGTCTAGATAATAATTTTAAACTAGCATCTTCCAATATTCCTAGAATATCAACGATAAATCAAAAAGGAATTAACGTAAAAGATCTTATCACTTTTGATAAAATATTTATTGAACAAAAATCTATAAATGAAATTACTAAGAGGCTTTCATGAAAAATATCAAAGAAAATATTTCTCTAGAAAGGGCATATAATATTATTAAAAAACCTATAACAACTGAAAAATCTACTAATTTACAACAGTTCAATCAATATTCATTTGTTGTTTCAAAAGACTCAAATTCTTTAGAAATTAAAAGTGCAATTGAAAAAATTTTTAAAGTTAAAGTAAACAAAGTTAATACATCTATAACAAGAGGAAAAGGCAAAACATTTAAAGGCCAATACGGTTTCAGAAAAGATACAAAAAGAGCTATAGTAACGTTGGTAGAGGGTAACACTATCGACTCCTCACTGGAGATTAAATAAATGCTTATTAAATTTAAACCAACCACACCAGGATTAAGAGGCACGGTATTAGTATCCAAGAAAGAACTATCAAAAGATAAACCTCATAAATCTCTTACAAAAAAAATCAAATCAACCGGCGGTAGAAATAATCAAGGTAGAATTACATCTAGAAGAATGGGCGGTGGTGTAAAAAGAAAATATAGGTTGATAGATTTTAAACGAGCTAAAACTAATATTGTTGCTGAAGTTATAAGAAATGAATATGACCCTAATAGAACAGCATTTATTTCATTACTAAAATATGAGGATGGAGAACATAGATATATTATTTCACCTAAAAATATTAAAATTGGAGAAAAAATTATTTCTGGAGATAATGTTGCTATTAAAAATGGAAATTGCTTACCAATTAATAATATACCAGTTGGTACAAATGTTCATAATATAGAACTTAAGCCAGGAGCTGGTGCACAACTAATTAGATCAGCAGGTACGTCTGCCCAAATTGTTTCAAAAGAACAACCTTACGTACAAATCAAATTAATTTCTGGTGAAATAAGACATATTAATAAAAATTGTAAGGCGACTATAGGAGAGGTGTCTAATTCTGATCAAAAGAATATAAAATTAGGAAAAGCTGGTAGAAAAAGATACCTGGGTTTCAGGCCTAAAGTCAGAGGAGTTGTAATGAATCCTGTAGATCATCCTCATGGAGGTGGTGAAGGTAGAACCTCTGGAGGAAGAGATCCCGTCACACCGTGGGGAGTATCCACTAAAGGTAAAAAAACAAGAAATAACAGAAAAACAGATATATTTATAATTAAGAGGAAAAAGAAATAATGACAAGATCTATTTGGAAAGGGCCATTTGTTGATAATAGCTTAATCAAAAAAGCAGAAAAATTATCACAATCTGGAAGAAAAGAAGTTTTAAAAACATGGTCAAGAAGATCTACAATACTTCCACAGTTTGTAGGCCTAACATTTGGTGTTTATAATGGACAAAAATTTGTTCCTGTTACTGTAAATGAACAAATGGTTGGGCATAAACTTGGAGAATTCTCTCCTACAAGAACATTCAAAGGGCATACAGCTGCGGATAAAAAAGCGGAACAAAAATGAATCAAAATTTAACAGCAATAGCAAAAGATAATATGGTAAGAATTAGTCCTACAAAATTATCCTTATTAGTTAATAGTATAGTTAATATGAAAGTTAACTCTGCTATTAATCAATTACAATTTTCTTCAAAAAGAATTTCTAGAGTAATTCTTAAAGTTTTAAATGCTGCTATTGCAAATGCTGAAAATAATAAACAATTAGATATAGATAAACTTTTTGTTAAGGAAGTGTATGTAGGAAAAAGTTTAAGAATGAAAAGATGGAGACCAAGAGCAAAAGGTAGAGCTGCTTCCATAATAAAACCATTTAGTAAAGTTACAATTGTTGTAGAAGAGAGAACTAAAACAAAAAAGGAAATTAAATAATGGGACAAAAAGTTAATCCTTACGGTATTAGACTTGGTATTAATAAAACTTGGTCTTCAAGATGGTTTTCAAAAAACGAATACACAAAATTATTACACCAAGATTTAAAAATCAAAAATTACGTTGAAAAAAAATTAAAAAATGCAAGTATTTCTAAAATTAACATTGAACGTGCTGCAAAAAAACTAAGATTATCTATTTACAGCTCAAGACCAGGAATAATTATTGGTAAAAAAGGTGCTGATATTGAAACTCTAAAAAATGATTTATCAAATATGTCAAATCTAGAAGTCTTTTTAGATATCAAAGAAGTTAGGAAGCCTGAAGTTGAAGCAAAATTAGTTGCAGAAAACATAGCTTCACAACTTGAAAAAAGAATCTCATTTAGAAGAGCCATGAAGAAGGCTGTTCAATCTGCAATGAGACTAGGTGCAAAAGGTGTTAAAGTTGTTTGTAGTGGAAGACTGGGTGGTGCAGAGATTGCTAGAACTGAGAAGTATCATGAAGGTAGTGTTCCTTTGCACACATTAAGAGGTGATATAGACTACTCAACTGCAGAAGCAGAAACGACATATGGTATTTGTGGAATTAAGGTATGGATTAATAAAGGTGAAATATTATTGAAAGATCCATATGCAAGTGAAAAAAAACAAATTGATCAGGGGAGTGTTAGATAATGAACATGTTATCCCCGAAAAAAACTAAGTACAGAAAACAATTTAAAGGTAGAATACATGGAAATTCAAAAGGAAATTTTTCACTTAATTATGGAAGTTTTGGCCTAAAAGCAATGGAACCAGAAAGAGTAACTTCAAGGCAAATAGAAGCTGCAAGAAAAGCAATTACCAGATATTTAAAAAGAGCTGGTAGAATGTGGATTAGAATTTTTCCTGATGTACCCGTTTCTAAAAAACCTGCTGAAGTTAGAATGGGTAAAGGAAAAGGATCTATAGAGTATTGGGCCTGTAGGGTTAAGCCAGGAAGAATTATGTTTGAGGTTGATGGTGTTGATGTTAACGACGCAAGAAAAGCAATGACCTTAGCAGCTGCTAAGTTGCCAATTAAATGCAAATTTGTTGAGAGAAATATTTAATGAATAAAAAAATAGACATTGAAAACAAAAAAATTCAAGAAGAAATTTTAAACTTAAAGAAAACACTATTAAATCTTAATTTTCAAAAATATTCTGGTCAACTTGAAAAAACATCTCAAATTAAAAACGCAAAAAAACAGATTGCTAGATTAAAAACAAAATTATCAAATGTTGGTGGAGAAAACAATGCCTAAGAGAATCTTATCTGGAGTCGTAATATCATCTAACTTAAATAAAACTATAACTGTCAATGTTACAAGAAGAATAAAACATAAACTTTACAAAAAAATTATTAGACAAACGAAAAAATATCATGCACACGATGAAAACAACGAATTTAAAGTAGGCGATACTGTGTCAATAATTGAATCAAAGCCTATATCAAAATTAAAAAAATGGAAGGTAATAGCAAACACAGGAGTAAAATCATGATTCAAATGCAGTCTAAACTTTTTGTAGCTGACAATTCTGGAGCAAGAAAAATTCAGTGTATAAAAGTTTTAGGTGGATCAAAAAGAAGATCTGCATCAATTGGAGATATTATAGTAGTATCAATTAAAGATGCTCTTCCAAGAGCAAAGGTTAAAAAAGGTGATGTTTATAAAGCCGTAATTGTTAGAACTTCTAAAGATTTTAAAAGATCTGATGGAACTGCTATTAGATTTGATAAAAATGCAGCCGTTTTGTTAGATAAGCAGGAAGAGCCCATAGCAACAAGAATATTTGGACCTGTAACAAGAGAGCTTAGAAGTAAAAAATTTATGAAGATTATAAGTCTAGCACCTGAGGTATTGTAATGGTTAAAAAATTTAAACTAAAAAAAGGTGATGAAGTTATTGTGACTACGGGTAAAGACAAAGGTAAAACAGGTAAAATACTAAAGATGCTCCCAAAACAAATGAAAGCAATAGTATCTGAAATAAATAGAGTTAAAAAAAACCAAAAGCCAGACAACAATCAGCCAGGCGGGATTATTGATAAAGAAATGCCTATTCACGTTTCAAATCTTTCATTTTATGACCGAGAGCAAAATAAAGGAATAAAAGTTGGATTTAAAATAAGCAATAATAAAAAAGTAAGAATAATTAAATCATCTGGTAAGGAAATTTAAATGAGTAGATTGCTAGAACAATATAACAATGAAATTAAACAAGATTTAAAATCAAAACTTGGACTAAAAAATATTTTTGAGGTTCCTAAAATTAAAAAGATAATTTTAAATATGGGTATAGGCGAGGGAAAGGATGATTCAAAACTAATTGATAAAGCTCTCGAAGATTTAACTCTAATTTCAGGACAAAAAGCTGTCAAAACAAAATCTAAAAAAGCTATTTCAGGTTTTAAAATTAGGGAAGGTATGCCTTTAGGTGTTAAAGTTACCTTAAGGAATAAAATAATGTACGAGTTTCTTGATAGATTAGTTAATATAGCTATCCCAAGAATAAGAGACTTTAGAGGACTAAATTCAACAAGTTTTGATGGCAATGGTAATTTTTCAATGGGAATAAAGGAACACGTAATATTTCCTGAAATCAACTTTGATAAAGTTATAAAGACTACGGGTATGGATATAACAATTTGTACTTCAGCAAAAAGTAATGATGAGGCTATAGAGCTATTAAAAAGTTTCAATATGCCTTTTAAAAATAAACAAATTAATTAAGAGGTAAAATGGCAAAACTAAGCTCAGTCCAAAAAAACTTATTTAGGCAAAAACTTATAAAAAAATTTAAGACAAAACGTGATATTCTAAAGTCTAAAATTAAGGACAAAAATATTTCATTGGAAGAAAGAATTTCTTATCAAAATAAGTTAAACGATCTTCCTAGAAATGGTTCTGCCATTAGATATAGAAATAGATGTGAAGTCACTGGTCGACCTAGAGGAAATTATAGAAAATTTGGTTTATCAAGAATTAAATTGAGAGAATTATCAATGTCTGGTGATTTGCCAGGTGTTGTTAAGTCAAGTTGGTAGGAGAATATTATGGCTTTTAATGATTCACTTTCGGATATGCTAGCAAGAATAAAAAATGCGCATCAAGCAAAAAAAGTATCAACTATTTGTCCTAAATCAAAACTAAATATGAATGTGTTAAATGTACTTAAAGATGAAGGCTATATTAGAGATTTTAGAGATGTACAAGAAAGAAAAGGAGTCGATACAATAAAGATTGAGTTAAAATATTTTAATGGAAGTCCTGTAATAAAGAAAATAAAAAGAATTTCAAAACCTGGTATTAGAAAATATTCTAAAATAAGCGAGTTAAGTAGACCATATGGAGGATTAGGCATATCAATTCTTTCAACACCAAAAGGTGTAATGTCAGATCAAGAAGCTAAAAGAAATAATGTTGGCGGCGAAGTTTTATGTGAGGTATTTTAATGTCAAGAATAGCTAAAAACCCAATTAAAATCTCAAAAGATATTGAGTGTAGCTTTAATGAAGGAATTTTTTCTGTAAAAGGTAAATTAGGTAAAATTGAAATTCCTGTAAATTCTAATTTTAACATCAATATCAAAGAAGAAGAGGTTCAGGTTGTTCCGTTAAACGAGAATAACAAAGATCCAAATTGGGGAACCACACGTTCTTTAATTTCAAATTCAATAAATGGTGTAACCGATGGTTTTAGTAAAACATTAGAACTAAATGGAACTGGATATAGGGCTAGTGTCTCAGGATCTAAACTAAAATTGGAACTTGGGTATAGTCATGATATAAATTTTGAAATTCCAAATGATGTAAAAATTGAGTGTCCAAAACAAAATTTAATTAAGTTAACAAGTATTAATAAAGAAAAATTAGGTGCTGCAGCTGCAAAAATACGTTCATTTAGAAAGCCAGAGCCTTTTAAAGGTAAAGGAATTAAGTATATGGATGAATATATTTTCAGAAAAGAAGGTAAAAAGAAATAATTTATGAAAGATAGAAAACAAAGAGTGAGATACAAAAGTAAAAAGGTATCTAGTAGAAATAGACTAAGTGTATTTAGATCAAATAATCATATCTATGCTCAACTAATAGATGACTCTAAGGGACTAACCCTTGCTAGTTCATCTTCTGTTGAACAAAATATAAAAAATATGAATCTTTCTAGAAAAGAAACTGCTGAAATGATTGGAAAGAATATCGCAAAAAAAATTATATCAAAAGGTATTAATGAAGTGGCATTTGATAGAGGTAAATACAAATATCATGGTTTAATAAAAATACTTGCAGATGCTGCAAGAGTGGAAGGTCTAAATTTTTAAAGGAAATTATGTTTGAAAATGAAAAAAATGATTTGAGTGAACATTTAGTAACAATTAATAGGGTTGCTAAGGTTGTAAAAGGAGGAAGAAGGTTTGGTTTCGCAGCAATTATGATTGTTGGAGATAATAAAGGAAGGGTAGGTATAGGAACAGGTAAAGCAAAGGAAGTTCCTGAAGCTGTAAGAAAAGCAACTGAAAATGCAAAAACCAAAATGATTAGAGTTCATTTAAAGGAAAATAGAACGATACATCACGACACTGTTGGCCGATTTGGAGCAGGAAAAGTAATCCTCCGAGCCGCTGCCCCTGGAACTGGAATTATTGCTGGTGGACCTATGAGAGCTCTATTTGAATCTCTTGGCATCAAAGATGTTGTCGCGAAATCTACTGGTACTTCAAACCCTCATAATATGCTCAAAGCTACACTTAATGCTTTTAAAATGTCTGAGTCTCCAAAATCAGTGGCAGAGAAGAGATCAAAAAAAATTAGCGAAATTAATAAAAAACAAAATTGATTAAATATGAAAATTAACGAATTAAAATCATCACTAACCTCTAATAAAAAAAATAAAAGAAGAGGTAGAGGCTCTGGATCTGGTCTTGGTAAGACCTCAGGAAGAGGTGTGAAAGGTCAAAAGTCAAGATCTGGAGTATCAATTAATGGTTTTGAGGGCGGTCAAATGCCATTGTATAGAAGATTACCTAAAAGGGGGTTTAAAAATCCTTTTAAATTAAAAATTCAAAATATAAGCTTTAAGATGATTAATAATATTATTGAAAAGTATAAAATTAATCCTGAACAAATTAGTGAAAATGAACTTTTTGATAAAAAAATATTTAAAAGATCTAAAGGTAATTTAAAACTTCTCAATGTAGGAGAATTGGAAAAACCAATTAATTTACAAGTATCTTATGCTTCAAAAACAGCAATTGAAGCTATAGAGAAATTTGGTGGAAAAATTAAACTTACTAAGAAATAATGGCTTCAACAGCAGACAGACTAGCAAATAATCTAAATTTTGGAGCTTTAGGAAAAGCTACAGAACTAAGACAAAGACTTCTTTTTACTTTAGGGGCATTAATTGTTTTTAGATTAGGTACATTTTTACCAATTCCAGGAATAAACCCTCTTGCTTTACAGCAATTTTTTGAACAGCAATCATCAGGTATTTTAGGAATTTTTGATACTTTCTCAGGTGGAGCTTTAGGAAGAATGGGTATTTTTGCACTAGGGGTTATGCCATACATATCTTCTTCCATTATTATGACATTAATGCAATCAGCCATACCTCATCTTAAATCTCTTAAAGAACAAGGTACTAAAGGCAGAAGACAATTACTTCAATACACAAGATATGTGACAGTAGTTATTGCTGCTGTTCAGGGATATGGGGTATCAATTGGTTTAGAGTCTATGCAGACGACATATGGAAATATAGTTTTTGATCCTGGTTTATTTTTTAGACTCACAACAGTAATAACATTAGTTGGTGGAACTGTTTTTTTGATGTGGTTAGGTGAGCAGATTTCATCAAGAGGTGTTGGGAATGGGATTTCCCTAATTATTACAGCAGGCATAATTGCTAATTTACCCAGTGCATTTGTTAGTACTCTTCAATTAGGAAGAACAGGAGAACTAAGTATTGCATTTATATTAGGAATATTAATACTTATATTGTTATTGATAATTTTTATTGTTTTTGTTGAAAAAGCTCAGAGAAGACTGCCTGTTCAATATCCAAAAAGACAAGTTGGTAACAAAATTTATGGTGGTCAAAGTTCTCACTTGCCATTAAAAATTAATACAGCTGGAGTTATTCCAGTAATTTTTGCTTCTTCTATTTTACTTCTTCCAAATACAATGTCTGGTTTTGGCGCTGGTTCTTCAAGTGATATTTTTATTTTAATTTCTAGTTACCTAGGAAGAGGCCAACCTCTTTATTTAGCTCTTTATGCTGCAATGATTATATTTTTTGGCTTTTTTTACACTTCAATTGTTTTTAATCCAGATGAACAAGCTGAAAATTTAAGAAAATATGGCGGTTTCATACCTGGAATAAGACCAGGCAATAATACTGCAGCTTATATTGAGTTTGTGTTAATTAGATTAACGACTATAGGAACAATATATTTGACTTTTGTTGCACTCCTACCCGAATTTTTATTATCTAGAACCTCTATACCTTTCTATTTAGGTGGCACTGCTCTACTTATAGTAGTGGTTGTGATGATTGACTTTATAACACAGGTTCAATCACATTTATTCCAACATCAATATGAAGGATTACTTAAAAAAACTAAATTAAAAGGTAGAAGATAAATTGAGTAACATAATTTTTTTTGGCCCACCTGGAGCAGGCAAGGGTACTCAAGCTAAAATAATATCTGAACACTTAAACATTTCGCATCTTTCAACAGGGGATATATTGAGAAAAAAATTATTAGAAAATGATAATTTGGCAATTGAATTAAAAAAAATTATGGCTGCTGGTAATTTAGTTTCCGATGATATTTTGAATTCAATTGTATCCTCAAGACTAACTAAAGAAACTTCTAAAGGTTTTATTTTAGATGGCTATCCAAGAACTTTGCATCAGTCAGAATTTCTCATTAATTTTCTCTCTGAAACTTCTAGCTCAATAGATTATATTTTTGATATTCAAATAAATTTTGAAACTTTAAAAAATAGGATACTAAAAAGATCATCAGAAGAAAGCAGAGATGATGACAATATTAATGTTGTTGAAACAAGATATAATGAATATCTAAATTCAACACAAAAGGTATCGAACTTTTACAAAGATAAATATAGTACCAAATTCTTCGAAATAGATGGATCTTTAGAAATTGAAGAAATTACACAAAATATCAAACAAATTTTGAAAAAATCATGAAAAACAGCCAAAATTTAGCACATCTCCACTTGACTACCTGTATGATTTTCATGTATTCACCCTCATTCATTTTTTTTAGATATATTTATGGCTAGAATATCAGGTGTTAACATTCCAACTAATAAAAAGGTAAATATCGCTCTAACCTATATTTTTGGTATAGGAAGAAAGTTTGCCTTAGATATATGTAAAAATGCTTCAATAGATATCTCTAAGCGAGTGAGTGAATTAAATGAAGATGAAGTAAATAAAATCAGAGACTTAATTGATAAAGATTATTCTGTAGAAGGTGACTTAAGAAGAAAAATATCTCTAGATATTAAAAGATTAAATGATTTAGGTTGCTACAGAGGTCTTAGACATAGAAAAAAATTACCTGTTAGAGGTCAAAGAACACATACAAATGCTAGAACAAGAAAAGGTAAAGCAGTCGCAATAGCAGGAAAGAAAAAAGTTACAAAAGGATAAAATGGCTGAGAAAAAAAAATCAAAAGTTAAAAAAAAAATATCTTCGGGTGTTGCTCACATCCTTTCATCATTTAATAATACAATAATTACTATATCAGATGAAAATGGAAATGCATTAGCATGGTCATCATCTGGTCATAAAGGTTTTAAAGGATCTAGGAAATCTACACCTTATGCAGCACAAATTGCTGCTGAAGACGTTGGTAATAAAGCAAAAGAATACGGTTTAAAAAATCTTAAAGTAGAGGTCTCTGGTCCAGGTTCTGGAAGAGAGTCTGCTCTTAGATCATTGCAATCTATTGGATACGTGATTACTTCAATTAAAGATGTAACACCAATTCCTCATAATGGATGCAGACCAAGAAAAAGAAGAAGAGTTTAAAAAAGGAGCATCTAAGTGTTACAAAAAAATTGGAGTGAATTAATTAAGCCTACAAAAATGGAAGTCAATGTAGATGAAACAAATGGTAGAATAGGTAAACTTACGGCTGAACCCCTTGAGCGAGGCTTTGGTTTAACTTTAGGTAACTCTATAAGAAGAATTCTTCTTTCATCATTACAGGGAGCAGCAATAACATCAGTAAAAATAAAAGGTGTCGTTCACGAATTCTCTACTATTCCTGGTGTAAAAGAAGATTTGACAGAAATATTATTAAACTTAAAATCAATAGCTGTTAAAGTACACTCACCTGGATTAAAAAAAATGTATCTGAAGTCTACTGGCTCCGGTGAATTAAGAGCTGGAAATTTTGAAGCAGACTCTGAAACAGAAATAATGAATCCTGATCAACTAATAATGACATTAGACTCTAATGCAGATGTTGAAATTGAAGCTAATGTTGAAACTGGCAAAGGTTATGTCTCAGCCGAAGTAGCTGAAGATGAAGACAAATTGATTGGTGAGATTAAATTAGATGCAATGTTTAGTCCTGTTATTAAAGCTACATACAAAGTTGAAAACAGTAGGGTGGGACAAGTAACAGATTTTGATAAATTAGTTTTCGAAGTTGAGACAAATGGTGCGATGGCACCAGATGATGCTATTGCTTTAGCTGCTAGAATATTGCAAGATCAATTACAACCATTTATTAATTTTGATGAACCAGAGGTATTGCCTGATCAATCTCAAATTGAAACATTATCATTTAATTCAAACTTACTTAAAAAAGTAGAGGAATTAGAATTATCTGTACGATCTGCTAATTGTCTTAAAAATGATAATATAATTTATATTGGAGATTTAGTTCAAAAATCTGAATCAGAAATGTTAAGAACTCCAAATTTTGGTAGAAAATCTCTGAATGAAATTAAAGAAGTGCTTCAACAAATGGAATTAAATCTTGGAATGTCTGTTCCTGATTGGCCTCCAGAAAATATTGATGAACTTGCAAAAAAATATGAGGATCCTTTTAATAAATAAATATGAAACATA
The DNA here is from genome assembly GCA_902614085.1 of uncultured Alphaproteobacteria bacterium. Classification (GTDB taxonomy): domain Bacteria; phylum Pseudomonadota; class Alphaproteobacteria; order HIMB59; genus CACPNW01. Next base: position 673,129 of record CACMJS010000001.1, read on the forward strand.
ATATTAAAAACAAAAAATTAAATAAGACTTCATCCCACAGGAAAGCAATGTTTATGAATATGTCTAATGCTCTTATAAAACATGAGCAAATAACTACAACTTTGGCGAAAGCAAAAGAACTTAAAAGATTTGTTGAAAAAATTGTTACACTAGGAAAAAAAGGAGATTTATTTTCACGAAGAAAAGCAGTTTCCATTCTACAAGATCAAAAAATCTCAAAGAAAGTTTTTGATGTTCTTGCCGAAAGATATAAGTCTAGGGCTGGTGGATATACAAGAATTGTTAAGTTAGGTAATAGATACGGTGATAATGCACCAACTGCTGTTATCGAATTTGTTGATAGAGATGAGGCAGCTAAGGGATTAGATAGTGGTCCAGTTATTGAAAAAAAATCTACTGAAGAAGTAGAACAACAACCTCCAGTTTAGAAAATATTGATTAATTTAATTTTTGTAGCTGCAGGTGGAGCAACTGGAGCAATACTAAGATATATTCTAACAAACTTAAGCAAAACTATATTTACCTCAAGTATTTATGGAACTCTTACAGTAAATATTATAGGCTGTTTTTTGATTGGATATCTTGTAACTTCGGATTTCTCAAAAAATATTAACGAAAATTTTGTTAAATTTTTTTTAATTATAGGTTTACTTGGATCATTCACTACTTTTTCCGCATTTTCCTATGAAGTTGTTAATTTAATTATTTCTAAAAAAATCCTTATAGCATTTATATATATTTCTATTTCAATATTCGTCTGCATTTTATTTGCATACTTTGGAATGTTAATTAATAAGTTTTAATTTGATAAAAAAAATACATATTAAGAAAGATTACGAAGTTAGGCTTGATAAATATTTAAAGAACTTATTTACCTCTCTTACACAAAGTTTTATTGAAAAAAATATTAGAAAAAAAAATATTTTAATTAATAACGCTCGTACAAAAGCAAATTATGTTGTCAAATTAAATGATAATTTAATTATATTAAATTTCCATGAAGAACTTTACAAAAATAAAATAATTTATAAGAGAAATATTAACATATCAGATAATGATTTAAAAAAGTTTAATAAATCAATTATTTTTCAAAATAACAATTTTTTAGTTATCAATAAGTGGTCAGATATTGCAACACAAGGAGGTAGTAAAGTAAATGTTTCGATTGACCATATAATAAAAAATATTAACCCCGATTATAGACTCGTTCACAGACTTGATAAAGAGACATCAGGTTTGCTTTTGATTTCAAAAAATTTAAAATATGCAAGATATTTTTCAACACTTTTTAAACAACATTTAATTACAAAGTTTTACATTGCTATATGTGAGGGAAGTCCAAAAAATAAAAATTCTAAAGTTCTTTTAAATATAAAAAATAAAAATCAGGAAATTGAGAAAACTATAACTAACTACGTTGTTATAGGTAACAAAAATAACATAACACAAATTCTATATAACCCTGAGACTGGCAAAACTCATCAATTAAGAAAAGTTTCTAAAAATCTTGGTTGCTCAATAATAGGTGATCAAAAATATAATATCAATTCTAAGTACAATAATGAAAAACTAATGTTACATGCCTTTGCTCTGAAATTTACAATTTATGAAGAAAAATTTAGTTTTATTTCAGAATTACCCAATTATTTTCATACTTTTATTAAAAAAAATAAATTAAAATTTAAAGAAAATTTAGAAAAAGAATTAAATAGTTTTTAATTTGTCTAAAAAAATTTTTTTAAAACCTTCATCAAATTCTTTTTGATCTATTTTAATACCTAACTCATTCAATGAAGTATTTTTATACTCTTTTAATCCACATGAATGAATAGAATTATAATATTTTAAATCAGGATTAATATTAAAACTCATTCCATGATAAGTAATCCATTTTTTAACTCTAAGACCAATAGCGCTAATTTTTTTTTCCTTATCAAGTGTCATTTTATTATTCTTAATTACCCAAATACCGACTCTATCTTTAAATGCTCTTGCTTCAACATTGTAGTTCTTTAAAAAATCAATTACAGAATTTTCAATTACAGAAATAAACTTTCTTATATCCTTTTTTTTATTATTTAAGTTTAACATAAAATAAACAATTCTTTGGCCTGGTCCATGATAAGTCGTTTTTCCACCACGATTTGTCTTTAATACTTCTATAACATCTGAATTTAATATTTCATCGTCTGAAGCACTTGTGCCTTGAGTAAATATATGATTATGACTGAGAAACCATAGTAATTCTTTTGAATGATTTTCACTTATATCTCTTACCTTAGACTCCATAAATAAAACAGCCTCCTTATAATTTATTTCTTCATTAGATATTTTAATTTCAATCTGATTCATGTCATTCATATACTTTATTGATAGTTAATATCCTATCTGATATTTAATTCTAGTATATATGCGGCTGTGGCGGAATTGGTATACGCGCAGCGTTGAGGTCGCTGTGGGATTTATCCTGTGGAAGTTCAAGTCTTCTCAGCCGCACCAATTAATATGGAAGAAATTATAATTAAAAAAGATGATGACAATTCTAATAAATCAATTCGATTAGTAACTGATTATCTAGAAAATTATAAATATGATAAAATTTTATCTTTATTAAAAGACTTTCATAATGCAGACATAGCAGAAATTCTTCAAAATTTAGATCCAGTTTTAAGATTAAGTCTTCTAAATATAATGGATAAAAATTTTGATCCTGAAATCTTAACTTATTTGAATGATAGTCTTAGAGAAGAAATAATTGAAACTTTAGATATAAAACAGTTAGCTAATAACGCAAAAAGTTTAGACATAGATGATGCCGTAGATTTAGCAGAAGATTTAGAAGAAAAAAATCAAAATATTTTTTTAGAAAACTTAGACAAAGAAGAAAGAACTTTAGTTAAAGAAGGTTTAAATTACCCTGAGGATTCCGCTGGAAGATTAATGCAAAGACAATTTGTTGCTATTGATCAATCATGGAATGTTGGTCAAGCAATTGATTATTTGAGAAATAATAAAGAAAATTTACCTGAAGATTTCTACGATATTTATTTAATTAATCAAAACAAAGTAGCAAAAGGGATAGTTCCATTAGGAAGATTAATGGGCTCAAAAAGAGAAATAGAATTAAATTCAATAATAAATAAAGAATTAAGATTAATTGATGTAAATACAGATCAAGAAGATGTAGCTCTTTTATTTAATAAATATGGATTAGTAAGTGCTCCTGTTATTAACAATCAAAAAAAAATTATTGGCTCAATTACAGTTGATGATGTTGTCGAAGTTATTGAGGAAGAAAGGGAAGAAGATATTTTAAAGCTTGGAGGCGTAGATCATACCGATTTATATGAATCAGTTATTAGTACAACAAAATCTAGAATTTCATGGTTAATTGTAAATTTAATGACAGCTGTTGTGGCTTCAATAGTTATAGGTTTGTTTGAAGCTGCAATAGAAAAAGTAGTTGCTCTAGCTATATTAATGCCAATAGTAGCTTCTATGGGTGCTAACGCAGGTACTCAAACCTTAACTGTTGCAGTGAGAGCTATTGCAGTTAAAGAACTAACTACTAGTAATGCAATAAAAATAATAACCAAAGAAACTTTAATCGGTGGCATAAATGGAATCATATTCGCTATCATAATATCTTTAATTTCTATTTATTGGTTTGAAAGTTTAATGTTGGGTTTTATAATAGGTCTTGCTATGATACTAAATTTACTAATCGCTGGTTTTTCAGGAATTGCAATTCCACTAGTTTTAGATAAGCTAAAAATTGATCCTGCTTTAGCATCTGCAGTAATTTTGACTACAATCACAGATGTATTTGGTTTTCTTTCTTTTCTTGGATTAGCAACTTTATTTTTAATATAATTAAGTCTATTTAAGTTAAATAAATGTTAAAAAAAAACGATCTAATAGATTACTTTTATAAAGGAATCAAAAATAAGAATGATTTACGCATAGGAGTAGAACACGAGAAATTTGTACTAAAAAAAGAAAGTTTACATCAATTATCTTATGAAGAACCCAAAGGTATAAAAGAAATTCTTTTAAAATTTGTAGATAAGGGATGGAAACCAAAGTATGATGATAAAAATACTACAATAATCGCCTTAGAAAGATTTGGTGAAAGTATAACTTTAGAACCTGGCGGTCAGATCGAATTGTCAGGAGCACAATTAAAAAATATCCATCAAACCTGTACTGAAACTAATAGGCATTTAAAGGAATTAAAAGATATTGGTGAAGAATTTGGTTTTATATTATTAGGATTAGGCGTTGAGCCAAGTTTATCTCTTGATGATTTTCCCTGGATGCCAAAACAAAGATATTCCATAATGAAAAAATATATGCCTAAAGTTGGTGCTCTTGGACATCATATGATGAAACGCACATGTACAAACCAAGTAAATTTGGATTATCATTCTGAAGAAGATATGATCACTAAGTATCGATTAATGTTAAATCTTGAAGGTATAGCAACTGCAATATTTGCTAATTCACCTTTCGATCAAAAAAAAGTTTCCAAATATAAGAGTTTAAGATCTCATTTTTGGCACCACACAGACAAAGATAGAACAGGTTTATTGCCATTTGTTTTTGATAAAGATTTTAATTTTGAAAAATATGCGGAGTATGCTCTTGATGTGCCAATGTATTTTGTAATTAGAAATCATAATTATATAGATATGACAGATTATACTTTTAGAGATTTTATGAAAAATAATATTTCTAAAGATTTAAACATTGAACCTACTATTGAAGATTGGATAAACCACTTATCAACTTTATTTCCTCAAGTTAGATTAAAGCAATTCTTAGAAATTCGTTCTATGGACGCATGTTCATGGGATTTAATATGTTCTCAGCCTGCTTTTTGGATTGGTATTTTATATAATGATGAAGCGATTGATAAAACAAATGAAATTGTTGAGGGTTGGACTCAAAGTGATAGAAATTTAATAAATAGATTTGTTCCAGAGCATGGCTTGAAAAGCAAATTTAAAAATGGCAATCTATTGGATGTTGCACTAAAATTATTTGAAATTTCAAAATCAGGTTTAGAGAAAAGAAATATTCTAGTCAACAATGGCAAATATAATGAAACATTTTATTTAAGAGATTTAGAAAAAAATCTATCAAATAGTTTTTCACCTGCTGATTTATTAATTAATAAATATAACGGTAAATGGAAAAAAAATATTACAAAAATATATGAGGAAGAAATTTTCTAATGAAAAAAAGTATAGCAATCCAAATGGATCATATTGAAAAGATTGATTATGAATTCGATACATCTTTTTTGATAGGTTATGAAGCGCAAGAAAGAGGTTATGATATTTTTTATTACAATCCAAAAGACTTATTCATAAAAGAAAATTGTATTCAAGCATCTGGATATTATCTAGAGTTATTTTTAAATGAAAATAATTATTTTAATTTTAAATCTAAAAAAATAATTTCTAAATTAGAAGATTTTCAATTTATCTTTTTAAGACAAGACCCTCCTTTTGATATGAATTATATCACATCTACATATATTTTGGATTTACTTCCATCCTCAACAATTGTTGTCAATGATCCAACTGCAGTCAGAAATTCTACTGAAAAGTTATTTACATTTAATTTTAAAGAATTTATGCCACCTACTTTGGTGACAAAAGATTTAAAAATTATTGAAGAATTTTTAGATAAAGAAGAAGATATTATAACTAAACCACTTTATGGTAATGGAGGAGAGGGCATACATAGATTTGATAAAAGTAATTTTAATTCTAACAAATTAGAAGAATATTTACATTTGCCTATAATGGTTCAAAAATTTATTAATGAGATAAATGATGGGGACAGAAGAGTTGTTTTTTTCGATGGTGAATATTACGGTTCAGTTGCTAGAATACCTCAAGAAGACAATGTAAAGGCAAATTTCCATGCTGGTGGTAAGGCAGTTAAAACTGGCCTAGTTTATAGAGATAAAGAAATTATCGAAATTTTGGGACCAAAACTAAAAGAACATAATCTATTTTTTGTGGGAATTGATATAATTGGAAATTATCTAACAGAAATAAACGTAACTTCGCCTACAGGATTGAAGCAAATTAATGCATTAAATAATGTAAATTTAGAAAAAGATTTTTGGGATAAGCTTGAAGCAAAATATAAATTAGTTTAATTACAATAATTAAAGGAAAATATATGCACGAAGATAGAATTTTAATTAACAAATTAAAAAATTTTGAAAATATTAATTCAAATTTTCTTACAATAACATTGATTTTAATTGGTTCAATTTTACTAGCGATTTCAGCTAAGGTTCAAGTGCCATTTTGGCCAGTGCCAATGACAATGCAGACATTTGTCATTTTCTTAATAGGAATGACTTATAGTATTAGATTATCTTTTGCCACAGTTGCATTTTACCTTTTTCAAGGAGCTATAGGACTTCCTGTATTTGCAGCAGGTGGAGGAATTGCTTATTTAGTTGGACCAACAGCAGGATATCTTTATGGTATGTTATTTGCCTCTATCGTTATAAGTTATTTAGCAAATTTAGGTTTTTGCAAAACATATTTTAAGGCTGCATTATCTCTATTAATTGGTTCTGTTGTTATATTCTCATTTGGTATCATCTATCTTGGTTATATTATTGGTTTCGAAAAAGCATTAGCAGCTGGTCTTTTACCATTTATTCCTAGTGAGTTATTTAAAATAGCATTAGCAGTTGCTCTGATCCCTACTTTACATAAAATTATTACAAAATAATAATTAATGAAAATAGGTATTGATGTAGGAGGTACCAAAACTGAAGGTATTCTTCTAAATTCAAATGGAACTGAAATAGATAGAAAAAGAATTAATACTGAAAAAAGTTATGATGGTACAATTAACGGTATACTCTCCATTATAAATCATTTTGAAGAAAAACATGGTAAAGCAGAATCTGTAGGCATGGGAATGCCAGGAGCCATTTCAAACGATACAGCTTTAATTAAAAATGCTAATTCTATATGGTTAAATGGTAAACCATTTAAGCAAGATTTAGATAAAATTCTTAATAGGAGTATTAATATAGAAAATGATGCTAATTGTTTTACGCTCTCTGAAGCAGTAGATGGAGCAGGCAAGGGTTATCAAGTTGTTTTTGGAGTAATTATTGGAACAGGTGTTGGTGGTGGTATAAGTATTAATCAAAAAGTTATAAGGGGTCGTAATAGTATAAGCGGAGAGTGGGGTCATATAGTACTGCCAGGTAGAACTGAAGAAGAAAAAAAATATGTAAAAAAATGTTATTGTGGCAAAAATGGTTGTTTAGAAACTTATATATCTGGCCCGGGATTTTCATCGGCTTATAATTTGCGCTTCAACAAAAATTATAACTCACACCAAATATTAGAAGGCTTTCATAATAAAGAAGAAAATAGTATTTTTGCACTAAATCAATACATTGATCATTTAGCTAGAGGCTTATCTGTCGTGTGTAATATCCTTGATCCAGATGTAATTGTTTTGGGTGGCGGCATGTCTAATATAGATTTTATTTATGAAAATATTAACGATACTCTAAAAAAATATGTTTTTACTGATACGTTACAAACAAAAGTTGTTAAAAATGTTTATGGGGATTCAAGTGGTGTAAGAGGAGCTGCTTGGCTTTCTTAAATACCGCCCATTGAAATATATTTTATAGTTAAATAGTCATCAAGACCATATCGAGAACCTTCTCTTCCCATTCCCGATTCTTTTACACCTCCAAAAGGAACCTCTGCAATTGTTGGTAGTCCATTATTAATAGATACAATTCCATATTCAAGTGCTTCAGCAACTCGCCAAATTCTTCCTATGTCTCTCGAATAGAAATATGAAGCTAATCCATATGGAGTGTCATTAGCCATTTTAATCACCTCATCATCACTGGAAAATTTATAAAGAGGAGCAACAGGTCCAAATGTTTCTTCAAAAGTAATTTTTGCCTTTGTAGATACATTTGAGAGAACAGTTGGTTGATAGAAATTCCCACCAAGTGAATGTACATCTCCACCAATTGCTATTTTAGCTCCCGTATTTACTGCATCTTGTACATGATCAATTACTTTTTCTAAAGAGGATTGATCAATTAACGGACCAGATGTAATTCCATCCTCAAGTCCATTACCCACTGTTATTTTACTCACTTCATTTGTAAATTTCTCTAGGAATTCATCATAAATGTTTTCATGCACAAATATTCTATTTGAACAAATACATGTTTGACCACTATTTCTAAATTTACTTTGAAGTGCGCCTGCAACAGCTTCATCCATATCTGCATCATCGAAAACAATAAATGGTGCATGACCACCAAGTTCCATAGACACTTTTTTTACTGTTGAGGCACTTTGCTCTAAAAGTATTTTTCCAACCTCCGTAGATCCTGTAAAAGAAATTTTTCTTACAATTGGGTTACTTGTTAGCTCTTTACCAATTTCACTTGCCGATCCAGTGATTACATTAAATACACCATCTGGAAAACCCGCTTCTTTAGCAAGTACTGCTACAGCTAATGCTGAATATGGTGTTTGGCTTGCTGGTTTAACGACTGTCGTACAACCAACAGCAAGAGCGGCTGCACATTTTCTTGTGATCATTGAATTTGGAAAGTTCCATGGAGTTATTGCTCCCACAACACCAACAGGCTGTTTAATTATTACGATTCTTTTTCCAGGTCTTGGATCAGGAACTATATCGCCATACACTCTTTTAGCTTCTTCAGCATAGAACTCAATGTAAGAAGCGCCCATTAGTATTTCACCCTTTGCCTCAGCCAGAGGTTTACCTTGCTCAATGGTCATGATTTTAGCTAAATCATCTGCATTTTCAGTGATGAGCTCCCCCCATTTTTTAAGAATAATTGATCTTTCTTTCGCAGTAGTTTCTTTCCAAGTTTGGAAAGCAGTATTTGCATCATCTATGGCTTTTTTAGTTTCTGAAACTGAGCATTTTGGGACATTGCCAATAATTTCCATAGAAGCTGGATTATTTACCTCAAGAGTTTCACTTGAAGAGCTGTCAACCCATTCCCCATTTATGAAACATTTTTGTTTAAAGAGTGATTTGTTATTTAATTCCATATGTTTTAATTATAATGCATAGTTTTAAATTAAGGAAAATATAATGACAATAGTTAATTCTTGGAATGAATGGGATCCATTAAAACATGTTATAGTTGGAGCAGTTGAAAATGCTAACATACCTCCAATGGAACCAGCACTTGAACCAAAAATTAGTAAAGATAGTGGTATGGCAGGATCTCACGGACCACGTTCAAAGGAATCAATTGATAAAGCAAATATACAATTAGAAAACTTTGTTAAAATTTTAAATTCCTTAAATATAAAAGTTGATAGACCAACACCTATTGACTTTTCTCAAAGTATCGAGACACCCGATTGGTCTAATGACGGTATGTTTGGTTGCATGCCTCCAAGAGATGTTATTCTTACTGTAGGAAATGAAATGCTAGAGGCGCCAATGTCTTACAGATGTAGATGGTTTGAGTACCTTGCTTACAGACCACTACTTGAAAAATATTATGCAGAAGATAAAAACATGAGATGGGAATCGGCACCTAAACCAAGATTAACTAATCAATCGTATAAGTCTAATTATCTTCCTGAAGGAATAACGGAAGAAGAACGATATAAAAAAATCGAAAATAGAGACATGATATTGACAGAAATAGAACCACTTTTTGATGCAGCAGAAATTTTACGCTTTGGAAAAGATCTATTTTATCATAACAATTTTACATCAAATTTAAGCGGTTTAGATTGGTTAAGAAGACATTATCCAAATCATCGCGTACATCAAATTAATTTACCAGGTGATTTAATTCCAACTCACATTGATGCATGTTTTACCCCTATTAAACCAGGAGTTATAATTATTAATCCGAATAGAAAAATATCATCAGAGCAAAGAAAAATTTTCGATGATAATAAATGGGAAATTCATGAGGCAGCACCTTCCATTCATAATAGCCCACCACCTATGTGTTATTCATCAATCTGGTTATCAATGAACGTTTTGATAATTGATCCTAAAACTATATGCGTTGAGGCAACTGAAGAAAAAATGATCAAACAAATGGAAAGTTTTGGATTGGATGTTATTCCAGTTCCTTTTAGAGACGTTTATGCATTTGGGGGTAGTCTACATTGTGCCACTACTGATGTTCATAGAGAGGGTGAGTGTGAGGATTATTTTCCAAATCAATAATGGATAATTTTAATCAAAATAATTTTAAAGCAAATTTACATGATACAAACTTTTCTAGAATTGGCATAATTACACTATCAACGGATTTTACCATAGAACAGGATTTTAGAAAAATTTGCCATAATTTACCAGTTGATCTATTTTTTAATAGGATACCTTTTTTAAATCCTCTAACTCATGAAAATTATATGAGGATGGCTGATCATCTTACAGAGACAACAAAACAAATACTACCCAATGAAAAAATACAAGTTGTAGCGTATGGATGTACTTCGGGTACTATTGAAATTGGTGAAAAAAGAATAAGATCTGAAATTTTCAAGGCTAAACCTGATGCTTTAATTACTACACCTATTACAGCAGCTGTCAAAGCACTTAAATTGTTAAACCATAAAAAAATTGCTGTTCTTACTCCTTATCCAAAAGATGTTAATGTAAAAGTTTACAAATATTTAATTGATAGTGGATTTGAAATTAAATCATTTAGTTCGTTTAATTTAAAGTATGATTCGGAAATTGCTAAAGTTACTCATGATAGTTTAATGCAAACAATTTCCTCAATTGATTTAATAGATGTTGATAGTATTTTTGTTTCTTGTACTGCATTAAAAGTAATTGATATTATCGAAACATTAGAGTCAAAATTAAGCACAGATATCATTTCAAGTAATCAAGCTATTATTTGGGATTCATTAAGATTATCTAATATTAATCAAAAAATTGATGGTTTTGGTAACCTATTTAAATTACATTAAATAGGGTTTAAATTGATTACACTTCAACAAATACAAGATGCACATAAGAAAATTTTACCTTATGTTAATTATACACCATTAATTAATTCTAATTTCTTATCAAAAAATACTACAGTAAAACTAAAGTTAGAAAATTTTCAAATCACTGGTTCATTTAAGTTAAGAGGCGCTGTTAATAAACTTCTTTCTTTAAGTGAAGATGACAAAAGCAAAGGAGTCATCGCAGTCTCTACAGGCAATCATGGCAAAGGCGTTGCTTATGCTTCAAAAGTATTAGGTATTAAATCAACAATATACATGTCTTCAATGGTACCAGAATATAGAAAAGAGGCTATTGAAAAATTAGGAGCTAAAGTAAAAATTATTGGAAAGAATAGTGATGAAGCTGATTTGTATGCTAAACAAATTGCGAAAGAAAAAAATATCCCATTAATTCATCCTTTTGATGATAAAGATATTATAATAGGCCAAGGTACAGTTGGACTTGAAATGCTTACTGAATTTCCTGAAGTTGATACAGTAATTATACCAACATCTGGTGGCGGTCTTATATCTGGAATAGCGCAAGCTATTAAACTTCAAAAACCTAATACAAAAATTATTGCCGTATCTATGGAAAGAGGTCCTTCAATGTATGAAAGTCTAAAAGAAGGTAAGCCTGTTGATGTAGAGGAAACTGAAACTTTAGCTGATTGTTTAGGGGGTAGTATTGGTTTAGATAATAAATTTACATTTAATATTGTACAACAATACGTTGATGACTTTGTTTTAGTAAGTGAAGAAAAAATAGCTGAGGGAATTAGAATAAATTTTTTAGAACATAAAATTGTATCTGAAGGTGCGGCAGCAACAAGTGTAATGGTTGTTAAAGAAAAATTAACATCACACTTAGGAAAAAATATAATTTGTTTAATTTGTGGTGGAAATATTGACTCGGAACTATTTAACAAAGTTTTAAGCCATGCTCATCCTTAATAAAAATGATATTATTCAATATGTAGATTTGAATAAAAATCTCATTCCAATAATAGAAGACGCATTTAATAGTTTATCAAAGGGATTGGTAATGATGCCACCTATAATGAGAATTGATATTGAAAAATATCATGGTGAATCAGATGTTAAAGCTGCATACGTTGAAGGTCTTGATAGTTTTGCAATAAAAATTGCCTCAGGTTTTTTTGATAATCCAAAACTTGGTTTGCCATCTAGTAATGGACTGATGGTTTTATTAGATTCAAAGACTGGAGTTGTAAAATCTGTTTTATTAGATGAAGGTTATCTTACAGATACTAGAACAGCTATAGCAGGAGCAATAGCTACAAAATACTTATCAAATCAAAATGCTAATTCTGTCGGTATTATCGGGGCTGGAATTCAAGCCAAATTACAACTTCAAGCAATAATGTTAGTTAGAAAAATAAATAAAATTATAGTCTGGGCAAGAGATGAGACAAAAGCGAACCAATTAATAGAAAGTTTCAAAAATTTAGATATAGATTTGTATATAGCTTCTTCTTGCAAAGAATTGGCAAGCTTATCAGAAATAATTGTTACAACGACTCCAAGTAAAAAACCGCTTTTGGAATTTGATTGGATAAATAAAGGAACTCACATAACAGCAATGGGATCAGATGCAGAACAAAAAAATGAATTAGATCCTTATATGTTAAAACATTGCGATCAATATGTGCCTGATAATCAATTACAAACAAGTGTTTTGGGTGAATTACATCATGCTTTAAAACAAAATATAATTTCTTCCAAAGAAAAATTTAATGAACTCGGCGATATAATTAACGATCCAAGTTTAGGAAGAAAAAATAAAGAAGATATAACGATATGTGATTTGACAGGAACTGGTGTACAAGATACTGCAATAGCTAGATTTGCTTATAATCTTTGTAAAAAAAATAATTTAGGCATCAATATTTAATTTATGAGTCAAGCAATAGTAAAAAAAACATCTGACTATTTCAAATCAAAAGGAGTCGTCTTACCTAGTATAAATGAACTTCAAGATCCTCAAATTATTAATGACGATATTAAAAATTCTCTAAAAAAAATTAATAATAATGATATTAATCCTCTTAACCTTTTTCGAGTTCATTGGTTTAATAAAAGAGATCAATCAGGTTTTGGAAATGAGCCTGAATATATTGTGCTTCCAACAGAATTCACAGGTGTAAAGGCAAAGATAATTGTAAATATGGGACGATATTTTCCTTTAATAACAGCTCATAAAGTTTTGGCAGCTTATGGTTGTTTGCTTCCAAGAATATTGAATGGCACTTTTGATTATGAAAAACATAAAGCAGTTTGGCCTTCTACAGGAAATTATTGTAGGGGTGGAGTGGCAATATCTCGGATAATGGGTCTTAATAGTATTGCAATACTTCCTGAAGGAATGAGTAATGAGAGATTTGAATGGTTGAATAATTGGGTTGAAGATAAAAAAAATATCATAAAGACAAAAGGCACAGAAAGTAATGTTAAAGAAATCTACGATGCTTGTAATGAATTAAAAAAAGATAGTCAAAATGATATAATAAATCAATTTGATGAGTATTATAATTACGGTATTCATCGTTCTGTAACTGGCCCATCTTTTGAAAAATCATTTCTTAGAGTTAAAGGTAGCAGTAATTTAACGCCTAGATTTTACGTAAGTGCTTCAGGATCAAGCGGTACTCTAGCAGCAGGAGATTATCTGAAAGATAAATTACAGACGAAGATTGCAGTTGTTGAAGCTTTGGAGTGTCCAACATTACTTCACGGAGGTTATGGTGAACATAATATACAAGGAATTGGTGACAAACATGTTCCTCTTATTCATAATGTAATGAATACAGATTTTGTTGTCGATGTTTCTGATCAAGCTACCAATAATTTAAATATGATTTTTAACACTGAAATAGGAAAAAATTTTTTGATTGAGAAAAAAAATTTTGACCCTGGTTTTGTTTCTCGACTTCCTGAATTTGGTTTCTCAGCAATAGCAAATATATTGGCATCAATAAAACTAGCTAAATATATGGATTTAAATAGTGATGACGCAATTATAACGGTTGCTACTGATGGTGCAGATTTATATATGTCAGAGTTAAACAAGACCATTGCTGATTTTAATAATAATTATGATGAAATAGTTTGTGCTGAATTATTTGGACAATACTTATCAGGAATATCCACTGATAATATGCTTGAACTCTCTCACATGGATAAGAAAAGAATATTTAATTTAGGATACTTTACTTGGGTAGAGCAACAAGGTGTTAGTCTTGAAGAATTTGAAAAAAGAAAAGATCAAAAATTTTGGAATTCACATTATGATTATATGCTTTCTCTAGACAATAAAATTAAAGAATTTAATAGTATGTAGGTTATGAAAACACAGTCATTACATAACCAATTAGTAGAATGGCGTCATGATCTACATATGCACCCACAAATTAGTTTTGAAGAAGAATATGCTGCAGCAAAAGTTTCAACTCTTTTAAAAGATTTTGGAATAGAAGTGCATTCTGGTATTGCCAGGACTGGAGTAGTTGGAATTTTAAAAAAAGGAAATAGTTCGAAATCAATTGGTATAAGAGCAGATATGGATGCTCTCCCTATACACGAAACTAATGAGTTTAGTTATAAGTCTAAGTTTGATAACAGAATGCATGCATGTGGACATGACGGTCACACTACTATGTTATTAGGAGCAGCAAAATATTTATCAGAAAAAGGTAACTTTAACGGCACAGTATATTTTATTTTTCAACCTGATGAAGAAAATACTTTTGGTGCAAGAACAATGATAGATGAGGGCTTGTTTGATAAATTTAAAATTGATGAAGTTTACGCTATGCACAATATTCCTAACATGGAAATTGGAACATTTGGCACTAGAAAAGGAGCAATCACAGCAAGTGAAAATTTATTTGAAATTGAAATAAAAGCTAAAGGTGGGCATGCTGCATTACCTCATATGGGCGTTGATGCAATAACTGTCGGTTCTCAAATAGCAGTAGCACTTCAATCGATAGTCTCTAGGAAATTAAATCCAGCAGATAATGGTATAGTTTCTATTACTGAATTTATAACCGATGGTAAAAAAAACGTTCTGCCAGGTATGGTAAAAATGACTGGTGATGCAAGAGCTTTATCAAAAGAAACAAATGAAAAAATTGCATCAAAAATGTTACAAATTGTTGAGGGCATTTGCAATGCACATGGTGTTAATGGAAGTGTTAAATATGAAACAACCTGTCCTATAACTTTTAATTCAAAAAACCAAACTGAGTCTGCAACAAAAGCTGCAGTTTCATTGCTTGGAAACGATAAATGTAATGGTGATATTGAACCACGTTTATTCTCAGAAGATTTTTCAGTAATGGCAAATGAAAAACCTGGCTGCTTTGTTTTAATGGGTAACGGTACATCAGAGCAGCATTCCAGACCTTTACATGCTGATAATTATGATTTTAATGACGAATTATTAGTCGTAGGTTCTTCATATTGGACTGAATTAGTAGAACAACAATTAAAATAAATGTTTTCTGAAAATTTAAATAAACTTAAGAAAAAAATGTCTGAGAATAATATTGATCTCTCAATTATAACAGATGATGACTCTATTTATTATTTTACAGGATATCATGACTTCCTTCATATGGATTTTTTTCGACCAACACTTTTAGTTGTTTCAAATGATCATAAAACTTACTTAATTACACCTCTTCTTGATGTTTTATTAGTACCAGATGATTGCCCTGTGGATACAGTCAAAACATGGAATGATGGTATTGGAAATGAATGGAGAGAATTATTACCTCAAATTATTAATCAGCATAAAAATATTTTTATTGAAAAATTTAAAATCAATCCAATGGTTAAAAGTTATTTAGACGAATTACTTCAAGATCATCCAGGGGATTTAACCAAATTAATAGATAATATAAGAATGATTAAATCTAATCATGAATTGAATATAGCTCGGCATGCCGGCGAAGTTGGTATGGCTATGATGGAGGCAGCAAAAAAAACAATTGGCCATAATGTTCCTGAGTATGAGGTTGCACTTGCACAATCACAAGCTGGAACAAGAAAAGCTGCAGATCTTTTAAAAGAATTTTATCCTGATAATATCAATATGTCTCCAAATATTCATTTTTTGCCTGTTATGACATCGGGTCATGATTTACCTAAAACTCACCATCGTGCTTCGACCAAAATTATACAAAAAGGTGATCCCGTATTTGTATGTTATTGTGGTTCTACAAATTTTCATAGGTTTAAATTAGGTTTTGACAGAATATTTTGGGTAGAAGAAATTCAATCAGATGAACAAATAAAAGCTTTTGAGACTGCAGTTAAATCTCAAAAAGCTGCTCTTGAAATTCTTGGTCCTGGAGTAACAGCTGAAGAAGTTCATGCTGCTTATGCAGATACTATACAGTCTGAGGGATACCCTTATCCTACATTTCGATGTGGAAGAGGTACAGGCTTTAGCTTTTTAGAGGAACCACAATTAGTAGTTGGGAACAAAACAGTTCTTGAGCCTGGAATGGTATTTGCTGTTGATGGCGGAGCAAGTGCAAATAATTTTAGATCACAAGTTGGTGATAGCTTTATTATAACAAAAGATGGATACGAACAAATTACACATCATTCTAAAAATATTGATGATCTAATAATTCCACATGGATGAAATCACAGTATTTAACACACATTGCTGTGGTGAAATTGGGGATGTCGTAACTGGAATTAAAGGTTTGAAGTTTAATTCACCTGAGGAAGCTTCTAAAAAACTTTTTTTAGATAAAAAATGGAGAAATTTTTTTTTAAATGAACCTCGAGGAGGGGTCTTTAAACATTGTAATATTGTTTTAGAACCTTCAAATAAAAATGCAGATGCTGGATTTGTAATTATGGAACCAGAAGATAATCCTCCAATGAGTGGATCAAATGCAATTTGTGTAACAACAGTCTTATTAGAAAAAAATATTGTTCAAATGAAATATCCTACAACCATGCTTACACTTGAAGCTCCCGGTGGTTTAATAAAAGTTGTTGCTGATTGTGAAAATAAGAAAGTTAAAAGTGTCACTTTAACTAATCTTGCCTGCTTTGCAGATAAAATAGATGTAGATTTAAAGACTAAAAATTATGGCACAATTAAAGTAAGTACCGCTTTTGGAGGTGACAGTTTTTTAATTTGTAATGCTAGTGATTTTAATCTTACAATTGAACCAAAGAATGCAAATAAATTTGTAAATGTTGCCAAAGAATTATTGAAAGAAGCAAACGCATTTATAGGATTTGAACATCCTACTATTAAAGGATTAGATTATCTTTCCTTTTGCCAATTTATTGAACCTTTAAAAAAAAATAATCAATCATTACTTACAGGAGTAAATACAGTTGTTATACGACCTGGAAAACTTGATCGCTCACCTTGTGGTACAGGCACTTCAGCAAGATTAGCAGTAATGAGAGAAAAAAATGAAATACAAATAAATGAAGAATTTATATCAAAGTCTATTATAGGATCTACATTTAAAGCAAGTATTGAAAAGGAAATTACAATTAATAACAAAAATTGTATTATTCCAAAAATAACAGGTAGTGCATTTATTACTGGAAAACAAAGTTTATATATAGATAAGGATGATCCTTTTCCAGAAGGTTATAGATTAAATGACACATGGCCAGATTCATTAAGTTAACTGTGATTAAATAACACCAGCATGGCGATTTAATTCATTTTACTTTCATCAACTATTCTAATAATTAATAAAACAAATGACAAAATTTAATGCCTGGAATGTAATTAAAAACGGTTTAAATGGTCAGTCTTATTGGACTAGACAATGGCGTGATCCAGAACCAAAAAGTAGTTATGATGTTGTAATAATTGGGGGAGGTTTACACGGTCTTGCAACAGCATATTATTTAGCAAAGAATCATAATATAAAAAATGTAGCTGTCTTAGAAAAAGGCTGGATTGGTGGAGGAAACGCTGGACGTAATACAACTATTGTAAGATCAAATTATATGATGCCAGGCAACCACGAATTTTATGAACATTCTTTAAAGTTATGGGAAAATTTAAGTCACGAATTAAATTATAATGTAATGTTTAGCCAACGAGCTCATGTATCATTATTTCATAGCCCTGGTGCTAAAGATTCAGTTTCACGGATTTATAATATTATGCGACTCCATGGAACTGATGCAGAACTTTGGGATTTAAAAACTTTAAAGAAAAAAATTCCGCATTTAAATTATCATAATTCTAGATTTCCAATACTTGGAGCTGCAGTTCAAAAAAGAGCAGGCAATGCAAGACACGATGCAGTTGCATGGGGTTATGCAAGGGCTGCAGATACATTAGGTGTAGACATTCTGCAAAATTGTGAAGTTACAGGTTTTACAAGAAAGAATGGAAATATTGAAAGTATTCAAACTTCAAGAGGAATTATAAAAGGAAAGAAAATAGGATTTGCTGTTGCAGGCAATACTTCAGTATTATGGCAAATGGCAGAATTAGGCAACCTGCCAATTGAGTCTCATAAACTACAAGCATTTGTATCTGAGGCTGTTAAGCCACTTCTAGATCAGGTTGTTGTTTACGGTGTAGGTGGTGCACATTTCTATATATCGCAGTCAGATAAAGGAAGTATGGTTTTTGGTGGTGATCTTGACTGGTATAAATCATATGCGCAAAGAGGAAATCTTCCTATGGTTCAAGATGTTGCCGAAGCAGCCATGGCAATATTTCCTTCACTTGGAAGAATAAGATTACTTCGTCATTGGGCAGGTGTTATGGACATGACAATGGATGGATCATTTTTTATTTGTAAAACGCCGATATCTAATCTCTATTTAAATGCTGGTTGGAACTATGGGGGTTTTAAAGCAAGTCCAGCATCAGGTTGGTATTTTGCTGATTTAATTGCAAATGAAAGCCCGCATAACTACGTGCAAAATCATAATTTAGAAAGATTTGAAAAAGGTATCAATATAGATGAACGTGGTGCAGGACCTGATCCGAAATTGCACGGTTAAATGATTAGAATCAATTGTCCTTATTGTGGTGAAAGAGATCATAGTGAATTTAGTTATGGAGGAGATGCAACAATCAATTATCCTTCGTTAGATGCATCAGAGAAAGAATGGACTGAAGCTATATTTTTCAGAAAAAATATAAAAGGGTTTCAATTTGAAACATGGCATCATTCTAATGGATGTAGAATGTGGTTGGTAGTTGAACGTTCTACAGTCACTCATGAAATAAAAAGTGTCAAACCATGTCATCCGAACTTACAGAAGGTTGTAGAAAATAATAAATGAAAACAAGAAGATTAGATAATTATGGAAAAATTAATAGAGATAAAATTCTATCCTTTAGATGGGATAAAAAGAATTACAAAGGTTTTGAAGGAGATACACTAGCATCAGCATTACTTGCAAATAATATTGGTATAGTTGGTAGAAGTTTTAAATATCATAGACCAAGAGGAATATTTTCTAGTGGAGTCGAGGAATCTGGCGCCTTAGTTACCATTGGTTCAAAAGATAGAAGAGATCCAAATGTAAGAGCAACAACACAAGAATTATATAATGGTTTGGAAGCCAGTGGTCAAAATGCATTTCCAAATGTAAATTTTGATCTAGCAGGAATAAATAATTACTTAGGTAGATTTTTTGCAGCTGGCTTTTATTATAAAACTTTTATGGGAATACCTCCATTTGAATGGGGTAGAGGGACAGCTATATGGATGTTTTTCGAAAAGTTTATTAGAAAAGCGGCGGGAATGGGAAGTGCTTCTGAGTTACCTGATCCAGATTCTTATGAACATGCTCATGATTTTTGTGATTTAATTGTTGTAGGATCAGGACCTGCTGGTGTTGCAGCTGCAATAGAGGCAGCAGAAAAAAAATTAGATGTTATTTTAGTTGAGCAAGATAGTCTTGTTGGAGGAGATCAACTTGCAGAAAATAATTTTGATAACTCACAGATTAAAAATCAACTTGAAAATCTAGGAATAAAAATAATGACTAGAACTACTGCGTTCGGACTATATGATAATTGTGTTGTTGGTTTATTAGAGAGAGTAACAGATCATATATCAGCACCAAATGTAAACATTCCACGTCAAAGATTTTGGACTATTAGAGCAAAGCATATAATTGTTGGCGCTGGAGCAATTGAAAGACATATTGCATTTAATAATAATGATATTCCTGGTGTAATGACTGTAAATGCATCGAAGCATTATTTGAATAGATATGGTGTACTAACAGGAAAAAGAATTGCGATAGCTACAAATAATGATTCTGTTTATGAAACAGCACAACAATTATCAGAAGCTGGAGCTAATGTAACTGTTCTTGACTCACGAACTAATTTTGAAATTGAAACAAATAAATGTTTTGAAATTAGAAAAGGGTATGTGCCTTATAATATTAATGGTTCAAAAAAAATTCATAGTTTAGATGTGTCAAAAAGTGAAAATATGAATAAATCTGAAACTATAAATTGTGATCAGGTTCTATTATCAGGCGGTTGGTCGCCTGCTGTACATTTGTTATCTCACAGGGGTGTAAGGCCTAAATGGGATTATAGCAATGCTTGTTTTTTACCGAGTGACTCAAAAGAAAATATTACAATGGTAGGTTCTTCTAGAGGTTTATGGAATAAAAATGATTGTATTGCTTCTGGGATAGCAGGAACTACAGATGCGTTGAACCGTTTAGGTATTTCTAAAACAAATTATTTTTTCCCAAAACCTGGTGGATGGAAAAATCCCATACAACCACTTTATGAAGTAAAATATAAAAAATCTAGATCAAAAAGTTTTGTAGATTATCAACATGATGTGACGACAGATGACGTAAGACTCGCACATCGTGAAGGTTTCATTTCTGTAGAGCATCTTAAAAGATACACAACTTTAGGTATGGCAAACGATCAAGGAAAAATGGGAAATATCATTGGATTATCTTTAATGGCTGAACTTTTAAAGAAAGAAATTCCAGAAGTTGGAACTACTGTTTTCAGACCTCCTTATACTTCTGTATCTATAGGTGCCTTAAGTGGAAGAAATGTTGGAAAACATTTTAGGCCGTTAAGAGTAACACCAATGCATCAATGGAATATTGATAATGGTGCAAAAATGATTGAAGTTGGATTGTATCAAAGGCCTTGGTATTATCCTAAAGAAAATGAAACTTTAAGTGACTCTTATATAAGAGAAGCATCAACAGTAAGAAAAACAGTTGGAATTTGTGATATAACATCATTAGGCAAAATTGCTATTCAAGGACCAGACTCTACCGAATTTTTAAATAGAATTTATTCGAATGGTTTTTCAAAACTACAAGTTGGAAAAGCTAGATACGGTATCATGTTGCGTGATGACGGTATTGTAATGGATGATGGCACATCTTGGAGATTAGCAGAAAATGAATATTTTATGACTACGTCTACAGGTGAAGCTGCAAAAGTGATGTCATGGTTAGAAGAATTACTTCAAACTAGATGGACAGATCTTAATGTTAATGTGACAAGTGTTTCTGAACAATGGGCAGGCGTATCAGTTGCAGGACCTAAATCTAGAGAAGTTCTCAATAATTGTGTCGATGATTCTTTGGTTATAACTAATAATAACTTACCTTTTATGGGTGTTACTTCAACATTTCTTAAAGGTAATATTCCTTGTAGAATTGCTAGAATTAGTTTTTCAGGTGAATTAGCTTTTGAAGTTTATGTCAAATCAGATTTTGCTAATACAATGATGGACCTACTTTGGGAAAATGCAAAAAAATATGATGGATGTTTATATGGATTAGAAGCTTTAGGTGCACTTAGAGTTGAAAAAGGTCATGTAACAGCCGCTGAGCTTGATGGAAGGGTAACAATTGATGATGCAGGTTTAAGCAAAATGGCTTCTACAAAAAAATCATATATTGGAAGCGCAATGAGAAAACGAGGAGTATTAAAAAATAATGATCGAGAAATTCTAGTAGGTTTCTTTCCAACAAACTTAAAAGAAACTTTTAATGCTGGAACTATTGTCTGTGAAAAAAATAATATTAAAGGACAGGGTATCGGAAGAATTACCTCAGTTACTTATTCTCCTGAACTTGGACATTGGATTGGATTAGGTTTTGTCAAAGGTGGTTTAGATAAATGGAAAGATACCAATTTAGTTGGGGCAGATCCTGTAAGAAATAAACAAATGAATTTAAAAGTTGTTTCACCACATATGATTGATCCTAAAGGAGAACGAATGTATGCATAGACATTCTGCACTAGAAACAATTTATAAGGTTGGAAAATATTCATCAAGCGAGAAACAATCTCTAACATTTAAAGAATTAAAAAGTTTAGAAATTTTGCAAATTGCCTGTTGGCCTGACAAAATTGATGAAATGAATAATTTACTGTCAAAAGAACTAAAAATTAAAAATATTCCTAGTTTTAATAAAGGGATAATATTTGAAAATAAATCATTATGGAGAATGGAACCTTTGAAATGGTGGCTATTTAATAAAGAAATTGAAATAAGTGAGCAAATCGCAACAATTTTAGACATGTCTCATGCTTTCACAGGTATTGAAATATCAGGAGATAATTCATCATTATTTTTAAATAGACATCTTCCAATTGATTTAAGACCTAGGAATTTTCCAGATTTATCTTCTGCTAGCACAGCCATTCATCATGTCAGTGTTAAGTTATTTAAAATATCCTCTAATAATTACTGTCTATATATACCAAGAGGTTTTGCCTTATCAATTTGGGAGATCCTTCTTGAAACAGCAGATCAGTTTGGATATGAAGTATTAGAGAGATAAAGAGATTATCTAAAAAATTATGATTTTTTCACAAGAAGAATTTAATTCAAGAATTGCAAAAGTAAAACAGTCTATGAGTAAAAGAGGTGTTGATATTCTATTAACTACTGATCCCTCTAATATGAATTATCTCACTGGCTATGATGGATGGTCATTTTATGTTCCACAAGGAGTAATAATTTCTATAGATGAAGACCAACCTTTTTGGTTTGGAAGAAAGCAAGACTCGAATGGTGCAAGGATCACAACCTATTTAAATGAGGAAAATATATTTGGTTATCCTGAGCATCTTATTCAATGTCCGCCATTACACCCATATGATTATGTAGTACAATTGTTCAAAGATAAGAAGTGGTCAGATAAAAATATTGGTGTAGAAATGGATAGCTACTATTATACTGCAGAAAATCATAAGAGATTAAAAGATAATTTAACAAATGCCAATTTTATTAATGCTCATCTTTTAATTAACTGGGTCAGATATATAAAATCTGAAAAGGAAATACAGTATATGAAAGATGCTGGAACATTAGTTAAAGCAGGAATGCAAACAGCATTTGATTCAATAAGAGAAGGTGTAAAACAAAGCACAGTTGCTGGAAAAATTCAAAATACTCTTATTGCTGGAAATGAAACTACACAAATGGGGGGAGAATATTCAAGCTTAGGCATAATACTTGCAAGTGGTCGGTCTGCATCTGCATCACACTTAACACCTAGTGATAAAAAATTTGAAAATAATGAGGGAACAATAATTGAATTAGGTGGTGTTAAGCATCGTTATCATTGTCCTTTATCTAGAACTGTATATGTAGGTTCACCTGATCCAAAAACATCCGATACATTGAAAGTAACTAATGAAGGTATTGAAAAAGCGCTCGATCAAACAAAGCCAGGAAATACTTGCCATGATGTTGCCACTGCTTTCTGGGCTGTATTGGAAAAATATGGATTAGAAAAAGAATCACGAGCTGGATACTCTATTGGTATTGGTTATCCTCCTGATTGGGGCGAACACACATTTAGCATTAGAAAAAATGAAAAAACACTTTTAGAGTCTAATGTTACTTTTCATCTTATGTGTGGAATGTGGATGGATACATGGGGGTTAGAACTAAGTGAGTCAGTTAGGGTGACGGAAACTGGTTATGAGCTACTTACAAATGTACCTAGAGATTTGCATATAGTAAATTAATCATTTGCATCACCACCTCCGGCACCTTTTGCTCTAGACTCCTCTGACTCAGGAAGAAAAGTTCTAAAAGCTATTTTAGATATTTGCTCCCAAGATTTTTTATCAGGATTAATACCCTTAGAGAGCAAATTATTTATATTTGATGATGAAATATTAATATCTAACTTTTGTTCATTTAAAATATTCTTTGTGAGTAGAAGATCAAAATTTCTTTGATAATTTGTAGAGATAATATCACTATTAACGCTAATATTTTTATTAGTTATTTGTGCATAAACTTTTTGATCTAACAGAAACTGTGAATTGATATTTTTTTTGGCATACTTGTAAAGTAAGGGTATTAAGAATATAGGGTCACTACAATTTTTTAAAGTTAATTTAAAATTATCTCTTTTATCTATTTTTGATATTAAATAATCGATTAACCCTGGACCTATCACTAAAAAAGATTTATTTTTACAATCAAACTCATCATTTATTTTTGACGGATCTATACTGGCATTAAAGTTGTTATCTAATTCTTCAATCTTAAATGTTAATAATTTGATTCCATCAAAACCAAATACTTCAAGCCAAGTTGTAATAAATGCAGCATCTTCATCTGATCCATAGGTGAAACCTAATCCTGAAAAAGCTCTTTGTGTATTAGTGAAGACTTCATAGTAAGAATAACTCACAGATATTAATATGAACTCATTGTTGCAAAACCCCATTCATCAACATTTTTATTATTTAGGTCTGATAAATAAGGAGCTCCAGAAAAAAAACTTACTCTTAACCATCTGTCTGACTTAGGATCATAACGATTGGCACCAAAAAAAGATAATTTAAATCTTAACATATCAATTGGTATTGTTTTTCTATCAAGAACATTATCTTGAACTTCCGAGTAAGGGTAATTTTTTAAGGATTGAATTCTTTTAACAATTCCTCTGTATTTAGGGCGCACTAATAAAAATTCACAAATTAATTGATTTTCATCTACATTTTTTATTTCCTTAAATAATTCATTAACCATTTTTGCAATTCCTAAATTTTGCTCCAATTCACTTCCTTGTTCATTATATCTTTCACCCAGTCTAGGTTCTAACTTTGCTGCTGAAACATACCAAAATAAATAATTGCTATTTTTGTTATTAAAATCAATATCTTTTATCCAAGAATATTTATCATTAATTATTTTTTTCAAATCTCCGATAGATTGATTTCCATCAATTTCCATTATTTCCTCATCAGCCATATCTTCTGCTAACTCTTCTGATATTTGAGGATACAATTCAATTAGTTGTACTCTTGCAATTTCCTGAGTATCATTATTAAAATTCGAATCACAATAATCTAGAATATCTAACCATTTAAATTTTTGAGAAAGATCTAAGTCATTAATATAGTAAATATATTTTTTTAAATCTTCAGTAGTTAATTTATTTTTATTAACTTGGAATTCATCACTTGTATTAACTTCTTCAAGATAATTTAGGGCTTTATTCAAAAGTTTTTTATATTTTTCGAAAATTATATTATCTAACTCGATTTGAGAAATTTCTTCTAATGTCTTTGTGTACTGTTTCATCCACTTATTAATCAATTTTGGATGTTTAATGATAAAAGGTGCCATACCTAAACCTGTTGAATTACCAATACCTAAATGTTGTTTAATTTTTCTATCTAACCTTACTGCTTTTTTTGGATTTATTTGCTTTGCAACATGTTCAACTAATTCAATACTAAATTCTCTAATTAAATAAACTGATAACATTTCTGCTCTAAAGGGTTGATTGAAAACAGTTGTATTTTTTGTGTTAGTAAAATCTGATAATCCAAATTTACCACTACCATAAACAGCAGTAGTTCTTAGTAAATACCCAACTTTATTTATTTCGTAAATATCTGGCTGATTACCATTTGAAAGACAATCTACAACATACTGAAACAGTCTTACACTTTTATTTGCTCTACTAAGAATTAACTCATCTGGAGAATTTCGACCTGACTCTTGAAGGGGAATTGTTTTTTTTAATCTATTTAGATCTTGATCAGATAATTTACCTACATGTAATGTATAGGCTGTATCCCATTTACTAGCGATAACTCTATCACTTCTATCCTTATCATCTAGAAAAGCAGAGAAACATACAAGTGAATAAGTTTGTTTATTAATAATTATTTCATAAACAACCGTACCGTAACCATCCTTATCTAAATCAAATTTTGATTTATGTATTGCCCAGTTGTCGTTGATCAATCTTCTTAACATACTTCTAGAAAAACTAAGGCGACAAGGATAGCGTGAACCCATTCTTGATAGTTTCATGTAGTTATGGTTTTCTCTTACTTTTTGTAACATTTATTAAATATGTATAGTTAATTTTGGTTTTTTCATTAATAGAAGTATTAATCTATGTCAAAAATAAGTGAAGATATACTTCTAATTGATGGATTGGAATATTGTAACTGGAATAGGGAATTATTTGAAAATGCCCACCAAGCTGGATTAACTGCAATCCATGTCACATTAGTATATTGGGAAAATACTGAAGAGTCTTTCGAAAAAATAAATGATTGGAAACGTATTTTTAAAGAGCATCATGACATTATTGCTCACGCAAAAACTACCGAAGATATTTTGAGTGCTAAAAAAAATAATAAAGTTGCAATTATTTTTGGTTTTCAAAATTCTGCTCCTATTGCCAATGATATATTTTTAATTGAAAAATTTTTTGAAGCAGGTGTGAGATTTATGCAACTCACCTATAATAATCAAACTCCGCTTGCTGGAGGATGCTTTGAACCTAAAGACTCAGGTGTATCACGATTTGGAAAAGCTGTTATTGAAGAAATGAATAGACTTGGAATGATTGTAGATTTAAGTCACGCAGGAAAGCAAACTTGTCTTGATGCCATTGAAGCCTCAAATAAACCTGTTGCAATTTCTCATGCTAACCCAAATTTCTTTCATAAATCTAAAAGAAACATTGATACTGATATTTTACAAAAACTTGTGAAAAAAAATGGTTTTATTGGTTTAAGTTTATATCCTTACCATCTTAAAAATTTAGGTGATTGTACCATAGAAGATTTTTGTGAAATGATTAAGGAGCTTGTAAACCTAATTGGTGAAGACAATATTGGAATAGGGTCTGATCTTTGTTTAAATTGGTCAGATGATGTAGTTATGTGGATGAGAAATGGAAAGTGGACCAAAGATATTGACTATGGAGAATCTAAGGATAAAAATCCAAAATGGCCTAAGTTACCAAGTTGGTATAAGCAACCAAGTGACTTAAATAATTTATTTAATTTAATGTGTGAAAATAATATTCCAGAAAAAGTTTCAATAAAAATAATTGGTCAGAATTGGTTTAACTTCATGAAAAATCAATTTTAGTTTTTACGACTAATAAAAGAAGCTGATAACAAACTTATTATTACAATCGAAGCACCAATCATTTGATAAGTTTCTAAATTTTCGTTTAATAAAAAAACAGCTCCTAGAACACCGACCACTGGCTCTAAATATAAAAATAAAGCAGTATATGATTGCCCTATCTTTGGGATAGCAATTAATTGTGACAAAAGTGCAAAGCTATAACATACCGAAGGAATTAAAATTAAAAGATAAATATTAATATCAAAATTAAAATTTAAAGAAAAAAATATTTTTAATATTACAAAGAAGAAAATAGTATTAAAAATATTTATAAAGATATTAATTGGTATTGGTGAAATACCTTTAATAGACATTTTTTGATTTACTATAATCATACTAGTTGACCCAAGTGATGCAAGAAAAGCTAAAAGAATACCTACTATATTTATGACTTTAAAAGATGGTCCTATAACTAAAACAATTCCTAAAAATGTTACAAAAAATAAGATCTTTACAGTTAGTGAAATTTTTTCTTTATCGACAATTATAGAAAATAAAAGAACATATATTGGATAGAGGCAAAAAATAAGAATTGTTAAACTAACTTCAATAAATATAACTGAAGTCAATAATCCGAGTGTTAATAATATAGAACCTGCTGATATAGATAAAAAGTATTTTAGGTTCTTTTTAAAAATTTCTAATAGATTTTTTTGATAAGGGATAAAAGGTAATATAATAATCGAGGCAACTGCGTAACGTAAAAAAATAGTTAATGCTACAGAGGCACCTGAATTATATGCTATTTTTGTGGTAGGGCCAATTAAGCCAAATAAAATTCCAGCAACTAAAGCAAAAATAACACCAAATATGAACATTTTTTAAATTAACTTTTGACTATTTGTTTTCATGCAGTTATTCAAGCTTCATTACAAAATATATTATGAATGACACATCACAAAGTTTCGTTAAATTTGAAAAGATTGATAAAAGCTATGATGGAGAAGTACTAGTAGTAAAAAACTTAAACTTGGATATTGCTAAGGGTGAGTTTGTAACAATGTTGGGTCCATCAGGATCAGGTAAAACAACAACTTTGATGATGTTAGCTGGTTTTGAAACACCTACAAACGGTGAAATATTTTTAGATACTAAACCAATAAGTAAAATACCTCCTTATGAAAGAGAAATTGGAATGGTATTTCAAAACTATGCTTTATTTCCCCATATGACTGTTGCGGAAAATTTATCATTCCCTTTAGAAGTAAGAAAAATTTCAAAACCAGATATTAAAGAAAAAGTGCAGAAAGCTCTTGATATGGTTGAGTTAGGTAATTTCGGTACTAGATTTCCTGCTCAATTATCTGGTGGACAACAACAAAGAGTTGCTTTGGCAAGAGCACTTGTATTTGAACCTCGCCTTGTATTGATGGATGAGCCTTTAGGTGCTCTTGATAAGAATTTGCGTGAACAGATGCAATACGAAATTAAACATATTCATGATAGAATTGGAATAACAGTTGTGTATGTTACGCATGATCAAAGCGAAGCTTTAACAATGTCTAATAGGATTGCAGTATTCAATGATGGTGTTGTACAACAATTATCTACACCTGATATTTTATATGAGAAACCTGAAAATTCTTTTGTAGCTAAATTTATTGGAGAAAATAATACACTAAATGGTGTTGTAAAAGAAATTAATGGATCGTCATGTGAAGTTGAATTAGAAGGTGGTTTTGGAACCGTTAAAGCATTAAAAATAAATGTAAATGAAGTTGGAGAAAAAACTCAACTATCAATTAGACCAGAACGTGTTTCAATAGACAGTTCTACTTCTGGCGCCAATAATTTTTCAGGAAAAATTGAAGAATTAATTTACCTAGGTGATCATATTAGGGCTAGGCTTGATGTTTGTGGGAACAATGAGTTTATAGTAAAAGTCCCAAATGAAGGAAGTTTTAGACATAAAGAAGGAGATCAACTTAATTTAAGTTGGGATTCAAAGGATGTTAGAGCACTAGATATCTAAATATTTTTTTTTATAGGTTTTCTGCCAAAAATTTTTATTATTACTTCTTTTTTTTCATTTAATGACATGTTATTAAACCAATATTACGGACATAATCTTAAGATTAATTAATAAAAAATAGGAGGATATATATGTCTAAATTTTTAAAAGCCTTCTTATTTGCGTCATTAGTTTTTGCGCCTTTTACAGCTAGTGCTGTAACAGTAGCTTCATGGGGTGGTGCTTATACAGAAAGTCAACAAAAAGCTTATGCTGATACATATTCTGATCCTAGCTCAATTGTTTTTGAGAACTACAACGGAGGTTTAGGAGAAGTAAGAGCTCAAGTAGAAAGTGGAAGTGTTACTTGGGATTTAGTAGATGTATTACCATCTGACGCAATTACAGGTTGTGATGAAGGGTTATTTGAAGATATTTCTTCAGAAATTGCTGAATTATCAACTCCAGGTCCTGATGGTGAATCAATGTTAGAAGATATGGAAAATAATGGTCTTGAATACCACTCTGGTTGGGATTGTTGTGTACCACAAATCTTTTGGACATACGTTGTATTCTATGATCCTGACGCATTCCCTGGTGAAAAGCCAGACAGTATGGCAGATTTCTTTGATACAGAAAAATTTCCTGGTAAAAGAGGTATTCATACTTGGGCAACAGGTGTAATCGAAAAAGCTATGGTAGCAGATGGAGTAAGTCCAAATGCAGTTCCTACAGTTTTAGCTAACCAAACAGGTGCTATTGATAGAGCATTTGAGGTTATGGACAGAATCAAGGACGATGTTGTTTTCTGGTCTGCTGGTTCACAACCACTTGAATTAGTAAAAAGTGGTGAAGTTATTATGGCTATTGCATATAACGGTCGTGTAGGTGCAGCTAACTTAGCTGAAGGTGAAAACTTTGAGTATATTTGGGAAGGTCAGGTTTTAGACCAAGAGTATCTTTGTTTAACTGCTGGAGCTCCTAATAGAGATGCAGCTATTGACTTTATGATGCATGCTTCAACTCCTGAAGCTCAAGCTGAACAAGCTAAATATATTACATATGGACCAATGAGAGCATCTGGTATTCCAATCATTCAAAATAATGAGCCATGGGGACCAGGAGGTGTTGATATTATGCCTCACATGCCTAACACGCCAGAACGTTTAAAAGTTTCAATCGTGAGTGATCCACAATGGTGGTCAGATTACGGTGCAGAAATCAATGAGCGTTATGCTGCATGGATGGGCAACTAAGCTTGATTAATTAAAATTTGTAATTTAATCTAAAGGCGAGAATTATCTCGCCTTTTTATTTGGAGGTTACTATTTCTACAGCTGAATTATTAACTACAGACGGTATCCCACTTAAACAAAGTCTACGTAAAGCTGAAAGAAGGAATAAACTTCGAGCCTTTCTTCTAGTTTTTCCATTACTTCTATTTATTATTGTTACTTTTGTAATGCCAATCGGGGATATGCTTCTTAGGAGTGTTGATGATAGTCAAATTAATTCAGTTTTTCCTAACACTTTTAATGAATACAAAAACTGGGATAAAGGAGCCGACGAACTACCTCCGGAAGAAGTATATAAAAGTCTTTTTTTTGAACTAGCCAATGGTGATAAAAGACAGATAGGTAAAGCTCTAACTAGGATGAATTATGCTAAATCTGGTTGGAAAAGCTTAATAAAAAAAACCACTAGAGAAATAAAAAAAATTGTAAAAAAAGGTGAGGAACCTGTTTCGTATAAAGATACATTTATCAAAATAAATAAGTTTTGGGGAGATCCAACTTACTGGTACTCTTTTAATCAAATGGTAAATGATAGATCTTCAATTTATTATTGGAACGCACTTGATCGAACATTTGATGAAGATGGAGATGTTGTTCTACAAGATGAAAAAAGAAGAATGTATATTAAAACTTGGCTTAGAACTTTTAAGGTAAGTGTCTATGTAACAATTTTTTGCTTAATTCTTGGTTTTCCCGTTGCTCATCTACTGGCTAATTTACCTCTTAGATACAGTAATCTTTTAATGATTTTTGTATTATTACCTTTTTGGACCTCCTTATTAGTGAGAACAACCGCATGGATTGTAATGCTTCAACAAAATGGTGTTATAAATGGAATTTTAGTTTGGTTAGGTGTTATAAGCGATGATGGTCGTATTCAAATGGTTTATAATGAAGCTGGAACTTTAATTGCTATGACGCAAATTTTACTGCCATTTATGATTTTACCTTTGTACAGCGTAATGAGAGTAATTCCAAAAAGTCATATGAGAGCAGCTCAAAACTTAGGCGCTAAACCTGCAATGGCATTTTGGCGTGTTTACTTGCCGCAAACTATTCCTGGAATAAGTGCTGGCGGTTTATTAGTATTTGTTCTTGCTATTGGATATTTTATAACACCTGAATTAGTTGGTGGAAAAGATGGTAAATTAATTGGAAGTTGGATAGCATACCATTTAAAAACTACACTCAATTGGGGATTATGCGCTGCTCTTGGAGGTATACTTCTTGGTATAATGCTGATCTTCTATTGGCTTTACAATAAGATTGTCGGAATAGACAATATAAAATTAGGATAATAAAATGGCTCTACCAAGTTACGCATCTCCGGTTCAAAGAACATATTATTACTTTTATTTATTTTTTTGCACTGTAGTTTTCTTCTTTTTAATAGCTCCACTATTTGCAATTATTCCAATATCTTTCAGTGTTTCACCTTTTATGGTTTTTACAGAAGGAATGCTGGCCTGGCCTCCTGATCCTGAAGCTTGGTCAATAAGATGGTATAAAAATATGATTGGTGATTGTAGTGCTGATGTCGTTTCTTCTACAGTTCCATGTTCAACAAAGTGGATGGTTGGTACAGTAAATAGTTTTTATATTGGTATTATTGCCACTGTTATTGCTACAGCTTTAGGAACATTGGCAGCTCTTGGTTTAAGTAGACCACATATGCCATATAAAGGTTTGATAATGGCAATATTAATTTCACCAATGATTGTTCCACTAATTATAACAGCTGCAGGAATGTTCTTCTTCTATGCAAGAATAAATCTTGTTTATACTTTTACAGGTGTAATTCTTGCTCACGTTGCTCTTGCTACACCTTTTGTAGTAATCACTGTAACGGCAACATTAGTTGGTTTCGATATGAATATGGTAAAAGCAGCACAAAGCTTAGGTGCTAAACCAATGAGAACATTTTTTAAAGTCATTATGCCTTTGATTTTACCAGGTATTATATCAGGAGCTTTATTTGCTTTTATTACATCTTTTGATGAAGTCGTTATAGTTATGTTTATGGCAAGTATTGATCAGTTAACTATTCCAAAACAAATGTGGGCCGGAATACGACAAGAAATTAGCCCTGTTATTTTATGTATGGCTACTTGTTTAGTACTTCTTTCTATATTTTTATTAACTACAGTTGAGCTACTGAGAAGAAGGTCTGAAAAACTCAGAGGTATTAAAGCTCGATAGAACAGTGAAGAACATTGCTGTTATTGGCGCTGGCATAGTTGGTATATGTAGCGCATATTTTTTAAAAAAATCTGGATTTAATGTAACTTTAATTGATAGGGAGCAGCCAGGCTCAATGACAAGTTTTGGGCATGCTTGTACTTTTGCAGATTATGCCAATGTTCCTGTTAATTATCCTGGATTGATCTGGGATATACCATCAATGCTTTTAAGAAAAGATGGACCTTTGGCAGTAGATTTTTTTTATATTTTAAAGAACTTGCCTTGGGCAATAAGTTTTTTAAAAAACTCTAAAAAAGAAAGAGTTAATGAAATAGCAAACTCTCTCACCAACTTATTAAAACACTCACAAATATCTTACGATGAAATTTTTAAAGATGTAAATGTAAAAGAATATATTAGCTATGAAGAAAATCTTTACCTTTTTGATTCAAAAAAATCTTATGAAAATTATGAATACGCAAACATTATTAGAAAAAATAATAATGTTAAAGTAAGAAATTTAAATAAAGATGAAGTTAAAGAATTAGAACCAAATTTAGCCGATGTTTATTATGCTGGGCAAGTCTTTACTGGATCAAGACACACAACAAATCCATTAGCGATAAGTACTAAGATTTTTAAAAAGTTTTTAGAACTAGGTGGTGTTTATATAAAACAAAATATAAAAAATTTAACACAGAAAGAAAAAAATATAGAATTATTTTTAGAAAATAAAAAACTTAAATTTGATAAAATAATTGTAAGTGCTGGTGCTTGGTCCAATCAAATTGCAAATAAGCTTGGAGATAAATTCCCTCTTGATACTGAAAGAGGGTATCACCTTTTATTTGAAACTGAAGAGAAATTAATAAATCGTCCCGTTGCTTGGTCTGAGTCTGGATTTTACTTAATACAAATTCATGATGGTATAAGAGCTGCAGGTACAGTTGAAATAGCAGGTTTAAATAAACCACCCAATAAAAAACGTCTTGAAATGATAGAGAGACAATCAAGAAAGGTTTTACCCCAATTAAAAGAAGTAAGATCAACATGGATGGGTAGAAGACCTACCTTACCAGACTCATTACCTGTTATTGGGAAGTCTCAGAAAAATAATAATGTCATTTATGCATTTGGACATCAACATATTGGCTGGACTTTAGGAGCTGTTACGGGAAAAATTATTGATAGTTTATCAAAAGATCAACTGCCGAATATAGATATTAGCGCTTATTCTCCTGGACGATTTTAACCTAAACTAATTCCAACATTTTTGACTTGAAGATATGATTTAAGTCCATCTATTCCTTTTTCACGACTATATCCTGATTGTTTATAACCTCCAAAAGGTGTTGCATGATTTCCAGTGAACCATTTATTTACATATACTTGACCAGCTTCTAATTTGCTTGCAGTCCAAGATGCTTTTTTTAGATCTTTTGTAAAAACACCAGCACCTAAACCATACTCAGTATCATTCGCAATATCAATTGCTTCTTCTTGATCTTCATATTCAAGAATCGAGAGTACTGGACCAAAAATTTCTTCTCTAGCTACAGTCATACTTTGTTTAACATTGTTTAGAACTGTTGGTTCCATAAAATATCCTTCACGATCTAATCTTTTTCCACCATATGCTGCTTCTGCTCCTTCTTGGATTCCTGATCTTGCATAACCTTCAACTTTTTGAAGCTGATTTTCTGATATAACTGGAGTTAGATCTGTATCTTTTTCTATGCCAGGTCCAATTTTTAAAGATTTACTCATATCGACAAGCTTATCAACTAATTCATCTTTGATTGATTTATGAACTACCAATCTAGACATTGCTGTACAAATTTGTCCTGCAACACTAAATATTCCTGAACGTGCACTTTCCAAAACTTCATTTAGATCTGCGTCAGGGTACACTATACCAGCTGACTTACCGCCTAATTCAACAACAGCAGGTATAGCTTTGTCAGCACAAGCATGAAGTATCTTTTTTCCAGTTGCGACTGAACCTGTAAATACTACGTGATTTACATCTTCATGAGATACAAGATATGATCCTGCTTCATTTCCATAACCACAAATTATGTTTATTAATCCTTCTGGCACATCAGCATTTAGTATTGCTTTAGCTAAAATTGTTGCAGACAAAGGAGTTAATTCTGCAGTTTTAATAATTGTTGAATTTCCTGTAGCAAAAGAGCAAGATAGTGATCTTCCAATCATAGATAATGGAAAATTCCAAGGTACAACATGTGCAGATACACCAAATGGCTCTAAAACTGTGTAGTCAAAAACATTTTTTGCAACAGGTATTGTTTTACCTTCAAGTTTATCAGTTAAGCCTGCATAGTAATCAAACATATCTGCTACATCATTGAATTCTTTAATTGCAGAAGCAATATTTTTTCCATTTTCATAACAAAGAAGTTCACCACCTTCTTTTGAAACCTTTCTCGTCTCTTCAGCAATTTTTCTCATTAGCTTTGCTCTTGAAAGTAAAGGCATATCTACAAGAACTCTGCTATTGTATGATTTCTTAGCTGCTTCTACTGCAAGATCAACTTCATTTTTTTTTGCACACGAAATTTCACCAATGATTTTACCATTTGAAGGATCATCAACCTTTATTGTTTCTTTGGACTCACTTTCAATCAATTTATTATTTATAAAATTCTTATATTTTTCCATTTTCTGCGTTTTTTAATTAATTATTTTTGTTTCATTCTTTATCATTTAGGATATGAAAATGATACAAATTTAATTTTAAGAAACATGAGTATTACATTTAATCAGTTAAAAAAACTAATAACAAAAAGAGAAATAGATACAGTTTTAGTTTGTGTATCAGATATGCAAGGTAGACTAAATGGTAAAAGAGTTACTGGAAAAGCTTTTCTCGATTATGTGTATAAAGAAACACATATGTGCGACTATCTCTATACCGTTGATATGGATATGTTTACTGTACCTGGATATAAATCCTCTTCATGGGAAACTGGCTATGGAGATATGACTGTAATTCCAGATCTCAAAACAATAAAGATCGCTAATTGGTTAAATAAAACAGCTATAGTAATATGTGATTGTTTAGACCATTCAGGAAAAAAACCTCTTATTCATTCAACAAGACAAATATTAAAAGATGTTTTAGCTAAGGCTGACAAAATGGGATTTCAATCTATGGTTGGTTCAGAATTAGAATTTTTTCTTTTCAATCAAACTTATGAAGAAATTCATAATAATAATTATACTAAACTTAAAGAGTCTTCTTGGTATATTGAAGATTACATGATTTTCCAAACTACTAAAGAAGAGGATGTGATGCAGGAATTAAGAAATTCTCTT
Source organism: uncultured Alphaproteobacteria bacterium (assembly GCA_902614085.1). Taxonomy (GTDB): domain Bacteria; phylum Pseudomonadota; class Alphaproteobacteria; order HIMB59; genus CACPNW01. The sequence goes on from CACMJS010000001.1 coordinate 709,385, forward strand.
TTAGATAGTGGAATTTATGTAGAATGTTCAAAGGGTGAAGCAGCTCCAGGACAAGAAGAAATTAATGTTGTTTTTTCAGATGCATTAAACATGGCTGACAATCATATTTTAATTAAAAATGCGACAAAAGAAATTGCTTACAAACATAACAAGGCCGTAACCTTTATGGCGAAATACAACAAAGAAGTTTGTGGAAGTTCATGTCATATTCATAACTCTTTATTCGATAAGAAAACAAAGAAAAATATTTTTTATAACCCTAAGGATAAATATGGAATGTCTGATATTTTTAAAAGTTATCTTGCGGGACAAATAAAATTATTACCAGATATTTCAATTTTTTTAGCACCAAATATTAATTCTTATAAAAGATTTCAAGATGGATCATTTGCTCCTACAAAATCTGTTTGGGGAATTGATAATCGTACTGCTGGGTTTAGATTAGCTGGTCATGGGTCATCCATAAGAATTGAATGTCGAGTCCCAGGAGCAGATGTTAACCCTTATCTTTCTTTTGCTGCTTTAGTTGGTGCTGGCTTATATGGTATTAAAAATAAACTTAAATTAGATAAGCCTTATTCTGGGAATATTTATGAGAAAAAAGTAAACGAAGTTCCTAAAACACTTAACGAAGCAATTCAACTTGCTAAAAAATCTAAATTTTTAAAAGAGATATTTCCACAAGATGTACTAGATCATTATATCCATGCTGCTGAATGGGAACAAAAAGATTATGATGGTTCAGTTAATGATTGGCAGTTACGAAGATACTTCGAACGAGGCTAATATTACTAAATGTTTGAGACTATTACTCCAATAGACAACTCCGTCTTACTTAAAAGAGAATATGCAACAGAAGAAGATATAGAAACAAGTCTCAGCAATTCCTATTCTGTAAGAGAGCATTGGAAAAATATTTCTCTAGAAGAAAGAAAAAAATCAGTTTTAAATTTTGTAGAAATTTTTTTAAAGAATAAGGATGTTACTAGTAATTTATGTAAGCAAATAGGTAGACCTATAGCACAGTGCCCAGGAGAGATGCGAGGTTTTGAAGAAAGAGCTCGTTATATGATTGATAATGCTGATAGAGCATTATCAAGAGTTGTTTCAGTTAAAAATGATGAATTTGATAATTATATAAAAAAAGAACCACTAGGCACTATATTTGTGATTGCGCCGTGGAATTACCCTTTCAACACTTCTGTTAATTCAATTGTACCAAGTTTACTTGCAGGTAATGCTGTAATATTAAAACATTCTTCTCAAACTCCACTTTGTGCTGAAGAATTATATGAGGCAGCAAAACAATCTTCATTACCAAAAAATATTTTTCAGTATTTACATTTAGATCATGATCAAACATCAAGAATAATTTCAGATTCAAGAATTAATCATGTTTTATTTACAGGTTCTGTAAGTGGTGGAAAACAAATAAAAAAATCTATAGGCACTAGATTTATTGGAGCTGGTTTAGAATTAGGTGGAAAAGACCCAGCTTATGTTAGAGCTGATTGTGATTTAGATCATGCTGTTGAAAATTTAGTCGATGGATCATACTTCAATTCTGGTCAATCTTGTTGTGGTATTGAAAGAATTTATGTTGATAAAAAAATATACAATACATTTGTAGAAAAATTTAAAGATGTAACAGAGAAATATATTTTAGGAAATCCATTAGAGATGGAGACAAATTTAGGTCCAGTAGTAAAGCAATCTGCTGCAAATAATATTAGGTCTGAAGTTAACAACGCAATTAGTCAAGGTGGAAAGAACATTATAGATAACAAAAAATTTAATTTAGATGATGGTAATAATTGTTATGTAAGTCCAAGTGCACTTATCAATGTCGATCATTCGATGAAATATATGATGGAAGAAATATTTGGCCCTTCAGTGGGAATAATGAAAGTAGAAAATGAAAATGAAGCTTTATCTTTGATGAATGATAGTTCTTATGGATTAACAGCAAGTATTTGGACAAATGATAAGTCTTTTGCAGAAAATTTTGGAAAAAATGTTGAGACAGGAACTTTTTTTATGAATAGATGTGATTACTTAGATCCTGGTTTAGCATGGACTGGTGTAAAAGATACTGGAATTGGTGTTACTTTATCTGTTCTAGGATTTGATCATTTAACAAGAGCAAAAAGTTATCATATAAGAAATATTTAAATTTATGGAAAATATAAATTGGAATTATCCAACTACAATCTGGTTTGGTGTTGATAGAATAGTAGAAATACAAAAAGCCTGTGAAGAATTAAATATTCAAAAACCATTAATAGTTACTGATAATGGAATTTTAAAAACAAAAATTATTAACAAGTTAAATGATTGTTTAGATAAACACGCATCTGTTTTTAGTAATGTTAAATCAAATCCTACAGGTGAGAATGTTGAAGATGGTGTTAAAGTTTTTAATGAAAATAAACATGATGGAGTAATAGCCGTTGGTGGAGGCTCGGGTATGGATACAGGAAAGGCAATTGCATTCATGGCTAAGCAAGAAAGACCTATCTGGGATTTTGAAGATATTGATGATTGGTGGACTAGAGCTAATGCAGATTCAATTTTTCCTATAATTGCTCTACCTACTACAGCTGGAACAGGTTCTGAAACTGGAAGAGCGTCAGTTTTTACTAATGAAAAAACACAAGAAAAAAAAATAATTTTCCATCCAAAAATGCTTCCATCAATTGTTATCCTTGATCCAAATTTGACAATTCCACTTCCTGCAAATTTAACAGCCTTTACAGGAATGGATGCACTAGCTCATTGCTTAGAAGCATATTTGTCTAATATTTTCCATCCTTATTCTCAAGGTATTGCATTAGAGGGTATTAGATTAGTAAAAAATAATCTTGTTCATGCTTTTAATAATGGATCAAACTTAGAAGCTAGATCGCATATGCTAGCATCTTCATCTATGGGCTCAATAGCTTTCCAAAAAGGTTTAGGCGCTATCCATTCTTTAAGTCATCCTGTTGGTGCAATTTATAATACACATCATGGATTAACCAATGCAGTGTTTATGCCATATGTTTTACAATATAATAAAAAAGGTATTGAAGAAAAAATTATAGATATTTCAAGATATATAAATTTAAAATCAGCAACATTTAATAATTTTATGGATTGGATTTTAGAGCTTAGATCTAATTTAAATATTCCTCATACTTTAAGTGAAATAATTGATGATGACAAAAATTTAGAAAAAATGAGTTTAATGGCTTTTAATGATCCTTCAACAAGTACAAATCCTATACCAGTTAATGCAGAAGATTTTTTAAAAATGTATGTTAACGCCTTTAAAGGTGATTTATAAATTTATAATGTTGCTCCAATTATCCAAGGATTAAATTCATCATCCCCATAATCATTTATTTCACTCTTTGATTTTTCACCTGATGCAACAGAAATTATTTTATCAAATATTTCTTTGCCAACCTCATTAACGCTTGCAACGTTATCCATAATAGTACCAGCATTGATATCCATATCTTCACTAAGTTTATTATACATATTTGTATTTGTTGCTATTTTAATACTTGGAGTGGGTTTAAATCCAAAGCAAGAACCTCGACCAGTAGTAAAACAAATAACATTAGCGCCAGAAGCAACTTGACCAGTTACAGATACAGGATCGTAACCTGGAGAATTCATAAAGTTAAAACCTTTAGTTTTTACCTGTTCAGCATAATCGAGGACATCAACCATATTTCTATTACCAGCTTTGGATACTGCACCTAATGATTTTTCCAGAATTGTAGTTAAACCTCCTTTTTTATTACCAGGACTTGGATTATTATCTAATGTGCTATCGTTGCTAGCTACATAATCTTTCCACCAATCAATTTGTTTGTTTAGTTTTTCTATATTTTTTTCATTTGATGATTTTTCAAATAATAAATGCTCTGCTCCATATATTTCTGGGGTCTCTGATAGTAATGTTGTTCCTCCATGATCAATAATCAAATCTGAAGCAAAGCCTAGTGCAGGATTTGCAGTTATCCCAGAATACGAATCTGAGCCACCACATTGCAAAGCAACTGTTAGTTCTGAAACAGGAATATTTGTTCTAGAAATACTATTAATTTGATTTAGTTGATTAATGATTTTTGAAGTCACTTTCTTTATTATTTCACTTGTTCCACCTTCATCTTGAATGTTCAAATATTCAATATTTCTTTTTTCTTGATCATTGTTATACAAGCTTATTTGGGCACATTCACATCCTAGTCCGATAACAAAAACTTTTCCAAAGTTTGGATGAATTTTAAAACCTTCAATAGTTCTGTTAAATACACTCATAGCGTATCCAGAAGTATTCATGCCACAACCTGATGAATGTTTTAAACAAACCGCTCCATCAATATTTTCAAAATTATTATCTTTTAAATAATTATTTATGTTATCTGATATTTTTTTTACAACAGTTGCAGAACAATTAACTGTACTAATTAAACCTATATAATTTCTAGTACCTGATGATCCATTATTTCTTTTGAAACCCTTAAAGTATTCTGTTTTTTCATTTTTGATAATATCATTTTTAAAATTATTACGGGTATACTCTCTTTTAAAATCACTATATCCCATATTATGTGAATGCACATGTTCACCAGGTTCTATATTTTGATTAGATATTCCAATTATTTGTCCATACTTAAAAATAAAATCACCACTTTTAATTTTTTTTAAAGAAATTTTATGGCCATAGGGAATGTTATCAATTGATCTAATTCCATAATTTATATTAATATTCTGAGGAATATCCATTGGAGCAATTCCAATATTATCTTTTTCATTTAATTTGATTATGTTAAACATATTTTACATAAACATATAACATAAAAAATCATGAACGAAATCGCAACTTATCCATCACTTAAAGATAGGGTGGTTCTTATTACAGGTGGCGCCTCAGGAATTGGAGAAAGTATCGTCGAACAATTTGTTTCTCAAAAATCAAAAGTAGCATTTTTAGACATAAATGATGATTTAGGTAATGAGTTATTAAAAAAAATCAAAAACAAATATGATGTTGATAGTCTATTTGTAAAATGTGATTTAAAAAATATAGAACAGCTTAAAAGTTCATTAGAAAAAGTAAAAAAAGAAATTGGTCCAATTTCAATTCTAGTCAATAATGCAGCTAATGATGAAAGACATGACATAGATAGTGTCACTCCTGAATATTGGGATGATAGAATGAATATTAATTTGAGACATTATTTTTTTGCAACGCAAGCTGTCTATAAAGATATGAAAAATTTTGGTAAAGGATCTGTTGTAAACATTGGAAGTTTTTCATGGATGATTTCCCAAGGCGGTATGGCTGGATATACCACTGCAAAATCTGCTATTATGGGATTAACGAGAACCTTAGCAAGAGATTTAGGTGTTTATAATATCAGAGTAAATTGTATTGTTCCTGGCTGGATCATCACGGACAGGCAAAAAAAATTATGGCTTACTCCAGAAATTGAAAAAACCCAACTTGAGAGACAATGTATAAAGAGAATGCTTATGCCAGAAGATATATCAAAACCAGTTTTGTTTTTTGCATCTGATCAAAGTTCTGGTTGTACTGCACAAAATTATGTCATTGATGGCGGCATAGTTAATTAATGAAAAAAAAATCCAAAATTGCTTTTGGTAGATTAGATTTACTCAGAAATGATACTTTAAATAATAAAAGTAAAATTCGAATTGGTTTTATTGGTGGAGGTCCTAATTCATTTATTGGATACACACATAGGTTATCAGCTAGATTTGATAATAAATTTGAATTTGTTGCTGGAATATTTTCAAAAGATAAAAAAAAATCTAAATCTTTTGGTTCGTCATTGGGATTGGCTGATGATCGTTGTTATAGCGATTATAAGTCTATGGCATCCGCAGAAACAAAAAGAAATGATGGTATTCAAGCTCTTGGAATAATGACTCCATCTGGTGATCATTATAAGATAGCAAAAGCATTTATTGAAAAAGGAATACATATTATTTGTGACAAACCTTTAACTGCAACAGTTGAAGATGCTATTAAATTAAAAAAAGCCATTTTAAAAAATAAAATTGTGTTTGCATTAACACACAATTACTCAAGCTACCCAATGCTAAGAGAGGCAAAAAATATTATTTCAAATCAAAAATTAGGAAAAATCAATTTGATAAATGTTGAGTACCCCCAAGGTTATACAGTCGGGGTAAAAAAGAAAGATGAAAGAGCAACATTAAAATGGAGATTAGATAAAAAACAATCTGGGCCATCAATGATATTATCTGAAATTGGAACTCACGCATATCATTTGTTGAGATATGTGACTGGATTAGAAGCTAACGAAATATCTGCAGAGGTAAATTCTTTATCCTCAGAAATTTCAGTTGATGATAATGCTTTTGTTTTATTAAGAATGCGCAATAAGGCAAGAGGTATAATATGGGTATCATCTGCTGCTACTGGTGGAGAAAATGGTTTAAAAATTAGGGTGTATGGAACAAAAGGTTCAATAGAGTGGTTACAGGATGATCCAAATAATCTAAAGTTTACAGAATTGGATAAACCAATGAAAGTTATAACAAGAGCAAGTAAATTAGTATCTAATTTTTCACTTTCATCTTCCAGAATTGCTGCTGGTCACCCAGAAGGTTTTTTTGAAGCTTTTGCAAATATTTATTCAGAATTCGCTGATCAGATTCATAATAAAAATAAAAAATATTCATTTCCAACAATTGATGACGGTGTTGCTGGTATTAAATTTATTTATGCAGCAAAAAAATCTTCTAATTTAAATTCAAAGTGGGTAAAAATCTAAAATGATTAATTTTGCCTTATTGGGAACAGGAAGAATTGGGAAATTACATGCGTCAATCATAAATGCCCATCCAGAAGCAAGTCTTAAATATGTTTATGATATTGATACAAGCTCTGCCAAAAAAATTGCAAAAAAATATAGTTGTGAAGTTGCAAAGACTGCAAAGGAAGCGATTTCTTCAGATCAAATTAATGCTATTTTAATTGCGTCTGCAACACCGACTCACACAGATTATATTGCTCAAGGAGCAGAATTTAACAAAGCTATATTATGTGAAAAGCCAATTGATTTAGATATAAATAAAGTAAATAAATGTTGGCAAAAAATTAAAAAATATAAACCAACTATTCAAATTGGGTTTAATCGAAGATTTGATCCTAATCATAATAAAGTTCAAAGTGAGGTTCTATCAGGAAAGATTGGAAATATTGAAATGATTGTAATCACAAGTAGGGATCCTTCTCCTCCTGGCATTGATTATTTAAAACAATCTGGAGGTATTTTCAGAGATTGTTCAATTCATGATTTTGATTTAGCACGATTTATTCTTAATAATGATCCAATTGTAGAAGTTTTTGCACAAGGTTCAGTAAATGTTTCAAATGATTTTAAGGTTACAAATGATTATGATACAACTATGTGTTTTATGAAATCTAAAAAAGGGGTTTTAGTTCATATAAATAATTCAAGAAGAGCTGTATATGGTTATGATCAAAGACTCGAAGTATTTGGAAGTAATGGTATGCTAATTTCTGATAATGTTCCTAATAATGATATCAATTATTATAATCAAAATTTATCATTTGCAAAAAAACCAATTAAAAATTTTTTTATAGAAAGATATAAAGATGCTTATCAAATACAATTAGATCAATTTATTAAATCAATAAGAAATAAAAAAAATACATTAGTCACTTTTGAAGATGGAAAGAATGCTTTAATTCTTGCTAATTCAGCAACTAAATCAGTAAAATCAAATAAAGTTATAAAACCAAAATTTTAGTTATAGGTAAATTTTATGAATGAACAATTTAAAGATAAGGTCATTATAGTAACAGGAAGTACACAAGGTAGTGGTGCTGAAACAGCGAGATTATTAGCTGGCAGAGGTGCTAAAGCAATTACAATTTGTGGGAGACAAGAAAATAAAGGTCTTGAAGTTAAAAATCAGATTGAAAAATTAGGCACTGAGTGTTTGTATATAAAAGCAGACCTTAAAAATGTTGATGATTGCAAAAAAATTGTTTCAGAAACTGATAAAAAATTTGGAACGATAAATTCTTTAATTAATGTTGCTGGATATACAGAAAGAGGTACAATTTTAAGTGCTACTCTAGAAAATTATGAAAATAATTATAATATAAATACCCGTGCGCCTTTCATATTAATGCAAGAGACAATTAAAATAATGATTAGAGATAAGAACAAAGGAACAATTGCAAATGTATTATCTATGGCAATGTATAGTGGTATGCCATTTATTGTTGCTTACAGTGGGTCAAAAGCTGCTTTAGCTACAATGACAAAAAATATTGCAAATTCTGTTGCTAGTTATCAAATAAGAGTAAATGCGTTAAATATTGGATGGACAGATACTCCTGCTGAACATGATATACAGACAAGAGTTCACAAAAAAAATCCTAATTGGTTGAAAGATGAAGAAAAAAAAGTTCCTTTTAATAGATTGATTAAACCTATTGATGTAGCAAAAGGATTAGCATTTATGTGCTCAGAAGAATCTGGATTAATGACAGGCAGTGTAATTGATTTTGATCAAACAGTACATGGTTGGCACTCTTATTCGGCATATGAAACTAGATTATTGGATGATTCTCTATTAGGAGAATAATTAGTTTTTTATTTCTCAACCATTTTTTAATTTTTAACTATATTTTATAATTTACACAAATTTAAATATTAATTAAAAAACTAAAAATGGGAAAAAAAATCATTTCTATAAATGAAGGAAAATTATCAGATTTTAAACTTCATAGTATTTGGCTTCGTGAGAGATTAAATGGGAGTGAATTTGTAGACCAAAATAATCTACAACGATTGTATGAACCAAGCCTATTAGATGATGATTTATTAATAAATACTCATAGTGTTAATGAAAATATATTAAATGTTGAATTTAGTGATGGAGCAAAAGGATCTTTTAATATCGATGATCTTTATAATGAAATCAACAATATAGATGTCATACCTGAAAAAAAAATATGGGATGTCAGTGAACATAATTTGGAAATTTTTGATAATAATAAAATCTTTGAAAATAAAAATGAACTTATCAAGATGCTTAAAGTATTTTATCAATATGGTTACGTAATAATCGAAAATACAAAAGCAGAAGAAAATGAAGTTATAAATTTTGCTGAAAAATTAGGCCCGGTCCGAGCAACAAATTTTGGAAAATTATTTAACGTTGTCTCAAAGCCAAATCCAAATGATCTTGCTTATACTGCATTAGAGTTAACATCGCATTCAGATAACCCATATAGAAAACCTGTCCCTGGAATTCAATTACTTCATTGTATTGCTAATGAATCTTCAGGAGGCGATTCAAGTTTAGTTGATGGTTTTAGTGTTGCAAATTTTTTAAAACTTAATCAACCTGAATTTTATGAAGTATTATCTAAAACTAATGTTACTTTTAAATTTACAGATATTGATACTATTTTAGTTGATGAAGCAAAATTAATTGAACTTGATCATAATAATAATTTTAGACAAATACGATTTAGTGGAAGACTTGATTATGTTCCATTATTAGACGAAAATAATCTTGATCTTTTTTATAGAGCTAGAAAATATATGTTTAAACTTTGTAATTCTGATGATTTCAAAATTAAATTTAGATTATCTAAAGGAATGATTGCAATGTTTGATAACTTGAGATTATTACATGGAAGAACTAAATTTGATCCAAATACTGGCTTTAGACATCTACAAGGATGTTATGTTGACCATGATGTAACTGAAGGTAAGCTTAGAAGGTTATTAAAACCCTAATTGACTTCGAAGATCTTTTCAGCAGGATAAAAATTTAATATTTTACTATACCAATTACTAAAATTATTTCTTTCAATTAATGAAACTGTAAAACCACCAAATCCTCCGCCAGTTAATCTAGCGCCTAGAGCACCACATTCAACAGATCTTTGAATAATTAAATCAACATCTAAAGTAGATGCTTCAAAATCTTTAGAATATGATTCGTGACTTTCATTCATTAATTTTCCAAAATCCTGAATATTATTTTCTATTAAATTTTTTTTCGCATTAATCACTCTATCATTTTCAAAAACTACATGCTTTGCTCTTTTTGCAATAGTATTATTGTCAAATTTATCTGTTTGAAAATTCTCTTTTTTAACACCACCCAAATATTCTACACCAAGTTTTTTTTCAGCTTCTTGGAGTTCAGCAAATCTTTCATTGTAAGAGCTATCTCTTAAATTTCGTTGTACTTCAGAGTCAATCAAACAAAATTTCCAATTTTCTGGAAAATTAATAAGTTCGTATTCTAAATTCTTACAATTCATAAAAAATGCTTTGCCATGAATACCAATAGAAGAAACCATTTGATCCATTATTCCTCCAGAAACACCTATGTAGTTAAATTCTACTTTTTTAGCTAATTTTGCAATTTCTGGATCTTTTATCTTTGTTTCAAAAAAACTATTAAGTGCCTTTAGTGTGGCTACACACAATGCTGAAGATGATGAAATACCTCTTTCTAAAGGTATATCAGATGAAATATAAATATTTAAAAATTTTGATGAAATCTTATTTTCATCAAAAAAAATATACAAACAACCTTTTATATAATCAACCCACTCATTGTTGCTCGATTTTTTGAAATCATTGAATATTTTTTTTTCTTTAAAATGTTGAGAATAAACGGTGAATTCATTAGAATTATTTTTAGATATCTCAATAGTATTTTTAAAAGACAAGAGCGTAGGCATGACATATCCACCTGTATAATCAGTATGTTCACCAATTAAATTTACTCTTGCATGAGCACTTTCCTTTACTTCTGGATCTATATTAAATATATCATTAAAACTCATATAATTATTAGTTATGACTCATCAAATTAATATATCTTTTACAAAAGAAAATAAATTAAAAATTATTCTTGATGATAAATTAATAGATTCAAATTTTAAGCTATGTTTTTCATTAGTTTATTCAATAAAATCTATAACAGGAGCTCAAATAACTAAGCAAATTGGAAGGTATTATGAGTTATCTTTAGAAAAAAATATAATTTTATTAGATTTACAAATACCAAGAATTGGTAATTTTAACCTTTCGTGTGGTCCGGAGGGTATTTTTATTATCGATACATTAAACAATTGTAAATTAGATATAAATGTTTCAGATTTGATATTTGAAACACCCATAGAAAAAAGAATTTATGAAGATTTAAAAACAAAAAATTTTATACCTATTATTCCTGAGCCAGAAAAAATTCATTTACAAAATGAATTTATAAATATTGTAAATAAAACATTTAATCTAAATACGGAAACTGAAATTATTTCTAATTTGCAAAATATTATTTCCAAATTGGATATTAATTTTACTTCTGAAAAAGGATTTCCAATTTTCTTTAAAAAAGATTATCAGTTATTAAACGATCAATATTTTATTCAGATAACAAAAGATAATATTGAGATTAAATATAACACATATGGTGGAAAACTTTATGCACTTATATCTTTGGTTCATTTAATTGATTTCTATCAAACAAAGCTTCCAATTTGCATAATACACGACAATCCAAAATATCAATGGAGAGGAATGCATCTCGATTGTGCAAGACAATTCTATACTATTGATGAAATTAAACGCTTATTTGATTACATGGTATTATTTAAGCTTAATAGATTTCACTGGCATTTAACAGATAATGAAGCTTGGAGAATTGAAATTAAAAAATATCCAGATTTGGCATTAAATGGAGGATACAGAGGATATAATTTTAAAATACCACCATTGTATGGAAGTGGTTATGATAAATATGGTGGTTATTATTCACAGGAAGATATCAAAGATTTAATTATACATGCAAAAAAATTAAATATTGAAATTATGCCTGAAATTGATCTACCTGCACATTCTTGGGCATTACTAGAAATTATGCCAGAGCTTAGAGATCAATCTTCAAATATAGAAAGTGAAGATGTTGGTAATTATAAGAATAATACAATTAATCCTGCTTTAGATAAAACAATAACTTTTTTAAAAGATATGTTGAATGAGGTAAGTGCTATTTTTTCATATGATGTAATTCATGTTGGCGTTGATGAAAGACCAAGTAATGCGTGGGAAGGTTCTCCAGCAATTATCGAATTTATGAAAAAAAATAATATAAAATCACCAGAAGAATATCAAGATTACTATATGAATTTTTTAATAGATTTTCTAAAATCAAAAAATAAAAGAACAGCTGCATGGAATGAGGCGGCAGTGTCACCTCATATTGATCATGATGTGGGTGGAAGTGCTGGAAAAATTGATAAATCATGTCTGATTTTTTCATGGGAGCATTCAGATGTCGCAAAAGAAACTACAAATAAGGGATTTGAAACAATACTTTGTCCTGGTCAAAAAACATATTTTGATATGGCTTATAATAATTCGACTGAAGAAAGAGGTATTTGTTGGGCTGCAACTATAGAAGTAAAAGATATTTATGAATGGAACCCAATAAAAGATATTAATAAATCAGAATTGATAAAAGGCTTACAAGGTCAACTGTGGTCAGAGACAATTACTGATAAAACATTTTTTGATCAAATGATTAATCCAAGATTAGCAACTTTATCAGAAGTTGCATGGAAAGGAAAAATTTCGAGAAAATGGATAGAATTTCGTTCAGCTTTACTAAATTCTATGAATTTTTTAAAAAAATTAGGCTGGCGATATCACAATTTTTAATGTTAAAGTAAAATAAATATGAAAATAGGTGCAGTAGGTTTTGGGAGTAGAACAGCAGGTGTTTATAATGAATTTTCAAAAGTTAATCCAAATTTTGAAATGGTTGCTTATGTAGATCCTCAACCAATAGGTAAAGATTTTGCTGAGAAAAATAATTTTTTTCCAAATAAATCATATTCAAGTTTAAGCGAAATGTTGGATCAAGAGAAATTAGATATGTTAATGATTGGGTCTCCTAATCATCTACATTTAGATCATATTAAGCTTGGATTAAGAGCAGGATTACAAATATTTGCTGAGAAACCTATAGTAATAAGCGAACAGGAAACTTTTGAGTTAGCAAAATTAATAAAAGAATATGGCAAAGAAAGAATTATAGTTGGCTTAGTTCTTAGATATTCACAACAAGCAAGATCTGTAAGAAAATTACTAGATCAAAATGCTATTGGAAATATAATATCGATTGAAGCTTCAGAACATATAGTACCTTCGCACGGTGCTTTTTTTATGAGAAATTGGAGAAGAAAACAAAAATATTCAGGAGGCTTTATGCTGGAAAAATGTTGCCATGATATTGACTTCTATTCAATGATTACAAAAAGTAGACCTATTAAAGTTGCTAGTTTTGGTTCAAGAAGATCTTTTATTCCTGAAAATCTTCCAACAGGTTCTCAAGAACAATATACAAAGGATAGACTAAAAGGTTGGGAGTCAAAATCAAATGTTTTTGATAGTGATGCTGATATCGTAGATCATCAAGTAGCAATAATAGAATATCAAAATAAAGCAGTACTATCTTTTCACACTAATATGAAAGTTCCAGACGAATTTAGAAGATTTGCAGTCATAGGATCTGCAGGAATGATTGAGGGAGATTTTGTTAAAGGATTTATGAAAGCTCATGATGAAAATAATAATGTACTTATTGATGAAGATTATGGAGCAGCTTTTGGAAAAGAAATTAAAGGTCATTATGGCGCAGATAGCATGATGGCTCAAGACATTAACAATTATTTATTAAAAAATAATAAAGAATTACCAGTTGGTGTAATAGAATGTATGGAGGCAGGAATTGTGGCTATGAAAATTGATGAAGCTAGAAATACTGGTAAAGTAATTGACTTAACAAGCACTTGGGATAAATTCGACTCTCTATTAAATTAGCAATTATGAATCAAAAATTAAAATCATATACCGCCCAAACATATATAGCATATGCACTAATTGCTCCTGCCGCTCTTTATATAATTCTTATTGTTGCTTGGCCATTATTGGAAACAATTAGATTATCTTTTACAAATTCTAGCTTAGCAGGAGAAGATTATGTTGGTTTAGAAAATTATCAAAAAATGTTTTCTAGTAAAAAATTTAATGGAATAGTGACCAGAACATTTGTTTGGATGTTTTTTTCAGTCTCTTTAAAACTTATTATTGGTTTAATTGGAGCTGTTTTACTTAATGCTAATTTAAAAGGAAGATCAATTTTTAGGGTACTTGTAATGCCTCCATGGGTAGTCCCAATAGCAATTGGGATGCTTGGCTGGTTATGGTTATATAACGGGTATTTTGGAATTATCGCAGGTGTAGGTATGCGAACTGGAATTTTGGACGGTCCTTTTGGATTTCTTGCTTACAAACAAAGTGCCTTTATTTCTACAATCATTGCAGATGTTTGGGTTGGAACACCAATGGTAACCGTTTTCTTTTTAGCTGCAATGCAGGGTGTGCCAAGAGATTTATATGAAGCTGCTTATTGTGATGGCGCTTCAAGATGGGATAGATTTTTTAAAATTACATTACCTCAAATCACTCCTGTCATTATTACAATGTCATTATTATCTGCTATTTGGACATTCAACTCATTCGAAATAATTTGGATATTGACAGAAGGTGGGCCAAGAGGTTCTACAACTACTTTAATTATCGACACCTATAAACAAGCATTAGGAAATTATAAATTTGGAAGAGGTGCTGCTAGAGCTGTAGTTGTAATGATTTTATTAATGTTATTTGCAGGATTTTACTTAGCTTTACTTGCTAGAATTAATAAGAAAATTTCTCATGAATAAATATAATCCTTTTGAAAAAATATTGATCTATTTTGGCATTTTTGTCTTCATGACTTTTATTCTTTTGCCTTTTATCGAAATGTTTTATGCATCGCTTCGACCTTTAGATCATTTATTTAGATCTCCTTATCAATTTTATTCTGATGATTTATCTTTTTGGGCTTATCGAGAAATGTGGAATACTGTACCTATGCTTGGAAGATATATCTTTAATAGTTTTTTTCTGGCTTCTTGCGTTGCTATACTAACTCTTATCTTTGTTATTCCTGCAGCTTACGCTTACGCGCGTTTTAAATTTCCAGCGAAGAATACGAGCTTATACATACTCTTAGCAATTAATATGTTTTCAGGAGCAGTAATTTTAATACCTCTATATAAACTCTTAAGGACTTTAGGTTTATTAAATAGTTATCAATCTATGATTATTCCTGGTGTTGCTTTTTTAATACCAACTGCAATTTGGTTACTTAAGTCTTACTTTGAAAAAATACCAATAGATTTAGAAGAGGCAGCTTTTGTTGATGGGGCTTCAAGAGTACAAATACTCAGACACATTATAGCTCCTTTAAGTACACCTGGATTAGTTGTAGTTGGTATTTATGCATTCATTGGTGCATATGCTCAACAATTTTTATTCGCGATTACATTTAACCAAAAGAAAGAATACATGCCAATTCCAACAGGGTTATATGAATTTATAGGATATCAAAGTGTTAAATGGAATGAAATGATGGCAGCTGCCTTAGTAGGAATGCTACCTGTGTTATTATTATTTATATTTTTACAAAAGTATATTGTAGAGGGACTTACTGCGGGTGCAGTAAAAAACTAAATTGGATAAATATAATATATACGAAAAGATATTATTATATTCAGGAATATTAGTCTTTATGATTTTTATTCTTTTGCCTTTTGTCGAAATGTTTTATGCATCGCTTCGACCTTTAGATCATTTATTTAGATCTCCTTATCAATTTTATTCTGATGATTTATCTTTTTGGGCTTATCGAGAAATGTGGAATACTGTACCAATGCTTCCACGATATATTTTTAATAGTTTCTTTCTTGCCTCAGTAACTTCTATTATTACTTTGCTTTTTGTAATTCCTGCAGCTTACTCTTACGCACGTTTTAAATTTCCTTTTAAAAATTCTTCACTCTATATTTTATTAGCAATTAATATGTTTTCAGGCGCAGTTTTATTAATTCCTCTTTATAAAGTATTAAGAACATTTGGTTTGCTAAATACATATCAAGCTATGATAGTGCCCGGTGTTGCTTTTTTAATACCGACTGCAATTTGGTTATTAAAGTCATATTTTGAAAAAATACCAATAGATTTAGAAGAGGCAGCTTTTGTAGATGGAGCTTCAAGAGTACAAATACTCAGACACATCATCGCACCTCTTAGTACACCTGGTCTGGTAGTTGTTGGGATATACGCTTTTATAGGATCTTATGCCCAACAATTCTTATTTGCGATCACATTTAACCAGAAAAAAGAATATATGCCAATCCCCTCGGGTCTCTATGAATTTATAGGATACACAACAGTCAAATGGAATGAAATGATGGCAGCTTCTCTTGTTGGGATAGCCCCTGTCTTAATTATTTTTCTTTTTTTACAGAAATATATCGTTGCTGGATTGACTTCTGGGGCAGTAAAAAACTAGAGAAATATCCAAAAACTAACTTGCTTCATAGAGCCTCTTAATGTTATCTCTTTTCTATATTTAAATGGAGGAAATATGACTTTCAAAAAACTATCTTCATTTCTTACAATAGCTATACTTTCACTAGTTGGTTTTAAAACTTATGCTGCAGAAGTACACGGAGTATTCTGTGGTGGTGAGCTTCGACCTAACTATGTTGAAATAGCTGATAAGTACATGGAAGACAATCCTGGAGTTACTGTAACTCTAGAGGCTGTTCCTTGGGGAACATGTCAGGATAAAGTAATCAATCTTGCAATTGCAGGTGATCCCGTTGCATTTTCATATGTTGGATCAAGAACTCTAAAAGGTCTTGCAGAAAACGGACATATTTTAGAAACAAATATTCCTGCTTCACAAAAAGCAATGTATCAACCAGGTATCTTAAACACAGTTACACACATGGGTAAAACTTGGGGTTTCCCTCATGCGTTTTCAACTAAAGCACTTTTCATGAATTGTGGTCTTTTAGAAAAAGCAGGTGTTGCATGTGAAGGTCCTCAAAGTTGGGATGAATTATATTCAATGGCTGAAGCTGTAACAAAAAATGTTGATGGAGCGGCAGGGATTGGACTAGCTGGTAAAGATTTTGATAATACTATGCACCAATTCTTAAACTACCTATACAGTAATGGGGGACAAGTTATTGATCCAATGACAAATGAAATAACTTTAAATTCTTCTAATACTGTTGAAACATTAGAATTTTATGGAAAGTTAGCAAACGTTGCTCAGGAAGGTCCTTTAGCTTGGGAGAGATCTCAGTTAACAGAACTATTTAATGACGAAAAAATTGCTATGTATATTAATGGACCTTGGGGTAGAGGTCAGCATAAGGAAGGTCTAGATGTTAAAACAGTTAGAATTCCAGCTGGACCACAAGGAAGCCAAGGTACGCTTTTAATCACTGATAGTGTTGCAGTTTTCTCAAACACAGGTGTTGAAAAAGAAGCAATGGAATTAGCTAGCATAATCACATCAGGTGATTCTCAATACAGTCTTGATACTGATTGGGGTCTAACACCAATTATGCAATATCCTCAAATTGGAAATGAAGCTCCATACAATGAAGATTATTGGATGATGTTTATTGATTCTATTGGCGATGGTGGACCAGAGCCACTATTTGTAGACTACAAAGCTTTTCAAACTGTTATGAATTCTATGATCCAAGGTGCAATTCTTGGTGAAGGAGATGCTGCGGATTTAGTAGCTGAAGCAGCTGAAGAGTTAGAAGAATACAAATAATTACATTATTTTGCTAGGGCAATATTTGCCCTAGCATCTTTTATAAAATTCAAATGAGTAAATTAACAAGATCCTATTCCTCAAAAATTAATTCAATTTTAAAGAAGATTTTAAAAGAAGAAGAAAAAAAATTTTTACAGTGTGCTAAGTTAATATGTAAATCATATAAAAAAGGTGGCCAGCTATATATTTTTGGAACTGGACACTCTAGATTACTTGGAGAAGAGTCATTTCATAGAGCAGGAGGTTTTGCTGCCGCATGTCCAATAAGAGACGATGATCTCAGTTTTAAAAAAGGAGCAAGAAAAGCTACTGCTTTAGAAAGAACTCCAAATATTGCAAAAAAAGCTCTAGCTAAATATAAAATTACTAGCAAAGATATTTTGATGATTGTATCTAATTCAGGTGTCAATCATGCACCAGTTGAAGCAGCATTAATTGCTAAAAAAAAGAAAATAAAAACTATTTCACTAACATCTGTGAAATACTCAAAACAAGCTCCTCTATCTAAATTGAATAAAAGATTATTTGAAATAACGGATATATTCATTGATAATAAGATACCGCCAGGTGATGCAATCATAAATATTAAAGATAATATGGTTGGACCAGCTTCAACAATTACAGGATCTTTTATTTTAAATTCAATTTTAATTGAAGTTGCAAATATCTTAAAGAATGAAAAATTGTTCCCATTCTACATAAGTGTAAATATGCCAAATGCTAAAAAAAATAATGATAAATTAGAGAAAAAATTTAGTAAAATTAATCCTCATTTATAAGTTTTTTTAATTTTTTTAAAAATCAACAAATTACTATATAAGATATTAAATTTAGATGACTGATCAAAATAAAGTTAGTGGAAAAATTATCAATTATAATTCTTCCTATATTGGTGATGTATATTTCAGTGAAAAAATTAATGAGTTAAAAATAAACGACTCTGATGATTATGATAATATTATAATTCCTGGTTTTATTGATCTTCATTGTCATGGTGGTAATGGATTTGATGTAATGGAGGGTTCACAATCAATCATTGAAATGTCAAAGTATCATTTACGACATGGAACAACATCAATTATGCCAACTACTTGGACTAATTCCTTAGAAGATACTATTTCAGCATTAAAGGGATTTAATGAATTAAAAAATGATAATCAAAACATTCTTGGTGTTCATTTGGAGGGACCTTTTATTAATCCTAATAAACTTGGTGCTCAACCAAATTTAACTGAGAAACCATCTTTAGAGTTTGTAAAAAAAATTCTTGAAATTTCTGATGTAAAAATCATTACTTTAGCTCCAGAAATTGATGGAATGCAAGAATTTATAAATGATTTAGTGGAGCTAAATATTAAGATTCAATTTGGCCACACTTTGGCAGACTTTGATTGCTGTGAAAAAATTATGAAAGATCATGAAATTGGTTTTACACATTTGTATAATGCTATGTCTGGTAATGATCATAGATCTCCAGGAGTTTTATCAGCTGCTCTTTCAAAAGGAAAATATGCTGAAATAATCTGTGATAATATTCATGTTAGTAAAGAAGCAATTAAAATTGCAAAAAAATGTATTCCAGGGCTGTATGCAATAACAGATTCAATTAACGCAAGCGGACTGAATGATGGAGAATATATTTTTGCAAAAAATAACATAAGAAAAGAAAAAAATTCAGTAAAAATTAAGTCTGATGGTACTTTAGCTGGAAGTATTGTTACTATGGATCAAACTTTTAAAAATTTAATATCAATGGATTTTACATTAGAAGAAGCAGTTGCTTTAACTAGTTATAATGCTTCTAAATATTTAAATCTAGATAGTGTCGGTATAATTCAAAAAAATTTTTTAAGTAATTTTCTTATTTTAGATAAAGAATTTAATCTTAAAGAAGTTTATTTAAGAGGAAAAAAAATTAATGTCTAGTTCTCAAGTTTTATCGGAAGCACTCTCTATTCCAAATAAAATTAATCATTTTATCTTGAATGATAAAAATAATTACCAGGAAATATCAAGTTTGATATCAGAAAAAAAAATTGATTATATTGTTACTGTGGCAAGAGGTACTTCAGATTGTGCCGCTCTTTATTTGTCTTATATGTTTGCAAAATATCTTGGTTTACCAACATACAGCATGCCCCCATCTATAATAACTTTAGAAGAATCAAAATTTGATTTTTCGAGAGCATTAGTATTCATTATTTCTCAATCTGGAAAAAGTGAAGATTTGGTTGAATGTCATAAAATGGTAAAAAAAATGGGAGCAAGGACCATATTAATAAGTAATAACTTAAATAGCCCCATGATAAAAACATCCAATTATTTTTTTGATATAAATGCTGGAGAAGAAAAAAGTGTTGCAGCAACAAAAACTTTTGTTTTGTCTTTACTAATAATTTTAAAGCTTGTTTTTAATACTCTTAATAAAAAAGATATTAATAAGCATATTGAAAAGCTAAGTGATCATTTAATTTTAGATAGTAAAAATCAATGGAATCCAAATCTATTAGATAAAACTATAAGTAATGGCTATATAATTAGTAGGGGTGTTGGATACGCAATTTCTAATGAAATATCTTTAAAGTTTAAAGAGTTATGTCAAGAAATGATAGAACCTTTTAGTAGTGCTGAAGTAATGCATGGACCAAAAAGCTTGATTGAAAACTCATTTAAGTTATTTACTATATCACTTAGAGATAAAAGTGGGATGATAGTAGCAAAAGATTCTAATCAAATTATTTCACTAACTAATCTTCACTATGAAATTACCTATGATGAAAACTCGAATACAAAATTAAGATATAACACTAGTGAAATGATAGAATTGGATCCAATTATAGTCCTATCAAAATTTTATCCATGGATAGTTAATTACTCTTTTGAAAAAGGATTAGATCCAGACAATCCTAGATATCTAACTAAAGTAACACAAACATTCTAATTTGAATAATATTGATATAGCAATTATTGGCGCAGGTTCTGCAGGAAGTATAATAGCAAATAAACTTCTGAGTGAAACTAATTTTAATATAGCTCTTATTGAGGCTGGCCCTAAAGATAACAATCCTATTATTGATGTTCCTCTTGGTTATGGAATGACATTTTATAATAAAAAAATTAATTGGAACTTCTATTCAGAAAAACAAGACAATTTATTTAATCGGCAAATATATTATCCAAGAGGTAAAGTTTTAGGTGGTTCTGGCTCAATAAATGCAATGGTCTATGCAAGAGGATTAGAAACAGATTATGAGAATTGGGGTAGCAGCAATGAATGGAGTTTTGAAAATATAAAAAAAGTATACAGCTCTATGGAACAACAAATAAATGATGATAAAGAATTTCTTATAAAAGAGAAGATTCCAGTAAATAATGTAAGTAAGTATCATCATCCAATTTTAGAATATTTTTTTAATGCTAGTAATGAAATTGGTATTAAAAAAAATACAAATTTAACTACATTAATTGAAAATCAAGTAGGTCATTACAATATTAATACTTACAAGGGTACCAGGCATTCATCATCAAAAGTATTTTTAAAGCCTGTATTAAAAAATCCAAGATTAATTGTGTTAGACAATACTCAGGTAAAAAATTTAATAATTAAAGATAAAAAAATTACTGGTATTAAAATTCAAAATAAATCAACAGAACAAATACTCAAACTATCCCATGGAGCAATTTTATGTTCTGGCTCAATAATGACACCTTACTTGTTAATGCACTCTGGTATTGGTGATAAAGATCATTTAAAACAATATGATAAAGAAATAATAATTGATAATTCTAATGTTGGAAGAAATCTTCAGGATCATCTTGGTTTAGATTATTTATTTAAAACGCATCATCATTCTCTCAATAAATCCTTAGGAACTTGGTCAGGCAGAATTATTTCTGTATTAAGATACCTTTATAATAGAACAGGGCCATTATCTCTTAGTATTAATCAGTCTGGAGGATATATAAATTGGCACTCAAAGCATCTTTATCCCAATTTACAGATATATTTTAATCCGTTAACTTATTCAATTACTCATAAAAATAAAAGACCTTTACTAAAAACTGACAAATTTAATGGTTTTATTATTGGTTATAATTCTTGTCGGCCAAAAAGTTTAGGAACAGTTACTTTAAATTCTCCTAATTTTGATGATACTCCATTGATAAATCCAAATTTTCTATCACATGAAGAAGATATATATGATGTTAAATGTGCAATTAATTTTTCAAAAGTTTTGGCAAACACAAATAATATTAAAAAAATAAGAAATGAAAGTGTTACACATGATCTTTTAAATGCTACTGAAGAAGAAATGATTGATCATTTTAAATCTAATGCAGTTTCTATCTATCACCCATGTGGTACATGTAAAATGGATGAAGACCCTAAAAAAGGGGTTGTCTCTGAAAGATTAAAAGTTCATGGAATGGAGAATCTTTGGATTGCTGATGCATCTGTCTTTCCAAATATTACCTCGGGCAATATAAATGCTCCTGTAATGATGCTTGCTAATCTTGGAAGTAAATTTATTATTGAGGATTTAAAAAAATTTAATTTATGAAAATAGTAAAACTTGAAACATTTACAAAATCATATGTAAGTTTTGTAAAAATAACAGTTGAGGATGGCTCAATTGGTTATGGTCAAATGTCGACCTATCATGCAGATATTACAGCTCAAATTTTTCATAAACAAGTAGCACCTTGGGTTTTAGGAAAAGAATATTTTGATTTTGATGATTTAGAAGATTTTATCTTTGAAAGAGAACATAAATTTCCAGGATCATATCTTTTACGTGCAATAGCTGGTTTAGATACAGCGTTGTGGGATTTGAAAGGTAAAATCGAAAATAAACCTATCGTTTCATTGATAGGAGGATCTCCAGGAAATTTAAGAATTTATGGTTCATCAATGAAAAGAGATATTACGCCAGATGATGAAGCAAATAGATTTAAAAAACTCTTTGATGAAAAAGGCGTTAATGCATTTAAATTTAGAGTTGGTTCTGAATGTGGAAGAGGAGTTGACGAATGGGAAGGAAGAACACCCAGTATAGTAAAAACAATAAATTCATCTTTAGATGAAAGTGTAATTAAAATGGTCGATGCAAATAGTTGTTATAGTTCTCATCAAGCAATAGAAATTGGCAAACTTTTAGAAGATAATAATGTTACACATTTTGAGGAACCTTGTCCTTACTGGAAGCCAGAGGAAACTAAAAAAGTTACTGATAGTTTAAAGATAGACGTTACTGGTGGTGAGCAGGATTGTGACCTTAGAATTTGGAGAGATATGGTTAACAGAAAAATTGTAAATATTTTTCAGCCTGATGTTATGTATATGGGAGGATTAACAAAAGCTTTGAAGGTTGCGAAAATTATTGAAAAGGGTGGTTTTATATGTACTCCACATACAGCTAATTTATCTTTAGTAACAATTTGTACAATGCATTTTTTAAAAGCAATAAATAATTCAGGTCCCTATCTTGAATTTTCAATTGAAGGTAAAGATTATTATCCATGGCAACAGAATTTATTTTTAGGTGACCCTTTCAAAATATCTAATGGAATGGTTAAAATTGAAGATACTCCTGGTTGGGGTATCGAGATTAATCCTGACTGGTTAGATAAATCAGAATATAAAAAAACAGAAATATAACATAATGATTAAAAATATAATTTTTGATTTTGATGGAGTAATAGTTGATAGTGAGGTCCTAGCTTCTAAGGCATTTTCTAAATATTTTAGTAAATTTGATCAATCAATTAAAGAGGAGCAATTTTATAAATATGCTGGAAAAAAAACAGTCGAAGTAATAGATTTATTATCTGCTAAATATAAGATTGAAAATAAAGAAAAATTTACAAACGAAATATTTGATATTGTTTCAGAAGTTTATTCCAAGGATTTAAAACTAGTCAATGGAGCAAAAGATTATATTATTAAATCAGAAAGAAATCATTTCATTGGATCTAATAGTAATAAGGATAGAATTCTGGATGGATTAAAGCTTGTTAATTTAGATAAATTTTTTTTAAGTGATCAGGTTTACTCATTTGATATGGTTAAAAGACCAAAACCTGATCCCGATATATATTTGAAGGTTGTAAATGATAATTCACTTAATATAGAAGAAACAGTTATTATTGAAGATAGTGGAGTAGGTGTTAAAGCAGCTACTGCTGCAGGAGTAAGGGTATTTGGGCTTACCGCAGGAAAACATTGGCATTCAAATAGAGATACAAATGAATTATTTGACAATGGTGCTTTGAATGTATTTAGTGATTATGAAAGTCTAGGTAGGGCAATAGAGGAGCTTTAAATGGGGCCAGATGTAAAAGGAAATCCACTGTATATTTCAGTTTATCTTTTGATAGCCTCTTATATTATTGGAGAATTTATCTTTCCTAAATATCCACTTCTATATATTCTTAATCTTTTTGGATTATTAATTATTATTTTAATGCCAATTGTATTTTTTTCCTCAAGAAACGCATTTAATGCACATGAAGAAAAATTACTTCCCCAAACTGAAACAAATAAAATTATAAAAACTGGAATTTATGCTTACTCTAGAAATCCTATTTATCTATGTTTTGTTTTATTTCATTTTGGTATGTTTCTTACTTTCGAAAACATTATGTATTTCATATGTTCTATAGGATTATTTTTTTGGTTAAATAATTTTGTAATATATGAAGAGGAAAAATACTTACAAGATAAATTTGGCGATGAGTTTGAAAGATATTGTAATTCGGTTAAAAGATGGATTTTTTTCTAGTTAAAATTTAGTGAAGAAATTTTATGATTTTTTTCAAATTTAATAACAATCTGAGCTTTTTTATTGAGATCCTGCATCATCCATTTAGTAATTTTTTCATAATGTTGAATAAAAAATTTAATTTCATTTGGTGTCATTCTTTTTGATTTTTTATTTTTTGATTGATTATTTTTTTCCTGATTTAACCGCCATTTAAAAATATTATCAAAAGAGGATGTTTTCAAAAAAATAAGTTCATCAAAAAGGTTAAATAATTTTTTATATTCTAATTTTAATTTATTATTATAGTAATTTCTCCATTGATATTTAGGGTCTTTAATTTTTTCTAAATTATTTATATTTTTATAAAGAAAATTTTTTGGAATTTCGAAACTTCCACAACACCAACCTTCTAAGAAAAGAATATCACATTTAGTTTTTGTTATTTTTGTTGATTTTGATGTGTCATCAATCAATTTATCAAATAGGGGTGTTGTAATGGGATATTTACCTTTATTGAATTTTTTTATATGTTTAATCAATTTTTCAATATCATGTGTTCCTGGAACACCTCTAGTTATTAATAATTGATGTATTTGTTTAGATAATATTAATCGTTGTTTTTTTGATAAATAATAATTATCTAAACTAAGCAAAAGTATTTTCTTATTATAAAATTTTTCAATAGTTTTAGAGATGATATTTATTAATGATGATTTTCCGATACCTTGAGAGCCTCCAAATAGGAATTTTTTTGATTTACTAGAGCAAATATAATTTATGATTGGAATTAATTTATTTTCTATGTACTTTTTGGAATATTTTTTATTATATGTTTTGTGTATTTCTATTTGAATATAGTCTATTAATGCAATCATTTAATATTTATTTATAAACAAAATACTTATACATGAAATTTCTTTTTGATTTAGGCGGTGTTTTTTTTGATTGGGACCCCAACCATTTCTTTAAAAATGTGTTTGATGATGAAGAAAGAAAATATTTTTTAACTGAGGTGTGTAATGATCAATGGAACTTCCAACAAGATGCTGGAAGATCTATTGCAGAAGCAGAGTCAGAACTTATTCCTAAATTCCCACATTATGAAAATGAAATTAAAATGTATTACAAAAACCATCGTAAAATGATTAGAGGTATTTTTGAGGAATCAATAGAAGTATTAAGACAACTTAAAGATAAAAATTATAAATGCTATGTTTTATCTAATTGGTCAGCAGAAACCTTTGAAGGAATACCAATAGATTATCCTTTTATGCAGTTATTTGACGGGCTTCTTATATCTGGCGAAGATAAACTTATAAAGCCTGATCAGGCTATTTATGAATTAGCGAAAAAACGATTTAATTTAGATCCAGAAGAGACTGTATTTATTGATGATAAGTTAGAAAATATAAAGGCTGCGCAAAAAATGAATTTTAAGACGATACATTTAATTAATCCAAAAAATATTAAAATGGAAATTAAAAAATTTCTAGTTTAATAATTCAGAGGTTTTTTTTATATATGAAAAAGATGTTTGATATTTTTATTATTGGCGGAGGTATTAATGGAGCAGGAATTGCACGAGATGCAAGTGGCAGAGGTCTTAAAGTTTATTTAGCAGAAAAGGGTAAGGTGGGATCTGCCACGTCTTCTTGGTCTTCAAAATTAATACATGGTGGATTAAGATATTTAGAAAATTATGAGTTCAAACTTGTAGCTGAGTCTCTTAGAGAAAGAGAAGTAATTACACAAATTGCCCCATCAATTACCAAACCTTTACCATTTGTTATTCCGCATACTAAAAAATTAAGATCTAAATTGTTAATTAGACTGGGTTTATTTTTATATGATAACCTTGGTGGTAAAACAAAAATTCCTAAATCATCCAAAGTAATTTTTGCGGAGCAATATCAAAATATTTTACAGTCTAAGTTTACAGAGGGTTTTAGATATTATGATGTTCAAGTAGATGATAAGAAATTAGTAGAAATGAATATTGATAATGCAAAAAAAATGGGTGCCATTATTGCAGAAGATACAAAAGTAATAAATGCAAACAGAATAGATAATTATTGGGAGATAACGCTTAATAATAATGAAAAAATTAAATCAAAAATATTAATTAATGCAGCAGGACCATGGATCAATGAAACTGTAAACAATGTTCTCAAAATTAATGCAAAAAAATCTATCAGATTAGTAAGGGGTAGTCATATCATTACAAAAAAATTATATGAAGATGAAGTTGCGTTTACTTTGCAAAACGAGGATAATAGAGTTGTTTTTGTAATTCCTTATAAAGATGAATATTCTCTTATCGGTACAACTGAAGTTGATGTTGATACACCAGATAACCCTTCTATATCAAATGAAGAAAAAATTTATTTAATTAATACTATTAATAATCATTTTATTAAGCAAATCTCTCAAGAAGATATAGTCGAGACTTACTCTGGAATACGTCCTTTAATTGAAGATTTTAAAGATGCGACAAAAGTTACGAGAGATTATATATTTGACTTAAATGAGGATGAATCTAAGGCCCCGCTACTAAATATTTACGGAGGAAAGCTCACCACATATAGAAAATTAGCTGAAAATGTTCTTCTTGCTCTTAATAAATATATTCCTGTAAATAAAAAAAATTCCTGGACTGCTAAGCAAAAACTATAATTGGTATCCCTCTTAAATAACTTTTCAAATTTCGTGGGCAGAAAAGTTTTATAAGAGGAATACTTCTTATAGGAGGAAATAATATGAACCCTCTGCCCAGAGTTATTTTAGTTTAAATTTATGATATTTATTAAAAATTTTTAAAAAAAGGATGTATTGCCCCTAATATTAAGGGCAATAATCAATACGATTCTATTATTTAAATGCTTGTCCTGAACTATCAAATAATTGACATCTTCCAGCAGGGAATCCAACTTTTACAGTGTCACCAACTTTAATTTCTGAATGTCCTTCAGTTTCAGCAACTAGAGGTTCTCCATCTTTTTCAAGGTATAGGTAAGTAACGTCACCAAGTTTTTCGACAACAAATACTTTACTTTCCCAAGATCCATCTGAGTCACCATTTACTATTAAGTGCTCAGGTCTAATTCCTAAAGTTACTGCATCACCTTCTGAGGAGGATGCTGACATTTTAGAGACTGATATTTTTGACATTCCCATAATATCAACTTCTGTAGCATCTGAACTTTTGCTTAATATTTTACTAGAAATAAAGTTCATTTTTGGTGATCCAATAAATCCACCTACGAACATATTATTCGGTTTATCATAAAGTTCTAATGGAGATCCTTTTTGTGAAACGATACCTGTATCAAGAACAACAATATCATCGGCTAAAGTCATAGCTTCTGTCTGATCGTGTGTAACATAGATCATTGTTGCTTCTAGTTCATTATGAAGTTTTGCTAATTCAACTCTCATTTGAACTCTTAATGCAGCATCAAGGTTAGAAAGTGGTTCATCAAACAAGAAAACTTTTGGTTTTCTTGTAATTGCTCTTCCAATTGCAACACGTTGTCTTTGACCACCTGAAAGTTGTTTTGGTTTTCTTTGAAGATAATCTTCTATTTGAAGAATTCTTGCTGCTTCATTAACTCTTTCATTAATTTCGTCTTTAGATCTTTTTTCTAATTTTAATCCAAATGCCATATTATCAAATACAGTCATATGAGGGTACAACGCATAAGATTGAAACACCATTGCAATATTTCTTTGCTTTGGTGGTAAGTCATTAACTACTTGACCATCAATTGAAATTGTACCTGAATTGATATCTTCAAGTCCTGCTATCATTCTTAACATGGTTGATTTACCACAACCACTAGGTCCGACTAGAACTGTGAATGATTGACTTTTGATATCTAGAGATACGTCTTTAATTACGTGGACGTCTCCAAAATATTTATTAACAGTATTTATATTTATATCTGCCACTTCATCCTCCTTTGAGCGATCTTTCAAGTGTATGAATACATCATCATACAAATATGAGTTTATTTAACGATAATTTAAAGAAAAAATCAATAGTTTTTAATACTAGCCCTTAACTGATCCCGCCACTAATCCTCTTATAAAGTATCTTTGTAGAGCGAAAAAGATAAATAAGGGGACTGTCATTGATACAAAAGCTCCTGTTGTTAATATTTCCCAATTTTCCCCTCTTGATCCGAGTAATTCTTTTAGTTTAGCAGTTAAAATTATCTCACTTGGAACTTGGTCTAAAAATACTAAACCAACTAATAAATCATTCCAGCACCATAAAAATTGCAAAATAAATATTGAAGCAAACGCAGGTATTGATAAAGGAATGATTATACGTAAAAAAATATCATAATGAGAAGCGCCATCAACTTTAGCAGCCTCCATCATTTCATTAGGTAAGCTTTTTAAGAAATTTCTTAATAAGAAAGTAGTCGAAGCTAATCCAAAACCAGTATGTGCCATCCATACTCCAGGATATGATTTTGCTGCTACACCAAATAATGCACCAAAATCATTATAGATTGTTAAGATTGGTATTAAAGACATTTGAAGAGGAACAACAAGAGAAGCAATTATTATCGCTAAAAGAGTATCTCTTCCATAAAATCTCATCCAAGTTAAGGAATAGGCAAAAAAGGAACATATTATTAATGGTATCAATGTAGAAGGTAGGGCAACAGCCATTGTATTGATAAATGCTCTTCCAATTCCTTCTTTAAATAAAACTTCTCTATAATTTTCAAAAGTAAATGAAGGTGGGCTTAATGATGTAGTAAATAGTCTTTTCCCTTTTTTCTTTTGAAATTCACTTTTTGATCTCCATTCATAATTTCCATCTTCATCTAGTATGACTTCACTTTCATCTTTAAAAATAGCAATATCACCAATCTTGAATTCATTTATTTTTTTAGAATTTATACCAAAGCTTTCAATTTTTTTTCCTGAATTTTCTTCAAATAATTTTCCTTTAATTTTAAAATAACCATCTTCCTCAATTTGAGATTCCATTCCCGACATTCTGTATATTTCATTTATTTCAGTTGTAGTTAAAGCGGTCCACCAACCACTTATAGCTAGCAAATCTTTATCTCTTAAAGAGCTAATAAAAAGTCCAAAAGTTGGAATGATCCATACAATCACAAAAAACAATAACAATAATTGTGATAAGATTGATGATAATGAAATTTTCTTCATTATATTTTTTGCTCCTGTCTATGTTTGTATAAATTCCAAGCTAGGATTGGTATTACTCCAATCATAATAACAATAGCTAAAACACTACCTCTTCCGGAGTCTCCACCACCCCTAAACATCCAATCGTACATTAAATTAGCTAATACCCCAGTTTGCCATTCCCCATTTGTCATAGCAAAAATAATATCAAAAATTCTTAGAACAATAATTGTAATTAGAGTCCAAATGACAAGAATTGTTTGTTCTAAATAGGGTATGATAATTGAAAAAAATATTTTTAATTCACTTGCTCCATCAATTCTTGCAGCTTCCAGCATTTCTTTAGGTATACTTCTTAAAGCTGCACTAAATATTACAAGAGCTAGTCCAGTTTGTATCCAAATCATTATTGCCATTAAAAAAAAATTATTCCATATCGGAATTGTTAACCATGCCTGAGGTTCATAACCAAGCGAAACTATTATTGCATTGAGTAAACCAATTTGTGTATTATCTGGTCCTCTGTACTCGTAAATAAACTTCCAAATTACTCCTGCTCCAACAAATGAAATTGCCATAGGCATAAATATTATTGATTTTGCAATTGAGCCCCACCAAATTCTATCTGCTAGGTTTGCTATAACTAAACCAAAAAAAGTACTTAATGTTGGAACAACAAGCAACCAAACAAGATTATTTAAAATACTTCTTCTAAATTCAGGATCATTTACCGCCCACTTATAATTATATAGTCCAACAAATTCTCTTCCAAATTTATCATAGAAACTTAGTCTAATAGTTTCAAAAACTGGATATAAAATAAATATAAATAAAACAATAAATGCTGGAGCTATAAAAACGATTACTCTTATGGAGTTTTCAAAATTATATCTTTTTACACTTCTCCCTCCATAACTATCCAAAAGATAATTTGAGATATGAAAATAAGCGATAAAAAATAATATTCCTAAAAAAACGATAAATAATAAATTCAGGATAGTCATTAATGATTAAATATATAAAAAAAACAGGCGAACAAGTTAATTGTCCGCCTGTTTTAAGGAGGTAGTTATTTAATTGCGTCCCAACTGTCTTGGATTGCATCAGCAACATCTTTTGCTGATTTGCCGTTGGTATAATCAACCATACCAGTCCAGAAAGTTCCAGCTCCAATAGCACCTGGCATTAAATCAGAAGCATCAAATCTAAAAGTTGTTGCTCCAGTTAATATTTCTCCAAGTTTTCTAAAAGTATCACTAGCATATTTACTGCCATCAACACCTTTGTGAGGAGTTAAGAAACCTCCTTTAGCCATCCAATATTCGTGTGGCTCAGGATGCATTAAGAATTTCATGAATTCTATAGTTGCAGCATTGTCATTTGTAGCTGCTACCAATGTTCCTGCTCCTAAAACTGGAGTACCTAAATCTTTTCCAGCAAACGCAGGAAAGTAGAAAAAGTCATAGTCTACACCAGCTTCAACACCTTCAGGAAAGAATGCAGGAATAAAACTTGCCTGACGATGCATCATACACTCAGCAGGAGAAGTAAATAAACCATTTGGAGCATCTCTGAAATCAGTTGTAGCAACTGCTTTTGATCCACCATTAACATAACTATCGTTTAGAGCTATTGAACCAAAGAAATCCATTGCTTCAAGAACTCTTGGGTCATTGAAAGGCATTTCGTTTGACACCCACATGTCATAAACATCTGGAGAATGAGTTCTAAGCATTATGTCTTCCATCCAATCAGTTGCAGGCCAACCTGTAGCTGCTCCAGAACCTAGACCAATACACCAAGGAGTATTTCCATCTGATGCCATCTGCTCAGTTAATGCCATAAGCTCTTCCATAGATGAAGGTACTTCATAACCATTATCTTCAAAGTTATCTGGTGAATACCAAACTAAACTTTTTACATTAGTTCTAAAGAAGATTGCATTAAATTGCTCGTTACCATTTTCATCATCGTAAGTTGATAGATCAATCCATGATTGACCAGCAGCATAGTTATCTAAAACCATTTGCTTAATATCATCTCCAAGAGGAACTAATCCTCCCATAGCTGCAGCATTAGCAGCTAGACCTGGTTGTGGAAATACAACTAAGTCAGCAGCACTTCCTGCTTTTAAATCAATCATTACTTGTTGTTCAAAACTATCTGAACCACCATATTCAAAAGTAGCACCTGTGGCTTTTTCAAATATCGCACCAACTTCTCTCATTATTTCTTGTTCTGGTGATAACCAAGGACCAAACATTACTACCTTTTGTCCACTAAGATCTGGACCAGTATATTTGTGACCTCCAGCATAAGCTGAAAAACTAAAAATAAAAGATAAGAAACTGATTAATAAAATTTTATATAATCTTTTCATTATTCCTCCATATTTTTAATAAGATAAAATATATAATTTTATATTTTACCAAAACGTTTTGGTTGTCAATTCATTATTTCTCAGTTATTCATGTATTATGAACATTAAAGAATTGGCAAAAAAACTAGGTTTATCAATAACCACAGTTTCGAGAGCACTTGGAGGTTATTCAGATGTTAGTGAGAAAACTAGAGAAAGAGTAAAAAAATACGCCAATAAATATCACTATAGCCCAAATCCTTACGCGAGTACTTTAGCATCTGGAAAAGTAAAAACTGTGGGTTATGTTCTTCCAATATATGGAACCAATACCAGCACTCTTAATCAAGGAAATTTTTTTCAATTTATTTCAGGTATGTCTGAAGAATTATTATCTGAAAGTATACAACTTCAAATTTTATTTGCAAAAAGTGAAAACGAAGAATTAAAAGCTTATGAAAAACTAATTTCAGAACATAAAATAGAAAATATTGTTTTACAAAATATTAAAACGAATGACAAACGTATCGATATTCTTAATAATTATAAAATTAATTATGTAGCTTGGGGAAAAACTAAAGATAAAAGAAATTATTCTTGGGTTGATTTAGATAATGAATATGCAATTGAGGTTATTATTAATTATTTAATTAAAAAAAACCATACGCATATATCTTATATTAATATTTCAGAAAAATATAATTTTGCTAATGAACGTAAATCATCTTTTCTTAAAACTTTAAAATTGAATAAAATAAATTTTAATCCTAATTACTATGCTTCAGTAAAACTAGAAGAACCAGAAAATAGTTTTGAAGTAATAAAGAAAATGCTTACAAAAAACAAAAAAATTTCTGCAATAATTTGTTCAACAGAATTTTCAGCACTAAGTGCTATTAAAGCATGTAATTATTTAAATTACAAAATAGGAAAAGACATATCTATTATTACTTTTGATGGTGCTCTAGTTAGAGATTTAAGCTCACCTCCTATTACTGCTGTATCTTTTCCAGTTAAAGAATTAGGTAAAAGAGCAATAAATATTTTATTAGATAAAAATAAAAATCAAACAGTTAATTATTTAGCAAAATCAGAAATTATTGAAAGAGGATCTGTTCATATTGTAAGTTAATATAATTATTTCTTATTTTAAGAAGCAATTTCTTTACGAATATAATAACTATTATCTTTATGTTGTTTAATTATGGCTGGTATTATTTCTTTATAAGCGTCAAATAAGCTTGTGTTAGCTTTAGGTAGCTGATCTTTTATTAATTTACTTAGTTTTGGTAAATTGTAAGAGGGTACAGATGGAAACATATGATGTTCAACATGATACTCCATGTGCCAATACAAAAAGCTAAATATAGGATTAAATCGTACTGATCGAGTTGTGTATCTATGATCTTTAATATCTTCAGGAAGTCCTAAATGCTGCGTCATATTAAATATATTGATGATGTTACCCCAGTATCTTGGGAAGAATATTAATAGTGCCGGAAGAGGGTTCATTAGATAAAATGATAAAGCAAAAGATGCAATCCATAATAAAACATGTATTCTAGAGACTAGTCGGCATTTTGCTATTTCATTTTGAGGTATACAATCTCTCATAACAGGAGTCGTAAACCCTAAAGCATGTTTTATGATTTCGTACTTAAATGAATGTTTAAAATATATTAACTCATAAAATGGAACAAAACTAAATAAAAAACTTTTTAAGCTTGGGTATTGATGAAATAAAGCGGCCTCGAAATCATGAGGGTCGCTCACTGATGACGTATTACTGTGATGTCTGAAATGACTCCAAGTCCATCTTGTAGGTTCAAAGTCAGTCATAAAAGAGCCAATTTGGTAAAAAATTTCATTTAAATATTTCGACTTGAAAGCCGTTCTATGACCACACTCATGCCAAATTGGATTACTAGAATAAAAAAGAACACCATAAAGCCATAGCCATAAGACTGTCCACCAAGTCCCCCATGTTGTTACTGACATGTAACCAAAGAAAAATAAAAGAATGAAATACAGAGTTACATGTTGTAAACCTTTTAAATCACTTTTTTTTGATAATTGTTTTAGATCTTTTTTACTTATTTCAGCTCTAAACCACTTGTCATCAACATTATCTAGTTTTTCATTCATGATTACAAAATAAATGTTGTTTTAAAAAAATTAAAGTTAAAAATTAACAATTTTGACACACTTAAATGTTTAACCACTTTCCTGAATCACTACTTTCGTAACATTTATCTAGGATTTGCTGTATTTCAGCTCCTCTTTTAAAATCAGGCTCATGATTTGTATTGCTTTCAAT
Organism: uncultured Alphaproteobacteria bacterium; assembly: GCA_902614085.1. Taxonomy (GTDB): domain Bacteria; phylum Pseudomonadota; class Alphaproteobacteria; order HIMB59; genus CACPNW01. The sequence continues at coordinate 743,796 of CACMJS010000001.1, forward strand.
AGACTCAATAAATCTTTCAAAATTAGTAGGCGAAGGAGGGCATTTAATTTCCTTCCATTCTAATTTATCTTCTTTACTTGAAAATTCTCGTTCAGTATCATTAGTAAACATAAACTTATTACCTTCATTAATAGGATCATCAAATTCAATTTTAACAGCACCTTTATCTCCAAATATTCTTAGTTCTAATCTATTTGAATAACCAGTTGCAAATCTAGTTGCATTGATAGTACCGATTGCACCATTATCAAATTCTACCATAGATAAGAAAGTATCATTTGCATCTAAGATATAATCTTTAATTTTTTCTCCCTTAGAATGAAAAGTTTTTATAAAAGAATTCAGTCTTTTGATCTTTCCAATCGGCCGAGAAGCAAAATCAAATATATGAACACCAATATCACCTAGTGTACCTTTGCTGCCATGATTTGTCGATAATCTCCAAAGCCATTTATCTTGTTCTTTCCAATTGCCCCAGTAGTTTGATGTTAGCCAAGATTGATTGTAATTTGCATCCATATGTATGATATTACCAATTTTACCTTCTTTAACCATCTTACAAAGTTCTTGATACCCAGATGAATTACGATAACTAAAATTAACCATGTTAATAAGGTTTTTACCTTTAAGTGCATCACACATTAATTGAGCATCAGCAAAATTTTCAGCTAGCGGTTTTTCACAAAAAATATGTTTATTTTTTTCTATTGCTTTAATTGATATTTCTTTATGAAAAGCATCAGGTGTTGTGTTTGAAATTGCATCTACATCTGATTTTTCTAAAAGTTCATCGACACTATTATATCTATGATCAATATTAAATTTATCACAAAACTCATTTAATCTATCATTATTTACATCACATGCTGCAACAACATCTGAACTTTTATTATCTTTAAAAGAACTTGCATGCCATTCAGCTATTCCACCTGTACCAACAATGCCAACTTTAATCATTTTTTATAATTATGATCTACTTGATATCCTTTTACCTCAATTGGCTCAACTGGTGTTGTTCTCTCCATATTGTCTATACCCTTAGCAATTCTATCAATCCAAATCCCGGATGTTTTTTCAGGACAAACCCAATGAACAGAATTTTTTATTACCCTTTGAACATCTTTATTATAATAAACAGGGTAGGACTCGTGACCTGGTCTAAAATAAAATATTTTACCGTTACCTCTTTTATAACAAAGGCCTGATCTAAAAACTTCACCACCTTCAAACCAACTTACAAATACTGTTTCATCTGGTGCTGGAACTTGAAAAGGTTCTCCATACATCTCAGTCATATCAATTTCAAAATATTCCCCCAAACCTTCGGCAATAGGGTGGCCTGGGTTGCAAACCCAAACTCTTTCCTTTTCTCCTCTTTCTGCCCATCTAATATTTGCAGTTGTACCCATCATTCTTTTAAATATTTTTGAATGATGACCAGAGTGAAGTACTAAAAGACCCATTCCCTCTAAAACTCTTTGTTGTATCCTATCTACAATTTTGTCTTCTACTAGATTATGAGCTTTGTGGCCCCACCAAATTAGAACATCAGTTTTCTCAAGTAATTCCTCACTTAAACCATGATCTTTTTCTTCAAGAGTGGCAGTAGAAATATTCAAACTTTTATCCTCAGATAAAAAATCTTTAATACAACCATGAATACCTTTTGGGTAAATTGATTTTACATGTTCGTCTTCTTGTTCATGTACAAATTCATTCCAAATTACTAAATTGACCATGCTATTTTATCTGACTCTTCCACCGTGAAATCTGTGACCTAGAATTGCAAGTATTATAATTAAGCCATTAAAGAATTGTCTCCATACTCCACTCATGCCCATAGCCACAACACCGACTTCCATATAAGCTATAACACCAACTCCAAAAACAGCTCCAACTATAGTTCCAACACCACCCCAAGTAGGTGTGCCTCCAATAAACACTGCAGCCAGAGCAAGTAATAAGTAACCAAATCCTTGCGTTGGCCACCAGGTAAAATTGATTAAACAGGAAAAAATTCCTGCAAGTGCCGCACCTAAACCAACATACATAAAAGCACTTATTCTAACCCAATTAACATTAATTCCCATTTGTGCCGCTGAGTCTGGATTGTCTCCTACATGATGAATATGGATTCCAAATACATGTTTCCTGTAAAGATAATAGGAAAATATTGTAAACAACGCAGCCCAGTACACTTGCATTGGAACACCAAAGAGTTTCCCAACTAATACATCGTAGATCCAGTGATCAGAAATTTCCATAAAAGAAATTGATTTACTATCACTAGCTACAAACAAAAATCCTCTTATAAAAAATAATGCCCCAAGAGAAGCAACCAAGGATGAAAGGCGTCCATAAACAACTAAACATCCCATTAGTATACCAACTACTGCTCCAGAAAGTATTCCTATAAGAATACATAATAATGGATCAAGTCCCGCTTTTAATAAAAGAGCAAAAATGTATGCTGACAATCCAAAAGTAGAGGCAAAAGACAAGTCTATTTCTCCTGCAGTAACTAAAAAAACAAGAGGTATAACCATAAACATAATTACTGGAAGCATTACAAAAACAGATTGATGTAAATTTGGTCTCATCATTACTTCTGGAGCTCCAATTAGGAAAACCAACATTAAAATTATAAAGTAACCTAAGCTTCCTAATGCTCTTCCATTTTTTCCAATTAAATTTTTAAATGTATTTTCTTTGGTACTCATTAATGTTTACTCACTGCATCTTTCATAACTTTCATAAGTGCTTCAGGACCCTCAATATCATTTTTATTTAATTGATGAACAACTTCACCTCTGTCTAAAACAATAAATCTATCAGAAATATCATAGACATGATAAATATTATGACCAATAAATAAAACTGATCTTCCAGATTTTTTAACATTATCTACAAAATCAAAAACTTTTTGAGTCTCAATGAGTGAAAGGGCTGTTGTTGGCTCATCCAATACAATTAACTCTGCATTGTTATATATTGCTCTTGCTATTGCTACTCCTTGTCTTTCACCACCCGATAAATTACCAACGGGTGATTCAGCATCAATTAGTTTTGATGTAAATCCAATTTCTCTAATTAATTTGTTTGCTTCTCTTACTTGTTCTTTTTCTCTTATAAAACCAAATCTATGTTTTAATTCTTTGCCCATAAAAATATTCCACACTATCGATTGCTGTGGACATAAGGCTCTGTCTTGGAAAACAGTTTCTATTCCAGCCTCTCTGGCTTTTGAGGCATTCCAATTTTTAACTTCATTTCCTCTAATTATAATTTGTCCATCATCCGGAGCATGAACACCAACTAACGTTTTGATTAATGTGGATTTACCAGCTCCATTATCTCCAATAAGTCCAACAACTTCTCCAACATCAACTTTTATTGATGCTTTTTTTAATGCTGTTATTCCGCCAAAACTTTTGGAAACATTTTTAAGTTCTATTATTGCGCTCATATATATAGCTGATCTACTTACAGTAGATCAGCTCTGTTTGATATATTTATCTTAAACCTGCGTTAGCAAGTTCCATAACTGATTTGTAATTCTCAGTATGTACAAATCCTGCACCAGTATCTTGATTTAATGCTCCAGTTCCAAGAACTTTCATTTGACATAAAGCAAGTACAGGTAAATAGCCTTGTAAGAATGGTTGCTGATCAGAAGTTAAATGAACATAACCATTTTCAAAAGCTGTCATGATTTGCGGACTAGTATCAAAGCCGATTTGCAATAATTCTCCTGGACCATATCCAGCAGCTTTAGCATATGCTTCAGCATTTCCTAGTTTCTGACCACCATCATGTACAATAATTTTTGTATCAGGATTTGCAGCTAGTGCAGCTGAAAATACTGGGATTGCAAGATTTGGATCAGTTGCTTGTTCAGGAGTACCATCAAGAACTACAACATTCATTCCATGTTCTTCAAAAATTATTCTAGCGCCATCTTCTCTTTGCGCTCTTGAATAATCTCCAATTGGAACCATTACAATAGCAGTATCACCAGCTTTAAGATCAAATCTTCTAATTGCTTCTCTTGCTAATTCTTTACCTTGAGTTGCAAGATTTGCACCAACGTATCCACCTCCATAAGCAGCTCTTACTGCAGGAACATCAACGTTTTGGTACATCATTAAGATACCAGCTTCACTAGCCATTTTAGCTAGAGGCATAATTGCATCATCACCAGGGTGACCCATCATACCAATACCATCAACGCCAGCACCAATTGCCTCTCTTAGTTGTTGAATCATTCTGTCTGATTGCCATTCTGAATAAAGAATTTCGGCATCAGCACCAGTATCTCTGATAGCATTTTCAGCACCAGTTTGAACTATTCCTGCGAAACCATCGCCTTCAGCTCCACCAGCAAAGAAGTGAATTCTTACATCACTACACCATCCATCACCTAAGTTTTTATCAATAGCATAAACTGAACCACTGAAAGAAAAAACGAAGAGTGTTGATAATAAAATTTTTAATATTTTCATTATTCCTCCCTTGAATAAATATAATGTAAGTGAACTTAAAAAATTAAATTAGTAATGTCAACCTAGTAGAGTCTTTTACTAATCCTTTTGGTCTGACCGTGACTATACACCCCATCTACACCACCATCTCTTCCATAACCTGACCTTTTGTAACCACCACCTGGAAGATTATTTCCATCAACAAACCAATCGTTTTGCCAAATTATTCCTGCTTGAATTCTATCAGCAGTCCATTTTGCTTTTTGGTCATCTGCTGTAAATACTCCGGATGCAAGACCGTATTTTGTTGAATTAGCTATACTTATTGCTTCTTCTTCATCTTCAAAATCAAATATTGATGTTACTGGACCAAATATTTCTTCTTGGGCAATTGTTGCATCAACTTTGACATTATCAAAAATAGTTGGTTGGTAAAAATTACCATCATCTCTCTCAGCTTTATCTCCACCTATGGTTAAAGTCGCACCAGATTGTACGCCAGATTTTACATAATTTGAGACTCTTTGCATTTGATCAGTTGATATTAAGGGTGTTACATCTGTTCCTTCCTCATCACCTGCACCTATTTTTAATTTTTGCGTTTTTGCTACTAGCTTTGTCATATATTCATCTTTAATTTTAGGATGAACTATAACTCTAGACATTGCCACACATATTTGACCTGCATTTGGTTTAAAAATTCCTTTAACTGTGCTGTCTACAGCTTTATCAATATCAGCATCGGGATAAATTATAGCTGCAGACTTTCCTCCTAATTCAAAATGAGTAGGTATAATTCTATCTGCTGTTTCTTTAAGAATTTCTGAGGCAACTTCAGGTGATCCAGTAAAGACAATATAATCACTTCCAGGATGTTGAACTAATTTTCGACCAGTTGTTTCTCCATAACCATGAACAATATTTATAATTCCTTTTGGAACGCCAACATCTTCAAAAATTTGACCATAAAAATTAGAAGATATAGGGCAAAGTTCGGGAGGTTTTATAACTATAGTATTTCCCACTATCCAATTCTGTGCAACCATTCCTGAAAATATAGAAACTGGATAATTCCAAGGTACAATCTGAAGTGCAACACCAAAAGGCTCTAAAACGACATAGTTTAATGTATCTTTACCAGATGGAATTAATTTATTTTCTATTTTATCAGTTAATCCAGCGTAGAAATCAAAGGTATCGGCTGCACCTTCAAATTCACCAATACATTGTTTTATTGTTTTACCGTTTTCTTGACTTAAAAGTTTACCGCCTTCATTTTTTCGCTCTCTTAATTTTTGAGCTATGGCTCTCATCATTTTTGATTTTTCTTTAGCATCCATGTCAACTAAAATTCTTTTATCAAATGCTTTTTTTGCAGCCTGAAAAGCTAAATCAATTTCTTGATCTAATGCTTCATCAATATTCCCTACAATTTTTTGATTAGCAGGATTTAGAACAGGAATATTTTTTTTTGATATTGAATCAATAAACTTACCGTCAATAAAATTTCTTAACTCCATATAAGGATATAGATAAAACTAAAGCTCAAGATGTGTCAAGTATAGTTTAATTATTCGGAACTTTAACAGGAATAAAATAGTCTGGATTTTTCGATTTCTTTATAACCGCTGGAATAATTTCTTTATAAGCTTGATATAAAGTTTGTGGCTCTGGCATTTGATCTTTTATTACTTCATATAATTTAGGAAGATTGTATGAAGGTATCATAGGAAACATATGGTGCTCAATATGGTATTCCATCTTCCAATAAATAAAACTAAAAATCGGATTAAGTCTAACTGATCTTGTCGATAGGCGGTGATCCTTGGCATTTTCTTTTAGACCCATGTGTTGCGTCACACCCCAGATGCCATTGATGCCAAAGAACTTTGGGATTAAAAATAAAAATATTGGAAGAAAGGTAGAAAAGTAAATTGAAGCAGCTATTATTGTGACCCATAATAAGACAAAAATTCTAGAACTATTAATACAATCTTTGATTTTATCTTCTGGAATACAATCTTTCATTACATTAGTTTGAATGCCTAAAGCATGTTGAATAATTTCAACATAAAGTGATTTGTGAATAGTAAAGAAACCAATTCCGGGAATAAAATTTAAAATAAAACTTACAAATGTATGTTTAGCAAAAATACTCCCATCAACTTCATAATCATGAGGGTCAACCGAAGCGGTATAGCTGTGGTGAAGAGAATGGCTCCACTTCCATCTAACAGGTTCAAAATTATTCATAAAACTAGCAATGTTATAGAAGAATTTATTTAATCTTCTATTTTTAAAAGCGGTTCCATGACCACACTCATGCCATATAGCGTCAGCTCCACCCCACATCGTGCAATAAGCAAGATACGCAGGTACAAACCATAGGCTATTCCATGTATATAGGCATAATGAACACAGGATCCCTAATGATAGTACATAAACAATAATATGTTTCCAACCTTCAAAATCTGACCTTTTGGATAGGTTTTTGAGTGTTTTTCTATCTATGTTAGCCTTAAACCATTCCTCTGAAATATTGTTTATCCCTGTTTGAATTTTTTTTGTCTCTGGCATATTTTGATTATAAATAATAAATATTTCATATTTTTCCAGTAAAAATCTCTTATTTATTTTATAACAAATGCGAAATATTTAGGTTATTGAGACAGTGATCTTTAAAAATTTATGAATCTTACAATAGTTGGTACTGGTTACGTAGGTTTAGTAACGGGAGCATGTTTTGCTGAATTTGGTTACTCTGTAACATGTATCGATAAAGATAATGAACGTCTCGAAAAGCTTAAATCTGGTAAGTGCCCATTTTTTGAACCTGGAATGGATGAACTTTTAGATAAGCATATAAATAAAACAAAATTATTATCCTTTGCTTCTAGTGTAAAAAGTAATTTAGATAATGCAGATATTATATTTATAACTGTTGGAACACCTACACGAAGATTGGAGGATGAAGCTGATCTAAGTTTTGTATGGCAAGTTGCAGAAGAAATTTCTGAAAATATAAAAAAATATTGTTTAGTTGTAACTAAATCAACAGTACCGGTTGGAACTACAAGAGAAGTAAAAAAAATTATTTCAAATAAAGTTGATCAAAAATTTTTTGATGTAGTTTCTAATCCTGAATTTTTGCGAGAAGGATCTGCAATTGATGATTTCATCAGGCCAGATAGAGTTGTGATAGGAACAGATAATCAAAAATCTGAAAATATAATGAGAGAACTTTATAGACCATTATTTCTGAAAGAAACCCCAATTGTAGCTACATCAATAGAAACTTCTGAAATAATCAAATATGCATCCAATAGTTTTCTTGCAACAAAAATTGCTTTCATAAATGAAGTTGCTGACTTATGTGAAGTAGTGGGAGCTGATGTTCAGCAAGTAGCACGTGGAATGGGTATAGATAAAAGAATTGGATCTAAATTTTTAAATGCAGGACCTGGATTTGGTGGCTCGTGTTTTCCAAAGGATGTAAAAGCTTTTGCTTCAACAGCTAAAAAGAAAAATATTGATCTATCAATAATTAATGCCGTGAATAAATCAAATCAAGATCGTATAAATAAAATTTCAAATAAAATTATTTCAAAAATACAAAATAATTCTACCGTTACTTTTCTTGGTCTAAGCTTTAAACCTAATACAGATGACGTAAGAGATTCTACATCGATGAAAATTGCATCAACAATTTTTGAAAAAGGAATTAAAGTTCAATGTTATGATCCTGAAGCAATGGATAATGCTAAAAAAGAGAATTCTAATCTTATCTTATTTAACTCTGCATACGAAGCTTGTGAAGGATCTTCTGCAATAATAATTGGAACAGAATGGAATGAATTCAGAGCTTTAAATTTTAAAAAAATATCAAATTTGTTACAAGAAAAAATAATTTTTGATTTAAGAAATATTTATATTCCAGAAGATTTAAAAGAAATGGGATTTGAATATTATGGAACAGGTAAATAAGTTGGAAATTGAAAATTTTGATAAAGAGGTTTTGAGAGAGTATGATATCCGAGGAGTGGTCGGTAACAATATCAATCAAAATACCGCCTATACTATTGGAAGGACATTTGCTTACACAGTAATTAATCGATTAAAATCTAATATAATTGCTACTGGTTTTGATGGAAGATTAACATCACCAGATTTACATTCAGCACTTTGTGAAGGCTTAAAAGACTCAGGCGCTAAAGTTATTAATATTGGTATGGGTCCTACGCCAATGACTTACTTTGCTCATTACCATCTTAATGCAGACGCAGTTATAATGGTTACAGGCTCTCATAATCCTTCAGAATACAATGGCTTTAAAATGGTTTTAAATAAGCATTCTTTTTATGCTGAAGACATTCAAAGCCTTCAAAAACTAATTGATCAAAATGATTTAAAATTAAGAGATGGTGAGATAACTAATAAAGATATTAAAAAAGATTATAACGAAAGATTATTACAGAATATTAATCTCAATAAAAAAATTAAAATTGCTTGGGATATTGGTAATGGTGCGATGGGAGCTGTCATTAAGGAAGTTACAAATAATTTAAATAATTCTGAAAACATATTAATTAATGAAGACGTTGATGGAAATTTCCCTAATCATCATCCAGATCCAACTGTTCCAAAAAATATGGAGCAATTAATAAAGTCAGTCAAAGATAACAAATGTGACATAGGCCTGGCTTTTGATGGAGATGGAGATCGTTTGGGTGTTGTAGATAACTTAGGGAATTTAGTTTGGGCAGATCAGTACATGTTATTATTATGCACAGAAATTGCTAACTTATACGATAACCCAAAAATAATTATGGATGTTAAATGTAGTAAGGTTTTTTTTGATGAAGCAAAAAAACTTAATTGCGATCCTATTATGTCTAAAACTGGTCACTCTCCAATAAAAGAAAAAATGAAAGAATTAAAATCCCCTTTATCAGGAGAAATGAGTGGTCATGTATGTTATGCTGATGATTTTTATGGTTACGATGATGCAATGTATGTTGCTTTACGCTTATTGCGAATATTATGTAATCAAGAAAAATCCTTAAATGAGTTAATAAATATATATCCAAAAACTTATTCTACTCCTGAAACAAGGTTTGATGTAGATGAAACAAAAAAATTTTTAATTATTGAAGAAATAAAAGAAAGAATAAAAAATACAGAAGGTAAAATAATAGATATTGACGGTATAAGAGTTGAAAATGATGATGGGTGGTTTTTAATGAGAGCTAGTAATACCCAAAACCAACTAACTTGTAGAGCAGAGTCTACTTCTCAAGAAGGCCTTAAGTCTTTGATAGCAATTATCGAAAATCAGTTATCTCTAAGCGGTGTAAATTATAAGTTTACAATCTAACAAAACAATCACGATTATATTTTTTTAATCTTTTACAGGCTGTATACGCTTCTTTTTTTGAAAAATTTTCAAATCTAGATTCATAAAGTTGTTTGCCGCTAACTTTTATCAGCACAACATTTGAAATTTTATCTTTAGTAGAAACTGGATATTTACTTTTAATTAATTTAATTTGTTTTTCTGCATTATTTCTATATTTAAATGTTCCAACAACGATGGAATAAGCATTTTTTTTCTTTTCAATTTTTTTCTTTGCAGTCTCATCTTTCTTAACTATTTTTTTATTACTACTTTTTGTTTTAATATTTAATTCAGCAAATTCTTTATCCATTATTATTTTTAAAGATTTGTTTCTTTGGCTTCCTGTATCACCTCCAAAAATAATTCCTATTAATCTCTTATCATCCCTAACAGCTGAAAAAGCTAACTGAAAACCAGATGCTTTTATATATCCAGTTTTAATTCCATCAGCACCATCGTAGCTTAACATTAATTTATTATGCGTTTTGTACGTCTTACCCTTATAAGTAAATTTTGTTTTACTAAACAATTTATACTCTTCTGGAAAATTTGAAATCAGTGCATGTGAAAGTTTTGCTATATCTCTTGCAGTTGTTAATTGCGCTCTATTAGGCAGACCTGATGCATTTTTAAATGTTGTATTATTCATACCTAAATTTTTTGCATAGCGTGTCATAAGTTTAGCAAACTCTTTTTCACTACCTGATATATTTTCAGAAACTACAGTTGCTACATCATTTGCTGATTTTATTACAAGCGCATTAATTGCATCTCTAACTTTTATACTTGATCCTGCTTCTAAATAAAGTTTGCTTGGTGATCTTGAAGCGGCAATATTTGATACGCTCAATTGACTATCATAACTAAGCTTTCCTTTTTTAATATAATCAAAAACTATGTAGAGAGTCATTATTTTTGTTAAGGATGCAGGATAATTTCTGGTATCGGCATTAACTTCGAATAATACTTCTTCCGTATCAAAATCAATAACGATTGCTGCTTTTTTAGCGAAAATATTTGATGAAAAACCTAATATTAAAAAGCTATTTAAAATTATGATTAATAATAAATTTTTTTTCATTTTTTCTTGATTAACATAAGATTTTCGATGCTTTCAAACAGAAAAATACTTTAAAATATTTTAAAACATATTATTTAACAAATATGGCAAATGAAGATCAAAATAGTAACAATAATAAGGATGATTTTCAAAGAGGCCTCTTATTAGATACAAAGCCTAAAACAAAAAAACCATCAATGTATAATGTTTTACTCCTAAATGATGATTATACACCAATGGAATTTGTTGTTATGGTGTTAGAAAAAATATTTAATAAAAAACAAGAGGAAGCTACTCAAATTATGTTACACGTTCACAAAAATGGTATTGGTGTTTGTGGAACATTTACTTTTGAGGTTGCTGAGTCTAAATGTAAATCAGTAATGGATATGGCAAAAAAAAATGAACATCCTTTACAATGCACAATGGAAAAAAGTTAATGCTGTCACAAAATTTAGAAAAAACATTAAGAGAAGCATATCAACTAGCAACTACTTATAAGCATGAGTATGTAACTCTAGAGCATTTATTATTTTCTCTTTTGGAAGATCAAGATGCAATTAGTGTTCTTAAAGCGTGTGCAGTAGATATTTCAAATCTAAAAGAAAGTGTTGAGAAATTTATTATTAATGATTTAGAAAATCTTAAAGAGAACTTTACTGGAGAGCCAAAATTAACAAATGGTTTTCAAAGAGTTTTACAAAGAGCTGCAATTCACGTGCAATCAAGTGGAAGAGAGAGTGTTACAGGAGCTAACATGATTGTAGCTTTATTTTCTGAAAAAGAGAGTCATGCAGTATATTTTCTTCATCAACAAAATATGAGTAGATTAGATGCTGTGCAATATATTTCACACGGTATTTCTAAAAGTAATGAAAGTTTTGAAAATGAAGAATTTGTAGATAGCCAAACAAACGACAATAATGAACAACAAAAACCGAAAAGTGCTTTAGGTCAGTTTTGTATTAACTTAAATGAAAAATCAAAAGATGGTAAAATTGACAAGCTGATCGGAAGAAGCAAAGAACTAGATAGAACAATTCAAATTTTATGCAGAAGACAAAAAAATAATCCTTTATTTGTTGGAGACCCTGGTGTTGGGAAAACAGCAATTGCTGAAGGATTGGCAAAAAGAATTACAGAAAAAAAAGTACCTAAAATTATGGAGGACGCAATTATATATTCACTGGATATGGGCGCACTACTTGCGGGTACAAGATACAGAGGTGATTTTGAAGAGAGATTGAAAGCAGTTCTTAAAGAGTTACAAAAAAAAGACAAAGCTGTTTTATTTATAGATGAAATCCATACCGTTATTGGTGCAGGTGCTACCAGTGGTGGATCAATGGATGCCAGTAACTTATTAAAACCTTCTTTAGGCAATGGTACTCTTAAATGCATTGGGTCAACTACATATAAGGAGTTTAAAAACTATTTTGAAAAAGATAGAGCTTTGGTCAGAAGATTCCAAAAAATTGACGTTAAAGAACCATCAAAAGATGAGACAATCAAAATTCTTGAAGGTTTAAAAACATACTATGAAGAACATCATAATATTAAATATTCACCTGAAGCAATTATTAGCGCTGTTGAATTATCAAATAAATATATAGGTGATAGGAAACTTCCTGATAAAGCCATTGATGTCATTGACGAAGCAGGTGCATCACAATATTTATTGCCCGAAGAGAAAAGAAAGAAAATTATTCTATCAAAAGATATAGAAGCAGTTGTTGCTTTAATGGCAAGAATTCCAACAAAATCTGTTAATCAAAGTGATAAGAATAGTCTAAAAAATCTAGAAAGAGATTTGAAAAATTTTGTATTTGGTCAAGACAAAGCTATAGAAGAGCTTTCATCTTCTATAAAGTTAGCAAGAGCAGGGCTAAGAGAAGATGGTAAGCCAATAGGCTCGTATTTATTTTCTGGACCTACTGGAGTTGGAAAGACTGAGGTAGCTAAACAATTAAGTAATACACTTGGTATTAAACTTCTTAGATTTGATATGTCAGAATATATGGAACGTCATACTGTAAGCAGACTGATCGGGGCTCCTCCAGGTTATGTTGGCTTTGATCAAGGGGGGTTATTAACAGATGGCGTAGATCAAAATCCTCATTGTGTACTTCTTTTAGATGAAATTGAAAAAGCTCACTTTGACTTATTCAATATACTTCTTCAAGTAATGGACTATGGAAAATTGACTGATCATAATGGCAAGACTATAGATTTTAGAAATGTTATATTAATCATGACAACTAATGCTGGTGCAATTGATGTATCTAAAAACAAAATAGGATTTAATGCAAAAAGATCTAACGATGATAGTAGTGACGCAATTAATAGAATCTTTTCACCCGAATTTAGAAATCGAATTGATTCAATAATTCATTTTAATCATTTATCTAAAAATATAGTTCTTTCCATCGTAGATAAGTTCATCATAGAAATTGAGGCTCAACTTGAAGACAAAGGTGTTTCATTATCAATTAATAAGGAAGCAAAAGAATTATTAGCCGAAGAAGGTTATGATGAGGTTTATGGCGCAAGAGAATTGGGAAGAGTAATACAAGAAAAAGTTAAAAAACCTATGGCTGAAGAACTAATTTTTGGAAAATTGTCTAAGGGTGGTCACGTAGAAATAACATGCAAGGATAAAAAAATTAGTTTTGAATTTTCCAATAAGCAAGAAGTTAAAAAAGAACTCGCTTAATTTTTGAACGGGAGAAAATCATCTAATCTTTCTTTCTGATTATCAATTAACTGACTTTCATTATCAAGAAAATTTTGAATTGCCTTGCTAAATTCTTGATCTTTAATCCAATGCGCACTCCATGTTTTAGTAGGAACATATCCTCTTTGCAACTTATGTTCTCCTTGAGCGCCAGCCTCAACTACTTTAATATTATTTCTAATGGCATATTCTATTGCTTGATAGTAACAGAGCTCAAAATGTAAAAAGGGAACTCCGTATTTTGACCCCCATAAACGACCATATAAATGAGTTTTACTTATAAAATTAATTGCAGAGGCAACCATTTTGTCTTCTTGGAAGGCCATAATCAGTAAAATGTTATTTTTGAAATTATCTAATATTTCAAAGAAAAATTCTTTAGTTAAATACGTCGATCCCCATTTTCTTCCAGTAGTATCTAAGTAACAATCATAAAAAAAACTAATATGTTCTTCTTTAATATCATCTCCATTAAGTAATTTTACTTGTAAATTATTTTTTTCAATACATTGTCTCTCCCGTCTAATTATTTTTCTTTTTCTAGAAGATAAATCATTTAAAAAATCATCAAATTTTTTATATTCATTATTATACCAATGAAACTGTATCCCTGATCTAATCATTATATTATCAACATCATTCCAATTAGAAGCATCATTAACAAAATTAAAATGCAGGGAAGAAACATTTATTTTTTTAGCTTCTTCTATAATATTCTTAATTACTTGAACTTGTTTTTTCTTTTTATCTTTAACTAACTTATTTAAAATAATTCTATCACCAGTAACGGGAGTAAACGGAATTGCAGATTGAAGTTTTGGATAATAATTTATTCCATATCGATGATAAGCATCAGCCCAAGAATGATCAAAGATATATTCTCCAAACGAATGGTTCTTTATGTACAGAGGACATAATGAAATAATTTTATCATTTTCTTTTTCTATGTAATGATATGGTTGCCAACCTGTTTTGGTATTTGCACTTTTACTTTCTTCTAATGCGTGAAGAAATTCATATTGCAAGAATGGATGATCATTTCCAACACATTCATTCCAATCTGATTTTTTAATATCATTAAGCGAAGAGCAAAAAAAATATTTACTCATATTAAGTTTATTATTTGATTTTAATAATGGCGTCTATTTCAACAGAAATATTTAGAGGAAGCGCGTTTGAACCAACTGCAAATCTTGAGTGTCCACCTTTGTCACCAAAAATATTGACTAATAAATCTGATGCTCCATTTATGATCTTTGGTTGATCGGTAAAATTATCATTACAATTTACAAAACCTCCAAGTTTTAAAAAAGAATCTAGTCTGTCCCAATCACCATCTATCGATGTTTTAAGAGCTGCAATAATATTAATGCAACATGTTTCAGCAGCTTTTATTCCTTCTTCTTCAGAAATATCTACACCAACTTTTCCACTATAAAGAATTTTACCATCAATTACGGGCCCTTGACCAGATACATAAACGGTATTATCTGCAACCTTAAAGGGTACGTAATTTGCAATTGGTGTTGGCATATCTGGAATTTTTAGATCTAATTTCTTGATATTTTCTTCAAAGATGTGCATTACATATATATAAAACAATTTGGGTGAAGGTAAAGAAAACAAATATGAATAAACTTAAAAAACTATTTATTTTCATCTTCATATTCTCAATATTCTTAAAAGGGGGGATTTCAATGGCTGATGAAAAGAAAGATACTATTCATATGACACTTAAGGATGGTGTTGTTGTAATAGAGACAAAACCAAACGTAGCACCAAAACATGTAAAACAAATCAAACAACTTATTGAAGAAGGACAATATGATGGTGTTGTTTTTCATAGAGTTATAGATGGATTTATGGCTCAAACTGGTGATGTAGAATTTGGAAATTCAAGTAATGATAATTTCAACTTATCAAGAGCAGGCACAGGTGGATCAAAACTTCCGGATATTGAGGCAGAATTTTCTTCTGAGAAACATGGAAGAGGGGCAGTATCAATGGCAAGAGCTCAAAATCCAAACAGCGCCAATAGTCAATTTTTCATTTGTTTTAATGATTGCTCTTTTTTAGATGGTCAATATACCGTTTGGGCTCAAGTTACTGAAGGTATGGAATATGTTGATAATATCACAAGAGGCGAGCCACCTGCTGATCCAGATAAAATAATTAAAATGGAGATTGTAAAATAATTAGATGTTTGTTGCTGACTTGCATAATGATCTTGTGCAAAGAGTTATTGAAGGTGAAGATGTTACAAAGCTTACATCACATGGGCATACGGACATACCAAGGTTACTAAAATCTGAAATTGATTTAGAGATTTTAATTATTTGGGTCTCTAGCAATGCTAAAGATCCAAATTTTTTTAAGAGAGCTGATAAAATGTATGATGAGATTGAAAGAATTTCATCACATGAAGAAATTAGTATCCCCAAAAAAATCTCAGATATTAATGAAGCAATAGATAAAAATAAGACAATGCTTCCAATTTCAATGGAAGGCGGAGAGAGCTTAGAAAATGATATCAATAATTTATATCATTTTATTGAAAGGGGTCTTTTCTATTTTGGCCCTACTTGGAATCATTCTTTGGATTGGGTTTCATCAAATTATGATGAGACATACAATTTGTCAAAACTAAAAAGCCATGGCTTAAATGAATTTGGGAAAGAAGTTATTTCTATTTGCCAAGATAATAATGTGTTAGTCGATGTTTCTCACATTGGAGAGAAAAGTTTTTGGGACATTGCATCCATAAGCACTAAACCTTTTATTGCCTCACATTCTAGCGTGTATAATTTGTGTCCACATTTTCGTAATTTAAAAGATGATCAAATTGAAGCTATCAAAAAATCAAAAGGATTAATTGGTTTAAATCCATATCCTTTTTTTATTGATAAATCTTTTAAAGAAAGAGAATCAAAAGAAAGGAATAAATATCTTGATGAATTAAATTCTATTGAAAGAAAATATTCCAATAAAACTTCTCAATGGATAGCAAAACAACATTTTCTACAAAAAAAATTAGCAGACATATGCCCAAGTATAGAAGTATTTGTTGATCATATTGAATATGTAATTAATCAAATAGGAATTGATTATGTAGGTATAGGCAGTGATTACGATGGACTTGATTGTTTACCTCATTCATGGAATGATTGTTTAGATCATATGATAATTCAAAAGTCTTTAGAAAAAAGAGGTTATAAATATTTAGAGATTGAAAAAATTATGGGAAAAAATATTTTAAGAGTTTTAGAAGAAATCTACAATTAGCAAAATACCAATTAAAACTAAAATAAATCCTGATATTTTTTGAATTATACCTTGTCTTTTTTGGAAAAAATCATTCATTCCATAACTTGTTACAACAAGGGAAACAATAATGTACCAAATACCATCAATAACGGAAGCAGTTACAACAAGAATTGAATGTGAAAAAAAGGAGGCATCAATTTTTACAAATTGAGAAAAGACAGCTGAAAACCATATAAGAATTTTGGGATTAAAAATCGCTATCAAAAATCCTTGTAGGAAAGAATTAATACTTTTTTGTTCCTTAATTTTATCTATGTCCTCATTTTTTTTAAATATAAATTGAAAACCTAAATATAATAAAAAAAGAATTCCAATTATTTGAATTAATTGAAATAATAATTCGTTTGCTGTTAAAATTATTAATAATCCAGTAACTGCAAATACAGCATAAACACCCATTCCTAATCCATGACCAACAGCAGTCATAAAGCCAGCAAATCGATTAATTGTAATACTATTTCTTATAATTAACGCTAAACTTGGACCTGGTGACATTGCTCCTGCAACACAGACAGTAGCAAACTGAAGCCAAAATATAAAAGTCACTTAATTATTTGTTAGGGTTAAATATTTTTTTATTGTTTCTTGTAAGCCAAATTCAAAAGTATCACAGATGAGGGCATGACCAATAGATACTTCTTTAACATTATTTATTTTATCTAAAAAAAACTTTAAATTTTCTAAATTTAAATCATGACCAGCATTTAATTCAATTTTTGGAAACTCTTTTTTTAGATAGTTTGTTACACCAATATAATCTTTAATTGCTTTTTCCTTATTTTCATTAAAGGTATGAGCATAATCAAAAGTATAAAGTTCTACTCTATCAGTTTGTATTAGTTCTAAATTTTCCAGTGTTTTTATAGATGGGTTAATAAATATTGAAACGCGAATATCATTTTTTTTAAATTCACTAACTATGTCTGTTAATAAATTTTTATTATTTTCGCAGTCCCAACCAAAAGAAGAGGTCAATGCGCCAGGTGGATCTGGGACTAAAGTTACTTGATCTGGTTTAACTTCAATTACTTTTTTGACAAAAAAATCTGATGGATATCCTTCTACATTAAATTCTTTATTTTCAAATTTTGATAATAAATTTTTTAAGGGTTCAAGGTCAGAAAATTTTGCGTGTCTTTCATCAGGACGGGGATGGACTGTAATTCCATCAGCGCCATAGTCTAGACATTTATTACTAATATCAATTAAGTTTGGTAAATCAGCACCTCTAGCATTTCTTACTAAAGCAAATTTGTTAACATTAACACTTAGTGCAGTCATTTTAATAACTAAATAATTTTTCCATATGTTTTCATCATCCATTCATTGACCTTTGGATGATTGTAGATTTCTTTCCTTAATTTTTTTAATCTTTCATAAGGCTCTAAAATATTTGTTGGAACTCCATCTAAAAGGCCTGATGTTAGCCAACCGAGTAATCTCCAAATTGCTAGATCAGCAATAGAAATATTTTTACCAACAAAAAAACTAGACTCCTCATTTTTTTTAAGCAAGTTTTCAAGAAATTGAAACCATTTCGGCAGATGTTTTGTAGATAATATTTTTCTTGCTAATTCTAATCGATCCTTTTCTTTATCTCTGCCAGATAGAGTGACGAGATAGTTAATATCTTGTGCTGCATCAATAATTTGATCTATTTGAGCTGCTTCAAAATCATTATCTTTTGGATATAAACCTGATAATTTTCCACAAAATCTTGCAATGGCACCTGTTTGAGCAATAATTTTACCATCAACATCTAATATTGGTAATTGCTTAAAAGGAGCAATTTGCTTATTCGGCAATAACCCTGTTGCTTTGAGGTCATCAATTTCTTTTCCTTCTACACGATAATCATTAAAGGGAATATCTCCTATAAATAAAGCCAGTCTTGAAACTTCTGCTCTCCAAAAAGGTATCTTAAAATAGTATAAAGTAATTTCCATATTGATTATTTATTTTTTTTACATGATACACAGATATGTTCAAAAAAAATATAAATAATTTAATCATTATTATTAATATTATTTTCTTCTCCTACTATGCTATTCAACTTTTAGTATTTACTGATGAATTTGCTTTGAACAACTTAGGTTTCTTTAATCATGCGGTAGCGGGATTGTTAGAGATTATTGGTATAATTTTTTTAGCTTTTGCCTTATCTTTTATAAGTATAATTTTTCGAGGTATAGAAAAACAATCTCCACTTATTTACTGTATTTTTACAATACAATTTTTAGTATCAATTAATTTTTGGAGGTATGTAATTACAAATAGTCCAGGAGAAACAAATTTGGATATTATTTCCATTAATGCCATGTTTTTTTCATTTGTTACTATTTTAAATTTACTATTAATAATCAAAAATTTTAAAAGAATTTAATATAATTAAATTTAAATAAGAATATATGTTTGAATAATTTTTATGAATATAGATATACTTAGTAATAAAATTGAAAATATATTTAATAAACACAAGATACCTTCTTTATCTGTAATAATCACAAATAAGAATAAAAATATTTTTGAACAATATCATGGTTATAATCATTTAGAAAAACAGATTCCTTTTAATGAAAATTCAATTGTAAGAATTGCATCTATGACCAAGCCAATTACATCGTTGTGTATTTTTCAATTAATTGAAAGAAACTTAATCAGTTTAGAAACAAATATAGAAGATATTGATAAACGTTTTTCAGATATAAAAATTGTTCAATTGATAGGTGATAAACCTGAGTATTCAAAAGCTAATACTAAAATTAAAATTAAACATTTATTAAATCATACTTCTGGATATGGTTATCAATTCCTAAATCCTGAAATTAAATTTCTTGTTGATCAAAAGATATTGCAAGATATACAAAATGATGGTGAAGATTTTCTAGATGCTCCTATTTTATTTGAACCTGGCACCAGATGGAATTATGGTATCAGTACGGACCTACTTGGTTACATAATTGAAAAATTAACTAATAAAAAATTAGATGAGTATATGAAAGAAAATTTATTTGACCAACTTGGTATGAAAAACACTACATTTAGCTTAGATGAAAGTAAATATAATAATTTAGCTTATATTTATGACTATATAGATAATAACATAACCATCAATAAAAGCATCGCTAAATATCAAGATGAAAGAGTAGGCAGATCTTTTCACTCGGGAGGAGGAGGATTAACCTCAACTACACAAGATTATGCAAAATTTATGCGTTTATTTTTAAACAATGATAATAGTGTTATCTCTGAAAATTCAATAAATTTGATGAAGTCCAATCAAATTGGTAAGCTTAAAGTTGAAACTATCGCATCTGTTGATCAAGAATTGTCAGCATCATTAGATCATGATGATAGTATCGAAAATAAATTTAGTTATGGTTTTATGATTAATAAGGACAATACCCTTGAAGGTAGACCAAAGGGAAGTATTTCATGGTCGGGTATCTTTAATAGTTTTTTCTGGATTGATTTTGAAAATCAAATTGGGTGTGCAATATTTATGCAAATGTTACCTTACATGAATGTAGCATCTTTAAAAACATTTTCAGAAATAGAGACAAGTATCTATGAAAATATTAAAAATCAAAATTCAAAATAGAAAAATCACAGAGAATCTAAAATTTATAGTTTATAATATGATTAAATAAGGGAGATTTTATGATTGAATCAGCTGGAGGCATGATACCTTTTATATGTCATGTTTTTCTAATTTTATTTGGCGGTTTTTTTGGTTTAAATTTAGCGTTCAACAAAAATTTTGTACAAAGTAATATTGGTTTTCCATCCAAGGATGCAATGTATATGGGTAGACCTCTAGGGTTTATGATGACTGGTATGGTATTGATGTTGATTGCAACATTATTCCAAATTGGTAGCTTTACTTCAGCAAATGAAGTTTTGGGGGTTTTGTTTATTTTTACTGTTTTAGCTTTTTGTTATAATCTTGCTACAAC
Source organism: uncultured Alphaproteobacteria bacterium (assembly GCA_902614085.1). Taxonomy (GTDB): domain Bacteria; phylum Pseudomonadota; class Alphaproteobacteria; order HIMB59; genus CACPNW01. Next base: position 764,746 of record CACMJS010000001.1, read on the forward strand.
TTTGAAAATATTAGAAAGTTTTGATGGTAATGATTGGCCAATAAAACATGCTATAAGACCATTAATACCAATGGTAGTGATTTTAATACGTTATTTTACTTTATAAAATAAATAAATTTAGCACTCTTATAAGAGTGCTAAAACACTGGTGCTGATACCGAGAATCGAACTTGGATCTGACCGTTACCAACGGCCTGTAATAACCATTATACTATATCAGCTCAATCTATGTAATATCACAAAATTTTTTAATGAAAAGAAATGTAATTAGCGGATTCAAATCCGCTAATTTTATTTAAGAGTATGAATAATTCTATATTAAATTATTAATCCCAATTGGTTTCTATAACTCTAACTAAGTTAAAGCTTTTCCACGTTACATCATCAGTAAAATCTGTATGATCTGCCCAAACATTTTCAGAATTAAGTTTATCCTGAGCTTTTCCATAATCTGTCATGCTTTGGAAACGTGAAGCAAAAGAATAGTATCCACTATCATGGCCATTGTATCTTCCAACACTACAACCATTTGCTCCAGCATCCATCCATAACTTAAAAAAAATCTCTGATTTTTTCATTATCATATCAATATTTTTATGATGAAATGTCCAAGCTGCAAAACAATTTTTTACTCCAGGATCAGGATCCATTTTATGCATCATTGGTTCAGCAAAATTCATTTTTTCCCATGAAGTTAACTCAAAATAAGGATTCATTTCTTTATTAAAGTTTTCATCCTGACTTATCTTGTCATCAATTAATCCAAACTGTTCATAGTTTTCATAACCAATCATTGTACTAAATGTTCCCGTATCTGTCCCATGACTTGAGACTAATGCTGATCCAATTGCTCCATGGTTGCTAAAATGTTTTTCAATTATTTTGTAGCCATCAATTGCTTTTTGAATATTACCAGCTAATTTGTAAGTCCATTGTCCAATTACCATTTTATCTCCTTTCTTACTTCTTATAAAAATTATTCTAAAAATATTACAAAATAATTAAAATGTTAAAATTTAACTGTTTGTGAATTACTAAATTAGTGTTTAAAATAAATATTAATTTGAAAAATGATTTCTAAATATGTCGTCAAAAATTAAGAAATTTACACTAGGTTATTGGAGTACAAAAGGCTTAGGGTCTGCTTCTAGGCAAATGGTTATATACTCGGGGATACCATTGGTTGCTAAAATTTATAAGGTACTTCCCAAAGAAGAAAATGGTGAAATAATTTATGAAGGTAGTTCCTGGCATGATAATGATAAAATAAATTTAAAAAATAAAAACAGTTTAATCAATTTACCTTACTTGCAATTTATAAAAGATAATAAAGAATTTGTTATTTCACATTCTAATACATGCCTTACTTTTTTAGGAAAAGAATTAGGAATGTTTGGAGAAAATATGCAAGAAGAATTAGAATGTGAACAATTACTTCAAGAAAGTGTAGATTTGCGAAATATTGTAACAAAATTTGCTTATACCCATTTTCACTCAGAAGAAGACGAATTGCAAGCTGCAAAAGAAGTTTTTTCTTCTGCATTTGAAAATTCTAACTCAGGAAAATTACAAAAATTTGAACATTGGTTAGATACAAAAGATAATAATCTTGTAAAAACATTTCTTGTAGGTAACAATATTTCTGCTCCTGATTTTAATTTATTCGATACATTAGATTTATATAAAAAATTTTTATTTCATTATAATTTTGTAGAAGATGCAAAAGATGAAAATATTTTTGATTTAGTAGGATTTCCACTTGTATCTGATTTCTTTAACAATTTTATACAGCTTCCTAAATTGCAAAAATATATAAATTCAGAATTATATAAATTACCTTTTACTAATAAAGGAGCTAAATTTGGATCAGGTAAGAGTGGTATTACTTGGGATCCAGCAATTGATACTGATACAACACCTGAAGAAATAATTATCGAATAAAAAAAAATAGTTTAAAAGGAATCTTTATGAAAGAAATAAATTTTTGGTTTTCAATTGGTAGTACTTATACTTATTTAACAGTTAATAGATTGCATGATGTAGCAAAAAAAGAAAATATCAAATTTAATTGGCACCCTTTTAGTGTTCGAAAAATTATGATGGACATGGATAATATTCCATTCACGCCGCCAGCTAAAAAAATAAAATCAGATTATATGTGGAGAGATATAGAAAGACGAGCAAAATTTTACGGTTTTGAAGCTAAGGTTCCCGCTCCTTATCCTTTAAAAGAATTTGATTTAGCAAATCAAATTGCAATTCTTGGAATGAATGAGGGTTGGGGAGTTGACTACGTTTATAAAACATATCAAAGATGGTTTCAGCAAGGTAAAGAACCAGCTACTCAGCCAAACTTAAACGAAATTTTTCAGGAGCTTAATTTAGATGCTGAAGAGACCTTAAAAAAAGCAAACGACCAGGAGATAAAAAATAAATACTTAAGTAATACTGAATATGCTTACAAAAAAGGAGTTTTTGGAAGTCCTACATTTATATACGATGGTAAGGAAGTTTTCTGGGGAGATGATAGACTTGAAGATTGTATTAAATGGATTAAGTTACAAGGTAAGTAAATTAATATGAAGTTTCTAAATTTTATTTTTCCAAAAGGTCAATGGTCATTAACTAGAGTGGCAATACTATTTATAATATTTATGATCCTTGATTTTATTGTTGTTTATTACAAAATTATATAAGACTTAAATTAGTGGCTAGTGATTTATTATTTTCTCTAAGAGATGTAGAAATCAAATTTGGAAAAAAGGTAATTTTTCAAGATTTAAATCTAAATTTACACAAGGGTGATATGATTGCGCTTGTTGGTAAAAATGGTGTTGGCAAAACAACACTTATGAAAACTATAAATGGTGATCAAGATTTAGATGCAGGAGAATTATGGAATTATCCCGGTCTCAAAGTTGGATATTTTAATCAGAAATTTGAAAAACTAGATAACAAAACCATTGAAGAGAATTTTTCAGATTTACTTAACGAACAAAATAAACATTTTGTTGATATATTTTGCAATAAACTCAATTTAGATAAATTTGCTAATGTTGAAGATCTTTCAGGAGGGCAAAAAAGAAAAGTTTATTTAATTCGATCTTTATTAAAAGACTCCGATGTTTTGTTATTAGATGAGCCAACCAATCATCTAGATTTGCAATGCATCGAATGGCTAGAAAGTTATTTACGCAATTTAAATAAGACAATTATATGTGTGAGCCATGATCGAACTTTTTTAAGTAATTTTACCAATAAAGTATTTTGGATAGATAGGGGAAAATTACGAGTAAGTCCTAGAGGATTTAAAGATTTTGATAAATGGTCAGAGGAGTTACTAGATCAAGAATATAGAGAATTAAGAAATAGAAAGCAATTTGTTAATATTGAACTTGAGTGGGCAAATAAAGGCGTTAAAGCTCGTGTAAAGAGGAATGAAAAAAGATTAAAAAGAGCGAAAGAATTAAAAGCGCAATTAGATAAAGATGAAGCTTCTTATAGAAGTGCAATTAAATCTTTAAGACCGCAAGTATCTAAAAAATCTACTGATCAATCTAAATTTATTGCTGAACTTCAAGAAGTGTTTGTTAAATATCCAAATCAAAGTGAATTTGTTTTTAAAAATCTCTCAATAAAAATTTCAAAAAATGATCGTATCGGTTTGTTAGGAAATAATGGAAGTGGTAAATCAACTTTTCTTCGAACAATCCTTAATGAAATAAAAATTTCTAAAGGTAAAATCAAGCTCAAAAAAAATTTAGAATTTTCTTATTTTGATCAAATGCGTAATGATCTTAATGGTAGAAAATCTATTAAAGATATCTTAGTTCCCTCTGGAGGAGACTATTTAAAAGTTCAAGGAAAAGATAGGCATGTTTGTAGTTATGTGAAAGATTTTCAGTTTGATCCTAAAAATGTTAACCATACGATACAAACGTTATCAGGAGGAGAACAAAATAGATTACTTTTGGCAAAAGTATTAGCTAATCCAAAAACTGGACTTATTTTAGATGAGCCAACAAATGACCTTGATTTAGAAACGCTAGATCTATTAACTGAAATGCTATCAAATTATAATGGAACCTTACTAATAGTATCACATGATCGAGATTTTTTAGATCAAACTGTAAATAAAATTCTACATTTCAAAGAGGATGGAAATGTATCATTGTTTTTTGGTGGATACAGTGATTTTTTGAAATCTGAAAATCAACAAGTTACTAAAAATAAAGAATCTAAAAAATCACATTCAGAAAACAACAAAGTAAAAAGTTCTAAAGCTAAACTATCATATAAGTTTCAATATGAATTAGAACAACTTCCAACTCAAATAAAAAATATTCAACAAGAATTAGAAGATATTAAAAATGAATTAAAGGATACAAACTTATATTTGGAAAATTTTGAACGCTATCAAGAAATAACGTCCAAAATGGAAATTCTTAATAGTGATCTCAATACAAAAGAAAATAGATGGTATGAATTAATTAAAATGGAAGAGGATCTAGTTAGTAATTAACAGGCTATTAATAAGCACTAGTTTTATCAGATTTAGTATCTACATCTTTCAATTCTTTTAATAAACTTTCAGCATGTGATGTCATCATTCTAAAATCAGAAAGTAACGTGGTGAATTGAAAACCATATTCCATCATTTCTTTCATATACTTAACTGATCCATTATGAATACCAGCAATCTTTCCTTTTTCTTTTGCTTTTTTTGCAATCATTTTAATGTTTGAAAATACCGGATCTTTACGAACATCAAATTTAGGTGGCAAACCATAAGAAGAACTCATATCCGCAGGCCCAATATATATGCCAGTTAAGTTTGGAACCGAGAGAATGGCATCAAGATTCTCCACTGCTTGTTTCGTTTCGATCATTGCTAAACTTACAATATTATCATTTGCGTGTTGATAGTAATCTGAACCATAAACTACTTGAGCTCTCATAGGGCCAAAACTCCTTTGACCTATTGGTGGATAATAGCAATATGAAACGAACTTTTCGCAGTCCTCTTTTGTATTAATCATTGGTGCAATAATTCCTTGAATACCTAAATCTAACATTTTCATAATTATACCTGGCTCGTTCCATGGAACTCTTGTCATAGGTACAGTATCACTATTCGTTAATCCCTGAACCATTGCAATAGCTGTTGAATAATCATTTTGACCATGTTGCATATCAATTGTAACAGAATCCCATCCCATTTTTCCAAACGCTTCAGCTGTAAAAGAATTAGGTATAGATAACCATGCATTGACTGATGCCTCACCTTTATTCCATATTTGAAATAATTTGTTTTTCATGAAAATATTACCTTAATATTATTTACATTAAATTACTATTAAAAATAAGTTATTATTTATTTAATACATACCCAGATATTGTTGATTGAAATATATTAACTTGAAGTGGCTCTAAAATTCTTTAAGGTATAAGTATTAAATGGAGGAATTATGATAAAAACAATAATAAGTTTTGTTTCCGCAATAATTTTATCTGTATCTTTTTCCGCTTTTTCAAAAACCAAAGTTACTTGGTCTATGGAATCTAATGCTGATAGAGATCCTATATTTTTAGAAAAGTTACAAAATGCTTATAATAGTGCTCAAGATAAGTATGAATTAGAAATTCAATTTGAGCCAAATGAAACACGTATAGAATCTTTACGTACATCAATGCTAGCTGGTATGGGTCCTGATATTGTTGAAACACCTGGTCCATCTTATGTAAAAGAATATCAAGAAGCAGGCATGTTGGAAAATCTTGATTCTTATGCTGCCGAATTTGGATGGAAAGATAAATTAATTCCATGGGCATATAGTTCAGGAGTTTTTGATGGAAGTTTATATGCTATTCCTAAAACTCATGAGTCAATGGTAATGCTTTATAATAAAACTCTTTTTGAAGAAAATGGATGGAAAGTACCAACTACATTAGAAGAATTAGAAGATGTAGCTGGAAAAATTAAAGCTAAAGGAATGGATGTTTACACATATGGTTCCTCTGGTTGGCAACCAACCCATGAACATTTGGTTGGAATTTATTTAAACAATTATGCTGGTCCTCAAGCTGTTTATGAAGCAATCACTGGTGAAAGAGAATGGACTGATCCAGTATTTGTTGAAGCTTTAGAACTTCTTAAAAAACACATGGTTGATGAAGGCTGGTGGTCTGGAAGTTTAGAAAACTACTATGCTATTGGATGGGATGATTTCCATGCACAATTTGCTACTCGTGGAGCAGCGATGATGACAATTGGAACTTGGACATTCCAAGCAACAAGTTTAGGTATTGGTCAATCTGGTGATGAATGGGGTTGGGCTCCTTTACCCTCTCTATCATCTAACTCTGGTGGACCAAACTTTATGATTGCAATTGGTACTACAATGTCAGTAAATGCTGCTGCAAAAAATAAAGATGGTGCAATTGATGTTTTAAATTGGATTATGTCTAATAAAGATGTTGTAATTGATATTGCTAGTGACTTCCAATTTGGAGAGTTCGTAGTACCACTATTGCTTGATGATAGCGATATTCCTAGCACAATATCTCCTCAAGTAACTAGTTACTTAAATGAGTATGCTAGAATTACAGGAGAAGGTAATTATGGATATTGTACATGGACTTTTTGGCCAGCTGAACCAGGAGTTCATATTTGGAAAGATATGGAGGTTGTATGGGCAGGTGATATATCTGTAGAAGACTTCATGTATGATCATCAAAAAATGTGGGATAAGGCAAGAAAGAAAAATGAAACGTTGCCTGTCCCATTAAGAGACTAATATATATTTTAAAAACGAAGCTCAAAGAGCTTCGTTTTTTTATAATTTTCTTTTAAATATAATTTAATGAATTTTTTATCTAAGAAAAGTTACATTGCTTGGTATTTTGTAATACCAGTAGTATTTATTCATTTATTTGTAATAGGTATTCCATCTATTTTAAGTCTTGCATTATGTCTTACCGATTGGAGTGGATTAGGTAAAATAAATTACGTTGGTTTTGAAAACTTTATAGAACTCTTTGATGATAGATATTTTAAGAAAGCTATTTTCCATAATATTTTATGGACAATTATTTTCTTAACTGTTCCAGTTTGTATAGCACTTATGTGTGCTTATTTACTTACTGGAATTAAACGTGGCCAAATGTTTTATCGTCTAGCCTTCTTTTTTCCTTATATGCTTGCAAGTGTAGTTAATTGTCAAATTTGGAAATATCTTTTCCATCCTATTCATGGATTAGGTGGTTTTTTTGAGTCTATAGGAATAGAAGCTTTAGCTTCTTCTCCTTTTACTACAAAAGAAACTTCACTTTATGCTGCTGCATTTGTGGATGGTTGGCATTTTTGGGGATTTTTAGTCGTAATATATTTAACTGGAATGTATCAAGTTGATAATCATTTATATGAAGCAGCCGATATAGAAGGTGCCAGCAAGTTTCAAAAATTTAGGTATATAACTTTACCCATGATTAGACCGATTTTTATTTTTAGTCTTATGATTATAATTATTTGGTCAGTACCCGTATTTGATTATGTTTATATTTTAACTGGAGGAGGACCCGCATACAGTTCAGAAGTTGTTGCTAATTATCTTTATACCCATGCTTTTGTTAGATTTAATGTTGGCTATGCATCTGCAGTTGGAACTTTAATGTTTATTTATGTAATATTTATCGTTGGAATATTTGGTCTTTTAAGAAAATTAGGTTGGGAGATATAAATGTTAGTTTCAAATTTTAGAAGAAAAGAAGCAATACCAAATCATTTTATATTAATTTTATTTGCACTTTTAGCTGTACTACCAATCTTAGTTTTATTTTTCAATTCTATTAAGCCTTTTAGTGAGTTTGGTTTGAATCCTTTAGGGCCTCCATCTGAAATTAGGTTACAAAATTTTCCAGATGCTTGGATTGCTGGAGAATATACAAAAATTTTTTTTAATTCAGCAAAACTTGTTTTTGGATCAGTCTTATTATGTCTTGCTGTTTCTTTGTTAGCTGGTTTTAGTTTAGCAAAATTAAATCCAAAAGGATCAACTGTAATAGCAATATACTTATTAGTTGGTATTAGTATACCTGCTCAGCTTTATATACTTCCTCTGTTTCTACTTTGGAAAGAATTAAGTTTATTAAATACACATGTCGGACTGATAATTATATATTCTGCATTAAATGCTCCTTTTGCAACATTTTTAATTAGATCTTATATGATTAGACTTCCAGATGAATTATTTGATGCCGCAAAACTTGATGGCGCGAATACATTTCAAATTTTTTTTAGAATAGCCTTACCATTATCATGGCCTGTTATATTAACAGCTGGATTAATAATTGGATTAGCAGTTTGGAATGAATTTTTATTTGCTCTTACCTTTATCACTGATCCAAATTTTAAACCAATGGCTACAATTCTATTTTCATTTCAAGCTAGATTTGAAAATAATTATGCTTTACAAAGTGCAGCTGCTATAATGATGGTAGCTCCAATTGCCGTTTTATTCATGTTGTTCCAAAGAAGATTTATTTCAGGATTAACAAGTGGAGGATTAAAAGAATAATGACTTTTAAGTTAGATAAAAATTTTGAGGAAAAGGTTTACGCAGGTGTATTAGGTAAAATAATTGGCGTATTTCTTGGACGTCCATTTGAAGGTTGGTCTTATGAAAGAATAATGAAGGAATTGGGACCTATTAATTATTATGTAAATGAAAAATTAGATTTCCCGTTACCTGTCTCTGATGATGACATTACTGGCACATTTACCTTTCTTCGTGCTTTTAGAGAGTGCAATTTTAACAAAAATATTACTGCTAAAGATATAGGTAAAACGTGGTTAAATAATATTATTGAAGATAAAACAATTCTATGGTGGGGAGGAAAAGGACATTCAGCAGAAGACACAGCTTTTCAAAATTTAAAACAGGGTATTGATGCGCCTGATAGTGGTTCAATTAAAACTAATGGTAAGGTAATTGCTGAACAAATAGGAGCTCAAATTTTTATTGATGGTTGGGCCATGGTAGCACCTGGTGATCCAGAAAGAGCAGTTCATTATGCTAAACTTGCTGCAAGTGTTAGTCATGATGGAGAGGCAATTTATGGTGCACAAGTTGTAGCTGCTCTAGAGTCAATGGCCTTTGTTGAAAGTGATTTAACAAAGTTAGTTGAGCAAGCTAAAAAATATATTCCAGATAATTCAGTAATATTTAGATTAATATCTGATATACAAGAATGGCGATCTGGAAATTTAGGTTGGGAACAAGCAAGAGAAAAAATTGCTGAAAATTACGGATACGATAAATATTTAGGTAACTGTCATATGGTACCCAATCATGCTTTAATTATTATGGCTTTATTGTTTGGAGATGATGATTTTCAAAAAACTATGATGATTGTGAATACAGCAGGTTGGGATACTGATTGTAATTCAGGAAATGTTGGTTGTATTTTAGGAATTAAAAATGGAATAGAAGGACTTAAATCAGGTCCTGATTATTTATCTCCTATAAATGATATTTTATATTGTCCCTCTGCATCAGGAGGTGAAACACTTACTGATGCACTGACAGAAACTTACAAAATAATTAATACAACTAGAAAAATTAATGGTTTAGAAGAAAATTTACCTAAAAATGGAGCTAGATTTCATTTTGATATTAAAGATTCAACACAAGGTTGGCGAACTAAAGTTGGAAATAAGTTTTGTGAAACAATAATTAGTAATGTCGAATACAATTCTAAATTAGGTGAAAGAGGTTTAAAAATTACATATAAAAATCTTTCAGAAGATTTAACATCGGAAGTGTATGTAGAAACATTTTTTCCTGAGGTAATTTTAGATTTAAAAGGAAAAAAAAGAGATGATTTTTTTCATTACGATTATATTTCTTGCCCAACTATTTTTCCAGGTCAGAAAGTAACTTTGGAAATAGAAAATATTTTTTCTCATGAAATTTCAATCACATTATTCTCAAAATATTGGGGTGAAAATGATAAACTTCAAAAAATTTCTTCAAATATTTTTAAAATAAGTGGCAATGAAAAAAAACAAATATCATGGGATGTGCCTGACACTGACTCAAACCCTATAGGTCAAATTGGTTTTAATATTTCATCGAATGAAAAAAAAGAAGGAGAAATTATTCTTAACTATGTTAATTTTGAAGGAGAGCCAAAACAAACATTTAAAAGACCTGATCACGTAGAAAATTATCAAAGAGGTAAAGAAAAAAAAGAGGGCTACTATGGTGAAATTTGGAGAAATGCATGGGTTCAATCATTAGACAAATGGGAAAAGAGAGGTAAAAATTTTAGAATTTGCCAAAATAATGGTAGGGGAATTTTATTTACTGGAACAGATTTATGGAGAAATTATTCAATTGCATCAAGTATTATGTTGCAGTCTAGTAACTCTGGAGGAATAGTATCAAGAGTCCAAGGTGTAAATAAATACTACACCTTTGAAATTTGTAAAGGGAATAAGTTACGTATTGGAAAGATGAATAATGATTATAAAATATTAAAAGAAGAAGAATTTGAAGTAGAATTTTTTAAAGAATATAATTTAAAAATGACAGTAATGAAAAATAAAATTATTGGACATATTAATGATAAAGTTATTATTGAAGTTGAGGATGATGACTCTCCTTTTCTTAGAGGTGGAGCAGGTTTAGTTGTTGATAATGGAACTTTAGTAACAGAACAGATAATCTTAAATTAAAATATGAAATATAGAAAATTTGGCTCTCTTGATTGGAATATATCTGAAATAGGTTTAGGCTGTTGGCAAATTGGTGCTGATTGGGGAAATGTTAGTGAAGAGAAGGCAAATGAGGTATTACAATCATCATTTGAAAATGGTGTAAACTTCTTTGATACTGCTGATGTCTATGGCATGGGTAGAAGCGAAAAATTTGTAGGTGAATTCATTAAATCAGTATCTGAAAGAATTTATGTAGCAACAAAAGCTGGAAGACAAATCAATCCTCATGTTGCCGAGGGGTATTATGATAAAGCTTTAATGGAATCTTATGTAGATCAATCTTTATCAAATCTTAATGTTGAAACAATTGATCTTTTACAAATGCATTGCCCTCCAACAGAAGTATATTCATCTGATAAGACTTTTGAAATGTTAGATTATTTAGTCAGTAAAGGAAAAATACAAAATTATGGTTTTAGTGTTCAAACTGTTGATGAAGCATTAGAATGTATAAAGCGACCCAATACAAAATCTATTCAAGTTATATTCAATATTTTTAGGCAAAAACCTGCTGAAGAATTATTCAAAATAGCAAAAGAAAAAGAAATTGCCATTATTGTAAGAGTTCCTCTTGCAAGCGGATTGCTAACTGGGAAGTTTAATAAAGATTCTTCTTTTGCATCAGATGATCACCGAAATTATAACATTAATGGTGATGCGTTTGATGTAGGTGAAACTTTTTCCGGTGTTAATTTTACTAAAGCTCTACAAGCTGTTGATGATTTAAAAAATATTCTACCAGATGGAATGACTTTATCTCAATTATCTTTGAAATGGATTTTAATGCATGATGCTGTGACTGTTGTAATACCTGGAGCTAAAAATAAAGGGCATGTAAATTTAAATACATCTTCATCAGAAATTGAAGATATTTCTTCTTTAATGAATCAAATAAATAGTGTTTACACAAAATACTTTTATGACGATGTTCATCATCGTTGGTAAACATTACTTTGTTAGAAGAAACTAAAATTTTTAGGAGAGCAACGCTTGCATCAGTAATTACCTCTACCTATCCAATGATAGTTGTAGGTTGCTATTTTGGAATAACACCTTGGAATATGCAGAGACTTTCAATTGATGAGTCCGATTTAAGTTATGCAATATTAATTTTCGGTATTTTTTTTATTATATCTAATCAAGTTGCTGGAAGGATATTAGTCCCAAAATATGGAACTAAATTAGTTATGACTTTGGCTTTTCCTATTGTTACTTTTTCTGCCTTATTGACTGTTATTTCCTCATCATATTTTTATTTTTTATTAACTTTTATATCTGGCGGAATAGGATGGGGTGCATCTGGACCAATTGGAGGTATACATAGTCAACTTATTGAAAAACATTTTAAAAAAATTATTACCCCTTATTATGCTATGGGATTTAACTTAGGAATTCTACTCGGAGGTGGATTAGCAGGTTTAATAATGAGGAATAATTATGAACCTTACATATCCTTTACGATCTTATCATTTTTATCAATCTTAATTTCTTATTTTGTATATTCATTTGGATTACCTCGAGATTTAGATTTTAAAGGTGAAGGTGAAAAATTTAAATTTCCAGAGACGAATGTTCTTTTATTTGGATTTTTGTTATTTTTTGTTTTTGGATCAGGTGGAATAATTATGGATTGGTCGACATTATGGTTGTCAAAAGATTTGAATACTCCTCTATATTTAGCAAGTATGGGATTGATCTTTTTTAGTATAGGGGGGATTTTTGCTAATTTATTTTCAAATTCTTTGATTAATTTATTTACTGAAAAAGTAGTTGGTTGTTACTTTGTGATGATTGGCGCAGTTATAATGTTCTTGTCTTTATTAACCAATAATTTTTACATTATACTGGCAGTTCTATGTATTTATGGATTTGCTATTGCAAATTTAGTTCCTATAATAATTCGACAAGCGGTCAAACAATCAAATGAGAGTATCCCAATGACTGTGACTAATCTAATAACAATTGGATTGTCTTCCACCATGATTTTGCCTGCTGGAATTGGTTTTCTTGCTGAAACATATTCATTAACATTAAATATGTATTTATTAACCTTTGTAGTATTTACTTGTGCTGTTATATTTTTGTTTAAATATAAATAAAAATAATGGATAAACTTAGAATATCTCAAATTCAATTTTCTGCTAGTCATATACCAAATTTAAATGCAAAAATTTTAGAACAAAATTTTAAAAAAACATTAAAATTTAAACCTCATTTAATTTGTACACCGGAATGCTCAAATATTATTACCAATGATAAAAATTTTTTAATATTAAATGCTTCATATCAAAATGAATGCCCAGTTTTGAAGATGGCAAAAGATTTTGCGAAGAAAAATAAAGTTAATATAAATCTAGGCTCCTTACTTTTAAAAGTAAATAATAATAGAAAGCTTGTTAATAGATCTTTTTTTATTGATAATAATGGAGTGATAAAAAAAACATATGATAAAATTCATATGTTTGATGTCAAAATTAATAACAAAGAAAAACATCAGGAGTCATCACTCTTTAAAGCAGGCAAGAAAATTATTTATGCAAAAATTAATAATATTAAATTAGGAATGACAATTTGTTATGATCTTAGATTTCCTAATTTATACAGGCAACTTGCTAAAAGAGATTGTTCAATTATTTTGGTTCCAGCTGCTTTCACTAGGCCAACTGGAAAAGATCACTGGGAGATTTTGAACCGATCAAGAGCCATAGAGAATAATGTATTTATAGTAGCAACAGGTATGTGTGGAAATCATCATATGAAAAGAAAAACTTTTGGACATTCTCTCTTAGTAGATCCATGGGGAAAAATTGTAATTAGTACCAAAAATAAACCTACAATTCTTAACTCAACCATTAATATTTCTGATGTAAAAAAAATAAGAAAAAAAATTCCTTCTCTAAAATATGACTAATTTTAAATCATTAGTTTCAGGTGTCGGAAATTTAAATAAAACTACAAAATATTATGATGATTGGTCAGAAAAATATGATGTAACACTCAAGTTATGGAATTATCAAGCACCTAAAAAAAGCATTAAATTTTTAAAAGAAACAACTAATTTTAAACCAAAAAATATCTTAGATTTAGCATGTGGAACTGGTTTATTTGGTGGTGAATTAAAAAAAGTTTATCCAAAAAGTCATATATACGGATCAGATATTTCAAAAAAAAGCTTAAAAATTTCATCAGGAAAAAAAATTTATACAAAATTACAAGTAAAAAACTTTGAACAATTACATCATTATAAAATAAAATTTGATCTTATTTCTTTGATTGGCTCGATGACGTACTGTAGAAACTTTGATAAACTTTTTGCTAATATTAATAAAAATATTAAAGAAAAAGGCTTTGTGTTATTTACCCATAGAATTGATTTATGGGAGAGACAGGATTTTTTAAGTATTTTAAAAAAACATCAAAAGACATTTAAAATTACTAAAATTTCTAGACCTGTAAATTATTTACCTTTGAACAAAGATTTCAAAAATAAAATAAAAATAAAAATTGTTTTATTACAAAAATATTAAAAATTTAGACTTTTTAATTAAAAAATTTGAGCCAAAACCGAGAATCGGGTATTTATTGCTTAGGTTTATTTTCTATCCATAAACCAACGATGAAAAGAAGGGATATTCGCCGTGTCCCTTCTTTTTTTATACACTAGATAAAATTGATTTGGCAATGAATTAAATTTATTTTTTTGAGTTAAAATTATCCATTTTTCGAAGTGTTTTTTCACTAACATGATGCTCTATTCCTTCAGCATCTTCTGAGGCCGTATTCTTGTCTAAACCAAGATTTAGTAAAAAATTGTATACTATATTATGCCTTTTTTTTGATTCACTGGCAATTTTCTGACCTTTAAAAGTTAAAAAAATTGATCGATAAGGTTCTCTTTTAATATAACCCTGTGTTTGTAATCGTTGTATTGTTTTATTGGCAGTCGCTTGTGCAATACCCAAACTTTCAGCAATATCAACAATACGAGCTTCACCTTTGGAATTTAAAAGTTCTGCAATTAGTTCTAAATAATCTTCAGTATTTTCTGTTTTATGAGCATTTCGGACTTTGCTGAACGACATCCCTTTACTTAACATAAAAATCAATGAAAATTAACAGAAAATGTAGCCATAGCTATATTTATTAGCTATATATACATTTAATGAATGCACTAATTAACGCTATTAATGAAAAAACAAAGATCATTCTTGAGAATGATGGAAGGTTATTAAAGAAATCTTTCTTTGGTCTATTATTACTTTCTCTTGTTTTTCAAGGAGGTGAATTTGGTGAAGTTATTCGATCATCAATTATAGATGCTTACATACAGGTATCTGTTTTTGTTGGATTTACTCTATTTGTTTTTATTGGTTTGGATAGTTTAACAAAATTTGATGTAAAGAATTTTTTATCTAAAACACAAAAGTTCCATGTTGGTATAGCTGCATTTTTAGGTGCGATACCTGGCTGTGGTGGAGCTATAATAGTTGTGACACAATATATTCAGGGTCGTATTTCTTTTGGTTCTTTGGTAGCGGTATTAACAGCAACAATGGGTGATGCAGCTTTTTTAATACTTGCTATTGAGCCCACAACAGGACTTTTAATATTTGGTATTGGAATAATTGTTGGATCAATTTCAGGTTATATTATCGATTTTATTCATGGTATAAATTTTATGCAATCAGAGACAAAAATAAACGTTGAATTTGAAAAAATAAATAAAACCTTTGTATCAAATTTTAATTTCTTTTGGCTTTTTTTATTTATTCCTGGTTTTATTTTAGGTATTCTAGTTGCATTTCAGATAGAGTTTGTTTCACCAGTTTACAACTCACTTTTAGTTTTTGTAGCTTCTGCTGGAGCAATACTTTCAATATTTATGTGGTCATTAAATCCATTAAGTGATTTTCAATGCTCAACTGACAAAAGTAGAGGATTATTATCAAGAGTAGTTGATACAACTAATTTTGTAACCACCTGGGTCATTAGTGGTTTCCTTGTCTTTGAAATATTTATGTACTTTACAAGTTTAGATTTAAAAATATTTTTTGATTTATGGCTACCGTTTGTTCCATTAGTAGCAATTCTATTTGGTTTTTTACCTGGTTGTGGACCGCAAGTTGTTGTGGCAACGTTTTATCTAAATGGCTATATTCCTCTTTCTGCAGAGCTTGGTAATGCCATTTCAAATGATGGTGATGCTTTATTCCCAGCAATTGCTCTTGCTCCAAAAGCTGCAATTTTAGCTACACTGTACAGTGCAATTCCCGCATTAGTTGTTGCCTACGGATATTTTTATCTATTTGAGTAAAATCTTGAAGAAAAACTTACCATCTAAAGTTTGTATTGTTTGCAATAGGCCATTCTCTTGGAGAAAAAAATGGGAAAGGGATTGGAAAAATGTTTTATATTGTTCTAAGAAATGTTCTAAGAATGGATTAAAAAAAAATAATAACAATAATTAAATCTTATTTGTGACAGATAAATTAAATAAAGAAAAAAATAGACATAATTCAAAAGATGATTCTAAAAAAGAAATACGTGAAACGAGATTAAAAAGGTTAGAAAAAAAACTCAAATCCAATATTTTAAAAAGAAAAAAAGCTATCAACAAAAATGGATAAATTAATAATAAAAGGGGGTTCTAAAATTTCTGGTTCAGTTAATGTACATGGATCAAAAAATGCTGCATTACCAATAATTGTATCTTCTCTTTTATCTGAAAAAACTTTAAAACTCTCAAACGTACCTAATGTTGTTGATGTTCTAAATTTAATAAAATTACTAAAAAATTATGGTGTAAAAATTGAACACAAAAAAAATAAATTAAAAATAAATCCATCAAAGATTAAGAATCTATCAGCAGATTATGATGTTGTGCGAAAAATGAGAGCCTCTATATTGATTCTAGGCCCATTACTCTCTCGATTTGGTGAGGCTAGAATATCTTTGCCAGGAGGATGTGCCATTGGAACTAGACCAATAGATATACATCTTGCTGGTTTATCAAAATTGGGAGCTAGTTTTGATATTCAAAATGGCTTTGTTGTTAGTAGTGTTAAATCGCAATTAATTGGTAATAAAATTAAATTACCTTTTCCAAGTGTAGGAGCTACTGAAAATATATTAATGGCATCGGTATTGGCAAAAGGTGAAACTAAAATTACTAATGCTGCAAGAGAACCAGAAATAGAAGATTTGTCTAACTGTCTTATAAAAATGGGGGCAAAAATCGAAGGTCATGGAACAAAAACTATTCTTGTTCAAGGTGTTACAAAATTAAAAAAAGCAGAACATGAGATAATTTCCGATAGAATTGTAGCCGGCACATATATAATTGCAGCTTTGATGTTAAATTCAGTTTTAGAAATTAATAACTTTAATACTATTTATTTAAAATCTTTAATTGATATTTTAAAAAAAATGGGTGCAAAATTAAAAGTGAGTAAAAATTCAATAAAAGTTTTTAAAGGATCGAAACTAAAATCTAGCAGTCTTTCAACAAGTCCATATCCAGGTTTCCCGACCGATTTACAAGCTCAGCTAATGTCTCTTATGTGTATCTCTGATGGGAAGTCAAAAATTAAAGAAACAATTTTTGAAAATAGATTTATGCATGTTCCTGAACTTAATCGGTTAGGTGCAAATATTACAGTAGAAAAAGATACCGCTACAATTATAGGTAATCAAACATTTAAAGGAGCTCAAGTAATGGCTAGTGATTTACGAGCTAGCATAAGTTTAGTGTTGGCTGCTATGAATGCAAATGGTCAAACAACACTTAATCGCGTCTATCATCTAGATAGAGGGTATGAAAATATTGAAAAAACATTAGGTAGTTTGGGAGTAAAAATAAAAAGACAGAAAAACTAACTTTTTCTAGTTTTTTCTTTGATCACAATATAAAAGCCTGCAATTTATGAGCAAAATAGTTATTGCAGTACCAAGAGGCAGAATAACAAAAGAATGCAAA
The DNA here is from genome assembly GCA_902614085.1 of uncultured Alphaproteobacteria bacterium. Taxonomy (GTDB): domain Bacteria; phylum Pseudomonadota; class Alphaproteobacteria; order HIMB59; genus CACPNW01. The sequence continues at coordinate 782,502 of CACMJS010000001.1, forward strand.
AATCTGTTACTTAAAACAAGTTTTGCTCCTGACCCTTTACTATTTGATAAAGACACAAGAAAATTAACTTTTAAATCTAAAAAAAGAAACATTGAGTATATTAAAGTAAGGGCCTTTGATGCATGTACATTTGTTGCATTTGGAGCTGCACAAATAGGAATAGCTGGTGAGGATGTAATTAATGAATTTGACTACTCAGAAATATATGCTCCACTTGATTTAAATATTGGTCATTGTCGAATTTCTGTAGCTGCTTTGAAATCTTTATTAAAAAAAGAGGATCCAGAAACCTGGAGTAATATTAGAATTGCTACTAAATACCCAAATATTACTAAAAAATTTTTTTATAATAAGGGGATACAAGTAGAAATTATAAAACTAAGTGGATCTATGGAATTAGCCCCTTCTTTAAATATGTGTAGAAGAATTGTAGATTTAGTTTCTACAGGAAAAACATTGAAAGAAAATGGTTTGACTGAAATTGAAGAAATAATGAAAATTCAATCTAAATTGATTGTCAATAGATCAGCTTATAAGACAAATATGAATGAGGTTTCAAAAATCATTTCTGAAATAGGTACTTTTGTTAAATGAAAATAATAAAATTTAATAAAAATTTTTATAATCAATTTAAGACAAAGATTGAAAAAAGAAATTCATTATCAAGTAAATCAATTCAAGAAGATGTAAAAAAAATTATTTATAATGTTAAAAAAAATGGCGATAAATCTCTAATTAAGTATGCAGCAAAATTTGATAAAGTTAAAATTAGTAAACAAGATCTTAGTTTAGATTTATCTAAAATAAAAATACAATCTAAAATTGATCCACAAATATTTAATAGTTTTAAAAAAGCTATAAAAAATATTTCATCGTTTCACAAAAAACAATTACCTAAAAATATCATCTATACTAATAATGGTGCAACATTGAAATCTGTATGGAAACCTATCGACTCAGTTGGCTTGTACGTACCTGGAGGAAGAGCTTTTTATCCTTCATCTTTAATTATGAATGCAGTACCTGCAATTATAGCTGGAGTAAAAAGAATTGTTTGCATAACACCACCAACTAAATCAATTAATCCATATTTTATAAAATTAATAAAGGAATTAGGTATTAAAGAAACATATTTTGTAGGAGGAGCTCAAGCTATTAGTGCACTAACTTTTGGCACTCAAACAATTAAACCAGTTAACAAAATTTTTGGGCCTGGCAATGCTTATGTTGCAGAAGCTAAAAAGCAATTATATGGAAAAGTAGGAATAGATTTACTTGCAGGTCCATCAGAAATAATTGTTGTTGCTAATAATAAAAATAATCCAAATTGGGTAGCCTCTGACTTAATAGCTCAAGCAGAACATGATGAAAATGCACAGTCAATTTTAATTACAGATGATAAAAATTTTGCAACTAAAGTCTTAAATTCAATTAAAAAAATTAAAAAAGATTTATCAAAAAAGAAAATAATTGAAAAAAGTTTAAATAATAATGGAATTATTGCTTTGGTCGATAATATAAAACTTGCTTCAGAAATCATAAATTTTGTTGCACCAGAACATTTACATATTCATATTTCTAATAATAAAAAATTATTATCGAACATAAATAATGCAGGTGGTATATTTTTAGGTGAATACTCTGTCGAAGCTTTTGGTGATTATATTGTAGGAACTAACCATGTATTGCCGACATCGGGAGCTGCAAAATTTTCATCAGGTCTAGGCGTTTTAGATTTTATGAAAAGAACATCTGTTGTTGATATGAATAAAAAATCTTTTAATGCCCTTTCGGAAGATACTGAAAAAATGTCCGGACTTGAAGGTCTAGATGGTCATAAATTATCAGTTAAAATTAGACAAAAGAAATAATATTTACTATAAGATTACAAAAATATGCCAAAAGAAGGATCGATTGAATTTCAAGGAGTTGTATTAGAACTTCTTCCAAATGCAATGTTTAAAGTAAAATTAGAAAATGATCATGAAATCTTAGCTCATTCATCAGGAAAAATGAGAAAAAATAGAATCAGAGTATTAGCTGGTGATAAAGTAACAGTAGAAATGACGCCTTATGATTTAACAAAAGGCAGAATTACTTTTAGATGGAAATAAAAAAATCTAAAAAAAATAATATCATTTCTTTAAAAAAAAAATCTAAATGCCCAACATGTAAAAAGGTTTCTAAGGAACCATTTATACCTTTTTGTTCAAAAAAATGTGCTAGTCTTGATTTGATGAAATGGCTCACTGATGAACATGGGCTGCAAATAAAATCTGATTAATTATTCTATTTTTAATTGAATTTAATTATAAATACTTTATCTGATGTCTTGTGCCCAGGTAGCTCAGTTGGTAGAGCAGAGGACTGAAAATCCTCGTGTCGGTGGTTCGATTCCGCCCTTGGGCACCACTTTTTTTTCTTTTTTTTGAGGGTAACTTTTTTGCTTTTGCAAAGATAAACTACACAGCTTTTATTAGAGAAAAGTCTAAGTTTTGATAATTTTAGGTTAATTAATTAGGTCGTAAATGTTACCTTTTATTACCTTCGAAATGTTTTGTTTTATTTACACAATTTAATCCTACAATTCTTCAAAATTAGACTCTTAAAAAATTTGTGTTAAAGTGTTCTAATATGACTAAAAAAATTTTAGTTTTTTCAAATGGTGAAAAAATTGGAGATGGAATAATTAAGTTACAACTTCTTCACGAAATTAAAACAAGACTTCCAGACTATAAATTATATTGGCTTACTAATAAGGGTAAAACTGTTTATTCAAGTACTCTTAAATTCATTGCAAGTAATTATATTGATGAAATTCTTGATCAAGCAAATCTTAGTCCATTTTTTTGGAATAAAATATCAAAAAAATATAATTTAGAGAGTGATTTTTTTGATTATATTTTAGATACACAAAAATCAGTAATAAGAACTATAGCATTAAAACGAATCAAGCATAAAAATTTTATTTCTGCATCAGCTAATGGTTTTTTTTCTTCTAAAAAAATTAAAAGCAACAAGAAAAGAAAGTATTATTTAAACCACATTTTAGATTTATTAGATTTAATAGTTTCTAAAAAAAATAGAAGTGATTTTAAAATTCCAATAAGTGAAAATCTCGAAGGAATAATAAGTAATATTTTATTAAAACATAAAAGCTATGTAGGAATTGCACCTGGTGCAGGTGAAAAAAATAAGATTTGGTCTTTAGAAAAATACATCGAGTTATGTAACTATCTTCAAGTAAATAATAAGACTATAGTCTTTTTTATTGGACCTGATGAACTTTATTTAAAAGAAAAATTAAAAAATATCTTTCCCCACTCAATATTTATCGAGGATCATATTACTGGATTTCAAAATATAGAAATTATTATGGCTACCACCAAATATTTACAATTAGCCATATCGAACGATAGTGGAGTTAGTCATATGTTATCAACTGGATATTGCCCATTAATTAAACTCTTTGGTCCAAAAGATTCTACAAAATTTACTCCAGAAAATCCAAATCTATTTTCTATATCTTCAAGTGATTTTAACTCAAAAAATATCAATAAAATACCTGTCTCTAGAGTGATTGAAGAAATAGAAAAAGTTCTGATTTAAAATTTCATATATTAGAAGGTAGACAAGTATATTTTTCATCATTACTTGTTTATTTGTATATGTTCAAATTTGATAAACTTGTATTCGGAGATGCAGGGTGGGGCGATGAATTTCTTATCGCAACACTCATGACTTTAATAGTAAGTATTTTATCAATGGGGTTAGGTCTTTTTTTAGCAATTATTACAGTTTGGGCAAAGATAATACAAAATAGAATAACTAGATTTATTGCAAATTTTTATACAACAGTAATAAGAGGTGTTCCTGAATTACTAGTTATTTATCTAATTTTCTTTGGTGGCAATGCTGTTGTTATGAGTATAGCTAAAGTATTTGGATATAATAAATATATAGAACTAAACGCACTTACAATTGCGACAATTGCCATTGCAGTAATATCAGCTACATATTCCAGTGAAGTTTTAAGAGCTTCTTATTTGGCTATATCTAAGGGTCAAATAGAAGCTGCAAGAGCACTGGGTATGAATAAATTTAGTATTTTTTTTAAAGTTATTTCGCCTCAAGTTATAAGACATGCTTTACCAGGAATAGGGAATGTATGGCAAATAACTCTTAAAGATACTTCCCTCATTTCTGTAACTGGTCTTGTTGAAATTATGCGTCAATCTAGAATATCTTCTAACGTTGAGCATTCACCTTTAACTTTCTTAATAACAGCCGCAATATTGTATTTATGTTTAACAACAATCTCTGGCAGGGTTTTTAAAACACTAGAAGTAAATTATTCAAAAGGATTTTCTACATGATTGAATTTTTAAATAGTATTCAAAATTCTCTTATTTATAAAAATTTCTTTTTGGTCCTATCTGGCTTAGATAATACAATTTTATTATTATTAATTTCACTACCACTTGGTTTTGTTTTAGCATTATTATTTGCCCTAGGAAGAGTTTCTAAAATTACATTATTATCAAGAACAATTGCTAGTTATATTTTTGTCATTAGAGGAACCCCTTTACTTGTTCAAATATATTTAATTTATTTCGGTTTAGGTTCTGTAAAATTTATTCGAGAAAGTTTTTTGTGGTATGCATTAAAAGAACCTTTTTGGTGCGGGGTAATAGCGCTTACAATTAATACTGTTGCATATGGAGCAGAAATTTTTCGCGGCGGTATTCAATCAATTGAGAAAAGTCAGGTTGAATCTGGTTTATCACTAGGATTTGGAAAATTTTTACTTTTAAGAAAAATTATACTACCTATAGCTATACGAAAAGTTTTACCATCTTACGGTAATGAATTAATACTAATGGTTAAAGCAACCTCTTTAGTTAGTCTGACAACATACATGGAAATGACAGGTATTGCTAGAAAGATAATGGCTAAAACATTTGCGCCAGTAGAAGCATTTATTGCTGCAGGAATTCTTTATCTTTTTTTAAATTTTTTAATGGTTCAATTTGTTAAATACTTAGAATGGAAGTATAATCCGCACTTAAGATTAAATAATTAATTTCTAAATTTTTTATGACAAGTGCTGCAGTTTGCAGCCATTGTCTTAATAGCATCACTTATCATTTCTTTATCTTCTAATTCTATACTTAAAGATATCATTTCGATATCATCTACAAAGTTTTGGTTATATTCATTAAATGTCTCACGATCACTCCAAATATTATCGCTAGCTCCTTTTGCTTGACTATTTTCTGGATAAAAATCTTTAAATTTAGATGCTGAATGCAGAAGAGTTTCATTAAGCTCTAACATTTCCTCATATTGATCTGAATTTATTAGTCTGTACAGTTTGGATGATGAGCTTTTAATTTTTTGCATTAGTGCCATTCTTTCATTAACAATCATTTCTAACGATTTGTCTTCTAATGTTACTTTGTGAGCTAGAACATATAAAGGAACGAATGAGACTAAAGTACTTAACGTTATTTTAAAGAGAATACCCATTTTTAGTTATTATATTATGCAGATAATTATGTCCTAATTTAGCATATTCAAGAGGGTTTGCTTTTTTAGGATCCTGTTCAGCTTCAATAATTAACCATTCCTGATATTTTGCCTCATATAGTATCTTAATTAATGGATCGTAATCGATGCAACCATCACCTGGAACAGTGAAAACACCATCTAAAAAAGACTCTCTAAAACTTAAGTCATCTTTAATAGATTTTAAAAAAACATCTTTTCTAATATCTTTACAATGAACATGGTTAATTCGAGAAATATAATTTTTTAATACTCTTTCGTAATTTGCTTCGGCAAACATTAAGTGTCCAGTATCGTAAAGCAAAAATGTATTTTGATTTGTCATATCCATAAATCGATCTACATCTTCCTCTGACTGTATAATAGTTCCCATATGCTCATGATACGACATTGGCATTCCTTCATCCATCAGCATATCAGATAGTTCGCTGATTTTTTTGCAATAGCTATCCCATTCATCTTTTTTAAGTATTGGTCTTTTACTCAGAGCTTTTGATTGATCGCCTTGGATTGAACCAGATACATCAGCAAAAACAAAAACATCCGCATTAATTAACTTTAATAAATTTAAATGATCTTGGAGTGCTATCCATTCTTCTTTTACACTTCTTTCTCTAAGCATTGCCCCATACCAACCACCTGGCATTTTTAAATTGAATTTTTCTAAAAGAAATTTTGTTATTCCAGGGTTTCTTGGAAATTTTCCCCCTAATTCAATACCTGTAAACCCAGATGTGCTTGCATCCTCTAAACATTTCTCAATAGGTGTATCACCTCCAAGTTCCGGCATATCATCATTGCTCCATGCAATAGGAGCGATACCAAGTTTAATTTTCATGAAGTTTTACATATTTCATGATAGATGAAAAATAAAGATAAATATGAACATATTATTAGTTGATGGAAATGAAAAAGAAGCTTCCGATCGATATACAAATTTGGGTATGGATACTCAATTTCAAGTATATGAAAAAATTTTAAAAAAATATTCTAATTCAACTGTCAATATTACAACAATTCATCCTGCAGTTCATAATAATTATCTTCCTTTAGGTATAAGTCTTGATGACTTCGAAGCGGTTGCTTGGACGGGAAGTTTGCTAAATATATATAATGAGACAAAGTCTATAACAAATCAAATAGAGCTAGCTAAAGAATTATTTAAAAGAAAAAATAAAATATTTGGAAGTTGTTGGGGGCTTCAGGTTTTAGTTACTGCCGCAGGAGGTAAAGTAAGAAAAAATCCCAATGGCCTTGAAGCAGTTTTAGCCAAAAATATTACATTAAATCAAGATGGTGAAGTTCACCCTATGTATAAGAATAAAAAAAAATCATTTAATGCACTCTGTTGGCATTATGATGAAGCAGAAAATCTTCCAAAAGAAACCAAAGTCCTAGCTTCAAATAAGATTAGTAAATTTCAATCTATAAGCTTTGAAGCAAACCAATCAAGTGTTTGGGCAGTACAATATCATCCAGAATTTAATCCAAAATGGATGGCTGGACTTATGGAAATGAGAAGAGATATTTTGTTGGAACAAAAAGTATATGAAAATTTATTAGAATTTGAAAACGAAAAGACGATTTTGCAAAATTCTTATAATCTTGAAAAAAAAGAATTACAAATATATGATGATATACTTGATGAAGACATCCATTCTTTAGAAATTTCAAATTGGTTAAATCTTAATAAAAATTATTAACTACATTAATAATTGATTTCCACTTACTAATACTAGATGTTGAAATGGATTTACTAATATTTGCTTTTACTGTTTTATCTTTTTTCCAAAGTTTATCAATTTGGCTTGTATTTTTTAAATATCCAGATTGAATTGCTGCAAGATATGCTGCGCCAAGTGAAGTAGTCTCAATATTACTTGGTCTAATAATTTTAATTTGAGAAATATTTGCTAAACTTTGTAGAAAGCTATTATTTTTAACCATACCTCCATCAACTCGTATCTCACTAATCTTTGTCTTAGAATCTTTTTCCATACACTCAATTAATTCATAGGTTTGAAAAGATAGGCTGTCCAAAGTTGCTTTGATAATATCTTCTTTAGATGTATTTCTAGTGATTCCAAAAAATGTTCCTCTTGCATTAGGGTTCCAATAGGGGGCGCCAAGTCCAGTTAAGGCTGGGACAAAAAATAAACTTTCATCCTTATTAGCTTTTTTATACAATTTATCAGTTTCACTAGAAACTTTTATAAATTTTAAATTATCGCGAAGCCATTGTATGGCAGAGCCTGCTACAAAAATACTTCCTTCATAGCAAAACATTTTTTTACCATTTATTTTAAAAGCAACAGTTGTTAGTAATCTATTTTTAGATAATTTAAATTTTTCTCCAATATTCATAAGAAGAAAGCAGCCTGTACCATACGTACTTTTTGATTGCCCTTTTTTAAAACACGCTTGACCAATTGTTGCTGACTGTTGGTCTCCAGCCATGCCACCAATTGGTATTGCATCACCAAATAATTTAGTAGACCCAAAATCATATGCATTCTCAACTACAGTTGGTAAGATATTTTTTGGAATATTAAATATTTTTAAAATTGTATCAGACCACTTCTCTTTTTGAGAATCAAAAATCATTGTTCTTGAGGCATTTGATATATCTGTTAGGTGAGATTTTCCTTTGGTTAAATTCCATAATAGCCAGGTGTCTATTGTTCCAAAAAGTAAATTATTATTCTTTAAATCCTTATTTGCTTCCTTAATGTTATCAATAATCCATTTAATTTTAGTTGCAGAAAAATAAGGATCAAGTTCTAAACCAGTTATTTTTTGAATTTTTTTATCAATCCCTTTTCTTTTTAACTTTTCACAAACATTAGCTGTTCTTCTATCTTGCCAGACTATTGCTCTATAAATTGGTTTCCCAGTTTTTTTATTCCATAAAACTGTTGTTTCTCGTTGATTTGTAATTCCAATTGAAATTATATTTTTTGAATTTAATTTATTTTTTTTTAATATTTTTGAAATTAAATTTCTAACATCATCCCAAATTTCTGTTGCATTATGTTCTACCCATCCTTCATTTGGAAAATATTGTTTAAATTCTTTTTGTACAATATCAAATATTTCAAATTTTTTATTATAGAGTACAATTCTTGAACTTGTTGTTCCTTGATCAATAACTAAGAAATATTTATTCATATATTAGACATCTAAATTTTTAATGAAGTTAGCATTATTTTGAATAAATTTAAAACGTAACTCTGCTTGTTTACCCATTAAGGTTTCAAACAAACTTTCGGTATTCTTAATATCTTTCTTAGCTTTTTCAGAGTTAATCAATATCAGTTTTCTTTTGCTTTGATCCATCGTTGTCTCTTTTAATTGGTCTGCAGGCATTTCACCCAAACCTTTAAATCTTGTGATATTATAATTGTCAGACTTAAATTCTTTTTCAATCAATTTATCTTTTTCTTTTTCATCATATGCATATAAAGATTTATTTTTGTTATAAATTTTAAATAAGGGAGGCATCGCCAGATATAGTTTATTTTCATCAATTAAACTTTTCATATATTTATAAAAAAAAGTGATAAGTAGAGTTGCAATATGTGAGCCATCCACATCAGCATCCGTCATTAGTATTATTTTCTCATATCGAAGTTTTGAAATTTCAAAATTTTTTCCGATTCCACATCCTAAAGATTGAATAAGGTTTTGTATTTCATTATTATCAGCAATTTTAGATAACCCAACATTATACACATTTAATATTTTTCCCCTTAAAGGAAGTATTGCTTGCAATTCTCTATTTCTAGCTTGTTTTGCAGAACCTCCAGCACTATCCCCTTCAACAATAAATATCTCAGAATCTTTTATTGATTTACTTGAGCAATCTACCAACTTACCTGGAAGACGATTTCTTTCTTTAATACTTTTTCTATCTAACTCTTTAATTTTTGATAAATCAGTTCTCTGAAGTGCTCTTTCAATTAAATTATCTAAAAGTATTTTTGAATTTTTCTTATTAGCATTTAACCATAATAAAAACTCTTGTTGTGTCTTTGTTTCAATTTCTTTTTGTAAATTTGGCATTATTATTCTTTTTTTAGTTTGTCCTTCAAAGCTTGGATCATTAATAAAGATAGAAATTATAACATTACAATAATCAAAAATATCACTGTGATTGATATTATTTATTTTTGAAAATTGATTTTTTTGGCCATAAAGTTTTATAGCTTTTAAAATTCCATTTCGAATACCATTTTCGTGTGAACCTCCATCAGGTGTCTCAATCGTGTTACAGTAAGATTTTAAACTTGAAGTTTCATTTGTATTAAATGATATTAGTGTTTCAAAATTTTCATTATCTTTGATGATAGATTTTAATAAAAAATTTTTCTCAAATAATTTTGAGTTGTTGGAGTATTCTAATTGAAAATAATCCTCAATTCCTTTTTTGTAAAAAAAACTTTTGTTGTTTGGTGTATTATCTTTTATTAATTCTTTATCAATTTTAAAGTTGATAGTTGTTCCTCCAACCAAAACAGCTTTCATATTTATAAAGTTATATAATTTTTTTGGAACAAATTGTGTTTCTTCAAATATGTTTTCGTCTGGAAGAAAAGAAATTTCTGTACCTTTTAACTTTTTACTACATTTTTCAATTTTAATTTTTGTTTTAACTTTACCTTTTGAGTAATCTTGTCGATATATCTTGCCATCTTTGAAGACTTGAACTTGTAATAAAGAACTCAATGCGTTAACAACAGAAATACCAACTCCGTGCAATCCGCCAGAAGTTTTGTAAGCATTGCTATTAAATTTACCACCCGCATGAAGTGTTGTTAAAACTACTTCAAGTGCTCTTTTATTTTTATATTTAGGATGAAAATCAATTGGAATACCTCTTCCATTATCTTTAATTTTTATTGTACCGTCTTTTTTATATTCAAAACTTATATCAGTTGCATGGCCTGCTAAAACTTCATCTATACTGTTATCTAATACCTCGTTAACTAAATGATGAAGACCATCTTGGTTAGTGCTCCCAATGTACATGCCTGGTCTCTTGCGAACAGGTTCAAGACCCTCAAGTACTTCAATATCTTTAGCATTATAAGTTGACTTTTTTGCCATAATTATTTCTTATCAAAAGTATTGTGCTAAAAATATAAAAAAAACCGCCCTAAGGCGGTTTTCTTTTAAAGATTAATATAAAATATTACGCGTCGTAATAAAGCTTAAACTCATGTGGATGAGGTCTAATGTTAATTGGATCAACCTCACTTTCTCTTTTGTAGCTAATGTAAGTATCTATTACATCTTTCGTAAATACATCACCTTCTAGTAAAAATGCATGATCTTTTTCAAGAGCATTGAGTGATTCAGCTAATGATCCAGGAGTTGATTGTATTTTTGATAAAACTTCATCACTTGCAGCATAAAGATTTATATCTGTTGGATCTCCAGGATTAATTTTATTTTTTATACCATCTAATCCTGCCATTAACATTGCTGAAAATGCTAAGTAAGGATTTGCAGTAGGATCAGGACATCTAAATTCCATTCTTTTAGCTTTAGGGCTTTGAGAATAAGCAGGAATTCTAACTGACGCAGTTCTATTTCTTTGAGAGTAAACAATGTTTACTGGAGCCTCAAAGCCTGGCACTAATCTTTTATAAGAATTAGTTGTTGGGGCACAAAAAGCTAATAGAGCTGGAGCATGTTTTAATATTCCTCCAATATAGTTAAGCGCTAAATCACTTAGATTGGCGTAGTTGCCTTCTTTATACATTAACGTGTCACCGTCCTTCCAAACACTTTGATGAACGTGCATACCTGAACCATTATCTTCAAATAAAGGTTTAGGCATGAATGTAGCTGTCATTCCATGTTGTCTAGCAACATTTTTAACTACATACTTATATTTCATCATATCATCAGCCATCTTTAAGAGTGGTGAAAATTCTAAATCAATTTCACATTGCCCACCTGTTGCAACTTCATGGTGATGTGCTTCAACAGTAAGACCAATGTCTTGCATAGTCATTACCATTTCTGTTCTCACATCCTGAAGAGTATCTACTGGCGGTAAAGGAAAATAACCTTCTTTATGTCTAGGTTTATGTCCTAGGTTTGGGTTTTCATCTGCACCACTATTCCAGGTACCTTCAACTGAGTCAACTTCATGGAAAGCAAAATTTGATCCTGAATCAAATTGAACATTATTAAAGACAAAAAATTCTGCTTCTGGACCAAAAAACGCTGTATCACCAATACCAGATGATTTTAAATATGCTTCAGCTTTTTTAGCAATGTTTCTTGGATCACGACTATAATCAACTAAAGTAACAGGATCCTTGATATTACAATGCAAGGCTAAAGTTTTTTCAGAGAAAAATGGATCAATATATGCAGTTGCGGCATCTGGCAGAACAATCATATCACTGTCTTGAATTTCTTGAAATCCTCTTACTGATGAGCCATCAAATCCAAGTCCATCGGAAAATGTGTCTTCATCTAAGAATTTAATTGGAATTGTAAAATGCTGAGTTGTACCCGGCATATCAGTAAAGCGCATATCAACCATTTTAATATCCATATCTTTAATTTCAGACATTAAATCTTTTGGAGTCGAGCTTTTTAGTTTCATATCTATCTCCTAACTTCAACATAAGGGTATGCTATCCAGCATAACCCGGTTAAATCATGCTCTAGTTATGAAATCTGCTTTTGATGCGCGTTCCTTCAGCAGTTAGCTTACTTCCGACCTACTTTATATAGGTTGAACGATTTATAACTTTTGCATGCGTTCCTTCGGCACAATGCCTACTTCCGACTCAAATTGAGTTGAACGATTTTTTTGTAATTACTAGCTTTTGTTTAAAAGTAAAGAAAAATTAGACAGCATCACTGTCTTTTTCACCAGTCCTTATTCTAATTACCTGCTCAATATTCGATACAAAAATCTTACCATCACCTATTTTCCCTGAATAAGCGCTATTTTTTATTGATTCAATCACATCATCTACTTGATTGTCTTCAACTATTACCTCTAATTTCATTTTAGCTAAAAATTCATCATCATACCCATCATTAGGATCAATTCCACCAGTAGAGCCTCTTTGTCTTCCAAAACCTTTTACATCTACTAATGTCATTCCAGATATGCCTAGTTCATGAAGAGCTTCTTTAACTTGAGAAAGTTTAAATGGTTTAATAATTGCTTCTATTTTTTTCATATTGTTGATAATCTGTTAATTGCCTCTTTAATGTTTTCTAGAGAATTAGCAAAACTTATTCTAACAAATTCACTCGCATTATCTCCAAAACTTGATCCTGGAACTAAAGCAACTCCTTTTTCTTCAAGCGCTAAGTCTGAAAACTTTTTTCCACTTAATCCAGTTTTTGAAATATTTGGAAATGCATAGAATGCACCTCCTGGTTCAAAACATGATATTTTATCTAATTTATTTAATTCATTGAAAACATATTCTTTTCTTTTTTGAAACTCACTAACAATTTTTGTAATTTCCTCTTGTGAACCTTTTATTGCTTCTAATCCAGCATATTGCGAAATTGAAGTAGCGCAGGAATTGTAATTGACACATATTTTATTCGCATGTTCAATTAAATTATCTGGCCATATACTCCAACCTAATCTCCATCCAGTCATGCAATATGTTTTGCTCCATCCTTCAAGAACTATCAATCTATCTCTTATACTTTCGTATTCTAATAATGATGGCATTTGTTCATTATTAAAAATAATATTACTATAAATTTCATCGCTTAAAATAGAGATTTTTGGATACTGCTCTAATAAATTAACAAGATCAGTAATTTTTTTCTTATTCATATATGATCCCGTTGGATTATTTGGATTATTTATGATTATCAAACTTGTTTTATCAGAAATTAATTCTTTTAATTGTTCGGTATTAATTTCGAAGTTATCTTTTTCTGAAAGCTTTAATGGAACAGCTTTTGCACCACTATATTTAATCATAGATCTATAAATTGGAAAGCCAGGGTCAGGAAAAATTATTTCTCTATCTTCATTACCTAATAATAATGCTGAAATGAAAATTACCGGTTTACCTCCTGGAGTTATTAAAACATTTTCTGGTTTAATATTCGCTTTGTATTTATTGAATACTAGTTCTGAAATTGCTTCTCGTAATTCAGGTATTCCATTTGATGGAGTATAACCGTGAAAACCATCTTTGATTGCTTTAATAGCAGCTTCTTGAATATTTATTGGTGTAGGAAAATCAGGCTGTCCTATTCCTAAATTAATAATATCCTTACCTTTAGCAGCTAGATTATTAGCTTTAGCAAGAATGGAGAATGCTGTTTCTGTTTCGAGATTAAATATTCTTTTTGAAACTTCCATATTTTTGATATAGCGATTTAATATAAAAATTAAACTTTTAATTAAGCTATATGGCGAGCGTAGCTCAGTTGGTTAGAGCGCAGGCTTGTGGTGCCTGATGCCGTGGGTTCGAATCCCATCGTTCGCCCCATTTTCTATTTAGTTTATTTTCTCTATTGTTTTTTAATTTATTGTACATAAAAGGCTAATAATAATAGGGCCGGTGGTGGAATTGGTAGACACGCTAGATTTAGGTTCTAGTGCCGCGAGGTGTGAAGGTTCAAGTCCTTTCCGGCCTACCATTAGGTTTAAAAAATTATGAACACAAAAGAATTAAAATCTACAAAACTTTATAAAGAATACTCATTGGAAATTCCATATGAAGAAATTGATACTGAAGTAGAAAATAAAATAAATCAAATACTCCCAACAGTTAACATACCTGGTTTTAGAAAGGGTAAAGCGCCTTTAAATATTGTTAAAAAAAAATACGAAGACAATGTCTTAAATGAAGTTATTCAAAAAGTAATAGATATAAATACAAAAAAATTAATTGAAGAAAAAAAATTTTCACTTTTTAGAGCTCCAAAAGTTGAGCTTAGTAACTATGAGAAAAGTAAACCAATAACTATAAATTTAAAATTTGATTTAAAACCTGAAATTAAACTCAAAGATTTCAAAGATCTCAAAATAAATAAATATGAAATTGAATTAGACAAAAAAGCAGAGGAAGATCAGTTTAAGAGTTTTATTGATTCACAAAAAAACTTCAAAAAAATTGAAAGTTCACGACAAGTTAAAAATACTGACAAAGTTATTGTTAATTTTGAAACTACTTCAGAAGACATTCCAGAATATTTGAAATCTCAAAAAAGTTTCCCAATTGATTTAAGTTTTGATGATGGAATACTTCCAGGCTTAAATAAAGACTTGATTGAAAAAAAAGTTAAAGTTGGAGATAAAGTTGAATTAAGTTTCAATTTATCTAAAATTCTGAAAGATGATAAATTTAAAAAAACAAAATTCAATTTTGAAATAATTTCAATTGAAGAAAAAATTAAATTTGAACTTACAAAAGATTTTTTAGATAAGAATGGTTTTAAAACTGAAAAAGATCTTAAGGATTTCTTAGTAAGCAACTTTAAAACTCAATACGAGCAAGGGATAAAACAAATAGAAAAAAAAGAATTAATGGATCTTTTAGATAAAAGCTATAAATTTGATTTGCCTGATGGAGTTTTAGAAGATGATTTTAATCAAATATGGCATCGTTTAGAGCATGCAAAAAAAGAAGACAATTTAGATGAAGACGACAAACTTCTAAACGATGAGGATCTTAAAAAAAGATATAAAAAAATTTCAGAAAGACGAGTTAAGCTTGGTTTATTAATGCAACATATCGCCTCAGAAGAAAAAATTGTTATATCCGAGGAAGAAATTAATAAAGGTATATTAGAATATAGTAGTCAATATCCAGGTCAAGAGAAGCAAATAATGGAATATTTTGAAAAAAATCCATCATCATTAGATGCTATTAGAGCTCCTCTTATTGAACAAAAAGTAATTGATTCAATTATTTCCAAATCTAAGACAAATGTTATAAAACTAAATGAAGATGAATATAAAAAACTTGAAATTAAAACATTTGATATCAAGGATAATAAGAAATGATAGATCCGATAGATAATATTACAAACAACCTTATTCCAATGGTTGTTGAGCAATCATCACGGGGTGAAAGATCTTATGATATCTATTCTAGATTATTAAAAGAAAGAATAATTTTTCTAACTGGTCCTATTGATGATAATGTTGCAAGTCTAATTTGTGCTCAAATATTATTTTTAGAGTCTGAAAATCCAAAAAAAGAAATTTCTTTTTATATTAATTCACCAGGCGGTATTGTTTGGTCTGGATTGGCTATTTACGACACAATGCAATATGTATCTTCAAAAATTATGACTATTTGTATTGGTCAAGCAGCATCTGCTGGATCACTACTTTTAACTGCTGGAGAAAAAGGGATGAGATTTTCTTTACCTAATTCTAGAATAATGGTTCATCAACCAAGTGGAGGCTATCAAGGTCAAGTAACAGATATTGAAATTCAAACTAATGAAATAAAAAAAACAAAATTAAAATTAAATGAAATTTATTCAAAGCATACTGGAAAAAAAATATCAGAAATATCAAGTATAATGGAGAGAGATAAGTATTTCTCTGCTGATGAGGCAATTAAATTTGGACTTATAGACAAAGTTGTAAAAGGTAGAAAATAATGAACAAAAAAAATGATAAGGATTCACTGTTTTGCTCTTTTTGTGGAAAAAATCAGAAAGAAGTTAAAAAATTAATAGCTGGCCCAACTGTTTTTGTTTGTGATGAATGCGTAGAACTATGCATGGATATTATTAAAGAAGATAATAAGAATAATAAATTCAAAATTAAAAAAGATATACCAAAGCCTTCAGAGATTAATAAATTTTTAAATGATTATGTAATAGGTCAGAAAGAATCAAAAAAGATACTTTCAGTAGCAGTTTATAATCATTATAAAAGACTATCATCTAATATAGAAAACGATAATATCGAAATTTCAAAATCAAACATTCTTTTAGTCGGTCCTACCGGAACAGGTAAAACATTATTAGCTCAGACTCTAGCAAAAATATTAGATGTTCCTTTTACAGTTGCAGATGCAACGAGTTTGACTGAAGCAGGATATGTTGGGGAAGATGTGGAAAATATAATTCTTAAATTATTACAAGCTTCTGATTACAATGTTGAACGCGCACAAAAAGGCATAGTTTACATTGATGAAATTGATAAGATTGGAAGGAAGAGTGACAATCCATCTATAACAAGAGATGTTTCTGGAGAAGGTGTGCAGCAAGCTCTACTTAAAATTATGGAAGGAACTATAGCTAGTGTTCCACCACAGGGAGGAAGGAAGCATCCGCAACAAGAATTTTTACAGGTAGATACCTCTAACATACTTTTTATATGTGGGGGCGCCTTTTCTGGATTAGAAGAAATAATAAAGTATCGTTTAAAAGGAACTGCTATAGGTTTTAATTCTAATTTGGAAATAGAAACTGAAAAAACTGTTGGGTCTTCACTTAAAAAGCTAGAGAATCAAGATTTATTAAAGTTTGGAATGATACCTGAATTTATTGGAAGGCTTCCAGTAATTACTACTTTGAGTGAATTAGACGAAGATATGCTAATTCGAATAATGACTCAGCCAAAAAACGCTATTGTTAAGCAATTTGAATCTCTCATGAAAATGGATGGAGTAAAATTAGAAATTAAAGATGATGCTTTAAAAGCAATTGCAAAGCTAGCGGTTTCACAAAATACTGGAGCGAGAGGTTTAAGATCTATAATAGAGGATTCATTAATGGACCTAATGTATAAAGTGCCAGATCAAAAAGATTTATATAAGGTTGTAATAAATAAAGATGTTATTTCAAAAAAATCTGATCCAATATTAATTTATTCAAATAAGGAAAGCAGTCAAAAATTAATGTCTCACAACTCTTGAATTTAATTATTATATAAACATCTATATATTATGGAAAAAAATTTAATTCCTGTCCTTCCACTTAGGGATATAGTGGTATTTCCGAATATGGTTGCGCCTCTATTTGTAGGCAGAGAACAATCAGTAAATGCACTTAATCATGTTATGAAGGGTGATAAAAGAATTTTTTTAATTTCTCAAAAGAATTCAAAAATTGATAATCCTAATAAGGAAAATTTATATTCTTTTGGTACCGTTGCTAAAATTATACAACTTTTGAAACTTCCAGATGGTACCCTAAAGGTTCTAGTTGAAGGTGTACAAAGAGCAAAAGCTAATCAAATAAATTTTAATAAGGAATATATTACTGCTTCAATCACTGAAATTAATTATAAAACAAAAAAAAATTCGAATATTAAGGCACTTCAAAAACTTATCGTAGAGCAGTTTATCGAGTTTCAAAAAATTAATAAAAAAGTTTCTCTCGACGTTATTAATAATGTCAAATTATCAAACAATCCAGATAAAATTGTTGATATCATTGTATCAAACATATCAATTTCTATATCTCAAAAACAAGAAATTTTAGAAATTATTAACACAGAAGAAAGATTAAACAAAATTTATGGTTATTTAGTTTCTGAAATTGATTCTTTTCAAGTTGAGAAAAAAATAAAAGGTCGCGTTAAAAGGCAAATGGAGAAAACTCAGAAAGAATATTATTTGAATGAACAAATGAAAGCAATTCAAAAAGAATTAGGAGAAAATGAGGACCTAGATGAAATTACTGAGCTCGAGAAAAAATTAAATCAATATAAACTATCTAAAGAAGCTAAAGAAAAATGCACATCAGAAATTAAAAAGTTAAAAAATATGAGTCCTATGTCAGCTGAGGCAACTGTGATTAGAAATTATCTCGACTGGGTAATGTCTATTCCTTGGAATAATCCCGATACGGTTACCCAAAATATTAATAAAGCATCTGCCATTTTGGAAAGTGATCATTACGGATTAGATAAAGTTAAGGAAAGAATTCTTGAATATCTAGCAGTTCAAAAAAGAACAAATAAACTCAAAGGCCCAATTTTATGTTTAGTTGGGCCTCCAGGTGTTGGAAAAACATCTCTAGGTAAATCTATTGCAAATTCCACAGGAAGAAGTTTCGTAAGAATGTCATTAGGGGGTGTAAGAGATGAAGCAGAAATCAGAGGGCATAGAAGAACATACATTGGGTCAATGCCTGGTAGATTTATCCAAGCAATGAAAAAATCCAAATCATCTAATCCATTAATTCTTTTAGATGAAATTGATAAACTTGGATCTGACTGGAGAGGTGATCCATCCTCCGCACTTTTAGAAGTGCTTGATCCTGAACAAAATGGTAAATTTAATGACCATTACTTAGAGATTGACTATGATCTCTCTGATGTAATGTTCGTATGTACAGCGAATACACTTAATATCCCTCCGGCTCTTCTTGATAGAATGGAAGTTATTAGAATACCTGGTTATACTGAAAAGGAAAAAAATCAGATAGCAAAAAAATATTTAGTACCCAAACAAATTAAAAATCATGGAATAAAAAAATCTGAACTTTCATTCAACTCTAAAGTTTTAAATTCTATAATTAGAAATTACACTAAGGAAGCTGGTGTAAGAAATCTTGAAAAAGAAATTTCTAAAGTTTGTAGAAAAACTGTAAAAAAACTAGAAACTTCAAGATTAAAAAAAATTAGTTTAAACGACAAATCACTTCAAGATTTTTTAGGTATTGCAAAATTTAGATCAAATGAAATTGAAAAAAAGAATTTAATAGGCGTTACTAATGGATTAGCATGGACAGAAGTAGGAGGTGAAATATTATCAGTAGAGGTTATTTTATCCATAGGAAAGGGTAAGCTAACTATTACTGGTAAATTAGGAGAAGTTATGAAGGAATCAATTCAAGCTGCCACATCATATGTAAAGTCAAAATCAATTAGTTTAGGAATAAATCCAAAAGATTTTGAGAACTACGATATTCATATACATGTTCCAGAGGGCGCAACCCCGAAAGATGGGCCTAGTGCTGGTATTGCAATATTTAACTCATTAGTCTCTTCTCTAACCAACAATAAAGTTAAAAGAGAAGTAGCTATGACAGGAGAAATTACACTAAGAGGTAGGGTGCTGCCAATTGGTGGTCTGAAAGAAAAAATCTATGCAGCAAGTAGAGCTGGAATAAAAAAGGTACTGATACCGTATGAAAATTATAGAGAAATTTCTGAGTTTGATAAAGAGATCATTAAAAATATAAAGATTATACCAATTTCTGATGCATTTGCCATTCTTGAACATACCCTATCAAAACCGATAATTTCATTAAACTTACCCGAATCTCAATTAAAAAATAACCAAAACACTTCTAGTACACATTAATATAATATTTTAAAAAAACCAATATTTTAGCTATTTAAATGCTAAATTCCTTTATTTCTGGGAAATTTTTCATAATAGTATTGACTTGTTCGGAAAACATAGAATTATCTACATAATTTATTAAAGGAGACTAAAAGTGAATAAAAATGATCTTATCGCATCTGTAGCATCTTCCGCTGGACTATCAAAATCTGACGCAACTAGAGCAATTGAAAGTTTTCTAGATTCAATAACTAATGCTCTTAAAAGAGATGAAAAAGTTAGTATAGTAGGTTTTGGTAATTTTAGCGTTAGTCACAGAAAAGCTACTACTGGTAGAAATCCTAGAACTGGTGAATCTATTCAAATACCAGCGTCTAAAAGACCAAAATTTACTGTAGGAAAAGCTTTAAAAGACTCAGTAAACAATTAATTACCTTTTTTTCTTGCACCGGCTGTTAAATAAATTTAACAGCCGCATTTATTTGGGTGTTTAGCTCAGTTGGTAGAGCATCTCGTTTACACCGAGAGGGTCGGGAGTTCAAGTCTCTCAACACCCACCATGCGCGGGAGTAGTTCAGCTGGTTAGAACGCTGCCCTGTCACGGCAGAGGCCGCGGGTTCGAATCCCGTCTCTCGCGCCACTACCTTCAGTGTTTTTTTGTGTACTAAAGTCGCAACGAGACACATTGTTATTGTTGAATAAATCGTTAAATACATTACTAATTTAATTGTGAGATTATAGTGTCAGAGTTTCTATTTGAATATTTACCCATATTAATTTTTATTTTCATAGCTTTGGCATTGGCTGTCGGAATGACTTTATTGTCTTTTGTAGTTGGAGACTCTCAGCCAGATCAAGAAAAATTATCTGCTTATGAGTGTGGATTTGAGGCTTTTGACGATGCTCGTGGAAGATTTGATGTAAGATTTTATTTAGTAGCTATATTATTTATAATCTTTGATTTGGAAGTTGCTTTCTTGTTTCCATGGGCAGTAACACTCGGTAAAATTGGATTGTTTGGTTTTTGGTCAATGATGATTTTCCTGACTGTTTTAACTATAGGTTTTATTTATGAATGGAAAAAAGGAGCTTTAGAATGGGAGTAGATGAAGCAAAAAAAATTGTTGATGATACTCTTAATACAGAATTATCCTCTAAAGGCTTCTTAATTGCTAGCTACGATAAAATTCTCACATGGGCTAGAACTGGCTCTTTATGGCCAATGACCTTTGGTCTGGCATGCTGTGGAGTAGAAATGATACATTCTTACATGGCAAGATATGATCTTGATCGTTACGGAGTAATACCAAGAGGAAGTCCAAGACAATCTGATGTAATGATAGTTGCTGGCACATTAACAAATAAAATGGCACCAGCTTTAAGAAAAGTTTATGATCAAATGCCAGAACCTCGATGGGTTATATCAATGGGTTCTTGTGCAAATGGCGGAGGATATTATCATTATTCTTATTCAGTAGTTAGAGGATGTGATCGAATTGTCCCTGTTGATGTATACGTACCAGGATGTCCCCCAACAGCTGAAGCGTTAGTTTACGGCATATTGCAATTACAGAAAAAAATTAGAAGAGAAAATAAATTTAAAAGATAATTATATATGATTAAAATTCTTACTAAAATAGATGGAATAAATAATGTTTTAGAGAATAATAATTTGCTAGAAATAGAATTTGAAAAAAAAAATATTATAAAAATTTTTAACAAATTAAAAGATAAAACTGAGCTTAATTTTAATCAATTATTAGATATTACAGCTGTTGATTATCCTTCAAGAGAATTTAGATTTGATTTGATTTATATTTTGCAAAGTTTAACAAAAAATAAAAAAATTATTCTTAAAACTTTTGTTAAAGAAAATGAAAACATAGAATCAATAACCAATATTCACAAATCTGCGGATTGGTATGAAAGAGAATGTTATGATTTATTTGGAATAGAATTCATTAACCATCCTGATTTAAGAAGAATAATGACGGATTACAATTTTGAAGGTTATCCATTGCGTAAAGACTTTCCTTTAACAGGACACACAGAAGTTCGCTATGATGACCTTGAAAAAAAAGTAATATATGAGCCTGTTAAGTTAACTCAAGAATTTAGAAATTTCGATAGCGAGTCTCCTTGGGAAGGAATGGAAAACAAACTTTTTGGTGATGAGAAATCTACTGGTGAAAATTAAATGAAAGAAGTGGAGCTTAATACAACTACAATTAACTTTGGCCCCCAACATCCAGCTGCGCATGGTGTTTTACGTTTAGTAGTTGAGCTGGAAGGTGAGGTAGTTCAAAGAGCAGAACCACACATTGGATTGTTACACAGAGGAACAGAAAAATTAATTGAATATAAAACATATCTTCAGGCAGTTCCTTATTTTGATAGACTTGATTATGTCTCTCCAATGTGTCAAGAACATGCTTTTGCATTAGCAACTGAAAATCTCCTAGGTATTAATGTCCCTGAAAGAGCAAAATATATTCGTGTAATTTTTGCTGAAATTACCAGAATACTAAATCATTTATTAAATATACCTGCCTATGCTGCTGACATTGGTGCAGTGACGCCATTTTTATGGTGTTTTGAAGAAAGGGAAAAGCTATTAGAATTTCATGAAGCCGTATCTGGGGCAAGATTTCACGCGGCCTATTTTAGACCTGGCGGCGTTCATCAGGATATGCCAGAAGGAATGGAAGAAAAATTATTTGAGCATTTTAAAACTCTTCCAAAATTTATTGATGATCTTGAAAGCTTGCTGACCAATAATAGAATACTAAGACAAAGATCAGTTGATATAGGAATAATTTCAAAATCAGAAGCAATTGAATGGGGGTGTTCTGGACCTGTATTAAGAAGTGCAGGTGTAGCATGGGATTTAAGAAGATCTCAACCTTATGATGCTTATGATCAAGTTGATTTTGAGGTTCCTGTTGGAAAAAAGGGTGATTGTTTTGATCGATATTTGGTTCGCATAGAGGAAATGAGACAAAGCATTAGTATTATTAACCAATGTTTAAATAAAATCAAACCAGGTCCAATATCAATTGAGGATAATAAAATTACACCTCCTAAAAGAAATCAAATGAAAAAATCAATGGAAGCTTTAATTCATCATTTTAAACTTTTCACTGAAGGTTACCGTGTTCCAGCTGGTCAAGTTTATAGTGCAGTAGAAGCTCCAAAGGGTGAATTTGGCGTTTACCTTGTTTCTGATGGATCTAGTAAACCATATAGATGTAAAATAAGAGCACCAGGTTTTGCACATCTTCAAACATTAGATCATTTATCTAAAGGCCACTTAATGGCTGACATAGCAGCTATACTAGGTAGCTTAGATATTGTTTTTGGAGAGATAGATAGATAATGCATCATCCTGGTACAAATAATAAAGTATATAAAAAAATTAATGATAATTTTGAATGGTCATCAGAAAATTTTAAAAAAATTTCTGAAATAATAAAAAAATATCCATCAAACCGTATTCAAAGCGCAGTTATTCCTTTACTTGATTTAGCCCAAAGACAGAATAATGGATGGCTAAGTAAAAACTCAATGGAAAAAGTAGCTGAAACTCTAAGTATGTCTTATATAAGAGTGTTGGAAGTTGCCACTTTTTATTCGATGTTTAATTTAGAACCTATTGGTAAAAATTTTGTCCAAATTTGTAGAACGACTCCTTGTTGGTTAAGAGGGAGTGATAAAATGTCTAAAGTTGCACAAGAAGTTTGCGAAACTAATATTGGCGAGACAAGTGATGATGAAATATTTACAGTTGTTGAAGTTGAATGCTTAGGTGCATGTTGCAACGCTCCTATGGTCCAGATCAATGATGATTATTATGAAGATTTAGATGAAGAGAGTTTTAAAAAAATACTTCAAGATTTAAAAGATAATAAATCAATAAAAGTAGGTTCACAAATTGGTAGAAAATCATCACAACCTGAAAGAAAATTTGATGCTTAAGGAAAAAGATAAAATTTTTAAAAATTTATACGGTTTTGAAGACTGGAAATTAGAAGGTGCCAAAAAAAGAGGTATTTGGTCAAATACTAAAGAACTTATTAAAATGGGTAGCGAAAAAATTATTGAGGAAATTAAAAATAGTCAATTAAGAGGAAGGGGGGGAGCAGGTTTCCCTGCGGGACTTAAGTGGTCATTTATGCCAAAAAACTCCGGAAAAGATCATTACCTAGTTGTTAATGCAGATGAGTCAGAGCCAGGCACATGCAAAGATCGAGAGATTATGAGAAACGACCCACATCTTCTATTAGAAGGTTGTTTAGTTGCTGCCTTTGCTATGCATGCACATACTTGTTATATTTATATAAGGGGTGAATATTATTCTGAATCTTCTAATTTACAAAAAGCAATAGATGAAGCCTACGCAAATAATTTAATTGGTAAAAATGCATGTGGTACAGGGTGGAATTTTGATATTTATCTTCACAGAGGAGCAGGGGCATATATTTGTGGTGAAGAAACTGCTTTACTTGAAAGTTTAGAGGGTAAAAAGGGTCAACCTCGATTAAAACCTCCGTTTCCAGCTGGGGCAGGTTTATATGGATGTCCAACAACAGTTACAAATGTTGAAACAGTTGCCGTTTCACCAACTATTTTAAGACGTGGTTCAAAATGGTTCGCTGATTTAGGAAGTGCCAACAATACAGGTACAAAAATTTTTAGTATTTCGGGACACGTTAATAACCCATGCAATGTAGAAGAGGAAATGGGGATACCATTAAAAGAACTGATTGAAAAACATGCAGGTGGTGTAATTGGTGGTTGGGAAAATTTATTAGCTGTAATTCCTGGAGGTGCAAGTGTGCCTTTATTACCTAAGTCTATTTGCGATACTGTTAAAATGGATTTTGATAGCCTAAAAGAAGTTCAAAGTGGATTAGGAACTGCTGCTGTTATTGTAATGAATAAATCAACAGATATTGTTGAAGCAATAGCTAGATTATCACATTTTTATAAACATGAAAGCTGCGGTCAATGTACACCTTGTAGAGAAGGTACTGGATGGATGTACAGAATGATGGAAAAAATGATTCATGGAAATGTTGAACATCAAGATATTGATAAAATTTTAGATGTGACTAAGCAGATTGAAGGACATACTATTTGTGCCTTAGGTGATGCTGCTGCTTGGCCTATTCAAGGTTTGTTTAGACACTTTAGACCTGAAATTGAAAAAAGAATTCAAGAAAGAAATAGAAGAGTAGCCTAGTGCCAAAGATAACAATTGATAATAAAGAATACGAATTTGAAGACGGGATGACCGTAATGCAAGCTTGTGAGCAAGCAGGAACTGAAATTCCAAGATTTTGTTATCATGAAAAACTCTCAATAGCAGGAAACTGTAGAATGTGTTTAGTAGAAATGGAAAAAGCTCCAAAGCCTATTGCATCATGCGCTATGCCAGCTTCAGAAGGCATGGTTATACAAACAAATACAGAAACAGTTAAAAAAGCTCGAAAAGGTGTAATGGAGTTTCTTCTTATCAATCATCCATTGGATTGCCCTATTTGTGATCAAGGAGGAGAATGTGATCTTCAAGATCAAGCGATGTATTATGGTTTTGATAAAACCAGATATGAAGAAAATAAAAGAGCAGTCCAAAATAAAAATATGGGACCACTTGTCAAAACAATTATGACAAGATGTATACATTGCACAAGATGCGTAAGGTTTTCTACAGAAGTTGCGGGTGTTGATGATATAGGATTACTTGGCAGAGGTGAAAATGCTGAGATCACGACATACTTAGAAAAAACTATTGAGTCAGAATTATCTGGAAATGTAATTGATTTATGCCCCGTAGGTGCCTTAACAAGTAAACCATATGCATTTAAATCTAGACCATGGGAACTAACCAAGACAGAAACATTTGATGTGTTCGATGGTATAGGTTCAAGTATAAGGATTGATACAAGAGGAAAAAAAGTTTTAAGAGCTCTTCCTAGAATAAATGAAGAAACTAATGAAGAATGGATAAGTGATAAATCTAGATTTGCAGTTGATGGACTCTCAAGTCAAAGATTGGATAATGTATATTCTAAATCAAATAAAAAACTCCAAAAATCTTCATGGGATAATGCATTTGAATTAATAAAAAAAGAAATTACAAAAAGAGGTAAAGAAAATACTGTATTCCTATCTGGTAAGTTTACCGATATTGAAACTTTATATTCCGCACAAAAATTTAGCAATTCACTAAAATCAAAAAACTATGATTGCAGATTTGATAATACCCAAATTATCGATAATTCATCTTCAAGTTATAAATTTAATTCAACAATTCAAGAAATTGAAAAGGCTGATGCTATTCTTTTAATCGGATCAAACCCTAGATGGGAAGCAGCGGTACTAAATGCTAGAATTAGAAAGGCATATATTGAAAATAACTGCAAAATTGGTCTTATTGGTCCTAAATTAGATCTTACTTATGATTATAATCATCTATCTGATTCTTTAGATTACCTTAATAAATTATCTAATAATAAATCTGAATTCAATAAAGTTTTAAAATCTGCAAAAAACCCACTTATAATATTAGGTACCTCAGCAATAAATAATGATCATGGAAAAAAAATATTAGAAACTGCAGGATTAATTGCGAAAAAAATTCAAAAAAATAAAAATACAAATCCATTAAATATTCTTAACCAAGATATTTCTAGAGTAGGAGCATTAGATTTGAAATTTTATAATAAAAAATTTGATAATGATTATAATAAACAATTAAAAAAACATATTGATAAAACAAAGCCTGTAGTTTTCTTAATGGGGTTAGATGAGATAAATATTTCAATATTTGAAAATGCTTTTGTTGTTTATCTTGGTCATCATGGAGATGTTTCAGCATCTATAGCTGATATAATTTTACCAACCCCTGCATATACTGAGAAAAGTTCTACTTATATGAATATAGAAGGTAGAGTTATTCAAACAACTAAGTGTCATAATCCAATAGGTGAAGCAAAAGAGGAGTGGAAAATATTTAGGGTTTTAAGTGACTTATTTGAAAAAAATTTAAATTTTAATAATCTTGGGGAGCTTCGAAATGAGCTTACAAGTACCTATGGTCAATTTGCTCTCTTAAATGAAGTCAATTCTATTGGCGAAATAACTTTTGCTAAAAATAATAAAATTGAGAATATTAAAATTAAATATAACATTGAAAATTTTTATATGAATGATTCTATTTCTAGATCTTCTGAAACAATGGCAAAATGTACTAAAGATATTTTAAATAAGGCAGCATAATAATTACATGACGTATGATATAATAGTTACAGGGTTAATAATTGTTGCCCAAATACTTGCTGTTGTTGTGCCAGTTTTAATATCTGTAGCTTTTTTAGTTTATGCTGAAAGAAAAGTTTTAGCATTAATTCAATTAAGAAGAGGTCCAAATATAGTAGGGCCTTTTGGTATATTACAAAGCTTTGCTGATGCATTAAAACTTATTACTAAAGAAAATATTATACCTAGTGGATCAAATAAAATTGTTTTTATTTTAGCACCCATAATAACAATGGTACTTAGCTTAGCAGGTTGGGCAGTAATACCTTTTGCTCCAGGATGGGTAGTATCTGATATTAATGTAGGTATCATGTATTTGTTTGCAGTATCATCTCTTGGAGTATACGGAATAATAATGGCTGGATGGGCTAGTAACTCTCAATATCCTTTTCTAGGTGCATTAAGATCAGCTGCTCAAATGGTTTCATATGAAGTATCTATTGGATTTGTAATAATTACAGTATTATTATGTGTAGGTTCTTTAAATTTATCAAAGATAGTTTTAGCTCAGCAGACTGTATGGTTTGCAATTCCATTATTACCTATGTTCATTATTTTTTTTATTTCTGCGTTAGCTGAAACAAATAGATTACCTTTTGATCTTCCTGAAGATGAATCAACCCTTGTTGCAGGATTTTTTACTGAATATTCATCTGCTTCATTTGTATTATTTTTTTTAGGTGAATACGCGAGTATGATTTTAATGTCTTCTATGACTGTCATTCTTTTTTTAGGCGGATGGCTTCCTCCATTTGATGTATATCCATTAAATGTTGTTCCCGGAGTAATCTGGTTTACTGTGAAAGTAATATTTATATTATTTTTATTTATTTGGGTTAGAGGAACTTTCCCAAGATATAGATATGATCAGTTAATGAGACTTGGATGGAAAGTTTTTCTACCGTTTTCTTTGTTTTGGGTTGTAGCAACTTCTGGTTTTTTAGTATATTTTGACATACTGCCAAATTAATATGTATAAATTAATTAAATCTTTTACTTTATTTGAATTATTTCAAGGACTATTTTTAACTTTCAAATACATATTTAAATCTAAAGTGACAATAAATTATCCTCACGAAAAAGGTCCATTAAGCCCACGTTTTAGAGGCGAGCATGCTTTGAGAAGATATCCAAGTGGAGAAGAGAGATGTATCGCATGTAAACTTTGTGAAGCAGTATGTCCTGCTCAGGCAATTACAATTGAAGCAGAGCCAAGAGAGGATGGAAGCAGAAGAACAAGAAGATATGATATAGATATGACTAAATGTATTTACTGTGGTTTATGTCAAGAATCTTGCCCAGTTGATGCGATAGTCGAAGGACCAAATTTTGAATTTGCCACTGAAACAAGAGAAGAATTAATTTATAATAAAGATAAACTTTTAGAAAATGGAGATAGATGGGAGCAAGAAATTGCTCAAAATATTTATCTTGATAGAAAATATAGATAAGAATGGTTCTTTATTCATTAACGTTTTATCTTTTTTCATCTGTTGCAGTTCTTTCTGCTCTAATGGTTATAAGTGCAAAAAATCCAGTTCATTCAGTTTTGTTCTTAATTTTAAGCTTTGTTAACGCATCAGGACTCTTTGTTTTATTAGGTGCTGAATTTTTGGCAATGATCCTTGTCGTTGTATATGTTGGAGCTGTTGCTGTCCTTTTTCTATTTGTTGTAATGATGCTTGATATAAATTTTGTAAAGTTGAGAGAAGGTTTTTTGCAATATTTACCTTTTGGAGCATTATTAGGGATAGTTCTAGTAATTGAACTTGGAATACTTTTTTTAACAGATAGATCGTCTAATATTTATAACAATCAAACACCACTACAACCTATAGTTAATGAAGTGGAAAATACAAAAATGATTGGGCAAATACTCTACACTGAATATTTTTATTTATTTCAAATATGTGGGATAATTTTATTAGTCGCAATGATTGGCTCTATTACACTTACATTAAGAGATAAAGGTGGTGTTAAAAGGCAAAATATAGATTCTCAAAATACAGTTGATGCATCAACAGCTATAGAAAAGAAAAAAGTAAAAATAGGCGAAGGAATTTAATTAATGATTGCTCTTGAACACTATCTTTTTCTCGGCGCAATTATTTTTACCTTAGGTGTTTTAGGAATATTTTTAAATAAGAAAAATTTAATTATAATTTTAATGTCTATAGAACTCATCTTGTTGTCGGTAAATATTAATTTTATTGCTTTCTCAGCGTATATTAATGATATTTCAGGGCAAATCTTCGCAATGCTTACACTTACTGTTGCAGCCGCTGAAGCAGCAATTGGACTTGCCATACTTGTAGTATTTTTTAGAAATTTAGGATCAATAGAAGTAAATAAAATTAATCAGCTTAAGGGATAGTAGATGGCAACCTCAATTATATTTTTACCTCTACTTGGTTTTCTTTTTTGTTTTTTGATCGGTAAACAGTTTAACTATAAGGTTTATCAAATATCAACAACTTCAATCCTTTTTCTTTGTACTTTATTTTCTTGGATAATATTCATTCAGTTTATTAATAATAAGGAAACTGAAATAATTTTTATTCTTAACTGGATCACTTCTGGAAACTTTATTGTTAATTGGTCCATAAGATTAGACACTTTAACTGCTGTGATGTTCATTGTGGTTACAACTGTTTCTGCTTGTGTTCATTTATATTCAATAGGCTATATGGAAGAAGATCCATCAAAAATTAGATTTATGGGTTATCTAAGCTTATTTACTTTTTTTATGCTTGTTCTTGTATCAAGTAATAACTTGCTGCAAATGTTTTTTGGTTGGGAAGGTGTTGGGCTAGCCTCATATTTATTAATTGGTTTTTGGCACCATAAAGAATCAGCAAATAAAGCTGCTATAAAAGCATTTGTTGTAAACAGAGTTGGAGATTTTGGATACGCAATTGGAATTGCTGGAATTTTTTATATTTTTGGCACGATAAGTTTCGACAGTATATTTTCACAAGTGGATCGATTTAGTGATCATCAAATTCAATTCCTTTCATTCAGCTTTCCAACTTTAGATTTTTTATGCTTTCTTTTATTCATAGGTGCAATGGGTAAATCTGCCCAATTAGGTTTACACACATGGCTGCCAGATGCTATGGAGGGGCCTACTCCTGTATCTGCACTAATACATGCTGCAACAATGGTAACTGCTGGTGTATTTTTAGTTGCAAGAATGAGTCCTCTCTATGAGTTTGCGACATTTACTAATTTATTCATTACTTTTATTGGTGCAGCCACAGCTATTTTTGCGGCCTCTATAGCCTTAACGCAAAATGATATTAAACGAGTCATTGCATATTCAACATGTAGTCAATTAGGCTATATGTTTTTTGCAGCAGGTGTAGGAGCTTATAATGCATCAATATTTCACTTAACAACTCATGCATTTTTTAAAGCTCTTCTATTTCTTTCTGCAGGTTCTGTAATTCATGCAATGCATCATGAACAGGATATGAGAAAAATGGGGGGACTTTTCAAAAAAATACCTTTTACTGCCTCAATGATGTGGATTGGGTCTCTTGCAATTATAGGTTTCCCATATCTATCTGGTTACTATTCAAAAGAAAGTATTTTAGAAAATGCTTTCTATGCTTCAAATGGAATAGCATACTTTGCATATTTAGTAGGTATTTTAACAGCTTTACTTACTGCTTTTTATTCATGGAGATTATTATTCCTAACATTTCATGGTGAAAATAGATCAAATAATAAAACATATGATCACGCCCATGAATCACCTTTAGTAATGACAGCTCCATTATTTATTCTTGCAATTGGTTCTATTTTTTCGGGAATATTCTTTGCTGATTATTTTATTGGATATTATAAAAAAGAATTTTGGGATAATGCTATACTATTAACAGAAAGTTCCCATAAATATCTTCCACTTACACAATCATTAATATCAAAGTCTGCTGTTGCAGTTGGAATTCTTGTCTGTGTGTTGATATATTCAAATAATTTAAACAGAGCAAAAAATCTTTCCTATAATTTAGATCCTTTATATTCTCTTTCTAAAAATAAATGGTATGTGGATGAGCTATATCATAAAGTATTTGTTTTAACTTTTTTCAAATTAGCAAACTTTTTCTGGAAAAGAGGAGATGAAAAAACTATCGATGGTTTAGGACCAAACGGGGTCTCCTGGATTATTTCAAAATCGTCATCTTATGTCAGTTTATTTCAATCAGGGTATTTGTTTCATTATGCTTTTGCTATGCTTGGTGGCTTAGTAATAATTTTAACATGGTTTTTATATTACTAAATGATTGACTGGCCGTTAGTATCAGTAATAATTTTTTTACCTTTAATTGGTGCTTTAATTATTCTTTTTATTAAAGAAGATGAATTGACATCAATTAATATTAAATGGGCTGCTTTGCTAACAACATTAGGAACATTTATTTTAAGTTTAATACTCTGGTTACAATTTGATTATTCCAATCCGTCTTATCAGTATGAAGAAATATTTAGATGGTTTGATGACTTTAATTTCTTCTACCATGTTGGAGTTGACGGTATTTCACTTTTTATGATTTTATTAAGTACATTTTTGACCCCACTTTGTATTTTAGCTAGTTGGAATAATATTAAAAAAAGAGTCAAGGAATACATGCTTTCTTTTTTATTTTTAGAGACTGTAATGATTGGCATGTTTGCTTCTATAGACATACTTTTATTTTATATTTTTTTTGAAGCAGTATTAATACCCATGTATCTAATCATAGGTATCTGGGGAGGTAATAGAAGAATCTATGCTTCTTTTAAATTCTTTCTCTACACTCTTTTGGGTTCAGTACTCATGTTGATTGCTATTATTGTGATGTATAGAAATACAAGTTCAATGAGTATTGAGTTCTTACAAGGTAATTATTTTTCCTATAATACTCAGTTGTTTCTTTGGCTTGCCTTCTTTGCTTCCTTTGCAGTTAAAATTCCCATGTGGCCTTTTCATACATGGTTGCCCGATGCCCATGTCGAAGCTCCAACGGCTGGATCTGTTATTTTAGCCGGAGTACTTTTAAAAATGGGCGGATATGGTTTTATCCGTTTCTCTCTAGGTATGCTTCCAGAAGCAACAGAGTTTTTTATTCCTTTAATTATGACATTAAGTATAGTTGCTATAGTATACACTTCGTTAGTGGCACTAGCACAGACTGATATAAAAAAACTAATTGCATATTCATCCGTTGCTCATATGGGAATTGTAACAATTGGAATTTTTTTAGTTAATCAACAAGGTTTAGAAGGGGCAATGATGCAAATGATTAGTCATGGACTGGTCTCAGCAGCTTTATTTTTATGTGTTGGCGTTATTTATGATCGAATGCATACTAGAGAAATTGAATTTTACGGAGGATTAGTTCAAAGAATGCCACTTTATGCAACAGTATTCATGATTTTTATGCTGGGATCAGTTGGATTACCTGGGACTAGTGGTTTTGTTGGAGAATTTTTAGTTATTGTTGGCGCATTTAAATTTTCAAGTTACGTTGTTATTGGCGCTGCTTTTGGAATAATATTATCCGCTGTTTACATGCTATATCTTTATAAAAGAATTATTTTTGGCACCATAACTAATAATAAACTTGCAGATATTTTAGATATAAACACAAGAGAGAAAATCATATTAATTCCTTTAGCAATTTCAGTAATATTACTAGGTATATTTCCAAATCTATTTTTAGATCCTATGAGATTATCACTTGAATTAATTATAACAAACTATGAAATAGCCAATGCTAAATAATATTTACAATATTTTTTTTATTCCTGAAATTTTTTTAGCATGCTCCTCTTTTGTTTGCTTACTTTTTGGTCTTTTTTTAAAAAAGAATGCATTTAGGCAAACTTCCAATCTAGCAGTTTTCGTTTTATTATTAACCATTTTGCTTGTTTACTATGATAGTGAATCAAATTTTGCAAATTATAAAAGTTTATTTAGCCACTCTTCTTTTATAAATTTTTTTAAAATTTTAGCTCTATTAGGATCTATAGCTAGTATCATCATTTCTAAAGATTATTTCTTAGGCATTAAGCTTAAAAATTTTGAAATTCCTGTTTTATTTTTATTTTCAACCCTTGGGATGATGTTAATGATTGCTTCAAATAATCTTATGTCCATGTATCTAGCAATAGAACTACAAAGTTTATCTCTTTATGTTGCTGCAGCAATAAAAAGAGATTCAATTTCATCAGCTGAGTCAGGAGTAAAATACTTTATTTTAGGAGCATTATCTTCAGGTATACTTTTGTATGGTTTCTCCTTAATTTATGGATTTACTGGTTCAATGAATTTTAATGAAATAAGTTTCTATTTATCAAAATATGATAATTTAAATTTAGGTCTAATATTTGGGCTTGTATTTGTGATGGTAGGCTTGGCTTTTAAGGTTTCAGCCGTACCTTTTCATATGTGGACTCCCGATGTTTATGAAGGAGCCCCAAATTCAATTACAGGTTTTTTTGCTATTGTTCCCAAGATTGCTGCAGTAGCTTTAATTTATCGTTTTTGCTTAGTTCCATTTGAAAATTTTTACTTAGAATGGAGTCAAATAATTTTATTTTTATCAATAGCTTCAATGTTTCTTGGCGCTATCGCAGCTATAGCACAGTCAAATATTAAAAGATTATTAGCTTATAGTTCTATCGGACATATAGGCTATATCTTAATCGCTTTAGTTGCCGCAAATGATGATGGAATTAAGGCAGCATCAATTTATATGTTTTCATACATGATAATGAATGTTGCAATTTTTGCTATTTTACTTTCGTTAAAAGTTAAAAATGAATATTTAATTAATATAAGTGATTTAAAAGGATTGAGTAAAAGTAATCCAATCGTTAGTCTTTCTATTTCAATAATAATGCTATCTATGGCTGGCATCCCACCCTTTATAGGATTTTTTGGAAAGTTTTATGTTTTCATTGCTGCCATTGAACAAGAATTATATGTACTTTCAGTTCTTGGTGTCCTAGCCAGTGTTATTTCTGCTTTTTATTATTTAAGAATTATTAAGATAATGTATTTTGATGAAGGTAAAAGTGAGGGAATAATTAATTTTCAAATTTCTTTTCAATCAAAAATTATTCTTTTCTTAAGTTTGTTTTTAATCATTTGCTTTATATTTTATCCATCTTTATTGATTAATATATCCGCAAGTTTGACCATTTGATTAATGTCATTAGATAAAATTAAAAATCTATTAGATAAAAATAATTTTGATTTTCATTTTATTGAATCTGTAGATTCTACAATGTCAGAGGTTAAAAAACTTATTGATAATAGAAATATATGTTTGTTGGCAAATGAACAAAAAAAAGGATTTGGAAGACGAGGTACAACTTGGGAAAGTCCGAAAAATAATGTCTATATTTCTATTTTATCTAAAAATATATTGCCAATAGAAAATCATTTTTTAAATAATGCTTTTACTACTAATATGATCTGTTCGGTGATTGAAAATATTTGTAATGTTAAAACTCAAATTAAATGGCCAAATGATATTCTAATTAATAAAGAAAAAATTTCTGGAATAATATCTGAAATATTTAGTATCAAAAGTGATAAATATATAAATACTGGTTTTGGAGTTAATATAGTTTCTTCTCCAAAAATTGAAAATTATCCAACAACTAATATTAATAATTACAATAAAGAAATTAACAATTTTTATTTTGTATATGAAATTATGGAAGAGTATTTTAACAATTTTAAACAACTACTAAATAATCACGAAAAAATTATGACTGAATATAAAAGTAGATTATTATATTTAGGGGGCAATATAAATTTAAAAATTGATGAACAAAATGTAAAACAAGGAATATTTCATAATCTTAATTCAGATGGTTCAATCACTTTAAAAAATAATATTAATTTTGAAAATATTTATAATGCTAGAATAATTTAATGATTGTTATAGATGTAGGTAATACAAATATAGTTATAGGTTTTTATACAAAAAATAAATTAATTAAAATTATTAGATTAAAAACAGAAAAAAAAATTAATATTACTCAAAAAGAATTAAATAAATTTTTTAAATCTAATAAAAAGTTGATTAATAATCTTAGAGATAGATTTTGTATCTTGTCCTCTGTTGTACCTTCTTTGAATTTAATTTTTAAAAATATTTTTCAAAAAAATAAATTCAAATTTTATGTAATTAATCCAAAAAAAATATCATTTAGAAATAGTATCAATTATAATTTAAATCAAATTGGAAGTGATCGAATAGCAAACTATGCCTATGTATATAGTAAGAAAATCAAAGACTGTATAATTGTCGACTTTGGTACAGCTACTACTTTTGATGCTATTAAAAATAATCAATATTCAGGTGGATTAATTTTTCCAGGTATCAATCTATCAATGGATACGCTTTTAAAAAATGCTGAATTAATTAAAACTTCAAAAATCTCAAAATCAAATAAAATTGTTAATAATAATACATCCGCTTCTATTCAATCAGGTTTCTATTTTGGTTATTTGCATGCAGTTAATGGCATATTAAAGCAAATTATTAAGGAGAATAATTTTAAGCCCAAAGTCTATATTACGGGTGGTCTAGGTAAAATATTTAGGGATAAAATTATTTATAAACCTATATATATGGAACATTTGACATTAGAAGGAATAAAAGAAATCGGTAACAAACATTTTTATGAGTAATAATTTACAACTAA
Source organism: uncultured Alphaproteobacteria bacterium (assembly GCA_902614085.1). Taxonomy (GTDB): domain Bacteria; phylum Pseudomonadota; class Alphaproteobacteria; order HIMB59; genus CACPNW01. Next base: position 818,366 of record CACMJS010000001.1, read on the forward strand.
ATGATTTTAATGAAGGACTACACTTTTTATCTCTTGGTGGTATTGGAGAAATCGGTGCAAATTGTTATCTTTACGGGTGTGATGGAAAATGGATAATGATAGATTTAGGCCTTTCATTTGCAGATGAAAAGTTTCCTGGTGTAGATTTATTGGTACCAAAAATAGATCACATTGAAAGTTTAGAAGATAATCTCGAGGCTATTATTATCAGCCATGGTCATGAAGATCATGCAGGAGCTGTTGCGTTCTTAGCAAATAAAATTAAATGTCCTGTATATGCTAGTAAATTTGCAAAATTTCTTATCGAAAATAGGTTAAAAGAATTTAATAAAGTAGAAGGATTTACTCTAAAAGAGATAAACCTAGACAAGAAATTAATACTCAATAATTTTGATATAAGTTTTATTCCAACTACACACTCAATTCCTGAACCAACTGCAATAGTAATTAAAACAATATATGGATCATTACTTCATACTGCTGATTGGAAAATAGATCATTCACCTACTTTAGGAGACTCATTTTCAAAAGAAAAATTTGAAAAATTAGGAAATGATGGATTACTTGCCTTAATAGGTGACTCTACTAACGCAAATGTCCCTGGTAGATCAGAATCTGAAAGTGATGTTAGAGATGAACTGACAAGTATATTTTCAAGATTTTCTAATAGAATTGTTGTTACCTGTTTTTCTTCAAATATTGCACGAATGAAAAATATTATTCAGGCATCAAAAAAAAATAAAAGAAAGGTCGCTCTTGTTGGTAGGAGTATGAAAAAAAATATCGAAGTAGCAAGAAAATGTGGTTATATTGCAGATGATGAAATTTTTATTAGTGAAGATGAAGCTTCTTATATACCAAGAGAAAATTTAGTCATAATTTGTACTGGAAGTCAGGGTGAAAAAAGATCTGCACTTTTCAGAATAGCTTATAATTCTCATCAACATTTACATTTAGAGCCTGAAGATGTAGTAATTTTTAGCTCTAGAGATATTCCTGGTAATGAAAAATCAATAAATAATTTAAAGAACTTACTTATTAGACAAAGAGTTGAGATAGTAACTGCTGATGATGATTTAGTACATGTTTCAGGTCATGGTTATGCAGATGAAATAAAACAAATGTATAATTGGACAAAACCGTACTTATCTATTCCTGTGCATGGTGAACCAATGCATCTAGAGGCGCATAAACAATTATCTTACTCATCTCAAGTACCATTTACTAAAATTTTAGAAAATGGAAAATGCCTCAAAATTGCACCAGGTGAACCTAAAATTGTAGAAAAATTTGAAACTGGAAAGTTAATTGTTGAGGGTAAAAATCTTTACGACTCTGATTCTGCATTTATTAAAGAGAGAAGGAAATATTCATTTGAAGGGTTAGTTTTAATTTCTTTAATTATCAATGATGATGACTATTCAATTAATAAAAATATGTTACTTACCTTAAAAGGATTGCCGGGAATAGATGAAGAAAATATTAAAAACGATTTTAAAATACTTTTTATAGAAAACTATACAAAACTTAACAAAGATCAAAAATCATCAGATCTTATAGTATCTGACTTAGTTAAAAGTAGTTTTAGAAAGATTATAAAAAATTCAATTCAAAAAAAACCAGAAATTGAAGTTCATTTAATACGATCTTAATGGCACTATTTACTCATGTTCTAATTTTTATCCTTGTTTGGTGGATTTTATTTTTTATACTTCTACCGATTAAAATAAAAGTACCCCAAAGAGTAGAATCTGGACATGCAAAAAGTGCTCCAAGCAAGCCATATCTTATGATAAAATTTATAGCAACATCATTAATATCAGCTTTAATTTTATTTTTTTTGATTTTATTTGGATTTGATTTATCAAATATATTTAATAAATGAAATACTCTAACTTTTTTCTTCCCACTATTAAAGATGCACCATCAGATGCTGAAATAATTTCACATAAATTAATGATCAGAGCTGGAATGATTAAACAATCTAGTGCCGGTATTTATTCGTGGTTACCTCTAGGCCTACTTGTATTAAAAAAAATTGAACAGATTGTTAGAGAAGAACAAAATAATGCAGGAGCAGTAGAACTGCTTATGCCTACGATTCAATCTTCTGATTTATGGATTAAATCAGGAAGATACGATGATTATGGAAAAGAAATGTTAAGGATTACAGATAGAAGTGGAAGGGAAATGCTTTACGGCCCAACAAATGAAGAATTAATTACAGATATATTTCAATCACATATAAATTCTTACAAAGATCTTCCAAAAAATCTTTATCATATTCAATGGAAATTCAGAGATGAAGTTAGACCTAGGTTTGGTGTAATGCGAGGAAGAGAATTCTTAATGAAGGATAATTATTCATTTGATCTTAATGAAAGTGAAGCAAAAAAATCTTATGACAATATGTTTAAAGCATACATAAAAACTTTTATTAGAATGGGTTTAACTCCAATTTCTTTAAGAGCAGAAACAGGACCAATTGGAGGTAACTTAAGTCATGAATTTCAAATACTAGCTAAGACTGGTGAAAGTACACTTTATTATGATAAAAAATTAGAAACACTAAACCCTGAAACTATAGACCCAAATGAGTTGCAGTCATTTTATGCTGCAGTTGATGATCAACATAATCAAAAAAATTGCCCAATTTCAAATGAAGATCTAAAAATTTCTAAGGGTATTGAAGTGGGTCATATATTTTATTTTGGAACAAAATATTCTGAGAAATTAAATGCATTTGTTCAAGATAAAAGTGGGAAAAATGTTCCAGTACATATGGGATCATATGGCATTGGTGTTTCAAGACTTGTTGGTGCAATTATAGAAGCATATCATGATGAAAAAGGAATTAGGTGGCCTTTAGAAGTTGCTCCATTTAAGGTTTCCATAGTTAATTTAATGTCAGAAGATCAAGATTGTGCCACAAAATCATCAGAATATTATGAATATTTTATGAATAATAATATTGAAGTAATTTTAGATGATAGAATCTGCAGTATAGGAAAGAAATTATCTGATAATGAGTTAATTGGGACGCCATATCAAATTATTATTGGCAAAAGAGATTTAAAAGATAATTTAGTAGAAATAAAAAATCGCCAAAATAATGAAAGTAAAAAAATTTCATCCAGTAGTGTAATTGATTTTATTAATAATATGTTAAAAAAATAGATGATTTCAAAATCAGAACGATTACTGATTTTTAGGTTTTTATTCTCTAAGAAATCTGATGGTTATGTCTCTATTTTTGCTTGGTTTTCAATAATAGGTATTAGTTTAGGAGTAGCAGCAATTATTATAGTAATGTCTGTTATGAATGGTTTTAGAATTGATTTAACTAACAGAATAATTGGACTTAATTCACACCTTAATATTTATAGTTTTGATAATGAGATTACAAATAAGCAAGCTGATGAACTCATATTGAATATTGATAATTCTTTTTTTTACCAACACTACAAATCTATTGAAACAAATGGATTAATTATAAAATTAAATAACTCAAAAGGTGTTATGATCAAAGGCTATGATGAATATGATAAAAATCATTATTTGTTTAATTCAATTAATAAAGGTGCATTAATTCAAAATCCAAAAAGTGAAATATTAATTGGAGACTCCTTAGCGAGTGAAATGAATTTAAGCGTGGGAGATAAGGTTAAAATTGCAATTCCAAAGACTGATAAAACAATATTAGGAAATATTCCAAGATTCAAAACATTGAAGGTAGTAGGTGTATTTGATCTAGGTTTGTATGAATATGATTCAAATTTAATTTTTTTATCTTCAGAACTTGTTAGAAAATTACTCTTATATGATGAAGATATATATAACAAAATTGAATTCTTTACATCATCTCCTAATGAAATTGAATTATTTAAAAATAAAGTAGAATTAGAAACATCGAATCTTTTATTAAATTTTTATTCAATATCTTGGAAGGATCAAAACAAAACTTTAATAAATGCACTTAAGGTGGAAAAGAATGTTATGTTTATTATTCTTTCTTTAATTATCTTAGTTGCATCATTAAATATAATTTCAGGATTAATTATATTTGTAAAAGAAAAAAACAAAGATATTGGTATTTTAAAAACTATTGGAATGAGTAATAAAAGTATTATAAAAATATTTTTTACTATTGGAATATCAATCGGTTTAATAGGATCTTTAATAGGATTAATAATTGGAATTCTTTTCACAGTTAATATTAAATCAATTCAAAATTTTTTAGAATATTTACTTGGAACAAAACTGTTTTCTGAAGAAGTTTATTATTTATCATCTTTACCTTCTAAAATTAGCGTAAATGAGGTAGTTTACGTACTTTGTGTAGCAATAATTATATCAATTATCTCAACTATTTTTCCAGCTTTAAGTTCAGCTAGAATAGACCCTGTTAAAAGTTTAAGAAGTGAATAATAAATATTTATTAGAGATAACTAATCTTTGTAAAAATTACACAAATGAAAATAATTCAAAAATTGAGATAATTAAAAATTTAAATTTCAAATTAAAGCAAAACACTAAAGTTTCAATTGTTGGGCCTTCAGGTTCAGGCAAAACAACTTTTCTGAATATTATTGGTTTACTTGATTCAGAATATGATGGAAACTTTTATTTTAAGAATAAAGATATTTCTTTATGCTCTAAAGATGAAACAAATAAAATTAGAGGATTATCAATTGGTTTTATTCATCAATTTTTTCATCTGATACCTGAACTCACTGTCATCGAGAATGTTATGCTTCCATTATTAATAAATAAAAATGAAAAGAAAAGTTATGCAATTTCTAAAAAACTACTTCTTGAATTTGGTTTAGATGAAAGGATAAATTATAAACCTTTAAAATTATCAGGAGGAGAGCAGCAAAGAGTTGCTATTGCAAGATCTCTAGTAAATAACCCAGATTTAATTTTAGCTGATGAGATGACTGGAAATCTTGATGAAGATACTGCTAACAATATTTTTAAATTTTTTATAAATTATATCGAACAAAATAAAAAAACTTTAGTATATGTTACTCATAACAAAACTTATTCTTTATTAGCTGATGAAATTTATTATTTTAAAAATAAGAAAATACATTTAAAGAATGAATAATCCTTTTATTCATTTACGATCTTTATCTTCATATTCTTTATCTGAAAGTACTCTAAAAATAACAAATTTAGTAGATCTAGCTAAAAAAAATAACATGCCTGCAATCGCTATTACAGATAATAACAATATGTTTGGAGTCTTTGAATTTTCCAAAGAATGTGTAAAAAATAATATTCAACCTATAATTGGAACTTCAATAAATTTATTAGATATTATTGTGAATAATCAAATTTCCCAAGTTACATTTCTAGTCAAAAATGAAATTGGGTATAGAAATCTATTAGAACTAAGCTCACTTTCCCATCTTAATGAAGGAAATAATGTTGGTATATACTTTTCGCAATTAGAGAAATTTTCTGAAGGTTTATTCTGTTATATAGGTGGTGAATTAAATCCTATACTTTTATTAAACAAAGAAAACAAAAAAAAAGATATCATTCAATTAATAGATAATTTTAAAAAAGTTTATAAGCAAAATTTTCTTTTTGAAATTCAAAGAATAAATGATCAAAATATCGATGTTTTTGAAAAAGAATTTATTAATTTATCAAAAGAATTTGACATACCTCTCATTGGTTCAAATAATATAAAGTACGCTAATAAAGATGATTATTCAGCTCATGATGCATTACTTTGTATTGCTCAAAAATCTACAATTAACAATTCTCAAAGAAATACTTCTAATGAAAATATTTATTTTAAGTCAAATGAAGAAATGTATGAAAATTTTGAAGATATTCCTGAGATAATACAAAATAATTTAAATATTTCTCTTTCTTGTAACTATTTTCCTGAATCAACAAAACCACAATTACCGGAATTTAAAAATGATTTAGGTCTATCAGCAGAAGATTTTTTATTAAAAACCTCACAATTGGGACTTGGAAAAAAAATAAAAGAAAAAAATATTAAGAATATAGAAATTTACACAGATAGATTGAAATATGAAAATGAAATCATCATTAGAATGGGGTTTGCTGGATATTTTTTAATAGTAGCAGATTTTGTTAATTGGGCCAAAGAGCAATCCATCCCTGTTGGTCCTGGAAGAGGATCAGGCGCCGGCAGTTTAGTGGCTTGGTGTCTAGGGATAACAGATTTAGATCCATTAGAATATGAATTATTATTTGAAAGATTCTTAAATCCAGAAAGAGTGTCAATGCCAGATTTTGACATAGATTTTTGTCAAACTAGAAGAGATGAAGTTATCGAATACGTAAATAATAAATATGGAAGTGAATGTGTTGCTCATATAATTACATTTGGAACACTTGCATCTAGAGCAGCAGTGAGAGATATTGGTAGAGTTTTGGAAGTACCTTATGGAGAGGTCGACTCTTTTGCTAAACTAATACCTTTTAATCCATCAAATCCACTGACTTTAAGTGAGTCAATTAAATCTGAGAGAAGTTTACAAGAAAGGATAATCAGTGATGAAAGAATTTCAAATATTATTGATGTGAGTCTTAAAATTGAAGGAACTCACAGACATGCTTCAACACATGCTGCAGGAGTTGTGATTGGTCATGAAAAATTATCTAAAGTAGTTCCTTTATACAAAGATCAAAATACCAATACAAATGCAACACAATTTTCTATGAAATACGTTGAAGAAGCAGGTTTAATAAAATTTGATTTTCTTGGATTAACCACATTATCAATTATTGATGACTGCATAAAATTGATAATTAAAGAGAATAAGAGTTTTTTAATAAATAACATACCTCTAGATGACAAAAAAACATATGATCAGTTAAGTAAAGGTGACACAGTTGGAATCTTCCAATTAGAAAGCAATGGTATGGGAAGTGTTCTTCGTCAATTACAACCAGATAGATTTGAAGAAATAATTGCAGTAGTTGCTTTGTTTAGACCTGGGCCAATGGATAATATTCCTTCTTTTTGTAATAGAAAACATGGACGTGAAGAAATTAAATATCTTCATTCTATGTTAGAAGAAGTCTTAAAAGAAACTTATGGAATTATTGTTTATCAAGAACAAGTAATGCAGATTGCACAAGTTTTATCAAATTATTCTTTAGGTGAAGCAGACTTACTAAGAAGAGCAATGGGAAAAAAAATTCAAAAAGAAATGGATATGCAAAAATCAAGATTTATAGAAGGTGCTGTTCAAAATAATATTGATAAAAAAGAAGCTTCAAAAATATTTGATTTAGTTGATAAATTTGCAGGTTATGGTTTTAATAAAAGTCATGCCGCAGCATATGCTTTAATATCTTATCAAACTGCTTATCTAAAAGCTAATTTTCCCCATGAATTTCTTACAGCAACCTTAAACTATTCTATAGATAGAACAGAAAAAATTATTTTACTTAAACAAGAAATAGAAAGATTAAATATCAATTTTTTAAAGCCAGATATAAATTTTTCTGATCCTTTATTTTCAATTGAAATTAATGACAATTTAAAATCAATAAGATTTGGATTAGCAGCAATCAAAGGTGTTGGTATAAAATCCATTTCTAGCATGGTTGATGAAAGAAATAAAAATGGCAAATTTAAAAGTATTATCGATTTTATGAATAGAGTTTCAAAGGAGGTAATAAACAAGAGACAACTTGAAAAACTAATTCAGGCAGGAGCTTTTGATAGTATTGAAGCTAACAGAGCGAAATTATTTAATAATGTACCAAAATTTGTTGAATTATTTGGAGGAGAGAAAAATATCAATCAAGACATGCTTTTTGAAGAAAATGAGATTTCTTTTGAAGATAAAAACTTATTTAATCAAAATTATGAAAAATGGAATAATGCAGAAATTCTATCTAACGAATTAGAGGTTATTGGATTTTATTTTTCTGATCACCCATTAAATCATTATCCAAAAAAGTTTTTTGAATTAGAGAATATTGTGTCTTTCAGAAACTATTCAGAAAGCTATGACTCAAACGTTATTAAAGCTTGCGGTGCTATTTTAGATATTAAAGAAAGATCAAATAAGGATGGAAAAAAATATGCATTTATAACAGTGTCAGAAACTAGTTTTCAATTTGAATTAACTATATTTAGTGAAAATTTATATAAATACCGACCATTATTAAAAGAAGGAAATTTATTAATATTTAATATTGATATTGTGAAAAGTAATAGTGATACACGTTTTATAATAAGATCACTAGATTCTTTGGAGAAAACTTTTGTCAAAAATAATTATAAATTTAATATCTATACAAATATTAAAAATATGGATGAATTAAAAGATAATATTTTTGCAGAAAAAGAAAGTGGCAATTTTGATAATTTTATTGATGTCTTCATTACAGTGGATCAGAAATTAGTAAATTTTGATTTCAATAAATATTCAATTAAATCATACAAAAAACTTGATGATTTAAATAAATCTAAAATTTTAGATTATTCTTTAGAAATATCTTGAAAAAATAACTCATTATAATATTAGATCAATCAAATTAAATCTAGCACACAGGAAAAACCGGTGTTTTTATTTCTGTGGAGGTTAAACCGGGAGTAAATATGAATTTGCCAGAAGTTAAAATTGAAGATCTTTTAGAGTCAGGTGTCCACTTTGGCCATAATGTAAGAAGATGGAACCCTAAGATGCAGGAGTATATCTATGGTGTCAGAAATAATATACATATTTTTGATTTAAGAATTACTCTGGAGTTATTAAATACAGCACTTACAAAAATACACGAAACTGTATCAAAATCAGGAAAGATTCTTTTCGTAGGTACTAAAAAACAGTGTAGCGATATTGTTAAAGAATTAGCAATGTTAAATAATAACTACTATGTAAATAAAAGATGGTTAGGTGGAACTCTAACTAATTGGAAAACAATATCAAACTCAATTAAAAGACTTGAAGAAATAGAATTATTTTTACAAAATAATGATCAATCAAAAAATTTATCTAAAAAAGAATTACTAGACATTTCAAGAGAAAAACAAAAACTTGATTTAAATATTGGTGGTATTAGATCTCTTAATGGCAAGCCTGATTTATTGATTATCTTTGATGTAATAAAAGATAAAATAGCAGTACGAGAAGCAAATAAACTTAAAATTCCTGTTGTTGCTATTGTAGATTCCAATGGTGACCCAGAAAATATTGATTATGTGATTCCAGGAAATGATGATGCACTTAGATCTATTAATCTTTACAAAAATTATTTTTTTGCAACTATTCAGGATGCAGCAAATTTTCAAAATCAATCTATCGAAAATGAAAATGAAAAAAGTGATGATAATTTAAAAAAGGATGAGAAATAATGTCAAGCATTACAGATTTAATTAAAGAATTAAGAGATAAAACTGGAGCAGGTTTTTTAGATTGCAAAAAATCTTTAGAAGAGCATAATAATGATATTGAAAAGTCTATAGAGTCTTTGAGAAAAAAAGGTTTAGCAAAAGCATCTAAAAAAAGTGATAGAGAGGCGAATGAAGGTGCTGTAGGCGTTTATTCTAATAAAGATATCACTGTCTTAATTAAAATAAATAGTGAAACTGATTTTGCGGCAAAAAGTGATACCTTTCTTGATTTTCTTGATAACTTGGGTGCGCTAGTGTTAAAAAATAACTCTAAAATTGATAGGAATGATTTTTTAAGTTTAAATTATGAAAATGGAACAATTAAAGATTATTTTGATTCAATGATTGCTAAAATAGGTGAAAATTTAATTTTAAATGATCTTTTAGTAAAAGAAAATAAAACATCTTACTATTCTTATTATATTCATAATAGTTACAGGTCTAATATTGGAAAAATTGTATCTTTACTAGAATTTACATGCGCTAGTAAGGATCAAGAAATTGAGTCTTTATCAAAAAATTTGTGTATGCATATTGCTGCAATGAAGCCAGAATCTATAGATATAAATGATTTAGATAAAAATATAGTTGAAAAGGAAGAAAAAATTCAAAGAGAGCTAATCCTAAATTCTGGAAAACCTTCAAGCATGATTGATAAAATTTTAAATGGAAAAATGAAAAAATTTTATAGTGAAATAACTTTATTGAATCAAACATTTATTTTAGATCAAGACAAAACTGTAAGTGTTGTTTTAGATGAATATTCTAAATATGAATTTAAAATAAAATCTTTTGAACTTATAAGTTTATAAGAATGAGTAAAAGAATTTTACTTAAAATCTCCGGTGAGTCCTTAATGGGTTCTTCAACTAATGGTATAGATGTTTCAACTATTAATAAAATTTCTAATGAAATAAAGAATGTTTATAAAAAAAAATATCAAATTTGCCTAATTATTGGAGGGGGTAATATTTTCAGGGGAATTAAAGGCGCTTCAGAAGGAATAGATAGATCTACATCTGACTATATGGGGATGTTAGCAACAGTAATGAATGCTTTATCGCTTCAAAGTAGTTTAGAAAAAATAGATGTCCCTACAAGAGTCCAATCTGCTATTACAATGTCTCAAATTGCAGAGCCTTACATAAGAAGAAGAGCAATAAGGCATTTAGAAAGAAATAGAATAGTTATATTTGCTGCCGGTACTGGCAACCCTTTTTTTTCTACAGATACAGCAGCTGCCTTAAGGGCTTCCGAATTAGATTGTAAGTTAATAATTAAAGCTACAAAAGTTAATGGCATTTATAATAAAGATCCAAATAAGTATAAAAATGCTAAACTAATAAAAAATATTTCCTACAATGATGTTATAAACAAGAACTTACAAGTTATGGATATTACTGCAATCAGTTTGGCAAAAGATACAAAAATACCAATTTTTATTACAAATATATTCAAGAAAAATTCACTAATTAATGTTTTGAATAGTAAAGGCTCATATAGTAAGATAAGTTAAATATGTCTGATATTGAAACTAAAATGAGCTCTGCTGTAATGCATTATGAAAAAGAACTTAATACTTTAAGGACATCAAGGGCAAATCCATCAATGCTTGATAGTATAGTTGTAGATGCGTATGGTTCGAAAACACCATTAAATCAATTAGGTAATATTTCAATTCAAGATGCATCAACTATAACTATTCAAATATGGGATGTTTCATTAATTAAATCAATTGAAAATTCTATTACAGAATCTAATCTTGGAATTAATCCTCAAGTTGATGGTCAAATAATTAGATTACCAATTCCAAAGCTTAGTGAAGAAAGAAGAAAAGAAATAATTAAAATTGCATCTGAAATTGCAGAGAATTCAAGAATTACAATAAGAAATATAAGACGAGATATTATTGAAACTTCTAAAAATGAAAAAAAGAATTCAAACCTTTCTGAAGATGACTTAAAAAGAAAAATTAATGAAATACAAAAAATAACCGATAACAATATAGAAAAAATTGACAAAATATTAGAAGCAAAAAAAATTGATATTTTGAAAGTATAAGATTGAATAAATTAGAGCATATAGCATTTATACTTGACGGAAATAAAAGATGGGCCAAAAAAAATAATTTTTCAAGTTTTGTTGGCTATTCAAAAGGTTTTGAAAATATTAAAAACTTAGTTAATTTTTCTTTAAATATAAAACTAAAAAATCTAACACTTTATGCATTATCTTCTGAAAATTTTCATCGATCTTCATTAGATTTAATCTATGATATAATTTACAAAAATTTTTCAAAATATTTTGAAGATTTGGTTGTTGATAATGATGTTAAAATAAAAATATTTGGTTCTAGAAAAAACTTACCAAACAAAATATTAGATATATTTGAAAATATAGAAAAATTATCTTTAAATAATAGCACATTAAATTTGAATATAGCCTTTAATTATGGCTTCAAAGATGAAATTAAAAATATATTAAAAAAAGTTAGGAATAATAATTTAGAAATTAATTTAAATAATGAGCAAGAAATTGATAAATTATTTGATATTGGTAAGTTTCCTGATCCAGACATTCTTATAAGAACTGGTGGATATAAAAGATTAAGTAATTTTATTATGTATAATTTGACATATACTGAATTTTTCTTCACAGATACGCTATGGCCTGATTTTTCTGAGGAAGAATTTAATAATATTATAAAAGAATATTCAAAAATTAGAAGAAAATATGGTTTATAAAAATTTTTTATTAAGATGTTTATTTGCAGTAATTATTTTGTCTATTTATTTTATTATTTCCTATATTGATTTTAATCTAGTATTTTATTCAATACTTTTAATATACTTTATTATTGTTTTAGAAATTATTATATATTTTAAAACATATAAATTTATACCAATTATTTATATTGTATTTTCTTTTATATGTTTCTTTAATATTGATTTTAAAGTACTAAATATTGTAGATTTTAACCTTTTACTTATTATTATAATTACTTTTGATATTTTTTCTTATTTTTTTGGTAAAGCTATTGGTAAAACTAAATTAATTAATATTAGTCCTAAAAAAACAATAGAAGGATTAGTTGGTGGTATTATTGCATCTTCATTGTTTGCAATTATATTTTCATACTATTTTGAGATATTAATAAATATTCAATTATTCATTTATATTTTTCTAATTATTTTTTCTTCACTTTCTGGCGATTTAATTGAGTCTTATTTTAAAAGAAAAAATAATTTAAAAAATTCCAGTAATATAATACCTGGCCATGGCGGTGTTTTTGATAGATTTGATAGTTTTTTGTTTTCTATTATTGTTTATTCTATATTTGTTAGTTTTTAAAAATGAAAATAAACATATTTGGAAGTACAGGTGTTATTGGAAAAAAAACTTTAGAATTAATAGATAAAGATTTTACCAATATAAAAATTAATTTAATTTGTGCTAAATCAAATTATCAATTACTAAAAAAACAAATTTATAAATATAACCCAAAGTATGCATTTCTCTATGATATAGATAAATTGCCAAAATTTAATTATAAAATTAATAAAACAAAAATTTTAAATTTTAATGAATTAATAAATTATTTATTAGAAAGTAAGTCTAATTTAACTGTTTTAGCAATATCAGGATATAAATCATTGTATTTTCTTGAAAGTATAATTCAAAATACTGATTACCTAGGATTGGCAAATAAAGAATCTGTTGTTTCTGCCGGCCATCTTTTTAAAAAGAAAAAATATCTTTCCAAAACAAATATATTTCCTTTGGACTCAGAACATTTTTCTTTGTATGATTTTTTTAATAAAACAAACCAAAACAAAAATAACATAAATAAGATACTTCTTACTGCTTCAGGTGGCCCTTTTTATAAAAGAAAATTTAATGATTTAAAAAATATTACATTTTCACAAGCAATCAATCATCCAAAATGGAAAATGGGATACAAAAATAGTATTGATTCTGCCACACTAGTTAATAAATGTTTAGAATTAATTGAAGCCCATTATTTATTTGATATTCCATTTAAAAAAATTGATATTCTTATTCATCCAGATGCTATTGTTCATTCTGCAATTGAGTATAAAAATTATATTACTCATTTTAATCTTTTTAAAAATGATATGAAAATTCCTATTCTAAATTTTTTGCTTATTTCGAAATATAAAAATTATTTGATTAAAAATCAGCAATATAATCTAGACTATAATCGTCTTAATTTTCATAAAGTAAAAAATGATACTTTTCCAATTTATAAATTTTTTAACAACATTGATAAAGAGATTCCTCAAAATTTGATAAAGTTTAATGTTGGAAATGAATATGCAGTGAATTTATTTAAAAATAATAAAATTAATTACACAGATATTTACAAAATTATTAAAAAAGTTACTTCTTTAAATTTGTATTCTTCTGTAAACACCATTAATGATATTATTAATTATCATGAAGAAATTGAGCAAAATTTATCAAAATTTAAATTATATTCTAATTAGTTTATTAATTATTTTTGCTATACCAAAGACAGTTTTTGGAAATGATAATTTATTTATAATACAGGGAAACAATTTTACTGACTCCAATGTTATTATTTCATTATTAGAAAATATTCCAGAAAATTTAGATGAAGAATACAGTAATGAGATTATAAAAATTTTAAATGAGTCAAATCTTTTTTCTGATGTCAGGGTAAATTTTATTGATAATAAATACAACATTATTGTTAATGAATATCCAAATATTAGAAAAATTTATTTTGAAAATAATGAAAGATTAGAAGATGATGAATTACGTACTATTGCAAATGATTTAGCTTTAACAAACTTAAATAGTAAATCCTTAAACTTATTTATTAATGAAACCAAAAAAGTTTATGTATCCTATGGATATAATAATATTGAAATTGAATATTATGAAAAATATAATGAAAATACAAACACTGCTGATTTATATTTTAATATTAATGAGGGTGAAATTACTAAAATTAATAAAATTATCGTAAATGGTAATAATTCTATTTTAACAGATGATATAAAAGGAATAATTAAATCAAAAACAAGATCAATAGTTAATATATTTGCTAATAATAATTATAAACCGATAAATATTGAAAGAGATAAATTTACAATTGTAAATTATTATAAAAATAATGGATTTCTTGATGTAAATGTCGAAACACAAATTGAATATTTTGAATCTAATAAAGTAAATATCTATTTTAATATTTCAGAAGGTGAAATTTATTCATTATCATCTTTAGAAATGATTGATGAAAATAATATATTAAACTCTAAAACTGTAGATGAAATAAATAAAGAAATAGATTTGTTTATATTAAATCAAACTTTTTTCTCTATTAAGAAAATTGAAGAATTTGAAAAAGAAATCTCATCTATAATAATAAATAGTGGTCTAGATTATTTTGAAATAAACTTATATGAAAAAAAAGAAAATAAAAGTATAGGAATATTATTTCAAGTAAATTCAATTAAACCAAAATATACTAATCAAATAAACATTATTGGTAACTCAAGAACATTAGATTATGTAATTAGAAGAGAATTAGATATTATTGAGGGAGATCCAATTTTTAAAAATCAAATACCAAAAATAAGAGAAAAATTAACTTCTCTTAATTTATTTGAGTCCGTTATAGTTAAAGAAGAAGTTTATGATGATGATACAGTAGACTTAATAATAGAAGTTGAAGAGAAGCAAACAGGGACTTTTAATGCAGGAATTTCTTTAGGCACACTAGATGGTTTTTCAATTGTAACTGGATTAAGAGAGAATAATTTTTATGGAACAGGTAGATCATTAGATTTTCTTGTTAATACTTCAGATGATAAAAATCAATTTAAGTTAGTAACTACAGATAGATTATCTTATGAAAATGATGCCAATATCAGTTATAGCATAAATTACAAACAACAGGATTTTTCTAAGGCAAGTTCATACAAACTAGACTCACTATCTTCTGGTGTTGGTATTAATTACAAATTAAATAATAATCTCTATCATAACATAGATTTAGAATATGTATTAAAAGATTATAGTATTACTGATTCTGCATCTGTATCTAATTCTATATTAAATTCATCTGGCGCAAATATGAGTTATCTTATTAAAAATAATTTTCGTTACACAACAATTAATCGTGGATTTATTTCTAAAAAAGGAAACTTTTTGAATTTTAATAACACTATAGAAACTCCAACAAGCTCTAACAATGGCTTTATTAGAAATATTCTAACTTTAAAAAAATATTACAATAGAAATAATTCTATTTTTTCTATGCAAGGTCAATTTGGAAATATTATATCGTTAAGCAATAATGATATTCTAACTGACGATAAATTTGCTCTTGGAGGTAGATGGTTAAGGGGGTTTGATAGTTACGGTGCTGGTCCACGTAATTCTAGAACCTCTTATGTTGGCGGAAATAACTTAGCTGTAACAAAATTTGATTATTCATATGAATTAACTAAAAATTCAAATTTTCCTATTTATATTAATTTTTTTAATGATTATGGGTTATTGTGGGAGAATAAAACTACACCCACAAATAGTGATAACAGTTTAAGATCATCTGCTGGATTTGGTTTTAAATATTACTCACCTATTGGACCAATTGGATTTACTTGGGGATTTCCTCTTATCGAGGAAAAATATGATATAAAGAGAATGTTCTTATTCTCTGTGGGAAATATAGATTGAAGTTTATTTATTTAATAAGTTTTATTTGCATTGTTTTTTTATCAAAGATTGTTTACCCACAGACAATTGCAGTCGTTAATATTCAATCATTAATTGATAATAATAGTTATTATAAACAAATTATAAATGATATAGAAATAGATCAGAAACAATACCTAGAAAAATTTGAATTAAAAGAAAAAGCATTAGAAGAAAAATTAAAAGATTTAGAGCAATCAAAATTAATCTTAAATGAAATAGAAATAAATACTCAAATAGATAATTATAATAAAGAATTGACAGATTTTACTACTGCTGTTGAGGAATTTAATCAACATTATCAAATTCAAGTTATAAATATCAAAGAGATAATTTTAAAGGAAATATTTATATTATTAGAAAAATATGCTAACGAAAATCAAGTTGATCTTATTTTAGATTCAGCAAGTTATTTAATAGCTTCTAATTCTATAGATATAACTAATAGTATTAATGAAAAATTACAAAATATAAATTTAAACCTGGAATATACAAACTTTGAAAAAAATTAAATATAAAGAAATTAAAGATCTATTAAATAAAAACTCTCTTGAGATCATTTCAAATATTTCAGATGATGAGATCTTTTCGAGTGTTAAAACTATTTCAAATGCATCAGATAAAGACTTATCTTTTTTTTCAAATCAAAGGTATTTAGACAGTTTAAAAAATATAAAAGCAAAAGCATGTTTAATAGAGAATAAATATAAAGAACATCTACCAAAAAATTGTGAGCCAATAATAGTAAAAGATCCTTATTTGGCTTTAGCTTTAATTAGTAATTTACAAACTGAGGATAGTTTTAAGTCAAATGGTATATTATCTAAAAATGCAATCATAAACTCACAAAGCAATCTGCATAAGAATGTGCAGATAAATCCTTTTTGTGTGATCCACGAGGATACTGAAATTTTTGAAAATGTATATATCGGACCTAGCTCTAGTATTGGTCCAAATGTAATAATAAATAAGAATGTAGTAATTCATGATAATGTAACAATTTCAAACTCAATCATTATGGAAAAATGTGTTATTCAATCAGGAGCAAGAATTGGTGGAACTGGTTTTGGTTTTGAGATGAAAACAAAACAAAAAATAAATCATACTGGTAATGTAATTATAGGAAAAAATTCATCAATCGGATCTAATACAACAATAGATAGAGCTGTTTTTGATTCAACAATTATTGGAGAATTTTCTAATATTGATAATTTAGTCCAAATAGCTCATAATGTTGGTATTGGAGATTTTGCTGTTATTGCCGCTCAGGTTGGTATAGCTGGAAGCACTCAAATAGGCAAAAACATTAAAATTGGTGGTCAAGCTGGTATATCAGGCCATTTAGTCATTGGAGACAATGTTACAATAGCTGCTAAAAGTGGTGTTACTAAAAATATACCTGATAACAGTGTTGTGGCAGGATTTCCTGCAAAAGATATTAATTTATGGAAAAAAGAAGTAATAAGAAATAGTTTAAAAAAATGAAATTAGATATTGAAGAAATTAAAAAATTAATACCCCATAGAGACCCTTTTTTATTTGTAGACACATGTGAAATAATAACGCCAGGCGAGCATGGAAAGTCTGAAAAATTTTTTTCAAATGATGAGTATTTTTTTAAAGGACATTTCCCAAATAATCCAATAGTCCCTGGCGTAATAATTGTTGAAGCAATGGCGCAAACAGCTGGTATTGTTGTATCTTATAAGCTTAGAGATTATGATGAAAAATCAGTATTATTTATGAGTGTTAATAAAGCAAAATTTAGAAAACCAATTCTTCCAAATGAAAAAGTATCATTTGAAGTAAAGTTTCTTAATAGCGTAAGAGACGTATATAAATTTGAAGGCACATGTTTTAAAGAAAATATTAAAGTAAGTGAGGCTGAGTTTTCTGCTATGATAACCTATAAGTAATAATCAGAAATATATTATTTATTTAAAGTTACATTTTCATAATTTAATAGAGTTATTCATATGATCCATCCTTCAGCTGTTATTGCAAAAAATGCAGACATTCATGAAACAACACATATTGGCCCTTTCTGTATCATTGGGGATGGGGTTAAAATTGGAGAAAATAATAATTTAATTTCCCATGTCTCTATTGTTGGAGATACAACTATAGAAAATAGTAATACTTTTTATCCATTTTGTTCAATTGGTTCTGAGCCTCAAGATTTAAAATATAACAAAGAAAAATCGTATCTAAAAATTGGCAGTAACAATAAATTTAGAGAAAATGTTACCGTAAATCCAGGAACATCTGGTGGAGGCTTAAATACAATTATAGCTAATAATTGTTTATTTATGGTAGGTTCGCATGTAGCACATGATTGTATTATTAAATCAAATGTTATTTTAGCTAATAATGCTACTCTTGCAGGACATGTAGAAATTGATCATAATGCAATTTTAGGAGGTAATTCAGCGATTCATCAATTTGTTAGAATAGGAAAATATGCAATGATTGGTGGTATGAGCGGTGTTGAAAAAGATATCATTCCATATGGTTTGTATACAGGAATAAGAGAAAATTTGAAAAGCTTAAACCTTATTGGTTTAAAAAGAAAAGGCTTAACATCTAATGCGATCAATGAAATTAAAAATCTCATAAACATAATTTTTGATAAAAACGATACAATTGAAAATAATATTAAAAATAATTTTGTTGAAAGTTCTGAAATTTTAGAAATTAAGGAAGTAATTGAATTTCTAAACTCAAATTCAAAAAGAGGTATTACCACTTTTGAAAATGACTAAAATAGGAATAATTGCTGGAGATGGTAATTTGCCTCTATATATTGGTAAATCATTATTAAGTAAAAATTACGAAGTTACATTTTTATCTTTAAATGTTAAAAATAATAAATTTTATAGTAACCATCATGTTGTAGATTTAGATATCTTATCAGTAAAAAAAATCTTTAAAGTTTTAGATTCAAATAAAATAAAACATATAATATTTGCAGGAAGTATAAAAAGACCTGGTATTAAAGATTTAGGTTTTGATTTGCCAACATTGTTACTTGCTAAAAGTCTTTTATTAGAAAAAAAAGGAGATAATAATCTTTTAATGAGCTTGAAAAAATACTTTGAAACTAAAGGATATATTTTTTTTAATTGGACTAAATATTGCAAAGAATTATTTTCAACTGAAATAAATTTAACAAAAATCAAGCCTTCTAAAAATGCAATTCTAAATTTAAAAAAAGCAAAACCAATATATCATATTTATAAGAAATTAGATGTTGGTCAGGCTATGATAATTCAAAATCAATTAGTTTTAGGATTAGAGGCTATAGAAGGCACAGATGAATTGTTAAAAAGATGCAAAGAATATAAAAGAAAAGATGATAATGGTGTACTATTTAAATTCTCAAAACAAAACCAGAGTAATTTAATTGATATTCCTTTAATTGGCTTAGATACTGTGAAAAATTTAAAAAAATATAATTATGAAGGTGTATTTTTGCAAAAAAATAAGTGTTTAATTTTGGATAAGAAAAAAATTATTGATTATGCTAGTCAAAATAACTTATTTATCTCATCAGTTGATCTAAATTGAAAAAAATAAAAATTTTTGTTTGTTGTACTGAACAATCTGGTGAAAATATTTGTTCAAATATTTTATCAAGAATGCATTTAGATAAATACCAATTTGATGGAGTTTGCGGCAAACAATCTGAAAAATATATTTCTAATAAAATTTATGATTTATCAGAATTTAAATCTATTGGGCTTTTTGAAATAATACTTTCAATTTCAAAATATTTAAAAATGATAAGAAGATTAAAAAACTATATTATTAAAAATGATTATGATTTAGTTTTAACCATAGATTCACCAGATTTTAATTATAACCTTGTAAACCAATTAAGAAAATCAAATTATAAAAATAAAATAATACATGTAGTTGCTCCAACTGTTTGGGCTTGGAGATCATATAGGGCAAGGAAATTTGCAAATATTTTTGATGAAATTTTTCTATTATTTAATTTTGAAAAAAAATATTTCAATTTTAATAATATAAATAAAACTTTTATTGGACATCCAATTTTTCATATAAAAAAAAGAGAGAATAAAGATAAGTATCAGTACCTCTCGTTTTTACCAGGTAGTAGACAAAATGAAGTATTAAAACTTATTAAATATTTCAGTTATATTGAAAAATACATATCTAAGAATAATCTTAATTATAAAATATTTATTCCAACTTTGCCTCATCTAGCCTCTTTAATTAAAGAAAATACTAAGGAATGGAAAACTGAGACTATAATCTCAACTGATATGAGTAAATTTGATGAATATTATGATGATGTTTATGTAAGTATAACATGCTCTGGTACTGCCTCTTTAGAAATTGCCAAAAGGAATATTCCTCAAATAGTAATCTATAAACTTAATTATTTCACAGAAATTTTAATCAAGCCTTTTGTAAGAGTGAGATACGCAAATCTTATCAATATTATAAGTAACAAAATGATTATTCCAGAAGTTGTGAACTCTAATTTAAATGAAAAAAAGTTATTAAATATTTTTCTAAATTTATTTAATGATAGAAAAAAACAAGAAACTCAAATTAACTCAATTAATATGCATCTTAAAGAAATTGTTAATAATTTTAGCCCTTATGATGTGAGCGTTAATCGTATAAAAAAGTTAATTAATCTTTCTTCCAAAGCCAATTAAAAATTGATTTTTTTTCTCTAGAAGATTCAACTTGATAAGGCCTAGCTTTATAACCAGTGTATAATTGACGAGGTCTGCCAATTTTATTAATAGGATCTTCTATCATTTCTTTCCATTGAGATATCCATCCTACAGTTCTTCCTATTGCAAATAGCACTGTAAACATACTTGTAGGGAAACCTAATGCTTTTAGAATTATACCTGAATAGAAATCTACATTTGGGAATAATTTTTTACTAATAAAATATTCATCTTTCAGAGCTATTTTTTCTAATTCTATTGCAATTTTAAGTAATGGATCATCTTGCATATTTAACTCTTCTAAAACCTCATGGGCACTTTCTTTCATCACAGTGGCTCTTGGATCATAGTTTTTATAAACTCTATGCCCAAAACCCATTAATCTAAAAGAGTCATTTTTATCTTTAGCTTTATCTATAAATTTTTGTATATTTGATACATCCCCAATCTCTTCTAACATTTTAATTACTGCTTCATTAGCTCCACCATGAGCTGGTCCCCATAAAGATGCAATACCAGCAGCAATACAAGCAAAAGGATTTGCGCCTGAGGAACCTGCCAATCTTACTGTTGAAGTGGATGCATTTTGTTCATGATCAGCATGTAATGTAAAAAATCTATCCATTGCTCTAACAATTTTTGGACTCACCTTGTAATCTTCTGATGGTACAGAAAATGTCATGTATAAAAAATTTTCAGCATATGAAAGGTCATTTCTTGGATAAACAAATGGTTGACCAATGGAATATTTATAAGCCATTGCACCTATTGTGGGAATTTTTGCTATTAATCTATGACAGGCAATCATTCTTTGATTAATGTCTGAAAAATCAGTACTGTCATGATAAAAGGCTGAAAGAGCACCAACAACACCTACCATAATTGCCATAGGGTGTGCATCTCTTCGAAAACCTCTGTATAAATTTACTAGTTGCTCATGCAGCATTGTATGATTAGTGATTACATCTTTGAATTTTTGTTTATCTTCAGGAGATGGTAATTCACCGTGCAGTAAAAGATAACAAACTTCAAGAAATTCACTTTTTGAGGCTAAGTCATGAATATCATATCCTCTATGACGTAAAATTCCCTTTTCACCATCTATGTAAGTTATTCCTGATTCACATGACGCAGTTGAAGTAAAACCTGGATCAAAAGTAAATAAACCTGTTTCTTGATAAAGTTTACGAATATCCAAAACATTTGGACCATCTTTACTTTCAATAAGTGGAATTTGATACGATTTACCACTCTCATTGTTGAATAGAGTAAACTGTTTATCGTTTATTTTTTTATCTTCGAAATCAGCCATATTTAATCACCTATATATTGATTTAATCTATCAATAGTATCTTTTTTACCTAATATTACAAAAATATCAGAAATTGAAGGTCCTTGGTAGGAATTTATTAATAAAAATCTTATTGGTTTACCTAAAACAGGGAATTTAATTTTATTATTTTTTAAAAAATCATTAATGACATTTTGAATATTGTCTCTATTCCAATCATTTATTTCTCTAATTAATTTTAAAAATTCTTTAATAATACTATCAAACTCTGATGTTAGTTTTTCTGTCTTATTGATTTTATAATTTTCATCAAAATAAACTTTAATTGTATCATTCAAATCACTTAGTTTTTTTATATCTTTTTTATAAACATTAAAAATATTTTTCATTTTTGTCTCATCTTTTTGTAGATATTTATTTAATTCAAAATCTTTTTCACAAAAATTGATGAATTCTTCTATTCCGTTTTCTTTTCTTAAATAAAAATTATTAAAAAAATCTAATTTATCAAAACTAAATATACTAGATGATTTAGATAAATTTGATATTTCAAAATTTTCAATTATTTCATCTAATTCAATAGTTTCTGATTTCTCTTTGTTATTTGACCAACCTAAAAGTATAAGATTGTTAATAATAGCTTCTTTTAAATATCCATCATTTTTCAAATCTAAAATATTAACTGCCCCATGTCTTTTTGATAATTTTGTTCCATCTTCTCCATGAATAAGAGGAATATGAGCATATTGAGGTATATCCCAATTCATAAATTTATATATGTAGTATTGTCTAAAAGTATTAATAAAATGATCGTCACCTCTAATAATGTAATTAATTCCTAAATCATGATCATCAACTACTACGGATAACATATAAGTGGGTGATTGATCTTTTCTTAGTAAAATGAAATCATCTAATTCTAAATTTGCTACTGTAACTTCTCCTTGAATTGTATCTTTAATTTTTAAATTGCCTTCATCTGGTACATCTAATCTAACTACAAAACCCTCATCTCTATTTTGAATATCATTATCATTTTTACATTCAGTACATATTTTTTTAGAATAATTTTTATTTTCTTTAATTAACTTTCTTTGGCTATCTATTTTTTCTTCAGAACATATACATTTAAAAGCTTGCTTTTTTTGAAGTAATTCTCTAGCAATTTTCTGATGCCTTGATAATCTTTTAGACTGAATTTGAATGTCATCATCCCAATTAAACCCAAGCCATTTTAAAGAATTAGTTATGTTATCTGTGTATTCTTGTTTTGATCTTTCATGATCTGTATCTTCAATTCTCAAGTAGAATTTAGATGATGCTGATTTCTTACTTATAATATAATTAATTAGGGCTGTTCTAGCACCTCCAAGATGAAGATTGCCAGTAGGAGAGGGTGCAAATCGTGTTTTTAACATAGTCATCTTAAAATTAAGATAAACTATTAATTATATTTTCTTATAATACCAGATAAAGTCCCTTGGACTTGGATTTCACCTGCTTCATATTCCTTTGTCTGAAAACTTTGATTAGCAGGTATTAATAATACCTTGTTTCTGTCAAATTTAATAGTTTTTAGAGTAACTTCATTATCTTGTGTTATAACAGCTGCAATCTTTCCATTTTCAACATTATTTGTCTTTTTTATCACAGCAATATCACCGTCAAATATTCCTTTATCAATCATAGATAGACCTTTTACTTTTAATCCAAAATATTTAGCATTTGGTGATGTCATCGAAGAGGGTACAGAAACAAATTCATCAGCATTTTCAATTGCTTCTATTGCTTCTCCTGCAGCTATTGCACCAATTAATGGGATATTAATGCTATTTGACAAAGAGTTTTCATCAGCAATATTATCTTTATTAATAATTTCCATTGCTCTTGCTTTGTGCTTTAATCTTTTAATAAAACCTCTTTCTTCTAGACTAGTAATTAATCTATGAATACCTGACTTTGATTTTAGATTAACTGCACTTTTCATTTCCTCAAAAGATGGGGAGATTTCATTACTTGAAATATAATTTTTTAAATAATCATATAGCTCTTTTTGTTTTTTTGTAAGCATTAGCTGTTCTATATATGTTCTTTAAGATCAAAACAAGAACAAATATAAATATCTATATTTTTCAGTTATTTAAATATTAGATTTACCACCTGTTTTCGAAACAAGGTGTATATTTTTAATTATAATTTTTTTATTTAAATACTTACACATGTCATAAATTGTCAGACAGCTAATTGTAACTGCAGTTAATGCCTCCATTTCCACACCAGTATTTGCATTAGTTTTAACTGTACTTTTGACAATAAAAGTAAATTTTTTATCATTTTTTATAACCTCTATATTTATGTGATTGATTGGAATATTATGACAAAGCGGTATCAATCTAGAAGTTTCTTTTGCCCCCATAATACCACCAATTATTGCAGTTTTTTCTAGGTTCCCTTTTTTTGTCTCAAATGATTTTATTTTTTTATATGTTTCTTTATCAAATTTAATTTCACCAGATGCAACTGCTACTCTTTCTGAAACATCTTTATTTGATATGTCAATTATATAAGGATTTCCTTTTTTATTAATATGACTCATTTAAAAGCAATTCTCCAATTTTCTTTTCTTTATCTTTAGATTTTAACAAACTTTCTCCAATTAAAAAATTATATATCCCTGTTGAATTAAATTTTTTTATATCATCAGAATTTTTAATGCCACTCTCTGCAATTAAAATATAATCATTAGTTAAATTTTTATTCAAATTTATTGAGTTATTTAAATTGATTTCAAGACTTTTAAGGTTTCTATTATTAATTCCAATCACAGGGTAGTCTAATTTGATTGCTCTTTTCAGTTCGTCTTCATCATGAACCTCTATAATACAATCTAATTTTAATTCATTTGCATAATTTATAAATTCTATTGCTTGATCGTCTGATAGTATTGATAAAATTAATAATATACAATCAGCTTGATAAATCTTACTTTCTAAAATTTGATATTTATCAATAATAAAATCTTTTCTTAAAATAGGTAAATTTGTTTTCTTTTTTACTAGAGATAAATGATCAATATTGCCTAAAAAATATTTACTTTCTGTTAAAATCGATAACGCTCCAACACCTGATCTTTCATATAAAATAGCAATGTCTTCTGGTTTGTAATCTGAAATTATTTCACCTGCACTTGGACTTTGTTTTTTTACTTCGCCAATTATAAAGTTTGTTTTATTTTTTTGAGCTGAAATTAATTCATCTTTAAATTCACGTTTCTCTAATTTTGAGGAAATTAATTTTTCTAATGTTTTAAAAGAACATCTTTTTTTTGTTTCTTCTAATTCTTTAGATTTATCTTCACAAATTTTTTGAAGTATATTACTCATTAATTAGTGAGTTTACAAAATTTTTTGTAACTCCTTCCTCAATTGTTTTTTTTGCTAATTCAAAACTATCTTTTAGATTATTTCTTAAATTGGATAAATATATTGCTGCTCCTGCATTTATTTCTACAATCATTTGAAATTCTTTATAATCGCCGTTAATCATTTTATTAAAGCAATTTGCATTATATTCTGGATCTCCACCTTTTATATCTTCTAATTTAATTAAATCATAACCATGGTCTCTTGGATCAAAACTATATTCCAGAACTTTATTATCTTTCAATTCATTTATTAGAGTATTTTCTGATAAACTTATTTCATCTAAACCATCCAATCCGTGAACAACCATAGCTTTTTCAGAGCCTAATTCTTTCAAGCAATTACAATGCATAGAAACTAAATCTCTTGAATAGACACCTAGAAGCTGTTTACTTGCTTTAGCAGGATTTGTAAGAGGACCTAATAAATTAAAAATTGTACGTGTCGCTAAATTCTTACGAACGTTAATTACGTTCTTCATGGCAGAATGATGATTTTGAGCAAATAAAAAGCAAAAATTTTTATTTGATAATGAGTTTTCTAAATCTTCTACATTATTTGTAATCTTATAACCTATTTTTTCTAGCATATCTGCAGAGCCTGATTTTGAACTAACCGAACGATTACCATGCTTTGCTATAGTAACGCCAGCACTTGCAGCAACTATTGCTGCACTTGTTGATATATTTAATGTGTCTTTCATATCTCCACCGGTGCCACAAGTATCAATTGTATTTTGAGGAGAGTTTATTTTTAGAGATTTCTCTCTCATGACTTTAGCTGCACCGATAATCTCTTCTTTTGTTTCACCTTTTAACTTTAAACCAATTAGTATTGATGTAATTTTAATATCATCTAATTCTCCACTCATAATTTTATTAAATATATACATACTCTCTTCAATATTCAGATTTTGTTGTTCGAGAATTTTATTTAATATTAAAGTTTGATCCATTATTTTGCTAAGTTTAAAAAGTTTTTTAAAATAATTTTACCCATATCAGTACCTATACTTTCTGGATGAAATTGTAGTCCAAATATTGGTAATTTTTTATGTGCAATACCCATTATAACCTTATTATTTGTTTCAGCAGTAATTAAAAAATCTTTAGGCATAGTTCTTTTATCAATTATAAGAGAGTGATATCTAGTTGCTTTAAATTTTCTTTCTACATTTTTAAATATAGAGTGTCCAAAGTGATTAATTGTATCAACTTTTCCGTGCATGATTTCTTTACATTTAATGATTTTACCTCCAAAAGCTTGACCAATAGTTTGATGCCCTAAACAAATACCAAGTATAGGAAACTGTTTTGATAATTCTGAAACGATATTAAGACTTATTCCAGCTTCATTTGGTGTGCATGGACCCGGCGAAATAACTATTGATTTAGGTTTTAATTTACGAATTTTATTTATAGAAATTTTATCATTTCTAAAAACAACAACCTTCTGATTTAAATCCAATAAATAGTGTTTTACATTGTAAGTAAAACTATCATAATTATCTATCAGTAATATCATATATCAAATTTGTATGAATCCTCAGCTGCTGCCATTAAAGCACCTGCTTTATTCAAAATTTCTTGATGTTCATTTTTTGGAACAGAATCATAAACTATCCCAGCACCAGCTTGGATATATAATTTATTATCTTTTACAAGCCCAGTCCTCAAACTAATACAAGTATCCATGTCTCCATTAGAATCAAAATAACCCATACAACCAGCATAAAAACTTCTATTTAAATTTTCAAGTTCCTCTATGATTTCCATCGCTCGTATTTTTGGTGCACCAGAAACTGTACCTGCTGGAAATCCAGCCATTAAGGCATCTAGAGCATCTAAATTATTATCTATTTTTCCCTCAACGTTTGAAACAATATGCATTACATGAGAATAATACTCAATAATCATCTTTTCAGTAACATTCACTGTTCCTTTTTTAGCAACGCGACCAACATCGTTCCTTCCTAAATCTAAAAGCATTAAGTGTTCTGCGAGTTCTTTTTTATCATTCAGTAAGTCATTAGATAAATAAAGGTCTTCAGAGGCATTCTTTCCTCTTTTTCTTGTTCCAGCAATTGGTCTTATCGTAACCTTTTTGTTTCTTAATTGAACCATTAATTCTGGACTAGATGCAACAAGGCCAATTTTATCGAAGTTAAGATTTACAAGATAAGGAGATGGATTTAGCCGTCTTAACGATCTATAAAGATTGACTGCCTTTAAATTATATTTTGTTTCAAATCTCTGTGAAGGCACAACTTGGAAGATATCTCCATTTTTAATATATTCTTTTGCTTTATTTACAATTTTATAAAATTGTTCTTTCTTGAAATTTGATTTAAATTTTAATTTAGATTTT
Source organism: uncultured Alphaproteobacteria bacterium (assembly GCA_902614085.1). Lineage (GTDB taxonomy): Bacteria > Pseudomonadota > Alphaproteobacteria > HIMB59 > CACPNW01. The sequence continues at coordinate 846,305 of CACMJS010000001.1, forward strand.
TTATTTTTCTTTTGCGCAGGTTTTAAAATACTTTTTTCTAACTTCTTAATTGTTTTATCAATAAGTAATTTATTTTTTCTATAGGCTTTTTCTGCTGAGATTTTTTTACTTGGATACGTAACTGTCATAAGGGAAATAATATCTTTAATATTATCAAAAACTGCGACAATTTTTGGTCTGATTAAAATTGCATCAGGTATTTTTATATTGTCCTTATTACTTAGTTTAATTTTTTCAATATATTGAATCATTGGATATCCTAGATATCCAACTAGTGTTGGGAAAGGAACATCAATTTCATTATTTTTAAATTTTGAAATTTTTACAAGTTCTTTAAGACTATGAATTGGCTTTTGATCTAGTTTATAATCAAAATTATGATCCAAATATTTTATTTTTGCCTTACCTTTCTCAACTGTCCAAATTAAATCTGGATCACAACCAAGTAATGAGTAACGTCCTCTTTTACTTCCGCCTTCTACTGACTCTAAAAGAAAGGAATATTTTTCTGATTTACTAATTTTTAATAATGATGAAAATGGTGTTTCAATATCAGCAATAAGATTTTTTTTTAATATCTGTGGCAAGCCTTTGTTGTATTGGCTAATAAAATTTTTTTTTTCTAGACTCATTTATACTGAGATAAAAGACCATTTATCAGTTCATCATTGAACGAAATTTCTTTTGTCTTAATAATCTCACTACCAAATGCTGTTTTCAACTCGCTTAATAAATTAAGGTTTGAAGTATTTTCACCTTCTTCAGGCATCTTTATACTTTTAATATTTGCAAAATAAATAGCATTTTCGTCTGATCCAAAAGTCACTTTATCAATATCAGTTTCAAAAATTTTTTGTTTAAATGATATTGGCAATTCATCATTTACATTTAATTTTAAGGATAATTTTTCTGAACCAACTGAATATAAATTACTTATATTTGTAAAAGTCTCCTTATTGTTTTCAAAAATACCTTCTGCTTGTTCAGTTTTTTTACTAAAAATAAAATCTTCTAAAAGACTGTCAAAGATATTATCAATATTATCTATTTTTGAAGGATATATTTCTTCGATATTAACAATGAAAGAAGCATTATTATCAAAATCTACTAAATCACTTACAAAATCTTTATTTTGAGAAAAAGAAAATGAAATTACATTACTTAAAATTGGATCATCTTCATTATTATTGTTAATAATTTTTTTCTTATTGATTAATTTGAGATTATTTTGATTTGCTATTTCAGTTATTGAAAATCCATCAAGTATTTGTTGATCAAGACTTAATTTTAATTCATTGAAGTAATTATCTAATTCAAAATTGGTTAATGTATTATTGATTTCATTCTTCACTTCATCAAATTTCAATTCTTTTTCTGGGATAATTTCATCCAAAATAATTATATGATATGCTAAAGCCGTTTGAACTACATCTGATATTTTTCCTTTGGATAGTTCAAATATAACATTTGCAAGTTGTTCTAAAACTTTATTTCTATCTACATTTTTGAATTCATTAAATATTATATTATTTTCTTCCGCATATTTTATAACTTCTTCATTAATCATTCCGGAAACACTTAATTTAAAATTATCTGCTTCTTCTTTTGATTTAAAATTAAATTGTTTAAAGCTTCTCTCTTCTGGATTAATAAATAATTTTTTATTATTGTTATAATATTCCTTAATACTACTTTCTGAAGGTGAAAAATTATCTCTAAAATCATTTTTATTTATTAATATATATGAAATATCTCTCTCTTCTTTTGTCATATATGCAGAAGAGTTATTATTAAAATAATCTAAAAGTTCTTTATTATCTTTTGTAATTTGGTCTTTACTGTAGTTTTCAAGTTTAATATTGCTATAAGGTATTTTAAGCAACTCTATTTCTCTAGTCTGGTTATTATGTTTATTAAAATTTATTTGTAATTGTGATGGGTAATTTTTTTGAAAGAAAAGGTTATCAAATACATTAGCTCTAGTTTCATAATTTATTAAATCCACAAGATCTTCAATTTTTAATCCTTGATTTCTTAAGAACGTATTTAATATATCGTCATCTAGTTTATTATTAACATAAAGATCTGGAAAGTTTCTTTTTGTTTCTTTAGCAATTGTAGTATCATCTAAAATGAAATTTATTTTATCAAACTCATTTTCAAAAATTGCATTGTTTACTAAAAATTGAAGTGCAATTTGATGAACTTGAAAACTTCTAATCTGATCGCCTGTTAATTCACTTCCAGTCATTTGAGAAAATCGATTAATGTTCATATCCATTGATCTAAGAAATTTTGTTGTAGAAATAGGTGTGCCTGAAATATTCGCTACAAAATTATCAGAATTGAATAAATTAGAATATCTTTGTGAGCCACGAAAAAAGAATAGGCTTGCTGCAAAAAGTATGGCTAGTCCAATGCCAATCCAAGAATTTCTAATAGCTCTCATAAAATTTCTATTGCTTCTATAATATTAGTTTCTATAAATAAAAGTAATTATGGTAAATCTTGATAAATATTCCTCAATTTTTATAGCAAATTGGAAATTAAATGGAAATTCCTCATTTTTAAAAGATTATTATGAAAAATTAAAAGTTAATTCTAATAATTGTACGATTATCTGCTCACCTTCAATTTACTTAAAATCACTAAATGGAAATAATGAAAACTTATTTTGTGGTGCACAAGATGTCTCTTCTTATAAAGAGGGTGCTTACACAGGAGAATTATCCGCCTCAATGCTGAGAGATAATAATATTGATTTTTGTTTGGTTGGACATTCTGAACGAAGACAATACTTTGCTGAAACAAATAATAATGTAAACATTAAAAGCTCAAACCTTATTGAGGAAAATATTATACCAGTGATATGCATAGGTGAAACCTTAGAGCAGAAAGAAAAAAACTTAACAGAAGAAATTTTATCTACACAAATTAAAGATAGTATTCCAAATTTAGCAAATCATCAAAATACATTAATTGCTTATGAGCCAGTTTGGGCAATAGGAACAGGATTAACACCAACTTTGGATGAGATAAATCAAGTACACGAACTCATTAAAAATTTTGATACTAGATTTAACAACTTTAAAGTTCTCTATGGGGGTTCTGTAAAATCAGCAAATTCTAAAGAAATTAATGATTTAAATCATGTTGATGGCTGTTTAATTGGCGGAGCTTCTCTAAAAGTTGATGAATTCAATATAATTATATCTTGATAATTTAAATCTAATAAATATAAGCCAACAAATGACTATTCTTGTTGTAATTCAACTTGTATTGGCAATAGCTCTTGTAATTTTAGTATTATTACAAGGATCCGATAACGATAGCTTGGGACTTGGTGGCGGAACTTCAACTGGAATGATGTCAGCACGTGGTACTGCAAACCTACTTTCAAGGTTAACTGCAATAACTGCAGGTTTATTTATGGTAATGAGTATCGTTCTTACAATTACAGCCTCTATTGGTTCAGATCGCAATGTTTTAGAGTCACTTCCTTCAATTAATACTGAAGAAACTACTTCAGAACCATCTATACCAGAAAATAATTAATTATATCTTGCTATAAATAGATCTATTATGTATCACGGTATTCCGTAATGCATTTTGTTTTTATTACGGGCGGTGTCGCTTCTTCTCTTGGAAAAGGTATAGCCTCAGCCTCTCTAGCAACTCTTCTAAAAAGTAGAAAATTTAAAGTAAGAATAAGAAAATTAGATCCTTATTTAAATGTGGATCCAGGAACAATGAGTCCATATCAACATGGAGAAGTTTACGTTACTGATGATGGTGCAGAAACAGATTTAGATCTTGGTCATTACGAAAGATTCACAAATCAGTCTGCTAAACAATCAGATAGTGTGTCTTCAGGTAAGATTTATTCCAATGTTCTTCTAAAAGAAAGGAAAGGTGATTACCTTGGTTCAACAATTCAGGTCATTCCTCATGTTACTAATGAAATAAAATCATTTATTAATAGTGATTTAAAAAATGAAGATATCGTTATTTATGAAATTGGAGGAACAGTTGGAGATATTGAATCTCTACCTTTTTTAGAGGCAATACGACAAATTAGAAATGATAAAAATATATCATCAGCATTAATTCATATGACTTATATTCCATATTTAAGTTCAGCAGGTGAGTTAAAAACAAAACCTACTCAACATTCAGTTAAAGAACTTCTAAATGCCGGTATTCAACCAGATATTATTATGTGTAGATCTGAACAACCAATAGATAATGATTCAATTTCTAAAATATCTTTATTTTGTAATGTAAAAAAAGAGTCCGTTATTCCTGCATTAAACGCTAAATCAATTTATGAAGTTCCTTCATTATATTCTAAATATGGTTTGGATGAAGCTCTCCTTAAACAATTGGGCTACAAACCAAAAAATCACAAACTAAATTTAAAGCCTTGGATAGATCTTCAAAAAAAAATTAAAAAAAGAAAACATAAAGTAAAAATTGCAGTAGTAGGAAAATATACAAATCTTAAAGATAGTTATAAATCACTTAATGAAGCATTGGTTCACGGCGGTATAGAAAACTCTGCTGATGTAGATATTCAATGGATTAATTCTGAAAAAGAAAACAACATTAGTTTAATGAAAAAATTAAAAGGTTGTGATGGAATTCTAATTCCAGGTGGTTTTGGTATTCGCGGCATTAATGGAAAAATTAATGCCATCAAATATGCTAGAGAAAACAATATTCCTTTTTTTGGAATATGTCTTGGCATGCAGTTAGCTGTTATTGAAATAGCACAAAATGTACTAAAAATTAAAAACGCTCATTCTTCAGAATTTAAGAAAACTTCTAAATCAGTAGTTGGATTAATGACAGAATGGATAAATAAAAATAAGATAGAAAAAAGAGATAAAAATAGTGACAAGGGTGGAACAATGCGTCTTGGAGCATACAAAGCTGTTTTGAAAAAAAATTCAAAAATATTTTCGATATATAAAAATAAAGTAATTAGTGAGAGACATAGACATAGATACGAGGTAAACCAGAAATTTCTATCAAAATTTGAAAACAAAGGTTATTATTTCAGTGGTATGTCACCAGATGGATTATTACCTGAAGTGCTTGAGAGTAAAAAACATAAATGGTTTATAGGAGTCCAATTTCATCCAGAGTTAAAATCAAGACCATTAGATCCTCATCCTGTTTTCGTATCATTTATAAAGGCAGCAATTAATGATTAATATCAATCTAAAAAAATTTTCTATCTCAAATAACTCTCCATTTATTTTAATTGCAGGCCCATGCGTAATAGAAAATGAAAGTCACTCATTGAAGATTGCAGAAGAGCTACATAAAATATGTGATGATGTTGGTATTAATTTAATTTTTAAATCTAGTTTTGATAAGGCAAATAGATCCAGTATTAAAAGTGATAGGGGTATAAAACTTGATGACGCATTAAAAATATTTGAAAAAATTAAAACTAATTTTAATTTACCAATACTAACTGATGTCCATAATGAAGATCAATGTAATCAATTAAAAAAAGATAGTATTATCGATATTATCCAAATTCCTGCTTTTCTATGTCGTCAAACAGATTTATTACTATCTGCAGGTAGTACAAATAAAATTATTAACGTTAAAAAAGGTCAATTTTTATCACCAACTGACGTTAAAAATATTTTCACAAAGATAGAAACTACAAATAATAAAAACATTATGATAACTGAAAGAGGAACTACTTTTGGTTACAATACTCTTGTTAACGATTTTAAAGGTATAGATATCATGAAAAAATATCAGTATCCTGTTATTTTTGATGCGACTCATTCTGTTCAACAACCAGGAGGAATGGGCGATAAAAGTGGTGGTCAAAGAGAACATATTCCTTCCTTATGTAAAGCTGCTATATCTATTGGTGTAGCTGGTTTATTTTTAGAAACACATAATGATCCAGATAATGCTCCAAGTGATGGACCAAATATGATTAATATTAAGGATTTAAAAAATTTATTAATTCAACTTAAACAATTTGATGATATAGCCAAAAACCATGCCTAAAATAACAAATATAAAAGCAAGACAAATAATAGATAGTAGAGGAAATCCAACTGTTGAATGCGATATAGAATTTGAAAATTCTATTTTTGGAAGAGCTGCGGTTCCAAGTGGAGCATCTACTGGAGTGCATGAGGCACTAGAATTGCGAGATAATGATAAATCCAAATACAATGGTAAAGGAGTTCTGAAAGCAGTAGGAAATATTAATGATACAATTTCTAATGAACTAGTTGGAAAATCATTTGAAGATATTTCTTCTTTTGATAATTTTTTATTAGAACTTGATGGTACGGAAAATAAATCTAACTTAGGCGCTAATGCAACACTTGCTGCAAGTTTAGCTTTTGCAAAATGCTTAGCCTCTTCTGAAAATCATGAACTTTATTCTTTTCTTGGTAAAGACCATACAATGAGTATTCCAGTTCCAATGATGAACATTATTAATGGAGGATCTCATGCAGATAACGACGTTGATATTCAAGAATTTATGGTCGCTCCTATAGGTGCAACTAATTTTTCAGAAGCACTTCAATATGGTTGCGAAATATTTCATTCATTAAAGTCACTTTTAAAATCAAAAGGCTTAAACACAAATGTTGGTGATGAAGGTGGGTTTGCTCCTAACATAAATAGTTCTAGTGAAGTAATAGAAACTGTTTTGAAATCAGTCGAGGATGCAGGTTTTAAACCTGGAAAAGATATTTATCTTTCACTTGATGTTGCATCAACTGAATTTTACAAAAATAATAAATATGATTTACGGGGAGAAAAAATTGTTTTGTCTTCTGATGAGATGATTAAATATTTAGAGAAACTGGTAAATGCTTATCCAATTTTTTCTATTGAAGATGGAATGTCAGAGGATGATTGGGATGGTTGGTCTAATTTAACATCAACAATAGGAAAAAAAGTTCAGTTAGTTGGTGATGATTTATTTGTTACAAATAAAAAAAGATTACAAAAAGGTATTGCAGAGGGTGCGGGTAATTCTATTTTAGTTAAAGTAAATCAAATAGGTACTCTAAAAGAAACTTTGGAGTCGATTAAATTAGCAAAAGAAAATAATTTCACTACTATAATCTCACATCGTTCTGGTGAGACTGAAGATACGACGATTGCTGATTTATCAGTTGGTGTTTCAGCAGGTCAAATTAAAACAGGATCATTATCTAGAACTGATAGAACAGCAAAATATAATCAATTGTTAAGAATTGAAGAAGCATTAAAAGGTAAGGCAAATTATGCTGGATCATCTATCTTAAATAATAAATAATTGACAGTTTCGATCTTAAATATGCTATTTGTATATTAAATGAATAAATCTTTAGTTTTAAAAAATAAATTTTATTTTTATTTGTCCTTTTTGTTTACTTTTTTTCTATTTGTTTATCTTCTATATTTTCTTGTAAATGGTGAAAGGGGATTGCTGAAATATTTCAGTCTTAAAAATCTTAATGCTCAATACAATGAACAATATATGTCCTTAAAAAAGGAAAATGAATTTTACCTAGATAGAATTAAAAGATTACAACCAAATACTATAGATTTGGACTATTTAGATGAGACATTTAGGAAAGTTACAGGATTTACTTTAGAAAACGAAACAGTTATTATTATAGAATAGATTGATTTATTTGACAAAAAATCACCCTAATTATAATTAAAGATTATCATATGAAGAAACTTCAAAAAGCCGATTACATTAAAATGTATTCTTTTATGCTCAAAATTAGAAGATTTGAGGAAAGAGCAGCTCAACTTTACGGAATGGGTAAAATAGGTGGTTTTTGTCATTTGTATATTGGCCAAGAAGCTGTTGTTGTTGGTATTTTAATGACAATTGATAAGAATGACTCAGTTGTAACAACTTACAGAGATCATGGTCATATGATTGCTAGGGGATTAGATCCAAAACGTATTATGGCAGAATTGACTGGTAGAGAAGATGGTTATTCTGCTGGTAAGGGTGGTTCAATGCATATGTTCTCTAAGGAAAATAATTTTTATGGTGGTCATGGTATTGTAGGAGCTCAAGTACCAATAGGAACTGGTATAGCATTCACGCATAAATATAATGGAGAAAAAAATATATGCAGAACATATATTGGTGATGGAGCGATGAACAATGGACAAGTTTTTGAAGCTTTTAATTTAGCTGCTTTATGGAAGCTTCCTGTTTTATACATTATTGAAAATAATAAATATGGAATGGGCACATCTGTAGATAGAGCGGCAGCGGGATTAGACTTATATAAAAGAGGGGAAGCATTTGGTATTCCTGGTGAGAAGGTAGATGGGATGAATGTGTTCTCTGTTATAGAAGCAGCAGATAAAGCAGGTAAGTATGTCAGAGAAGGGAATGGGCCTTATATTATTGAAGTACAAACATATCGATATAGAGGACATTCAATGTCAGATCCTGCAAAATATAGAACGAAAGAAGAATTAGATAATTATAAGCAAACCGATCCTATTGAAATAGTCAAAGCTGAAATTTTAAAGAAAAAAATTGCAACTAATGATGAAATTGAAAAAATTAATAAAGAAACTTTAGAAGAAATTAAAAATGCAGCTGAATTTGCAACCAATAGTCCTTTTCCAAAGGACAGCGAACTTTATACGGATGTTTATTTATAAATTATGAGCACAGAAATTTTAATGCCCGCATTATCTCCAACAATGACAGAAGGAAATCTTTCTAAGTGGTTAATTAAAAAAGGGGATACTGTTAAAGCTGGTGATTTGATTGCTGAAATTGAAACTGACAAAGCAACAATGGAAGTAGAAGCGGTAGATGAAGGTGTTGTTCTTGATCTTTTATTTACAGAAGGAGAAGCGAATATTCCAGTAAATAAAGCTATAGCGATTATTGGCGACCCAAATGAAAAAGTTGAAGTAAAAAAAGAAGCTCCCATTGAAAAAGTGATTGAAGAAAAGAAAATTGAAAAAAATATTGAGACAAAAATTGAAAATAAGAAAGCTGATATAATCGATACACCATCACCTAAAATAGAAGAAGATAGAAATTTAAGTTCAGAAGAAATTACTATGCGCCAAGCACTAAGAGACACAATGGCCGAAGAAATGAGAAAAGATAATAAAGTTTTCATACTTGGAGAGGAAGTTGCCGAGTATCAAGGTGCATATAAAGTAACGCAAGGTCTTCTTCAGGAATTTGGCAAAGAAAGAGTATTAGATACACCAATTTCCGAACATGGATTTACTGGATTAGCAGTTGGAGCAGCGTTTAAGGGATTGAGACCAATCTTAGAATTCATGACTTTTAATTTTTCTATGCAAGCAATTGATCAAATTATAAATTCAGCTGCAAAAACACTTTACATGTCCGGAGGACAAATTAATTGTCCTATTGTTTTCAGAGGACCTAATGGTGCTGCGGCCCAAGTTGCTGCACAACATAGTCAGGATTTTTCTTCCTGGTATTCTCAAGTTCCAGGTTTAAAAGTCATTGCGCCATCTACTCCTTATAACGCAAAAGGTTTGTTAAGATCTGCAATATCAGATCCAAATCCCGTAATTTTTCTAGAAAATGAAATTCTTTATGGATTAAAAGGTCCTGTTAATAATGATATTAACTTCTCAATACCAATTGGAAAAGCAAATATAGAAAAAGAAGGGAATGATTTAACGATCGTAACTTATTCAATAATGTTGCAGAAATCAAAAGAAGCTGCATTAAGATTAAAAGAGGAATATAATTTAGATACAGAAATTATTGATTTACAAACTTTACGACCTTTGGATACAGAAACAATTTTAAATTCAGTTAAAAAAACTAATAGACTAATCACTGTAGAAGAGTCATGGCCATTTGGTAGTGTTGGTTCTGAAATTGCAAATATTGTTCAAAGGGATGCATTTGATTATTTAGACTCACCAGTGATAAAAGTTAATAGTGCGGATGTTCCAATGCCATACGCATTGAGCTTAGAAAAATTATATCTTCCTCAAGTTGATGATATTATAAATGCTGCAAAAAAAGTAAGTTATATAAAATAAATGGCAATTAAAGTTTTAATGCCTGCATTATCACCCACAATGTCAGAGGGTGTAATTAATAAGTGGTTAGTTAATATTGGTGATACTGTTTCAGCTGGAGATATATTAGCTGAAATTGAAACAGATAAAGCAACAATGGAAGTTGAGGCAGTTGATGAGGGAGAAATCACACATTTAATTGATATAACACCAGATAAACAAATTGCTGTTAATTCCGTCATTGCTCTAATCAATGGTAGCAAAGATGAAAGATTAGAAGAATATAATGATAAAGATCAAACTGTAAGCAGTGAAGAAGAAAATGAAGTCTCAGAAAGATCTAAAGTAAATACTGAAGTAGATAAAAGTCAAATAATAGAAAGAAGTAAAGATTTTAACACTATACAAAATACTAATTTTGCTTCACCGTTTGTTAAAAAATTTTCTAAAGATAACAATATTGATCTAACTCTTATTAAAGGGTCTGGACCTGATGGTAGGATAATAAAAAAAGATATTCAAAATTTTGAACTTCAAATTAATGATCAAAATATTTCTGTAATTGAGCCATCTAGTATTAGAAAAATAATTGCTGAGAGAACAACACAAACAAAAAATGAGGTTCCACATTTTTATCTTACTATTGAAACAAGAATGGATAAGCTAATAAATGTAAGAAAAAAAATTAATTTTAATAGTGATGTCAAAATCTCTTTTAACGACCTGATTGTTAAAGCATGTGCAATGGCAATGGCCAAAAATCCACAGACCAATATTTCTTGGGTCAATGGTAAAATTCACCAATATAAAAATATCGATATTGCAATTGCGGTAGCTTTAAAGGAAGGATTGATTACCCCTATTGTCAAAGAAGCTGATACAAAAGGATTAGCTGAAATTTCAACAGAAATTAAATCACTAGTAAAAAAAGCTAATCAAAATAAATTATTACCAGAAGAGTATAGCGGAGGATCTATAACTATCTCTAATTTAGGCATGTTTGGAATCACAGAATTTCAAGCAATTATTAATCCGCCACAATCAAGTATTATTGCAATCGGATCTATAATTGAAAAACCCGTTGTTAACGCTGGTAGTATTGAAATAGGGCATACAATGAAATCTACGATTTCAGCTGATCACAGATCATTAGATGGTGCCGTTGCGGCAAAATTACTCAAAGATTTTAGCGATATTTTGGAAGACCCCTTCCAAATATGGTTGAATAGCATGGATATGGAAGTTATTTAACCTACATGAGTCGACCACGTCATCCTGAAAAAGTTAAAAACAAATCAAATCCAATTCCTAAAAAACCAAGTTGGATTAGAGTAAAAGCACCAACTTCACAATTTTTCAAAGAAACAAATAAACTCCTAAAAGATAAAAAAATTGTAACTGTATGTGAAGAAGCTGCATGTCCAAATATAGCTGAATGTTGGCAAAAAAAACATGCAACATTTATGATACTTGGAGATATATGTACTAGAGCTTGTGCATTTTGTAATATTAAAACTGGTAAACCTCATTATATAGATCACGGTGAAGCTATAAGAATTGCTGAATCAGTGAATCAATTGAATTTAGAACATGTTGTAATAACAAGTGTGGACAGAGACGACCTAATAGATGGTGGAGCACTACATTTCATCAACGTAATAGATTCAATTAAATCTTTAAATCCAAGTTGCACAATTGAAATTTTAACTCCTGACTTTAAAAATAAACCTGAAGCTATAGATATTCTATCAAAAAATTTACCTGACGTCTTCAATCATAACTTAGAAACAGTGCCAAGATTATATCCATCAATTCGTCCGGGTTCACGTTACTTTGTAAGTTTGAATTTACTTAGTCAAATTAAAGAAAAAAACCCAAGTATATTTACAAAATCAGGTCTAATGGTTGGTTTAGGTGAAACTAAAGAAGAAGTATATCAGGTAATGGATGATTTAAGAGCAGCTAATGTTGATTTTATTACAATAGGACAATATTTACCACCAACACCTAAACATGCTAAGCTAGAAAAATTTATTACTCCTCAAGAATTTGATGAATACAAAAAAATGGCATACGCAAAAGGATTTCTAATGGTGGCATCATCACCTCTTACTCGTTCAAGTTATCATGCTTCTGATGATTTTAAAATCATGCAAGAAAATAGGAAAAATAAACTTTATTCAATTCAATGAAATCTTCAAATAGGGAGGAAATAGTCGATCACGACGCAGAAGGACTTTTCGATATTGTTTTAGATATTGAAAGTTATCCATATTTTATTCCTTGGTGTTCAGCAATGAGAATACATTCAAAAAATAAAAACGAAATTTATGCTGATATGGTCGTATGGTATAAATATTTTATGCCTCAAACTTTTGGTTCACACGTAACTTTTGATAAAAAAAAACTCTCAATTAGTACAACTTATATTAAAGGGCCTTTGAAAGATTTAAAAACTAATTGGATTTTTGAATCATTAAAAAAAAAACAAACACGAATTCATTTTAATGTCGAATTTGAGTTCACAAGATTTTTTCATCAAAAAATTGCTGAAGCTTTTTTTCCATTGATCGAAAATAAAATGATTGAATCATTTAAAATTCGTGCTGATGAAATATTAGATTAATTTATTAATTTTTCTAAATATAAAATCTCTTGTTTTTTTCTGTATGTCCAATCTTTTTCCTTTATATTTTTTTTTGAAAATATAATTTTTTTTATTAATTTTAATTCCAATATACACTAGTCCTACTGGCTTTAATTTTGTCCCACCATTAGGACCTGCTATACCAGTAGTAGAAATGCAGATTTTTGTTTTTTCATTTTTGTACAGACCATCTATCATGTCCTCAGCTACTTCTTTACTTACAGCCCCAAATTTAGAAAGATTACTTTTTGAAACAGATAAATATTTAGATTTAGCTTTATTTGAATAACTAATAATCCCGTAAGAGAAAATTTTTGAAACTCCACTATATTTTGTGATAGTGTTTGCTATTAGTCCACCTGTGCATGACTCAGCTACTGAAATTGAGATATTTTTTTTTATTAATTTATCTATAACTTTTTTAATAATAGGCATTTATAATATAAAGAATTATTGTTGTATATATTCCTGCTATTAAATCATCAAGAATTACACCAAAAGCTGATTTAAGTTTCCTGTCTACTATGTCGGCTGGAAAAATTTTCAATATATCAAAAAAACGAAATAAAATAAAAATTAACATTATTGTTACATAAGGATTTATTATTTTAATTTGATCATAAAATATTAAAATTAAGTATACTCCTAAGAATTCATCTATAACTATTATTTTTGAGTCATGTGATTGGGTGTGTGAAGAGAATTTATTAATAAAAAATAAAGATAGTAAAAAGATTACAAAAAAAATAACTACAAATATTTCTAAAGAAATAATTTTGTATTCAACAATAGGAAATAAAACAACTAATGATAAAAAAGATGCAAAGGTTCCTGGTGGTATTATTTTAATATATCCAACAAATGATAACGATACAAAAAAATTAGTTAATTTTATCATTTGTTACATGAACTATAGATTCAGCTGCAATTCCATCACCATTTCCAATAAAACCAATCTTCTCATTTGTGGTTGCTTTTATAGACACAGAGTTATTTTTGATTTGAAGTAATGTTGAAATATTTTTAATCATTTTTGAAACATACTTATTAATTTTAGGTTTTTCAGTTATTATATTTATATCTAAATTTATAATGGAATAACCTTTTTCTTTGAGTTTATTTCTGCAATAAATAATAAAATTAGATGAATCTGCATTTTTCCATTTTTTATCTGTGTTTGGAAAGTGATAACCTATATCTCTCATAGAAAGTGCTCCAAAAATACTGTCACAAATTGCATGAAGTACAACGTCCGCATCAGAATGACCAATCAATTTAGAGAAAGGTATTTTAATGCCTCCTAATTTTAATCCATTTTTAGTATTTTTATCAATTTGATGAATATCGTAACCAATACCGTATTTTGTTATTGGCTTTCTATATAAATTAAATAACTGAATATCTTCTGGATAAGTAATTTTAATATTATTTTTCTCGCCTTTGATGAAATTAATCTTCATTTTTGATTTTTGTAATAGCCCTGCATCATCACTAAATTCAAAATTTTTATATTTGATATGTTCTTTAAATATTAAATTATAATTAAAACCTTGGGGTGTTTGTACATTGATTGCTTTTGTTTCCAATTTACTTTTCTTTATTAATTGTCTGTCGTTATATTCAACATATGGAATTGCATTAGTATTTTTATCTAATTTAGAAATAATTTTTTTAATTAATTTATTGCTACATAAAGGACGTGCAGCATCATGTATTAGTACTTTCTTAATTTTAAATTTTTTTAAATTTTTAAGGGCGTTAAAAGAAGAAATTTGTCTTGTGTTGCCAGGTTTTGAGAAGATGATTTTTATTTTCTCAGAAAAGTCCTTATGATTAAAGTAAGTTTTTTGATATTTTTTATCTATTGAAATATTTATAATATCAAAGTTTGATAAGTCTAAATTTGAAAAAAAATAATTTAAAAAATTTGTATCCCCAATTTTAAAGAATTGTTTTGGAATTTTTTGACCAAATCTCTTTCCTTTTCCGCCAGCTAGAATTACAAGTGCATTTTTCATCATTTTAATTTATAAATAATATTATTTTATAATCATTATTTGAAAAATTAACTAAAGTACACAGTGTTTGACCTATCAAAATTACTTAAATCTATTCATTTATCTAGATTATCTTTTTATTTTTTAATTTTTTTAATCATATTAAGTTTTTCGATTACATTCTATTTAATGCTTCCTAATAATGATTTAGTAAAAGATCCTAGAAGATTACAATTTTTTCTATTGGCAGATGTTATTTTTGTCATTTTATTAATTTCAATAATTGTTAGGCAAATTGTCCTTATTTTAGTGAGAAGAAGAAAAAGTTATGATGAATCGCGATTATATATTAAATTTGTTAATTTATTTGCTGCAATGGCTTTGGGCCCAGCCATTGGATTAGTTATCATTACATCACTTTTCTTCAATTTAGAGTTACGAACTTGGTACGGAGACGCTGTAAGAGATGCAGTTGTAAATTCTAACTTTGTAGCAAAAAATTATGAAAATGAGATACAGGCAGAAATAGTTTCTGATACTCAGTTAATTATGAGAGAAATATTAAAAGTTTCTCAAAATAATGAAGTAAATATTCAATCAATAAGAGTAGCTTTAAGTGAATTTATAAATTTGAGAACAATATCAAGTATCTATATTTTTAATACTGAAGGAAATATCTACTTAAGTCTTAAAGATCCTGATAACGAAAATTTTTCTCTTCCGTCAAATGAGATATTTAAGGTTGTTAATCAAAACCGTGTTTTCATTTTTCAATTAGATAAAAATTCTATCACTGCCTATAAAAAAATAAATTTTTTAAATGATGTTTACATGCAAGTTAATAGAAATTTGAATACCAATATCTGGGATCATATTAGTGCTACAAAAGAGGCATTTGAAATTTATACTTTGAAAGAAGAGGAAAGCTCAGGAATTCAAATAACATATTCGATGATATTTGTTCTTTTTTCTATTTGTTTTATATTAGTAGCAATTTTAATTGGGTTCAATTTAGCAAGTAACCTTAGTAAGCCAATTACAAACTTAATCAAATCAGCAAATAAGATATCAGAAGGGAATTTTGATGCTAAAGTAAGTGAAACAGATCAATTTCAAGAGATAAAAGTATTACTAACATCATACAATAAAATGATTTCTGAAATTGAGAATAAACAAAATGAGTTAATATCTAAAAGTCAAGAAGATGAAGAAAAAAGAATTTTTATAGAGGCGATCTTAAGTCTTTTAACAATAGGTGTAATTTCTTTAGATAAAAATTTTAATATTTTATTATTTAATAAAACTCTTAAAAAACTATTTAGAAGCACTAAAACTTTTAAAATAAATGATAATTTTCTATCCTATTTTCCTGAATGGAAAAAGATATTTGAGAATTTTGAAACCTCAAACAAAGTATTATTAAATTTTCAATACGATTTTACATTATTTGATGATCAAAGAAATTTTAACATTAGAATCATTAAAGAAATTAATGATAATAAAATTGAGGGATATGTTGTTGCGCTAGATGATGCTACATCTTTAATTTTAGCGGAAAAACATGCAGCTTGGTCTGATATTGCAAGAAAGATAGCACATGAAGTTAAAAATCCCCTGACTCCAATTAAGCTTTCTGCTGAAAGAATAGAAAAGAAATTTTTAGATGCAAAAACAGATAAGAAGGATATTTCACTTTTAACTAAAACAATATCAAGACAAGTTGATGATATTGGAAAGTTAGTTGACGAATTTTCATCTTTTGCAAGAATGCCTGAGGCAGAAATTAAGCTTGATAATCTATCAAAATGCCTAGAAGAGTCATACCTTCTCTATTTTAATACGAGGAAGGACATTAAGCTTAATTTAATTAAACCTGAAAATGACATTTACTTTCATTTTGACGCCCTTCAAATCTCAAGATGTTTTAATAATTTAATTAAAAATGCTATTGAAGCTGTTGAAAAAATACCCAATCCTGCAGTCGAAGTACTATTAACTACTGATGCAAAAAATATAAAAATTGAAATAAAAGATAATGGTGTGGGAATTGATGAAAAAATGTTGAGTAAAATATTTGAGCCTTATTTTACAACTAAAACAAAAGGAACCGGTCTTGGTTTATCTATTGTAAAAAGAATTATTGAAGATCATGGTGGTAAAATAAAAATTGAGAAAAATAAAAATATGGCAGGAACAACATCATTAATTAATTTTGAATACAATGAATAAAGTTTTAATTATAGATGATGAAAAAGATATTTGTTTTCTTATTTCAGAAATTTTAAAAGATGAAAACTATAATACGTCAATTGCCCTTAATTCAGATGAAGCAATTAGTAAATTCAATGAAATTAAACCTGATTTAGTTATTTTAGATGTATGGTTATCTAACAGTAAATTAGATGGTATTGAAATTTTAAAAGAATTTAAATCAATTAATAGTAATATTCCAATTATTATTATAAGCGGTCATGGTACTGTTGATCTTGCAGTAAAATCTATAAAAAATGGAGCATACGATTTTTTAGAAAAGCCTTTCAATAGTGATAAATTAATTATTCTTACTAAAAGAGCAATAGAAAGTTCATCATTATTGAATGAAAATAAAAATTTAAAAGATACCTTAATTAAAACTATACCACTAATAGGAAATTCAGAATTTATTAAAAAAATTAACAAACAATTAAATGAACAGAGTTCAAATAATTCAAGATTATTGATTGAGGGGGCATTTGGAACAGGAAAAAAACATTTTACAAATTTAATACATCAAAATTCACAATATAAAGATAAATTTCCTATATCAATTGATTTTAGAAAACTTACAAATGAATCATTGGATAATATGTTTGCGGAAAATAAAAACACAATTAATGAAAATATTTTTTATCGATCAAACAATAATTCACTAATACTACTTAATATTGAAACACTTCCAAATATTTATCAAAAAAAACTTTTAAATTTTCTAGAAAACAAAAAATTTTTTGAAGATCTTGATATTAAGTTAAATCATAAAATTATTACAATAACTGAGAAAAATTTAGAAATAGAAATTGAAAAAGGTAATTTTATTAAAAGATTATATGATAGAATTTCAACAGACTTTATAAAATTTAAATCTCTCTCTGATAGGAGAGATGATGTTCTTCCTATCCTTAATTTTTATTTAAATGAAAAAAGTGGAGGAAATTTAAATTTTAAATTTTCTTCTAAAGCCTTAACTAAGTTACAAATGTATGATTGGCCTGGAAATATATCTCAATTAATTAACTATGTTGAGAAAAGTCTGATACTTAACCAAGATCAAAATATAAAAGAGTTAGAGGTTGATGATTTAGCTTTACAAATGGGAGATGAAACTGCGTCAAATTCTTCCAATAATTCACTGGATTTGTCATTAAAAGAAGCAAGATACGAGTTTGAAAAAAATTATTTAATATCGCAAATTAAGAGATTTAATGGTAATATAACAAAAGTTTCTGAATTTACAGGAATGGAAAGAACTGCTCTTTATAGAAAATTTAAATCACTAGATATAAAAGTAGAATAACTAATCAATGAAAACAATTATTTGTGGTGCTGGAGATGTTGGATATAGCATAGCTGATAAACTATCATGCGAAAACTTTGAAGTTACAGTTATTGATGAAGATGAAAATAGATTAAATAAGGTATCTGAAAATTTGGATGTCAAAACAATAAATGGTATCCCTAGTATGCCAACAGTTTTAGAGAGTGCCGGTGCACATGACTGTGAAATAATAATTGCAGTTACAAAAAGTGATGAAACTAATATGGTTACTTGTCAAATTGGCCACTCTTTATTTAAAATTAAAAAGAAAATTGCAAGAATAAGACAGCAAGATTATTTAAAAAATGATTGGAAAAATTTATATAATGATGAAAATTTCCCAATAGATGCAATTATTTCTCCCGAACAAGAAGTTGCTAAGGGTATATTCAGAAGATTAATTTCTCCTGGTACAATAGATATGGTTGAATTATCAGATAAAAAATTGAAATTAATTGGATTAAAATGTGAGGATAATTTTTTACATTCAGGTCTATCTGTAAGAGAATTATCAGAAAAATTTCCTGACTATTTAGCTAACATTATGTTTATATTTAGAGGTGATCAAAAATTTACAGTAAATTCTTCAACTAAAATTGAAAAAAAAGATACCATCTTTCTAGTTGTGGAAACTGATAATTTGACAGACGTGTTATCTGAATTTGGCCATCAAGAATTGCAGGCAAAAAAAGCTGTGATTATTGGTGGTGGTAATATAGGATTTTCACTCGCACAATTAATTGAAAATTCTGAAACATATATAAAAACTGAACTCATTGAAGCTAATAAAGAGCGCGCAGAATTCCTTGCTTCAAATTTAGAAAATATCACAGTGACATGTGGAGATGGTTTGGACAATCAGATACTTGAAGAGGTAAACATATCAGATTCAGGATACTGTATATCAATTACAGAAGACGATGAAGTTAATATTCTATCATCCTTACTAGCTAAAAGAGCAGGCGCCAACACATCAATAACTTTGATCAATAATAGTAATTATTCATCTTTGTTGTCTAATATTGGTGTTGATATGACCATAGATCCAAAAATAATAACAATTTCTAAAATTTTAGAAAAGGTTAGAGGCGTAAAAATACGGAATGATTATTCCATAGGTGAAGGTTTTGGAGAAGTAATAGAGGCAGATATTCAATCAGAATCATTTCTTTGTAATAAAAATCTTAAAGAATTAGAATTACCAAAAGGTATACGTATTGGCTCTATTGTAAGGGATAAAAAAATTATAATCCCTAATAGCCAAACTGTTTTTAAAGAAAATGATGATGTTGTTTTTTTTGCTGAAACAAACTGCATAAAAAAACTAGAAAAACTTTTATCAAAAGTTTAATCTAATGCCAAATTTTGCATATATAAATAACAAATTTATAAATTTTAAATCAGCAAAAATTCATATTGAAGATAGAGGATTACAATTTGCAGATAGTGTATATGAAGTTATCGCAGTTTTAAATAATAATTTAATTGATTTAGATTTTCATCTTAAGAGATTAAAATATTCTCTTCGTGAATTAGAAATCAAATTTATAATTAATAAAAAAAACTTAACTAATATTTTTCTAAATCTAATAAAAAAAAATAAAACAAGAAATGGTATAATATATTTACAAATTACAAGAGGTATTCAATTTAGAGAACACAAATATCAAAAAAATTTAATCCCAACTTTGATTGTATACACAAGAAATAAAAGTTTTAATTTACCTGGAAAAAAATTTGTAGGAGTAAAAACAATTACATACCAAGATCTTCGTTGGAAAAGACGTGATATTAAAACAGTAAATTTACTTCCAAATATTATAGCTGCAAATATGGCCAAAAAGAAAAACGCATATGAGGCAATTTTAATACAAAATGGAAAAGTAACTGAGGGCACATCTTCTAATATTTGGATTATAAAAAGAAATAATTTAATAACACATCCAGCTAATTCTGATATTTTAAAAGGAGTAACTAGAACATCTCTTTTAAAAATTATAAAAAAAACTAGCCTTAAACTAATAGAAAAACAATTTACCCATAAGCAATTAATTAATGCTGACGAAGTATTTTTAACAAGCTCTGGAAGTTTTATTACTCCTATTTTAAAAATTGATAATAAAAAAATAAATAATGGTAAAATTGGCAATATCACATTGAAACTAGCACAAATGTATACTGAAGCATGTATAAATGGATAATATAAAGCAAGAGGACATTGAGGACATTTGTTTTAACGTAAGTCAAAATATTATATTGCCAAAATTTAAAAATTTATCAGAGGATGACATAAATTATAAAAATGGATCTGATCTAGTAACTGTCGCTGATATCGAAGCAGAAAAAGAATTAAAAAAAAATCTCTTAAAAATTTTACCTACTTCAAATTTTATAGGTGAAGAGGAATATTCTAAAAATGAAAATATATTAAATTTTTATAAGGAAGATGAATATTGTTGGACTGTTGATCCAATAGATGGGACAACAAATTTTTCTAATGGTAGAGATAAATTTGCAATTATGATAGCCTTAACATTTAAAGAAAAAATTTTACGTTCTTGGATATATAAGCCACTAGAAAAAATTATGTGTTCAGCAATTGTCAATGAAGGTGCTTATATTAATAATAATAAAATTATTACAAAAGGTGAAAATATTATTGAAGAAACTATAGGATCAATTAGTACAAAGTATTGGGAACCAGAATTTAAAGATAAGTTAAAGATATTTAAAAACATATTTAAAGAAGTTAACTCTTATAGATGTATTGGCTTTGAATATATAGATATAGGAATTGGGATTAGAAATTTTGCTATTTTATCAAAACTATCTCCCTGGGATCATATTCCAGGCATTCTTTTTGTTAGAGAAGCAGGTGGTGCTGACATAGATTTTGATAAAAATAAATATGACTTTACAAAAAAGAATAAGAATTTAATTGTTAGTAATTCAGAAGATTTGAATTTAAAAATTTTAGAAAAATTAGGAGAATATTCATGAGTATTAAAAATGTTTCTTTTATTGGCTTAGGAGTAATGGGTTATCCAATGGCAGGTCATCTTCAAAACAAAGGTTATAATGTAACTGTATATAATAGAACAACTGCTAAAGCTGAAAAATGGGTAGAAGAATATCAAGGTAGCATGGCTAAAACTCCTGGTGAAGCTTCTCAAAATTCTGAAATTGTTTTTATGTGTGTTGGACGCGATGAAGATATTATTGAAGTAATGGAAGGTGAGGATGGAATTCTTTCAAAAGTAACTGAAGGATCAATAATCGTTGATCACACAACAGCTTCTGCAGAGATAGCAAGAAATTATTATCAAAAACTTAAAGATAAAAAATTGAGTTTTCTTGATGCTCCTGTATCGGGCGGTCAAGCTGGTGCAGAAAATGGCGTTCTTTCCATTATGATTGGCGGCGATGAAAAAGATTATAATACTGTTAAACCAGTTCTCACATCTTATGGAAAAGCAGTTGAACTTATAGGTCCATCTGGGTCAGGTCAAATAGCTAAAATGATAAATCAAATTTGTATTGCGGGATTAGTTCAAGGTTTATCTGAAGCAATGGCTTTTGGAAAAAAATCGAATGTAGACATGGAAAAAGTTCTTAGTGTAATATCAAAAGGAGCGGCACAATCATGGCAAATGGAAAATAGATATAGAACTATGCTCGATGGGAAATTTGATTATGGTTTTGCTGTAGATTGGATGCGAAAAGATTTATCAATTTGTTTTAATGAAGCTGATAAGAATGGCGCTAATCTTCCTATTACAAAAATAGTTGATAAATATTATGAAGAAGTCCAAAAGAATGGTGGTAATAGATTTGACACGTCATCTTTAATGACGCTAGTTGATAAATAGTGGGAAATAAATATTTATTAGCTATTATTTTATTAATTGCCTCCTCTTTTTTTTGGTCTGGAAATTTTTTTGCTGGTAAAATTGCATATAATACAGACTTGTCTCCGTTTAAATTAAGTTTTTTTCGATGGACTTTGGCTTTTATTATACTTTTACCTTTTACGTATAGTGAGATAAGAAAAAATTTAAAATATTATAAAGAAAATTTATTATTAATTAGTTTGATTGCATTTCTTGGTGTAACAATCTTTAATTCTTTTACTTATATATCTTTACAAACAACACTTGTAATTAATTCTGCTCTTATGAATTCTGTAACACCAGTTCTAATAATTGGTTTTTCATGGTTAATATTTAAAACGAAGACAAGTTTACTTCAATTTATTGGAATATTCTTATCTGTTATTGGTGCATTTTGTATTATTTTAAAAGGGAATTTAAATAATCTTTATTCTTTTCAATTTACAAGTGGTGATATTTGGATGTTTATTGCTGCACTTTCTTGGTGTGTGTATTCAGTACTATTAAGAAAAATTGATAAAAATCTTTCTCAACTTGCAACATTAGAAGTGCTTATATTTATTGGTTTAATTTTTCTCATACCTCTATATTTAATAGAGTCTTCAAATTCTACTTTCATTCCTGATAATAGTACTGATTATTTAATAATTATTTATGTTGCCATATTTGCAAGTATTGTTTCTTTTTTTTCATGGAATATGGGAGTTTCAATTATAGGCGCTAACAGAGCTGGGTTATTTTTACACTTAATACCAGTATTTAGTTCAATTTGGGCAATAAGTTTTTTAGGAGAACAATTTGCTTTATTTCATTTAATTGGAACTATATTTATATTATTGGGAATAATACTCTCAAACTTAAATTTTAAATATGTCAAAGATAGCTAAAACAGATGAAGAATGGAAATCTCTTCTCACAGAAGATGAATATTATGTAACAAGACAAAAGGGAACAGAACCTCCTTTTTCTGGTAAAAATTTTGAAATTATTAATGGTGGTATTTTTAAATGTAAATGCTGTGGTAATGAATTATTTAATAGTTCAACAAAATATGATTCTTATTGTGGGTGGCCAAGTTTTTTTGAACAAATATCACCTGAAGCAATTAAAACAGAGACTGATAGATCTCATGGAATGGTGCGTATTGAAATTATGTGTGCCAAATGTGATGCCCATTTAGGTCATGTCTTTGATGACGGTCCAGAGCCAACTGGCAAAAGATACTGTGTAAATTCTCTTTCTATTAATTACGAAGAGTTTGAATAATACTTCTTATACACTCCTATTTTCATCAATAGGTCATGCTCTCATGCATATGTTTGCAGCATTTTATTTTGTAATCGTGCTTACGATAGAAAAAGAATGGAATATTTCTTACGATCAATTAATTAGATTATGGTCTCTTGGAGCTCTACTAATTGGTTTAGGGGCAATTCCTTTTGGGTGGTTAAGTGATAAATGGTCCCGTTCAGGAACAATGACAATTATGTTTATTGGAATGGGATTAGCCTCCATTTTATGTGGTTTAAGCACATCAGTTTCTTTTTTATTTTTTTCCTTATCACTTCTTGGACTTTTCTGTTCAATTTACCATCCTGTAGGCATTCCTTGGGTGATTCATGCAGCTAACAAACAGGGAAGAGCGCTTGGTGTAAATGGTATTTTTGGCGGGGTAGGGATAGGCTCTGGAGCATTTGTAGCTGGTACTCTGACAGAATTACTAAATTGGCAACTAGCTTTTATATTACCTGGTTTAATATCAATTATTATTGGGTTTATTCTTATTTACTTAATCTTAATTGATAAAATATCTTACAAAAATTATTTTATTAAAAATGATGATCAAGATCATTCTCGTAATGAGATGATTTTAATTGCATTAATAATGCTATTATCAATGTTTGCTCTTGGATTATCTTTTCACAATACACAAACAGCCTTACCAAAAGTATTTGAAATACGAATTGGTAACACAAGCTCAATTCAAATTGGATTTATGATAGCAATTATCTATTTTATTTCTGGCGCTACAACATTTGTTGGAGGCCTACTTGCTGATCGATTTAATTTAAAAACTATTTACTTAATGGGTATATTTCTTCAGTTTCCTTGCTACCTAGGAATAGCTTACATATCTGGTTACTCTTTAGTAGTGTTATGTGTTCTAGCTGCCGTATTTAATGCAAGTATTCTGCCTACAGAAAATCTCCTACTTGGGAAATTTACACCCCAAAAGTATCATGGTGTTGTATATGGAATTAAGTTTATTCTTGCATTTGGATCAGGACCAATTTCAGTATTCTTAATTTCAGAAATATATTCCATAACTTTAGAGTTTACTTATTTGTTTTTAATTAATGCAATAATGATGGCTATAGTTTCAATCTTTATTATTTTCTTACCAATTCAAGGTAATCAAAGAACAGCTATGCAGGATTAGATTTTATTTCTTCAAGATAATTAATAACTTCATTAAATTTTTCATCAGGTATATCTTTATAGGTCATACCAAAATGATTTTTTACCTCTAATGCAACATGAGCATAAGGATTTCTACCCTTTGGATGATTAGGGTGATCAGGTAATTTTCCTTTTAAAAAATCACCAGTTTCTTGAATTAATTTCCAAATTTTAGATGCGTTTTCTTTATTCAACTTATCTAGCTAGAGCACCCATTGGATCCCAAGGTGCTAGCGCTACTGGTTCCATATCTAAGTATTTTAAAAGTCTTTTGTTTAGATATTTTTTATCAATGACAACTTCATAGGTATATTCATCAAACCATTCATCGGTCATCATCATATATCCTTGGTTACCACTTTTTGTTCCCCAGCTATTTTCAATTTTCCATTTAGTTGAATTTCTTTTTTTAATATCGACTCCCGTTAAAAGCATAGCATGAGTCATTTCACTATCACCATACTCTAAACGAGTTTGTTTATTCATCTTAAATGAAGTTTGGAAGACATTTTCATAATCGTAAATGCCCATATCAAGTACACCCATATCACGACTAAAACGTTTCCCAACATCACAACCAAACCATACAGCTTCGTTGTTTTTTATTGAGTCCATTGCAGATTTTTTTAATTCTTTAATATCTACATTTAAATATTTAATAATTTGTCCTTCAACAACGTTACCAAGATATTCAACTGTGTACATTGTATTAAATTTTTTATTGCTCATTGGAGCATGAATTAAGCAAACTTTATCTTTAATATTGATATCAGCATATTTTTTGCAGAAATCAATTGGTGTCATGTCTGAAATGACAATATGTCTATTATCTTTATTTCTAGTAGACCAATTGATAACATCTGGTGGTTGACCAAGAAACATTGCTAGTAAATTATAAATTGTTTCCATCATGTCTTTTTTTAGGGCTGCAGAATTTTTAGCTGGTTTCTTTCTTAGTATAGAACCAAACTCTCTTAATTTGTGAGTCAAAATATAATTCATGGCTCCAGATTTACTGCTATGATTTGTTTCAGGCATTACATCTTTTGGAACTGCACCGTACTTGTTAATTAAGTTTACAAACATATCCCACTGTCCACCATCTTGCACAGGTGCTTTTAAAAGATGAGTAATTAATCTGCTCTCATATGACTCATCTCTTGATTTGATAATATTCTCTAAAAAATAATTTGCTTTTTCTAGCTTATCCCAAAACATGAAATAATTTTGTGAGAACTCAAATGTATTTAGTTCAAGGCTATCAACAACTTGTAAACGCATGAGATTTAATCCTGCAAATCCCCAACATCTACCTGATGCCATCTGGTTTGTTGCAGGTAGTTCTTTTTTTATTAGATTAGAAAAATTATGATTAATTTGACTAAAATTTTCCCAATTGAGTGCAACATTAGCTAAATCATTTTTAATTAATGCATTTCGTGAAGCTGTATTTTTATTATTTCTTAAAAATTTATTTTTGAAAGTTTTTATTGTTGATAGAGATATATTTTTTGCCATATTCTCTATTTAAAACTATTTCAGCTTAATTCAATTCTTAACTGTTTTTTTCTTTTTTTTGAGACCCATTTTAGCTTTTCTTTCATCAATTAACCTAATAGCATCTTCTAGTTTTAAGCTATCAATTGTTTGATCACCAAGAATTGATGCATTTATTTTTCCACATTTTACATATGGTCCAAATTTACCGTCATGAGCAGTAATATTTTTCTTTTCTGTTGGATGCTCACCAAATGTTTTTAACGTCGCATTCCCTCTCTGTGTAGGTTTAGCAATTAATTCAATGGCTCTTTCAAGTTCAATATCAAGAATGTTATCTGTTTTTTCGAGAGCTTTATATTTTTTATCATGCAAAATATATGGTCCAT
This sequence comes from uncultured Alphaproteobacteria bacterium, assembly GCA_902614085.1. Classification (GTDB taxonomy): domain Bacteria; phylum Pseudomonadota; class Alphaproteobacteria; order HIMB59; genus CACPNW01. The sequence continues at coordinate 872,797 of CACMJS010000001.1, forward strand.
ACATTCCAATACCGGCACTAACAGTTTTATTTGTTTCCGGATGAAATCCTAATTTACGTGGTAAGCCAAGTAGTTGGATTGCTGTGTTTAATCCTATTTCATCTGGTTCAAAATTTTTTGGAATAGAAACTCTTTTTGGTTTCTTTTCTTTTGTCCCTTCACCAACTTGCATATAAAATCCATAAGGACCTTTTCGAAGAGTAATCATTTCTCCTGTTTCAGGATAAATACCAATTTCTTTTGGTCCGCTAAGAGCAGCGCCATCTTTATCGTTTAATTGATTAAACTGAACTGTATATTTGCAATCAGGATAATTAGAGCAGCCAATAAATCCTCCAAACTTTCCAACTTTAATTCCTAATCTTCCATTATCACAGGTTGGACATTTCCTTTTTTCATCTGCTCCGTTTGGTGGAAAGAAATGCGGACCCAGTGCTTCATCTAACACATCAATGACTTCTCTGTTTGATTTGCCTACAGTTTCATCGCAAAGTTGTTTAAATGTTTCCCAAAATTTTCTCAGAACTTCTTTCCAATCAAGCTTACCATCAGAAATTTCATCAAGTTGATTTTCAAGATCAGCAGTAAAATCATATTCTACATATTGATTGAAATATTTCTCTAAAAATATCGATACTATTCTTCCTCTGTCATGAGGATTAAAACGTTTTTTATCTAAAATTACATAATCTCTATCTTGTAGAACTTTAATAATAGAAGCATAAGTAGATGGTCTGCCAATACCAAGTTCTTCAAGTTTTTTAACTAAGCTTGCTTCGGTGTAACGAGGAGGAGGTGAGGTAAAATGTTGTGTCTTTTCAACTTCTTTGAGATTTAAACTCTCTCCTTCACTCATGGCAGGAAGAATTGTCTCTTTTTCTTCATCTTTATCATCATCTTTAGCTTCTTGATAAACTTTGTACATTCCAGGAAACTTAATTGTTGATCCATTTGCTCGTAAAACAATTTTTTTATCTTCGTTTGTAATATCAACAGCTACTTGATCTAATACAGCACTTGCCATTTGTGAACTTACCGCTCTTTGCCATATAATTTCATATAACTTGTATTCTTCTAAAGTAATGTATTGCTTAATATCTTTTGGTGTTAGATAAATATTTGTTGGTCTAATGCATTCATGTGCTTCTTGGGCATTTTTAGCTTTAGATTTATAAACTCTTGGCACTTCTGGTAAATAGTTTGCACCATAATTATCAGTAACAAAACCTCGAACTTGGTTAATAGCTTCTTTTGACATGACGACACTATCTGTTCGCATATAAGTTATTAAGCCAGTTGTTTCTCCTTTAATGTCTGTTCCTTCATAAAGGCGTTGAGCTGTGCGCATTGTTTGACTCGCACTAAGACCAAGTTTACGACTAGATTCAATTTGCATTGTAGATGTAGTAAAAGCAGGGTAGGGATTTCTTCTAGCTTCTTTTTTCGTAATATTTCCAACAGTGAAAGTAGAATTTTTAATATCATTAAAAATTTTTGTTGCTTCACCCTCATTTTTAATATCAAGTTTATCTACTTTATTCCCTTCATATACTGTAAGTCTGGAATTAATAATTTTATCTTCTTTATTTCTAAACTCGCCTTGTAAAGACCAATACTCCTGTGGAATAAATTTTTCTATTTCAAGTTCTCTCTCACTAATTATTCTTAAGGCTACAGATTGAACTCTACCCGCTGATTTTGAGCCTGGTAACTTTCTCCATAGCACTGGAGAAAGTGTAAAACCAACAAGAAAATCTAACGCTCTTCTTGCAAGATAAGCATTTACTAAATTTTCATCTATTTCTCTTGGCTCTTTAAGACTATCAAGAACTGCATTTTTTGTAATTTCATTAAATGTAACACGGTGAATATTTAATTTTGAAAGTGATGAATTATCTCTAAGTAGTTTTTCTACATGCCAAGCTATGGCTTCACCTTCACGGTCGGGGTCAGTGGCTAGATATAAATTTTCAGATTTTTTTGCTGCATCTGTTATTTCCTTTATCACTTTTTTTCCACGATCACTGGTTTCCCATTTCATTTGGAAATCATTTTCAGTATCTATCGCATCATTTTTTGCTGATAAATCTCGAACATGTCCCACACTTGCGAGAACTTTGAAGTCAGAGCCTAAATATTTATTAATAGACTTTGCCTTTGATGGTGATTCAACAATTAATACATTCATAAATTTTGGCCCCAAATTTCAGTTTAAAGATAATTCGTCAAGAAATTTTAAAAAAAAGTATATTTTTACTTGGATAATTTAATTTTACTTTCAGTTTTGTTTATGAGTCTTTTAATGTTTTCTGTGTGTTTAAGATAAATAATTAAAGTTAAATAAATAAAGAAAATTAGAATATAAAAATTAAAATTAATAAAAATAAAATAAACTGGAACTACTAAAATTCCAATTAAAGATCCAAGAGAAGAGTATTTACTTACAAAAGCAGTAACAAGCCATACTAATAAAAATAAAAGTGCAATGTAAGGATTAAGACCAAATAAGAAACCAATATACGTTGCAACACCTTTTCCACCTTTAAATTTCAACCAGACAGGATAGATGTGACCTAATATGGCAAAGTGACAGAGAAGTATTTTATTCAATAAAGAAATATCTTGAAAATACATTTGTAAAATGAGGAACGGAAGAAAGCCTTTAAAAATATCAAAACAAAGAACAATGAATGCTACAAATTTATTTCCTGTTCTTAAAACATTTGTTGCACCTACATTTCCAGAACCGACCTTTCTAATATCTCCCAAGCCAAATAATTTTGTTAAAATCAATGCAAAGGGTAATGATCCTATTACATAAAACAATATGATTAATGATAAACTACTTACTAAAGTCATCTCTGTTTTTAATAATTAAGTCTAAGCATGCCATTCGTACTGCAACACCCATAGCGACCTGTTCTTGTATCAAGCTCCTCGTGACGTCATCGGCAAGTTTCGAGTCTATTTCTACACCACGGTTCATTGGGCCTGGATGCATAACGAAAGCATTTTTTTTTGCATATTTAAGTTTATTGTAATCTAATCCATACTTTTTAAAATAAGTCTTTTGATTTGGCATTATTTTCCCAACTATTCTTTCTTTTTGAATACGTAGCATCATAACAATATCGCAATTTTGTAATCCCTTTTTCATTTCTGTATAAACATTCACAGGTAGTTTATTTAAACTTTTTGGTAACCATTCCTTAGGCCCAATGACATTTATTTTTGCACCTAACTTTGATAGTATGATTATGTTTGATCGAGCAACACGGCTATGTAAAATATCTCCGCATATAGCAATTTTTAATTTTGCAAAATTTTCAAATTTATTTTTTATAGTAAGTGCATCTAATAAGGCTTGTGTGGGATGCTCATGACTACCATCACCAGCGTTAATTACAGACGCATCTACTGTTTCTGAAATTTTTTTACTAATTCCTTCTTCTGGATGTCTGACAATTAAAATGTCAGGATTCATTGAATTAATAGTAGTCATAGTATCGAGTAAGGTCTCACCTTTATTAATAGAACTATCTTTTACCACTACATTAATGAGATCTGCTCCTAGCCTTTTAGCAGCAACTTCAAAACTTGTTCTTGTTCTTGTTGAATCTTCAAAAAAAAGATTAAATATTGTTCTTCCTTCTAAAATATTAATTTTTTTAATTTTCCTTTTATTAAAAGTTATATATTTTTTAGATTCATCTAAGATGTGCTCAATTTCTTTCTTGGTTAAATCAGCTGTTTCTACTAAATGAATTTTTTTAAAAATATTTTTACTTCTTTTTAATTTGATATTTGTCTTTGAAGAAATTGATGAATAATATTTTAAAGCTATTTTTTCTGCATCTTTAAGAATTTTTGAACCTGTAGATGATCTGATTGCTTTTAATTTTGGCATTTTCACTTTCATTTGCCAATATTTTGAATTTTCTCTTTTATATAATTTTATGTGTCCTGATTTAAGTAGCTTTGAATTCATATGTGTCAATAATGTGTAAGTATGTGTAAACTAATTTATTAATTATTTCTATATCTATCTAAATATCCTTGTAAAATATAAGCAGCCGATTGTTGATCAAGTTTACTTTTTATCTTTGTTTTACTTAAATCGGCTTTTCTCATTTCTTTAAAGATTACATCTGATGAAAATCTTTCATCCCAAAGAGCTGTAGGTTTCTTAAAAAAGGTTTGAAGATTAATATTAAAATCTCTTACTAATTGGCTTTGTTTGTTTTCACTATTATCCAGGCTAATCGGTAGACCAAGAATAAATCCACCAATTTCATACTCTTTCAAAACATCTTTCATGATAATTAAATCTTTATTAGTTCCTTTTCTTTGGATAATTGAAAGAGGTGTAGCGATTATTTTTGATCTATCGCTTACTGCAACACCAATCGTTTTAGTTCCTAGGTCTAGACCTACAAGTATTTGTGATGTATTAAGGCCATCGATTAAATTATTTTGATCATTCATATAATGGAGCTCATAAATTGAAGATTGATAAAAATACAATAAATAAAATTGCTCGTCTATCTAGAATAAAGTTAGATGATAAAGAATCTGAAGATTATATTAAGGATCTTAATTCCATTTTAGACTGGGTTGAGCAATTAAATGAAGTAAATACTGAAAATGTAGAACCGCTAAGTAACATATCATCATCAATTTTACCTAAAAGAGAAGATGTATCTAATGATACTAATTCTAGTGAGGAAATTCTTGAAAATGCTCCTGATAAACTCGAAGGTTTTTTTGCAGTACCAAAGGTGGTAGAATAATGTCTAAATCATCTTTGAAACAAACGTTAAAAGATCTCGATACAAAAAAAATATCAATAAGAGAATTAAATCAGGATTATTTAAAAAGAATTAAGGAAAATGAAAACTTAAATGTTTTTATTCATTTTAGTGAAGAGAATGTTTTAAAGCAGATAGATAACTTAGAGAAAGATAATTCAGCAAAAAAATTAAAAGGTATTCCGATTGCAATCAAGGATCTATTTTGTACTAAAAGTATGCCTACAACTGCAGCTTCAAAGATTTTAGAAAATTTTAATCCAACTTATGAATCATTTGTTACTCAAAAATTATTAGATGAAGGATCTATTTTTGTTGGTAAAACAAATCTAGATGAGTTTGCTATGGGCTCAGCTACTAATACAAGTTTTTTTGGAAATACAATTAATCCCCTATCAAAAGAAAATGAGCCTTTAGCTCCTGGTGGATCTTCTGGTGGTTCCGCAGCTGCAGTTGCAGCAGATTTATGTTTAGGGGCAACTGGAACAGATACAGGTGGATCAATAAGACAACCAGCTAGCTTTTGTGGTGTTGTTGGTATTAAGCCAACATATGGTTTATGTTCCCGATGGGGTATAGCTGCATTTGCATCTAGTTTGGATCAAGCAGGAATTTTTTCTCATAATGTTGAAGATGCATCAATATTATTACAATCAATCGCTGGGTTTGATCAAAGAGATAGTACAAGTGCTAAAGTAGATATTCCAAATTATTTTGAAAATTTAGATGATGATCTAAATGGGAAAACTGTTGGTATACCAAAAGAGTATTCTATTGATGGTACACCAATGGAAATAAGTCAGATATGGGAAGATGCTATCAAGGTTTTAGAAAAAAAAGGTGTTAAAATTAAAAATATTTCACTTCCTCATACTAAATATGCACTTCCTACTTATTATATAATTGCACCTGCTGAAGCTTCCTCAAACTTAGCCCGATATGATGGGGTAAAATATGGTTTTAGATCTGATGAAATTGATTCTCTCGATGAAATGTATGAAAATACAAGAGCTCAAGGCTTTGGAAGAGAAGTAAAAAGAAGAATTTTAATAGGAACATACGTATTATCTGCAGGCTATTATGATGCATATTATCTTAAGGCACAAAAAGTGAGAAAATTAATAGCCGATGATTTTAATAAAGCCTTTAAAGAGTGTGATTTTATAGTTACTCCTACTGCACCAAGCGCTGCATTTCCTTTAAATGAAAAACAAAATGATCCTATCAAAATGTATTTAAATGATGTGTTTACGGTTCCTGCTTCTTTAGCTGGCCTACCAGGTATTTCCATTCCCTTTGGGAAAGATAAAAATAATTTACCACTAGGTATTCAAATATTAGGAAAACACTTTGATGAACAACAAGTTTTTAATGCTGCTGTATCTCTAGAAAGATCATATGAATAATTTAATAAAAGGTGAAAAGCATGATTGGGAGATGGTAATCGGTCTTGAAATACATGCTCAAGTAAAATCAAATTCTAAATTATTTTCTTCATCATCGACAAAATTTGGCTCTTCACCAAATAGTCAAGTATCTTTAGTCGATGCTGCTATGCCAGGAATGTTGCCTGTTATTAATAAGTATTGCGTGGAACAGGCAGTAAAAACTGGAGTCGGTTTAAATGCTAAAATTAATAATTATTCTGTCTTTGATAGAAAAAATTACTTTTATGCTGATCTTCCACAAGGATATCAAATTAGTCAGTATAAATATCCAATTGTTGGAGAAGGAAAAGTTACAATTGATTTTAAAGATGGAACATCGAAAGATATTAGAATTGTAAGATTACATTTAGAGCAAGATGCTGGTAAAAGTTTACACGATCAAAATCCTTCAAAAACATATGTAGATCTCAACAGATCTGGTGTTGCTTTAATGGAAATTGTTAGTGAGCCTGATATCAGAACGCCTGATGAAGCTGGAATGTATATATCCAAAATCAGATCAATTTTAATGTATCTAGATACATGTGATGGAAATATGCAAGAGGGTTCTTTAAGAGCAGATGTAAATATTTCAGTAAGAAAACCTGGAGATGAATATGGAACTCGATGTGAAATTAAAAACTTAAACTCTATAAAGTTTATTAAGCAGGCTATTAATTATGAAGCAAAAAGACAAATAGAAATATTGGAGTCTGGCGGTTCTATTGAGCAAAACACAATGCTCTTTAATACATCTACTGGCAAAACTAGACCCATGAGAAATAAAGAAGAAGCTCATGACTATAGATACTTTCCTGATCCAGATTTATTACCACTAGAAATTTCTAGAGAAGAAATAGGGAAAATTAAATCATCAATACCAGAGCTTCCAGATGAGCTTAAGAATAAATTTATTGAGACTTATAAATTGTCTAATTATGATGCCTCAGTATTAACTGCAGAGAAACAAACATCTGATTATTTTAATGAAACAATTAATTCAGATCCAGAATTAAAAAATCATGCAAAAATAGTTGTAAATTGGATTACGTCTGAATTGTTTTCATTATTAAACAAAAATAATCAAGATTTAAATAACTCTCCAGTATCACCTGAAAACTTAGGACAACTTATAAAGTTAATTTCTACAAATGAAATTTCTGGCAAAATTGCAAAAGATGTATTGGAAGACATGTTTTCTTCAGGAAAAACAGCTAGACAAATCGTAGATGAAAAGGGTTTGCAACAAGTTACAGATCAGGGTGAAATAGCAAAAGTTATTGATGAGGTTATTGCAGAAAATCCAAAAATGGTCGAACAGTTTCTAGCAGGTAAAGATAAGCTACTAGGTTTCTTTGTTGGCCAAGCAATGAAATTAACTAAAGGAAAAGCTAATCCAAAAATGTTAAATGATATTTTAAAACAAAAATTAAATAAAAAAAATTAAACGTAAAGAATAGCATCTATAAGCAACAATTATAAAAGTTAAAACTATCCAAATAATACTTCCTTTGTAATTTTCTGCTGCTCTCCAAATTCCAATAGAAATAAATATTGTCCAAATAAAAATAAAAATTTTTGAGATTAGTGCAAGATTAGTAAAATCTAAAAATGGTATTTGCGAAACAGAGCTATTTGTATTAAAAAGATAAATTTCAAGATTAAATATAATTAGTAAAACAATACCATTTAATAGTTCGCCAACTAACCAATAGGATTTCCAGAGTTTTATCTTTCCTTCAAAAAAGTCTTTTAAAAGATTATTATTTGGCATGAATTATATAATTTATTAATAAAAATATTTTTATTATTTTAAACGGTGCTTTTCTATAAAAAAGAATTTGTTTCATTTTTTTTAAATAAACTAGAAACTTCATTTTTACTATACAATTTATTTTCTGTTTTAATGTATGGTGAAACAATACATATTTGATCATTATAAACATTATTCATAACATTAGATTGGTGTTTTATTTTTTGATTAATTCTTTTATAAAGTTCAAAATCATACTCATAATATTTATAAATTAAGTTGAGACTTTTTTTATTTGGATTGTAATTAAAACTATAATTATGTTGTTGATAACGTGAATAAAGAATTGAAGGGAGTTTGAAATAACTAAGTATATCTGATAAAAATTTATCCCAATTTTCAAATGTATTAATCAAATCAAAATAATTTATATTTTTAATTGCGATATCCAAATCACTAAATTTTATTGATTTTTCTTTATTATACAAACCGGAAAATTGTCTAGTGACTAAATTATCTCTAAATTTTGAAATTTCATTTTTTATATAATTTTCAAATAAATCTTCTGATGGATTTTTCTTAGTTTTATGTATGAAGAATTTATAATCAGATACAATTCTTTCAGACGGCTCTCTTACAATAGTGCTTTTGAAACAATTTTCTATTTCTGAACAAAAATTATAATTTAAATGACCAGAGATAAAAAGTTTTTTTGGCACCTCTAAATCAAATGGTTTTAATTTTTCACAATAATTTTCTATTTTGTATTTATGTCTATAGAAATCATAAGTTTTTAATATTGACGAAAGTTTAGCAAATATATGATCTATTGTTGTCCCTCCACACTTAGGTATATGCATAAAATAAATTGCTTTATTTTGTAATATTCCTTTCTTTAAATTATAACTTGGTACTAAGTTAAAATTAATTTTCATTTGGTGTTTTTAATGTATAGGAAGTCCACAAAGAATGCCATTTAGCATAATTATCTTTTTTCTTATTAGTGCCTTCAATTATCACAACACTTTCAATTAGATATTTTGTGTTTTCTTTAAATAAGTAATCAAAATATCCACCCTTGTTTGTTCTGACATATTCTTTTCTAAAATAACCATTATTTAAACTCATAATAGAAACCTTATGATCAGCTAGTATTTTATTTTTATATTCTAATAGAATTCTTTTACTTTCATTTAAATTTTTAAGAGGATTGTCTAAAAAAATTAATTCAAAGTCCATATTTGTATCGATATCTTTACCATCAAAATTTTCCACGCTAATTAATGACTTTGCATATCTTTTATAACTTTCAAAAAAATTTTCTGGGTAGTTATTTTCTCTATGTTTTTGAGCTAAATTTGGATATCCTTTCTCTCTTGCGAAAATTTCAAATTTTACTAATTTTTCATACTCAACATATTTAGTAACTGACTCAACTTGTATTACATTTAATCCTTTGAACGCTTTTTTAATATTAAGAGCGGGAATATCACCTAATCTACCTTTAATTTTTAATTTATTATCTTCACCATACAGGAATGCAATTTTAAAATATTCTTTTGTAAATGGTATTGGTGATCCTTCAAAATTTTCTCCTATAAAGATATTCGCCACAGCTTTTTCATTATTAGATAAGTGATAATTTTTTGGATCAATCCAAAATTCATGACATAAAGAGATTTTTGTTATTGAAGTTAAGATAATAATAAATATTAATCTTTTTAAAGTAAATTTCATCATGTTTTCTTATATAAAAATTATAAAGTTATATCTATTTTTAATTCTAGTATTTTTTTTAAATTTATTTTCAACATCTTCTATTAGTCATGAAATCAAGCCATCTATTGCAGATTTTACTTATGATGAAAGTTATTTGAATTTTAAAATAAGATTAAATGCTGAATTGATATTATCTAAAATTGATGCATCTACTGTTTCTAATACAGACTCTTCATCACTAAGTGAAATTTATGATAAATTTAGAATTTTAAGCAAAAAAGACCTTGAAGAAATGTTTCAAAATTCTTGGAGTGAAATAAGTTCTAATATTGATATAAAAATTAATGATGAAACAAAGAAAATAAATTTAATTAAAACTGAAGTTGAAGATATAAAAAATTTTGAAATAAGTAGAGATACGCATGTTTATTTTAGAGTTTTATTGGATGAAAATTCTGAACAATTTACATTTAGGTGGGTTAAAAACTACGGCCCAATTATTCTAAGAGAGAATAATAATAACAAATTAGAAGATGAATTAGTTACAGAATATTTGCAATCAGGAATGGAATCAAGTCAATTTTCATTCAAGGAAAATAATTTTAGTAAAACATTTAATAGCTTCTCAAAATTTTTTGTATTAGGAATTCAACATATAATTCCAAAAGGATTAGATCATATTTTATTCATATTTGGACTTTTTTTATTTTCATCATCTTTAAAAAAATTAATTTCTCAAATAACTATTTTTACTATTGCTCATTCAATTACCCTTATATTTGTTTCTTTATCTTTAATGAGAATCAATCCTCAAATTGTTGAACCTATCATTGCACTTTCTATAGTTTATATCGGATTAGAAAATATTTTTAAAAAATATATAAAAGAATATTTAAGATATGTTGTAATCTTATTTTTTGGATTACTTCATGGTTTAGGATTTGCATTAGTTTTAAGTGATATAGGGTATAGAAGTACAGATTTATTTATAAATCTTGTATCTTTTAATATTGGTATTGAAGTAGCGCAAATATCTATAGTATTGGTTTTATATCTATTGATTGCTTTAAATTTTGCAAAAAATAAAAATTATAGAATCTTATTTCAAGTTCCATCCTCTATATTAATTTCTAGTATTGGGCTATATTGGTTTTTTGAAAGAATTAATTTTATTTAATCAAATTTGTCAGAGTTCAAATTATCAAATTACTGATGAATAATAGAAAACTCTGATAAATCTCCCCGCATTAAAGATACGGATATCTGTATTTTATTTCCATCTTTATCATTATCTAAACCTGTAGATATTAAGAGTGGCATTAATTTAGAAATTTTAATAATTCTTCTTTCATATGCATCTGGCAATCTTGTACTTAAATACGTTTTACTGCGATGAAATTCATGGACACCCAAACTTTTCAAAGCCAGAGTTATGCTTAGGAATTTTTTTATTCTTTTTTCAATATCAGGAAATTTTTCTCTCATAAAATAATGCCTTGATATGGATACAACGCTACCATCAATTTTTCTCAATAGTTCACACATAATAATTTTTTTAAAATCTTTTGCTTCTAATAAATTTTGAACAAATATTGGAGGTTTCATTATTTTTGACCTTAAAAAAATAGCAGAGGAATCTCTTTTTTCTAACAAGGCATTTAAATGAAATTTACTATTTTTGGAAAGATGGACTCTGTAAATATTTTTAGTGATAAAACTACCTTTTCCTTGATGCGAAATTATAACGTTTTCATTTTCTAATTTTTTAATTGCTTTCCTTACTGAGTATCGTGAAATATTATTTATTTTTGATAATATGTTTTGAG
>CACMJS010000002.1 GCA_902614085.1 uncultured Alphaproteobacteria bacterium
TAAAATTAAAATATAAATTTCAAATCATTCAGAATTTGAATGACCCTCATATTGCATATTTTATAAATAATAAAATAAAATTTAAAAAATATAGTATAAAACTAATTATCAAAAAAATATTTTTTCGTTTTTTTTATATAGCAAACAATATTTTAACAAAATTTATTAAAGTAGATTATATTATAACTTCTGGAAAAAAATCAAAATTAATTCAAAACCAATTTTCTAAATCAAATAATTTGATTGAGATAAATACTGTGCATCATGATTATGAATTTTATAAATATTACAAAAATAAAAATAGATTATTTATAGAAAAAAATTCTATATGCTATTTAGACCAACCATTTATACCACCTATAACAAAATTTGAATTTGTAAAAAAAATAATTGATAAATTAATATATTTATCTCATACATACAAAGTCTATTTTTGTTGCCATCCAAGTTCTGCTCTAATTAATAATGATTATTTTAAAAAAATACATAAACAACAAAATATTGAAATATCCTATAATCAAACTGCAAAATATATTTTTAAAAGTGAATACATATTAACTCATCATTCAGCTTCAACAAATCTTGCTATATTGGATTATAAAAAAATAGTTTTTCTATATTCAGATGAAATTGAAAAAAATTTTACTGATTTTTTAATTATAGAAAAATTTGCAAATGAATTAAATGCACCATTATTAAAAATTGAAGAATTAAAAAATATTAAAAGTTTTGAAATAAATAAATATTTATATAAAAAATTTATAAAAAATTACATTTATATTAATGAAAATAATTTTCCCATATGGAAATTAGTATTATCAAAGTTATAGATGAAAAAAATTATAATTACTGGAATTAGTTCATTCACAGGTATGTGGTTTGCTAATGCTTTAATAAAAAAAAATTTCAAAGTCTATGGCACTTTAACTAAAAGAAAACATCAATACAAAAATATCGTCCTTAAAAGAATTGTAAATTTAAATAAAAAAATAAAAATTTTTGATAAATTGGATTACAATTCAACGAATCTAACAAAAATAATAATCAAATATAAATTTGAATATTTTCATTATCATGGTTTCTACACAAAAGATTATAATAATTCTAATTTCAAGTTTTATAAAGCAAATTTTATTAACAATTATAATATTGAAAGAATAATAAAATTGCTTAAAGAAAATAATTGTAAAAGATTTATTTATACTGGATCAATTTTTGAAAAAAAAGAAGGAATTTATAATGAAAGTAATGATGCAATTTCATATTATGGTCTTTCTAAATCAGTTACTTTTAGTTTAATAAAATTATATTGTAAAAAATATAAACTACCTTTGATGAAAATAGTAATACCAAATCCTTTTGGAGAATTTGAAAATAAAAAATTTAATTTTTATATTGTTAACAAATGGAAAAATAATGAAATACCAAAAATTAGTTTTCCTAATTATATTAGAGATAATATTTATATAAAAGATCTAATTAAATATTATATTTTAGAAATATGTAAAAATGAATTTAGATCCTTTATTAAAATTATTCCAAGTGGATATTCATGTAGTAATGAAATATTTACAAATATTCTTAAAAAAAATTATGAACATATACGCAATAAAAAAGTAAATATTAATATTGATAAATCAGCAGAGTATAAAATGTTAATTAAAAGAATTAATGGTAATGATAAATTGTATAAATTGAAAAAAAATGATTGGATTAACTATTTTCAGTATCTTGAAACCTTGTAAAATTTATTTCCTTAAAATAAGTTTTTTTATAAGAATTTTTAATTAAATTATATTCAAAATAAATTTTTTTATCTAATTTCTCTTTAAATATGTTTTCTAAAAATTTTAAAAAATTTGTTTTTAATAGGTTTAAATTGTCAAAAAATATTTTACTTTGATTAAAAGTTATAAATTTTAAGATAATTTTAATCTGCTTTTTATATTTCGAATTTTTTTCAATTTTATAAAGTCTATTACCATAGTCTTGAATTTTACTTTTTATATATTCATTATTTAAATTTAAGTTAAAATCTCTATTAATTAAATTTAAATCTTTTTCAAAATCATTAAAAACATTTTTTGAGTAAATTTCATTTAAATCACCACCGACAAAGTTATAATTATTTAAAGTTCTTAAATGATAAAGTATGTTTAAATATTTAGATTTTCCAATTGATAATGAAATTATAGTAGGTAAAAATTCATGAAATTCCCAAACCCTTATAGATGAATATTTTTTATTCCAAATCATTTTGAAGACTGTGGTTCTATGTACAGCATATAATGTATTACTATTTTTAAACGTTAAGTAATTTTCTATTCTTTCTAGATAATTATTATTTTCATAATAATCAAATTTATAATTTTTAAGTTTTTTAGGTTGTATATAAATATTAGGATAATATCTGCCCTGAGCAGACACATACTCATTGTTATTGTTTAAAAATTTAATACATTCTTTTATTGATTGAGGTACTAATGTATCATCATCAGCACATAAAACAACATATTCAGTACCTATATAAGATGTTGAGTCTATTATTTTATCAGATAAAAAAATAGAACTAGGATAATCAAGAATAATAATATTTTTATTATTAAAATATTTTTTTTTTAAAATTTTTTTGTCACTTGAGTCTAAAACTAATAATTTAATAAAATCAAATTTTAAATAAAATTCAATTAATCTAATAGAGTAACTTGGCCTATTATATGTTGGAATTATTATTGTGATCATCTAAATAGATATATTATTTGAATTTACTTTAAAGATTATAAATGTTTCCAATTCATATCTTTTTTTGAAATTATTGTAGGCTTTAATCTTAGTTTTATCTTAAGTTTTTTATCAAAGAAATTTAATCCCCTTTCATTATTGGGATTATAATAATTAGACACAAAATATATTACCTCTGTATTATCTTCTAAAGTTTGAAAACCATTAGCACAATTTCTAGGAACCATGACCATATTTCTTTTTTTAGAATCTAAAGTAACTCTTACATGTTTTAGATAATTTTTACTTTTTTTATCTATATCAATTATATAAATATCACATTTACCATTAATACACCTGCATATTTTTGTTTCTTTAGATTTACCAATTTGATAGTGCAGTCCTCTTGTAGTGCCCTTATATTTGCTAAAAGAATTATTAATATTTACTATATTACTAACAAGATTTTTATCTTTTAGAATTTTTGTATCAAATATTCGTTGAAAAAACCCCCTAGAGTCTCTGATTGGATTAGGAAAAATTTCTACACAATCTTTTAGTTTAGTCTTTTTAATTTTCATATTTATTTAAAAATTCTTATATCAATAAACTATTATTTGCAAAGAATATAAATAAAATTCATCTTAGAAATAATTTAGAATTCTAACTTTAGTAAAATTATTATAGAAATATCAAAAATATGTTTTACAAATTTGGAAATTTCAATGTTGGCAAATTATTTATCAAAGGGTTATCAAGTTTAAATTTATCTAAACTTATAATATATTCTAATTCTTTGAATGATGTTGTAGATAAAATTCCAAGTTGTTGCCATCTACTTCCACTTGGCTGATGTCTCATTGCTTGTTTTAAGTAAAAATCAATATGTTTTTTTTTTAAAACAAGGGCATCAAAAATTATACTAGAGCTTAGTGAAATTATAAATTCAGATTTTAAAACTAAATACATTGAATCTTTAAAAGTCAGTCTGACATTTTTGAAATTTTTTGCTATAGTTTCTAATAAAGAAATATTATCTCTAGGATGTGGTTTAATTAATATTTCTATATTATAATATTTATTTAATATTCTAATTATATTATTAAATGTGTTTAATCTTAAATCTTTATCAATATTTTGATCAGGATAATTTTTTGAAAAGATCACAATAAATTTTTTAAAATATTTATATCGATTTTCAAATAATTTCATTTTATAATCTAACCAATTTTTATCATATCTCAAATATCCAGTTTCATAGAAGTTTGTAAAACCCATCCTTGAATAAACATTTTTAACACTTAAATCATAAATTAAGAATTTTGAATTTTTCCTTATATCAATTTTTCCATGATTTTTTTTTTCATATTTTAGAAAGAATTCTGGTGCTGTTGCACTATTAAATAAATAAATATTTTTTAATTTAAATTTATTTACAAAATTAATTATACCAGTATATTTTAAATCATTACCGTACTCGTGAAAAATATAATCTGATTTAAAAAATGAATTTAAAACAGAAAAAATTTTTAAATTATAGAAAAAAAAAAAATAATATTTTTTTGGAAAAAAAAATGCCAGCTTATTCAGAAAAAAAAAAGAAATACTTTTTTCATTTTTAAAATTTCCAATAATTAATGAAATACCTAGATCTTGAATTATATCTAATGATACCTGATCTTTTTTTAATTTTTCATAAATAGATAATTCACCTAATGCGATTGAAAAATCATAATTTTTTTTTTTGGACTTTAAAAAATAAAAATAATTTAAAACAACATCAAGACCAGAATAATTTAAATTTATAATTGCAATAATTTTTTTTTTATCTCTCATAAATAAAACTAAAATTAATGGACTTCCTATAAGATGTTTTTGGGCCTTGCATTTGTTTTACCCCGTGTAAGGAATTAAAGGTTTTTATAAATAAATTTACTTGATTGAATTCAAAATCATAATCTTTAATAGTATCACATTGATTAAATTGTAAGAATTCATCATTAAAATTGTAGTAATTAGATATATCCTTTGGAATGAAAGAGCTAAAACCTCCTCCATATTCTTTCTTCCAATTGGAATCTGTCAAATTGAGACAAAATGTTAAAATTTTTCTTTTACTATCTGTATGCGGCAAAAGATAATTACCATTTGCTGACATTATTTGAAATTCTAGGGTAGTTTTTATTTTTGGAGAACCTAAATAAATTTTATCATTAAATAATACTTTACCTATTCTATATAAATAATGATTTATAAGATATTTTATCTTCTGGAGACTGTTAGTTGGAATTGGATGATTTAATGCAATTTTTTTTTCAGATAATTTGTCAAAGCAAAATTTTTGAAATTCAATAGTATTTATTTGTAAAAAAAAATCATTCCATATTTTGTTTGATTTTAAAAATTTAAAATATTTTTTTCTATTATTGACTTCTGATAATGCATATTTATTACCAAATTTTTTATCTTCAATATAATCAAACAAGCTTATATCAGGAAAACTTTTTACTAATTTATCTATATACTTAGGATCAATATAGTTTTTAATTTGAGCTATTGGAAAAGGATAATATTCAATGTCATATTGTGCATTTTTATTTAATATTTTCATAGCTGAAGAAAATTATATAATAGTTTTAAGCCACTTGCACCACTTTTTTCTGGATGAAATTGAACTCCAATTATATTCTCATTTATAAACATACTTGTAAATTTAGAATCATTATAAATTGAGTAAAGTATTTCAATATCATTTTTTTGAATTATTTTTGAATAATAAGAATGTATAAAATAAAACATATCTTCATTTTCAATATTTTTAAAAATCTTATTTTTTGAGTCTTTTATATTTTCTAACTTACACCAACCTATGTGTGGTATTTCTGCTTCTGATTTTACAATGGTGTTTAAATTCACAACCTGTCCATCTACAAAATTTAAACCATCATTTTGCCCAAATTCAAAACTCTTTTTAAGCATTAATTGCATTCCAAGACATACACCCAATAAATAGTTTCCCTTATTTTTAAATTTTTCAATTGAATGTATTAAATCTAAATTCTTTAACTTTGAAATCGCAGCTCCAAATGCCCCAACTCCTGGTAAAATAATTTTATAGGCATTTTCAATATCTTTTTTTTTGTTGGACAACTCACACTCATATCCTAAATGAGTAACGGCTTGGTATACGCTTCTTAAGTTTCCAATTCCATAATCGATAATTAAAATTTTTTTATTCATTTACAATTCTGACTTTAAAATTTTCTTCCATTAAATCTTTTTTAATTTTTTTTATAGAAGCAATATTGTAATGCAGTATTGAACCTAAAGCTAATGAGTTTATCTTTGTTTTATTAAGTAAGTCAAAACAATGTTGGGAGTTTCCTGCTCCTCCACTTGCAATAATTGGGATTGAAGATATTTTATTTGCATTTGATATGAGCTCAATATCAAATCCTTTTTTTGTACCATCTTTGTCAATTGAAGTTATAAACAATTCTCCAGCTCCAAGTTGAATGGATTCTTTAATCCAATCTAAGACATTTTTAAAAGTTCTTTCTCTACCATTATTTGTATAAACTTCCCATGTGTCATCATTTTTTTTTGCTTCAATTGAAACAACCATACATTGGCTGCCAAATTCTTTTGATATTTCTTTTATTAAATTTGGGTTATCAACTGCTGCTGTATTTACGAAAATTTTATCAGCTCCAATTCTTAAAATTCTTTCCACATCCTTTACAGATTTTATTCCACCGCCTACAGTAATTGGTACAAAGATCTTTTTTGTGGCATTTAGAATTATTTCTTCTAGATAAGTTCTTTTGTAAAGTGAAGCAACGTTGTCTGAAAAAATTATTTCATCGATACCTTCCTTATAATACTTTAATGCATATTCGTTTGGATTACCTAATTTTCTTAATCCTTCAAGCTGTATTGGTTTTATAAGATAATTATTTTTAATATCTAATCTAGCTATTATTCTGAGTGAATTATTTGATCTCTGTGCCATACAGCTTTCTTTAATCTCCAATTATTATTATTTTTTTCCCATAGGTGTGATGGTCTAAAACTGTCAACAATTTCATTAAATTCAGCATCTGAAATATCAATATATTCTAGAAACTCCTTATAATATTTATTTGGAAATTCTTCATCAAATTGCTTAACTAAACTTACAGCTTCCTCTCTAGTTATTTTATCGTTTCTGATCTCTTGTGCAGCATCATATGTAGCACGTCCAATACCAAATTTAATAAGTGTCGTGTAATAATGAAAAGGATCAATTTTATCATCAATACTAGAATATTTTGAATATGAGCCTTCAGTTCTCTCATCATTACTACTAAAACCTGTATTTTCAGATGCATAATAGTAACATTCTTGAGGATCCCATTTTAGAAAATAACCAAGATATTTGACAGTTATTTTATTAATGAAATCATTATCATTTTGTATAGGAAGATAGGGCTTAAAATCACTGAACTTAAAATCTGTTTCATTTAAAATATTTTTTATAGATGTTCCAGAAATTACAATATTTTCCAAATTTTTAATTTTGAAAAAATCACTACTCATTTCATCAGATTTATTTTCTTCAATTTTATTTCCATACTCAGCTTGATTCTCACCATACATGACTAAAGGAACTTTAAATTTTGAAGCAATGAGTGGACCTATTATTCTTTGGCCGATAATAAAAGGCTGAAAGGGGTGAAGTAGGTTTTGAAAAGCTTTCTTAGTTAAATATCTATGAAGTCTTCCGTTCGGTGTAAATAAAATATTATCTAACCCTCCAACATGTGACCAATTAACAAAGTTGTTCCAGCCAATATCGGTATATTTATGCGGTGACCATGTGACAGTTAGAGGATTCATTCCATATTTATATTTTAAAATATGTGCAGTATAAGCGCTATCTTTCCCTCCACTTCCTGGAACAATTACGTCATAATCACCATTACTACTTCTATATTTATCTAATAATTTTATTAATTCATTTTCCCTTTTATCCCAATTGATTAGATTTTTTTGTTTAGAATATTTACATGCATCACAAATACCATCTTCATTAAAAAAGATTGTTGGTTTAATATCTTGATTTGTGTGTTTAAATTCAACTACTGAAGATGGCCTTTGATTTGATATCACGCATTTAGAGCAAAATTTGACCTCTAATGGAGTTCCTACACTGCTTACATTCATCTTAAAAATATATATCTTTAATTAATTTCATTAGTTTATTAGAATATTTAATGTTTGGTAAGGAAAACTTTTTATTTTTATTCAATAACGAATTAATTAATTCAAAATTTTGATTAAAAATTCCTGGCTTAAATTTTTTATCAGCCTCTGAAATAGCAACATCAGTAAAATTATGAGATTTATTATTTTTATAACTTAATTTTTCAAGTGGTTGCATTAAATAATAGTTTTTTTTTGTAGATATTGATAAACTCCATGGAGCTGTTAAATTCCAGAATGCTTGATAGTTAACAATATCACCACTCGAAAAAATTATTTTACAGCTAATATATTTTGTTTCAGATAATTTATGGTGTATTTTTTTTTCAATTTTTTTTATTTCACCCCTTGTAAAATAATAAATTAAATCAATTAAATGAATTGAATTTGCATACATCCAATTTTCAATTACTACTTTATTAATACCATTTTTTTTAGGAGTTATTGTATTTTCCTGATCAATTATATTAATTATTCTAATACCTTTTTCTGACTGAATTTGTTTTTTTAGCCATTTTGTAGAGGAATAGAATCTTCTATTTAAACTAACTAAAATATTACTTTTATTTTTTTTAGCAAAATTATTTAATAACTTAGATTGTTCATAATTTATACCTACTGGTTTTTCAATTAAATGTAGAAAATTTTCTTTGAAAGTCTTTTTACAAATTTCAAATAAAGATTCTTCATTTACGGCTAATACTAAAAGATCAATATTGGATGATTTACAAAAATCTTCTAAATTTTTATATATTTTTTCTATGTTATATTTTTTTTTTAATTTGTATGCTTTTTCATAAGTTCTGGAAAAAATTGAAACTAATTCTACATTTTTAAATTTATGAAATACTTTTATATGTTCTTCTGCCATATAACCTGCACCAATAAACCCAATTTTAATATATTTTGTTTTTTTCATGCCCATTTTGTCTCTTTACTATTATTTTTAATTTTTGATATATGAATAGTTTTAGAGTCACTATTGCTTGAAATGATTGAAGCTATGGCAATTTTAATATTTTCAAATCCACTGATAGCGTTAACATAATTTTTTTTATTGTTTAAAAGAGCATGCAATACATTCCAGGTAGATTCAAAAATATCTAAAGATTTTAAATTTTTAGTAATCTTATTAGAAGGTAATGCTATGAGATTTGTTGGTTTATCAAAATATAACTTTTTGCGGACTATTAAAGTAGAGGCTCCAGAAAGTTCATCAATAATAATTTGATAATTTTTAGCTGAGTATATTACTGTTATATTATGTCCTAAGTCAGAACCAAATTCAATGTAAAGTCTTTTACCTTCTTTATCAGTCACTCTAATTTGACCGGCTTTATCTTTAAATTTATTCCCTCTAGGGTTTGAAATTAATTTTTTTTCTAAATATGCATTAACGTAAATAGGCTTTGCATTAGTGACGTATTTAAAAGCTTCAAAATAATGTATGACATTCATTCCAAGACCAAAATTGCCAGTCTGAACAATCATACTTTTTATAGGATCATTTAATTTTTTTGAAATCGACAAGGGATAATTATATACATCCATAAATTTCATTTGATGATTAACTGAAATTTTAATTTTATTTTTCTTACAAATTTTAAGTATTTTAGAAGCTCTATCAAGAGTATCTGCTATTGGTTTTTCAATTAATATTTTCTTACATTTTAAACCTATAATTTTTTTTACAATATTCAATCGTTGATCAGATGTAGTAGCAATTATGGCACAGTCTAAATTTACACTTTTATATTTTTGAATAATTTTAGAATTAACTTT
This sequence comes from uncultured Alphaproteobacteria bacterium, assembly GCA_902614085.1. Lineage (GTDB taxonomy): Bacteria > Pseudomonadota > Alphaproteobacteria > HIMB59 > CACPNW01. The sequence continues at coordinate 9,748 of CACMJS010000002.1, forward strand.
ATTTTTTAAATTTGGATATTTTTTAGAAATTAAATTTAAATTTGCAATATTTTTATCAATAACAAACACTATTTCGACTTTTTTTTTATTACAAATATCAATATATCTTTGGCCCATTCTTCCACATCCAATAATACAAACTTTAAATTTTTTATTTTTCATAAATCTAGAAAATGCTTTTGAACTTTAGTTTTCCATATTTTTTTAGAACTCAGAATATTTTTAAAGTAATTAATATATTTTCTATTAGATAAAGAACTGTTATTAAATCTTTTATTATTTTTTTTAATTTTATTTATATGTTTAGTAATTAATTTTTCTTCTATCCTTAGGTGGATAATGTTTTTATTACTATTTCTATTTTTTTGTCTTGTACCTAAATTAATTGAAGGCACATTATAAATTGGTGATTGTAGTACTCCGACGCTAGAGTTGCCAATAATAAAATTTGAATTTTTTAATAAGGTTAGAAAGTGCTCAAATCTCATAGATGGTAAGAAACGGAATTTTTTATAATTATTGTTATATTTGTATATTTTAAATATTTTATCAGACCCAAGATCATTATTAGGGTATATAATAATATAATTTAATTTAGATGATTTTAATGAATTTATAATAATTTTAGTTTGTTTTATTATTTCCTCCTGCTCTGTGGTTACAGGATGAAATATCATTATTGCATAATCGTTGTAATCAATGTCATACCTTTTTTTAACTTCTTTTAAGCTAGGCAGAGATTTGTTTAATAAAATATTTTTTTCAGTTAAGCCTAAAACATATATATTATTAGTGTTTTCACCTAGTTGAATTAATCTTCTTTTTTGTTTCACTCCTGTAACAAAATGAATTTGTGCAAATTTAGTTATTGCATGCCTAATAGATTCATCAATTGTACCCGAAACATCACCACCTTCAACATGTGCAACAAGATAATTATTAAAAGCTCCACATATTGTTCCAGCTAACGCTTCTATTCTGTCTCCATGAACAAAAATTAGGTTGGGTTTAATTTTTTTTAACATTCCATCTATCTGATTTATTGATCTGGATAATATTTGATTCATTCCATCATTTTTTTGAATATTTCTTAATTTAAAAATTTCAACATCAAAATCTTCTTCAATTTCTGTATAAGTATTTCCATATTTAGAAAGTAGATGCATTCCAGTTATCAAAATCTGAACATGAAAATTTTTTGATTTATAAATTGAATTAATCAATGGCTTTATCTTTCCATAATCAGCCCTGGTTCCTGTAATAAATAAAATTTTTTTTTTCATTTTATTTAAAATGATTTTTTTTAAAATGCTCGTTTTGTCTTATATCTTTTGATAATTTTTTATTTAAAATTTTATTTAGATCCTTTGTTAAATAATCGCCAGCTTGTGGTCTTTGAAACTTAATATCACTTTTTTTTAGAGTGTGTCCTTTATGTAAATTTTTAGTGGCAACAGCTGTAGAAAAAGCAAATTTTTTAGTAATATTTTCCTCCTTAACAGAATTTAAATTACCTTTCATTGTGTCGAATATAATTTGAATATTTTTCTTAAGTTCAAATAACTCTACCTCATCCATAGAACATGAAATGTCCGGACCAGGTCTATGTTTAAAATCTGTATAATGTTTTTCTATTATTTTTGCACCTAAAGTTACTGCAGACAAGCAGGGAGTGATACCAACTGCATGATCAGAGTATCCAATTATATTATTTTTGAACTTATTTTTTAATTCAGTAATTGCATTCAATCTTATTATCTCGTAAGGAGTTGGATAAACATTGGTGCAATGAAGTATTGCTAATGGAATTTTTCTTTTTTCAATTATTTTTACACTTTCTTTTATACTATTTAAATTGTTCATTCCTGTACTCATTATTATTGGTTTTTTAAATTTAGATATATAAGAAATTAAATCTAAATTATTACACTCTCCAGATCCAATTTTGAAGCAGGGCACATTAATTTTGACTAATCTATCAACTGCTTTTTTAGAAAATGGAGTGCTAATAAAAGTTGTGTTTTTAGATTTAATATATTTTGCAAGCCTATACTCCTCTTCTTGACTTAAGACACATCTTTTCATAATTTCGTAAATAGACTCTTTAGCATTTCCAGGAATAAATTTTTTTGCTTCTGGAGACATCTCTTCATCTATAATATGAGTTTGAAATTTTATAAATTCTGCACCAGCTCTAATAGCACTATCTACCATGGAAAAAGCTGTTTCAACACTTCCTTCATGGTTTATGCCTATTTCAGCAATAACAAGAGGTAAGTGATTTTCTCCAATAGTTCTGTTATTAATTGTAATAGTTCTCATAAATATTTTTTAACTTTTTTTATATCATTATAAGTATCAATATCTAAACTAGCAATATTATCCATTAAATATGGGAATGAACCTATTACAGGTATTACTTTTTTATACATAAATTTTTTTTTAGTAAAGATGTAAATAGCACCATTAGCAAGATATGCTTCATTAAGTGATTGACGATTCTCAGTGATTAATTTGTCTGAATGCAAGTTATTTATTTTTGAATTTTTTATATATAATAATTTTTCGTATGAATAATTAATTTTTTTAACACTTACTAAATTTTTTATTCTCTTATTTTTGCTTAATATGTTAAATGCAGAATTTATATGTAATGATTTTCTTAAAGGTGACGTAGGTTGAAGATAAATAATATAATCATCATTTAAAATTTTATAACTATTGATAAAATCCAAAACAACTTCATTTCCAGTGGAAAAATCATATGATATACTAGTAGGCCGTAAATGAGTTTTAGCTTTATACTTTGAGCAAAATTTCAATATTTTATGTGAGTCACTGGATACATATACTTCATCAATAAAATTAGATTTAATTGCTGATTTTAAAGTATAATAAATTAAGGGATAAGAATTTATTTTTATTAAATTCTTGTTTTTAATTTTTTTTGACCCACCTCTTGCAGGAATTAAAGCGAATACTCTCTTGCCCCTTAACATCAATTAAAATAAATATATTTCATTATAAATTTTTTATTTTTTTATAATAGTAATTATTTTTTAATGATAAATCTTCTAGATAAAGTTTATTACCAGCAACTTTGATATTTAGATTATCATAGGCAATACAATCAATTTGTGATTTTTTTAAGTTTAAGTTGGATTCAAGTGCCCAAGTGCCAAAACCAGAATCTAAAACATGATCTTCCAAAGTAATAACTTTTTTATATTTTTCAAAAAATTTATTTAATTTTTTTTTATATTTACTACCCCAAATTGGAAGTGAATTAATATCATAATCTTTAAATTCATCTATTTTTTTTAATTTATTTAACAAGTTGTGACAGGCTCCAGTCATTAAGATTGTTTTATTATTATTTTTTTTATAACTTAATTTTTTTATTAATTTTCCTGGTTTTAAATTTATTTTTCTAAATTCATTTTGATTATATTTTGATTTATCAAGCCTTAAATAATTTGGATGATTGGATGCAAAAATATATTCCAAACATCCATTGAGTTCAGATATGTCACCTGGAGAATGAATAGCAAAGTTGGGAAACATTCTAATCAACCCATAATCTTGTATAGCATGATGACTATAACCTAAATTACCATATGAAAAACCTGATCCAACTGAAATTACATTTACCGATAAATTATGATAATCAATATCATTTCTAATTTGCTCAGCGCATCTAAAAGTTGGAAAATTAGCAATAGAATATATAAATACCCTGTAACCCTCAGAAGCAATTCCTGCTGCTAAACCAGCCATATTTTGCTCAGCTACACCAACATTAAGAAAATTTTTAGGAAATTTTTTTGCAAAACCTTCAATAACATTGTAACCAAGATCACCTACTATTAAAAAATTTTTGTTATTTTTTTTCGTATTTTTTATAAGCTTATCTATAAAAAAATTTCTCATTTTATATTATTTCTTTTAAAGCTAAACTATACTCATAATATGATGGACTTTTATAATGCCAAAGTGTTTTATTTTCCATAAAACTAACTCCTTTACCTTTTATTGTTTTAAATATTGTAACTTTGGTTTTATTATTTGAGGTTCTCTTCAATGATTTAAGAATATTTGTATAATTATGACCATCTGTTTCACAAACATCCAAATTGTAACATTTAAATTTATCAATTAATTTTTCTAAGTTAATAATTTTATTTGTTGGGCCAAGACTTTGTTCATTGTTTTGATCAATTAAAATATTTAAATTACTGAGTTTATGATGTGATGCAAACTGTATAGCTTCCCAATTAGATCCTTCGTTAAGTTCACCATCACTAATTAAAACAAATATTTTAATTTTTTTTTTTAAAATTTTATTAATATATGCAATGCCTGTTGCAAAAGGTAGTCCATGACCCAAAGAGCCAGTAGAAAGTTCTACTCCAGGCACTTCGCTACTAATATGTGTCATAAGTTTTGAATTATTTTTACCAAAAGTATCAAGCATTTTTTTGTCAAAAAAACCTGCTTTATATAGTACAGTGTATTGGGCAAGACACGCATGTCCTTTACTTAAGATAAATTTATCTCTATTTTTATAGTTAGGATTTTTTGGTTTAATATTTAAAACTTCAAAATATAAAACTGTTAAGATGTCAATTATAGATAAAGAGCTTCCTATGTGGGAGGAAGAGCTTTTATACGCAAGCTCAACACAAATAATTCTTAGTTTTTTACTAATAGATTTAAAGTTTTTTAAAGACATATAAAAATCCTGGCAACGACCTACTCTTCCATGCCTTAAGACAAAGTACCATCGGCGCTAACTGCTTTCACGGTCGAGTTCGGAATGGGATCGGGTGTTTATCAGTTGCTATAGTCACCAGGAAACTGTTATTACAAAATTTTTCTCTGTACGTCCATTGTAATCAAGCCAATCGAGTTATTAGTATTGGTAAGCTTCATACATTACTGTACTTCCACATCCAACCTATCAACGTGGTGGTCTTCCACGACTCTAATAGGGAAATCTAGTATTCAGGTGGGTTTCCCGCTTAGATGCTTTCAGCGGTTATCCTGTCCGTACATAGCTACCCAGCGATGCTCCTGGCGGAACAACTGGTACACCAGAGGTACGTTCATCCCGGTCCTCTCGTACTAGGGACAAATCCTGTCAAATTTCCAACTCGTATAGCAGATAGGGACCGAACTGTCTCACGACGTTCTGAACCCAGCTCACGTACCACTTTAATTGGCGAACAGCCAAACCCTTGGGACCTTCTCCAGCCCCAGGATGTGATGAGCCGACATCGAGGTGCCAAACACCCCCGTCGATATGGACTCTTGGGGGGTATCAGCCTGTTATCCCCGGCGTACCTTTTATCCGTTGAGCGATGGCCCTTCCACTCGGAACCACCGGATCACTATGACCGTCTTTCGACTCTGCTCGACATGTACGTCTCGCAGTCAGGCAGGCTTATGCCATTGCACTCTAAAGCTGATTTCCGACCAGCCTGAGCCTACCATCGCGCGCCTCCGTTACTCTTTAGGAGGCGACCGCCCCAGTCAAACTACCCACCATACAGGGTCCCACATCCAGATAATGGATGATGGTTAGATATCAAAAAAATAAAGGGTGGTGTTTCATCTTTTGACTCCACAAATGCTAGCGCACTTGTTTCAAAGTCTACCACCTAGCCTACACATTATTTTTCTAATACCACTGTAAAGCTATAGTAAAGGTGCACGGGGTCTTTCCGTCTAACTACACGTACTCCGCATCTTCACGGAGAATTCAATTTCGCTGAGTTGATGTTGGAGACAGCGGAGAAATCGTTACGCCATTCATGCGGGTCAGAACTTACCTGACAAGGAATTTCGCTACCTTAGGACCGTTATAGTTACGGCCGCCGTTCACCGGGGCTTCATTTTAGAGCTTGCACTCCACCATTTAACCTTCCGGCACCGGGCAGGCGTCAGTCCCTATACATCGTCTTACGACTTAGCAGAGACCTGTGTTTTTGATAAACAGTCGCTTCTCCCTATTCTGTGCCACCATTAATTAGTTGCCTAAAAAATGGTCTCTCTTATTCCGAAGTTACAAGAGCATTTTGCCGAGTTCCTTCAACATCATTCTCTCAAGCGCCTTGGTATACTCTACCTTCCTACCTGTGTCGGTTTAGGTACGATCTATAATCTGAGGCTATTTCCAGGAACTACTTCACTGCATTTTCAATCCAATAAGAAAATACAATTTACATAATCCGTCAACTCTCAGAAGGTACAGGAATATTAACCTGTTTCCCATCGACTACGCATTTCTGCCTCGCCTTAGGGGTCGACTAACCCTGCGCAGATTAACTTTACGCAGGAAACCTTAGGATTTCGGCGAGAGTGTCTCTCACACTCTTTATCGCTACTCATGTCAGCATTCGCACTTCTGATACCTCCAACATTTTTTTCAAAACATCTTCGACGGCTTACAGAACGCTCCGCTACCCCTTGTAATTATCGCAATAATTACAAAGTCACAGTTTCGGCAAATGGCTTTAGCCCCGTTACATCTTCGTCGCGGAAAAACTTAATTAGAACAGTGAGCTGTTACGCTATCTTTAAAGGATGGCTGCTTCTAAGCCAACCTCCTGCCTGTCTTGGTCTTTCTACATACTTTCCCACTTAGCCATTATTTGGGGGCCTTAACTGGTGATCTGGGCTGTTTCCCTCTCGACTATAGACCTTAGCACCTATAGTCTGTCTGCTGTGTATAGAGTTTCGGTATTCAGAGTTTGGTTAGGTTTGGTAGGAATCGCTTCCCCCTAGCCCATCCAGTGCTTTACCCCCGAAATCATTCACACAACGCACTACCTAAATAGTTTTCGCGGAGAACTAGCTATAGCGGAATTTGGTTGGCCTTTCACCCCTTAACACAAGTCATCCAAAAACATTTCAACGTTTCCTGGTTCGGTCCTCCGATGCATGTTACTGCATCTTCAACCTGCTCATATTAAGCTCATCCCGCTTCGAGTCTAATCCGTACAACTAACGCCCTATTAAGACTTGGTTTCCCTTCGCCTACACCTAATGGCTTAAGCTTGCTGCACAGACTAAGTCGCTGACCCATTATACAAAAGGTATGCCATCACTTCTCAAGGAAGCTCTGACTGCTTGTAGGCATTCGGTTTCAGATACTATTTCATTCCCCCTATCGGGGTGCTTTTCACCTTTCCCTCACGGTACTAGTTCACTATCGGTCATCAAGGAGTATTTAGGCTTGGGAAGTGGTCTCCCCATATTCAGACAAAATTTCACGTGTTCCGCCCTACTCGAAAATAAAATTAATTTTTACCTATACGGGACTATCACCCACTATGGTTTAACTTTCCAGGTAATTCTAGTTATTATAATTTTACTGTTGGCCTGATCCGCGTTCGCTCGTCACTACTAACGGAATAGATTTCTTTTCCTCTAGCTACTAAGATATTTCAATTCACTAGGTTAACTCTCATTAACTATGTATTCACTAATGAGTAACTCATAAGAGTTGGGTTTCCCCATTCGGATATTTAAGGATCAAAGTGTGTTGACAACTCCCCTTAACTTTTCGCAGCCTGCCGCGTCCTTCATCGTCTCTTGATGCCAAGGCATCCACTAAATGCCCTTTTGCGCTTGATTGCAATTACGTACAGAGAAAAATTTTGTACGTATATTTAATCAAATAAAAATTTATTTTGATCAGTTATTAAAACATATTAACAATTCAAAGAAAAAATAAGATAAGTTTATTAGTTGGTGGAGGATAGCGGGATCGAACCGCTGACCTCCTGAATGCAAATCAGGCGCTCTCCCAGCTGAGCTAATCCCCCTGTTTATTGGTGGGCCGAGGAAGACTTGAACTTCCGACCTCACGCTTATCAAGCGCGCGCTCTAACCAACTGAGCTACCAGCCCAATATAATTAAATAAGCACCCAGTACTAGCTAATAAATTAAAGAGATAGATAGACAACAATCCGGATAACTAGCGAACTAATTATCATTATCCTTAGAAAGGAGGTGATCCAACCGCAGGTTCCCCTACGGTTACCTTGTTACGACTTCGCCCCAGTCGCTGACCCTACCGTGGACGGCTGCTTCCTTGCGGTTAGCGCACCGGCTTAAGGTAAAACCAACTCCCATGGCGTGACGGGCGGTGTGTACAAGGCCCGAGAACGTATTCACCGTAGCACGCTGATCTACGATTACTAGCGATTCCAACTTCATGGACTCGAGTTGCAGAGTCCAATCCGAACTGAGATGGTTTTTTGGGATTAGCTTTATCTTGCGATATTGCTGCCCTCTGTCACCACCATTGTAGCACGTGTGTAGCCCAGACCGTAAGGGCCATGAGGACTTGACGTCATCCCCGCCTTCCTCCAGCTTATCACCGGCAGTTTTTCTAGAGTGCCCAGCTTGACCTGATGGCAACTAAAAATGAGGGTTGCGCTCGTTGCGGGACTTAACCCAACATCTCACGACACGAGCTGACGACAGCCATGCAGCACCTGTGTGTATGCCAGCCGAACTGAAGAATTACGATTCTGTAATTCAAACATACCATGTCAAGGTCTGGTAAGGTTCTTCGCGTTGCTTCGAATTAAACCACATGCTCCACCGCTTGTGCGGGCCCCCGTCAATTTATTTGAGTTTTAATCTTGCGACCGTACTTCCCAGGCGGAGTGCTTAATGCGTTAGCTTCGACACTGATACTATTGCACCAGCGACTAGCACTCATCGTTTACTGCGTGGACTACCAGGGTATCTAATCCTGTTTGCTACCCACGCTTTCGTATCTCAGCGTCAAAAATGGCCTAGTTAGTCGCCTTCGCTTCTGGTATTCTTTCCAATATCTACGAATTTCACCTCTACACTGGAAATTCTACTAACCCTTACCAAATTCTAGATCACTAGTTTTAAATGCAGTTCCTGGGTTGAGCCCAGGGATTTCACATCTAACTTTTTGATCCGCCTACATACGCTTTACGCCCAGTGATTCCGAACAACGCTAGCCCCCTTCGTATTACCGCGGCTGCTGGCACGAAGTTAGCCGGAGCTTCTTCTTCAATTAATGTCATTATCATCGTTGATGAAAGAGTTTTACAACCCTAAGGCCTTCTTCACTCACGCGGCATTGCTGGATCAGGGTTTCCCCCATTGTCCAATATTCCCTACTGCTGCCTCCCGTAGGAGTCTGGGCCGTGTCTCAGTCCCAGTGTGGCTGATCATCCTCTCAAATCAGCTATAGATCGTAGCCTTGGTGGAGCAGTTACCTCACCAACTAGCTAATCTAGTGCGGGCTCATCTGAAGGCGATAAATCTTTCTCTTTGCAGACACATCCGGTATTAGCTACAGTTTCCCGTAGTTATTCCGAACCTTCAGGTAGATTCCCACATGTTACTCACCCGTGCGCCACTAAATCCGAAGATTTCGTTCGACTTGCATGTATGAGGCATGCCGCCAGCGTTCGTTCTGAGCCATAATCAAACTCTTAAGTTGAGTAAATTTGACCGAAGTCAAAAATTACGGAACGTCCGTTAAAGCGGAATACTTCTTGTAAAAACAAAAGTATTTGTTGATACGTATTCCATTAACATTCGTAAAATTTAAATTACGAATTGTTGTCTACGTATCTCTTTATTATCTTATTAACAAATCAAAGAGCATACAAAACACTACTAATTTAATAAAATTTGTAGAGGATTGTTCTTTTCTAACGAAAAGAGAATGTGCCTATAATAGTATAAAAATTCCTTGTCAAATCATAAAAAATAAAAAAAAAACTATATTTTTGGGGATATTTTGAGGGAAAATTACGGAACTACAAAAAAAATTAAGAATCTACCTGTAAATTGGTTGCGGGAGTAGGATTTGAACCTACGACCTTCAGGTTATGAGCCTGACGAGCTACCGGGCTGCTCCATCCCGCGATAGATTTGGTACTGATATTACTTTAATAAATAAAATCAAGACAATGTTTACTTAAATAGTAATTTAATCAATTGATAGGAGTTCATCCAAATTTTAAAATGAGATTTGTGATTATCATGATATGTAGCAGGTATTATTACTTCATCTAAAATAATCTTTTTAGAAATAAGATGGTAGATCGAAGTAATTTCAAAATCGAAACCATTTTCTGGTACCTGAAGAAGCAAGGAGGCATTAATATTTGAAATAGCTCTTAATCCACACAAACAATCATTATGATATATTTTTTTTAATTTTTTCATTAAAAAATTAAATATCTTATTTCCTATTAAATTTTTGTAAGGTGTTCTTGAAGAATGAATTCTATTACCAATGATAAATTTGTTTGCCATATCACTATTTTTACAAGCATCAATCATTTTGGATATATCGTTAAAAGTATGCTGACCATCTGCGTCTGCAAAAATTAAGTTTTTAAAATCGATAGAGTTTTTTAAAAGGTAATTTATGCCAAATTTAATTCCATACCCTTTACCTTTATTTTTAATTACTTTAATTATTCTAACTTTATATTCATTTTCAATTATATCAAATAATTCATTATATTCGGCTTCGTTGCCATTATCAATTATTGCAATTTCTGCATTTTTTATTTTTTTTAAAGATTGAATTAATTTTAATAATTTATTATCTGGTTTATAAGCTGGAATTAAAATAATATCTGACATAAGTTATAATATTATATATGAAAAATAGATTTAATGCTTTAATACTTTGTGGTGGTAAAGGTACAAGATTAGGTAAAATTGGAAAAAAAATTCCAAAAACTCTTATTAAAGTAGGTGATGAACCTATGTTAAATAAAATTATAAAGTTAGTTCCAAAAAAAATTTGTGAAAATACAATTATTTCAGGAAATTATTTATTTAGTAAAATCAAAACTTTCATCAATAAAAATTATAATGAAGATAAAATTGATCTATTTAATGATGGTAACATAAGTATATTGAATAGAATTAAAAAAAATCTGATTAGATCAAAAAAAAATCTTATAGTTTTTTATGGGGACGAGTTTGCCAATATAAATTTTGATAAATTAATAAAAAGTCATATTGATTCCAAAAAAATTATAACTTTAACTACATATAGATATAACTCTAATTTTGGTTTTTTATTTAAAAAAAATAATAAATTTGAATTTAAAGAAAAACCTTATTTAGGAAATTATAATATTGGTTTTATGATTTTTAATTATGAAAATATTTATTATATAAAAAATTATAATAAAATTGAAAATTATCTCATGAAAATGTGCTCTTTGAATAATGTTAATGAATATATTCATAATGGTTACCATGTAACATTCAATTCCATTTCAGAATTAGAAAAAGCAAAAGAAAATATGAAAAAGTTTTATGCTTAAAAAAAATTTTTGGAACAAAAAGAAAGTACTTGTTACAGGTATTCATGGATTTTTAGGAAGTAATTTATGTAAATTTCTAATTAAAAAAAATGCTAATGTTTATGGATTACATAACTTTAACTCTAAAACATCACTGTTAAATTTTGAAAAAATTAATAATTTTAATTCATTAAATTTTTCAATTGATAATTTAATAAAATTAAAAGAATTTATCAATGATAATAGTATCGATGTATGTTTTCACTTAGCAGCACAAGTTGAAGTACAAAAAGCATATAAATTTCCATACGACACATTGAATAATAATATTAACTCAACCTTAAATTTATGTGAAGCTTTGAAAGATAATAAAAGAATAAAAAGTTTTATTTTTTGTTCAACAGATAAAGTTTACGGTGAAATCAACAAAAATTTACTTCCGTATAAAGAAATATATCAACCAAAACCTGATCACCCGTATGAAGTTTCTAAACTAATATGTGAAAATATTGTTAGAACTTACACAGAAAATTATAATTTAAATTCTCTAATAACAAGATCTTGTAATTTATATGGACCAGGACAATTAAATTTTAGTGCAATTATTCCAAGTCTAATAATGACTGGTATGAAAAAAGAAAAATTTATTCCAAGATCTAATGGACTTTTACTCAGAGATTATATGTTTATAGAAGATTGGGTTAATACTTTAATAAATATATCAGAGCAAATTTATTCAAAGAAACCCAAAAAACTTGTTTATAATTTTGGAACCAATAAACCTTATACAGTAAAAGAAATTTCAAAATTAATTTTAAATAAATTTGATCCTAGGATGACTAAAAATATTTTAAAGTTATTTGAAAACTATGTCTCAAAAAATGAAATTAATTATCAATCATTAGATAGCAGCAGAGCTATCAGTGAATTTGGGTTCAAGGCAAATACCTCTTTAAACAAAGGTATAGATAAAACTATAAATTGGTATAAAAAATTTATTAAGTAAGTTTATACTTAATAAGTATATTTTCAGTTAATTTATAACTATATAAAAATAAAATAGGCATAATTGGCAAAATGTATCGATACGCTGGATACATAAATAACACAATTGAAATTATGTGAATGTTAATAAGCAAAAAATTAAACAATTTAAACTTTCTATAACTATACAAATAACCAATAATAAATATTAATCCGCATACATATCGGATAGTTAGAAAAAATTTATTACCACTTTCAGATGGAGAAAAACCCATTAAATAACAAAATTTTTGTATATATATAAATATATGGTTTAAAAAAACGTTGTTAACAGTATAATAGATTTGAGTATTTTTTTTTACTATTCTTAACTCGTCAATAAAATATGGAAGGTAGTAAAATATACAAAATATTATACAAATGGATGATATAATAATTAACATTCTTGAATTTTTAATAATTCCATAAATTAAAATAAAAAATAAAATTAAAAAAGAACTCGGTCTGGTAAGAACCATTAGAAAACATAAAATAAAAAAATTTATATTATTCAATTTTATAAAATCCTTAAGAAATAAAATTATTAATGAAGATAAAAGATAGAATATTATGTCTGGAGAGTGAAGAAATCCAAAGATAAGAGGAAGCGGCATAAAACTAAATACTAGCGCAGAAACCTTATTAATTTTAAAAAAAAGATATTTAGACCAAAGATAATAGGATATTATTTCAATTGAAAAAGTTAATAGAGATACTAAAATCGTAAAGTTTTCTGAATAATTTAATATATTTATTATTAAAGAGAATATTGGTCCAGGATATCTACATATTACGTCATCAAAATTTAATTGTAAAACATTTTTGTAAGTAATTAAAAATTCAGAAAAATTAAATTCGCCACAATTTCCAAAGAGCAGATAAAATTTCATATCCGCAAAAGAATGGAAACTTAATGGACTTATGTTACCAAATTTTTCATGGAAAAGTGGAATAGAAACTAAGATTAAGTATACGAATATTCTATATGACAAACCGATAGAGAATATTTTTCTAAAACTTAAATTTTGTGTGAATGAAAATATCATAATTATGGTAGCGGAGGAGGGATTTGAACCCCCGACATCACGAATATGAGCCGTGCGCTCTGACCAACTGAGCTACTCCGCCAATAATTATCATAATATTATAATATTCTTTAAAAATCTATATTGCATTGCTAGTTATAACATCTTTTCTTAGAACTTTTCTCAAAACATAATAAAAAAATATATGAAAAAGAAAAGTAAACCAATAAATTTGGCTATAAGTTTTATCTACTATGAGGTAAATTAAAAAGTCAAATAAAGGAAATAAAATTAAAAGAATTAATCCATTTAGGGAATTTGTAAATAAATTACTTTTATTAAATTTAGAAAGGTAAACATACAAAAAATTATGCAAATGATTATTATCAGACTTAAATGGATCTTTGCTATTAAAAATTCTTCTTGAAAAAGAATTAATCAATTCACATATTTGATAGGAAAATAATGATAATAGAAATGATAAGGAAAAATCATAATTATTGTAAACGTAAATAGATGAAAATATAATTAATATCCCTGAAAGGTAACTTCCTGTATCACCTAAAAATATTTTTCCCATAAAGAAATTTATAAAAAAAAATATGGAATAACTAGAAATAATAATCAAAAAAAAGTCTAAATTTGTAGAATAATAAAAGATAATGAATAAAATAATTACTGTTCCTGATAACAATCCATTAACTCCATCTGTGATATTTGACGCATTAATAAATGACAAAACAATAAAAAAAGAGATAAATTTTGCTAAAAATGGCATATCATTAATAAATGATAAATATTTTTCTTTAGCAAAATTTATTACAATAAAATCAATTATGAAAAAAATTATAAATATTATAATAATTTGCAATAGTAATTTTAACTTTGAGTTTATATTAATTAATCTTAAATCATCCAAAAATCCAATTAAAATAAATGAAAAAAACAAGAGGAAAATTAAATTATATTTAGAAGAAAAAAAATCTAACTTTGTTATTACTAAATAAAAAAGCATAGCGCATAAAATAATCCCGCCAAGCCGAGATGCATTATTTTTATTAATTCCATGTTTATTTTGACCCAGATAATTAACATAATTATCTCTTGCTATAGGTATTATTCCTGCTGTTATAAAAAGCATTGAAAAGAAGAGACCTTCAAATTTAAGTATCAAATAACTTAAAACAAAAATAAGAAAATAAAATACTAAATGATGAGTATTAACTATGCTCATAATATTAATTTTTTTTATAAATAAAAAAATATAAACCTAAAGGAAAAAAATAAATTGTACTTATCCAATTTGAGAAAAAATTCCCAGTTGGAATTAAAGGCCATAAAGTTAGTATAATTGATATTAAAACAATTGTTTCAGCATTATTTCTATTAGTGTTTTCTACTTTATTTTTAAATTGTAAATAAGATTTTCTAAACAGTTTATATAAAGAAAATATAAAGAAAGAAAATACAAAAGAAAATCCAATTATTCCCGTTTCTGATAGGAGTTGAATATAAGTATTGTGTGGATGGGTACTGCAGCCACCATTATCATACTTTGGCAATAGACACAATTCTCTAAACATTTTAGGGCCGTGACCTACAATTGGCTTATCAAGAAATATTTGATAGGCAGTTATAAAATGTTTTTGATGCTCATTAGAGAAAAAATTTATTTTTTGATTTTCAGTATCATAAATTTGAGAATAAGTATAATTTATCAATCTATATGTGATATCATCCTTAAAATAAAATATAGATGCGGAAATAGTAATAAGTAAAATTGAAATATATATATTTATTTTTAATAATTCTTTAATTGATAGAGATGTTAAAAAAATAAATAAAAGATATAAAAATAAAGCTGATCTTTCGCCTGATAATAAAATTGTAACTCCTGATAATATAATCAAGACAGAATATAAAATAATTTCTTTACTAGTACTTTTCCAGTTCAACATAAATAAAAAAATAATTATTGGTAACAACCTAGATAAGTATGAACCTAAAATATATTCATCCTTAAACAATCCACTTAGTCGGTATAAATCTGTTTTCAAAAAACCTATAGTATTATAACCAAATAAGTATTGAAAAATTGCATCTATACAAACAAATAAAATGCAAATTGAGTATATAATTTTAATGTTGTCTAAATCGCTTAAGAATTTATTAAAATAAAATGCAATGCTTATAGAAAAAAAAATAAACCTAAAATAAAAAAGTGTAGACTCTAATGAAAGTAAAGGATTTTTAGAAGTTAACGATAAAATCAAAATATAGAAAAAAAAAATTGTAAATATTATTGTATAAATATTAATGTAATGACTCCATTTTTTGTTTTTTGAAATTTCATAAATGCCAAATAAAGCAAGTAAACAAATTAAAAAATCAGGTAAAAATGGTCCAGTTATTAAAGAAAAAGGATATAAATAAATTAAATATAAAGGTGTGTTGTTTTTTAAATTATCAATCAAATGCTAAATGATTCCCCACATCCACAAGTATTTTTTTCATTAGGATTTTCAAAAATAAAACGCGAAGATAATTTGTCAGTCCTATAATCCATTGTAGATCCTAGCAAAAACATGGTTGCCTTTGGATCAATTAAAATTTTTATACCATCACTATCAATTTTTTCAAAATCTTTAAAATTTGATGAATCTGCAAAGTCGAGTTTATATGAATATCCACTACATCCAGATTTATCAATGCCAACTAAAACTGAATCTATATCTTTAGGCGCAGTGGATAGAATTTTTTTTATCTGAATGGTGGCTTTAGTGGTTATTGATAATATATTATTCATAAAACCCTTATAAATTATTTTAAAAAATATCTAAAGCAAGTTTTGCTTCATCAGACATCAAATCTTTATGCCACTTTGGATCCCAAACTAAAGAAACTTCAATTGAATTTAAATTTGATAATTTTTCAAGTGATTTTCCTACACTTTCGGGCATAGTTCCTGCAACAGGGCAGTTGGGGTTAGTTAATGTCATTTTAATTTTAATGTCGTTATTATCATTAATCTTAATTTCGTATATTAAACCTAAATCATATAAGTTAACTGGTATTTCAGGATCAACGACAGTCCTAATACACTCTATGACTTGTTCTTCGTTAATATTAGTGTTGATGTTTGAATTGTTAAATTTTTTTATATAACTTGTTTTTTTATCAGGTAAAAAATCTTCTAATTTTTTTTCTTCCATTAAGTTATAATAAGATTTTTGTTATTTCATGAATGCTGTCTATTAAGTAATCAACATCATCATTTGTATTATATACACCAAATGAGATTCTAGAAGTTCCAGTAACATTAAAGTGTTTCATAAGAGGTTGACAACAATGGTGTCCTGTTCTTATTGCAATGTTTTTTTTATCTAACATCGCTCCTAAATCAGAATTATGCACACCTTCAATATTAAAAGAAATGATTGCACCTTTATTTATATGTGATCCATATATTTTTATATTATTTAATTTTGAAAGTTTTTCATAAGCATAATCATGAAGTTTCATCTCATGATCATAAATAACATTTAGACCAACTTCACTCATAAAATTTAATGAAGAGGAAAATCCAATAACTGGTGCAATAGGAGGAGTACCTGCCTCAAATTTTTCGTAACCATTTGCGTATGTACTCTTGTCAATTTCTACGTTGTGTATCATTTGCCCTCCCCCTTGGTATGGAGTAAATTCATCTATCCACTTATCTTTCATATACAATACGCCAAGACCTGAAGGGCCATACATTTTATGAGCGGAAAAAACATAAAAATCAGGATCTAAATCTTTTAGATCAACTTGTTTGTGTGGAGCAAATTGACAACCATCCAATAGTAAAGGTATATTCATTTTTTTTGCAATTTCTTTTACTTTATCAAAATTAGTTATTGATCCTGTAACATTTGACATGTGGGTTAATGTAATTAATTTAGTTTTTGAATTAATTTTATCATTTAATTCATTATAATTAATTTCACTATCCTCGTTTAGTCCAAGAGGAACAATTTTAATTTTTTTTTCAATTAAATGCCAAGGTATCAAATTGGCATGGTGTTCAAGATAACTTAAGATTATTTCGTCACCATCTTCTAAAAATCTTTTAGACATACAAGACGCAATTAAATTTATACCCTCAGTAGCACTTTTAACAAAAATAATATTGTTTTCAGATGTATTTAAATAATCTGCAACTTTTTTTCGAGCATCTTCGAATTTTTTTGTTAACTTTGAACTTAGTTCATAATTACCTCTATGAATATTTGCATATTCATTTGTGTAACAGTTATCGGTGGCTTCAATCATTTCATCAACTTTTAATGCTGATGCTGCGGTATCTAAAAAAACTAGATTAGGATTTTTTTTGAATACGGGAAATCTTGATTTTAAATTTGAAATATTCATTTCACTTTACTTAAGTATCTTACTAGTTTCTTTTGTATTATTTCAGACATTTGTTCATTATCAATACTACTTAATTCTTCATTAATAAATGATGATATCAATATTTTAGTTGCTGCAATTTTACTCATACCTCTAGATCGAAGATAAAAAATAGCATTTTCGTCTATTGGTCCAATAGTAGAGCCATGACTGCATTTCACATCATCGGCATATATTTTTAATTCAGGTTTAGAAAAATACGATGCATTATCTGATAAGAGTATCCCTTTGCTGAGTTGATACCCCTCTGTTTTTTGAGCAACTTGATCAACATGAGTGTTACTAAAGTATGTTGCTTTAGAACGGTCATTCAAAATACCTTTATAAACTTGATTACTTTTGCAATCTTCAGCTAAATGCTTAACATATGTTTTATTGTTAGATGTGTTATTATCTTTTAAAAAAAATATTCCTTGTAGATCCGCTTCTGAATTAGCTTCTTTTAACTCAGAATAATGAAAATTTCTTACGTAGCCTTCTGAAAAATTATATACTTTTTGAGTGTAGGTAGAATCTTTTTTAACTGAAGAATGAGTTGTTATTATTAAATTATGATTGGAAGAATTATCTTGAATTAGAAAATGATTTAGCTGAGAATTTTTTTCTAATTTAATTACATTTAATATATTTGATGTAGAATTATTTTTATTTTCATATTCCTCAATAAGATTTAGGGATGATCCCTCTTCACAAATATAATTATTTTTTTGAAAAATTGTTAAATCATCATCGGTTATAATATTTGATATTTTAATTTTTATGTTGTTATTTTTTTTTATAAGAATCTTAAAACCGCTATTTAAAAATAATGAATTTAGATTTACAAAATGATCATTATTTTCAATTATATCATTTTTAGAAAAATCAATGTAGT
Source organism: uncultured Alphaproteobacteria bacterium (assembly GCA_902614085.1). Taxonomy (GTDB): domain Bacteria; phylum Pseudomonadota; class Alphaproteobacteria; order HIMB59; genus CACPNW01. Next base: position 28,453 of record CACMJS010000002.1, read on the forward strand.
CTTCATCTAAAATTTTAGTAATTTCAATTTTATCATCTTTATAACTTAAACACTGTCCATTCACAGAGACTATTGAATAACTATTTTCCTGATTATTGTTTATTACTGATGTTTCTTCAGAGATCAGATATTTATACTTAAAATCAAAAAAGTTTTTTAGATTTATATTTTTAAGACTTTCATTATTTTTTTTATCAAATCTATCATTTTCAAAAATATTTATTAATTTTTCTCTATAAGTTTGAATATCTTTGTTTTCTGAAAAAAAAATATTTTTTTTATTTTTTTGATAATTATCTTGGATATTCATTACTGAAATTTTTGAAATCCATCTTTTTCTATTTCAGCAGCTATCTCAGATCCTCCTGATTTGACAATAGAACCATTTACCATAACATGTACATAATCTGGTTTAATATAATCCAAAAGTTTTTGATAATGAGTAATTATTAAAAATGAATTATCTTTTGTTTTAAGTTTATTAACCCCATCGGTAACGATTTTAAGAGCATCAATATCCAGGCCTGAGTCTGTTTCATCTAAAATAGCTAAATCTGGATTCAGAATACTCATCTGTAAAATTTCGTAACGTTTTTTTTCACCTCCAGAGAAGCCTGTATTAACTGATCGTTTAAGCATATCAATATTTATGCCTAAATCACTAGCTTTAGATTTTAAAAGCTTAGCAAATGATAAATTATCAATTTCTTCTTCGTTCATACGTTTTCTTTTTGAATTAATTGCAGAGTGTAAAAATGGAGTTATATTTACTCCAGGTATTTCAACAGGATATTGAAAAGCTAAAAACATTCCTTCTTGTGCTCTTTCTTCGATATTTAAATCAAATAAATCGTTATCTTTGAAATTAATACTGCCATTTAAAATTTCGTAATCCTCTTTACCAGCTAGAACGTTTGCTAATGTACTTTTACCAGATCCATTTGGACCCATAATTGCGTGAACTTCACCTTTGTTAATATTTAAGTTAAGACTCTTAAGAATATTTTTATTTTCAATTTTTACTGATAGGTCTTTTATCTCTAAAAACATACTATCCTACACTTCCCTCGAGAGATATGGATACCAGTTTTTGTGCTTCAACAGCAAATTCCATGGGAAGTTCTTGCAAAACTTGTTTACAGAAACCATTTACTATTAATGAAACTGCCTCTTCATGACTTAAACCTCTTTGTCTGCAGTAATAAAGTTGATCTTCGTTTATTTTAGAAGTCGATGCCTCGTGCTCAATAACAGCTGTATTATTTTTTGAGTCAATATAAGGAACTGTATGTGCCCCACATTGGTTTCCTACTAACAAAGAATCGCATTGTGTATAATTTCTTGCTTTGTCAGCTTTCCTTAAAAAAGAAACTTCACCTCTATAAGTATTTTGTGACTTACCTAAAGAAATACCTTTTGATATAATTTTACTTTTGGTATTTTTCCCAATATGAGTCATTTTTGTACCTGTATCAGCTTGTTGGAAATTATTGGTGATTGCTACCGAGTAAAATTCACCAATAGAATTATCTCCTTTTAAAATACAGCTAGGATATTTCCATGTAATTGCGGATCCAGTCTCTACTTGTGTCCATGAAATCTTGCTATTTTTACCTGCACAAAGACCTCTTTTAGTAACAAAATTATAAATACCACCTCTTCCATCTTCATCTCCGGGATACCAATTTTGAACAGTTGAATATTTTATTTCCGCACCTTCTAAAGCGATTAATTCTACATTGGCTGCATGCAATTGATTGTCGTCTCTTTTAGGAGCAGTACATCCTTCAAGATAGCTAACATAACTACCTTTATCAGCAATAATTAGAGTCCTTTCAAATTGCCCAGTATTTTCTGCGTTAATTCTAAAATAAGTAGATAGTTCCATTGGACATTTTACACCCTCTGGTATGTAAACAAAAGATCCATCAGTAAAAACAGCTGAGTTTAATGCTGAAAAAGAGTGATCGCCTGGAGGTATAACAGAGCCTAAATATTTTTTTATTAAATCAGGATGTTTTTGAATAGCTTCACCAATTGAACAGAAAATTATACCAAGCTTTTCTAATTCACCTTTGTAAGTTGTAGCAACCGAAACACTATCAAATACTACATCGACAGCAACACCAGCTAGAACTTTTTGCTCCTCTAGTGGAATACCTAATTTGTTATACGTCTCTATGAGCTTAGGATCAACTTCGCTTAGATCTTTTGGTTTCTTTTCAAAACCTTTTGGCGCTGAATAATAATAAATATCTTGATAATCAATTTCAGGAAAACTAAGATTTGCCCATTTAGGCTCTTTCATTTTTTTCCATTTTGAATATGCTTTTAATCTCCAGTCCAGCATCCACTCTGGCTCGTTCTTTTTTAGTGAAATGAATTTAATTGTATCTTCGTTTAATCCTTTTTTTGGTTTTTCATCATCAATTTCAGTTACAAAACCATATTTGTATTTATTTATACTATAAGAGTTTAATGTATTAAGTGTATCAGAGTTCACAATACTTCATCTAATTCATTAATTTAAAAAATCTAGTTATTTCAACAAAAATTAACCAAATTTAGAACTGATTTTAAATTCAGGCAGTAATCCAGCCACCCCCTAGTAATTGGTCATTTTTGTAAAAAACACAAGCTTGTCCAGGGGAAGTATTATCTAATTCCTTTTCAAATGTAAAAGTTCCTTGGTCGCTATTTATATCAAGAATTCCTGGTAAATCTTCTTGGGTTGATCTTATTTTTGCAGAACAATCAAGTTTTTTAGGAAGAATATTACCCCCTAACCAATTGATATTTTTAAAATTTATAACATTTTTTTTCAATTTTTCTTTTCCACCTAAAATAATTGAGTTTTGATCTTTATTTATATCTATTACGTATAAAGCCTCTTTTGAACCGCTAATACCAATACCTTTTCTTTGGCCAATTGTGTAATTACTAATACCATCATGAGTTCCAAGAATATTATTTTCTAAGTCATAGATTATACCTTTTTTATTTACACTTGGATTTAAATTTTTTACCAGATCTCTGTAAGAATCAGAAGTAACAAAGCAAATATCTTGGCTATCAGGTTTGTCACTTACATCAAGCTCATATTTTTTAGCTAGTTCTCTAATTTCTAATTTTTTGTAATTGCCAAGAGGAAATCTAACATAATTTAATTGTTCTTGTAATGTTGCAAAAAGAAAAAAACTCTGATCTTTTGTAAAATCTTTTGCTTTATGCAAACTAGCATTATTTAAAGATCCTTTTCTTATTGCATAATGCCCTGTCGCTAATGCATCAGCTCCAATTTTTTTTGCTTCATTAAGTAAATCTGAAAATTTTACTGTTTCATTGCATTTAACACAGGGTAAGGGAGTTTCACCATTAGCATAAGAATCAACAAAATTACTTATAACTCCATTAAAAAATTTATCTTGATAATCTAAAACTATGTGTTTGAAATTATTTTTAAGAGCAACATTTTTAGCATCTTCAATATCAATACCAGCACAACATGATTTTGCACTAGATACATTTGAGTTATTGTATAATCTTAGTGTAATACCAATTACATTATATCCTTGTTTTTTGAGCATTACAGCTGCAACTGAGCTATCAACACCTCCAGACATAGCTACAACCACTTTTGTGTCTTTTTCTGACTTATCAAAACCAAGAGAATTCATATATTTAAAATATCTATATTTACAAAATCATATAACTTCAATAATAGCTTTATCAAATGGTTGACATATTAATACCAGGACCTGAGGGTAAGATAGAAGCGAAATATTCTCATAATAATAGTGACGACTCTCCAATTGTCATATTGTTACATCCCGATCCATCTAAAGGTGGTACGATGCATACTAAAATCGTGTTTAAAATGTATAAGATTTTTATTAAAGCAGGATTTTCCACAATTAGATTTAATTTTAGAGGGGTAGGAAAAAGTGAAGGTGTCTTCGATGATGGTGAAGGAGAATTAAGTGATGCAGCATGTGTTTTGGATTGGCTACAGCAATATAATACTAATTCAAAAACATGTTGGGTAGCGGGATTTTCATTTGGCGCTTGGATTGCAATGCAACTTTTAATGAGAAGGCCTGAAATAAATGGATTTGTTAGTATTTCTCCTCCAGCAAATTTAAGGGATTTTAGTTTTTTAGCGCCTTGTCCTTCTTCAGGCTTAATTGTGCATGGAGATAGAGATAATATTGCTTCATTTGACTCAACCAAAATACTTGCTGAAAAACTTCAACAACAAAAAAAAGTTGATATCAGTTTTAAACCTATAAAAGGAGCTGATCATTTCTACGAGAGCTTTTCAGATGAATTTGAAAATTCAATAAAAGATTATATAAATCAAAGAATTGAAATAAAATAATTAGTAATGAAATTTAAATCAGATTTTTTAAATGAAATTAATGCAAGAGGCTTTATTTATCAAGGTATTGACATAGAAAATCTAGATAAAATAATATTTAAAAATAAAATATCTGGTTACATAGGTTTTGATATTACTAGCGATAGTTTACATGTAGGTAGCTTAATTCAGTTAATGCTACTTCATTGGCTTGATTTTTATGGCCATAAATCAATTGCTTTAGTTGGTGGGGGCACTACATTAATTGGCGATCCCTCTGGAAAAGATAAAACAAGAAAAATATTAACTAAAAATCAAATTGATGAAAACATAAATAGTATAAAAAAAACTTTTAGTAGATTTATTGATCTAAATAAAGATGCTTTAATAATTAATAACTATGATTGGCTTTCAAAGCTAAATTATATAGATTTTCTTCGAGAGTTTGGTTCTAAAATAACATTAAATAAAATGTTAACTTTCGAGTCTGTGAAAAGTAGACTAGATCGAGAGCAACCTTTAACAATATTAGAATTTAATTATATGCTTTTACAAGCATATGATTTTTTATATTTAAATAAAAATTATAATTGTATTTTGCAAATGGGAGGATCAGATCAATGGGGAAATATATTAAGTGGAGTTGATTTAATAAAAAAAATTAATAACAAAAATGCATTTGGTATTACATCGCCATTAATTACAAACAATGATGGTTCTAAAATGGGAAAAACAGCCGATGGTGCAATATGGCTTAATAAAGATAAAATAACTAGTTTAGAATTCTTTCAATTTTGGAGAAATGTAAATGATAATGATGTTTCAAAGTTCTTATATTTGTTTACTAAACTTCCCTTGAAAGAAATAGAAAAACTTTCAATGCTTAGAGATGAAGAAATAAATGAAGCAAAAAAAATATTGGCATATGAAGTCACAAAACTTGTGAGAGGTAAAGAAGATGCAGATGAGGCTGTTGAAATTGCTGACAACATTTTTAGCTCAAACAAAATTGATGCGAGATTACCATATATTTCAGAAAAAAAATTGAATCTACAAGATGATATTTTTACAATTTTAGATGCAATTGAAAAACTAGAACTTGTTAAAAGTAGAAGTGAAATTAAAAGATTAATTAAATCTGATGGTATAAGAGTAAATGATGAATTATATAAAAATAACAACTTTTCTCTCAAAGAATACTCTGGATCAAAAGAAATAAAAATATCAGTAGGTAAAAAGAAAATAGGGATTTTAAAAATACAGTAGAATACTAAAAAGTAAGAGAATTTTCTAAAAAGTTATTTATTTTTCCATCTAAAACATCATTTACGTTAGAAGTTTCATATCCACTTCTCAGATCTTTTATTAATTTATAAGGATGTAACACATATGATCTTATTTGATTGCCCCATCCAATATCTTTCTTGTCTTTATTTTTGATATTTTCATTTTCTTTTCTTTTTTGGAGTTCTGCTTCATAAATTCTCGATTTGATCATTTTCATAGCATTTGATCTATTTTTATGTTGTGACCTATCACTCTGACATTGTACAACAATATTTGTCGGTAAGTGTGTAATTCTTACCGCACTGTCAGTTTTATTTACGTGTTGCCCTCCTGCTCCAGAAGCTCTATAAGTATCAATTCTCAAATCACTTTCTTTAATTTCTATTTCAATTTTATCATCTATTTCTGGATATACCCAAACACTTGCAAAACTTGTATGCCTTCTCTTATTACTATCAAATGGTGAAATTCTTACAAGTCGGTGAATACCACTTTCTTTTTTCAACCATCCATAGGAGTATTCCATTACAATTTTTAGTGTACAAGATTTTATTCCTGCTTCATCACCACGCATTTCTTGTAATAAACTTACTTTGCAATTATCTTGATCTTCTGCCCATCTCATATACATTCTTTGCAAAATCTCTGCCCAATCTTGACTCTCAGTTCCTCCAGCACCAGCATGTATTTCTATAAATGAATTAAGGTGATCAGCTTCATCATTTAATAAATTTAAATATCGAATTTTTTCAGATAATTTTAAAGTAAGTTCAACTTCATTTTTTAAATCATCTAATAATGATTTATCATTATTTTTTTGAATAAATTTATAAATTTCCTCATTTTCATTGAGTAATTTAGTAAGTTTATTAAAGTCACTGATTTTGCTCTCAATAGATTTTATGTCTTGAAAAATATTTTTTGCATTATGATTTTCCCAAATATTGGGATCTGAACTTTTAAGCTTTAAATCTTCTAATTTTTTTTTAAGAGAATTATAGTCAAACTCCCCTCCTTATAAGATCAAAGTTTGATCTTATTTTCTTTAAATTTTCATCAATTAAATCAATATTTTCCATAAAGATCTACTTTAATAAACCACCTGTCCCAGAAATGGAATTATTATTAAAATTTTCTAATCCGTCTATAATATTTACATTCCCAGAATATGGCTCTGAACCTAAAATGAAAGGTTCGTTTATACTTCCTTCCTGATTTGATATCATTCCATTTCTAGGGTCAATTCTTACAAAACTTATTCCAGAAGGAATTCTAAATGGTTTTTTATTTTTATTAATATTTATTTTTTTAGCAAAGTTTTTAAAAATAGGAACAGCTACACTAGAACCTGTTTGCTTATATCCAAGAGATTTTGGTTGATCATATCCAACATATACACCTATAACTAGATCAGGAGTGTATCCGATAAACCAGGCATCTTTATTTTGATTTGTTGTACCAGTTTTACCAGCTATAGGGACATCTAAATCTTTTAATCTTTTTGCAGTACCCCTTTCGATTACACCTTCCATCATCGAAGTAATCTGATAAGCTAAACGTGGATCAACAACTAAGTTCTTTTCTTCATCTAAATTTGGAATTTTTATTTTTAATGGAATTGAGTCCACAATACATTCATTACATTTTTTTAAACTAGTATCACGTATTTTATTTCCATTTCGATTATAAATACTTGTAATAAATTTAGATTCAATTTTTTTACCTCCATTGGCAATAATAGCGTACGCATTGGTTAGATCTCTTAAAGTAATCACTCCAGAACCAAGTGACATTGAAAGTTTATCGTCAAAACCTTCATTGATATTAAATTTACTAGCCATATTTAAAATATTATCCATACCAATTCTATTAGCAAGTCTTACAGTCATTAAGTTTCTAGATTTTTCAATGCCTGTTCTCATTGTTGTTAATCCATAAAATTCATCTGTATAATTTGATGGTTTCCATTTTGGAAGGCCTGGGCCTTGATCAACAACATAAGGTGCGTCTAGTATTAATGTTGAAGGAGAATAACCTTCATTCAATGCAGCTAAGTAAACAATGGGCTTAAATGCTGACCCAGGCTGTCTTTTAGCTTGTGTGGCTCTATTAAATTCACTCTTGTGAAAACTATATCCACCAGAAAGAGCTAATATATCTCCATTATGAGGGTCCATAACGATAATTGCACCATTTACTAATGGTTCTTGTTTTATGGTGTAAGAATTTTTATTTCTTTCGATGTAAATTACATCACCTTTTTTGAAGTCTTCATTAGAAAGCCAATTATTATTGGGGCTATTTAAATTTACGATTAATTTTACTTTAGAGTTATTATAAACTTCTATTTTAGACTTATATATTTTATTAATTATAACAGTTTCCCAATTTGGAAAAAAAGGATTTATTTTTTTATAATAATCTTGATTTTTAAAAAAATTATCAAAATCAGTATTTTCTATCAAACCATGCCAACCCTGGTTTTTTTCGTATTCTATTAATCCTTCAAGTAAACTGAGGTTTGCATTTTTTTGAATTTCTGAATCAAGCGCAGTCTTAATTATTAATCCATCTGAATAAAGTTTTTCTTTTCCAAATTTCGAATATAGTTCTTTCCTTATTTCTTCATAAAAATAATCTGCTTCTGAAAATTTTCTATCATTACGTTTGAAGACTTGAAGTGGTTTATTTTTATAATTTAGATCTTCTTTTTTTATAAATCCATTTTGATACATTCTATCAATTACCCAATTTCTTCTTTCAATAGCTTTTAAGTAATTAGTTTTTGGATTATAATTGTTTGGTGCTTTTGGTAATGCAGCTAAAAAAGCTATTTCATGAAGCTCTAGATCATAAATAGATTTGTTAAAATAATTCAAACTTGCTGTGCCAATTCCATATGAACCATATCCTAAATAAATATCATTTAAGTATAATTCTAAAATAGAATTCTTATCTAAAATATTCTCAATTCTAACAGATAAAATAATTTCTTTAATTTTTCTAGCGTAACTTAATTCGTTACTTAATAAAAGATTTTTAACTACTTGCTGTGTAATTGTTGAAGCTCCGACTACTCTTTTATCAGAATAGGTATTCAGAATATTTGTAAAAAGTGCTCTTACTATTGCAATTACATCAACACCATAATGTCGATAAAAATTTTTGTCCTCTGATGATAAAAAAGCTAATTTTATATTTTCAGGTATTCTACTTTCAGGAATAAATATTCTTTCTTCTGTATAAAAACTTTTTAGTAGTAATCCGTCTGAACTATAAATTCTTGAAGACAAGTTTGGTTTATAATTTAAGATACTTTCATATGATGGTAATTCTGGTGAGTATCGCCAAAGTGTATAAAAAATAGTTGAAATTGAAATAAATGCAAATATGCATAGTAAAATTACTAATAATTTTATATAAGCAATCAATCTAATCATATTTCTAAACTACATTGTGAAATAGTTAAAAATGTGACATTAGGCAAATATTATAAAATATACAAAGATGAATTATATATATAAAAATTTTTACGGAGTTTCGGCATTATGTCAAAAAATATACTTATTGATACAACAAATAACATTGAAACAAGAATTGCAGTTACAGAAGATGGCAAACTTGACGATTTTGAAATTGAAACAAATAAAAAAAATGCTGTAAAAGGTGATGTTTATCTAGCTAAAATTACAAGGATAGAGCCATCTCTTCAAGCAGCATTTGTTGATTTTGGAACAAATAGAAATGGTTTTTTACCTCTTACAGAAATACATCCAGACTACTTTAAGATTCCAGCAGTAGATGAACAAAGAATAAAAGAGCTTAACGATAAAATTAATAATGAAAAAGAAGAAGATGATCTAAATAACTCAGAAAATTTAAATGAGCTTGATGAAACTGATAATGACAATATTGAAACTAAATCTGAAGAAGAACAAGAGAATGCAGATGAAAAGACTATTTCTATAAGGAAAAGAAAGAATAAAAAATTAAGCCCAAAAAAAGAATATTTCAATTATTTTAGAAAATATAAAATACAAGACGTAATTCGACCAAAACAAGTTTTACTTGTTCAGATTAACAAAGAAGAAAGAGGTTTAAAAGGGGCCGCACTAACTACATATTTATCATTTGCAGGAAGATATTGTGTGCTAATGCCAAATAGTATGAATAGTGATGGTATATCTAGAAAAATTGGAGATTTAGAGGAAAGAAAAAAATTAAAGCAAATTTTATCTTCAGTAGAAATACCTGAAAAAATGTCAGTAATAGTAAGAACAGCTGGGATTGGAAGGACAAAAAAAGAAATTTCAAAGGATCTTTCATTCCTTGTAAGCCAATGGAATAAAATTAGAGAAATTACTTTAAAATCAGAAGCACCAGAAATGATTCATGAAGAAGGCAATGTTTTAAAAAGAGCAATTAGAGACATGTTAGGTGAAGATGTAGAAAAAATTTTAGTTGAAGGAAAAGATGGATACGACAAAGTTAAAAAAATTACAAAAAATTTAGCACCAACATTTGTTAAGAAAGTAAAACAATACAAATCCGATGAAAACTCACTTTTTGCTTCCAATAATATTGAAACACAAATTAATGACCTTTTTAGTCTTAATGTAAAATTAAAATCTGGTGGCTCTATTGTAATTAATACAACTGAAGCATTAGTGGCAGTAGATGTAAACTCTGGGAAAAACACCTCTGAGAGAAATATTGAAAATACAGCCTTAAAAACAAATTTAGAAGCTGCGGTAGAGATAGCAAGACAGCTAAGATTAAGAGATCTCGGAGGCTTGGTAGTTATAGATTTCATTGATATGGATGATTATCGAAATAATTTTAAAGTTGAAAAAAGTTTAAAAACTGCTCTTGTCAGAGATAGGGCTAGAGTTCAAATTGGAAGAATAAGCATGTTTGGATTAATGGAACTATCAAGACAAAGATTGAGATCGAGCTTAATAGACAAATCTTTTGAGAGATGTAATTATTGTAAAGGATCAGGTTTAATTTTGAATTCTTCTTCAATAATAGATCAGATATTAAAAGTGATTAAAGAAAAAATCTCTGAAAATAAAAATTCAATAATTAATGTTAAATGTAATAGTGGATTAGCAGAAAATTTGTTAAATAATAAAAAGAGTGAAATAAATTCATTAGAAAACAAATTTGAATCAAAAATCAATTTTTATTTCGACCCACAATATTCTTTACATGACCCTTTAATTGAAATTGATGAAAATTATAAGTCCAATAATATTGAAAAAACGAACACAAAGAAAACAAATAAATCTACTAAAGTAATCAAAAAAAAGAAGGTGATAAAAACAAAAAAAACAAAAAAAAGTATTAAGAAGAATAATTTAGATGATAAAGAAATAAAAGAAGATGACAAAATTGATACTGAAAAAGATCAAAATTTAACTGTTGGTGAAATAAACGAAGATGAAGAAAAAACTGGATGGTGGTCTTAAAAAAATATTAGTTTTTTTTTTATTTTTTACTTTTTGTTTAAAAAGTGGTCATAGCTCACAAATACTAGATTACGAAACCGATGAATTTATTAATCAGATTTTAGAAGATATAATTAAAATAAATAAAATAAATAAAAAAATTAAATTTCAAATAAATAATAGTAATGAAATAAATGCTTTTGTAGATATTAATAATATCATTCATATTAATTCTGGCTTAATTATTTATTGTTCAGATTATGTAGCATTATTATCTGTATTAGCTCATGAAGTTGGCCATATACATCTAAACCATATTTCACATAGAAAAGAAAAAATAGAAAATACAAAAAAATTTAATACTTTAGGCATTTTATCTGTGTTAGCTGGTTCAACATTAACTAAAAACCCTCAATTACTAGAAGGAAGTATTCTAACCGCAGCTACTTTATCAAATCAATATATTGTATTTAGTAAAGATCAAGAAATGGAAGCTGATTTATATGCATTAAAAACACTAAATTTACTAAAAACTAATTCTAAATCTATTCAAACATTATTAAAAACAATAGAGCAAAAATTATTAAATAAGGGTTTTTCAAAAGATAAACAAAGAGTTAGTACACATCCATATTTTGAGGATAGGATTTTATTAATAAAGAACTTCGAAGAGAATAAAGAAAATAATTTTAATGAAAGTTACAATCAAAGATTTAACTACATAAAAGCGAAATTTGTAGGTTATAGTGATAATGAGGAAATTTTAAGTGAGTTAAATGAACCTTTTAAAGCTTATGCAGAATCAATTAAATTAGCTAGAAATGGAAATCTAAAAATGTCTCTAAATAATTTAAATGAAATAATAAAAAACAATAAGAATAATTTTTTACTAGAAACTAAAGCAGATATATTATTCTCTTATGGATATACTAAAGAAGCTACAAAGTTTTATAAAAAAAATTTAGAAAAATATCCCTTAAATTATTATGCGCAAATTAGAATATTTGAAAATATAGAAATTAAAAGTTTATCTAATAGTGATACAGAGATAGCTTTTCAAAATAATAAAGAACTTTTATATAAATTTTATTATAATAAAAATGTTCTGTTAAAATATTTTGAACTAGCAAAAAAATTAAATAAAAAAGAATGGTTACAATTCTTTAACTTTCTTTTATCAATCAATGATATTAAAAAAGAATTTTTTGATATTGAAATAAAAAAATTTAAAAATACCAAAGATAGTGATTTATTAAAACTTGTTAATATAATCCAGAATGTAAGTTAATGAATGGATCTTTAGTATATCAAGATTATATAAATTTAATAAATAAAAATTTTATAATTACTGAAAATACTATAAATAATCAAATACAGCCATCAAGCATGGATTTGTCTTTAAGTGAGGAATGTTATGAAATTAAGTATAGCTTCTTATCGTATAATTCAAAAGTTAGAGATAAATTAGAAGATTTAGCTATTAAAAAAATAAATTTAAGTAAAGATTTTGTATTTAGAAAAAACAAAACTTATATTGTTAAACTTAATGAAAGCCTTAACTTAAAAAATAATATATTTGGTCACTGCAACCCGAAAAGTAGTACTGGTAGATTAGATGTTTTTTGTAGAACACTTGTTGATTATGCAGAAGAATACGAAAAAATTCCTAAAAATTATAAAGGTGAGATATTTTTAGAAATTACATCAAGATCATTTGATATATCTTTTAAAAAAAATAATTCTTTAAACCAATTAAGACTTGTAAATAAAAATCATAATTATTTAACTGATAAACAACTTATCAGTCTGAATAAAAAACAAAAAATTTCAAATCAAATGATAAAAAATGTTAAAATTGATAACGGATTAAAGTTATCAGTTGATCTAGCTGGATCAAATATAATTGCTTACGTTGCTAAAAAACATACTCCAGTTCTAAATTTTTCAAAAATTAAATCTCATAAAATAAATAATTTTTGGAACATAATTAAAAAAAATAATAAAAAATTATTAATTGAAAAAAACAAGTTTTATATTTTAAGATCAAAAGAGAAGGTTGTAATACCATCAAATTTAGCTGGTGAAATGATCCCGTATGATACAGGCATTGGAGACTTTAGGGCGCATTATGCAGGTTTTTTTGATCCTGGTTTTGGCCTGGGTAGGGGATCATATGCAGTTTTGGAAGTAAAAACAAATGAAGTACCTTTTTTATTAGAAGATGGTCAAACTATAGCTAGAATTAAATATGAAAAGTTGAACAAAAACAGTAATATTGTATACGGGAAAGATATTAAATCAAATTATCAAAATCAAGGTTTAAAATTAAGTAAGCATTTTAAATAGAATGAAAAAGATATTAATTATTAATGGCCCTAACCTAAATCTACTAGGCAATAGAGAAGATGATATTTATGGTAAAGACAGTTTAGATAAGATTAAATCTGATTGTGAAAAAAAAGGTATAGAGAAGAAATTAGAGATTATTTTTTTCCAATCTAATAATGAAGGGGAAATAATTGATAAAATTCATGAAGTGAATGATAAATTTGATGGTCTAATTATTAATCCAGCAGCATTTACTCATTCATCAATAGCCATTCTAGATTCATTAAGAGCAATAAATAAACCCAAGATAGAAATTCATCTTTCAAATATTTATGCAAGAGAAGAGTATAGAAAAAAAAGTATTACTTCCGAAGGAGTGCATGGTTTAATATGTGGATTTGGTGGAAATAGTTATCTTCTAGGAATTGAAGCAATATGCAAATTAATTTATAAATAAGTATGACTAAAATAGATAAAACAGATTTAGAGAATATTAAGTTAATCGTTAGAGAATCAAAAATTAATAGTGTTGCTAAAATAAAAATTAAAAAAAATGATTATGAAATTGAGATTACCTCAAATGATTTCGTTGAAAACAATGTTTCCGTTCAAAAAATAGAAAAAAATACTGAAGTTAAAGAGGTTGAAAATACAAATGATGTTGTAAATGAAGATAATATTGTTAAATCTCCAATGGTAGGAGTTGCTTATCTTTCTGCTGATCCAAATTCTCAACCTTATGTTAAAGTTGGTCAACATGTTAAAGCCGGTGATACTTTATTATTAATTGAAGCAATGAAAACTTTTAATGAAATCAAAGCTCCTAGATCTGGTATTATCAAAAAAATAGTTACTTTGAATAGCCAGCCCGTTGAATATGGTGATACTCTTATAATTTTTGAATAATGTTCAAAAAAATACTGATTGCTAATAGAGGAGAAATTGCTTTACGAGTTCTTAGAGCCTGCAGAGAATTAGGAATAAAAACAGTAGCCATTCACTCTGATGTTGATGAAAATGCAATGCATGTAAGAATGGCAGATGAAAGTATTTGTGTCGGACCAGCGTCTGCACAATCTAGTTATTTAAATATACCTGCAATTATAACTGCCGCAACATTAACTGATGTAGATGCAATTCATCCTGGATATGGTTTTTTAAGTGAAAATCAACGATTTGCAGAAATTATTGAAGAACACAATATTAAATTTATTGGGCCAAAATCAGAACATATCAAAATGATGGGTAATAAAATTGATGCAAAAAAAATAATGGATGAAACTGGGGTGCCAACAGTAAAAGGTATAAATGACTTAAGCGATAAAAATAAAATTGAAGATTTTATAAAAAAAGTAAAATACCCAATAATAGTAAAAGCAGCGAGTGGTGGTGGTGGAAAAGGAATGAGGATTGTCACAGAAAAAGATGATTTAAATAAAGCTATAAATGAAGCAAAAATTGAAGCAAAAAAATCATTTAATGATGAAAATGTTTATTTGGAAAAATTTTTAACATCTCCTAAACATATTGAAATTCAAGTTCTTTGTGATTCATTTGGAAATGTTGTTACTCTTGGAGAAAGAGATTGCTCAATTCAAAGAAAACATCAAAAACTAATTGAAGAAAGTCCAAGTTCAGTTCTAACAAATGAAAATAGAGAAAAAATTTCTGAACTTTGCAGAAAATCTATGAAAGAAATTGGATATGAAGGAGTGGGAACATTAGAATTCTTATATGAAAATAATGAATTTTATTTTATGGAAATGAATACAAGATTACAAGTTGAACATCCAGTAACAGAAATGGTTACTGGGATAGATCTTGTTAAAGAGCAAATTCTCGTTGCTAATGGTGAAAAACTTACAATAAAACAAGAAGATATAAAACTTAAAGGTAGTTCAATTGAATGTCGAATTAACGCTGAACATCCAGAGAGTTTTATACCATCACCTGGTAAGATAACACAATATCATCAACCTGGAGGACTAGGTATTCGAGTAGATTCAGCTGTTTACGATGGTTACTCAATTCCCTCCCACTATGATAGTATGATTGGTAAGCTAATTACCTACGGTGCAACAAGATCAGAGGCGCTAAAAAAAATGAATAGAGCACTTGAAGAATATGTAATTATGGGAATAAATACTAATATTCAACTACATCAAAAAATTATTCAAACTGATGAGTTTAAAAGAGGAAGTTACAACATAAATTTTATGTCAAATTTAATTGAGTAAAATAATTGATTTAAACAGCTTAATAGAATTTTATAAAAAAGCTTACTTTCCGATGGCTGATAGTAAGTATTCTGAAGAAATAAAATTTTATAAACCAGAATTAAGATTTATCATTCCAATTTCTAATTTTCGATATCCAAAAAAACTCTTTAAAGAATTTAAAAAAACGAAATATAGTTTTAAAATTGATCAAAATTTTGCAAAAGTTATAGAGTTATGTAAAGAAATTAAAAGAAAAGATCAAGATACTTGGATTAATGAAATTATTTTAGATACATATATTGAATTACATAAAATAGGTATATGTCACAGTGTAGAATGTTATGATGATGATAATCTAATTGGTGGTTTATACGGTTTACATATAGGGTCCTGTTTTTTTGGTGAGAGTATGTTTAGTTTAAAAACCAATACAAGTAAATTTTGCTTACTTTATCTATTAGCAATATTGAAAAAAAATAATTTTACTATTTTAGATTCACAGTTTTTTAATCCTCATTTAGTTCAGTTTGGAGCGTATGAGATAGAGACTGAAATTTATGAAAATAAACTAAAAGAAAGTGTAGAGATTGAAAGTTATTTTAAGGAAGTTAATAATTTTCAAAAAGTTTTATCATTACTACAATTAACTAACCAAAGATCATAAATAGGATTTTCTAACGAAGTAACATCTGGGGAAGAAGAAATCATCCAGCCTTTATAAATATTAGTATTTTCATTATTGATAGTATCGTAGACATCTATCAAAACGTAATCTTCAGGAATTTCAGTCGGAGGAGTACTACCGCAATATAAAACTTCAATATTTAAAGTTTCCCATGATATTTTAGAACTTACCAAAATATCTTTTGTAGAAACTTTATTAGTGGTTTTATTTAATAACTTAAAAGAAGCATATTTTTTTTCAATAGTCTCAGCAGAAACAGTTAGCGGTAGGAGAAAAAAAAATATTACTCTAATTAGGAGTCCAAGATTTATATTCTTTTTCTTTTTTTTCTGGGTCATAATTTTTTGAAAGAGGATGAGATGATGGGAAATACGCATCACTAGTACCAGTCATATTTGGTTTATGATTTTTTTGCCATCTATATTTATGTGAATAGTCAAGTGGAGGATTATCAATCGATTTGTGAAGCCAGGCATGCCAGTGCGGTGGAATATTCGAAGCTTCTATTTCGCCATTAAAAATTACCCATCTTTTTGCTTTTAAATTTTTAAAATCTTTAGAGCTACAATAATATTTATTTCCAAATTCATCACTACCAACTAAGTTGCCCTTAAGCCAAGTATAAATTTTTGTTCCTAATGACATTAATATTTCTATAAAGATTAATGGACTACTTTCCAATTAATTTTTTTATTAGCATAAAAATTCTTAACCTGAACATCTTTGTAACTAGACAATTCTGTCATAATCCATTCCTCTTTTTCTAGTTTAATTTTTTTATTATTAATTGGAAAACTATAATGTTTTGCTCCGTTTATTGAACAAAATATCTCTAACTTATCAATTGCATTTTCTTGATCGAAAATTTCTGCATATAATTCTAGTGAGCAAGGAGAGGAAAATATTCCTGGCTTAGATGACAGATCAGGTTTTTTTTCTTGAATTGGATGTGGAGCCGAATCAGTTCCTAAAAAAAATTTAGAATTTTTGTGACAAGCTGCTTTTCTTAATTCTATTAAATCTGTTTCGTTTTTAACAACTGGCATACAAAAATGATGGGGATTAAAATAGTCATCATGAAATACATCTTTTTTTGTTAAAAGCATGTGGTGTGGTGTAATTGTTCCTGCAATATTTTGATTTTCTTTTACATAGTTTACACCATATGAAGTTGATACATGTTCTAGAGTAATTTTTAAAAGCGGAAATTTTTTTCTAATAATGCTTAATTCATCATCTATAAAATATTTTTCTCTATCAAAAATATCAATATTCTCAGCTACTTTTTCACCGTGTATTAGTAATGGACTTTTTTCTTCTTCTAAAATCTCCAAAAACTTAAAAATTTTTGAAATATCGCTTACTCCATGACTTGAGTTTGTAGTTGCATTTGACGGATAAAGTTTAGATCCAAAGAAAACTTTATTTTGAATGCCTTTTCTAAAATCTTCTAAATCTAAATTTTCATTTAAATAACAAGGTATAAGTGGTTCAAAATTATTACTAGATGCTTTATTTAAAAGCTCTTTATACGCAGAAGCTTTATTAGTATCTGTTATTGGAATTTCTGTATTTGGCATTGCCACGCATCTATTATTAATTCTTGAGGAGAAATTAGTAACCATTTCTAACATGTCACCTTCTCTAAAATGTACATGCCAATCATCAGGCTGAATTATTTCTATATTTTTATTCACAGTAATTATTTTTTTGTAATGTAAAATAAATCTTTTCCACACTTATAGAGTCCATATAAGACTTTGTTTTATCAATATTTATACTTTTAAAATAGTCATAGCTTTCATTTGTTCTTATAACTTGTGAATCTTTCATAAATGGACCGTAAATCACATCATTTGTTGGGCCAAATAATACTATAGATTTTAATTTTGTTGCTGAAGCCATATGTGACAAGCCTGAGTCGTTACCTATAAATAATTTTGATTTCTTCATATAAGCAGCAGTTTGAGTCAATGATGCGCCAAATAAATTAATTATCTTATTACTATCAACATTTTTTGTTATTGCATTTAAATAATTTTCTTCTTCTGACTTTGAACCAACTAAAATAAATTTAATATTTTTATTTTGAGATAAGATTTTGACTAATAGTGAATTATAATTTTTAACATTCCAAATTTTTGGTTTCCAATTTCCACCTGGGAATATAACAAAATATTTAAAATCATCAGATAAATGTTTTGTTACTATTTCTTCTTCTTCTGTATTTGTTTCAATAAACAAATCTGAACAATCAAATTTAAAGTAATTAGATAATTGCTGTACATGATTTAGATTAGAATTTTTTTTAAAAATAAATTTTTGCTTATGTTTTAAAAAAAAAGATAGCAGCGAACTTCTAAAATCAATAATTATATCCCACTTTTTTCCATAACAATTAGAAATTATTTCTAACCAATGCAAATTGTATTTTTTTTTTGAAACAGTGATTATAGTTTCTACAGATTTAAAGTTTTTGAAAATTGATTTAGCAGATGGACCGATAACAAATGTAAATTTAGTTTCAGGATATTTATTACTAAAATATTTTATTACTCCAGTCGATAGAATTGTATCTCCAATAAGATTTGACGATATAACAAGAATTTTCACAGAAATATTACACTTTTAGTATATACAATATATATTTAGATAATTATGAAAGATAAATACTTTTTTCATCATTTGAATTCAAGATTTTTTGAGATTTCTGGAAAAGATAGTAAATCATTTATTCAAAATTTAATTACTAATGACATTGAAAAATGTAACGATGGATCAATTATTTATTCATGTTTATTAACACCTCAGGGTAAATTTTTAGCAGATTTTTTTATATTCAATTTAAATGAAAACTATATTTTTGAAACTAATGATAAATTTTATAGTAATTTATTAGGACGATTAAAAATTTATAAACTTCGCTCTGATATAGAAATTAAAGAAATTACTAATCTATATTCTTATTCATTATTTAATATAGATTATGAAGGTGATTATAGTGTTTATTTAAATGATCCTAGAAATATAAATTTGGGTAAAAAACTTATAATGAATAAAAAAATTTTAATTGAAAAAGAAAGATTAAATGAAATTAATGAAACAGAATATCATGAAATTTTAATTAATAATACAACCCCCTATTCACCATTTGATATTTTAGAAAATAAATCTTTATTATTAGAAAATAATTTTGAAAATTTAAATGCTATTGATTGGGATAAGGGATGTTATGTGGGTCAAGAAATTACTGCAAGAATGAAATACCGCGGATTACTCAAGAAAAAACTTTACGCTTTAAAAATAATAAATGGAGATGTTCTAAAGGGAGATGAGTTGATAATAGATAATAAAAAAATAGGTACTATTGTATCAAAAGCAAATTCAAATATTTTTGCAGCACTAAATATTAATTTTGTTAATGAAATAAAAAGTAAAAATCAAAATTTAGTAATTAACGATTCATTATCTTTTGATTTTTTAAATTGAAAATTTTTTTCTATAAAAACTTACGGGAATTATTAAAATCATAAAAATTATTAGCATTGGAATAAATATATTATTAATTCCATAATTGTTTGCTATCAATCCTAATGAAGCTGGTGCTCCTACAAATGTTCCATAAACTGCAATTGAAATAATTGTTATTCCTACTCCACTATCAATTCCCTCAATTTTTCCAGCTAAACTATATGCTATAGGAACAATTGAGGATGCTCCAATACCTAATAATGAAAAACCAATAATAGCTGCATAAATACTATTGAAATTAGATAAAATTATTAAACTTATAATCGTTGATAAAAACAAAAAAAGAATTAAAAGAAATACACCAATTTTATCTCTTACCCAATCACCACTAAATCTTCCGATAACCATAAAAATATTAAAACTTAGAGTAGCTAAGCCAATATAGAATCCATCAACTTGAATAAAATCTCTCATATAGAGAGCTCCCCATGCATCAACACTACCTTCCGTTAGGGCGTTTGCCATTGCAAGTAAAGCTAATAAAAAAATTAGTAAGGGCCAAATAAAAAAAATATTTTTTTTACTGGAGTCTTCCGATTTTATTTCAACTTGTGACTCTAAACAAAGTACAAAATACAGACTCAAAGGAAGCAAAATGATGACATACAAAAGTATATTAAAAATAAAAGAATAATTCCACTCTAGTAAAAAGCTTGTAATTAGAGATCCAAATAAAACTCCAAGACTCCAAAATGCATGAAACCCTGACATCATAGATTTTTTTTCTCTAAGTTCTAAATTTGATGCATAAAGGTTGCATGCTATTTCGAATGCACCATAACTCATACCAAAAACAAATGAGAAAACCATAAAAAGCCATAACTCTTGAATAAAAGGTACTGGCAACCATAAACAGCCTTCGGCAATTAAGGTGCATGTTAAAATAGATTTTGTAGAAGTTTTAAGAATAAGAGCATTTGCAAAAATCATTGCAACAATTGAACCAATTGCAAATGATAACATAATATATCCAACACCAACATAATCAGTTTGAAGTTGATCCTTTATAGTAGGGATCCTAATAGTCCATAAACCTACATAACAAGCAGTTATAAAAAAAATAATTTTTATTGCATGAATATCACTAACTTTTTTCATACAATTTTATTAATTAAAATATTTTTTGTAATATTCAGATAAATTATCGATAGAAACTCTTTCCTGTTTCATTGTATCCCTATCCCTTACAGTAACACTTTTATCTTCTAGAGTTTCAAAATCTACTGTTAAACAAATTGGTGTTCCTATTTCATCATGTCTTCTATAATTCTTGCCAATGTTTCCTGAATTTTCTAGAACAACTCTACCTAATCCCAATTTCTGCAGATTAGATTTTATTTCTTTAGATAAATTCACTAATTCCTCATTATTCTTTTTAAGAGGAATAACTGCAGCTTTAATAGGTGAAAGATGAGGTTTTAGAGATAAGAGAATTCTTTTATTATCTTTATCTATATTTTCTTCACGATAAGCTTCATTTAACAAAGCAAGAACTCCTCTATCAACACCAGCTGATGGCTCAATAACGTAAGGAATATACCATTTTTTTTCTTCTAAATCTTGAACAGCTAGTTTTGTAGTTGAAGAAGAGTTTTTCATTACTTCTGATGTAATTTTAAAATCGTTTTGATTTTTAGTGTGAGAGCCTAGGTCAAAATCAGTTCTATTTGCTACACCTTCAAGCTCCTCTTCGCCGTGGGGAAACAAATAATTGATATCAACAGTTCTTTTTGAATAGTGTGCTAGTTCATGTTTTTCTACTTCAATTTTTTTTAAATTTTCTTTTTTTATTCCTTGATTAACCCACCATTCTATTCTCTTATTTATCCAGTATTCATGCCATTGATCATCAGTACCTGGTTTAACAAAAAACTCTAATTCCATTTGTTCAAACTCTCTAACTCTAAAAATAAAATTACGAGGTGTTATTTCATTTCTAAATGCTTTTCCCATTTGTGCGATACCAAAAGGAACAGTTCTAGACGTTGAATCTAATATATTTTTAAAATTAGTAAAAATTTGCTGACACGTTTCTGGTCTTAAATATGCGAATGACGAACCATCATCTACTGGTCCAATTGCAGTTTTAAACATTAAATTAAAAGGTCTTGGCTCAGTAAGATCTTCCGATTTACAATTTGGGCATTTATTATCTTCTAATAATTGATCTGCTCTCCACCTTGATTTACATGCGCGACAATCAACTAAAGGATCGGTAAAAGTATCTTCATGACCTGAATGTTTTAAAACTACTGGAGAACTTAAAATTGAGGCATCCAAACCTTCGGTATCATCTCGCTCATATACCATTGATTTCCACCAAGCTTGTTTAAGATTATTTTTAAACTCGACTCCCATTGGTCCATAATCATATAACCCCTTAATACCACCATAGATGTCATTTGATTGAAATAAAAAACCTCTTCTTTTACAAAGAGAAACTAACTCTTCCATTGTTTTTGCAGTCATATAACTCTTAATCTTTTGGTTTATATTCTTTCGTTCTTGGATCTTTCTCTAAATCGATTACTGAGTCATTATTTACTTTATTATTAGTGAATTTGTCTTGTTTTTTTTTCTTAAACCTTAAAAATAATAAAATAGAAGCTAAAATTACAAATAAAACTAGAAATTTCATCACAAACCAAACCTAGAAAACATAATTCGTTCTTCAATTTTATTTAAAATTTCATCAGAATTAAATATTGAAGAAGAAAACCTACGTTGTAAAAATGATTTTTTTTGACTGATCATTTTAATTTTAATTTTTTTTCCAAACTTTTCTTCTAAAATTGGTTTTAATGCACCAATACCATCTACTAAACCTAAATCTATAGCTTTATTGCCAACCCAAAATAAACCAGAAAAGATCTCGTCTAATTTATTCTGATCAAGCTTTGAACCTCTTCTCTCTTTCACATAATTAATAAAATTATCATGAATTTGCTCCTGAATATTTTTTAATCTATCAATGTCTTCCTGTTTTTCTTCTTTGAAAGGATCAAGAAAACTTTTACTTTTTCCAGATGTGTAAACTCTTCTTTCAATCCCAACTTTTTTTAAAAGATCAACAAAACCAAAACCTGGAGAAATAACACCAATAGATCCAATAACAGAGTTTTGATCAATATATATCTCATCGGCAGCACATGCTAACCAATAACCACCAGAAGCTGCAACATCTTCAACGAATGCCAAAACTTTTTTATTTTTTTCCTTTGCTAAATCAATGATTCTTTTTGCTATTAGAGAGGACTGTGTCGGAGAACCTCCAGGTGAATTTATTACCAAACCCACAACAGGAGATTTTTTGTCAGCAAATAATTTATCAATTAATTTTTCAAGATTATTTATTGCTAAACCAGACCCTGTTAAGCCTGACTGTGATGAAATTATACCAGATAACCGTAGAACCGGTATTGTAGTACTCTTTGAAAATAACCTTTTAAACATAGCTCCTAATAACAAATGTTAATGTTTTCATAAAGTCTTATGTAGCATTTGTTTGTAATTTTAGTATATCGAGTTTAAGTGCGTCAATTAAGTTAATGAATTAACATAATATTCAAATAATTAAATAGTATGGATAATGTTCTTCCACTTAGAAAAAAAGATTTTTCATTTGAAAATGAAATCAAAGAATTAACAGATCTATGCAAAGAAGATCTAGTATCGGTGAATACTATTATTCTTGATAAACTTGATAGTAATGTACCTTTAGTTCATGAAGTTGGGAAATATCTTATCTTGTCAGGCGGAAAAAGATTACGACCTTTATTAACAGTCTCAAGTTATCATATGACTAACAATGGAAATAGACCAAATCAAAATAAAATGAACCATATTGGTCTATCTGCAGCAGTAGAATTTATTCACACAGCAACACTATTACATGATGACGTAATAGATGAAAGTAAGCAAAGAAGAGGAAAACCTACGGCAAATGAGAAATGGAAAAATAAAACAAGTGTATTGGTTGGTGATTTTTTATTCAGTAGAGCTTTTCAATTAATGACAAAATATGGCAACACTGAAACCTTAAAAATATTAGCTGATACTAGTGTTGTAATTTCTGAAGGAGAGGTTTTAGAACTTGCCAATGATAAAAATTTAGAAATAAATGAAAATATTTATTTTGAAGTAGTAAATGCAAAGACCGCCTCTTTATTTAGTGCAGCATGTCAAGTTGGATCAATTAGTGCTCTTGGAACAGAAGCCGAGGTTAATGCATTAAAATCATTTGGAACAAACTTTGGTATGACTTTTCAATTAATTGACGATGCTATTGATTATTCTTCAAACAAAAAAATATTAGGAAAAAATACTGGAGATGATTTTAAAGAAGGTAAGATTACTCTTCCACTAATATTAGCATACGGAAGATCAAATGATAAAGAGAAAAAGTTTTGGGAAAGAACAATATCTGATCTTAACCAAAATGATGGTGATTTTGAAATGGCGTTAGAAATAATTAATAAATATCAATGTATTGAAGATACTCTTACAAGAGCAAATCACTTTTCAAATGTAGCTGTGGACTCAGTTGATATATTCAAAGATAACATTTACAAAGAAAAATTAGTATCTCTTGTTTCAAAAAGTGTTTCGAGAATTTATTGATTAATATTCCTCATAAGATTTTACCTCTACTAATTCAGAGCCAAAAGTTTTATTAATATCATTTTTTACTTTTGCTCTTTCATCATTGGTAAAATAAACACTCCTTGCTAGATCAATAAATGTTTGATCAAATAATTTTTTTCTTTCGCATTCTCTAATATCATCTTCTATATCCCACAATTTAGAATTGATATTTACTAGCTTTAGAAGAAATTCATTTATTTCTTCTTCAGAAATATATTTCTTTAATGTTTTCTGAAGAAATTCTAATTCTTTATTTACATGCTGAAGTTTAATTGAATCAGAGATGTTTTTCTTTTTAATCATTAAAATAGATATTTTATCTACTAATTCACCTAAAGAGATTGGAGTATTAATTAACATTAGATTATATTATAATCCTCATCGTATCTTTTAATATCATTTTCATCTAGAATTTCTCCGTACCACATTTCTATGATTATCAAATCTTTTGAACCTTTGTTAGCAATTCTATGAAGTGCACTTTTAGGAATAAAAATATTTTCATTTTCTATAAGATTTATAGTCTTTTTATCTAGAGTAACCTCAGCCTCACCTTCTGCAACAAGCCAATGCTCTGACCGATGTTCATGATTTTGTAAAGATAACATTCCTCCTGGTTTAACAAAAAGTTTTTTAACAAGAAATCTTTTACCAGATTTTAAAATCTCATAGTATCCCCAGGGTTTTTGAACAATAGAATTCATTATGAATGTTTATTTATATATTATATATCTATTATTAAATGATAAAAATTTCGCCGTCTATATTATCAGCTGATATACTCAAATTAGAAGAAGAAGTTAAACTTTTAGACAAGAATGGTGCTGATTATATTCATATAGATATCATGGATGGTCACTATGTCCCCAATATTACTTTTGGGCCAAATATAGTTAAATCATTAAGAAAGGTTACCTCTAAAATTTTAGATGTGCATCTTATGATTAAACCAGTAAAGAAATATATTAATGAATTTGTAGAAGCTGGCTCAGATATCATTACTTTTCATCCTGAAGCAGATGACAACCCAAAAGAAATTATTAAAATAATAAGTGATGCTGAAATTAAAGCAGGAATTGCCATTCACCCTGAGGTAAATATTACAGATATTGATCATTTATTTAGTAAAGTGCAACAAATAATAGTGATGACAGTCACACCTGGTTTTGGCGGTCAAAAATTTATGCATGATCAAGTGCAAAAAATTAAAGATTTAGATGAAATTAGAAAAAATAATAATTATAACTATGACATAGCTGTTGATGGTGGAGTAAATAATGAAAATGCAAAAATATGTAAAGACAATGGAGCTAATGTGTTAGCAGTAGGATCTTATTTATTATCTCAAAATCAAAATAATTATAATAAAATTATAAATTCCTTAAGATAATGGACTGGGATAAATTAAAATCATTTTACGAAATTGCAATTTCAAGAAGTATTTCTAAGGCAAGTGCAAAACTAAATATAAGTCAATCTGCACTTAGTAGACAAATACAAGATCTTGAATACGATTTAAAGACGCCTTTATTTATCAGACATCAAAAAGGTGTAAGGTTAACAGAACAGGGTGAAAATTTATTTAATACCGTAAATCAAATTAATTTTTCAATTTCTGATTTTGAAAAGAAATTGTTAGATAAAAAAACAAAACCTGTTGGCAAATTGACCGTCAGCACAACAGTTGGATTTGGATCGACCTGGTTAACACCAAGAATAAATAAATTTGCAAATCAATATCCAGAAATGGATGTAAATTTAATAATGAGCGATGAAGAAGTTGATTTAGCTGCAAGGGTTGCTGATGTTGCAGTCAGAGTAAAAAAACCAACACAGGCTAATTTAATATTTAAGAAATTTGTTAATTTTCATAATCATATTTATGGATCATCAGATTATCTTCAAAAAAATGGAATTCCAAGAAATGTTAATGATTTAGATAAACATGATTTAATTTGTTTTGGAGCTGGTTTACCATCTCCAATTTCTAACATTGATTGGATATTAAAAATTGGAAAAGAAGGTACAAAAAGAAGACCAAAATTTAGAGTGAATAGTATTTACGCGATGTCACTTGCAATTGAAAAAGGTGGGGGATTAGCATCTTTACCTGATTATATGGTTGCGGATAAACCTCAACTTGTACGAGTACTTCCAAATTTAGAAGGTCCATCATATCAAACATATTTTGTTTATTCTGAGTCTTTTAAAAATGATAGGAGACTTGAAGTTTTTAGGGATTTTTTATTTAATGAAGCTAAAGATTGGCATTATTAGTCTTTGACTTAATTTTTTATTTTTGTATACCGTATCTACATTATGGGATATCCAAAAAAACATAGAGGTAGACGCAAAAGAGGCTCTAAATATAGAAGAAATAAAAAGCGTCAAAAGAAGAAATAATTAATACTTACATTCTTTTTTAAGCACTATTTCAACATATATATAATAAATGTTTAAATTTTTTACTGAACCAAAATGGTATGTATGGGCTTATGTGGGTTCTGTAGTAATTCTTACTTCTATATGGGTTCAAGTTCAGATAGATGTTCTGATAAACGAATGGTTTGGTGAATTTTATGACATGATACAAAAAGCACTTGGGACACCAAATGCTATAACTATGCAAGAATATATGGGTGCTTTATTTAGTTTTGCTCAACTTGCTGCTATTTCAATTGCATTAGGACTAGCAATTTCATTCCTAACTTCACATTTTCTTTTTAGATGGAGAACAGCAATGGTCGAGTGGTATCATAGTGTCTATGATCAAGCGAGAACTATCGAAGGTGCAAGTCAAAGGGTTCAAGAAGATACCATAAAGTTCAGTAGAATTATGGAAGGTCTTGGAACAAGCCTCATTGAATCTGTTCTTGTCCTTGTCGAGTTCTTTCCTTTGTTAATGACTCTTTCAGTTGGTATTCCAATCTTGTGGTTTGGTGATTGGCAATACGGTTTAGTATCTGGAGCATTTATATGGGCTGTAGGTGGTACAATTTTAATGATAGTATTAGCATGGTTATTAAGATTAGTTGGCATTGAGTATGATCTTCAAAAAAAAGAAGCTGCTTATAGAAAAATTCTAGTTATCGCTGAAGATGATGGAAGCATTAGGCCTAAATCATTAGAAGAACTTTTCCAAGGCGTTAGAGAAATTCACTTTAAGAGTTATCTTTATTATCTTTATTTTAGCATTGGTAGACTTGCATATTTACAAGCTAATGTACTTGCAGCTTACATATTTTTAGCACCAGCAATTGTTGCAGGTGTCATGACACTAGGAGTTATGCAACAAATCATAAGAGCTTTTGGAAGAGTTGAAGGATCTCTACAATATTTATTTAGAGCTTGGCCTACAATTATCGAATTAGCTAGTGTCTATAAAAGATTAAGAGAATTTGAGAATAAAATAGAAAAAAACATTCAGGATGAAAAAACTGGTATAATACGTTAGTGATTTTTCTAGCGTTTATTATTATTCCAATAATAGAAATAAGTATTTTCATAACAATTGGTTCCAATATTGGAATTTTAAATACTATTGCAATTATACTCACTACTGCTTTGGTTGGAATATTTCTTGTTCGAAGACAAGGAATTAAACTACTGTTTGATGCACAACGAAATTTATCACAAGGTTTAATGCCCACTGAAGAAATTAAGGGAGGTATTTTTCTGTTAATATCAGGATTACTATTAATTACACCTGGCTTCTTTACTGATTGTATTGGTTTTGCTGTCTTTTTGAAACCTGTTCAAAATTTGATTGCGACTCAAGCAAAGAAATATTTTAACTCACGTATTCGCTATTAACGGATCAATTTTTTTTATTAATTCTTTTAAAATTAATATTAACTTTTGATTGGCGGGATCTTCTATTTTTTTAAGCGGAGGTAAAACAATATTCCAATCAGGAATGTTATCAATAATCGAAAAATATGCTTTCATTAAACTGATTGGTTCATGTGATGTGATAACTTGACGAATTTGTTGCAGTAGGTTTTGTAAATCAGCAAAATTTTTTATGCTGTACTCATTTTTATAATTTTTTAAAATAAAGCTAAGCAATTTACCACAAACATTAGTACCAGCCGTAATTGCTCCAGCTCCTCCTCGCTTACAAATATTTAATGCTAAACTGTCATGACCACAAAATACGGCAAAATCATTAAAATATTTTATCACTTTCATCATTCTATCACTGTCCCCACTTGAGTCTTTTAATCCCACGACGTTGTTCGGATAAAGTTTTAATAAAATTTCAATCATCTTAAAATCTATAGATACGTAAGAATTTTGTGGGATATGATACAAAATATATTGTAAATCACTTTCACCCACTCTTTCAATAATATTGCGATAATAATTTATGACACCTTCATTTGTAACATTCTTATAATAAAAAGGAGGAAGTAAGAGAACAGCTTTTACTTTGTGACTGGCAGCATGTTTAGTCATATCAATCGCATCATTCAAGGATGAAGATCCTGTTCCAGGCATAAGAATATTAGGATCGATACGATTTGATACTAAAAAATCTAGATGATCTTTTTTTTCTTGAACTGAGAAACTATTAGCTTCTCCAGTAGTACCAAATATTGCAAGACCGTCATGTCCTTGTCTCATTAAATATTGGCAATGACGAAGATAGAGATCTTTGTTAATCGATAAATCATTTTTGACAGGTGTAAGTGCAGCACTAAAGACACCAGATATTTTATGCATAAAAATATAATAAGATAAATCCTAGTAAAACTCTATAAATAATAAAAATATTAAAGGTTGAACTTTGAATTATTCGCATCATGATGTTAATTGATACTAAAGCAGTAATACACGCAACAAATGCTGAAAATAATGATTGGTATAAATTTATATTTTCATTAGCACTGCTCATTAAATCGAAACTTGTTAAAACTAAGGATGCTAAAATAATCGGAATAGATAAAAGCATAGAAAAAATTGCTGCAGATGATCTATCAAACCCTAAAAAACGTGCTCCAGTAATTGTAACACCTGCTCTACTTGCCCCAGGTATAAAAGCTAAAACTTGAAAAATACCTATTATAAAGGCTTGAGCATAACTCATATTCTCCCAGGAAGATATTTTCATTTTAAAATGATCTGCTACAAATAACAGAGCTGCAAAAACAAGACTTGTTACTGCAACTACTTTGATATCTCGGAAATATAATTGAACAAAATCAAAAATAAAAAACCCAACTATAACGGCAGGAATTGTTGCAATAATAATTTTAATTAAGTTATCATTTTGTGTAAGCTGGAAGGAGAAAAAACTCTTAATTAATGTTATTATATGTGATCTTAGATAGATTATAACTGCTAATAATGTTCCAACATGCACAGCAACATCTGTAAAGAGGCCTTGATCCTGCCAATTACTTAATTCTGCTACAAGAACCAAATGCCCAGAAGAACTAATTGGTAAAAATTCAGTAAAGCCTTGGACAATTCCAATAATAAAATATTGAAGCTCAAACATTAACCAAAGATTATTTTGCTCAGTTCTTTACCACTTGGAAGAGGTTCAGCATTTTTATTAGAAAAATATTTCTCCATAAAACTTAAATAAACATTGTAATCTTTTAAAATTTTCATTTTTTGAGCTTTATTTTCATCATCACTGTCTTCCATTTTAACCAATTCTGTATCAGTTTGAGACATTGCTTCTGGTATCGTTGTAAAAGGTCTTTCTTGGTTAATAACTAACCTTTCATGTAACTCTCGATGAACCATTTTAAAATCTTCTTTTGATAGAGTTTGTGGACTTTCATCAAATATAAGTCTTTTTAAAATAAAGTTTGCTCTTGGCTCTTTAATTGATAGAGCAATTTTATATTTTTCATTCCAGTCATTTTGTTCATGAAATTTAGCTATTTCTGTTGTTTGTTTAAAATCAAGAAAGGTATTTGCTGCACTTTCAGGAAATACATTATCTTGCGATTTTTCATCTTCTTTTTCAATACGCCTATCAATTTCCATAAGTTTAAACTTGTCTGCTAAATCTTTATTTTTAAAAACTATTTTTGCTCTTTCATTAAGAATATTTGAACCAATCTCATCGTAAGGCTCGTAATTAGAAGCAATCTTACCTGGTAGAATAATAGGATGCTGATTAGTAATTACGTATCTATTTTTTCTTTTGATCAGTTTTTTAAATTCTTCCGAGTTAGCTTCTAGTAATGGTGTCGGATCATGAGCTAAATCAATTGTATGAAACCAACCATTATATTGTGACTCACATACCATCGACAATGCTTGAAGTTTAATTCTTCCACCAAAACTTGTCATAAAACAAAAACCTTTATTTTTATTAATATATTCAATTGCATCTTCTTTACTCATCGTCATTTGAAGCTGATCCCAATTAGTTGTGTCTGCTTCGTTAATAAATTTTGTCAGAGCAATTGATGTTTTAACATCTGAAAATGCATCGTGAGCAAACTCAACAGGTAAATTATTCATCTCTGCAATTTTTTCTAATTTAAAACTAGGGTTACCTCTTTCTGTTAAAGGTGTTTTTATACTTGATGGGTTGATGGCATATAAACCTCTTGCTAAATTTAATGTATCGCCCCTACTCTTTCTTGTTACATAAGGATAAAACATATGACTAAATAAATTGTATTCTAGAACTGATTCATCAAACTCAATTATGTTGTGTCCTATAAAAGTAGAACTTGGATCATCTTTTTTCCATTCATCAAAAGTTTCATTAATTTTTTTCATTAATTCATAAGATGATTGAGGAGCATCAAGTGCCTCTCTCATACCTTTAAGTGTTGTTATTAATGCACCTGGTTGAGAAATCACTGATGTTCGAGGTCTGCAGAACTCATTCATATTTTGATTTGTTTGATTAAACTTGGAGTCAGTAACTATTGCAGCAATTTGCATGATCTGCTCCCATTTTGGAGTGGTACCAAAAGCGGTTGGATATTCTTTCTTACCTCTTCCTGATGTTTCTAAGTCGTAAAATATATATTTTGACACTGATAAATAACCTTATTGGTATTTATAGACTATTAATTATCTCTTTTGGACCAATAAAAATGATAGAAAAGAGTAGCTGCGATAGCAACAAAAAGAGAGATAAAAGCTACGTAAATTATAGTTGCGATTGCCCAGTAAGCTACGGCTATTAAAAGACCGATAGCTGTAATCCCAGCCCAAAAATAGATCAATCTTTCTAAGAATAATTGCATAAAATAATTATACAGTATTTAGAGAAGTTTTTCAATTTCCTCTCTAGAAGGCATAGAATTTGCTGTTCCAATTTTTGTAGTTGATAAACCAGCTGTTGCACTAGCAAATTTTAAAGCATCTTTAATATTTTGACCCTCAGTTAGTGCTGCAGCAAAACCAGCATTAAAAGCATCGCCAGCACCAGTTGTGTCGACTACTGGATTTGAAAGATTGGCTATAGGTAAAGAAAATTTTTCATCATTGTTAGCAAATAAAGCTCCTTTTTCTCCAAGAGTAATAACAACATTTTTAATTCCTTTTTCTAATAATTGCATTGCAGCTTTTTCAGCGTCCTGATGAGTTTCAACATTGTGATCTACATAAAAACTTGCTTCTGTTTCATTTGGTGTAAAATAATCAATCATTGAAAATAAAGATTCATCTATTTCAGCTGCTGGAGCAGGATTTAAAATTGTTTTTACATTTAAACTATGTGCTTTTTTTAATGCATAGGTAACAACATCCTTTGGTGCCTCTAGTTGTGTGAGAAATATACTTGAGTTTTTAATTGCCTCTTCTGCTTTATCTATATCTTCAATAGTAATTGCACCTGCTGCACCCGGAAAAACATTAATGGCATTGGCTCCAGTTTCTTCATTTACAAGTATGCCTGCTGCGCCAGTAGAATGATCTTTTGAAATATTTACATTACTATAATCAACACCAGAATTTTTGTAAATTTCTATTGCCATCGAGCCAAATTGATCATCACCAATCTTAGAAATAAAAAAAGTTTTTGCACCAGCTTTAGCTGCAGCTACAGCTTGGTTTGACCCTTTGCCGCCAGGACCAATAACAAAATTTTTACCAAGAATAGTTTCACCCTCTACTGGAATTTTTTCTCCAAAAAAAACAAGGTCAGCAACAAAAATACCAAGAATACTAATCGACATAATTATTTATCGATTATCCAAACGGTTCCATCTGGTTTAATAACACCTTTTGTTAAAATAAAATTACAGTAAGGTCGTCTTTCACTTGTCGTAACATATGCATAGGTTGATCTTGATTGCTTATAAAATTCTTGTCTTTCGTATGAACCAATATTCCAATGATCTCCTGAAACCTCTTTAATTGCATCAATTACTTCTTTATTAGCATCATTAATTTCATCTGGTTGATTATCAACTTCCATACGGTGAATAGCTGACTCTACAAAACTATCCAATGGAAAAACAGATAAAACAGCTCTCATGACAGTTGTCATATCAAGGCCGTCTAATCGGTGAACTCTATTGTGGTTCGAATGAGCAGGATAATTAATATCGGATATAACTAGTCTATCACCATGACCCATTTCACGTAATGTTTTTAATATATCAGGACTTAATATAGGATCGACATTAATTAACATATTTTTAGTATATCACTCTCCGTATGGGATCCAAATATTTTTTACTTGTGTACTTTGATATAAAAACTCTTCTAAGAAATGTCCTTCTTTCGAAGACCAATCAAGATTTTCTGATTGTGGACACCAACTTCTTTTCAAATTTGATGTTGTGCTTTGAATAACTTTTAAACGCTCATTATTATTTTCACTAAAATACCAAATACCATCGATATTTTCATGTTCTGCTAAGATTTTATTCAAACTATTTTGTTTAGTTGTGAGAATGTTAATATAGCCTGCTGGAACATCAGAAGTTTCAAGTAATTGATACAATTCTGTTGCTAAAAGAGACGTCTTTTGTCCTGGAACAATAATACTTGCATTTCCTGCTGCAAAATTTGATCCTAATGTAGTTATTAAACTTAATAGTGGATAATCATCATTTAAAATATTTGCAACAACGCCTATCGGTTCTTTAACAGCTAGTGTTAAACCTCTTATTGGAGGATTATGTATAGAGCCTTCAAACTTATCAGCCATAGCACCATAATAAAATAATCTTTCTATTGATTGATCAAATTCTTTTTTGGCATCTTTTTGTGAAATACCAATTAAAGAAGATAGTAAATTAGAAAAGGTATCTTTTCGATCTTGCAAATTTTCTGCTAAGTAATAAAGAATTTGAGCTCTATTAAAGTTAGTAGAAGATTTGCTAAATGCTTTAGATGCAACCTCAACGGTGTCTCTTACATCTTTGCGATTTGCGTTTGGAACATCACAAATAAAATTATTTTGAGCATCATATGAAGAAAAAGAATAACCACTATCAGGTCTTTTTTGCTTCCCTCCAATATATAATTTTGGTGTTCTATCGATATAGTTAGATGATGAACCTTTAGACATTTTCTTTCCTCTTTTTGAGTTAGAAAAAGGAAGCGATAATTTTGAATATGCTCTAATACCCTCCGAACCACCTTCTCTTCCAAAACCACTTTCTTTGTATCCCCCAAAACCACACGCAGCATCAAATAAGTTTGTAGAATTTATCCAGATGACTCCAGCTTTTACTTTTGGAGCAATATCTAAAGCTAAGTTAATATTTTCAGACCAAATACTTGCCGCAAGTCCGTAGGGCGTATTATTAGCAATTGATACAGCTTCACTAGGTGTTCTAAATGTCATTGTTGTTAAAACTGGCCCAAATATTTCTACTTGAGCAATAAAAGATGACGGTGTTACATTTGTAAATAAAGATGGAGGATAAAATAAACCATTTGTTGGACATGACCATGAAGGTTGCCATAATTTATTTCCATCCTTTTGTGCTTTATTTACTAAAGAATTAATTTTTTTAAGTTGGACTGATGCAACTATAGCTCCAATATCAATAGACTTATCTAATGGATCACCAACACGAAGTTTTTCCATTCTTTTCTTAAGTTTTTGGATAAATTTTTTCTCAATACTTTCTTGTACTAAGAGTCTTGATCCAGCACAACATACTTGACCTTGGTTAAACCAAATCGCATCAACGACACCTTCTACGGCACTATCTAAATCAGCATCTTCAAAAACAATAAAAGGTGATTTGCCCCCAAGTTCCATTGTCATTTTTTTATCTGGATTAGTATTTGTTTGAATTATTTTCTTTCCAACTTCAGTTGATCCAGTAAAGGCAATTTTTTTAATATCTTTATGCAATGTTATATATTCACCGGTAGAACCATCTCCCGTAATAATATTAATTACACCTTGTGGAATTTTAGCTTTTTCACAAAGTTCAGCAAAATAAAGCGCTGTTAAAGAAGTATACTCTGCAGGCTTTAAGACTACTGTATTGCCAAGAGCAATTGCAGGAGCAATTTTCCAAGCTAACATTAATAATGGAAAGTTCCACGGTATAATTTGCCCAACCACTCCAATAGAGTTATCAGAGTTGTTTGTGTTCCTAGCAGCCCACCCGGCATGATAATAAAAATGTCTAGCAACAAGTGGAATATCTATATCTCTTGTTTCTCTTATAGGCTTACCATTATCAATGGTCTCTAAAACAGAAATAAACCTTGAATTTTTTTGTATGAGACGTGCAAGGGCATATAAATATTTTGATCGATCAAACGATGAAAGTTTTGACCATTTGACATGAGCTTTTTTGGCAGCACTAACTGCAGCATTTACATCTTTTTTTGAAGCAATAGATAATGTTGCTATTTTTTTATTTGTAGAAGGGTTAATTATATTTAATTTTTTTGAGCTAGACGATTTTACAAATTTACCATTAATAAAATGATTATTTGGATTTTTTAAATTTTTTATCCAGCTATTAACTTCTTTGCTGTCTTCTGGCGCTGGTCCATAAGATATATTTTGAAAATTTTTAATAACTTTATCCATATTATCCTATTGCAAGTTTCTCTTTATTTGCATACCTGCCACTGGTGTAGTGATAGAGTTGTCTTTCTATATCAATTAATAAACTAGAAGCACCAATTCGCAATAATTTAGGATTAACCCATTCAAATCCTAGCTCTTCAGTAACCAATATTAAAAATTCTAAAACAGATTTTGCCGTTGATATTCCACCTGCAGGTTTAAAACCAATCTTTTTTCCAGTTTTTGTATAAAAATCTCTAATCATTCTCAACATGACAAGACTGTTATTTAAGTTAGCATTTATACTTTCTTTTCCTGTTGATGTTTTAATAAAATCAGCACCAGCCATCATACAAACTAAAGATGCTTTTGCTACATTTCGAAGAGTCTCAAGATCACCAACACCTAGAATAGCTTTAATTTTTGTTTTACCTGCAGTTTCTTTAAAACTACGAACCTCATCATATAATTTTTTCCAATTATTTTGGAGAACGTATCCTCTATTAATAACAATATCGATTTCATCAGCACCATCTTTAATAGAGTCAGAAATTTCTTTTTTTCTAGTAGTGTAAGATGATAAACCTGCAGGAAAACCAGTAGAAACTGCTGCAATTGGGATTTTGTTTTGAATTAGTTTTGTACAATCTTTTAT
Organism: uncultured Alphaproteobacteria bacterium; assembly: GCA_902614085.1. GTDB lineage: Bacteria > Pseudomonadota > Alphaproteobacteria > HIMB59 > CACPNW01. The sequence goes on from CACMJS010000002.1 coordinate 64,581, forward strand.
TAGATGGTGATAGACACACACAGCTCCTACTCTTACTGCATTATTTTCTAGTCCTAAATCCTGAAGAATATAATCATCAATGGGATTAAGAGCTTTATTACAAAGTCTTTCAACTTTTCCAAAGGTGTCGTCACCACTTAGTGTAGTAAGATCAATTAAAGTAATAGCTTTTAACAACCAAGCAACTTGAAATTCCTTTTTTACAGTTCTTCTTTTAGTTAAGGTAGATGTTCGACGCTCTACCGCACTCAAATTAATTTGTATATTGTTCACCCAGCTTGTATCTAAGTTATAAAATGTTTTCTTTATCATCGAATTAAATTTTTTCTTCTGTAATTGGTCTACTCAGTAAATTACTTAGTTCTTCTTTTAAATCATGTTGCTTATAAAGTATATTGTATACAGACTCCATAATTGGCATATCAATATTTTTTTTTTGTGAAATATTATAGACTGCTTTAACTGTATAATATCCCTCTGTTACTTCTTGTGATTTTAAAAGATCTAAAAAATTATCATATTTTGAAGAAGCTAATTTAATACCAAACTGTGTATTACGAGAATTTTTAGAGCTACATGTTAAAATGAGATCACCAAGCCCAGATAAACCAAATAATGTATTTTTATCAGCTTTAAATTTTTTTGCATATCGTGTCATTTCTGCAAAAGATCTAGATATAAGTGCACTTTTAGCATTTTCGCCTAAATTCAATCCTTCTGCAACACCAGCTGCTATCGCATATATATTCTTTAACGCACCACCTATTTGCGTTCCAATTAAATCATTTGAATAATAAATCCTAAACTCTTTGTTAGGTATAAGTTTAGAAATATTATCAAAATCTTTTTTATCTTTTGTTGCAAGCGTTACTGCAGTTGGTAAACTTTGAGATACTTCATTTGAAAAAGATGGGCCTGATAAAATGCTAATTGATTTAAAGGGCATCATCTCATGAAATACATCCGTTAAAAATTTTGATGACGATATTTCAATACCTTTAGAGCAGATAATAATATGATGATTTTTATTATGTAATAATGAATCCTTAATTACCTCCCTGATGTTTTGTGCAGGTAATGTTATAAGTAAAAATTTAACATTTCTAATTTCTTTCAAAGAAGTAGTAGCAGTAACATTTTCATTAAATGAACTGTATTTTAATTTTGGATTAATTTTATGTTCATTTATTGATTTAACAATTTTCTCATCTCGAGCATAAATGATAACTTTATTATTACTTAATACTCGGGCAAGTGCACTTCCCCAAACTCCTCCGCCTAAAATTCCAATTGTCATACGTTTGATCTTTATCCGGTGAGTCAAATGAAGTCAATTTATGGTTTTTGGCTAAAATCTTAGGTATTTTTATGAAAAAACTGCATGATTGATTTTTGGAACTAGTATAAAGGGTACCCTATATAAAAAGTATACTTTTTTGGAGGAAATATGAAAAAATTACTTCTAGCTGTTATTGTAAGTTTGTCGACTGTAACGACTGCTGCATTAGCAGAAATTAAAGTAGGAATTATTCTTGGTTTTACAGGACCAATTGAATCTTTAACTCCTGCTATGAGAGATGGTGCGAGAATGGCATTTGATGAAGCATCAAACTCTGGAAATCTTTTAGGTGGTGAATCAATTACTATTTTAGAAGCTGACTCAACTTGTGTAGACTCTGCTGCTGCAACTGCTGCTGCTGAGGATCTAGTTGCACAAGGTGTAACTGCTATTATGGGTGCTGACTGCTCAGGTGTAACAGGTGCGATTAATGCAAACGTTGCAGTGCCAAATGGTATCTTAATGGTATCTCCATCTGCAACTTCACCAGGTTTAAGTAAAGTTCCTGATAATGGAACTTTTTGGCGTACAGCTCCATCTGATGCAAAAGGTGGTCAAGTATTAGCTAAACTTGCTTTAAGCAGAGGAATTGAAAGTATAGCTGTAACTTATACTAACAATGACTACGGAAAAGGTTTAGCTGAAGTATTTGAAGCTTCATTTGCACGTGGTGGTGGAACAATTACAGCGTCTGCTGCACATGAAGATGGTAAAGCAGATTATTCATCAGAAGTTGGTGTTCTTGCATCAGCTGGTGGGGACGCACTACTTGTAATTGGTTATATCGATGATGGTGGAAAAGGAATGATCGAAGCATCTTTAGATTCAGGTGCATTTGACACTTTTGTTCTTTCTGATGGTATGATTGGTCAATCAATTGTTGATAATATCGGTGCAGATCTTGAAGGATCATTTGGTTCTATGCCAGGTGCAATTTCAAAAGGTTCAGCTAAGTTCGGAGAACTAGCAGCTGCTAATGGCATGGATGGAAGTGCTCCATATGTTGGAGAGTCTTATGATGCTGCAGCAATTATTGCTCTTGCAATTCAAGCTGGTGGATCTGCTGATAAGCAATCAATCCTGAACAATATTGCTAAAGTATCTAACGCTCCAGGTATTGTAATTAACCCTGGTCAATTATCATACGGCTTACAAATGTTAGCTGCTGGTAAAGATATTGATTACCAAGGTGCTACAGACGTAGAATTTAATGCGTTTGGTGATGCAGCTGGCGCATTTAAAGAGTTAGAAGTTAGTGGTGGCGGATTCGTTACTGTTGGCGCTCTTTAATACTTAGAAATTATTTTAATCCAACCCCAGCTTTTAGCTGGGGTTTTTTTATGAGTGCCTTACTTTTTCAGGTATAATTCCTTTAGGTCTATAGCGTAAAATTAGTAATAAAATTAAACCCATAAATAAGTATCTAAAGTAAGGAACGCTATCTAGTAAATGTAGTTTTAAAGCATTAGTTGGCTCTAAACCTACTGTAAGTTGATTAATAATAAATGTTGTAAGTGGTGCTGCTTCAATCCAAGAAAACCATATGACAAAACCACCAAATATAGCACCTAAATTATTTCCACTACCGCCTACAATAACCATAATCCAAATAATAAAAGTAAAACGAAGTGGTCGATACCCTGAAGGAGTAAATAATCCATCTAGAGTAACAAGCATTGCGCCTGCAACACCAACAATAGCAGCTCCTATGACAAATATAATTAAATGTTGTTTCACAACATCTTTACCCATTGCATTTGCAGCAGTTTCATTATCTCTTATAGCTCTCATCATCCTTCCCCATGGAGATAATTGAGCTTTGTTCGCAAAATAAAAAATTATCAACATAACAATCAAAAATAAAATAGCGTAAGATAATTTTACAAATATTCCTGAGCCATCAATTATAAGATTGTTTAATACTTGTTGTCTATCACTTACATCAATAATGTTATTTAACTTTGATGAATTAAGATATGTAATTAAATTTATAAACCAATCTGCATTTTGTAAATCAATTTCATAAGGAACTGGTCTCTTTAAACCAATTACATTTTTGACCCCTCTAGATAACCATTCTTCATGTTTTAAAACACTAACAACTATTTCTGAAATTCCTAGAGTTACAATTGCCAAATAATCGGATCGTAATCCAAGAGCTACTTTACCAATTACAAATGCAACACCTGCAGCAAATAAACCTCCTACTATCCAAGAGAAAATTATTGGCAATCCAAGGCCACCCAAAAACCCTGCTATTGCAGGATTAACATCTTCAATATTATGTGTAGCATTTAAATAAAAATGTCTGATAATTAAAATACCAAAAAAAATTATAAGAGAATTTAAAATGTACCTATTTCTTTTTTGGATTACTGTTTTATTAATATACATTACAGCAATGACCAATAAGATAAGTAAAGCAAAACTAATACCTAACCCTCTACCTCCAACCTGCCATGACTCAGCAATGGGAGGGTAAGAAACAAGAACTGCAGCTAATCCACCCATGGCAAGAAAACCCATTACACCAAAATTAATTACTCCTGCATAACCCCAAGAAATATTTACTCCCATTGTCATTATTGCTGAAATAATGCACATGTTTAAAATTACTAAACTTACTGACCATCCTTGAATAAGGCCTACAAAAATAAATAAAGAGATCATAATTGTGATAGCTAACCATTCATATCTCTCAAACTTCATCATAATACTTTTCCTTTAAATATTCCCGATGGTCTAATCAATAAAACGATAACTAAAATTGAAAATGATACAGCAAATTTATAATCAGTTGAAAGTAATTGTACTAAACCAGTTGGCTCTATAGAACTTGGAAGTAGATAGACAAAAAATTTCTTATAAGCATACGTTACCATAATTTCTGAAAAAGCGATGACATAACCACCTACTACAGCTCCAAAGGGACTACCAATTCCTCCAACAATTGCTGATGCAAATATTGGCAAGACTAAATTCAGATAAATAATTGGCTTATAACTTTTATCCAATCCATAAAGTGTACCTGCAACACATGCCAGAACACCTACAATAATCCATGTAGTAAAAACTACTCTATCGGGATTAATGCCAGACAATAATGCTAAATCTTCATTATCAGAAAATGCTCTCATTGATTTTCCAGTTTTTGTTTTTTGCAAAAACCAGAAAGTAAAAGTTAAAAGCAAAATTGTAATAAATATTGTAATAACTTGAGACGATTTTAGTGCTAATCCTTCATTTAAACCTGTCATTACTTTAAACTTTTTTGCTTTCATTATAAATTTCTGTCCATCGGAAAATTTTATGGTTTCTGTTCCAATTATGATTCTTATTATCGCATTTATTACAAACATAACCCCTATTGAAACCATTGCTAAAACAACAGGAACACTTTTTTGGTATCTGTAATATTGAAAAACAAATTTATCAGAAATAATGCATAAAATAATTGTTGCTATTATTCCTATAGGTAAAGCTAACAAAGCAGTTGGCAGAATTCCTAAACCAATATTTTGTGATTGAAAAAACCACGTAAATAAAATTGTTATCATCGCTCCAAATGACATAATTTCACCGTGTGCAAAATTTGCAAAACGAAGTATGGCATACACGAATGTAACTCCTAGCGCTCCGAGTGCAAGTTGAGAGCCATAAGAAATGCCTGGAATAATAATAAAATTTAGAAGTACAATTATAGAATTTAGAAAATCAATCATTTTAACCTCCTAAAAAAGACTTTCTAACTTCTGGATTATTCAATAGTTCTTCACCTGAACCTTCTCTGCTATTTTTACCATTTACTAATACGTATCCTCTATCAGCAATACCAAGTGCTTGTTTTGCATTTTGTTCAACCATTAGTATACCTACACCTGTTTTACGAACTTCTATGATTCTTGAAAATAACTCATCCATTACTATTGGTGATACTCCTGCAGTCGGTTCATCTAACATCAAAATCTTCGGTTGAGTCATAAGTGCTCTTCCAAAAGCCACTTGTTGTCTTTGACCTCCAGATAATTCACCTGCACTTTGATTTCTTTTTTTTTTTAAAATAGGGAAAAGGTCATAAACATCATTAATCGTATGAATAATGTCATCCTCTCTTAAAAAACCTCCCATTTCTAAATTTTCTTCTACTGTCATACCAGTAAAAACATTGTTTGTTTGAGGAACAAATGCCAATCCTAAATTAATTCTGTTTTGAGGTAGCATTGAAGAAATTTCCTTATTTGAATATTCTACGGAACCTGAAGTTAAACTTAACATGCCTAGCAATGCTTTCATTGCTGTTGATTTCCCTGCTCCATTTGGGCCGACTATGACAACAATTTCACCCTCGTTAACTTCTAGATTAATATCTTTAATTATATCAACCCCTCCATATCCAGCTGTTAAATTTTTACCAATTAAATTATTCATAAAATTCTAATTCTTATTAATACCTTTACCTAAATAAGCTTCTATAACTGTATCGTTATTTTTTACTTCATTAAATTTTCCCTTAAATAAAACTGAACCTTCTGCCATTACAATTACAGGATCACAAATTTTTTCTATGAGGTCCATATCATGTTCAATTACAAAAAAGGTATAATTCTTTTCTTTATTTAATCTTAATATTGCATCCGTAATTTCATTGAGAAGTGTTCTATTAACTCCAGCTCCTACTTCATCTAGTAAAACGATTTGAGGATCAACCATCATGGTTCTTCCTAACTCAAGAAGTTTTTTTTGACCCCCAGATAAATTACCTGCAAGTTCTTGAGTTAAGTGACGTAAATTTAAAAAATTTATTACGTCAATAGCTTTTTGTCTTATTTCTTCTTCTTGTTGTTTTACTTTAGCATTACTTAATAAAGCGTATGATAATTTTTCACCAAATTGATTTGGTGGTACCATCATCAAATTTTCAAGAACAGTTAAAGTTGAAAATTCATGGGCAATTTGAAAAGTTCTTAGAACTCCTTTAGCAAATAACTCGTGAGGTTTTAAAAAAGAAATATCTTCATTATTAAGAATTATATTACCTTCATCAGGATCATATAATCCTGCAATAGTATTAAATAATGTAGTTTTTCCTGCTCCATTTGGGCCTATTAAACCTGTAATTGATCCCATTTCAACTTTCATTGATGCGTTATGAACTGCTTTTAATCCTCCAAAAAATTTGTTAACGTTATTTATTTCAAGCATTATGTAATTTTTTTAAATTTCCATTTAATTCTGCATTAAGAACTAATCCTAGAGATAAAATAATAGCAAGCATTGCTGATCCTCCATAAGAAACTAAAGGCAATGGAATACCAACAACAGGCATTAATCCAGATACCATAGATAAGTTCATTATTACATATATAAATAAATTGCTGCCAACACCTATAGATAGAATTCTACCAAAAATATGGTTTGATTTAATACTTATATAATAACAGACTGATATTAATAATAGAAATAGTAAAATTATAAACATAGAACCAATAAAACCAAATTCTTCTCCAATTAACGTAAATATAAAATCAGTTTGTTTTTCTGGTAAATACTGGAGGTATGATTGAGAGCCTTCTAAATATCCTTTACCAGTTAGACCTCCAGATCCTAAAGCAATTTTAGATTGTATAAGTTGATATCCTCTTCCAAGAGCATCTGCTTCAGGATTTAAAAAAGAGAAAATCCTATCTTTTTGATATGGTTGTAGATAATTTAATGCCAAAGGAATTGATAAAATTAAAACAAAAAATCCTAATACAAACTTCCATATTCTTATTCCACTTGAAAATAAAATAAGAATTCCAAGCATTACTATACTTAAAGCAGTTCCAAGATCTGGCTGTATTACTACTAAAGCAAATGGTAAAAATAAAATTAATACTGGAAAAAATAAATTTTTTATTCGCTTAATATCATCAAATTTTAAATCATGATAAAATCTAGCTAGTGCTAGTATTATCGTTATTTTTATTAATTCTGATGGTTGGATGCTAAATCCAAATACATTTATCCATCTAGTTGCTCCCTTACCAAAGACACCTATTATTTCAACTGATAGCAAAAGTAATAATGATAAAATAAAAAAAATATAAGCAAATTGATAAATAAATTTAATATTAATTATAGCTAAGATAATTGCTAAAAATATAAAAAATACTAATCTAATTAAATGTCTTGATGCCCAAGGATTATATGATCCTCCTGCTGCAGAATATAAGCCAGCCACACCAATAAAAGAAATTAATATTATTAAGAAAATCAATAAGTAATTTAAGTTTTGAATTTTATTTAACATTAACTTTCTAAATTTTTTGTAAATTGAAAAATTTCTTTAGCTATAGGTGCTGCAGTAGACGCACCTGAACCTCCATGTTCAATAACAACTGAAACAGCATATTTGGGATTTTTAACTGGCATATATCCTACAAATAAAGCGTGATCTCTTTTTTTCCATTCTACTTCTTTTTTTCTAAAGTCTTCACTTTCTCTTTCAGCTACAGTTATTCTCCTAACTTGAGAAGTTCCTGTCTTACCTGCAAAGGGAGCAGATTCAGATCTCGAACTATAAGCTGTACCTCTACTTTCATTAACTACTTTAAACATAGAATTTTTAATAATTTTAATTGCATTTTGGTATTTTTCTAATTTTTCAAATTCAATGTCATTATTTTGTTTAATAATATTTGGTTGTACATTTTTTCCATTAGAGGCAATAATTGAAGTCATTACAGCAAGTTGTAGTGGATTTGTTAATACAAACCCTTGACCAATGGCCGATATTAGAGTCTCTCCAGGATACCAACTTTCATCATATTTTTTCTTTTTCCAATCACGTGAAGGTATAATTCCTTTTTTTTGATTAGTTAAAGGAAGATCATATATTTTTCCTAAACCAAAATCTTCAGCAACCTTAGCAATTTTATCTATCCCAATTTTTTTTGATATTTCGTAGAAAAAAACATCACATGATTCTTTGATTGCATCAGTGACATTCATTGATCCGTGACCATTATTTTTCCAACAATGATAAAGTCTATCGCCTAAACCAATTTTTCCACTACAAAAATGTTTCGTATTTGTATCAATAATTCCATGAACTATACCTGCTATAGCAACGACCATTTTAAAAGTTGAGCCTGGAGCGTATAAACCTTGTATACATCTGTATGTGAGTGGCGAGAGTTCGTTTTCTAAAATTGAATCCCAGTATTCCTTATTTGGTTTTTGTATTATTTTATTTGGATTATAAGATGGAGTTGAAGCCATACATAATATGTTTCCATTGTTAATATCCATAAGTATTGCAGATCCTGCTTTATGTTCTTTTAATAAATTTAGAGCATATTGTTGAATTCTAAGATCAATAGTTATTTGAATATCATTTCCTTTTTGACTATCTTTTCTTGATATTTCACGAATTACTCTTCCATAAGAATTTACTTCAATCTCTCTTTGTCCTGGTTTACCTATTAAATTAGGGTTAAAACTTTTTTCAATACCATCTTTTCCTATCTCTAGATTAGGCATATTTGCAATATAAGGTAATGCAACTTCTTCTCGATTGGGTTTGTTTGTATAACCGATTAAATGCGAAACAGTATTATTAAACTGATAAGTTCTCATATAATCTTGAGAAATAAATATACCTTCAATATTAAGTTTATTTGCTTCTATTTTTTCAAGTTCTGACCAATTTATATTTTCTAATACTTTTATTTTTTCAAATTTTTTTACTTTTTGAGATAATTCTATAATTTTTCTTCTATCAATAAAATCTATTCTAATTATCTTATTTAATTCGTTTAAAGATTTATCGATATTTTTTGTGTTTTCAGGAATTATGTATACATCAAAAACTTTTATATTAGATGCTAAGACCTTGTTATTTGCATCATAAATCTTACCTCTAATAGGGTAAATAATTTCAACATCTATTTGATTATTTTTTGAAAGAGTTTTATATTTTTGTGAATCTTTTATTTGAATATCATACAATCTCCATCCTACAATCCCAAAAAAAGATACTTTTAATAAATATAATAAAAAAGTTCTCCTATTTAAAACTGAGTATTGTTTTTTGTTATCGGAATAAAACATTTCATTTATCCATCTTAGTAAACAAAAATACAGTAGGAATAAAAATAATAAAAGAAATTAAAATGAAATTAAAAATTGAACTCATATTAAATGTATAATTATGTATTAGATTTGCTAAAAGTTGCTCAATAAAAAACAAAATAATTAAAGTTAAAAAATAAATAAAAATTATTTGAAAAGAAGTTAATCTTATTAAATATTTTCTTAATATTACAAAAAATATTAAGAGAGATAAAAAAGTGATTATATGTGCTCCTGTATTATTTAATAGCAATATATCGAATAAAATTCCATATATCAGGGCAACTAAATAAATGTAATAATGATAATGATAAAAAATTAGATAAATATAAGTTAAATGAAATAATACATAGAATGCATTATTGATGTTAGGTAATGCAGCAAAAGAGTTAGCAGAAATTGAAAAACTTATAATTAAAATGATATTTAATTTAATAGTTGAATTATAAAATTTGGAAAACCCCATTATTTTGAAGTAACGATTTGTACATAATCAATATTTTTAAAATCTACAAATGGTAAAACAAAAAATCTATTTTTTTCAACTTTTGCTACTTTTCCAACCAATAGATCTACAGGAAAGATTTGTGCTGTACCACTTGTAACCACAATATCTCCTAATCTAGGCATTTTATTTTCCTTAACAAATGAACTTACTAGATATTTTCCATCTCCATTGCCAGTAAGTAAAGAAAAAATTCCATCAGATATAGATTTTACTGAAATAGATAAACTAGGGTCAGTCAAAAGAATAACTCTTGAATTATTAGAAGTCGTATCAATAACCTTGCCTACTAATCCTCGTTCATTAATAGCTGACATATTTTTTTCAATTTTATCTTCATAACCTGCATTTAAATTTATTAATTTACTATAAATTGTATCATTTCTATTAATTAGAGATGCTGTCTTTACTAAAGTTAAATTATTATCAGTTGCATTTAACAATTTTTTTAAAACTTTATTCTCTCTAGAGTTTTGGATTGCTAGTGTTTGCCATTTTTTTAGACGTATTATTTCTTCTTGAAGAATTTTGTTTTCAAATTTTAAACTTCTAAACTGATTATATTCATCAATAAAATTTGAAAAAACATTTACTGGTGCTGATATTAATTTTGTAATAGGAATAACTACAGAACTAGATAAATTTTTAATTCCACTTATAAGATAGTAGTCGGTTTTAGAAAAAAATACTAAAAGAAACGAGAGTGTTACAACAGAAATAATAGTAAAATTTTTTACAAATCTTGATAATTGAACAACTTTTATTTGGAACTTTGGAGCCATTTTAATTTTTAATCAGAGGCAAACACATCGCTTAGTTTCGATTTTTCTTCAAGTGCCTGTCCTGTTCCCATTACAACACATAAGAGAGGATCTTCAGCTATTGATATAGGTAGACTCGTTGATCTCCTTAAAACCCTATCAAGATTATGTAAAAGGGATCCGCCTCCAGTTAACATTATACCTCTTTCAACAATGTCAGCAGACAATTCAGCAGGTGTTTGTTCAAGAGCTCTTTTAATTGTATCAATTATTTGAGCAACAGGTTCAGCAAGAGCTTCAGCAATTTGTCTTTGAGAAATGCTTATTTCTTTTGGTAAACCAGTTATCAAATCTCTTCCTTTGACACTCATTGATTTTCCATCTCCATCATCAGGTGGACATGCAGAACCAATATCTTTTTTCATCCTTTCAGCAGTAGTTTCTCCAATTGCAAGTTTATGAGTTGATCTCATATATTCCATTATAGCTTCATCAAATCGATCTCCAGCAGCTTTTACTGAAGTAGAATTAACAACACCACCAAGAGATAAAACTGCAACCTCTGTTGTACCGCCACCTATATCGACAACCATAGAACCTGTTGGTTCCGCAACTGGAAGACCTGCGCCTATTGCTGCAGCAACTGGTTCTTCAATCAAATAAACTCTTCTAGCTCCAGCAGCATCAGCTGACTCTCTGATAGCTCTTCTTTCAACGTTTGTAGCACCAGAAGGTACGCAAATAACAATTTGAGGATTAGATAAGGATCTTCCTTTGTGAACTTTTTTAATAAAACTTTTTATCATTTGTTCGGCAACATCAAAATCAGCAATAACACCATCTTTCATGGGTCTTATTGCTTTTATTTTTCCTGGTGTTCTTCCAAGCATTTGTTTAGCTTCATTACCAACAGCCAAAACTTGTGTATTTCCATCATTTTCAATTGTTGCAACAACTGAAGGTTCATTAAGAATAACGCCTTCACCCTTTACATACACTAAAGTGTTTGCAGTGCCCAAATCAATAGCCATATCTTTAGAAAACAAGCTAAAAAAACGATCAATTACCATTAATTAAACTCCTTCTATTTTTAAACTTGCAATATTTTCTTTAATAGATTTAGTTTTTTTAAAGATCAATCTGTTTAATGCATTAATGTAAGCTTTTGCAGATGCAACAATAATGTCAGGATCGCTTCCTTTTGCTTGAGACGATAGATTATCATCTTCAAGTCTGACAGTTACCTCTCCTTGCGCATCAGTACCTGCTGTAATTGCATTTACTTGATAAAGTTTGAGTTTAAATTCAGTATTAGTAAGTTTTTTTATTGCATTAAATGTAGCGTCAACTGGACCGTTACCATTAATTTTAGTATTTTCCACTTTATCGTTAATTTCTATCTTTAATTTAGCTTGAGCTTTTTCAACAGACCCAGCATTTACCTCTAAAGATACAAATTTAATGTGTTCATCATAAGACGATGTTCTATCTTCTGCTAATGCAATTAAATCTTCCTCAAATATTTCTTTTTTCTTATCAGCTAAATCCTTAAATCTTCCAAATAATTCCATCAAGGCATTATCGCCAACTTCATAACCAAGTTCTTTTAATTTTTCTGAAAAAGCATGTTTACCTGAATGTTTACCAAGAACTAATGAAGATTTGTTAAGTCCTATTGATTCAGGTGTCATAATTTCATAAGTACCAGCATGTTTAAGCATACCATCTTGATGTATGCCAGCTTCATGTGCAAAAGCATTTGCTCCAACAATTGCTTTATTTGGCTGAACTGGAAAACCTGTTATTGATGATACTAATCTAGAAGCTTTCATAATAGATTCGGTTTTAATATCAGTATGATAAGGCATAAGATCTTTTTTTACTTTCAAAGTCATTACAATTTCTTCCAAAGATGAGTTTCCAGCTCTTTCACCCATACCATTAATAGTGCACTCAACCTGTCTTGCACCTTCTTTAATTGCAGCAACATTATTTGCTGTGGCTAAACCTAAATCATTGTGTGTGTGTGTTGAAAGAATTGCTTTATCAATATTAGGAACATTATTTTTAACATTTTTAAAAATTTTACCAAATTCTTCTGGTAATGTATAACCAACAGTATCTGGAATATTTATAGTGGTAGCACCAGAATTAATTGCAAGCTCGATACATTTATATAAAAATTCTAACTCTGACCTTCCACCATCTTCACAACTCCATTCAATATTGTCACAAAGATTTCTTGCGTGAGATACAGTTTTTTGAATAGCTTCTAAAACCTCTTCTTCAGTTTTCTTTAATTTATATTTCATATGTAGAGGACTTGTAGCGATAAAAGTATGAATCCTTGGAGATTTAGCATGTTGTACTGCTTCCCAAGCACGATCAATATCTTTAAGGCTTGCTCTTGCTAAACCCGCTATCGTTGAATATTTAACTTGCTTACTAACTTCAGAAACTGCTTCAAAATCTCCATTAGAAGCGATTGGAAATCCTGCTTCAATAATATCAACTTTCATAGAATCAAGCACTTCAGCAATTTGAAGCTTCTCATCTAAATTCATTGATGCGCCTGGAGACTGCTCTCCATCTCGAAGAGTTGTATCAAAAATGTAAATTTTTTCAGTCATTTATCTATTTATATACTAATCAAAATTTAATTAAACTTTCATCTAATTTTTCGATTTATCAACCATTTTTCCCTCAGCAATCCATGGCATTAAAGTTCTTAACTTTTCACCAACTGCTTCAATTGGATGTTCAGCTTGTTCTTTTCTCATTACTTTAAACTTAGTTTGACCGCTCTGATGTTCTTGCATCCACTCTTTAGCAAATTGACCAGATTGAATTTCTGAAAGAATTTTTTTCATTTCTTTTTTTGTTTCATCAGTAATAAGTCTTGGACCTCTTGAATAATCTCCATACTCAGCTGTATTTGAGATTGAATACCTCATGTTTGCCATTCCACCTTCATATAAAAGATCAACAATAAGTTTTACTTCGTGTAGACATTCAAAATAGGCCATTTCAGGTGCATATCCTGCTTCAACAAGAGTTTCGTAACCAGCTAAAATTAAATGTGTTAACCCCCCACATAAAACAGATTGCTCTCCAAAAAGATCAGTTTCACATTCTTCTTTAAAAGTGGTTTCTATAATTCCAGCACGTCCTCCTCCAATAGCAGATGCATAAGCAATTCCTATTTCTAGAGCATTACCTGAAGGATTTTTATCTACAGCAACTAAGCACGGTACTCCAGCTCCTCTAACATATTCAGCTCTTACAGTATGACCAGGACCTTTAGGTGCAACCATTATTACATCTATGCCTTCTTGAGGTTTGATTAAATCAAAGTGAATATTTAATCCGTGAGCAAATGCGATCGTTGTCCCTTCTTTAATATTCTCAGCTATATCATTTTTGTAAATTTCAGATTGAAGTTCATCAGGTGTTAACATCATAATCACATCAGCCCAACTTGCAGCTTCTGCAGGTGTCATTACTTTGAAATTAGCTTGTTCTGCTTTACTTCTTGAATTTGAACCTTCTCTTAACGCAATTGAAACATTTTCTATTCCAGAATCTCTCAAGTTCATTGCATGAGCATGACCTTGGCTTCCATATCCTACAATTGAAATTTTCTTATCTTTTATTAAGTTTAAGTCTGCATCTCTATCGTAATATACTCTCATTATTCCTCCTAATTTTTTTGAATTGATGATATTGCAACGGGACCACTTCTAACAATTTCTACTTTCGTAATTTTATTAATTTCTTTAATAAATCTATTTACTCTCTCTGAAGCACCAGCAATTTCAAAAATTGTGGTATTATTTTCATTTTCAATTTTTCTAGCTCTGTATAAATCACAAAGCTGATATACTTTCTTTTTATTAGTATCAGAAATATAAATATAAACTAAAGCAACCTCAGCTTCTACTGAACTACCCTCTTGATCTAAATTTGTAACACTGTGAACAGGAACAATTCTAAGTAACTGTTTTTCAATTTGACTAACAACCTCTGAAGTACCATGAGTTACAATAGTAATTCTTGAAATATTTTCATCATTACTAACTTCAGCTACATTCAAACTATCAATGTTATATCCTCTTCCAGAAAACATTCCAATTACTCTAGCTAAAACACCTGGTTCATTATCAACTAATACAGTTAATATATGTCTCTTAGTCTCTGATACTTGATCAGGAGAAGCGTAAACAGATTTATTCATTAAACTAAAATTTTTCCTTTTTCGGCTGATTTTTTATCTTGTTTTTGATCTTTACTTAACATCATTTCATTATGAGCAGAACCACTTTGAATCATTGGAAAACAATTCTCTTCTTTAGTAACCCAGATATCAGCAATTACTGTATTTTTTGTTTCAATCATTTGAGTTATAACGTCATCAAGTTCATCAGTTGTTTTTGCTCTTAAACCAACAGCTTTATAACTTTCAGCTAATTTAACAAAATCAGGCAAACTATCAGTATAACTTTCAGAATATCTTCCACCATGTAAAAGTTCCTGCCATTGCCTTACCATTCCCATATATTCATTGTTTAAAATAAATATTTTTACTGGCAATCTATATTGAACAGCCGTGCTCATTTCTTGAATGTTCATTAGTATAGAAGCGTCTCCTGCTATATCGACTACTAGAGCATCTGGATGTCCAACTTGAGCTCCAATTGCAGCAGGAAATCCATATCCCATAGTACCTAAACCACCTGACGTCAGCCATCTGTTAGGCTCCTCAAATTTATAAAATTGAGCAGCCCACATTTGGTGCTGACCTACTTCAGTTGTAATAAAGGTTTTTGTATTTTTTGTTAACTCATAGAGTCTTTGAACTGCGTGCTGTGGTTTTATCTGATTGCCTTTATTATTATAGTTTAAACAATCTACTTCTTTCCATTTATTTATTTTTTCCCACCATAATTTTATTGCATGATCATCTATTTTAAATTTCTTTTCTTTCCAAACTTCGATCATCTTTTCAACAACCTGTTTTACATCTCCGATTATTGGAACATCAACATTTATAGTTTTATTAATATTACTTTCATCGATATCAATATGGATTTTTTTTGAATTTGGTGAGAACGCATCTAGTCTTCCTGTAACACGGTCATCAAATCTTGCCCCGATATTAATCATAACATCACATTCATGCATTGCCATATTAGCTTCATACATTCCATGCATACCAAGCATGCCAAGTGAATTTTTATCTGATGAACCTACTACACCGAGACCCATTAATGTCATTGTCACTGGTGAACCAACCATATTTATAAATTCTCTAACTAATGTTGAAGCTTTTGGCCCAGAGTTAATACATCCACCACCAATATAAAAAATTGGTTTTTTTGCTTTTGAAATTAATTGTACTGCTTCTTCAATTTTATTTTTTTCAAAATCAGGACTTGGCTCAAACAATCTATGAGAAGGAATAATAATTTTATTTTTTTCTTCATAAGTTCCTGAAGCAAATTGAACATCTTTAGGTATATCAATTAATACAGGACCTGGTCTTCCATTTTGAGCAATAGTAAATGCTTCATGAAACACAGAAGATAATTTATTTACATCCTTAACTAAGTAATTATGTTTAGTACAAGGTCTTGTAATACCAGTTGTGTCACATTCTTGAAATGCATCACTACCAATTAAGTGTTGTGGAACTTGTCCGGTAATACATACAATCGGAACACTATCCATCATAGCGTCAGTTAAACCAGTTACAACATTTGTTGCTCCAGGTCCTGACGTTACAAGAACTACTCCAGTTTTACCAGTAGACCTAGCATAACCTTCAGCTGCATGAATTGCGCCACCTTCTTGTCTTACTAAAACGTGCTTAATTGAATTCTGTTTAAATAAAGTATCGTATATGGGTAATACTGCACCACCAGGGTATCCAAATACAACTTCTACGCCTTGTTCAGCTAAGCTTTTTAAGACAATTTCAGCGCCTGTAATTTCATTATTCATTGATTTTAGCTCATAGGCTGTGGATAAAATAAAATCAATAAATTAGTTTAATTTTGGTCTAAATTAATGGATTTTATGTCAATTTCGTCTGGAAATTGATCAAATTTTTTAAAAATATTAAGATTTGAAGATCTCCACCAAGTGTGTTGTCTTTTTACATAGTTTCTTGTGACCTGCTGAATTTTAGAAATACATTCTTCAATTGATACTTCGTTATTAAGATAAGATTGAATTTCAGGAACTCCGTGAGCTTTCATTATTGGTAAACTATTATTATAATTTAATTTAAGCAAATTTTCGACTTCATCTATCGCACCATCTTCAATCATTAGATGTGTTCTATGGTCTACTCTTTTATAATTTTCTTTTCTTTCAGGAAGAAATAATAAAATTTTATAGTCTCCTAAATTAATTAATTTTTTATTTTTATTTTGTTTCCAGTCACTAAATTTTTTCTTAGTAAAAAAATTTACTTCCCAAATTCTTCTTATTCTTTGAATATCATTGGGTGAAATATTTTTCATTGCATCAACATCATGTTCTTTAACTAAATTAAAAAAATTTTCCTTACCAATTTTTAAAATCATTTTTTCTGATTCTTTTTTTACTTTTTCTGGAATAAATGGAATTGAAACTATTCCATTAATTAAAGACTCTATGTAAAGACCTGTACCTCCAACTAAAATAGGAGTTATGTTTTTATCAACCAAATAATTAATTTTTTTGGATGCTTCCTCACACCATTTTTGTACATTAAATCTAATATCACCTTTTACAAACCCATAAAGATGATGATTTATTTTTATTTGATCATGTATAGTTGGTCTAGCTGTTAAGATACTTAACTCTTTATAAATCTGCATACTATCTGCATTTATAATCTCACCATTTAGT
This sequence comes from uncultured Alphaproteobacteria bacterium, assembly GCA_902614085.1. Classification (GTDB taxonomy): domain Bacteria; phylum Pseudomonadota; class Alphaproteobacteria; order HIMB59; genus CACPNW01. The sequence goes on from CACMJS010000002.1 coordinate 82,195, forward strand.
TTTTTAGCTAAGCTTAAAGCAAATTTTGATTTTCCTGATGCTGTGGGTCCTAATATAAAATAGATTTGAGTTTTCAATTATTCTTAAATTTAATTGTTACCCAATTTTGCTCATCATCTCTAATTATTTTTAGTAATAATGAGGATCTACCTGTTTTTTCTAGAGAATTTACTAATTCTTCAAATGAATTCATATTATTAATAATCTCTCTATTAACTTCTGTAATAATGTCTCCATTTTGCAAACTACTATCAATGTCGTCAATTGAAATTACTTTAACTCCACTGTCATGATCTTCAATAGTAATTCCTAAAGATTCAATTTTTAAATTTTTTTCAATATTTGTAGTTGTTTTTCTTTCCGTAACTACCTCTCCAGGTAATTCACCTAATATTACCTTAATAGTAATCTTTTTATTTTTTCTCCAGACTTCTAATATTGCAGTAGAACCTACATCTGACTCTGCAACAACTCTTGGTAAGTCAGGCATTTTTTTAATTTCGATATTATTAAATTTTAAGATTACATCGCCTGGTTCTAATCCAGCAGTTTTTGAAGGCCCATTAGGATTTACATTTGATATGAATGCGCCTTTTTGATCAGGGAGTCCAAGACTTTCTGCAAAATCATTTGTAACGGGTTGAATTTGAACGCCTAGCCAACCTCTTTTAGTTTTTCCAAAATCTTTTAATTGTTGTACTATTTTTTTGGCACTGTTTGCAGGTATTGCAAATCCTAAACCAATACTTCCACCTGTTTGCGAAACAATTGCCGTATTAATTCCTATTACCTCTCCATCTAAATTAAATAATGGTCCGCCAGAATTACCACGGTTAATAGAAGCATCTGTTTGTAAAAATTTAACATATGGCCCACTACCTAAATCTCTTGAAATTGCAGATATAATTCCTGCTGTGACTGTTCCTCCTAAACCAAGAGGGTTTCCAATTGCAATTGACCAATCTCCGACTCTCATCTTATCCGAATCTCCCCAACCAACATATGTAAGTTTTTTGTTTTTTGGATCAATTTTCAATACAGCTATGTCTGCTTTGGGATCTCTTCCAAGTAATTCAGCTGTAAACTCTGTTTCATCATTTAGTATAACAGTTATTTCATCAGCTCCTTCAATTACATGATTATTTGTAACAACTATTCCATCTTCACTTATTATAAAACCTGATCCAAGTCCTGTCATTGGTCGTTGTGATCTTCTTTGATCACGATCAAAATATTCTTTAAAAAAATCATCAAAGGGAGATCCTTCCGGAAATTGTGGTATTTGATTTTGGTTATTATTTTCAACAATAGTAGTTGATGCAATACTAACTACTGCAGGAGATAATTGTTCTACTAAATCAGCAAAACTCTCAGGTACAGCAAGTAATGGTTTCGAAAATAAAATAGATATTAAGAATAAAAATTTAATTCTCATATTAATTGTCATAGTATTTGAACGTGAAATAAATAAGGCACAACCCAAGTAGCGCAAAAAATAAACTAATATTTTTAACAGTTTGTGGATTAATAAGAGAAAGCATATCAAGATATTTCTTTAAATTATTTGCTAAGAAAAAATATAGTATACCTTCAATGATCAGCACTAGACCTATGCTTATTAGTAATATTTCAAACATTAATTTTGGATATCTATTTCACCAAAAAATTTTTCACAAACTTCCCCAGGAGCAATTACCATGGACATCTCTGTATCTCCAAAAGTATCTTTACAAGCTTGCATTGTTCTTAAGAAATCAAAAAATTCCTCATCACGACTATAAGCATCACCTAGTATTCTATTTTTTGCAGCATCTCCTTCACCTCTTAGTATTGAAGATGTTCTTTCAGCTTCAGCTAAAATAACTGTTTGTTGTCTATCCGCTGATGCAACAATTTCTTTAGAAAGTTCTTCACCTTCTGCTCTTAATAAATTTGCTTCTTTTTCACGTTCAGAACGCATTCTTTGATAAACGTTATTAGATACTTGTTCAGTTAAATCTGTTCTTCCAATTCTAATATCGACAATTTTAACACCAAATGAATTCTCATTAACCTTAATTTGTTTTTCAATTTCATTCATAATATTAATACGTTCATCACTCAGTAGTGATGTTAAAGAGTATTGTGCAATTACACCTCTAACTGCTGCGTTTATAATTCTGCCAAATCTATCCGAAAAAGTAGTTTCATTTCTAACTGTCTGATAAAACTTTAGAGGATCAACAATGTTATATCTAGCAAATGAATCAACAATAATCCTTTTTTGATCTGAAAGTATCATTTCTTCCGGTTGGGGATCGAGATTAAGTAATCTGGAATCTAAAAATACAGCATCTTGAATAAAAGGAATTTTAAATTGAAGGCCAGGTTTTGTGACAACTTTTCTTGGGTCACCAAATTGAAGTACTAAGGCTTGCTTAGTTTCATTTACAATAAAAAAAGCTCCTGTGAAAGTAAGGAAAAGAATAAATAAAACTAAAACTATAAGTAAATTTCTTGCACTAAATCTCATCTTAATTATTTCCTGATTTTTTAAGTTCATTCAATGGAAGGTAAGGAACCACACCCTGTCCATTTCCAGTATCATCTAATATTATTTTGTTCTTACCTTCTAAAACTTCTCTTAAAGTTTCTAAATAAATTCTTCTTTTAGTTACTTCTTTAGCCTCTTTATAACTATTGTAAACATCTATAAAGTTTTGTGCCACACCTTCTGCTTGTTTAACTACCTGCTCTTTATATGCTGTAGCAGCTTCAACTAGTTTGGCTGCCTCACCACGAGCATTAGGTACAATTCTGTTTAAATAAGTGTTTGCTTCGTTAACTAGTCTTTCTTTATCTTGTCTTGCTCTTTGAACTTCATCAAAAGCATCAATAACTTGATCTGGCGGATCAACACTTTGAAGCTGCACTGATTGAATTAAAACACCACTTTCATAGGAGTCTAAAACTAGTTGTAATTCATTTCTTACAACTTGTTCAACCTCTTGACGACCTTCTGTAAGTAAGAATTGAAGATCTCGTTGGCCAACAACTTCGCGTACAACACTTTCAGACATATCTTTAACGGTAAGTTCTGGATTTCTAAGCTTAAATAGAAAATTTCCAGCGTCTTTTATTTTGAATAGTACTGTGAATGCAACATCTGCGATGTTTTGATCACCAGTTAGCATTAAACTTTCTTCAATAACTTTTCTCTCTGCATTTGAATTTGAGCCAAAACCAAGATCACTTGCACTTCTAAATCCAACATTTATTTTTCTAATCACTTCAACTTTAGGTGTAACAGTTTGACCGATTGGAGTGGGAAAAAAGTAATGTAATCCAGGCTCAGTTGTTTGACCATTCCATCTTCCAAATAAAAGTTCTACACCTTGTTCATCAGGCTCGACCCTGTAAAAACCGGTAGCTAACCATAGTAAAACGGCTACAATTATAAAAATTGAAAGATTACGCCTTCCACCAAATTTAAAATTGCCAAATCTATCTTTTGCTTTTCTGATGGAATCTTCAAAATCTCTTCTATTTGGACCATCCCCAGAACCTCCTGAGCCCCAAGGGTTGTTATTTCCACCTGATCCCCAAGGATTATTGTCGTTGTTATTTTTATTCCAGTTCATATATTATTGATAATATTGGCTCTATCTACTAACACTAATTATATTATTTAATAACTAATATTTGAGTAAATCTGGAAAAATCAAGTATGTCTGATGAAATTTTATCTTTAATTTACACATTTTCTAAGAAATTTAGTGATCCTGAAACAAATCTTAGTTTTGATCCTAAAAATCAAAATATTTCAGCAGTTGTAAAAGATGGCAATGTAAACATTTCTTTACTTGTAAAAGGTCAAAAAGAAGATCTTTATCTAAATATAGCAAGATTGCTTAAAAATAATGTTGAACAAATTTCTGGAATACTTTCTGTGAATGTCGTTATAAACTCAGATGTAGAAAATACTAAAACTAATAATAATAATAATAAAAGATTTAAAATTGATGCAAAAAATATAGTAGCAATTGCTAGTGGTAAAGGTGGAGTTGGCAAATCAACATTTTCGGTAAATCTTGCCACAGCATTAAGTTCACTAGATCTTAAAATTGGCTTACTTGATGCAGATATTTATGGTCCTAGCATTCCTAGAATGATGGGTATTTCAAAAAAACCTATAATGAATGAAAACAAAAAACTTATACCTTTAGAAAATTACGGAATAAAATTAATGTCTATTGGATTTATTCTAGACTCTGAAGCTCCAACAATTTGGAGAGGACCAATGGTCATGAAAGCATTAGAGCAAATGTTTAATGGAGTAGAATGGGGTGAATTAGATTACCTTATAATAGATTTACCACCTGGTACTGGAGACGCTCAGCTTACTTTAGCTCAAAGTTCAAAACTTTCAGGATCAATTGTAATTTCTACACCTCAAGATGTAGCACTTACTGATGCTAGAAAAGGAATAAATATGTTTAAAAAAGTAAATGTTGATATTCTTGGTATTGTTGAAAATATGAGTTATTTCATCTGTGATAATTGTAATCATAGACATTATATATTTTCAAAAGATGGTGTAAAAAAAGAGGCTGAAGAATCTAAAATACCTTTTTTAGGAGAAATTCCTATTGATACAAATTTAAGAATTCAATCAGACAATGGAATACCTGCTTTGATAGATAATCCAGATAGTAAAATTTCAAAAAAATTTATATCAATTGCTAAAAACTTAAAAAAATCTCTAGATTAAACATTCATCAGAGCATCAATTTTTTCATGATGCTGATAGTTTATTAATTTAAAATCATCTACTTTATATTTAAAAAAATCTTTTGTTTCAAATTGAAGGTCAGGTAATTTTTTAGGTTCTCTTTCTAATTGAATTTTTACCTGTTCAAAATGTTCTTTATAAATATGAAAATCTCCTAAAGAATGAACAAAAGTTCCAACTTCTAATTTACACTCTCTAGCTAACATATGAGTTAAAAGACTATAACTAGCTATGTTAAATGGAACTCCTAAAAACATATCACATGACCTTTGGTATAATTGACAACTTAATTTGTTATTAGAAATAAAAAATTGTGAAAATGCATGACATGCCGGCAATGACATATTTTTAATCTCAGGAGGATTCCAAGCTGAAATTATATGACGCCGTCCATTTGGATCTTCTTTGAGTCCTTTAATTAGGTTTAAGACTTGATCTTCTCCATTAAAATTTCTCCATTGAACTCCGTAAATTTTGCCAACATCTCCCTCAAATCTAGCTTTTGATTTCCAATAATCAGCTTGAGCATTTTGGGTCCAAATTGTTTTTTTATGTTTTAAATTTTCTCTTGAATCATTGTATAAAATTTCAGCAAGTCTTCTCTCATCGTTTGAACCTTCAATAAACCACAATAACTCTGAAACTACAGATTTCCATGCTAGTTTTTTAGTTGTTATTGCAGGGAAACCTTTTGATAAATCATAATGCATTTGATAACCAAATGATTTTCTGACACCACCTGCTCTACTTTCAACATCAGAGCCATTATCATAACAAAATCTTAACGCATCTAGGTATTGTTTCATTTTTCCCAAATCTCAAAATGACAAGTTGAGTCGCCATTAATTTTTTTAATCATTTTCATATTATTTTCTATTGAAGAAATATCTATAAATTTTTCACAATTGTAATTACCGTAGATTCTAGTTAGATAAAATTGTTCTATTAAGTTAAAAGTTAAATTTATTATTTCTGAACCACCGATAATAAAAATATCTTTATCCGCATATTTTAATTGAATATCCTGAATTTGATTTTTTATATTTCCACTTATGTAATAATCAGCTCCCTGAATTAACTTTTTATCCTTATTTGTAATAAGAACATTTATTCTATGTTTTAGAGGTGTCGGCATAAAAGGATCTTCCCAGGTCTTCCTTCCCATAACTACTACATTATTTATAGTATTTTCTTTAAACCATTTTAGGTCAATCGAATTTTTTGGCCAGGGCATACTTTGACCCTTACTTATGCCTCCTTTTTCATCAACTGCCATAATTGCTTTAATCATATTTTATTTATTTTATGTCTTAATTAGTAACAATTTTTTTTTTTAATTGCTAGGTTTCAAGACAAAACTTTCAAGTATAATTACTTTCAGGTATAATAATAATGTTGCTTTGCAACTAAGATAATAAATGCTTTGTGCAATAAGTTATTCGGACCCGGGGGCGGTACCCGGCGTCTCCACCATATATGGGGACGAAATAGGTTTGACGGTAATTCAAAGACAAAGACTTTATCCGGTATTGTACCACCGTTATCGGGCTATTTTATAAACGCTAACGATAATAGATTAGCACTTGCTGCCTAGTTTCTAGGTGAGCGCGGTCAGGGGCACCGAGCAACAGAACGCCCCACTTTTTTAAAATTATCTAGTAATATCAATAATTTTTTATAAAAACCTATCTACGAAGTTTACTACGAAGTTACTACGAAGGAAAATATATAATTTATTATTAGATAATGTAAATTTTTGGATTTATTTTAACAAATTAATTGATAATGAATTATGAGTCTGAACTAACTGGTGGTCATCCAAATTCACTAGGTAATACAATAAAAGTTGTTGAACATGTTATTGTTAAAAAAAATAGAATTAATTCATTAATTAAGTGTTATTCAAGCACAGACCAAATAGTAAGATTAAGAACATCAAATGCTTTTAAAAGAATTTTTAGACAAAAACCAGAATGGTTTTTAGATTTTAAACATATTTTCTTAAACAAAATTTCAAAGATAAAACAATCTTCCACACAATGGACCTGCGCTCAATTATTTTCAGAATTAGTTAATCAATTAGAAAATAAAGAACAAAAAAAAGCAAAAAAAATTGTATCTGATTATCTTAATAATTCCAGTGATTGGATTGTTTTATGTCAATCAATGAATGCTCTAATAACTTTCAATAAAATTGATAATAAAACAATAAAAGAAAATATAAAAATTATTAAAAAACTATCAAAAGATAGAAGAAAGGCAGTTTCTAGACTAGCAAAGAAATTATTATCCTTAATTAAAGAATAAAAAAGACTACGAAGAACAAAAAACAAGAAATCTAACAAATAACGAAAACTTACTACGAAGTTTCTACGAAGAAGTTTTCAAAAGTCCTTATTTTCTGTTAATAATGATTTAGTGATCGTTATACAGAACGCCCCACTTTTTAAATATTATCTAATCTTATCAATCATTTTTTTTACAAACCTCTCTACAAAGTTTACTAGTTTGAAATCTAACAAATAACGAAAACTTATTAATTTAAGAAAAATGGTTCTTTCAGTAAAGATTTATCAAATTTTTTTTTATTTAAATCAATTTCTTTCTCAAAATATATTTTTACTATCTCTTCATTGAATTCACTTTTTTTTGAGTATCTGACTTCATTTTTTTTAGTTTGGACCAAAGGTTTAATTTCAAAAATTGAAGCATCTTTAATTCTTTCAGAAATAGAATAAAATGCTGATTTAATAGTAGACATTGTGTATTTAAATGGATTGATTTTTAAATTAGACATGGCGTGATAAAGTATAGGGCCACTGTCTAATCCTTTAGAAAGTAAGTGAACTGTTGTTCCAACCAAATGGGGATTATCGTCATATAAAGCCCAAAAGTTACAATCAGCACCTCTATAATATGGTGATACTCCAGCATGAATATTTATTGCTTTTTGTTTAACTAAAAAGTCTGCAAGCTCGCCTTTAATATAACTACTGCCAAAAGTTATATAAAGATCACTTTTCAAAAAATCTGACAGTAAATCCATTGAACAATGATTTAAATCTCCAAAAAGCATTGGCAAAATTTTGATATTATTTTTGTTATTTATATATGAATTGCCAAATATCTGCGATTGAGCTTTAGCAAGATTGTTAAAATATTTTTTCATAGTTGGTGATGCTTGATAGTGACCCGGAATTATTCCTGGAAAAATAGTGCTGCATTCCTGAATGACATATAGTTTATCAGAAACATCTGATAAAAGGTTAATTAAATTAATATGTCTACTTTTATTGGAAGTAAATAAGGTTATTTTCATTAATTCATTCTTATTATGATTAATTTATATCATTATTTTATTAAATTTTTTATTATTACAGATAATTTAAAAACCAATATAAAAAGTGAAATCATTTATTTTTCTTTAAGAAAAGGAACCATTGAACTCCAAACACCATCTTTTTTTAGACGATGATAGATTGCTGCTAATATATGAATTCCTATAAACACATACAATAAATTAATTACAATTTCATGGAAAGTAATAGTAATTTTTATTAAAAAGGGAGTGTTAGTAAGCCAATATAAATATCCAATTAATAATCCTGATAAAACTATTAAAATCAACAATAAGTACATTCCATTATGAATAAATTTTGAAGCTTTTTTTTGAAAATCTGAAGTTTCTTCAGGTATGGAAGTTTTTTGTGTAGTTTTCATATAGATAAAACGGATTATCAAAAGAATCAAAAAAATGATTGCAAAAATAATTTCAGATCTAAAAAAGATAATATCTTCTAGTTGATTAATATCATCAACTTGCTTAGCAACACCATAAATAAATAAAATAACAAAACCCCAGTGAAATAATTTTGCTAACTTACTGTAATGTGAATTATTTTTTTCTAGACTCATAAATTGTAATGAAATATTTATAAATTATAAAAGCAAAAATTACAAATGATAGAATATCAAAAAATATTAGATAAAAATATGTTAAATGTTTTTATAGATATTTTAAGAAATATTAGAGACAATGGATTAACAAATAATAATCATCTTTATGTAACATTTTTTACTAATCATAAAAAAGTTGAGTTACCTAAATGGTTAAAGAAACAATATCCTGAAGAAATGACAATAGTTATTCAATATGAATATAATAACCTTATAATTAATAATGAATATTTTTCTATCACTCTTTCTTTCAATAATATTAAGACTAATTTAAAAATAGGTTTTGAAGCTATAAAATCTTTTGCTGATCCCTCAGCAAACTTTGGTTTAATACTTCAAAAACAAACTTTGAATGAAAAAGAGACAAATAATAATATCAACCCAGATAATGTTATTGATTTTTCAAGTTTTAAAAAAAATTATGATAATTAAATTAAAACTAATCTTTTCTTTTAAATATTTTAATTTTTATGAATAAAATTATAATTAGTTTAATCATATTTATTGCTACTCTAAGAGATGAATAAAAATTATACGTTATTTTAGAATATCCTTCCCTTTTTAAATAAAAAACTGGAATTTCAATTATTTTATTATTTTGTTCAATTAAATTAATCATTAATTCTGGTTGAAAATGTGATTTCTTGACTGAAAGTTTATTTATAATTTTTTTAATAGATTGTTTCTTAAATGCTTTATATGAACAACCTACATCGGTTAACGTTGGTCCATTAAATAAATATTCTAAAAATTTTGCTACTAAAATATTTCCATACCTTAAATAAGATGTCATTTTTGCCCCCAAACCAATCATAGATTTTGAGGTCCTTGTGCCAAATACGCAGTCAAAATCATCAAGATAAATTAAAAATTTGTAAATATCTTTATGAGAAAAAGTTAGATCTGGTTCACAGGTAATAACATAATCAGATTTTGATTCTTTTAATCCTCTGGTTAAAGACGCTCCATACCCTTGTTCATTTTCATTGATTAATTTTGCATTAGTTTTTTTTACTTCTATTTTTGTATTATCTGTACTGTTATTATCAATAACTATGATATTTTTAAAAATTTGTAATGATTCAAAATCATTGATACATTTATTTATTGATCTTTCTTCGTTATACGAAGGTAGAATAAGATCTATTTTATTCCTAAATTTTTTTAAATAATCTTCTTCTTCCATGTTTGAGGTGTTTTTTTATTTTTAATTTCTAAATTTATATTATAGTCAAACTCTCTTGCGCCTCTTTTTTTAATATAATCATAAGTTAGTGAAATTGATTCATCTAAAGAAAATCTAGTTTTATAATTTAATATTTTTCTTGCTTTATTTGAGGAGCAGGTTGCAAACTTTACTTCTTGTGGTCTATCTTCATAGTATATATGTTGGCCATTAAAATTAGTTACATTAGAGCACTTATCTGCAAGTTCATTTATAGATATGAATTCTTCATCAGGACCAATGTTAATAATTTCTTTTGAAGATTCTATATTGTGAATTGCTTCTTCTATACAATAAATACAATCATCAACATATGAAAAACATCTTTTTTGAGAACCATCTCCGTATATGATAGCTGGTTTATTTAATAGCATGCGGTTTAAAAAAATTGACATAACGTTTCGGTAAGGATCATCATATTTTTGTCTTGGGCCAACTATGTTGTGTGGAACCAAAATAGTCCAATCAAAATCATGTATTTCTGATAAATTTCGTAATACTTCTTCAGTTGCAACTTTTGCAATACCATATGGATCTTGTGGTTTAGTTTTCATATCCTCTGTAAATGGATAATTTTGAGATCCGTATCTTGCCATAGATGAACAATAAATAATTTTCTTAACATTATTGGAAATTGCTGCTGAAAAAGTGGATACACTTGCCTCAAAAATATTTTTTGTAACAAAAGAGGGTGAGAAAACAGATAATCCCTCATATGCTGTTGCGGCACAGTGGATGAGAACATCTGTCTTTTCTAGAGCTCTTTGCATTGATTGAAAATCACAACAATCAATATTATAAAATTTAAAATCATTAGATAAATTATCCTCGTAACCACCAATGAAATTGTCATTGCCAGAAATATTATATTTATTTTTCTTTAAATGATGCGCAAGACTTGATCCTAAAAAGCCAGCTATGCCTGTAATAAAAATGTTCATTTAGTTATCTTTTTACTAGTAAATGTATACATTGACAATATTAACGCACCTAACCAGAATATCCACATATATCTTGGCGCAGGATTTAAAAATAAAAAAAGATAAAATTGTGAGAAAATAATTATAAATAAAGGGTATAATTTAGGAATATATAAATTTTTCAAATTGAAAGATAGAAAAACACCCAATAAAATAAAATACTTATGAATTTCAAAGGGATTAAAAAAATTCTTTATTATTTCAATTAACATTATTTTTTTTTCTTCAGATAAACCTGATCCAGAAATATATGAAAAATAATCTGAAAAAGTTAATTTCAAGTTAGCATCAGAAAATACTGCTGTTGTAAATAACACAAACTGATTACCAAAATAAAAATTATGTAGTAACGGTAAAAAAATTACTAAACCACAAATACTAAATAAAAAGAAAAGCTTATATTTTTTTTGTAATATAACTTCAACATATGGAATAATGAGTAAAAAAAAAGAAGTTGGCGCTAAATTTGGTCTAAGGATACATGAAATGGATAATATTATAGTTGTTAAAGGCAAGGTGTTGGCAAATTTCTCTTTGTACAAAAAATAATAAATTATTCTTATTAATCCAAAAATAAAAATTGTATACGCAATCGGTTCAGCAAATATTTTTGAGCTATATCTAATATATTGATAAAGACTAAATCCCATGTGGTGCATCAAGGGAAATAATAAAAATGAAAATAAGATTATATAAGTTACTTTTTTTGATAAATATAAAGATAACAATTTTTTTAATAAAAATGGTAGAAAAGAAAAAATTATTAAGTGTAGATAAAAGCTATTTCCAAACATAAATTTTTCTATTGCAAGGAAGTAACGCATACCTGGCATAAAATAAAAAACCTCAACACCACCTTTAAAAAATTCAAGGTATTGGTAATTTATAAGATACTCAGATAAAATATTTGACAAATACAAATATTTAAATCCATCACCTCCAGGATATTGATAAAAATATGCGTTTAAGAAATTAACTCCTGCATCATTTGTCAAAGAAAAAATAACCAACCAAAAAATTAGCGATATTGGGTAAAGTATTTCAAATTTTTCACGTAATCTAAATGAAATCAATTCTCTTAAAGTAAGATAAATTAATAAAGAAAAATAAAGTGTGATTAAAAAATAAGAAAATAAAACGAAAGAACTATGATCGATATAGATTGTAATGTTTTCTCCAACACCATTAACAATATAATTGAAATTTTTTTTTGTAATTTCTTTACAAACAACTTCATTGTTATAATCTTCATGACAAAACTTAGATCCATAAAAAAAATTAGGAAACTTAAAAGAAATTTCATATGGATAATTATATTTTGTTATATGTACGTTTTCTTGTAATGCTGTACCCGGGGAATAAAAAATATTTGTTCTTAACTCATGTATATTTTTAATATCAATATGATAACGAAAGTAATTATCATTTATATGAATATCATAATCTTTTTTTGAGAAACAATCCATTTCTTGGCAAAGTGGATACTGTTCTTTAAAAAAAATTTTCGAGGTTTCTGATAAATTATCATAATTATCATTATGAAAGCTGTTAATTTCAAAATTAAATTTTAAAGAAAGATTGTTAACAAAATAACAGGATGAAATGAAAATTGAAATTAAAACTAAAAATTTAAATTTGAAAAAAAATAATTGATTTTTTATCTCTGAAGTAATTAATAAATAATGTAAGACAATAAATAAAATATATTTGAATATTTGATTTAATGGTACAATATATAAAAAAATTATAATTATAACTAATGAGATTATATATGATATTAATCTATTCTTATCTATAATCATAAAGACCAGTTACGTACTTATACATTTAACTTAATTTATCTACAAATTATGTGTAAGAAAGTGGAATAATAAATTATTACATTAAATTTAAGAGAGATAATAAAAATTAATTATTTTAGCATCTTCATAACTTACACAAAATGGTTTTCCAGTTGGAATTTCTATATTAGAAATCTCTTCAGATTTATAAAGTCCAATTTTTATCATAATTGCTCTTAGAGAATTTCCATGTGCTGCAATTAAAATATTTTTATTATCTAAAATTAATGGTTGAATTATCTCATCAAAAAAAGGTGATACTCTAGTTACAACATCTTTAAGACTTTCTCCATTTGGAGGGGGTGTATCATAGGACCTTCTCCATATTTGAACTTGATCTTTACCAAATTTTTCTGCTGTTTCTGCTTTGTTTAATCCTACTAAATCCCCATAGTTTCTTTCATTAAGTCTTTCATCTTTAGTATAAATAAGTAACCCATTTTTAAACAACTTATCTATTTTATGACAATTTAACGCTATTTCTGCAGTTTTATTTGCTCTTTGAAGGACACTACTATAAACTTTATCTATTCTTATATCATTTTTTTTTAATAATAAACCTGCATTATTTGCTTCATCAATACCTTGTTCAGTAAGTGGAACATCCTTCCAACCTGTAAATCTATTTTCAAAATTCCACTGACTTTGACCATGTCTAAGTAAAACAAGATTATTCATAAGTTACATATATTATGTTATAAAGAATTTGTTAATAAGTAATGACAAATAAAAAAAGAATAGAATTTGATACTTTAGGTCCTAAAAAAATTGATAAAAATAGACTTTGGGGTGCTCAAACCCAAAGATCATTAGAAAATTTTAAAATAGGTAGCGAAAGGATACCATATGAATTGATTGTTGCCTTAGGTCAGCAAAAAAAAGCCTCTGCACAAGCTAATATAGAGCTTGGAGTTTTAAATAAAAAAATAGGATCATTAATTGTAAATGCCTGTGATGATATAATTAATTTGAAACTGATTGAAGAATTTCCATTAATAGTATGGCAAACTGGATCTGGTACTCAAACAAATATGAATGCCAACGAGGTAATTAGCAATTATATAATTAAAAAAATGAAAGGAAAAATTGGAAGTAAAATTCCTATTCATCCAAATGATCATGTAAATTTATCACAATCATCCAATGATACTTTTCCAACAATAATGCATGTAGCTATTAATGAATTGTCAATAAATAAACTATTACCTAGTCTTAAAGAGTTAATAAAAGAATTTAAAAGAAAAAAAGAAATTTTTCAAAAAATAATTAAGATAGGTAGAACTCATACTCAAGACGCTACACCTATTACTTTAGGTGATGAATTTTCATCATTTTATGCTCAATTGCAAGCTTGTTTAAAAAGAATAGAAACATCGCGCTCAGAATTGAACTTTCTTGCTCAAGGTGGAACTGCTGTTGGATCAGGTATAAATGCACCAACCAAATTTGATCAAGTTTTTTGCAAATATTTGAATAAGATTACTAAAGATAAATACAAACCTGCACTTAATAAATTTGAAGCGTTATCTTCTCATGATCCATTAGTTAATTTTTCAAATTCTTTAAAAACTTTATCTGTATCATTATTAAAAATTATTAATGATATTAGATTTTTAGCATCAGGACCTCGCTCAGGATTGGGAGAGCTAGTACTTCCTGCTAATGAACCTGGTTCGTCGATTATGCCAGGAAAAGTAAACCCCACCCAAATTGAAGCATTAAGCATGGTATGTGTTCAAGTAATTGGAAATAGCACAACAGTTGATTTAGCAGGCTCAAGTGGTCACTTTCAACTTAATGCTTACAAACCTGTTATTGCATATAATATTATTCAATCAGTAAATATAATTAGTGATGGAATGAAAAGCTTTAATAACAATTGCTTAAAAGGACTCAAAGCAAATAAAGAAATCATAGATAATCATTTAAATAATTCATTAATGCTTGTTACTGCTTTAAATAAAAGTATTGGATACGACAATGCATCAAAAATTGCAAAAAAAGCTTTTGTTGAAAATTTGACACTCAAAGAAGCAGCTTTAAAATTAAAGTTAATATCTGCAACTGATTTTGATAAAATAGTCGATCCAAAAAAAATGATTTAACTAAATGTATTCGTAATTTTTTTTGTCAGCAAATAAAGATCTTAATAATAAGTTATTTAAATGATGACCTGATTTATTTCCTAAAAAATAACCTTGAATTGGGGAGCCAGCCAAATACAAATCTCCAATAGAGTCAAGAATTTTATGTCTTACAAACTCATCTTTAAAACGTAAACCATCAGAGTTGAGTATCTTAGTTTCACCAACTACTACTGCGTTATCTAAAGAACCGCCAAGTGCTAAACCACTGGACCTAAGCATATCAACATCTTTTTCAAATCCAAAGGTACGTGCAGAAGCTATGTCAGTTTTATAATTACCATTAACTAATTGCAATTGACGACTTTGATGACTTACTAATTTACTAGGAAAATCAATTTCAAAATCTATTGAAAATTGATTGTTAGGTTTTAACTCTACAGAAGTATCATCTTTTTCAATTTTGATACTTTTTTTTACTTTTAATATTTTTCTTTTCCTGTTTAAATTTTTAATTGAAGTTGTATCAATTAAATCAACAAACTTTATTGAACTTCCATCCATAATTGGTACTTCCGGTCCATCGATTTCAATTTTAATATTATCAATGTGCAATCCGGACAAAGCACTCATTAAATGCTCAATAGTAGAAACACTCACACCACTTTGATTGCTTATAGTTGTGCTTAATTTAGTATTGGTTACATTTGACCATAAAGCTTCAATTATATTATTATCAGTGATATCTTTTCTTATAAACTTTATTCCATAATCAGCTTCAGCGGGGTATAACTTCAGAGAAACTTCTATACCTGAATGTAATCCTATGCCCTTTAAAGATACAGGCTCTGATATTGTTTGTTGACTATTAATGCTGTCTGATATGTCGATCATTTTTAAAAAGTGCTGAATTCAGCACTTTTTTTAATATATATTTTTAACGATATTAACAACTAACCTAATATTTCAAAATATTGCAAAAATCATTTTTATACTAATTAGCCTGTCTTCTAAGGAAAGTTGGTATGTCTAAAAGTTCTTCTTCTGTTTCCTGATTGAATTCATCATTTATTTCAGAAGTTTCACTCTCTTCAGCACTGAATTCCTCTTGTTCAACGATACTTAAATTATTATCTTCAGAATTGTTATCTTCAGTGTCGTTTTCTTCAGTGTCGTTTTCTTCGATCTTTACCTCTGAAGAGGCAAAAACAGGTTCACTCTTTGTAGGAATATCATTTTCTACAGCTATATCTTCAGATTTATTTTTATTAGTAAGGGTATCAAATAAGCTTAACCTTCTTACACTTGCTTCATTTGGTTTATCTATATCCATAGATGAGCTTGATACTTCACCTGAGATATTATCATTTTCAATTTGATCAAAACTTTCTTTAACTTCGTTTTGAACAAATGCGTTATCATCAATATTTTCTTCTAAATTAGAAGTCTCTATTTGGTTAATATTTGTTTGCTCATCTACATGAATATTATCAGAACTTAAATTGTTGAGCATTCCTTCATTTGCTATATCATTAATCTCTTCATCTTGAATAGTCCCGTCTTGTGAAGCATTTTCCTGTAAGATAGTACCTTCAGACAATAACTCTGATTTTTCTGTATTTTGTTTGTAAATATCATTATTTATATTTATTGGTGCAAAGCTCTCTATCGGTTTATCTGATATATTATTGTTTGCATCAATGCCTGTAGCCACAATGCTAACTCTTACAACACCTTCAAGTCTATCGTCGCAAGTAGTTCCATAAATAATATTTGCTTCTTCATCAACTTCTTGTTTGATTCTATTTGCAGCCTCATCAACTTCATACAATGTAATATCTTTACCTCCGGTAATATTAATTATTAGACCTTTTGCACCTTTTAAGGACACGTCATCAATTAATGGGTTTGCAATAGCTGCCTCAGCAGCTGCAATTGCTCTACCTTCACCTTGTGCTTCACCAGTACCCATCATAGCTTTACCCATTTCAGACATTACAGTTTTGATATCTGAGAAATCTAAATTTATCATTCCAGGTTGAACCATAAGATCAGTTACACCTCTAACACCTGCATATAAAACATCGTCTGCCATCTTAAATGCATCAGAAAAAGTAGTTTTTTCATTAGCAATTCTAAATAAATTTTGATTAGGTATTGTTAGTAATGTGTCAACATACTGTTGTAGTTCTTCAATTCCTTTCTCAGCTAACTTCATCCTTTGAGAGCCTTCAAAATGAAAAGGTTTAGTTACTACACCTACAGTTAGTATTCCTTTTTCTCTTGCTAGTTTAGCAATTACTGGTGCAGCTCCTGTGCCAGTACCACCACCCATTCCTGCTGCAATAAAAAGCATATGACTACCCTCAAACTTTTCACTTAGATCCTGAATTGCTTCTTCTGCTGCTTGTCTTCCAATATCAGGTCTCATTCCTGCACCTAAACCCTTGGTACTGGTTAATCCTAATTGAATTTTATTTGGACAACTAGAAATTTGTAAAGCTTGTGCATCTGTGTTAGCTATTAAAAAATCAACACCTTCTAAATTAGCATTAATCATGTTGTTAACTGCATTTCCTCCAGATCCACCTACTCCTAAAACTGTTATTTTTGGATGTAAGTTTTGCGCTACATCTTGTATTGAAATATTGATAGTCATTGTAATCTCCGCCGTTTTATATAGTTTTTAACGATTTATGTTCGAAATCGTCAATATAATTTACTACATATAGTATTATCTAAATATACTGATCAAGCCAAGAAAAAAAGCCCGATAATCCACGTTTTTTTGTAGTTTTTGATTGTTTTGCCAAAAAATCAATTTTAAATAAATCTTGCTCATACAATATAGATCCAATAATGTCGCAAAAATTAGGTTTTTTATAATTATTTTCCAAATTTAATTTTTCTAAAGGACTTGATACTCGCACTCCACTTGCAAAAATTGTTTCTACATATTTTTCAATATTATCCATCATTGCCCCTCCGCCAGTAAGAACTACATTATTTAATTTTTTATTGTTTAAATTATTGTCTTTAATTTTTTGCCATATCATCTCTAAAGTTTCTTCAATACGCGGTCTAATAATAGCATTTAAGCTTGATCTTGTTATTTGTTTAAATGTATTTTTATCACCTGAAATAATTGGAATTTCTATTATTTCATGATCATCGCTCGGCGATGAAACTAGAGAGCCGTATAAAGTTTTTAATCTTTCAGCACTGGAAATATTAGTTGATAAACCTCGAGCAATATCTAATGTAACATTATTACTGCCAACACCTATTGCGTCTCCATACACAAATTTATTATTTTCAAAAACTGATATAGAAGATGTAGAATGACCTAAATCAATACAAATAGTTCCCAGTTCTTTTTCATCTTTTGTTAGTGATGATAAAGAGGAAGATAATGGAGAAGGAATATAATTATCGATATTAAGTTTCAATTTTTTAATGACACTGGAAATATTATCTGAGTATTTTTTTTGTATATTTATTTTATAAAAGTTAATTTTTAAATTATCTGAGTAATTTCCTATTGGAGCATTAAAATACAGATTATTATCAATATCGTATGAGGTTATATTATTAAATATTTCGAATTGTTCACGATTATTATTAAAATATTCTGATTGATTAATAATTTTTTTAAGATGTAAATCTGAAATTTTCTCATTTTTTAATTTTATTGCTGAGTTGTAATAATGAGAATTAGAATTCAATAAAGATAGATTAAGATTAATAGAATTTAATTTAGTTTGAGATTGTTTTTCAGCATCTATAACTAAAGATTTAATTTGATCATGTAAATTTTCAAAATTTAAAATAATATTTTTTTTAATATTATTATTAGGAACACTAGCAATGGATAGGATATTAATATTTTCGGTATTCTTATAATCAGCAATTACACATGATATTTTTGAATTACCAATATCTAGACCAGCTTTAATCATTCAAATTAATTAAGATTGTTTTCTTTAAATTTCTTAAATCATATGTTTTTATATTATTAATATCTGTTTCGCTAAGTTTATTTTGTATCTTAATAAAATTCTGTATAGATTTATTTGGGTCTTCTTCTGAAAGTAATAATTTTACATCACCGTATAAATTTATATCCCATCTTCTTTTATTGACAAATTCTAAATTCTCGATTTTATATTTTTTTTTAAAATCATTATTTTTTAAAATATTAATTATTAAATTAGCTTTTAAGTTTGAAGAATTACCCTTAAAAATTAATAATGACTCATTAGCGATATCTGAAATATAAATTTGATCTATAATTTTTCCATTTTCATCAAAAACAAAGTATTTATCGTTAAAGAAATAAATTCCTTTTGGTTTATATTCTTCAATTCTAATAAATAGAGTATCTTTGTAATTTGTATTTAAATATATTTCTTTGACCCAATTATTTTTTTTTATTGAATCATTAATTTTATCCAATGGTAATAAAAAAATTGAAGATCCCATATAATTTTGCAGTTTATCCTCTACAAATTTTAATTCAATTTTTTCCAAACCTGAAATATCAAATTTTGTAAATTGATATTGGAAGTTTTCTGAAAAATTCTGAATTATATTTTTAGAAGTCTCAATTAAATTATTTTTGTAAAAATATAATAAAAAAGAAAAAATAATTAAAAATAAGAAAATACAAAAATAAGTTAATGATCTGAAACTTAGAACATATCTTCTTCTATTAATATTGTTCATACTAATAATTTAAATTTTTTATCAAAATAAAAATTATTTCTGAAAAAGTTAAACCTCTATATTTAGCTTGTTCGGGTAATAGAGATATAGGAGTAAGTCCAGGTTGAGTATTTGTTTCTAAAAAGAAAATTTTATTTTTTTTTGTATCAAAAATAAAGTCAGTTCTTGCAAACGAATTACAACCTAAAAGTTTATGAGCTTTAGTAGCAAATTTAAGACATTTAGCATAATTTATTTTATTTAACTTAGCTGGCAAAATATGTTTGGCGTAACCTTTTGAATATTTTGCTTTATAATCAAAGAAATTATTTTTTGATTTTATCTCTGTAACAGCAAGTGCATGAATTTTTTTATCCAATTTAATAGTTGAAACTGTAAGTTCCCTTCCAGATATATACTCTTCTATTAAAATTTCTTTGTGATTATTAAGTTTCCTTTTAAACTCTTCTAAATTAGAAATTAGAATATCAAATTCTTTTTGATTTTTAATTATTTTTATACCAAAACTTGAACCACTTCTATTGGGTTTAATAACAAATTTTTTTAACTTATGTTTGATAGTAGTTAATTTCTTTTCATTTACATCATTTATATTTAAAAGAAAATATTTTGGAGACATTAATTTATTTTTAATAATTGCTTTCTTAGATGCAGATTTATTAAAACATAGATTAGATGATTTTATATTTGAATGAGAAAAAGGAATTTTATTTTTTTTTAAAATTTTTTGAGCTTGTCCATCTTCACCAAAAGGTCCGTGTAAAGCATTAATACAAACAAAATTTTTATAATTAATTATTTTTTTATGAAAGTTTTTAGGATTAACTCTTAATGTCTTAAACTTCAATTTATTTTTATTAAGAATTTTTTGAATTTCTCTAGAGGTTACTAAAGATACATCATGCTCTTCATTGTTACCACCTTCTAAAATTAAAATTTTTTTATCACTCACCTATTATCTTTACCTCCCATTCCAATTTTACATTGAATTTGGCATATACTTTTTCAACAATACTTTTACCTAAGTTTTCTATATCTGTTGCTGAGGCGCTTCCTCTATTTATTAAAAAATTTGCATGTTTCTCACTCACATATGCGTCTCCATAATTGGCACCTTTACATCCTGCCTCCTCAATTAGTTTTGCCGCATGAAGATTTTTAGGATTTTTGAAAGTACTACCAGAAGTTTTATTTTTAATTGGCTGAGATTCTAAACGTTTATTCTTTATTTCGTTCATCTTTTCTTTGATTAAATTTTGATCTCCATAATTAAAATTAAAAATAGCTTTTGTAACTATATCTGTATTGTTAATTTTTGAAGATCTATATTTTAAATTTAGTTTATCTTTTGTAATTGTTTTTCTTTGACCAAAATTATCGCAAATTTCTATACTATTTAGAACATCTACAGTTTCA
Organism: uncultured Alphaproteobacteria bacterium; assembly: GCA_902614085.1. Lineage (GTDB taxonomy): Bacteria > Pseudomonadota > Alphaproteobacteria > HIMB59 > CACPNW01. Next base: position 103,194 of record CACMJS010000002.1, read on the forward strand.
GAACCATAACAACCAGCATTCATTTTAACTGCTCCACCTATTGACCCTGGAATACCACTATAAAATTCAAAACCCTTTATATTTTGTCTCAATGCATAATTTGATAAATTAATATCTAAAATACTAGCACCAACTTCAAGTTTATTATCATTAATATTAATAGTATTAAAACCTTTGCCTAATTTTATAAGAGTTCCATTATAACCATTATCTCTAATTAAAAGATTTGAACCTGAACCTATTATGTAAAAATTTTCATTATTTATTTCATTTAATATAATTTCTAACTCTAAATTGTCTTCAACTATAGCAAATATTTTTGCATTACCGCCTGTTCTGAACCAAGTATGTTTACCGGCATTATAATCTGAATAAAATTTACTTTTAAGTTTATCACCTAATTCTATGATTTTCTTTGACATTAGTTATTCAAATATTTTTTTGCAATACTTGATATTGAACCCGCACCCATAAAAACAATAGTATTTTGGTTCATAGTATGAGTTTTCATTAATTTATTTAAATCACCTATATTCTTTAAATATGTAGTATTTTTATTTTTTTTTAATATTTTAGAGAATATATCTTTTGAAGTTGCACCCTTGATAATCTTCTCTCCAGCTGAATAGGTTTCTAATAAAAATAAATAATCAACTTTAGATAAAACATTTATAAATTCTTTAATTAGTATTTTAGTTCTAGTGTATCTGTGTGGCTGAAAAACAACTATTACTTTATTTTTAAGACTTTTAGCTGCGCTTAATGTAGCTGCAATTTCTGTTGGATGATGTGCATAATCATCGTACACATAGGCCATATTTTTTTTTCCTAAAAATGAGAATCTTCTTTTTACACCTACATAATTAGTCAATGCGTTATTAATATCTTTATTTTTTATTCCATTTAGTTTGGCTGCAACAATACTTGCAGTTGCATTTAAAATATTGTGATTGCCGATTGCATTGATAGTAAATTTATAATTAGAAGAATGAGTAATTTTATTGTTAATTTTTAATTTAAAGGAAGTTTTTAGTTTGTTTTGTATAATGTCAAAGATTAGTACATCTGCTTTTTTATTTTTTATTGAATAAGTTAAAATATTTCTAGTTTTTATTTTGTTAATTAATAATTTAAGGTTCTTATCATCATAACACATTATTGTGGTTCCATAAAACGGAAGCAAATTTATAAATTTTTCAAAAGCATTAATTAAATTTTTCTTTGATTTATAAAAATCCATATGTTCAATATCTAAATTTGTAATAATTGATATTTGATGTGGGAGTTTTAAAAAGGTACCATCACTTTCGTCAGCTTCAACAATCATCCACTCCCCTTTTCCATACCGATTATTGTTAGAAAAAGAATTTATAATACCACCATTAACAATAGTAGGATCTAGACCTGCTTCATTAAAAATGTTTCCAACTAAACTAGTAGTAGTAGTTTTTCCATGAGATCCAGCTATGGCAATAGATTTTTTATTTTTCATTAATTCTGAAAGCATATCCGCTCGAGAAAGGACAGGGATTTTTTTAATATATGCCTCTTTTATTTCAGGATTATTTTTTTTTATAGCTGATGAATATACGACGGCATGGGCATATCTAATATTTTTTTTATTATGTCCTAAAAAAAATTTTATACCTTTTTTCTTTAATCTTTTTGTGTTGTCGTTTACTGATAAATCACTACCTTGAATCGAATATCCTTTATCTAACATCAATTCTGCAATACCAGACATTCCTATTCCTGAAATACCTATAAAATGTATTGTATTGTTAATTTTCATTTATTATTAATTTATAAATTAAAGTATTAGAGTTTTTAACTTGAATCATATCAAATTTTTTATTCATTGATTCTAATTTTTTTGCATTACTATATATTTCATAAATATGTCTTTTTGCTCTATCTAAATCATCATTATTTTGATCAATAATTATGGCTAAGTCATGTTTAGTTAATATTTTAGCATTAAAAAATTGATGATTGTCTTTTGAAGTAGGTAAAGGAATTAATATTGAGGGAAGTCTAAAGTTAATTAAATCAACAATTGTACCTGCTCCAGATCTACATATTGCTAAATTAGCATTAACTAGTATTTCATCTATATTTGTAAAAAAATCTTTTAAAATGATTGGTGATTTAATATTTCTTAATTTTTCTTCTTGTTTTTTTATTAAATTTTTAGAACACTGAAATATAAATTTAGCTTTTATAATTTTTTCGTTATCTATAATTTTAATTAGATTTGTTGCAAAGTTTGATACAAATTCTGATCCTTGGCTTCCTCCAGAAATAAAAATTGTAAAGTTACTCTCATAATTTTTATTGCTTATGTTTAAATTTTTTTTAAAACTATTTTCCGGAGACCCTACTACGAATATTTTATCTTTAAACTTAGAATTAATTTTAGATTTAATATCAAAATTTAAAAATAATTTATTTGTAAAATTCAAAAAAAATTTATTTGTTCTGCCTATTATTGAATTTTGTTCATGTATATAAAGCTTAACTTTATAGAATGGTTTAAACATCATACATGATAACATTGGAGAAAACGAAGCATAACTTCCAAAAGAAATAGAGTGGGATGGTTTTAATAAAAATATAATAATAAATGATTGAATTAATCCTAATAAAATTTGAAATATACCAAAGATTTTTAATATTATATTCCCATTTAAATTTGACGAACTAATTACATAAATTTTTCCACTATAATTATCAAAGTATTTGTAGCCTCTTTTGTCAGTTATAATTGTGCAATTTATATTTTTGATAGATAAATAATTAGCAAAATTTTTCGCTGGTATAACATGCCCTCCTGTTCCTCCTGTAATTAGTAAAAAATTTTTTTTCATAATTCTTCATTTTTTTTGTTTGTAAGAGATAATAAGAAACCAAATAAAATTGCTATTGATATCATGGAAGAACCTCCATAACTTACAAATGGCAGTGTCATACCTTTTGTTGGTATAAGACCTAAAGAGCTAAAGATATTAATTAAGCACTGTAATCCAAATGAGCAAATTAAACCACTAATTGCTATAATTTTATAGGGATCTTCAAGTTGTAGAACTTTTAATAAGCTTCTTATTATAATAGATAGAATTATAAAAATAATGATTAAACAAAAGATAAATCCTAATTCTTCTCCAGCTACAGCAAAAATAAAATCTGTGTTAGCATCAGGAATTTTTTCTTTTAAAATACCTTGCCCGGGACCCTTACCAAGTAGCCCACCATTTTTGAAAGCTTGAATACTTAAATCTATTTGGTATGTATCAGTCCCATCTAACCCACCAAGAAATGAATTAATTCTTGATTGAACATGATCAAAAGTAAAATAAGAAAAAATTGAAATTCCTAATATAAATAAAAATGCAACAATAACTAAAAAAATTGATAAACCAGCAACAAATAACTGGCAAAAAAAAGTTGCTGACAGTAAAACTGTCATTCCCAAATCAGGTTGCATAAGTATTAAAGATAAAAGCAAGAAGAAAAAGACAAACAGTAAAGGTAAATAAAATTTTTTATCTTCTATAGATTTACTTATACACCATGCCGTCAATATGACAAAAATTGGCTTAATTATCTCTGAAGGTTGTAGTGTAAAGTTAAATATTTGGAACCATCTCTTAGCACCTTTAACTTCGTAATCTAAAAAAAGTATTAAAAGTATTATTATTAATAAAATTATAAATAAAAATAATGAAATTCTTCTTATATTTTTACTATCTAAGTCTGATAGCGAAATAAGTAAGAAAATTGAAAAAAGAAAAAAAATAGAGTGTCTATTTATGGATAAATTTTCATCCATGGAAAATGAAAGTATTAATCCCGTAAAACCCAATGATAATATTAATATTATGTTAATTCTATCAATTGAGTTCCACCAATTTTTTAAATATTCCATGGTTAATTTATATAATTTTTTATTAATTTATTAAAATGTATGCCTCTTTCTTCAAAATTTTTGTATTGATCGTAAGAGGCACATGCAGGTGCGAACAATATAGTTGATTGATTTGAATTTTTTTTAATATCCTTGAGGGTTTTTTTGATAACTGATTTTAAATTTGCTGATCTTTTTACAACTAATTCTTTTTTTAATTTTTTTTCAATAAAAGATCCTGATTTTCCATAAGTATATACACAACGAATTTTATTTTTATATTTCAGAAGAATTTCAAAATTTTTTTCTTTAGCTATGCCTCCTAAAATTAGGTAAATATTATTGTAATTTACAACTGAATTTATTGTTGAATTTAAATTAGTAGATTTACTATTATTTACTATTTTTAATTTATTATTTGTAAAAATTGTAGATGATCTAAATGGAAGACCCTGAAATGTTTTAATAACCTTAAGAAAATTAGTTTCTGGAATTTTTAATATTTTGGTACATATGTATGCTATTAAAATATTTTGGATATTAAAATGACCCTCTAAGTCTTTTGAGATTTTTTTTATAAATAATTTTCTGTTTTTTTTGAAGTAATTATCTAGAATATAATCATTATTAGCAAAACAATCAGCTGATTTATCAACTAAAGAAAAACTAATTTTATTTTTAATTTTTTTTTGATTAAATATTTTTCTTGAATAAATGTCATCAATGGATAACAAATTAATTCCATTTTTAGAAATAATATTTTTTTTCTGATTAATATAATCATTAATACCTTTGTACCTATCTAAATGATCGCCAGATAAATTTGTTATTACAGATATTCTACTATCAAGTGACTTAACAGTTTCTAATTGAAAGGAACTTAATTCGATAACATGAACTTTATATTTTTTTTTCAAAAGAAAAGCATTACATAATGATTCTCCAATATTGCCGCCAACAAATGTTTTAATATTATTTTTTTTTAAAATATCTCCTATTAATTTAGTTGTTGTGGATTTCCCATTTGTTCCAGTAATTGCTACAATCTTTTGATTTGTTAAATTTGAAATATATAGATTTAAGTCTCTATTTACCTTTTTAGATATATTTTTTTTTTGAAATTTTTTTTGTCTTAAAGATATTCCTGGGCTAACAAAAATTTTTTCAAAATCATTCAGATTATCTTTTTTAATATTAAAAAAATAATCTTTATTATAATTTTTTTTTACAGCTTTTCTTACTGTTGGATTATCATCCCACATCTTAAATTTTATTTTTTTATTTTCAAAATAATTTACTATAGAGAGTCCTGATTTTTGAATCCCATAAATTAAATACATTACCGAATTCTTAAAGTTGCAAGACCTATCAAAGCTAATACAATAGTAATTATCCAAAAACGAATAACTATTGTTGATTCAGGCCATCCCTTTTTTTCAAAATGATGATGTAGTGGAGCCATTAAAAAAACTCTTTTTCCTGTCATTTTAAAAATGAATACTTGGATTACTACAGAGAAGGTTTCTAGAACAAATAAACCTCCTATTATTGCAAGAAGAATTTCATGTTTGCATATTATTGCTATTGAACCTAAAGAGCTACCTAATGCTAAAGAACCTGTATCACCCATAAAAACTTTAGCAGGTGGTGCGTTAAACCATAGAAACCCTAAAGCTGCTCCAATTAAAGAACCACAAAAAACTGCTAACTCACCAGTTCCAGAAATATATTGGATAAGTAAATAATTAGAAAAAACTATATTACCTGAAACATAAGCTATGAAAGCAAAAGACATGGCAACTATCATTACTGGGACAATTGCTAAACCATCAAGTCCATCAGTTAGGTTTACTGCATTAGCCGATCCAATAATTATAAATATAGAAATTAGAAAATAAAAAATTCCAAAATCTATAATTAAATTTTTAAAGAAAGGAAATGTCATAGATTTGCTTATACTTGGATCTAAATTGACAAGAATTAAATATGTAATGAAAAATGAAAAAATGATTTGCAATATAATTCGCATCTTTGATGAAATACCGTCACTTGTATTTGATTTAATTTTTTTGTAATCATCTGCAAAACCAATAGATCCAAAAATTAAAATAGTTAAAAGTAAAATCCATATAAAAATATTTTGTAAATCAGCCCAAATAATTGTTGAAACAAAAACACTTAGAATAATCAATAATCCACCCATTGTAGGAGTGCCTTTTTTAGCAATTATATGTGACTCTGGACCATCATCTCTTATTGGTTGGCCAGTTGGTTGAACATTTGATAATTTGTTAATTATATAATTTCCAAATATGAGAGAAAAAAATAATCCAGTAAGAATAGAGGCGCCAGCCCTAAACGTTATATAACTAAAAATATTTAGAAAACTAAATAAAGATTGGTATTCAAAGGCCAAATATTTAATCAAATCGATACCTGCTTTAATAATGTTTTTGCAAACTTATTTATTTTTGTTGAATTAGAACATTTAATTAAAATAATGTCATTATTATGCACTTTCTCTTCTAAAAATTGCATGATTTTATTCGTATTTTTAAAATAGATAAATTCATTATTTGGATTAAAAAATTTTTTTATAGATAATTCAAAGAATTCGCCACATAAAATTACAAATTTAAAAATAGTGTCATCTAATTGTTTTATTAATTTATCATGAATTTTATAAGATTTATTTCCTAATTCATTCATTGTTCCAAGTATTATTATTTTTTTATTATTATTTATTTTTATATTTTTTAAGTTTTGTATACTTTGTATCATTGTATCTGGATTAGCATTGTAAGATTCATCAATAATATTTATTTTTTTCTTATTTAAAGAAATTTTATGAACTAATCCCCTGCCTTCAACTGGTTTTAAAAACTTGAAACGATTAAGAACTGATTTAATATTTAGAGAATTTTCATTATAAAATGCCAGACAAAATAATAAGTTATTTAATCTATGCATTACAACTAAATCAGTAATAATGTTAATTTGTTTTTTATTAATTGATAAAGTTACTTTATAAAATTTTTTAATAGGAGATATCTTCTTAATAAAATATTTTTTTGAAGAATTATCAATACGAATTATTTTAAGATTTTTTTCTTTTTTTGCCTTTGTAATTAAAATTTTTTCAGGTTTAGATGAAATATTTAGATAGAGGTTTTGTCTATTATTATTATGTTTTGAAATAAATATATCAGCTTTTTCTCTAGCAATATTATTTTTAGTTTGAAAATTTTCAAGATGTGTAGATTGAATATTAGTAATAAATATATCTGATGGTCTAACTATATTACTTAGAAATTTTATCTCACCAAAATTGTTTGTTCCAATTTCAAAAATTGCAAAATTAGACTTTAAGTTTAAATTTAGTAAAGATATTAATACACCTAACTTATTATTATAACTTTTCTTTGAGTAAGAAATGGTATGATCTTTTTTTAAAAAAAATGCTAAAGTTTCTTTTAAAGTTGTTTTACCAGCACTGCCAGTAATACCTATTACTTTACCTTTATATAAATCTCGTTTTCTTTTTGCTATTTCTGAAAGATATTTATAAATATTATTTACATATATAATTTTTTTATTTTCTTTAAAATTTTTCTTATCAGTTATACAATATCTTGCACCTTTATTTATTGCTTCACTTATGAATTTGTTTCCATGAAATCTTTTGCCTTTTAAAGCAAGGAATATATCACCAACTTTAATATCTTTACTTGATATTTGAATTTTATCTTTTTTAGATATTATATATTGCTCTAATTTATTTAATTCACTCATTAATTTAATAATTGTTTCACAATTGTAAAATCATCAAACTTAATTTTTTTATTTTTTAAAACTTGAAATTTTTCGTGCCCTTTACCTGCTACTATTAAAATTTCATTCATTTTTAATTCTTTAATAGCTACTTTAATTGCTTTTCTTCTGTCAGATACTTCAATAGCTCTAGAACAATACTTTAAGATATTTTTCCTTATTTTTGATGGATTTTCATTTCTGGGATTATCATCCGTTATATAAATTTTACCTGCATGTTTATTTGCAATTAATGCCATAGATTTTCGCTTACTTTTATCTCTATTGCCGCCACAACCAAATAAAATTGCTGGTTTTATTTTTTTGATTTTATAAGCAATTAATATTTTTTTTAATGCATCTGGTGTATGTGCATAATCAATAATAATTTTTGAATTTTTTTTCTTATATTCAATTGTTTCTAAACGTCCTGCGGGATTAGTAACTTTTGATAGTACTTTTATAATTTTATTTTGACTAATATTGAGTGCTAAACAACAAGTAATTGCACATTCTAAATTCTCAAATTCTATATTTGTTTTAACTTTTAAATTTTCTAATTTATATTTTTTATTGTTGATTTTCAAATATACAACATCTTTAATCTTTAACAATTTCAAACTTTTATTTCCAAAATATTTTAATTGGACATTTTTTTTTATCAATTTTTTTTTTAATTCTGATGAGTTTTTTAATCTTGAATTAATTATAGCAAATCCTTCATTTTCTAAATGATTAGTAAAAAGTTTAATTTTTGATTTTTTATAATTTGAGAATGTTTTATGGTAATCAAGATGATCTTTCGAAATATTTGTAATAGCTGCAATATTTATAGGATAGTTTCTTAACCTGTTTTGTTCTAAAGCATGACTTGAAGCTTCAAAAATGAAAATATTTTTTTCTCTTTTTTTCGAAGATCCATATTTAAATAATTCCTCATATGCAGGAGTTGTTAAATTTATATCATTTATTTTTTTTCCATTTTTAAAATGACCTAAAGTACCAACTGTTGTATTATTATATTTTAGTAAATTAAGAATTTTTGAAATATACCAAACAACTGATGTCTTTCCATTTGTCCCCGTAACCGCTATCGTTTTAAAGGGGAAATTATTATGAATCTTATTTAATAATGAATATGTCTCAAAATTAATATTAGATACAACAAATTGAGGAATTTTTAAGTTATTAATATATTTATTCGAAATTATAGCAGGAGTTTTATTCTTAAGTGCTTCATCTAAATAAATCTTTTTTACACGTTTATTTTTGTCATAAACAAACAAAGTTTTGTTATTTGTAAATTTTGAATTTGAAGTAATTGCAGAGAAATATTTATTTTTATTAAAGTTATAGGTTTTTTTTACACTTATAACTTTTGATAAATTAGACAAGAGCATTTAATTTTCTATATAAAAAATTTGTGTCTACTTTTAGAAGATCATCGTTTTTATCTTTTGAAATATTAAAGAGGCTTATAATATTAATAATAATGTCTTTTACCAAGGGTGCATTTACTCTTGCTCCAGTCATTCTGTCATTAGTGCCTGTTTCCTTTTTTGGATATTCAATAGCAGTGTAAATTACATATTTTGGATTATTTATTGGGAATATTCCAATAAAAGACGTTAAGTTTCTATCCTTGTAATATCCACCATTTGGATTTAGTAATTCTGATGTTCCCGTTTTACCTCCTACAGAATAACCATCTACTTTTACTCTGGGACCAGTGTATTCAGTTTTGAGAACAACAGAGTTTAATAAATTGATAAAGAATTTAGATGATTCTTTATTATTAAAAATTTGTTTTTGTTCAAATTGTTTGTTTAATTGAAGTGTAGGAAAAACCTCATTCCCATTATTCGCTAATGAAGCATAAGCTTTAACTAAATGAAGAGGCGTAATTGCAAATCCATGACCAAATCCTATAGTTGCTGTTTCTAACTTACCCCAATTATTTTTGTTTCCTAAGGGAGCTGAACTTTCTTTATTTTCTATATTTATTTTTTTATTGAAACCTATTTTTTCAAAAAATTCTTTTTGATTTTTTTTTCCAATCAGAGTAGCAATCTGTGCAGTACCAATATTTGATGACTCAACAATTATTTTTTCAACATCATAAATACCGTTATCTTTGTATTTATCATGGTCACTAATGTTTAAATATTTTTTTGTAACATCAAAAGTCATTTCAGGATCTAAAATATCCAAATCAAATCCAATAGTTGCAGTTATTGGTTTGAAAGTTGATCCCATTTCATAATTAGACTGAAAAACTCTATTCATTAAATTATTGTTATTATATGAGGATTTGTCCTCAGGATTATAATCAGGAAAACTAACTGATGATAAGATTTGACCGCTAGGAATATCCATAACTATAGCTAAACCGGATTCAGCTTTATAATTATTTATTGTTTTAATGAGATTTTCTCTAACCAACTGCTGTAAATTAGTATCAATACTAATAATTATATCTTGTGATTTTGAGAGATCATTTTCAAAATACCTTTCAATTCCACTTTGTCCAATTTGATCAATATCTACATATCCAAGAATATGTGACAACGTATTCTTATAAGGATATATTCTTTTAAATTCCTTATGAGCTTTGATGTTTATTTCACCTAGATTAATTATTTCTTGATGTTCAATTGGAGATATATTTCTTTTTATCCAAACAAATTTGCTTGTAGATAATAATTTTTTTTCAATTTTTTTAATATCTAAATCAAGAATTAATCCTAGTTTATTTGCAAGTTCTTTTTTATTTTTTATCTTATTAGGATTAATTGATAAGGAGATACTTTGAATTGTGGTAGCAATTACATTTCCATTCCTATCATAAATACTTCCCCTGATATCTTTTGTTACATAATTAGTAGTATCATTATCTAGATCAGGAAAGAGCATAATTGATGAGATTCTATAAATAGAAATAAAATAGACAAAGATAAAAATTGTAATTGAAAAAAATACTCTTCTATGGAGTGATTTTAAAGAGTCACTATCAAATAATTTTAGTTTGCTTAACATTAATTAATTATTTGAACTAACAAGCTTGATATTTTTGTCTTGATTTGAAAGTTCTTTCAATTTTACTATAAGAGGAACATTATTATTTTGAGATTCATAAAAATACAATTCATATAGTGTTTTTAAATATGAGCTATTTTGATGAGTAGCTAATTCAATTTTATTGATTTTTAAGTTTTCTGAAATCTTAGAAATTTTCATTTTCAAATAAACATTATTTTTTTCGATTTCTCTTGTATTATTGGCAATAAAAATCATTGAAAAAACCAATATTAAATTAAGAATTAAAAAGAATATAATTGATTTTGTATACTTCATTGTTAAATTTTCTGAGCTACCCGAAGTTTTGCTGATCTAGATCTGGGATTTTCTAAAATCTCAGAAGCTGAGGGCAATATTGGTTTTTTGGTGATTATTTTAAGTTGAGTTGCCAGTTGATCAGGTAACTCCGGGTAGTGGCGGGAGGAACGCCATCGTTTACCACTATTGTGGTTAAAAAAATCTTTCACAATTCTATCTTCTAGACTTTGGAAAGAAACTACTAAAATCAAACCATCTTTATTTAAAATTTTTAAAGTTTTTTCTAAACTCGTCTTTAGTTCATTTAACTCGTCATTTACATAAATTCTAATTGCCTGAAATGTTTTTGTAGCTGGATGGATCTTGTTTTTTAATTGATTCTTTTTTGGTAAACATTTTTTAATAATGTTTGATAATTCTATAGTGTCACTTATAAATTTAATTTTTCTGTTTTTTACTATTTCTTTTGCAATAACTCTTGAGTATCTTTCTTCTCCATATTGATAAATTATGTCAGCTAAATTTTTTTCTTCATAATTATTAATTATATCATAAGCTTTTTTATCTGAAGCACCCATTCGCATATCAAGTGGTCCAGATCTGTTGAATGAAAAACCTCTTTGTGCATTGTCTATTTGATTTGAACTTGTACCTATATCAAAAAGAATTATATCAAATTTTTTGTCTTTAAACTTTGTATTATTTACTATTTCTTCAATGTTACTAAATTTATCATTTATTAGAATAAAATTTGAAAATTTTGTTTCTAATTCTTTTGCAAATATTTTTGAAATTGGATCCCTATCTATCGCCAAAAACTGATTTACATTAAAATTTTCGAGAATAGTTTTTGAATAGCCACCACCTCCAAATGTTGCATCTATTACATTTATTGATTTTTTTAATGGTAGAAATGATATTATTTCATTAATCATTACTGAATTATGTAAATTTTCCATATTATTTTTGTTGTGTTAACATCATTCGTAATGATTTTTTTTCTTTTAAAAGACGTCTTCTCGAATCTTCAGTATTTTTTAAACCTTGTTTAGGTTCCCACATCTGAAAAAAATGTCCTTGACCAAAAAAAGCTGCCTCTGTTTTTATTCCTGCATATAATTTTAATTCTTCAGGTATTAAAAACCTTCCTTCTTTATCCACATTAGTTGTGACTATTTCAGAAAATATTGATGTTGAAAAATCATCATAATCTTCAGAAAAAAAATCTAAATTATTAATTCTTTTTGCTATTTCTTTTAATCTTCCAACACCGCAACCCTCAATAGAAGGTGTTTTTATAGATTTGTATAAAATAATTTCATTTCTATTAGCCCTAGGAAGTACATTTCTAAAGCTAGAAGGTAGAGAAACTCTACCCTTCTTATCTATTTTATTAATATATTTAGATACAAATAAATCCATTAAATATGGGTTATCATGGGAATATATGGGCGTCAATGGGTATATGAAATTATGATAAATGTTCTTTGTATGTTCTCAATAAAGATAAAGATGGTGCATAAGCCGGGTTCTGTAATTTAATAAAAAATTGATGATCATTAATCTAGAACAAATGTCACCATTTGCTTCAAGCAGTCTACCCGAATAGCTCAGCTGGAACTGATTGCCATTCCTATTTGACCTTGCTCCAAAAAGGGTTTGCAAAGCCTTTTTTGTTACCAAAAAAGCGGTAAGCTCTTACCTCACCTTTTCACCCTTACCTTTACAGGCGGTATATTTTCTGCTGCACTTTCCCTAAGCTTGCACTTGCCAGGCGTTACCTGGTTTTTTTTCCAGTGGAGCCCGGACTTTCCTCTTGATTACTCAAGCGATCATCGCACCATCTAAATCACTAATAAATTTATTTAATTTTCAGTCAACATATAATTAAATAGGTGTTTAATTAAATGATTATATACAGATTTATTTTTGATTTTAATTTCTCTTTTCAAATATCTAATTTTATACGCACTAATGAGTTTTTTATAAAGTTTATCATTTTTATATACTTCACGTGTATCGTATCCAATCAATGATAAAGCTAGAATTGTTTTCTGTTTTTTTGAATTCAAGTTATTTCTATTAAACCATTTTTCCATAATTTTTATTTCATTCTTTTTTAAATTTTTTATATTCATTACTATATTTGAAGAGGAAAGTGACTGCCATGGAAAATGTTTGCCAGGATCTTTTTTTCTAAATGGGGCAATATCTGAATGTGCTAAAATGCCATTTTTATTAATTTTATAATTTTTTTGTAACTTAGTAATAAGTTTTTTTAGTGAATAAATCATTTTAATTGAGAATTTGTTATTTTTTCCATTCGGATTATAATCAAGCTCTATTCCTATAGAAATAGAATTTATATCTGTAATTTCATGCCAAAATGACTGCCCTGCATGCCATGCTCTATATTTATCGTCTACCAAGTTATATACATTTCCATTTTGAGAAATTAGATAATGAGAACTAACTTTTTTTTCCTTTTTACATAAATAAGAAATAGCTTCTAAGGTATTTTTCAAGGCAGTATAATGAATTATAATTAGTTCTACTCTTGAATTATTTCTTGAATTATAATTAGGAGATTTGTATTTGGTTATATATTTCATTCAAATTTTTAAATTTAAATATATAAATAAATTATGATAAAAAAAATTATCTGTCTAATATTATTATATCTATGCATTAGTTGTTCTAATAATACTAATTCAAATATTGATAAAAATGTAAATCTATTGAATGAACCAGAAACCCTATACAAATTAGCTAAAATAACTTTTGATAATCAAAACTTAGAATTAGCAAGAGAGCAATTTAACGAAATTAACAAATTATTCCCATTATCTAATGAAGCAATTCAATCAGAAATAATGATTGCGTTTATTGATTACATTCAAATGGATTATGATAACGCGATTTTAAATTATAATAAAATAATTAACAAATATCCTTCACATAAAGATTTAGATTATATTTATTATATGATTGCAATGTGTAATTATGAGCAACTTCAGAATGAAGCTTTGGATGGATATTATAATGATGTTGCCTTAAGATCCTTCGATCAAGTTATTAATAGATATCCTGAAAGTAAATATGCAAAAGATAGTCGACAGAAAATTATCTTAGTTAAATCAAATATAGCAGCGAAACATATGGAAATTGGAAGATTTTATTTAGACAAGAAAAAATATATTGCAGCATTAAATAGATTTAAAATAGTTGTAGATGAATTCTCAATGACTAAATTTACCCCTGAGGCACTGCACAGGATGGTAGAAATTTATTATGAAATGGGTATGTATGAAGATAGCAATAATACTGCTGCATTACTTGGATATAATTATCCTGAATCAAAATGGTATAAATATAGTTTTAATTTAGTTGAACAAAATGCTAGTGAAGAAACATTCTTAAAAAAAATTAGAAATTTTTTTGATGGATAAAGAAGAAATAATTTTAAAAAGATTAAAAGAGCTTGCTGAATTAATTAAAGAACATAATTATAGTTATCATACATTAGATAAACCTAAAATAACTGATCGAGAATTTGATAAGTTAGTTAAAGAAAACGATATATTAGAAAAAAAGTACCCAAATTTAATATTAAGGGATAGTCCTAACAAAAATTATGGTAGTAAAATAAAAGAAAATTTCAAAAAAATAAAACATGATTCCCAAATGTACTCACTCTCAAATGCATTTGATAATAATGATATAAATGAGTTTATAAAACGTTCAGTAAAATTTTTAAATTTTGATAATGATGACGATTTTCAATATATCTGTGAACCAAAAATTGATGGACTGTCTCTAAATCTTGTCTATAAAAATGGAAATTTGGTTTCCGCTGGGACAAGGGGAGATGGTTTTATAGGAGAAGATGTTACTGAAAATATTTTAAATATAAAAAACATTCCATCAAAGTTAAAAAAAAACTTTCCAGATTTTATTGAAATTAGAGGAGAGGTATTTTTGAATAAAAGTGATTTTGAGAAACTTAATTCTAAGTTAGAAAATAAGTCTAAATTTGCAAATCCAAGAAATGCTGCAGCTGGTAGCCTTAGACAACTTGATATTTCTATTAGTCATAGTAGACCACTTAAATTTATACCTCATGGCATAGGTAAATGTTCTCATAATTTTGAGAAAATTGAAAATTATTATGATCAACTTAAGACTTGGAACATTACTCCTAATAATTTGAGAAAAAAATGTCAATCAGTTGAAGAAATTATTGAATTTTATAATCAAATAGATCAAAAAAGATCAAGTATTGATTATGACATTGATGGATTAGTTGTAAAAATAAATAGTTTTAAACTACAAAAAAGATTAGGTTATGTAGGAAAAAACCCGAGATGGGCAGTTGCCGTAAAGTTTTCTGCTGAAAAAGCTAATACTATAATTCAATCTGTTGATTTCCAAGTTGGAAGAACTGGCGCTATTACACCTGTAGCTAGATTGCAACCTGTTAATTTAGGTGGTGTCATTATATCTAATGCTTCTTTACATAATTTTGATGAAATAAATAAAAAAAAAATAAATGTTTTAGATCTTGTTGAAATTGAAAGAGCAGGAGATGTTATTCCATATGTTACAAGATTAGTTAAAAAAAATAGTAAATTAAATACTAAAATGAAACCTCCTAGAAATTGTCCCGTCTGTAATAGTAATATTTTAAAAGAAAAAGATGAAGCGATACTTAGATGTACAAATACATATGGTTGTAATTCTCAAAAAATAGGAAGAATAATTCATTTCGTTAGTAAGAAAAGTTTAAACATAGATGGATTTGGTGAGAAACAAGTTAAACAATTATTTAACTTAAAATATATAAATAAGGTAGAAGATATATTTAATCTTGAAAAATTTAGATCAGAAATAGTTGAATTAGATGGCTGGGGTGAATTATCTTTTTCAAATTTAATTAATTCTATTAATAATTCTAAAAAAATATCATTCGATAAATTTATTTATTCTCTTGGGATTAGATTTATTGGAGAAGTAAATGCTGAAATTTTAGCAAACGAGTTTAAAGATCTAGATATATTGATTTCATCTTCAAGTAATATAAGCGTGTTAGAAAATATTGATGGTTTAGGACCAAAAGCAATATCTTCAATCATAGATTTTTTTTCTAAAGAAATAAATCAAGAAACTATTAAAAATTTAAAAAATCATTTAACAATTATATTTTTAGAAAATGAAACAATAGATAATTTTTTTTCAAATAAACATTTAGTTTTTACAGGTACTTTATCTGAATTATCAAGAGATGAAGCTAAGTACTTAGCAAAAACTAAAGGAGCAAAAATATTATCTAGTATTAGTAAAAAAACAGATTTTCTAATTGCTGGAGAAAAAGCAGGCTCAAAAATAGAAAAGGCAACACAATTAGGAGTTAAAATTTTAAATGAAAAAGAATTCCTTAAAAAAATTAATCTATAATTTTCAAGAATTTTAAATATACTTTTTTTGAAGAAAAATTCTCAAAATCAATTAAAGCTTTATCACCATCTAATTTGATAATTTTTCCGTTACCAAATTTTTGATGATAAACGTTTTTACCTTTAGATATATCAACATCATATTCGAAATCTTGATTAAAATCCCAATCGATATTATTTTTTTTTGAGTTTTCTAATAGTCTTCTTCTTCCTGGTGTAATTATTTCTTCGCTAAATGAATCAGTTTCTAAAAAATTATCTAAAAAGTTATTATCTTGAATATATTTGGAGTCATTTATCTCTACTTTATCTTCTGGAAGCTCGCTTATAAATCTAGATGGTAAATTATAATCATGTGATGCAAAAGAATACCTATTTTGATTTACATAAGTAATATAAATTTTTTTTCTTGCTCTCGTTAGTGCAACATAGGCCAACCTTCTTTCCTCTTCTAATCCCTGATTACCTGATTCCTCTATTGATCTTTGACTTGGAAAAACTCCCTCCTCCCAGCCAGCTAAAAATACATAGTCAAACTCCAATCCTTTAGCTGCATGCATTGTCATGAGAGTTAGTGTTTCTTCTGAGGTATTTGTTATATTTTCCATAACCAAAGATACATGTTCCAAAAAACCTTCTATGTTTTCAAATTCTTTTAAACTTTCAATAAATTCATTTAAATTGTCTATTCTTGATAGGTTGTCTGGTTTATTCGAGCTCTCTTCCTCTTTTTTTAAATAATCTAAATAACCCGAGTCTTCTATTATTACTTTAGCTAATTCAATATGGTCAAATTTCTTTTTAACCTTTTGCCATTTCAAAATATTATCAGTAAAATTATATAATTCACTCTTAGCTTTAGAATTACTTTTAAATGTCAATTGTTGAGCAGATTCAAATAAAGAAATATTATTCATTCTTGCATAGCTACTAATTTTACTAACTGTTGATTTCCCTATTCCTCTTTTAGGAACATTAATTATTCTTTCAAAAGCTAAATCATCAGTTAGATTATTTGTTAATCTTAAATATGCAATAATATCTTTGATTTCTTTTCTTTCATAAAATCGTAATCCACCAATTATTTTATAAGGAAGACCAAGATTGATTAATCTTTCTTCAAACGATCTCGTATGCGCAGCAACTCGAAACAAAATAGAGATCTCACTTAATTTTATTTTACTTTTAATTATGTTTTCTATTTTGTCTGTTACAAAAACTGATTCTTCTTTTGTTTCCCAAAATCCATTAATTGTAATTTTTTCACCAATCTGATTTTTACTCCATAATTCCTTTCCATATCTTCCTTTATTTTTAGAAATAAGAGTTGATGCACAGCTTAATATATTTCTTGTGGATCTATAATTTTGTTCTAACCGTACAATTGTTACATTCTCAAAATTTTTTTCAAAATTTAACAAATTAGTGACATCAGCTCCTCTCCAAGAGTAAATTGATTGATCATCATCACCTACACAACATATATTTTTATTTCCTTTATATAAAAAATGAATCCACTGTTGTTGTATTGGATTTATATCTTGATATTCATCTACATGAATGTATTTAAAAATATTTTGATACTTTGATAATATATTATTATTTTTTTGAAAAATTTTAATACAAAATAAAATTAAATCACCAAAATCAACACTATTTAATCGAAGAAGTTCAGACTGATAAATACTATAGATTTTTCGAATTTCTTTATCATTCTTCCTGTATTTATTTTCACTCAATTCATTTGGGCTTATTCCTTTATTTTTTAAATTATCTATTGCTGATAAATAATATTTAGGTGAAGTTTCTTTTGTATCTATTTTCTCTACCTCACAAATATTTTTAATTAATTTTAATTGATCATCTACATCAATAATTAAAAAATTTTTTTTTAATCCTACTTCCTCATAATGTTGTCTTAGTATTCTTAATGATAAAGAGTGAAATGTTCCTACCCACATATTATCTATAGGAAAATTTAGAGCATCTCCGATTCGTGACTTCATTTCACTTGCAGCTTTATTTGTAAAGGTGACTGCTAAAATTTGCCTAGGAGTGGCAAGTTTATTAATTAATATATTCAAGATTCTAAAGGTTAATACCCTAGTTTTTCCACTGCCTGCACCAGCTAAGACAAGCAATGAACCATCAGTTTGCTGTACGGCATTTCTTTGCTCTTTATTTAATAAATCAAGATAATTTTGCGAATTTTGTGTCATTTTTTTGCTATATTAGAGATATATATAATGTAATTTATAAACTATATTAAATAATAGTTTAGATATTAGTGATTAGTCTATGAGTAAAAAAAATGTAATTCTATTTTTTCTGTTTTTCAGTTTACTTTCCTATAAAGTAATTGCAAGTGATGCTGATCAGGTAAATACTGACTCAGAAGATTTTGAAACAACCACGATAGAGGATGAAATATATGATCCTTTTGAACCTGTAAATAGAGCTATATTTAGCTTTAACAATGTAGCTGATAGAATTGTTTTAGAACCAATTGCAAAAGGCTACAAAAAATTACCTTCTCCACTTCAAAGTGGAATAAATAATTTTTTGAGTAATTTAAGAGCTCCTTTAGTTGTAGTTAATCAATTATTACAAGGTCAAGGACAAAACGCTTTTCAATCATCAGGAAGATTTATTGTTAATAGTACCGTTGGCATATTTGGATTATTTGATGTAGCAGAAAAGATGGGATTAGAGGAAAAAGAAGAGGACTATGGACAAACCCTAGCGACTTGGGGTGTTGGAGATGGTTTTTATTTAGTACTTCCATTATTTGGACCTTCAAATCTAAGAGACACCTCAGGCATGGTATTAACTATGTTAACAGATCCAATTAATGCATATGCGGTAAGTGAAGGGGAAGCTTGGTTGGTGCCAATGAGAACTGCAGCTAATGCAGTTGATACAAGATCACAAATAATTGATGAAGTTAATGCATTAAGAGATAATTCAGTAGATTATTATGCTGCAGTAAGAAGTTCTTACTATCAAAACCGAAAAGCGGCAATTAATAACGTAGATGACTCAGAATTAACACCTCTGCCTCTAATTAGCATTGAATTTGAATAATGAAATTTAATTTAATTATAATTTTTTTTATAATCTTTATTTCAAAAAATTTATATTCTGATGAAACCTCAGAATGGCTTAAAAAAGAAATAGATATTATTCTTGAAGCTTATAAAAATCAAAATCTTTCAAATGAAAACAGGTTTCTTCTAATTGAAGAAACGATAAATAATAATTTTGCTGGTACTGGTATTGCTAAATTTGTTGCAGGAAAAGCATGGAAAAAGTCAGATAAAAATACAAAAAAAATTTACATTGAAAATTTTAAAAGACATTTAGCACTAAATATAGCATCAATGATGCAAGGTTATTCAGACCAAACTTATGAATTAACAAAATCAAAATATGACAACAAAAATCAAGTCACTTTGATAGATATGGAGATTTTTTCAGATACTGGATCAGTTGTTGTAACTTGGCGAGTAAAAGAAGCAAAAGATCGATTTTTTGTCATTGATTTAATTGTTGCTGATATTTCATTAGTAGTAACTAAAAGATCAGAGTTTAATTCTATGTTAAAGAAAGTTGATAATGATCTTTCAAAATTTAATGAAGTTTTATCAGATCAAAATCAGATAAGTTATCAGAAAATTACTGAATAAAATATAAATAATTCTCAATAATTAAATTTTTAAATTTTTTATTTCTTCTTCAGTTAATATTGAAGGTTGATTAGGATTAGTAGATAGTTGATAAGATTTGTTTTCTTCAGCTGATTTTATAATTCCATCCATAATTTCAAGAACATGAAGAGATAGCTCAAGAGAGCATCTTGCTTTTCGATTATTAGATATAGAATCAATCATTTCTGAGAGACCTATTCCTCTATAATTTGCTTTTTTATTACCTTCTCCATCACTTTTATTCGGAATGCCTAACAACATGTTATCGTTATTGATAGTTTCCCATTCACTATCTTTTTGGGAAATTAATAAATCACCACTAAAAAAATTTGGATCAGGAACAATCATTGAGCCATCAAGTCCATAGAGTTCAATTGTTGAATGATTGTTTTTCCAAACATCCCAAGTACAAAAAAATTGAACTTTTGCGTTATTTTGAAACTCTAAAGAACCCATTAGAGTTGTTGGAGTTTCAACTTTTATTTTATCTCCGTATCTTGGTTGGCTAGTTATTGTTCTCTCATTTGTAGCAGTTCCACTAATTGCATTTATCTGTTTAACTGGACCAATTAAGTTAACCAATTGAGTAATATAATAAACACCAACATCAAAAACTGGTCCAGCGCCAGGTTTAAAGAAAAAATCTGGATTAGGATGCCAATGCTCCATTCCATGTGACATCAAATTAAATGTTCCTAAAACAATTTTACCTATTTTATTATCTTCAATTAATTTTCTAGCTTTTTGTCCTGCCGCTCCTAGAAAAGTATCTGGTGCACATCCTACATATAGACCCTTTTCATTTGCTAATTTTTGTATTTCTAAGCCTTCTTGAAAATTCATTGCTAAAGGCTTTTCACTAAAACAATGTTTTCCATTATGAAGTGAATTTGTAATAATTTCTTTATGAGCTGCAGGAATTGTTAAGTTAATAATTAAATCAATTTCATTGTTTTCTAGTATTTCATCAACTGACAACGCGTTAACATTATATTTAGATGCAGCATTAGATGCAGCTTCTTTATTTATATCCGCGCAAGCTATTATTTTAAAATTATTAAATATATTTTGACATTCAAAATAAGTCTCAGAAATATTGCCACAACCAACAATTCCAATATTCATTAAATTGTCTCTAGATAATTTAGAGATTTAGTTGTGTATTCTTTGTAGTCTTTTGGATCATCGTGCTCTAGCACAAAAACTTCACATGGTGTTTTTTTAACTTCAGAAATTAAAGAAGGCCAATCAATAAAACCTTCTCCAACAGCAGATTGTTCATCGTGCTCTAATAAGTTTTTACTCTGATCATAAAAATCTTTTAAGTGACAGCCAATGATTTTATTTGAATATTTTTGAATCCACGGAATAGGATCTGCGCCTCCAGCTATTGTCCACCCTAGATCAATTTCTAATTTCAAATTTTCATTATGATCCATCATACATTCAATTGGAAGCTTTCCACTTGGCAAAGGTTTAAATTCATAAGAATGATTATGATATCCAAGTGTTAATCCAGCATCTTCAAAAATACTAACATGATCAGATAATTTTTTTCCAAAATCCATCCATTGTTCTTCATTCATATCAAATGTGTTTTTAAATTCAGCATCTTTTCTTGCGGGAGGTGCTGGTACAATAATATGTTTGATATTCATTTTATTTGCACGATTAATGATATTAGTTGAATTACTTAGAGATTCAAAACCAACATGAGTAGACTTTGATGTAATTTTTGATTGATCCATCATCAATTTAAATTCATCTGTGTTCATTGATTCTAAGCCAAAAAGTTCAATATTAACAATACCTGAGTCTGATAAAAATTTTAGTATTGGTTCATATGGCTGAAAGTGTCGAGTTGTATAAAGTTGCATTGAAACATCTTGTTTATTCATATTAAATTCTCTCCTCAGATTTACTATCAAATATTGAAGATCTATTTATATCAAAAGAGATATTTATTTCATCATTTAAATTATAATTTGAACTTCCTTCTAATCTAATTGATATCGGTGTACCCTCTATACTAGTCCAAACTAAAGTATCAGCACCCATGGGCTCTACTAATTCAACTTTAGATAAAATAGAATTTTCATTTTTATCTATAATTATATTTTCTGGCCTTATACCAAAAACTACTTGTTGATCATCAGTCAAATTATTAATATTTTCATATTTAGAAATATTAATATGTCGTTTTCCAATAATTAAATTTTGATTTGTTTTATCAAATTTTGCGTTCAAAAAATTCATACTTGGAGATCCAATAAATCCAGCCACAAATAAATTAGCTGGCTTATTATAAATTTGTTTAGGTGTATCTAATTGTTGTATTAGCCCATCTTTCATAACAGATATACGGTCAGCAAGTGTCATTGCTTCAATTTGATCATGAGTTACATAAATCATGGTATTGGATAAATCTCTATGAAGTTTTTTAATTTCATAACGTAATTCAGCTCTTAATTTTGCATCTAGATTACTCAATGGTTCATCAAATAAAAATACTTTTGCATCTCTTACTAGAGCTCTTCCTATTGCAACACGTTGTCTTTGACCTCCTGAGAGTTGAGATGGTTTTCTTTTAAGTAATTCATTAATCTGTAAAAGATTTGCTGCTTTTTCAATTTTATCATCTATAATTTTTTTAGCAGTTCCCATCATCCTTAAACCAAATGATAAATTTTTCTCAACAGTCATACTTGGATATAAGGCGTAAGACTGAAACACCATTCCTATGTGTCTATCTTTTGGCTCTTTCCAAGTAACATTATCATCTTCAATCCAAATTTGACCTTCAGTCAAATCTAAAAGACCAGCTATACAGTTTAATAAAGTTGTTTTGCCACAACCTGAAGGCCCTAACAAAACCATAAATTCACCCTCTTTAATATCAAGACTTAAATCATTTAATATTTCTGTTTTTCCATAACTAAAGGATATATTTTTTACCTCTACACTATTTTTCATACTCACCCCTTTATTGCCCCAGCTGCTATTCCACGCACAAACCATCTTCCAGAAATAAAGTATACAAAAAGAGGTACTAGAGAAGTTAAAATTGTTGCAGCCATATCTACATTGTACTCTGCTACACCGTAATCTACTTGAACTATGTTATTTAATTGAACTGTCATTGGTTGATTATCTCTGCCAGCAAAAACTAAACCAAGAAGAAAATCATTCCAAATTCCTGTAACTTGAAGAATAACAGCTACAATAGTTATAGGAGTAGACATTGGAATTATTACATAGAAGAATATTTTTATAAAATTACCACCATCTATTCTGGCTGCTTTAAAAAGATCTATTGGAAGACTAGCATAAAAATTTCTAAATATAAGTGTTAGTATTGGCATACCAAAAATAGTATGAACAAGAATTATTCCTGGCAAAGACGAATAAATTCCAATTGCACTCTCAATCTTTAACAAAGGATATACCATTACTTGATAAGGAATAAATGCTCCAAAAAGACAAAGACCAAAGAAAAAATAAGCTCCTTTAAAACGCCAAAATGCTAGAGCATATCCATTTATTGCGCCAAGTGAAACAGATACTATAACACTAGGAACTGTAATTTTAATTGAATTTATTAAACCTGGTTTTAAACCTTCACAGACAAAACCCGTGCAAGCTTCCGACCAAGCTTTTGGCCAAGCATAAAAACTTAGTACTTTTGGAATATATAATAAATTTCCAGATCTAATTTCATCCATATCTTTTAGTGATGTTACGATCATTACGTATAAAGGCATTAAAAAAAATAAAGCGCACATAAAAACAAAACAATACATGCCTATTCTTCCAATGGTTAAATGTTTTGGTCGCGGTCCATTTGGTTGAAAATTATTGGAATTAATATTCACTATTTTGCTTCCTTATTCCTAAAATAAAACTCATAGTATGCCCACGGAGCAAGAATACAAACAACACTAATAAACATAATAATTGATGCAGCAAAAGCTTGGCCTAAATTTGCTCTACTAAAAAAATTCTCCATAACATACATAGCTGGAGTTGTAGTTGCGTAACCAGGTCCGCCTGATGTTAATGCTAAAATTAAATCGTAAACTTTTACCACCCCTGCTGCAATTAAGACTATAGATGTTACAACCATTGGTCTTATCATAGGAAGTATTACAAATAAATATGACCTCCATTTTGGAATACCTTCAATACTAAGTGATTTCCAAATATCTTCATCAATTCCTCTTAATCCTGCAAGCATAAGAACCATAACAAAACCTGCACCTTGCCATACTGCTGCAATACAAACTGCGTAAATTGCTAATTCTCTATTTACTAACCAGTCAAGTTTGAACCAATCAAATCCCCATAAATGCATTGAATGCTCAAGTCCAAAAGTAGGATTCAAAACCCACTTCCATACTAATCCCGTTACTACAAAAGACATCGCATAGGGGTATAAAAAAATTGTTCTAAATAAACTTTCACCTCGAATTTTTTGATCAATTAAAACAGCTAACAAAAAACCAATTACTAAGCATCCAATTGTAAAGACAAAACCATAAATAAATATATTTTCTACAGCTACGTCCCATTTTCTACTTTTAAAAAGCCTCTCGTATTGTTGAAAGCCAACGTAATTTAAAGCGGGAATAAGTTTTGATCCAGTCAATGAGTAAATGAATGAATATATGATGCATCCAACAAAAACGGTTAAAGAAATAATTATCATTGGCAGTAAAGAAATTTTAGATGCCAGATTTTTTGTTAAATAATACATTGGAAATTTAAAAGTAATTTAACTAAGGCAGGATAAATCCTGCCTTAATAAATTTATACTATAATCCGCTTGTTAATACAGCTTCTAAATCGTCCATAGCAGCACTAACTGAGTAATTAGGATCATTTCTAAATTCAGAAATAATATCTTCCCAAGCAGAAGTGAAGGCTGGGCTATTCCAGTCATCATTTTCTCTCATTATTGCGCTAGGTTGTTGTATTAATTCAAGGCCCATTTGCATACAAGCATCAGCAGCTGAAGTATCAACATCCAATCTCATTGGAAGTGATCCTTTTGCGTTATTGAAGTTAGCTTGAACAGTAGGATTTACCATCATACTTGCCATTTTTAGCTGAATTTCTTTAACTTTTGGATCTGAATTTTTTGGAAATACAAATACATCACCACCAAGAGCAACGTATTTTTCTTTTCCAGGAATTACACAATCGTAATCTACTTTTGCTTCTTTTCCTGCTACTGCAAACTCACCACGAGCCCAATCACCCATGATTTGCATTGCAGCTTTTCCTTCTACAACCATTGCTGTCGCGTCATTCCAAAGTCTGCCAGGCGCACCTTCATCAATGAACTTATTTAGATCTCTGTAAGTTTGTAAAACCATTTCCATCTTACCATCTCTAAATGCTTCAACATCTTTATCTCTATAAAGTTTAGCCATGTGAGGAAAACCTAATGTAGAAGATGCTACAACATCAAACATAAGACCTTCTTGCCAAGGCTGACCTCCTAAAGCTAGAGGTATAAATCCAGCATCTTGAATTTGTGGAGCAACAGCAATAAAATCTTGAATAGTATTTGGTTTTGGTACTCCAGCTTTTTCAAAAACTTCATTGTTAATCCACATCCATTGAGCACTATGAATATTTACTGGCACACAGTAGAATTCACCTTCAAATTCACATGTCTCAATTAGTTCAGGTGGATAGATAAAATCTCTCCATCCTTCAGCAGATGCAACTTCTTCTAATGATTGAAGTTGTCCCTGTTCAACTAAATCAACAAACTGTTTAGAAATATTGAACTGAGCTGCAGTTGGAGGGTTTCCTCCTATAATTCTGTTTACAGTAGTTCCTCTTGCATTATCACCACCTGTAATAGCAGTATCAATCCAAGTACCACCCATATCTTTCCAAGCTTCAGCAAATTTTGATATTGCAGCTTGCTCTCCACCAGATACCCACCAGTGAATAACTTCAGCTTCCATGTGACCGCCAGCCTTAGAAGCATTAGTAAAAGACAGGGGTATAAATAACGTAAGTATAATTGAAAAAAATTTTTTCATTATTTTCCTCCCTTTAAAATTTAATATTTAGTAAAACGTTTTACTAATCAAGTCAATAAAACGTTTTACTTGTAAGACTGCTAATTTATAATTATGAAAAGATAATTTGCAAAAAATGAGTAAAAATAAAAAAATAAATATTAAAGAATTGGCCAAAAAACTTGGTTTATCTGTAAGTTCTGTTTCTAGAGCACTTAATGGCTATGACAATATATCACAGCAAACTAAGGATAAAATTTTTAAAACTGCAAAAAAATATAACTACTTTCCAGACTTGAATGCAAGAAGATTAGCGTCAAAAAAAACTGATACAATTGCTTTTATATCATCTATTGATCCAGAGGCACCTGATCATGTTGTTTTACAGTTTCTTGCAGGAATTACTCTAGGAATAAAGAATACTAATACAGAATTAATTACGAAGTTTTGCTTAAATGAAGATGAAGAAATGAATTATTTCAAAAAACTTATTTCTACAGAACAAGCAGATAAATTTATTTTTTATAAAATTAAAAAAAATGATGAAAGAGTTACTTTCTTGAATGAAAGAAATATTAAATTTGTAACTTGGGGCAGAACAAATAAACAGAAAGACCATGCATGGATTGATTTGGATAATAAGAAAAGCATAGAGCTTCTGATGAATAAACTTTCAAATAATGGACATAAAAGAATTGCATTTATTAATGTCCATCGAAGTTTTAATTATGGAGCTCAACGGAAAATTGCTTATGAAAGTTCAGTAAGGAATTTACAGCTTCAATTTTCAAAAGAATACTATCAAGATAGTTTAATTGAAACAGTTGAGTCAGGATCGGCTTTAACAAGTTATTTACTAGGTTTAAAAAAACCTCCTACAGCTATAATTTGCTCACATCTTCGTTTTTTTACAGGGTGTTTGTTAAAGTGTCAGGATTTAAAATTAGATATTGGTCACGATATTTCCGTAGTAGGATTTAATGATCAAGATAGTTATTTAAGCTCGCAAAATCTTACATATATTTCTCACCCGTTAATGGAAATGGGAAAACGTTCTGTAAAAATGTTACAGGATCTAGATCAAGATATACCAATTAGTAAAGTATCAACTTTGATTGAGCCAATATTAAATGAAGGAACGAGTCATAAAATCAAAAAGTCTAAACTAAGATAAATTTAACCAATTAATTTCCTCCGATGTTAATTCTATATCAAGACATGGCAGTGTTGTATCAAGCTCTTTTACTGTTCTTGGTCCAATTAATGCAAATGATGGAAAGGATTGATTGATAGTCCAACTTGCTGCAATATTATGAGCAGAACATCCCTTTTTTTCTGCTAATTCTATAGCTCTTTTTTTTCTTTCTCTATTATCTGCACTATCATAACAACTAATAGGACCACTAGAGTTTTCACCAGGCTTTCTCCATGATGATTCAGCTTCAGAAATTTTTTTCTCTATTTCATTTGTAATTTTATCGTCTAAAAAATAACCTCTTGCTTGACTTGACCATGACATATGAGACTTTTGAGTAGAATTAAGATAATCTAATGTTTCATCTACATTAGATGATAAGCAACCATTCCAAAGTGGGTTAATCATCTTAGCAAGAGCTAAATTATTATTAAGGATAGACATTTCTTGTTTATTATTTTTTTGTGCCCATGCATTTCCTTCTTTAAATCTTTCAATAGTCCAATTAGAGCCACCAAATATTTTAATTCTGCCTTTTTCTTTCTCTTGATTTAAAACATCCATAAATTCTTCAACAGGATAATCTGTATTATCTCGGTGCATAATATAGACATCAACATAATCAGTATTCATTCTTTCAAGAGAGATTGTTAATTGCTTTGAAATAGCTTCAGGGTTGCAATCAGGGGTATGTGCACCCTTACCAAGTATTAAAACATCTTGTCTGTTGTTATTATTTTTTAACCATTGTCCTAAAACTTTTTCGTGATTACCACCACCATAAATGAATGCCGTATCAAACATATTACCACCGACTTCAATCCAATGATCCCATAACTTTGAAGCTTCGTTGATATCATCTTGGTTATCACATCCCATGACAAGTTTGGATATGTCTTTATCTATTCCTTCTATTCTATCATATTTCATATTTCATCCTGTGGTAGTTTATAATTTACTTTCTCTCTCCATGTATCAAGAGCTTGAAGGTTACCTAATGTATCTTCCCAAGTCATTGCTGGATGAGGTGGTTGTGTCTTTTCTTTTGCAATACACTGACTTGCAAGTTCTGCTTCAAAGAAAAATAAATGCTCTGGTCCTTTAACATCTATAATTTCTTCATTACCATTTTTTGTAATAATAATTTTAGCATGGTAAGGTCCGCCTTCTCTTCCGGGCATCCATGGATCTGGCAACTCAATTATACCTTCCGATCCCGAAATAACTGCATTATTTTTCATACTTTCCATAACTGCTGTTGAGACTTTTGCTTTGATACCATTTTTAAATTCTAAATTTGCGTGAGCAACTTCATCAACACCTGTCTCTCCTATTTTAGCTTCAGCATCTATAAATTTAGGTTCTAAAAATTTTTCGCCAGTTGCAACACCTGCAATAAGTCTAGAAAAAGAAATGGGATATAACCCAACATCTAGGATACCTCCACCTGCTAAATTTTTATTAAATAATCTGTGATCTGGTATTGTTTTACCCATATCAAAACCAAAAGAAGCTTCAATTGATGTAATATCTCCTATCGTTTTATTTTTTATTACTTCTAAAAGTTTTGGAATTTGAGGATGGCATCGATACATAAAGCCTTCCATATAAAAAACTCCAGCTTCTTTTACAGCCTCTATAATTTTTTTACCTTCTAATAGATTTACAGCCCCTGGTTTTTCACAAAGAACATGCTTTCCTTTACCTGCAGCTTTTATTGTCCATTCAGCATGTAGAGTATGTGGTGTAGAAATATAAATAGCATCAATATGTTCTGAATTTATAATATCATCATAATTATCAAATCTAAAATCAGGATGAATATTGTATTTATCACCAAAGCTTTTTCGGCGATCATCATTTTTACTTGCTATACTTACCAGTTGACCAGAGTAAGATCCTTTAAGTCCATCTGCAAAATTATTTGCTATACTTCCAGGACCTATTATGCCCCATTTAATTTTTTCCATACTACCCTTTAACCGCTCCAGCTGATAAGCCGGCAATGTAATATTTTTGAACAAAAGAAAAAATGAATATAATTGGAATTGTTGTTAAGGTTGCAAAAGCCATAGCTTGTCCATACTGTGGTTCCTGACCAACACTTAACGCAAATACTTCCGTCATACCAAGAGGAATAGTATAATTAAGATCATCCCTTAATATTATAAGAGGCCATAAGAAACTATTCCAGGAATTAACAAATGTAATTATTGCTAGAGTAGCAATACCAGGCCAAACAAGGGGGACAACTATTTGCCAAAAAATTCTAAACTCACCAGCGCCATCTGATCTTGCTGCTTGAATTAATTCATCAGGAACAGATGTTATGAATTGTCTCATCATAAAAATTCCTATAGCAGGAGCAACAAAAGGAACTATTAATCCCGATAAAGTATCATTCATTCCCATTCTCCCCACTAAAACGTAAAGAGGGATCATTATAATTGGGAAAGGTATCATTGCAGTTGCTACCATAAATATGAAAAGTTTATTTTTTCCTTTAAAATTATATTTTGCAAAAGCGTACCCAGCTAAAGTGCATAAAAAGATCGTTAAAATTGTAACTGCAATAGCAACAAAGAAGGAGTTGAATATCCATAAACTTGCTGGAAACTCAGTAAACAATTTTGTTACATTTTCCCAATTAGGACTTTTAGACCACATTATTGGTGGCCATGCCATTATTTCTGCTGTTGATTTAACTGAAGAGGTAAGCATGAAAGCGTAAGGGATAAGTGTTATCAAGCCAATAATTGTTATAATGAAATTTAATGAATATTTACCAATTTTTGGAGATAAAGATTTTTTACTAGAACTAGAAGATTCTATTGGAAAAATATTAGCAATAAAATCTATGATAGGAGATAAAATTCTCTCAATAAAACTTTTTCTAGCATCCTGATCTAAATTTGATGCAAATGATCTAAATTGAAATAATGATATAACTAAAATACAGATGAACATAAATACACCAATAGAAGAACCAAATCCTAATTTAAGTTGATTGAAACCTCTTTCCATCATGTATACAACCATTGATTTAGCGTGAGTTGGAACATCATTTCCACTATACATAACAAATACATCTTCAAATATTTGAAAAGAGCCAATAGAAACAATTATACAAACAAAAAGAGTAACTGGTGCTAATTGTGGAAGAGTTACATACCAGAATTGATGCCATGCCGTTGCACCATCAATTTTTGCAGCTTCATACAAAGTTCTATCTATAAATTGTAGTCCAGCTAAAAAATAAATACAGGTTAAGCCAGTCCATCTCCATATTACTAACATCATAACAGACCACTTTGAGGTTGCTGAAGACTCAACCCAATTGACTGGTTCAATTCCAATAAAACCAATTACATAATTAAGTAGTCCAAATTCACTATTTAATATCATCTTGAAAGTTAAAGCAGCTGCAACAACTGAAGTAACAATCGGTGAGAAAAATACTAAGCGCCAAAAAGGTTTTAGTTTTAAACTATGACTATTAAGAGCAAGAGCTAATAAAAGAGCAAGGGGAATAGTAATAAATACACTGCCAGCAGAATAAAATACTGTATTCTGAAAAGTTTCCCAAAAGTTTTGGTCTTTAAAAAATAAATATTCAAAATTTCCCCACCCTCTAGGTTTAGGAGCCTTTACACCTTTCCATTTGTAAAAAGCTAAAATAAAAGAAGCTATGGTAGGTAAAAGAAAAAAAATTGTAAAAATAATATAAAATGGCGATATAAAAAAATAGGGCGCAACCTTTTCGGGTCTAAATCTTCTACTATTATTCACAACTGACATATTATTATTTTGATTTGATTTTTAAAAAGCAGGGTAAAAACCCTGCTTTAAAAAATTATCGTCTATAAAAAGTCAAGTTCATCCTGAACTTGTGAAATGAACCTTTCATGAGCTTCCTCAGCAGTTATTTCACCATTTGCTAATAATGTTGTCAAATCACGAGAAACACTATCAATAATAGCTCGACCAACATGCTGATAGTCATCAGCACTTGACCCTGCTACAGAAATAAATGGCTCTGCAAATTTTTGACCTCCATAAAAATCAAATTTTTTATCCGCAATTCTTGGATCTTCAAGAGCAGCCAATAAAGTAGGCATTCCTCCGAAGAAATCATATTTTGCAATTTGACCTTCATATGAGAAGTAAGCGAGTTCAAGTAACTTTTTAGCAACGTCTACAGCTTCTGAAGATTTATGAATGGCAAAACCAGTTCCACCCCAGTGAAAAGTTTTATATCCTTCATCTCCCCAAGTAGGAAGAGGAGCAACTCTCCACTCACCAGACTGTGTATCCTTAACTGTAGGTTGTAAACAACAGTTGTTATACCAGTCAGGCGCCATAGTTCCTACAGTTTGTTTTGAATTGTAAAGAACACCAGGTGTTTGACCCCAATAGTCAGTAGTGTAATTAATTACTCCGGATGCAAAAGCTTCTTCTTGGAATTTTAAAACCTCCATGAAAAGATCTTCATCCATTTCAAATTCACCATCTTCATTGAAGAATTTACCACCAGCTTGTTGGTACATTCCAATAAATCTTAACTCAGATAGCATCATTGAAATTCCATCTTTTGCTAAAATTTTTCCAGTTTCCATAAACTCATCCCAAGTTTTTGGTACTGATTTACCATAACTTTCAAGAATGCTTGGGTTGTAGTAATAGACCATATAACAGCCTTCACTTTCAATTCCATATATCTCACCATTAGTGTGAGTCCAAGCAGCTACTTTTCCTGGATTCCATTGAGACATGTCACCGTACATATCTGTTAGTGGTACAAAGTTGTCTGAAATAATATCATCAACCATAAATAGACCAAAACCGCTAATCTCAATTCCTAAAAGATCAGTATGTTCAGAACCTGAAGCAATCGCCGTTAAACTGTTTGTAGCCATATCAGGCGTAACTTGAAAATCAAAAGTAATATTATCATCTGGAAATGCAGCTTGCACTTCTTCAAGATAAGTATTGAAATAATCAACATAGAGCTGGTTATGCGTCCACATTGAAAGTGTAATATCTCTAGCATTTGAAGTTGATGAAAACCCAACTAAAACTGCAAGAGACAAAATTAAGGATTTTATTAATTTCATCTATTCCTCCCTTTAATATATCTTTTAAAAGTTAAATTGATCGAAAAATCAAGATAAAAAAATGTATTTAACAAGTAAATAATCTTGTTTTTTTAGTTATTTGGTGAAAGCACTTGCTCGTGAGGCATTACTATTTTTTTTTGAAATTCAGTGAGATTTGAAAGTAGTTTTTTTGAAGGTCGATAAGGGTGTCTAAAAAAACCCCAAGAAGGCCCATATCTGTAAACAACAATTCTTCTTTCTCCTTTATTTGTTCTTTTTGCAGAACCATGACAAAGTGAATCTACAAATAATAGTCCATCTCCAGCTTTTAAATAAATTTCTTTTGAAGCTGTCATATGATCAGCTGATGTAACTTTACCCTTTTTCATAACATGTTTATCAAACTCTGGATGACGTAAATTTGATTTATGTGATGAAGGAATAATGACTGTACCACCATCACCTGGGCCTATATCATTGAGAGCTAGCAGAATATTAATTTGTCCGCAGTGAAATTTTCCATTTTCAAATCTATAATGACCTCTTTGAGTTCCTTCGTGAGCACCAGAATGAATTCCAATAGCTTCTCCCTGCCCTCTAATATTCGCAAAATTTTCATCGATAAATAATGGTCCATGATGTTGATCAAATGTATCTTTTCCTCCAACAAAATGAAGCATATGATTTATCCATGAAGGATGATCAATTAATTTTTCAAAGGGTTTTCCGGCTTCATAAATTTGTTGAAGATTTAAACCTTCCTTACCACCGTAATTGTGTCCATGAACATAGCCTGCCCATTCTTTATGTTTTAAACTTTTTAATTTATCTAGAATATTATTAAGATCTTTTAATTCTTTTTTACTTAAAGCATTTTCAATGATTAAATATCCATTTAAATCAAATAAATATTCATCAAGCTGTGAAACTTTTTTCATATTTATATTTTGGATTAAAAAATAATTTTTATCAATAATAAAAAGCTAATTGATAATAGCTTTAAACTCACCAGATTTATATTTTTTTGACATTTCACCTAAAGAAATTGAGTTTATAGATGAAGCATTTCCTGCAGTTCCAAACTCTTGAAGTCTACTTTTTACAACTTCTTTCATAGCATCTTTTGAAAGTAATAAATATTTTCGGGGATCAAATTGAGAAGGGTTTTCATGGAAATATTTTCTTACTGCAGCTGTAGCTGCTAGTCTTAAGTCTGTATCAACATTTACTTTTCGAACACCATGTTTAATTCCTTCTTGGATTTCAGACACAGGTACACCGTATGTTTCTTTTATTTTTCCGCCATATTCGTTAATAGTTTTTATTAAATCTTGAGGAACAGAGGATGATCCATGCATTACTAAATGAGTATTTGGAAGTCTTGAATGTATTTCTTTAATTCTATCAATTGCTAAAATATCACCTGTAGGTGGTCGAGAAAATTTATAAGCTCCATGACTCGTTCCAATAGCAATAGCTAATGCATCTACATTAGTTGCCTTAACAAAATCTGATGCCTCATCTGGATCTGTTAAAAGTTGATCATGATCAAGTTTGCCTTCTGCACCAACACCATCTTCTTTTTCCCCAGTTCCAGTTTCCAAAGAACCTAAGCATCCAATTTCTCCTTCAACGGAAACACCTAAGGCATGCGCCATATCAGTTGTTTCTTTGGTAACTCTAACGTTATAATCAAAGTCTGAAGGTGTTTTTTGGTCATCCATTAAGGAGCCATCCATCATGACAGAAGTAAATCCAAGTTCGATACAATTTTTGCAATCTGATGGAGATCCACCATGATCTTGATGTAAAACAGTTGGAATGTCTGAAAATTCGTCCATTGCGGCTTCTACTAATTTTTTAACAAAAATGGGGCCAGCGTATTTTCTTGCTGCTCCAGAAGCTTGCAAAATAACTGGGCTATTTAACTCTTTAGCCCCTTCCATTATAGCCCTAATCGCTTCCAGGTTATTTACATTAAATGCTGGTACACCGTAATTATTCTCTGCAGCGTGATCCAAAAGTTGTCTAAGTGAAATTAATGCCATCTATTTAGGGCTTTATTAATTGTATAAAAAGATTATTCAAGAAAATAATGAGGAATATTATTAATTATTCGACAATCATATTTTCTTTTGCTCTTGCAGCAAGTTTTCTATCTTCTACTCTAGCAATAGATCTTAAATTAAAAAATTATAATGAATCTTTAATTGGTTTTTCTTTGTCCTTTTTTGCACTTGGAGTTATTGTTTCTTCATTTTTGCATAATATTATTAGAGAAAAGTATAGTTTATTTTTTACTTTAATTTGTTCTATTTTAATTCAATTATTATTTTTTTTACTTTTATTTTTTCAATTCAGCATTTTCACTATTGTGATTATTACATTTGTCATGGGATTTACAAATCATATCAATTTTTTGACAATTGAAACATACATTAGTTCAGAATTTAAAAATAAATCAGGTTTTTATATTTCTTTGTTTTGGTCTAGTGCGGGATTTGGAGCAATACTGGGCTCTCTTATTATTGCATTTAATGGAGTTAATTATTTAAGTTACGTAATCGCTATACTGCTTATTGTATTTCAATTTTTACCAGTTTTTGTTTCTAAATCGAGCATACTCTTAACAAAAGTTGAAAAGGTTGAGTTTTCATTATCTTATAATGTGATTAATAATATTAAATTTATTTTAATTTGTGTATTTTTTTTAGGAATTAGTGATGCAGGTTGGAGTTCTCTCTTTCCATCATTCTTAATTGAAAAAGGGTTTGCAGATAAAGATGTTGGAAGAATTAATTTTATTTCAGGAATGTTAGTGTTATTAATTTTTCCATTAATAGGAAAATTAATAGATAAAATTAGTAAAGTTTTAATTTTAAATATATTCTGCTTAATTTCCATTGCTGGATTAATTATTTTCTTTTTTACAGAAAATTATTTTAGTATCATTTTCTTTACTTTTATTTTTTATTTATCTGTAGGAAGTTTATTCCTTATTAATTTCAATTTAATTAACACTAATTTAAAAAGCCATTTAATTGTTTTTGGAGTAGCAAGTTATAGCATATGTGAAAATATTGGTTCCTTTATTGGTCCAACTATCATTGGTGCTTTAATAAGCTTTAATATCAATTATTTTTTAATTATATTTGGTGTAATTTTCTTTTTAATATTTACTATTTTTAACTTTTCAACAAAATTAAATGGTGGGCCCTCAGGGACTTGAACCCCGGACCACCCCGTTATGAGCGGGGCGCTCTAACCAACTGAGCTAAGAGCCCTAAATATTGCGTATACATGTAAAACAAATGAATATTAAGCTTTAATTTATTAAAGTGATGCATATTCTAAATAATCATTGTGCTTTATAAATCTTTTCATTTGATCATCATACTGATCATTAAATCTTTTATATTCATCTCTTGCAAAGGGCTTTAAGTTAAAATTATTCATTTCTTCCCTTGCAACATCTTTTTGAAGTAAGCCTAGGCCATCTAAAACAGGATAATAAAGTTGTGACTGAACATGAGGAAGACCTGAAAGATACAATTCAAAATCACTCATTCTAGGTAATTGATTTTTCCATTTATTAATAAGGTTCAAAGTGTCTTCGTGAATACATTCATTTTTAACATATTTCCAAAAATCACTATCATCTCTATTGGACACATAATGAGTATTAAGAAAGATCATAAAATCATCAAACTGACGTCCAACTCTATCATTAAACTCATCCATTATTTTTTCATTATTAAAATCCATTTCTTCTTTGAGGTAATCAGTTGCAAACAAAATCATTTGTATTAGAGTGCTATGAATTGAAGTGGCTTCTAATGGCTCAAGAAAACCAGAAGCTAATCCTATGGCAATACAATTTTTTACCCATGATTTTTCTATTCTACCCGAAGTAAATTTAATATCGTTTCTTGGTTCTATTTCATGACCTAAGACTTTCTCTATTTCAATCTTAGCTTCTTCTGGACTTGTAAAATTATCACAATATACATAACCAGCACCAATTCTTTCTTGAGTTGGTATTTGCCACATCCAACCATTTTTTTGTGCCCAAGCTAAAGTATAATTACTAATATTTTTTTCATCTAATTTTAAAAAGAAAGGCATAGCTCTATTTACTGGTAAATTTTTTTGATAAGATTTCCATCCAACATTATATAATTTATTTATGAGGAGTTTTCTGAAGCCTGTACAATCAAGAACTAAATCAGTTTCAATTTCTTTACCACTTTCAAAATGAAGTTTTTCAATTTCTCCATTTTCATTTAATGAAGCATGCGTATAGACTTCATCAAGAATCTCTATATTTTTTGATCTTTTTCTTAAATAATTTCCAACAAGATGATTATCAAAATGATAAGCATAGAAAAAAGGGCTTTTTAAATCGGGTCTGCTATTTTCAAGATTGAAAGGAACTTTATTTGTTTCCATTAGTTTTGTGTGTAAATGCACATCAGCAACAGATCGACCTGCAGCAACTGCATAAACATTTAAATATTCAAAATCTTCAGGGTCTTTTTTAGATGCTAACAAATGTGGGTCATCAATTGGTCCATAATATTGATGATTTAATTCTTTCCAGTCTTTATGAACAATCCCAAACTTTAGAGTAGCTTTTGTTTCTCTTAAAAAGTCTAGTTCGTCTAAATTATATCTTTTTAAAAAATCATAAAATATTCCGGTTGTTCCTTCTCCAACACCAATTATAGGAATGCTTGAAGGATCAACAATTGTTACTTTTACATTTTGTTTATTTGTGTAAAAAAAATCACTTAGAATATATGCAGAAATCCAACCGGCGGTGCCTGCGCCTAGGATAGTTACGTTTTTTAATTTCCTCATTAATAAATAATATCAAAAGCAGATTTTATTAAATTCTTTGTATAATCATTCTGAGGGTTGGTTAATATATTTTTTGCCACACCTTGTTCTAGAATCGAACCATCTTTCATAACGATTAAATTGTGGCTTATTGATCTAATAACTCTTAAATCATGACTGATAAAAATATAAGTAGTTTTGTGATTTTTTTGGAGTTGAAGTAATAGTTCTAGAATTTGTTTTTGAATAGATAAATCAAGAGCAGATGTTGGCTCATCCAATAAGACAAATTTTGGATTTAAGACAAATGATCTTGCTATAGCTATTCTTTGTCTTTGGCCTCCAGAAAACTCATGAGGAAATCTAAGCATGGAGCTAGGTTCTAAACCAACTTCACTCATTATGTTTTCAATTTTATTTAGCCGTTCGTTTTTATCTTTCATATTAAGTGCTACAATTAATCCCTCTTCTATAATTTGTTTAACAGACAATCGTGGATTTAAAGATGCATATGGATCTTGAAAAACTATCTGCATTTGATTTCTAAATGGCTTAAATTGCTTTCGAGATAAACGGTCAATTCGATCATCGAAAAACTTAATTTCACCTTCTACATCTGTGTTAGATTCTCTATCAACTAACCTTAATAATGTTTGACCTAAAGTAGTTTTACCAGATCCACTTTCGCCAACAATTCCAAGAGTCTCACCTTCTTTAAGATCGAGACTGATATTATTTACAGCGTTAATTGATAAAACTTTATTTCTACCTGATACTTTTACTTTAGTATTAAATGTTACATTAAGATTTTCTCCTGAAAGGATGCTTCTTCCATTTTTATCATAATGTAAATCTCTTTCTTCTGGCTCTGATGACAATAAATGTTTTGTATAATCATCTTTTGGATTTTCAAAAATTTCTTTTGTAATGCCTGTTTCTTTAATTTTTCCATTATACATTACACAAACTCTATCACTTATTTGTCTGACAATAGTCAGATCATGAGTAATAAATAAAATGGACATTTGATATTTTTGTTGAAGACTTTGAAGTAATTTAAGTATCTCTGTTTGAACTGTAACATCAAGAGCAGTAGTTGGCTCATCTGCAATAAGTAAATCTGGATTATTAGCTATGGCGATAGCAATCATAATTCTTTGTCTTTGTCCTCCTGACAATTGATGTGGATACTGTGATAATCTAGACTCTGGTTCTGGAATTTGAACTTGTTTTAGTAATTCAAGACATTTTTCTTTGAGTTCTTTATCTGAAAATTTTCCATGAATTTTTAAAACCTCACTAATTTGGTTTTCAATTGTATATATTGGATTTAAAGAACTCATTGGTTCTTGAAAAATCATTGAAATATTTTTTCCTCTAATATTTTGATACTCTTTTTCAGAATAAGAATTTATATTTGTACCATTAAACTTTATTGATGTTTGATCAGATATAATTGCATTTTCTGCAAGTAATCGAATAATTCCTCTAGCAGTAACAGATTTACCAGACCCACTCTCTCCTACTAGTGCTAATGTTTCGCCCTTTTTAATATTAAAGGATATGCCATTCACTGCATTTACTTCACCACTATCTGTATTAAACTTTACTTGAAGATTTTCAATTTCAACAAGATTAGTCATTATTTTTTTGTTGTTGTTGCATATGGATCAATTGCATCGCGTAAAGCATCACCCAAAGCATTAAATCCTAAAACTGAAATTAAGATTGCAAAGACAGGACTTAAAACCCAAGGATAACTTCCAATTGTTCGCATATCTTGAGCAGAATTTAATTGAAGACCCCAACTAACAAATGGAGATTGAATGCCTAAACCTAAAAAGCTAAAAAAACTTTCTGTCAAAATTACAGAAGGTATCAATAAAGAAACACTTACTATAACGTGACTTGTTACATTAGGAAGTAGATGTCTATAAATAATTCTTAGATCATTGGAGCCTAAAGCTTCAGCTGCTTTAATATAGTCTAATCTTCTTAAAGAAAGGGTTTTTCCTCGGACCTCTCTTGATAGTTGAGCCCACCGTAAAGAGGATAAAATAAATGCCATAAAGATAAAAATCAGAAATGGATCCATTTGCCTTGGAAGAATTGCTACCAAGGATAAATACAAAGGTAGATCTGGAAAAGCTAAAGCAAGTTCCGTAACTCTTTGTGAAGCTATATCAAATTTTCCTGAAAAATAACCTGAGCTAATTCCAACTAAAATACCAATAAAAGTTGTTATACTTACAACTATGAGAGCGAATAATAGCGTTACCCTACTTCCCTTAAAAATTCTTGATAACATATCCCTTCCATAGGCGTCTGATCCAATAAAAAAAACTTTAGACCCGTCTTTAGTAGTAAATAAATGTAAGTCCAAATTTAAGCCTAGAAACTTATATTCCCATCCTCTAGTAAAAAAATAAAGATAGTTTTTTTGAGTATAATCAATCTCCATTATTGGAAGATATGTGTCAGGATCAAATCCTTCAGTAAAGCCATAAGCGAAAGGTCTTAACGAAAAATTATTATCTTCATCAAAGAAATGTATTCCCTGAGGTGGATAAAAAACTCTATCACTGTCTCTTGCTGCTGGATCATATGGAGATAAAAAATCTGCAAAAACAGCAGAGAAAATTAAAAAGCCTACAAAAATTAAGCCTAATATTCCAACTCTGTTTTTTAAAAATCTTTTTCTTACTAGTGAAAAATATGAATTTTGTAAGTTTGAAGTTGTTTCCATAATATTTAATTCTGTCTTACACGAGGATCTAAAATTGCTAGCAAAATATCAGCAATGATATTTCCAATAATTAATATTACTGTTAAGCAAAATAAAATTGCTGCAGTAGTATAAGTGTCTTGTCTTTGAATAGATTCTACTAAAAGTGGTCCCGCAGTTGGAATAGATAAAACGATCGCAGCTTCTAGTTCACCCATTAGCATATATGGTAAAGCAATACCCTGGAACATTACAAGGGGATGCAAAGCATTTGGTACAGCATGACGGTATAATGTTTGATTTTCAGACAAACCTTTTGCTCTTGCTGTTTCAATATATTGCATACGCATTACATCTAATAAATTTCCTCGCATTACTCTCATATTGTATGCAAGACCTCCGATAATTGCGATGACAAATATTGGCCAAATATGAAGTATGCCATTCCATAGTTTTGCAAATGACATTGGTTGAACAGCGTAGTACGGAGAGTACATTGATCCAGTGTTATCCGAATTTAGAACAATTGCTAACCAATACATAATTAGTAATGCTAGAAAGAAACGTGGAATGGTCATTCCTAAAAAAGCGAAGATAGTGGCTACATTATCACCTAACTTATTTTGATTTTTTGCAGCATAAATTCCGATAAAAACACCAATTGTTGTAGCAAAAAAATGACAAATTAATGCTATTGCTAAAGTTCGAGGTAATCTATCGCCTAACATTTCACTGACAGGTTTGTTGTAATGCATGGAAAAACCAAAATCGAAATTTAAAACAATATTTTTAATCCAATTGAAATATCTTATTACTAATGGTTCATTAAGTCCGTATTTTTCTCTCAACATTATTGTTAGTTCTAAAGCTTGTTCTTGTGTGATATTTGCTAAAGCTTTAGTTTGACTAACATACCATGTTGCGTAATCACCAGGTGGTAATTCAATAATAAAAAAAATTATAATACTGATTACGAACAGTAGCGGAAGTGAATAAAGAATTCTTCTAAATATAAATGAAAGCATTTTTTTTAAATAAAGTAAGGGGCTTAAATAGCCCCTTACTAAGAAGTTTATTAATCAATACCAGGAACTCTTCCGGGGAAAAGTTCATCTAATTGATCATATTGATAAACCCAGAATTGTTCACGGATAACTGTATCTTCAGCCCATTGATAAGCTAAAACAGGCATTCCATCAGCTAAGTTTTGAATTCTTTTATTTATCAAAAGTGCTGTTGGATATTGAACTATACCAGGCATATAAACATTTTCTGTAAATAGTTTCTGATAGCGAGACATTAATGCTTGAGCCTCTGCTCCTTCAACACCATCTCTCCACTCTTCAAGAATACTTACGATTTCTTTCTCAAATGGTTGAAGTTGTTGAGGGTGTTCATCAGTTCCTAAGTGAGGATCAAATGAAGACGTAGTTACAGGACCCATATCTGACCAATAACCCGAATTAGGGAAGGCCATTTCTTGTTGAGATCTTACAAGTAACCAATCCCATTCACCTGCTTGTCTTGTTGGCTCAGTATCTTCCATTGGTTTAATATTAATTTTAATACCAACTTCAGCCATCATAGTTGCCATTCCATCGCCAATCAACATTTCATTATCACTGCCTTTATTTTGAACTAAATTAATAACTAGATCTCCACCTCCATTTGGAAGGTTTCGAATTCCGTTACCATCAGTATCTATAAGACCTAATCCATCAAGTATAGAATTTGCACCTGCTGGATTATAAGGGAAAAATGAAGTAGCATCTGCATCAAAGAAAGCACTATCTCTAGCAAGACCGCCTGCATAAACTGTCACAAATGGTCCTTTGGACATTGCTTTTGCAAATGCTTTACCATCAATTGCATGCTTAACAGCTTTTCTGAATTCTAAATTTCTATTTAGATCTCGAATAGCTGCCATTTGATCATCCAATACACCTAACCCAATTGCTTGGTTCATGGCGAGTTGATATCCCATAGTTCTTCCACTAAAAGATAGTTGAGCTTGCGCATCGTCACTCTTAGACTCTTTAACAGCTTCTAAGTATAAAGGTACGTTCTCCATATTCGAGAAGTCAGCGTTACCTGCTAAGGTATCAACCGTTCTTTGTCCCCATGTTTTTAACTGGAACACCATCTCGTTCATATATGGAAGTTGTTGTCCTTTACTATCAACTTTCCAATAGTATGGATTACGACGAAGTATTACGACCTCGTCTTGTTTATATTCAACAGCAGTCCATGCACCCATGCTAACCCATGGTAAACGTCCAGCAGGGAATGCTTGAACATAATCATCATAAGACGTACCACCATATTTAGGGTGATGTTCTTTAAGTAAATGTGATGGTCCAGGGCATCCATTTATATATGCCATGGAGTGAAGAACTAATTTAGGTTCCTCTTGTGGGAATGTCCATCTAATCTGAGTAGGACTAAGTACTTCTAGAGTTGTCCCTTCTCCCATTGTGGTTGCATTCATTCTTGTTGGAACATTCTCATCTAGAACGTTATCTTCCCACCAAAAACGAACATCTTCTGCATCAAATGGATCACCATCTGACCACTTTGCTCCATCAATTAGGTTCATAGTAAGTTTATTTCCATCCCATTCCCAATCAGTAGCTAAGTTTGGTAAAGGATAAGAGTCTTCAGCTTTTAATCTTACCATTGGACCATTTCTTGTTAGACATTCTTGAACTGTGTAATTAATTCCACCCCATCCTTGATGTTGTGAAGCAGTCCAGTTCCATCCTTCAGGTCTTCCGCCAATTGTATGTCTAAAAGTTCCTCCATAACGACCAATACCATCAGGCATTGCATCTCCATTAAAAACTAAAGGTCTTTTTGGTAAACGTTCCCAAATTGGTGGGAGTTTTCCTTCTTGAACTAGAGCACTAATATATTCTGGCTCATATAAAAATTCAAAGTCTCCAATATCTTGATAGCTCATCAATTCATCTCTTCCAATGAACTGAACTTCTTGCATATTTTCAATTGCAGGTGCTGATGGAAGTGCTATTGCACCTTCCGGTCTAGCAGACGCATTAGTACTGGTTAATGCAAAAGTAGCTGATGCTACGCTAGCAAGTAATGTGGATCTAAATTTATTTTTTTTCATCTTTCCTCCACTTAAAATTTAAAAAAACCTATAATAAAATTGGATTATTGAGAAGAACTATTTCAGATTTGATTAAATAATTTATAAATTAAATGCTTCTTTTTCGACTAAAACTGACCTTTTTTGTTGATTACGCTTTGTTTTTTTAGTCAGCCCTTTAATTGCTTTATTATATTTATAACTTTTTAATTTTTTTAGATTCTTTTTAATACTATTAATTTTTGATTGATATTGTGGAAGCCACTGTGCTTGTGCTACAAGCATCTCATCTACCATTTGCCAAACTTCCTCTGATGAACATACTGAGCTTACTAGTGGATCTTGCAGTACAGCAAGTTTTAATAATTCAATATCTCCTTTTATTGCTGCCTTTACAGCCATTCTTTGGACATCTATTGAAGTACTGCATAGAGAAGCGCATTGTAGGGGTAAGGTTACTCCTTTAATCATTTTTATACCTTTTGAATCTACGTATCCTGTACTCTCAATTACGCAATCATCATCTAAATTAGAAATTATTTTTTTATTAATAACATTAAAATGCCCTCTATATTTTTTTCCAGTTTCAATTGCTTCAATTATATAACTTCCGTGTTCAGTTGATCTTTTGTAATCTTTAAGTTTAATTCCAGAATTTTTTAAATATTTTGGATAATCCTCAACAAACCAATTTCTTTTTTCATTACATACTCTTAAGTAACCACCTGTTTCGCCATGTATCCAGTTTGAAAGACTACTCCATTTCTTCACATCTTTTTGAGTACGTCTATACCATGGTAAATATTCGCTCAAATGACCGTTACTTTCTGTAGAAAAATAACCAAATTTATCTAAAACATCTATTCTAACTTTTTCATCTCTTGAAAATTTTTTATGTTTCTTTAACGATTTAGAAAGCTGGTCTTTTGTAATTTTTTTACCTTTATAATTTAAATCCAAATACCAAGTCATGTGATTTATACCGCTGCAAGAATATTTCATTTTTCCAAATGGAATGTTTAATGAATCTTCAATTAATTTTGCTCCACCTTGTACTCCATGACACAAACCAATTGTATTAACTTTACCAATTTCATTTGCAGCCCAGGTATTCATAGCCATAGGATTTGCATAATTTAAGAAAAGAGCATTTTTTTTTGCATATTTTTTTATATCTTTACAAAAATCTAAAATAACTGGAATGTTTCGTTGTCCATACATTATACCGCCAGCACAAATTGTATCTCCAACACATTGATCGATACCATATTTTAAAGGAATAGATATATCAGTCTCAAATGCTTCTAAGCCCCCAACTCTAACACAACTAATTATATATTTTGCATTTTTTATTGATTCTTTTCTAATTGGATCAATACTAAGTTTAGTTGGAAGGTTATTAGCTGTTATATCTTTTTGAATTAATTCAGCTACCATTAACAAATTACTTCTAGATATGTCGTGAAGAGAAATTTCTATATT
Source organism: uncultured Alphaproteobacteria bacterium (assembly GCA_902614085.1). GTDB lineage: Bacteria > Pseudomonadota > Alphaproteobacteria > HIMB59 > CACPNW01. The sequence continues at coordinate 147,882 of CACMJS010000002.1, forward strand.
TTGAAGTTTTTTTACTTTTAAAATATCTCGAACAAGGGTTTGGGTAAAGCCAACACTGCCTGCGCCTAGAAATGATATTTTCATATGATTATTCTTAAACTCCTTAAATTATTTGACAATATTATTATTTATTTTTAACATAAACTAACAATGACAGATTTTTCAGATTTCAGAAATAATGGATATATTCTTAAAAGAAATCTTTTTTCTAAAGATGAAGTATTAAAGCTAATAAGGTATATCGAAGACAATTCTGAAAAAGAAGATCAAGCCAGAGAAACTTTTAGCTCTACAGGTAAATTAAATATTACTTTATGGAATCATCCATCTGATGATTTATTTGGTAAATTTTCTACTAATGAGAGAATTGTTAAACCAATGGAAGAATTTCTTGAGGATGAGGTCTATCATTATCACTCAAAAGTAATTTGGAAAAAACCTGGTGATGGAGGTTTTGATTGGCATCAAGATTATGGATACTGGTATCATAACGCATGTCTTTACCCCGACATGGGGTCTTGCTTTATAATGTTGGACAAAGCTACAAAAGAAAATGGATGTCTGAAAGTTTTAAAAGGATCACAAAAAGTTGGAAGAATTGGTCATGGCGTTTCTGATACTCCTGAACAAACAGCTGACTTGGATAGAATACGCGAATTAGAAAAAAGACATGAGTGTGTCCATATTGAAGCTAATCCAGGTGACGCACTTTTTTTTCATGCAAATCTTTTACATTCCTCTGATGCAAATAAATCAAATGAATCTAGAAGAACATTAATTGTTTGTTTTAATACTAAGTCCAATGATCCATATAAAGAAAACGGTCATGCAAGTTACTCGCCATTAAAAATTTCTCCATATAATTCGATTATGGAATATTAATAAAATGAAGCCTAAAATATTTTATAATAATATTTTAAAAAAATGATTTATACTTACTGAATTAGAATTATGCATATAAATTCTTCCACATGGTATATTCCTAAGATTGAAAAGAAAAAACTCAAAGAACTTTCAAAAAGAAGTGATGGACCAGGTTTGATTCATTTCTTAATATATTTTTCATCACTTATATTTTTTGGTTATCTTTCATATTTTTTTTGGGGTAGTATTTTGTTTTACTTTTTCTTTTTTATTTATTCTACAATCTATACATTTGCTATTTCTAATCTTCATGAAACAATTCATCGTACAGCTTTTAAAACTCGCTGGATTAATGAAATTTTTCTGTACATATCATCTTTTCAGCTGCATAGTGAACCAGTTGGCTTTAGATGGAGTCATACATTTCATCACTCAAATACATTACAGACACAAGGTGAATATGATCATGAAATTGAAGTTTCAAGACCCACAGACCTATTAAAATTTTTTTTAAAATTTATTCCTTTTTCAGATATATTTTTTATTCACCAATCTTCTTTTGTTGGAACAATTAAATCATCTTTAGGAATTATGAGTCCTGCTATAAAAATTAGTGCCCCTAAAGATCAACAAAAAAAAATAATAAGTAATGCAAGAATAATAATAGTTATTTGGGCAATAATAATTTCAACTTCTATTTATTTTAATAACTTGTGGCCAATAATATTTTATTTTTTACCAACTTTTGTGGGAAGACCTGTACATTTTGCAGTTAATGTAACACAACACTTAGCAGCTAAAATTGATACAAAAGATCATAGATTAAGTACACATACAATCATCTTAAATCCAATATTAAGTTTTTATTATTGGCATATGGAATATCATACAGAACATCATATGTTTCCAATGGTGCCTTCTTATAATCTTAAAAAATTAAGAAATGAAATCAAGGATTCTTTGCCTATTCCATTTTATGGTCTTTTTGATTTTTATAAAAAAGTATTGCCATCTTTAATTAAACTAGCATTTGATTTAAATGGATATTATAAAGTCAAATTACCTTATGATCAAAATTAATAATAATATTAAAAAAACAGAGATACAAAATGACTAAATTAACAATAATTGGTGCGGGAAGTGCAGTTTTTACTAAGAATATTTTTACAGATTTAATGTTTATTGATGATTTTAAAAAAATGGACATTGCACTGGTAGACATTGATGAAAAAAGATTAAAAATCTCTCATGAGTTATTAGATGTAATTGCAAAAAAGTTGGATGCTTCTCCTAATATAAAATCATATACTAATAGAAAAGAGGCTTTAGCAGGTTCTGATTTTGTACAATCAACTATTCAAGTAGGCGGTTACAAACCATCCACAGTTATAGATTTTGACATTCCAAATCAATTTGGTTTAAAACAAACAATTGCTGATACTCTTGGTATTGGAGGAATTATGCGAGGGCTTAGAACAATTCCTGTCTTAGTAGATATTGGTAAAGACATAATGGATCTTTGTCCAAATTCTTTGTGGTTACAATATGTAAATCCTATGTGTTCAAATATGATAGCGATAAATAATGCATGTCCTGGAATTAATTCTATAGGACTTTGTCATTCAGTCCAAGGAACTGCAGAAATGCTTGCTAGAGATCTAAATGAAAAAATTGAAGATATTGATTATCTATGTGCTGGGATAAATCATATGGCTTTTTATAAAAAGTTTGCAAAAAAGAATGGCAATGGTGGAGAAGATCTTTATCCAAGATTGAAACAATTAGCTGATGATATTGTTAGAGATAAAATAACATCTACTAGAAGTATAGGTAAGGATAGTGAATCAGATAAAGTTCTACATGAAAAAGTAAGATACGAAATTTTAAGACGATTTGGTTATTTTGTTACAGAGTCTAGTGAACATTTTGCTGAGTATGTTCCATGGTTCATTAAACAAAACAGACAAGATTTAATTGATCAATATAAAATTCCAATTGAAGAGTATATCGATAGATGTGAAAATAATATCAAGTTATGGGATGATTTAGAAAAAGATATGACGCCTATTCATAATCAACCTCTAAAAAGAGGAAAAGAATATGCATCATACATTATGGATGCTGTAACAAATAATAATGAAGTAACAATTAACGGAAATGTAATGAATGATGGATATATAGATAATTTACCATCAAATTGCTGTGTTGAAGTTCCCTGTTTAATTAATTCAAATGGTAATCAACCTCAAAAGACTGGTCGCTTACCTGAACATTTGGCAGCTTTAATGAGAACAAATATAAATGTTCAAATATTGACTGCAGAAGCGGCATTAACAAATAAAAAAGAGCATATTTATCATGCTGCAATGCTTGATCCATTAACGGGAGCAAATTTATCCATTGATGAAATATATGCAATGGTTGATAAATTAATTGAAGCACACGGTAATTACTTACCTAAATATCATTAATGCCTAAACTTACAGTTAAAGATTTATTTGACAAAAAAGGAAAGGTTAAATTAACAGAACTATATGTGACAAATGCTTTAGAAGCGTATGCAGCTGAACAGGCTGGAATAGATATTCAAATTGTTTCATTCAAAAAAGAGACATTAAGAACAGGTGTACCAACAAATAAATGGTTTCGAGATGCTCATATTAAAGATATTCGTGATGCGGCAGCAAACACTTTTATGATTTATGGTCTTGGTCAACTTTCTTCACCAGAGAAAGCAATTGATGCTGCACTTATAGCAAGGGAAAATGGTGCTGATGCAGTTTATTGCGGTAATAGTCCAAAATATATAGAAGCTCTTCGCAATGAAGGTTTACCAGCAGTCAGTCATATTGGCTTAATTCCATATAAAAGTACATGGACAGGAGGGTTCAAAGCAGTTGGAAAAGATGCACAGTCTGCTTATAGGGTTTATCAAGATGCTTTAGCATATGACCAAGCTGGGGCTATAGGTCTAGAGGTAGAATGTGTTCCTGATAGAGTTGCAGAAATAATTACAAATAAAGTTAATTTATTAACGTTATCCATGGGCAGTGGTCCTAAATGTGATGTTGAGTTTTTATTTATTCAAGATGTTATTGGAACAAATACAGATAGAGTACCTCGTCATGCTAAAGTTTTTAAAGATACAAATAAATCTTACGAAAAACTTGTTGATGATACTATAGAAGGTCTTAAAAATTTTATTGAAGACGTAAACACTAAAAAATTTCCAACTCCATCAAATGTTGTTGAAATAAAAGATGAAGAGTTCGAAAAATTTTTGACTAAAGTTGGCTAGATACTTATAGTTAATAAATCTTCTCCAATAATAGGATCTTTACCAAAATCTTTTTTTACAATTTTCTTTAATTTTGAAGCATTAAATCTTGTTGGAACAAAATGTGTTAATACAAGTTCTTTACAATTTGATAATTTAGCAACTTTGCCCACAAGATTACTTGGTGTGTGATATTCTTTGACATTATGTAATGTTTTTTTAGTTCTAAGTTTAGACGTTTTATTCATTTCATATTCTATAAAAACCTCATGAAGTAAAACATCTGAGTTCTGAGCATTTTGCATTAAACTCTCACACGGTCGTGTATCTCCACTAATTGTTAATTTTTTCTTATTATTATAAAATGAAAAACCATATGCATATGGCACTGGTTTGTGATCAACTTCAAAATATTTAATTTTTATATCGTTTATTTTTATTGAGCCATTTTTTTTTAATTCATAAACTTTATATTTAAGAGCATTTGTTGATTTTCTTTTTTCATAAGAAATTCTTAATTGACGTTCAATTTTCCAAGCTGAAAATATTTTATCAACAAATTTCTTTGTTCCTTTTGGTCCATATATTTTCCATATTGAATCTCTATCGGAGTGCCAAGAAGAAATGATTAGTTGATACAAATCTATAACATGATCAGTGTGTAAATGGGTAAGTAGTAAAGCGTCAATATCAGCCGAAGAGTTTTTACTTTGATTTAATCTTTGCGTTACTCCAGAACCACAATCAATTAAAATTTTAGTTTTCTTTGTTGATACAAGGTTTGATGCACCACACCTTTTATAATCAATTGAGGGACATCCTGTTCCTAGAAGCGTTAGCTTCATCATTCATCTAAAAATGTTTTTAATTTCCTTGCCCTAGTCGGATGTTTTAATTTTCTTAATGCTTTAGCTTCAATTTGTCTTATTCTTTCTCTAGTAACACTAAATTGCTGACCAACTTCTTCTAGAGTATGATCACTATTCATACCAATACCAAAACGCATTCTTAAAACTCTCTCTTCTCTTGGAGTTAATGAAGATAGTATTCTTGTAGTAGTATCACGTAATGAGCTTTTTACAGCCGCATCTATTGGTATAAGAGCATTTTTATCTTCAATAAAGTCTCCCAAAGAACTATCTTCTTCATCTCCAACAGGAGTTTCTAAACTGATTGGTTCTTTTGCAATTTTTAAAACTTTTTTAACTTTATCTAATGGCATATGAAGTCTATCTGCCAACTCATTCGGAGTAGGTTCTCTTCCAATTTCAGACATTATTTGCCTTGTGGTTCTAACAATTTTGTTGATTGTTTCTATCATATGAACCGGTATTCTTATTGTCCTTGCTTGATCTGCAATTGATCTTGTAATTGCCTGTCTAATCCACCATGTTGCATAGGTAGAAAATTTGTAACCTCTTCGATATTCAAATTTATCTACAGCTTTCATAAGACCGATGTTACCCTCTTGAATTAAGTCTAAAAATTGTAAACCTCTGTTAGTATATTTTTTTGCTATAGAAATAACTAATCGAAGATTGGACTCTATCATTTCTTTTTTTGCTCTATTCGCAGATCTCTCACCTTGTTGTACTGTTCCAACTATTCTTCTAAACTCTGATAAAGGTAATTCTGAAGCAGACTGTATTTCTTTAACTTCTTCAATTGTTTTATTAATTTCTATATGATTTCTATTAATAAATTTTTCCCAATTTTTGTCTTTAGTGGCAAGTAAGCTTTGGATCCAGTTTTTTTCAAAGTTAAAATTTAGATATTTAGAAACAAAGTCTTCTCTTTTTACACCAGCACTAGTAGCCATACGCAACATTTTTCCTTCTCGTAATAGAAGTTTTTTGTTTAATTCGTATAAAGCTTCCATTAGAGCTTCAATAGTTGTCGAATTAAAATGAACAGCCTTCATTGCAGAGACCATTTCTTTTTGAATTTTTAAATATTTTTTTTCTAAAGATGTAAAAGTTTTTTCGTTTTTTTTATCTGCATTAATTAACTCATGACTATGTTTTTGAAGTTTTTTAAAAAGTTTTGTAATATCATTAAAATCATTAAGAACTTTAGGTTTGAGTTTTTCCTCCATTGCCGCTAAAGAAACATTCAAACTATCATCTTCATCTTCTTCTTGCTGTTGATTATCTTCATTATTTTCATTATTATTGTCTTCACTATCTTTCTTTTTTTTATTATCATCTTTATCATCTGAACCACTTTCAATTAGCTTGAAAGTATCCTCAAGTTTAGAGTCTGATATATCTGACATATCGTATGTAGCTTCTAAATCTACAATATCTCTTAAAAGCATTGTTCCATCTTTAATTGCATCTTTCCAATTAATTATAGATCTAATAGTCATTGGGCTTTCACAAATAGCACCAATCATTTTTTCTCTTCCTGCTTCAATTCTTTTTGCAATAGCAATCTCTCCTTCTCTACTTAGGAGCTCTACTGCCCCCATATCTCTCAAATATAATCTTACAGGATCATCAGTTTTTCCAGTTTGTTTTTTTTCCTGATCTTCTGTCCCTTCCTCTGTTTTTGTCGTTTGTTCTTTTGCTAAAGTAATTAACTCTTTTGCCTCTTCCTCAGAATGAATAACTATATTATTAGAAGTTATAAGATTTACAAATTTTTTGATATTTTCTTCAAGTCTGAATTTTTTTGGAATTGCCTTTTCAATAATTTTTTGCGTATAAATCCCATCTACTTTATGTTTATTTATCAGTTTAGTAAAAATTTCTTTTATTTTATCATCAAAACCTGAGATTGCTTTTGGAATTTTTTTTATCTTATTATCTTGCGCAGGTTTAGTTAAAGACTTTTTAGATACTTTTTTATCAATTGTTTTTTTTGTGATAGTTTTTTTTGTAGCTTTTGATTTAGGTGATTTTGAAGACTTGGCAACTGATTTTTTTTTAACTAATTTTTTTTTAATTGAATTTTTCTTTTTAGTAGCACTTGTTTTTTTCTTAACAGTTTTTTTCTTTTTTTTTGCCATAACTTTATTCTAATAATTCTTCGTTATTGTGAAGATTATAGGTGATATTTTTTAACTCATCCCATGTCATAGAAGATGAATTAATATCTATATCATTTAGGCTTTTATTTATTTTTTTCAAATTTGAAAGTCTTGTATTCAAATTATTTATGGATTCTTTAATTTCTTTTAAAGCTTCCTCAGAGTCATAATCTTGGCTAACATAGGGAAAAAGTTGAAATATACTGCTATCCTTAGTATTTTCATAAATTTCGGATATTTTATTAGGAAAATCACCTCTATCAATACTATCTATTTTAGCCTCTAATAATTCTGATTTATGAATAAAATTTAGGAATTCAGTCTGTGTCTCAGTCAATAATTCAGAAACTATCAACATCGAATAAATTTCTTTTCTTAACTTTATATGATTTAAATAAGCTGTAAGAAAAGAGTATATTTGTTTCTCTTTTAATGAAATCTTTTTTGGATTAATTTTAATAGATTGTTTTTTATTAGAAAATGATTTTAATTTTTGAAAAAATAAAGACTTAAACTCATTTTTGTAAAAGTATTTTATTTTATTATCTTTTATATTTGTGACTAATTCATCAATATAGTTATCAAAAATAACTTTATTATCAGATTTTTGTAAATCAATTGATTTTGATGATTCCTGAAAAATAAAATCTACAATTGAAAGTGGATTTTTTAAATATGTTGCAAATTTGCTTAAGGAATATTCATTTATGAAAGTATCAGGATCATATTCATTTGGCAAAATTATAAATTGTAATAATTTTGAAGGAGTTAAATAAGGTAATGACATTATAGCACTTTTAAAAGAAGCTTTTAATCCTGATGTATCCCCATCAAACATCAATGTTGGTTTATTTACATATTTCCATGATAATAAAAGATGGCTATCAGTTAAAGATGTTCCAAGTGGAGCTACAGCTGTTTTAATATTTTTGTCATACAAACTTATTACGTCCATATAACCCTCACAAATTAACATATTTTTTTTTGACCTTATGTTTTTCTTAGCGTTAGAAAGATTGTATAAAATTTCTCTTTTTTTAAAAAATACACTCTCAGGTGAATTAATATATTTTGGATTTGAATTATCTAAAACTCTACCTCCAAATCCAACAATTTTTCCAAATTCATTAGCAATTGGAAACATCAGTCTATTATAAAAAAAATCACGCATCTTGTTATTTTGATCTAATTTTACTACATTACTTTCAAGCAGCTCTTTATCTTCAAAATCTTGTTCTTTTAGAAATTGATAAAGAGTTTGTTTTGAACTAGAAGAAAAACCTAACTTAAAATGTTTAATTGTCTCATCTGATAAATTTCTTTTATTTAAATATCTTTGACAATCTTTATTTGCTAGTAGATTATCTTGAAACCATTTTGTTGAAAGTTCTAAGATTTTATAAATTTTATCATTTTTTTTATTAATATTTGAATCAAAATTATCAACTATTCTAATACCAGCTCTTTGAGCTAATTCTTTTACTGCCTCAGGAAATGAAAAATTATAAAGCTCTGTATATATGGTAAATATATCTCCTTTAGCCCCGCATCCAAAACAGTAATAGGAACCTAAATCATCATTTATTTTACAAGACGGAGTTTTTTCATCGTGAAAGGGACAACAACACCAACTATCTTTACCTTTTTTTATGACTTTTGTTTTTTTTTCAATTTCTTGTGAAAGAAGAATTTTTGATTTTATTAATTCAAGATCATTTTTTGAAAATGACATCAATTGCCCAGTAAAGATTTAGCAATTTTTCCAACTAAACCTATATCTATTTTTCCAGTATATTTTTCCTTAATTATTTTCATAAGTGCACCCATTTCTTTGAGTGATGTATAATTATTCTCTTGAATTATATTCTTTATGATCAATATTGTTTCATCTTCATCCATTTGTTTTGGTAAAAACATTTCTATTACTTTTATTTCATTTAGTTCCTTTTCAATAAGATCATTACGATTCGCTTTTTCAAAAGCTTCTATTGAATCTTTTCTTTGTTTTACTAAGCTTTGAAGTAAACTTAAAATATCAGAATCGGTCAAAGCGTCTTGCTTACCTCTTAGAGAAATTTCCTTATCTTTAATGGCGCTCTTTATTAATCGTAAAGTATTTATGGAATTACTGTCTTTTTCTTTGATAGAATTGTTGTAATGACTTTCAATTTTATCCTTTAAGCTCATATTTTTTCACTTTCTAATAAATTTAATTTAATAATATAATTCTTCTTTTTAATTTCAACTAATCCTTGACTACATTGTTATAAATGCCTACTAACTATCATTTTGCTTCATCAAAATATAATGGAAGTTTTAAAAAAAGAACCACATATTCACAGTAAAACTGCGGCTCTAATATTAGAAAATGGTGAAATCTTATGGGGTTATGGATTAGGAGAGAAAAAGGCTGCCGTAGGTGAGCTTTGTTTTAATACTTCTCAAACAGGCTATCAAGAAGCGTTATCTGATCCCTCATATACAAAACAAATCATTACATTTACTTTTCCACATATTGGAATTGTAGGTACAAATCAAGAAGATCAAGAATCAAAAAAAATCTACGCTGATGGTTGTGTAATAAATCAGCCGTTATCAGAGTATTCAAATTGGAGAGCAGAACATGACTTGAATTCATATTTCTTAAAAAACAAAATTCCGTGTATTTTTGGAATTGATACTAGATACTTAACTAAGAAATTATCTGTTGAGGGAGCTAAGAAGGCCGCAATTATCCACTTTGGAGAGGGTAAAAATAAAATTGAAAAACTTAAAACTCAAATAAATGAGTGGAAAGGTCTTCAAAATTTAGATTTGGCTGGAATAGTATCAACAGAGCAAAACTATAATTGGAAAAAAGGAATATGGAAAAGTAATAAATCAATTAAAAGCCAATTTAAATATAATGTCACTTGTTTAGACTTTGGTATCAAAAATAACATTTTAAGAAATCTAAATGAATTTAATCTGAACCCAACTGTATTAAATTTATTTTCTAGCTACGAAGAAATAATGGAAACTAATCCTTCAGGAATTTTTTTATCAAACGGCCCTGGTGATCCTTATGCCACAGGGAGCAAAATAGTTGATGTAATTAAAAAATTAATTGATCATAATATACCAATATTTGGAATATGTTTAGGGCATCAAATTTTAGGATTGGCATTAAATGCAAAGACTAAAAAAATGTTTCAGGGTCACAGAGGCTCAAACCATCCCGTCAAAAATCTTAAAACAGGCGTTGTTGAAATTACTTCACAAAATCATGGCTTTGAAGTTGATAGAGATAGTTTTGGCAAAGATATAATTGAAACTCATGTTTCACTATTTGATGGGACTAATGAAGGTTTAAGACATAAGCATTTGCCTGTATTTAGTGTTCAATATCATCCGGAGGCGTCGCCCGGTCCACATGATAGTCATTATTTGTTCGAAGAATTTTATAAACTTATTCAGAAAAATGCCAAAAAGAACTGACATAAATAAAATATTAATAGTAGGCGCAGGCCCTATAGTTATTGGTCAAGCTTGTGAATTTGATTACTCGGGTGCTCAGGCATGTAAGTCTCTCAAAGATGAAGGTTACAAAATTGTATTAATTAATTCAAATCCTGCAACAATAATGACTGATCCAGAATTAGCTGATCAAACTTATATTGAACCTATAACTAAAGAATTTGTAGAAAAAATAATCGAAATCGAAAAACCAGATGCTCTTCTGCCAACTATGGGAGGGCAAACTGCTTTAAATGTTTCAATGGAACTTTTTAATAATCGTATACTTGAAAAACACGGAGTTAAAATGATTGGAGCTAATCCAACAGCAATAGAATTAGCTGAGGATAGGCAAAAATTTAAAGATGCCATGAAGGAAATTGGTCTAAGCTGTCCTAAAAGTTACGTAGTTAACACTATTGAGGAGTCAAAAAGAGTAAAAGATGAATTAAATTTACCTCTTGTCATAAGACCAAGTTTTACACTTGGAGGTACCGGAGGAGGTGTTGCCTATGATGATAAGGGATTTATAGATTTATGTAATAGAGGTTTAAATGCCAGCCCAACAAATCAGATACTTATTGAAAAATCTGTTTCAGGTTGGAAAGAATTTGAGATGGAAGTTGTTAGAGATAATAAAGATAATTGTATTATTGTTTGCTCAATTGAAAATGTTGATCCAATGGGTGTTCATACTGGAGATAGCATTACAGTAGCTCCATCTCTAACATTAACTGATAAAGAATATCAAATTTTAAGAAATGCTAGCATTAAAGTTCTCAGAAAAATAGGTGTAGATACTGGTGGTTCAAATGTTCAATTTGCAATAAATCCTGAAGATGGTGAAATTAATGTAATTGAAATGAATCCAAGAGTTAGCAGATCTTCTGCACTAGCATCAAAAGCTACGGGTTTTCCTATAGCAAAAATTGCTGCAAAATTAGCTGTAGGTTACACTTTGGATGAACTTGAAAATGACATTACTACAACAACACCAGCGAGTTTTGAACCAACTATTGATTATGTTGTAACTAAAATTCCAAGATTTACTTTTGAAAAATTTGTTGGTGCTAATTCTGACTTAACGACATCGATGAAATCAGTTGGAGAAGCAATGAGTATAGGTAGATCCTTTAATGAATCAATCCAAAAAGGGTTTAATTCTCTTGAGTACGGTCTAACTGGTTTTGATAAACCTAAACTTAGCTCAAATGATAAAAATACAATTTTGAATGAACTTAAAATACAATCTTCTCAACGCTTATTAGTTGTAGGAGAAGCACTTAGGATTGGTTTTACAATTGATGAAATAAATCAAATTACAAAATATGATAAATGGTTTTTATACCAAATTAAAACAATAATTGATTTTGAAAAAATCTTAAAAGAAAAAGGCCTCAACAAAGATATAATATTATATGCAAAGAAAATAGGTTTCTCAGATAGTAAAATCTCATCAATATTAAATCTTAAAGAAAAACAATTAAGAAAATTTAGAAATAATAATGATATTAATCCTGTGTTCAGACTTGTTGATACCTGTGCAGGTGAATTTAGTTCTAAAACTCCCTATCTTTATTCTACCTATGATTGGGATTTTGAAAATACTAAATTCTGTGAAGCAAATCCTACATCAAAAGAGAAAGTAATAATTCTTGGAGGTGGCCCTAATAGAATAGGTCAAGGAATTGAATTTGATTATTGCTGTGTACATGCTGTCTATGCATTGAAAGAAAAGGGTATTGAAACGATAATGATAAATTGTAACCCAGAAACAGTTTCAACTGACTATGATACTGCTGATAGACTTTATTTTGAACCACTTTCAGCTGAAAGTGTTATTGAAATTTACAATAAAGAAAAAAGTAATGGAAATGTTCTTGGTGTGTTAGTTCAATTTGGAGGTCAGACTCCTTTAAAAATTGCAAAAGAAATAGAAGAGGCTGGAATAAAAATTATAGGAACTTCAACTGAAGCAATAGATTTAGCTGAAGATAGAGATAGATTCAGTGAAATATTAATGAAACTAAAAATTACTCAACCAAAAAATGCTTTTGCAAATACGGTAGCTCAAACTTTAGAAAAAGCTGAAGAAATTGGATATCCTGTTTTAGTTAGACCTTCATATGTACTAGGGGGAAGAGCTATGCAAATTGCATATAATAAAGATAATTTAGAATCATTTTCTAATGAAGCTCTTGAAGTTTCTTCAAATAATATAATTTTAATTGATGAGTATCTTGAGAATGCCAAAGAAATAGATGTAGATATAATTAGAGATAAAAATGGAGAAATATTTGTAGCGGGGATTATGGAGCACATCGAAGAAGCTGGAATTCACTCTGGAGATAGTGCCTGTTCATTACCTCCTTATTCAGTTAGTAAAGAAACTCAGAATAAAATTATTGAATGGGTATCAAAAATTGCGAACGAAATTAAAGTTGTTGGATTAATGAATACTCAACTAGCAATTAAAGATGAGAAAATATATGTTTTAGAAGTTAATCCAAGAGCTAGCAGGACCGTACCATTTGTAGCTAAATCAAAAGGTATTCCAATTGCAAAAATTGCAGCAAAAGTAATGGTCGGCGAAAACCTTAATTCAATTTTGTGTGATTATAAAATTAATGAATTAAAAAACTTTAATGTTAAAGAATCTGTTTTTCCTTTCAATAAATTTGATGGAGTTGATCTAATATTAGGCCCTGAGATGAAATCTACCGGAGAAGTTATGGGAATAGATGAAACCTTTTTATCTTCTTATATAAAGAGTCAAATAGCCTGTGGAAATATTCTTCCATCTAAAGGGACAGTATTTATCTCAATAGATAATGATAATAAAAAGTTCATTATTGATATAGCGCAAAAATTAGAAGAATTAGATTTTACTTTACTCGCAACAAAAGGAACTGCTGAATATTTAAATATAAATAACATCAAGACAAAAATAGTAAATAAAGTTAAAGAAGGTAATCCTCATGTAGTTGACTCATTAATAAATAATGAAATTCAACTAGTAATTAATACAACAAAAACTCAATCATCTATTAGAGATAGTTATAGTATTAGAAGGACATCATTAATGTATAACATTCCATATTATACGACAATAGCTGGGGCAAAAGTTGCTGTAGATGCTATTGAACATATGAAAAGTCAAGAATTCACTATAAAAAGTCTTCAAACTATAAATTAATTTTATTGACTATAAAAAATAAATAACTCATCATAAGTTTATGAATAAAATTCCTATGACTGCTGATGGTTATACAAAATTACAAGATGAATTAAAAAAATTAATCTCTGAAGATAGACCAAAAATAATTGAGGCAATAGCTGAGGCTAGAAGTCATGGTGATTTATCTGAAAATGCAGAATACCAATATGCTAAAGAACAACAAAGCTTAATTGAAGGAAGAATTATAGATTTAGAGAGTGCTATTAGTAAAGCAGAAGTAATAGATGTAAAATCTGTTGAAAGTGACGATATTAAATTTGGTGCAACAGTTGAAATAGAAGATGATGAAAGTGGAGAAAAACAACAGTATCAAATTGTTGGGGAATATGAATCAGATATTGAAAATAAAAAACTTTCAATTACGAGCCCATTAGCAAGAGGCTTGATTGGCAAAACAAAAGAAGACAATGTTGAAATCAATAGTCCAAAAGGTTTAAAAAGTTATACAATATTATCAGTAAAATACATTTGAATATAGACAATCTTAAAATTTGGTCATTAACTGATGGTTCACAAGGAATGATAAGTCAGACTAAAGGCTTGGCAAATGAATTGGGTGTAAAAATAAAGGAAATTAAAACTGAAATAATTTTTCCTTGGAATATATTGCAGCCTGGGATACTTCCTATTTTTAATTGGATATTTAAAAATAAGTTACCAATAGATGAGACACCTGATTTAGTTATCAGTTGTGGAAGAAAAAGTGTTTACCTCTCAATCTATCTTAAAAAAAAATATCCAAATATTATTAATATTCATATTCAAAACCCAAAAATTTCTTCAAAAAACTTTTCTTATGTTATAGCTCCGAATCATGATGGTTTATATGGTGATAATATAATTAATTCTTCGGGTGCAATACATCATTTTAAACAATTCAATAATTTGAAAAATCATTATGAAATTAATACAAAAAATTTGATCACATGTATTATTGGAGGTGAAAATAATCACTATAATTTCTCAAAAGAAAATACTTTAGATCTTTGTAAAAGAATTAAAAAGTTAAAGTCTCATAATAATGAAATTTTAGTTCTTACCTCGAGAAGAACTAATAAAGAAATTAAGCATATTTTGAAAAAAGAATTGAGCACTATATCTACATTATGGCTTGGAGAGGGAAAGAATCCATACGAATTTGCTATTTATAATTCCAGTTATTTTATTATTACTTCTGACTCAACCTCTATGATTTCTGAAGCAAGTATATCTGGTAAGCCAATTTATATTTATCAATTACCAATGAAGAGAAAAAGTAAAAGATTTATAAGATTCCATGAAGAATTTAAAAAAATGAAAATAACAAGAGATTTTAATACTTTAGATAAATTAGAAATATGGAAATATACGAAACTTGAGGAAAGCAAAAGAATTGCTGGAATTATAAAAAAAAGAATTATAGAAAGGAAAAATGAATCTTGAGAACTTAACTCATGCAGATTTTCCTTTTAATCACTGGTTATTTAGTAATTGTTTAGAAGAAGGCGCATTAGATGAAATTTCCTATAGTAATATTCCGTCAGGAGACAGAATGTACGATGGGACAAGAGCTGCCGATCATACAGGACAGGGAGTTGATGGTAAATTAAGACTTTTTATAACAAAAAATAATTGTCAAAATTTTCCATATCTAACAAAATTAATTCAGTCTTTACAAAACAAAGAAATGGTAAATAAAATATCGAAAATAATTGATAAAGATTTATCAAATTCATACGTCAGATTAGAGGTAATTGGAGATAAAAAAGGATTTTGGTTAAAACCACACAAAGATATTTCAGAAAAATTAATGACTATGATGGTTTGGGCAAACCCATATAATGAAGATTCAAATTTAGGTACCGACCTATATGATAAAAATTTTAAATTAGTTAAAACAATTGAATATATTCATAACAGTGGTTATTTTTTTTCTTCAGGGGATGATACTTGGCATGGACTTGAGTTAAAAGAAATCCAAAAAGAAAGAAGATGTATTCAAATAAATTATGTTACTTTTAATACAGATTGGCCAGTTGAAAAAAGTGCTTAAATTATTAATTTAATTATATGACTGAAAAAATAGAAAATGATGTCTTAATTATTGGCTCTGGACCAGCAGGCTATACTGCTGCAATCTATGCAGCAAGAGCAAATTTAAAACCGCATTTAGTTTCAGGTTTAGAACCAGGAGGTCAGCTAACCATCACTACGGATGTAGAAAACTATCCAGGATTTGAAAATGTTATTCAGGGTCCTTGGCTTATGGAACAAATGAAAGAACAAGCAGTAAAAGTAGGAACTATCTTTCATAATGATATTGTAACTTCAGTTGATTTTGAAAAAAATCCATTTACTTCCAAAACTGAGTCTGGCAAAGAATTTGTGTCCAAATCGATAATTATTGCAACAGGCGCTCAAGCTAGATGGCTGAATTTGGAGAGTGAAAAAAAATTTAAAGGATTTGGTATTTCTGCTTGTGCAACTTGTGATGGGTTTTTCTTCAAAGATCAGCAAGTAGCAGTGATTGGTGGAGGTAATAGTGCAGTAGAGGAAGCAATGTTTTTGACTAAATTTGCTTCAAAGGTTTTGTTAATCCATAGAAGAGATAGTTTACGAGCTGAAAAAATTTTACAAAAAAGACTATTTAACAATAAAAAAATTGAAGTAATTTGGAATAGTAAGGTTTCTGAGTTCGTTGGAGAAGAAAATCCAAACACTTTAAAAAAAATTATTTTAGAGAACACATTAGATGGCACCAAAACAACTATAGATGTAAATGGTGCCTTTATAGCTATAGGACATGATCCCGCTACTTCACTTTTTATAGATAAGTTAAAAATGGACGAGGAAAATTATATAATTACTAAACCTGATAGTACTGAAACAAGTATTAAGGGAGTCTTTGCAGCCGGTGATGTAAAAGATAAAATCTATAGGCAAGCTGTAACTGCTGCTGGTATGGGCTGTATGGCTGCTTTAGAGGCTGAGAAATATATTGCAGAAAATTAATTATCCCTGTCTGGCTTTCATTCTGGGATTTTTCTTATTAATTACATAAATCCTACCTTTTCTTCGAACTACTTTACAATCCTTATCTCTAGTTTTGGCAGTTTTTAATGAACATTTAACTTTCATAAAAAGCGCTTTAAATTCTGGGATTTGTTTTGTCAAACATATATTGTCTGAATTAATATGAGAAAGTTATCTTACCCTGGAAGATCTAATGTTTTAGCTCAAAATGGTATGGTGGCAACATCAAATCCACTAAGTTCCATAGTTGCTATTAATGTACTTCAAAAGGGTGGAAATGCTGTTGATGCTGCTATCGCGGCTTCAGCTGTTCAAGCTGTAGTATGTCCAAGCGCAACAGGAATCGGTGGAGATTGTTTTGCAATTATTTCGATGAATGGGAAAAAACCAATTGCTGTAAACGGTTCTGGAATTGCCCCTAAAAGAGCAAAATTACAGTTTTATAAAGATAATAAAATAAAAAATATTGGTTTAACAAGTCCGCATTCAGTCACTATTCCTGGGGCAGTTCATGCATGGTGTTCTATGCACGAAAAATTTGGAAGAATTGATTTTAAAGAAATTTTATCTGATGCAGAAAACTTTGCGAGAAATGGATTTCCTGTTCATGAAGTTGAAGCTATTGCATGGAAAGAGAATGAAAAAAAACTTCAAAAAAATTCTAATTCTAAAAGATTACTTTTAAATAAAAATCTTAGTTATAGTTATGGTGAAGTTTTTAAAAATATTCCTTTAGCAAACACTTTAAGAGTCATCTCAAAAAATAAAATTAAAGGATTTTATCAAAGTGAAATAACTAAAGACATGGTTAAGACACTAAATAAACTTGGAGGATTGCATACAGAAGAAGATTTCTATAATCAAAAAACATTATTTTCAAAAACAATAACAAATTCATATAGAAATTTAAAAATACACCAATGCCCCTTAAATAGTCCTGGATTAGTTGTTTTGATGATGATGGCAATGACTGAGAAACTAAATATCAAAAAATACCCTCCTTCAAGTTTTGAAAGATATCATCTTCAAGCTGAGATTTCAAAAATATGTTTTGAGGTTAAAGAAACAATATTTGGTGATCCTAATTTTAATAAAATAAATATAAAAGATTATTTAAGTAATGAATATATTAGCTCTTTATGCTCTAGAATAAATAAAAATAAAATTTATTCTTCCAAAAAAGGCTATGTAACTTCTCACCCTGAAACAATATATTTAAGTGTTGTAGATAGAGATTTGAATTCTGTTTCGTTTATTAATTCAATATGTCATGGTTTTGGAAGTGGAATTACAAGTGATAAAACAGGAATTCTTTTTCAAAATAGAGGTGTAAATTTCAGATTAGAAGATGGTCACCCCAACTCAATTGATAGTCATAAAAGACCACTTCATACAATAATCCCTGGGTTAATAACTAATAAGAATGATGAGACACTGTATTCTTATGGAGTTATGGGAGGACAATATCAGCCAATTGGTCAAACTCATTTGATGCAAAATATAATCGACTATAATTTGTCAGTTCAAGAAGGCTTAGATTTACCTAGAGCATTTGCTCTTAATGGCATTTTAAATGTTGAAAATTCTTTAGATGATAAAATTGTAAAAAAATTAAAAAGTATTGGTCATAAAATTAAAATAAACAAAAATTCTATTGGTGGTGGTCAGTGTATAAAAATAGATAGAAAAAATGGAGTACTTATTGGGGGATCAGATCCACGAAAGGATGGTATGGCAATAGGTTACTAATTTATACTTTCCCAAAAGTATCATTATACTGATTATTTACTCTTACAAATGTAGTACACTTACTAAGCTGCTTTAATGATGAAGCACCTACGTATGTACAACTACTTCGAACTCCTCCTAAAATGTCTCTAATTGTGTTATCCAACGAATTTTTCATTCGAATTTTAACTTTTTTTCCTTCAGATGATCGATAATTTGCAAGACCACCATAATGTTTCTCATTTGCCTCTTCAGAACTTGATCCATAAAACTCGATGTACTTATTTCCATTTTCCTCAATTATATCTCCTCCACCTTCTTTATGACCCGCTAACATTCCGCCAAGCATAACAAAGTCTGCACCAGCACCAAATCCCTTTGCAACATCACCAGGACAAGTGCAACCTCCATCAGCAATAATATGCGCTCCTAATCCATGTGCTGCATCAGCACATTCCATAACAGCACTTAGTTGTGGATATCCTACTCCTGTTTGTATTCTAGTGGTACAGACACTGCCAGGACCAATACCAACTTTCACAATGTCCGCTCCACTTAATACTAATTCCTGAGTCATATCTGCAGTAACAACATTACCTGCAATTATAGTTTTTTTTGGGTATTTTTTTCTTACTTCTGAAACAAAATTACTAAAATTTTCTGAATATCCATTTGCTACATCAATACAGATAAATTTAAATTTTGGATATTTTTTTAAAATTGAATTTAACCTATTGTAACTGTCCTTACTTGTACCGCAACTAAGAGCAATTGAATCAAAGAAAATATTTTTTTTATAAATAGTTCCTATTTGATTAATATTATGCTGTTTTGTTAGAGCAGTCATTAGTTTGTGAGAAGTTAGTTTTTTTGCAACGTCTATTTCACCAACACCATCCATATTAGAGGCTATTATTGGAATTCCTTTCCATGATGATCTTGAATGTTTGAAAGTATATTTTCTATTCAAATCAACATCTTTCCTACTTTTTAAAGTACTTCTCTTTGGTCTAAAAAGAACATCTGAGTAGTCAAGTTTAATTTCTTCTTCTATTCTCATAAATACATTCGCATATTTGTATTAAATAATTTAGAAATTAAAACAAATATAAATTGTTATCTATGAACTTAAATACGTTAATAAATGTACATAAAAGAAAGTTTGATATTAAGTTTAAAAAACTTTTGAAAAATAAGCTAGAAAAATCTAGTTTATCTAATGCCATGTTTTATGGCTCTATGAATGGAGGAAAAAGAATAAGGCCATTTTTAGTAATGGAGTCTGCAAAAATAGCAAAAATTTCATTAAATGATGCCTTCATTATAGCCTCATGTATTGAATGTATACATTCGTACTCTTTAATTCATGATGATTTACCATCAATGGATGATGATGATTATAGAAGAGGTAAATTAAGTACTCATAAAAAATTTAATGAAGCTACTGCAATTTTAGCAGGAGATGCTTTACACGATTTAGCATTTGAATTAATTTCAGGAAATATTAGTAAGAAAAATAATTCTACTAAATTAAAACTAATAAATTATCTTTCTTTATGTATTGGACACAAAGGACTAGCTCTTGGCCAAGCTTTAGATTTAGAATTTGAAAATAAAAAATTATCAAAAAATAAAATTTTAGATATGTATTCTAAAAAAACTGGTAAATTATTTGAATTCTCTTTTTCTGCGCCTTTTATATTAAAAGATAAAAACAAAAAAGATATTCAATTTGCCAAAGATTTTGGAATGTTGTTTGGTTTAATCTTTCAAGTAATAGATGATTTAATCGATGAGATTGGAACTTTTAAAAAAATTGGGAAAACACCAGGTAAAGATGTTGAGCAAGGCAAAAGTACTTTGCTACAATTAATTGGTGAAAAACAAGTTACTGATTTATGTAATAATAAAATCAATACTTTTATGAAAAAATATAAATATAAATTAAGTCAAAACCCTATACTGATAAAAATGCTACTGTTTGGAATGGATCGACTAAATTAAATATGAACTATTTTTTTTGCTAAATATAATCCAGAGGTAGCTGATACAGCAGTCAATGAACCACCCCAAAACATGTCTACGAAAGTAACAGTTGGCGACCATCCTTTTAGTACAGCCATATTGGTTAAATTATATGTGCCGTAAGCAACCAAACCAAAAATGAAACCAGTGTATAATGTTCTCATTAAGTTACCTGATTCAACGCACGGTTGAATTACAACCAAAGCCATACCAAAGACATACAAAATGTAAAAAAGAGCGGCAGCCCACATTACTGGCTTGTCGGCTAATAAATTACCAATTAGAGGTCTATAAAAAGATTTTGTAGCAAAGCTTAGCCATATTACGTCTATTATTAGGAATATCAATGAAGCAATTAAAGTTGCTATTAGTAAACATTTGAACATATATAATATAAATATATCATATTATTAAATTTCAAGAATATTTATTAAAATTTCTATGGTGGGTGTGACAGGGATTGAACCTGTGACCCCTGCCGTGTCGAGGCAGTGCTCTACCGCTGAGCTACACACCCATTAATTTTATTTTATTTAATTATAGTATTTTGAAATATAATGACTTTTAAAGCTAAAGCAATAATTGAAAGCTTATATAAGATTTTTAAATTTTACTTAATTTAACCTTTTTTAATCATTAATTAAGTAAATAAATTATAAACATATTGATCAATTTTTTATTAAATAATATTCAGTGTTAAGAATTATTCATACAATCGATTTTTTAGATTAGGAGATAAATGAAGGTAAAAAAATACAATTTTACAGAAAAAGAAATCTCTAAAGCTCTAAATATTTATAATTATTTTATTGAAAATTCATTCTCTAATTTTGAAGAAAAAAAATTATCTAAATCAAAATTTAATTTATTATTAAAAAAAATAAAAAAAAATAAGTTACCATTTATTTTGGCAATTGAAGAAAATGAAGTTATTGGATTAGCATTTGTAAATAAATTTAGAGAAAAAAGTGGATATAGATTTTCATATGAACATTCAATCTATGTAGATCCAGATTACATTAATAATGGTTATGGTAATAAGATATTAAAAGAACTTGTTAAATTATGTAAAAAAATTTCAAAGATTAAAAATTTAATAGCAGTGATTGGTGGAAAAAATAATTTTGCTTCTATAAAAATACATAAAAATAACGGATTTCAATATATTGGAACTATAAAAAAAGCTGGTTTTAAAAAAAATAAGTGGGTTGATTCAATTTATATGCAAAAAAGATTATGAAAAAAGTAAACACTAAGAATTTTAAAAAAACACTTAGTAAGTTTTCGACAGGAATTACTGTTGTATGTGTTAAAAATAATAATTCTATATATGGGAAAACTGTTAATTCGTTTAACTCTCTATCTCTAAACCCTCCTATGGTTTTGTTTTCTTTAGGTAATTATTCATCTTCAATAAAGCAATTTTCAAAAACTAAATTTTTATCAATAAATATTTTATCTAGTAAACAAAAAAAATTATCTGATAATTTTGCCTCAACTACACCTAAGTTAGAAAATATAAAATTTATTGAAGGTAATAATAAAACAGTAATTATACCGGATTGCATAGCAAATCTTGAATGTAAACTAATAGATAAAATCAAAAAAGGTGATCACATTATATTTATATGTAAGATATTAGAGTTACAATCTAATGATAAATTGAAACCACTTGTATATTTTAATTCAAAATATTTTTGAGTGTTTAGAATTCTAAGATATCTGATTTTAATTTCTTTAATATCTTCAGGATATTATCTATTTATTTCTGAATACTTTAACTTATCAGAGAAAAATTTTTTAGAGAGAGAGATTGTAAAAAATGAAATAGTAGAAGATAAAAAAGAAATTATTAAAGAAAAAAAAGAGGAACTGGCTTTACCTAATATAAAAAAAAGTATTGATAAAGTGCAGTATGTTGAGAAAAAAATTAAAATTTTACAAGGTGATACTTTTGTTTCTATTTTAGAAAGTTTAAACATTAAACGAGAAAATATTTACGAAATTATAAGTGAGATAGAAAACTCTTTTGATTTAAAGAAAATCAAAACTGGAGAAATTATAAGTGTGTTTGAAAATAGTTTTGGAGAAATAAAAAAAATTGAATTTTTTAAGAACAATGAGACAATTATTTCAGTTAATTTAGATAAAGAAATAAATTTACATATAAGAGAATTAACTAAGGATTCATTTATTGAATCCAAACAATATACAATTACAGAATCATTATTTTCAGATGGTATTAAAAATGGTGTATCACCTGATATTTTAGTAAAAATAATAAGCCTTTTTAGTTTTGATCTCGATTTTCAAAGAGATATTAGAGTCGATACTGTTGTTTCAATATCATATGAATTTGATGAAATAATTGAAACGGGTAGACTGGAATATAACGATATTAAATATGCTTCGATAATAATTGATGGGAAACAATTAGAATATTTTAAATTTATAACAGATGATGGTTATATTGATTATTTTAACAGAGAAGGTAAAAATGTTAAAAAATCAATATTAAAGACACCTTTAGATGGCGCAAGAATCTCATCAAATTTTGGAATGCGTAAACATCCTATCTCAGGTTTCAATAAAATGCATAAGGGTGTTGATTTTGCTGCTCCTACAGGAACGCCAATTTATGCTGGAGGAAATGGAATTGTTGAATACGTTGGAAGGAATGGAGGATATGGAAAATATATCCGTATAAGGCATAATAATGGATATAAAACGGCGTATGCACATTTGTCAAATTATAGGAAAGGTATTTCTAAAGGGGCAAGAGTTAACCAAGGTGAAGTTATAGGCTACGTAGGTAGTACAGGAAATTCTACAGGGCCTCATCTTCATTATGAAATTATTTATCAAAATAAACACATAAATCCGTTAAAACTAAAACTTCCTTCGGGAAAAATACTCGAGGGTAAAGAATTAGAAAAA
Organism: uncultured Alphaproteobacteria bacterium; assembly: GCA_902614085.1. Lineage (GTDB taxonomy): Bacteria > Pseudomonadota > Alphaproteobacteria > HIMB59 > CACPNW01. Next base: position 171,489 of record CACMJS010000002.1, read on the forward strand.
TTTAAAGAAGAATATAAAAAAATATATGCTGATCATTTGAGCATGTTGTACGAATAACTACTTTGTTGATCTTGTTCTTTTTTCTTTAGATGGTTCAGCTATAAATGGAATAGATTCGATGGAATCATCTTCTGCTTTATCATTATCATTTACTTCAATAGTTTCATTATCATTATCTGATGTTTGTTCATTAGAAGTACTTTGTCTTTGCTCATCTAAATTTGTATTTTCTTCAATATTAATACCTAGCTCAACCATTATTCTGTAGTAGTGATCAGTAAATTGATAATAGTATTCAGATTGAATTCTATCACCTGATCTTGATGCTTCTTTAGCTAGTTTTAAGTACTTGTTATATTGCTGGGATACATTTCCTCTATTTCTATTATTGAAATTTTTGTATCCACCAGGTTTCTTAAAACTGGTTCTTCTATTACTCTTATAAGCGGTTCTACCGTTTTTTTTATACATATTGTTTGGAAATTAAAAATTTTAATAAATTATTAATCTTTTTTACCACCTATACAGTTCATTTGATTTATTTCAACTTATATCTTTGAAAAAGTAAGGATTCTCTCGATTCCTTGAAGATCATTAATTATTTTTTTCAAATATAATCCAGAATTTTGAAATATTTCTTCACAATCTTGTCTCTGTTTAATACCAATTTCACATATAAAATAAGCACTTTTATTCATTAAATTTTTTAAATTATTTGAATATTCTCTATAAAATTTTAACCCATCATCTCCTCCAACTAAAGCTAATTTAGGCTCAAAATTTTTAATTTCTGGATCTGCTTTATTAAACTGTTCATTTGTAAGATATGGTGGATTAGATACAATCAAATCAAACTGTGAATTAATATTTTTAAAATCAATCATCTTAAGTTGGATTTGATTATAACAATTATGTATTTTTAAGTTTTTTTCTGCAACTTCTAATGCTTTTTTAGATATATCTATAGCTGTAATAGATGCATTTTTAAATTCCTTTGCTAGTGATATAGCGATGCAACCTGATCCAGTACCAATATCTAATATTTTTAGTTTGAGGTTTTTGTTTCTATAAATATTTAAAACTTCTTCAATTATTAGTTCTGTTTCGGGACGTGGGTCTAAAACAAAATTATTTACATAAAAATTATTTTTCCAAAAAGGTTTATTTTTAATAATTTTAGCTATTGGTTGTCTATTAATTCTTTTTTGAAGATAAGATTTAAATTTAACAATATCAATATTATCTATTTTAAGATTACTTAAAATAATTTCATTATTTTTTTTTGAAGCATGCTTTAGTAAAATTCTTAGATCTAGTTCTGGATTACTTATATTTTTTTGTTTTAATTTAGCTAAACTCTCTTTAATTAAGTTATTCATATTTCATATTTGCTAACTTTGTACTTTCTTCTTCAGCAATTAAAGGATTGATCAACTCATCTATTTTACCCTCAAGTATTTCTGAAAGATTATACAATGTAAGATTTATTCTATGATCAGAAACCCTTCCTTGAGGAAAATTATAGGTTCTTATTCTTTCAGATCTATCTCCAGAACCTACTTGATTTTTTCTTTGCTCAGATCTTTCTTTGTTTTTTTCTTGTATTTGATTATCTAGTAATCTTGATCGTAAAATCTTTAAAGCTTTTGCTTTATTTTTATGTTGAGATTTTTCATCTTGTTGAGAAACTACTATACCAGTTGGAATGTGTGTTATTCTTACGGCGCTATCAGTAGTGTTGACAGATTGTCCTCCTGGTCCACTTGATCTAAAAACATCAATTCTTAGATCTTTATCAAGAACTTCAATGTCAACATCTTCAGCTTCAGGTAGAACTGCTACGGTAGCAGCTGATGTATGCACTCTTCCACTACTTTCAGTCGCTGGAACCCTTTGCACTCTATGAACACCAGATTCAAATTTTAGTTTTGAAAAAACATTTAATCCTGAAATGTTACAAATAGCCTCCTTTACTCCTTTTAAACCTGTTTCTGATATTGATAAAATATCAAATTTCCATGAATTTAAATCGGCATATCTCTGATACATATTTAATAAATCAGAAGCAAAAAGAGATGCTTCATCACCTCCAGTACCAGCTCTAATTTCTAAAATTGAATTTTTAGAGTCATTTTGATCTTTTGGTATTAGTAATTTTAATAATTCCTGCTCAAGATCTTTGATTTGATTTTTTTTTTCAATGAGTTCCAATTCAGCTATTTTACTAATTTCTAAATCATTATCTTTAACTAACTCATTGAGATTTAATATATCTTTTTGTAAATTCTTGTATTCTTGAATTTTTTCCACAATTGGTTGGAGCTCAGAATATTCTCTGTTTAATTTAATTAATTCATTTGAGTCAATATTATTCATATTGTTTAATGAATTTTCGATCAATTTAAATTTTTCTAAAATTATTGAAAATTGTTTATCTAGATTTATCATTCAAATGATTAAATATTTGATTAAGCTTTAATTCTTTTTGTTCGCCAGTCATTAAATTTTTAATAGTAAAAAAATCACCATTAAACTCATTTTCTCCAATAATAATTATATATGATGCTGAGGATGTATTTGCTTTTGTAAATGATTTTTTTAAATTGTATTTATAATTCCAATAATATGAAATTTTATTTTCAGATAAATATTTTTGTAGATAAAGAAAATAATCTGTAAATTTTTCATTTGTTATTGCAATATGAATAGTTGAGCTTATTTTTTTTTCAGACTCCATTAATAATGCAATTCTTTCAATACCTGCAGCCCATCCAATACCAGGTATATCAGGCCCGCCTAATACTTTTATTAAACCGTCATATCTTCCACCACCAAGTAATGTATCTTGACTTCCTAAATTATCTGATTTGTATTCGAATACTGTATTACAATAATAATCAAGCCCTCTAACGAGATTAGCATCTTCTTCAAAATCAATTTCTAGTATATTTAATGATCTTTTAAGATCTTCGTAGTGTTTTTTAGCTTCATCAGTTAAGTATTCATAAATTTTAGGTGAAGATAGTGAAATTTCAATATCTTGCTGATTTTTTGAATCTAATATTCTTAATGGGTTAGTTTCAATTTTTTTGATGCTTTCTTCTGATAGTTTTTTTTTATATGTGTTAAAATATTTTGTAAGACTTTTTTTAAAATCAATTAATGTTTTTTTATCTCCTAGAGAATTAATATTAAGTTTTATTTTAGATTTAGGTAACAGTTCATTTAAGATATTATTTGACAGAGAAATTAACTCAACATCAGCAAGAACATCTTTAGTTCCAAGTATTTCAAAATTAATTTGATTAAATTGTCTATATCTACCCTTTTGAGGTCTTTCTCTTCTGAACATTGGGCCAATTCCAAAAATTTTTAATGGAAGTTCACTCAAGAGATTATTTGTAATGGCAGCTCTAATCATAGGCGTCGTATATTCAGGACGTAGTGTCAAAAATTCATTATTTCTATCTTCAAATGAATACATTTCTTTCAACACAACATCAGATTGCTCTCCAAGAGGTTTTGCAAATAAATCACTAAATTCAAAAATTGGTGTCTGAATTTCTTTAAAATCTTTCAAATATGCATTTTTAGAAACAATTTTAGAAATGTAATTAAATTTATCGATTCCTTCTCCAAAAATATCATGTGTTCCTCTAACTGATCTTAATTTCATTTTAATTACTATGTTCTATTTCTTTTGTTTTTTTTCTAATAAGATCTTCAAGATAATTTTCTAAATCAACATTTTTTACGACATTGTTTTTTTTACCATCAAGATAAATCATATGTGTATCATTTCCACCCCCAGTTATTCCAATATTTGTCATAGTTGCTTCGCCTGGGCCATTAACAACACATCCAATTATTGACACTGTTATTGGTGTAGAGATATCATCTAATTTTTTTTCTAAATTTTTTACAGTTTTTATTACTTCAAATTGTTGTCTAGCACATGAAGGGCAAGATATAATTTTTACACCCCTATTCCTTAATCCTAAGCTTTTTAAGATTTCAAAACCAACCCTTACTTCTTCTTCTGGCTCATCTGACAGCGATATTCTAATTGTATCTCCTATTCCTCTCAAAAGTAAATTTCCCACTCCAATAGAAGATTTAATTGACCCAGTTCTTTTTCCTCCTGCCTCTGTGATACCTAAATGCAATGGATAATCACATAATTCAGCTAATTGTTCATATGCTTTTATTGACATAAATATATCTGAAGATTTCACACTGATTTTGAAATTGGTGAAATCATTATCTTCTAGAATTTTGATATTTAATTTTGCACTTTCAACTAAAGCTTCTGGATTTGGCTCAGAAAATTTTTCTAAAATTTGTTTTTCTAAACTTCCAGCATTAACACCTACCCTAATTGAACAATTATTATCTTTTGCAGCTTTTATAACCTCTTTTATTCTTTCAACACTACCAATATTACCAGGATTTATTCTAATACAAGAAGCACCATTATTTGCTGCTTCGATACCCCTTTTATAATGAAAATGTATATCTGCAATAATAGGTACAGGGCTATGTTTGACAATTTCTTTTAAAGAATTCGAAGATTCTTTATCTGGGACTGAAACGCGAACTAAATCTGCTCCTAGTTTTGCTGATCTTTCTATTTGAGCAATAGTATCTTTTGCATTAGTGGTTAGAGTGTTTGTCATTGTTTGAACTGCAATTTGATTATTACCACCAATACTTACATTTCCAACTTTAATTACGCGTGACTTTCTTCTATTAATTTGTTGATACGGTCTAAGCATCTATTTAATTGGTAAAATCTTTATATAAAATAAATGAATCTAATATATCACCATATTTTCCTATTTTACCTCTTACGTTCCCATCTATAAGTACTAAAATATTTCCAGCATTTCCAGCCGTGATATTGTAGTTCAAATTTAGTTCATAAGAAAACTCTTCATCTTTGTCCATTAACTTGCTTAGGACAATATTATTATTTTCATCTCTTAACTGTAACCATGTTGGATTTAAAATTTTTAAAGTAGCAACAGTACTTATATTCTCATCAATTTCTATAGACGCTATAACGCTAGAATTATTTATCAAATCACTTGTGTTTAAATTATTTTCTTGAGATAAATCATTATTAAAAGTATTAGCTTTTTCAATTATAGGCTCCAAGCTTTCTGGAATATCAGGTACCAATGCATAATTAATCTGATTATTATCTTCATAAATAAATAAGAAATAAAATGAAGAAAACACAATTAATATAAGAGAGGCAGCAAAAAACTTTTCTATTTTAAAAAAATTATTTTCAACTATTGGCGTAATATTTTTTTTTTCTTTCTTAATATTAAAAGATAAATCATTTTTAAATTTTAGAATAATTGTATCAGTATCTAGTTCAAGAAAATTTGAATAAGATCTTAGATGGCCGACATTAAATATAATATCTGGATTATTTTTAATATTATCATTTTCAAGATCATTAATTATATTTTTAGATATATTAAGCTCATTTGCAACATCATTAATAGAGAGATTTTTACTATTTCTTTCAGATGATAAAATTTGACCAACAGTTTCCATTTATTAACTCAGATTATATGCTTCATGCAAAGATTTTACAGCAATTTTTGTAAATTTTTTATCAATCAAAACACTTATCTTTATTTCAGATGTTGAGATTGCTAATATATTAATTGTATTTTCTGCTAAAGTTGTAAACATTTTCTTAGCAACTCCTGATTGAGACATCATCCCCATACCAATTACTGAAATTTTAGAAATATTGGTATCTGTTTCAATAGATTTAAAATCAATTAAATTTTGGTTATCTTCTAATAGTTTTTTTGTATTATGAATTTCGCTATTTGGCACAGTAAATGTAATATTTGCAGTTACACCATCTTGTGATGTATTTTGGACAATCATATCAACATTAATATTATTATTAGCTAACAATCCAAAGATTGTTGCAGATATCCCAGGTTTATCTGCAATGCCAGATAAGGTTAATTTTGATTCATTATTACTATAGCTTACACCACTTACTATTTCTTTTTCAATTAATTTATTTTCATCTATAACAAAAGTACCAGTTTTTTTTGTTATTGATGAAAGCACCTGCAGAGTAAGATTGTTTTTCATTGCTAATTCTACAGAACGAGTATGAAGTACTTTTGCTCCAGTTGAAGACATTTCCAACATCTCTTCAAATGCTAATTTATTTATTTTTTTAGCCTTAGGTTCCAAATTGGGATCAGTTGTATAAACTCCATCAACGTCAGTATAAATATCACACCTATCCGCATCAATAGCTGCAGCAACTGCAACAGCAGTTGTGTCAGAACCACCTCTACCTAATGATGTAATGTTTCCATCCATATCGACACCCTGAAACCCGGCAACCACTATTACATCATAATCTTTTAGAAATTGATCGATCCTATTTGTATCAATATTTAAGATTTTAGCTTTTTGATGGTTGCTATCTGTAATAATTGGTATTTGCCATCCGAGTAAAGGGACGGATTTAATATTTCTTTTTTTTAAAATAGCTGAGAGAAGTCCCACAGACACCGCTTCACCAGAAGTTAAAATTAAATCATTTTCAATGATCTCATTTGACTCAATTTCGTCAATATATTCTTGCATTTTATTTGTTACGCCTGACATTGCAGATAAAACAACAATCAATTTTTTATTGTTTAGTTGCTTTTCAACAATGTTTGCAACATTATTGATTTTGTCGATACTGCCAACTGAAGTACCACCAAATTTCATTACTACAAGTTTCATTGACTTAAATCTTTTTTAAATTATTTCAGCTATTATAATTATTGTTTCTAACAAACAAGATATATGATGAATATAAAATCAAAAAATGAAGAATTTGCCCTCTTTAATCAACTTTCAGATGAATGGTGGAATGAAAATGGTAAATTTAAGATTCTTCATGAAATTAAAAGTCATAGAATGACTTATATATTAGAGCAAATAAATAATAGAAATATTAGAAATTTAAAAATACTTGATGTAGGCTGTGGTGGAGGAATAATTTGTGAACCTCTAGCAAGACTAGGTGCGAAGGTTACAGGAATAGATTTTGCCCCAAATAATATCATAGCTGCTAAGATACATTCTAAAAAAAATAAACTTAAAATTAACTATATTAATAAAGATATTGAGAAATCAAAATTAGATGAAAAATTTGATATAATACTAATGTTTGAAGTTTTGGAGCATTTAGATAATTGGAAAAAAACAATAAAAAATATAAAAAAAAATTTAAATAAGAATGGTTTAATAATTATTTCTACTATTAATAGAAACTTACTCTCTAAACTGTTTGCAATTAATATAGCAGAAAATATCCTCAATTGGATACCAAAAGGAACCCACGATTATAATAAATTAATTAAACCTGAAGAATTAAAAAATACTTTATCAAAAGAAAATTTTCAGTTTAACAATATTAGAGGTCTAGTTTTTGATCCACTAAACAGGGAATGGAAATTATCAAAAAATTATATGATAAATTATTTTTGTACTGCTAATTTAATTAATTAGTCTTTTTTGTTGAAAAAGGCAATGGTAGTACATCGATATCTTCATCTATTAATTCTTTAGTTTGTTCAATAGAAGCTTCACCATATATTGCACGTTCCTCAGCTTCACCATATTTAATTTTCTTTGCTTCCTCAGTAAATTTATTACCAACATAATCAAATTCTTTTTCTATAATCTTTTTTAGTTTCTTAACATTTGAAGCAATTGAATTATTCCTTTTAGAAATTTTTGAATTTGATTTTTTTGATACATTTGGAGTCATTAAACCTTTTTTTATTTGATTACTATTACAGGAAGGACAAGTGAGTAAACCTTTTCTAATTTGCTTATTGTAATCCTTCGTATTTTCGAACCATCCTTCAAAAGAGGAGGTACAATCAGAGCAATTAAGATTAAATACGATCATATCTCTTATATTGTTTCATCTGTTTTTTTTTCAATATCTAAATCAACATCATCAGATTCTAGCTGCATAATTAGCGAATTTTTTGGAAAATTTAAATTACATACTGTGCCCTTAGAAAGCGTTACACCCATAAAAGGTTTTAAGCTAACATTGATATATTTTTGAGTATTTTGATTAAAAATATCAATTTTTACAAGTTCTTTAAAAATAATAAGAAGAAAATTTTTTTTCAGTTCGAATTTCAATAATGATTTGGGAGTTTGGTAAAGGGATAATTTAAAAAAAAGTTTTTTTTCAAGAACATTTATATTTTCTTCTAAATGAATATTAGAATTTTGTATTACAAGATTTTTTAAAGTAATTTGTTCTTGTCTATTTAAAATTTTTTCTTTTAATATTTCTAAAAATGTTGTTCCATAGATTTTTTTATTAATATTTTCAGTTTCTTCTTTAATAATTGCAACTATCTCTTTAAGAATGATATCCATAATTGCTTTTTATACTTTATAAAAAAAATGATAAACAAAAAATACCTTAAACTATTAAGAACTAAGGACAGAAAATATGGAGAAAACTTTATATTTAATGAAATAAGTAAAAATATTATTGATTCACTAGATATTTTGAAAGTTCCTTTTAACAATATTTTAGAACTTGGGATTAATGACAAATTAATTATTAATTATTTGAAAGAGAGATTTCCTTCTTGTTCTATAACAAGTGCTGATATCGATTTGTCATCTTTTACTAATAAAGCAGATCGACAATTAATAGAAATTGATTTGGACGATATAAAAATTAAAGATAAAAAATTTGATTTAATTTATAGTAATTTTTTTTGTCAATTAACATCGAACTTTGAGAAATTGATAGAAAATATCTTTAAAAACCTAAATTCCAATGGATTTTTTATAGCAACGATTCCAAGTGCTGAAAATATGTATCAGCTTATAAATTCAATGTATGAAACAGATAATATTTTATACGGAGGCATGTATCAAAGAGTTAATCCAATTTTAGATACAAATGATATTTTTAAACTGCTTAAAGTGTATAACTTTGATGCACCTTTAATAAATAACAATAACTTTACTATTGAATATTCGGTTTTTAAAAAACTACTTGATGATGTAAGATTTTTGAACTTGCCCTATGCAGGTAGGGATAAAAAAAATAATTTTGAGAATAAAAAATACTTTATTCTTTTAGAAGAACAATTCAAAAAAAAATACTATAAAGATAATTTTAATCTTGATATAAATTTTAATACAATTTGTGCTTGGAAAAAATAAAATTAAGATCTGTAATCAGCATTAATCTTTAAATATTCAAAGGTAAGATCATTTCCATGAACAGTGTGAAAATACTTACCCAAGTTTAATTTTACATTGATTTCTATAGTTTTATTTTTCATATAATTATTAAGTTTTCTAATATTTATTTTTTTACTAATAGAACCATTTTCGCATACAAAGTTGTTTCCAAACAAAATTTTAATTTTGTTTTGATTTATATTTTCTTCAGTTTTACCAATTGCCATTATTACTCTACCCCAATTTGCATCTTCACCGGCTACAGCTGTTTTAACCAAAGGAGAATTAGCAATACTAAATGCAATTTTTTTTGCTTGATTTTTTGATCTGGCATTCGAAACATTAACTCTTATTAGCTTAGAAACACCCTCACCATCTTTAATTACTTGAAGAGATAAATCATACATTAATTCAAATATTTTATTATTTAGTATTTTAAAATTCTTTTTATTTAAATTTATATTTTTATTACCAACAGAAAACATCATTAAAGTATCACTTGTTGATGTATCACTATCTACAGTTATTGAATTGAATGTGTTATCTAAATTATTTTTAAGGAGTCTGTTTATTAACTGTTTTGAAATTTCACATTCTATAAAAATATACACCAACATAGTTCCCATATTTGGTTGTATCATTCCTGATCCTTTTGCTATTCCATAAATCTTAAATGATTGATTGTCTAAGTTAATATTTTTAATTGATACTTTTGGAAAAGTATCTGTTGTCATAATTGCCTTAGCGCTTTCTAATAAACCATTTTTATTTTTGGAATTTATTTTTTCAAATTTATCTATAATTAAATTCGGGTTAAATTTTTCACCGATTACACCAGTAGATGATACTAATACTTCATTGGGTCTACATTTAATTTTTTTTGTTAATGCTTTTACATACTTATCTATAATTTTCAGACCATCTTTACCAGTATGCGCATTCGCATTACCAGCATTCACAACTAATGCTTTAGCTTTACCTTTGTTATTTTTTTTATCCCAAATTATTGGAGCTGAAGGTGTTGATGTTTTTGAATAGACACAACATACATTAACAATTTGATCAAAAATTATTAATAAAAGATCTTTATCTTTTTTTTTAAATCCAGCATTAAAAGTATAGATATTTAGGCCACTAGGATTAAAATCTTTGATTTTTTTTGGCTTAAATATTGAAATCATTTTATTGACCATATTTTAGCGTAAATTCCTTTGTAGAAGAAATATTTTTCATATATTAACTGCCATCTATCATAACATGATTAATATCGTTACTAAATTATTTGGTTCTATAAAATCTAATTCGCTTAAAAAATATACAAGTTTTGTAGAAAAAGTAAACAAATTAGAAGAAGTAATTTCTCAACTTTCAGATCAAGAATTAAAAAATAAAACAAATTATTTTAGAAATGAATTTAAAGAAACGGGATCAATAAACAAATTATTACCAGAAATATTTGCTGTAGTAAGAGAAGCATCCAAAAGAACATTAAACATGAGACACTATGATGTTCAGATAATTGGTGGAATGGTTTTATATGAAAACAAGATTACTGAAATGAAAACTGGAGAAGGAAAAACCTTAGTTGCTACTCTAGCTGCTTACGCAAATGCTTTAGAAAACTTATCCGTACACATCATTACGGTTAATGATTATCTTGCAAAAAGAGATGCTGAATGGATGGGGAATATATATAATTTTCTTGGTCTTAGTGTAGGGTGTGTAACTGCTGAAACAGCACATGAAGATAGATCTAACAAATATGATGCGGATATTGTTTACGCAACAAATAATGAAATAGGATTTGATTATTTAAGAGATAATCTCAAAAACGATTACAATAACTTATGTTTTAAAAAAAATGCATTTGCCATAGTTGATGAAGTAGATAGCATTTTAATAGATGAGGCCAGAACACCTCTTGTAATATCTGCAGAATCAAATTCCAATACTGATTTATTTCCTAAAATTGATAAAATTGTAAAAATTCTTAGAGAAAATGATTTTGAAATCAATGAAGAAAGTAAAAGTATTTTACTTACTACTGAGGGAATGGAAATTTGTGAAAAGTTACTAAAAGATAACGGAATCATCAAAGAGGGTACACTTCAGGATTTAGGAAATATGGTTTTAAACCATAATATTATACAAGCTCTTAGAGCGCATCATTTATTTATAAAAGATAAAGATTACATAATAAAAGATAGAAATGTTGTTATTATTGATGAGTTAACTGGCAGAGCTATGGAAGGTAGAAGATATGGTGATGGATTGCATCAAGCTATAGAAGCAAAAGAAAATTTAGTAATCCAAAAAGAAAATCAAACTATTGCTTCTGTTACATATCAAAATTTTTTTAGGACATATTATCGTCTAAGTGGAATGACAGGAACTGCTACAACAGAAGCTAAAGAATTTGAAAGTATATATAATTTAGAGGTCGTTGAAATTCCTCCAAATATAAAGGTAAATCGTATTGATAAAAATGATCAAATTTATATGACAAAAAGAGAAAAATATAATGCTGTATTAGATCTTGTTAAGTCACGAAATAATATAAATCAACCAATCCTTATAGGAACCACGTCTGTAGAAAACTCAATAAAAATTTCTGATTTATTAAAAAAAGAAAATCTTAAGCATAATGTTTTAAATGCTAAAAATCATTTGAGTGAAGCTAAGATAATTGAAGAGGCAGGAATGCCTGGGAATATTACAATTTCAACTAATATGGCTGGAAGAGGAACTGATATTAAATTAGGAAATGGCGATGATAATTTGAAAAAAGAAGCAATTGATGCTGGTGGATTATTAGTAATTGGTACAGAAAGACATGAGAGTAGAAGAATAGATAATCAACTAAGGGGTAGATCAGGAAGGCAAGGAGATATTGGAGAAAGTATTTTTTTCCTATCATTGGAAGATGATCTCATGAGAATATTTGGATCAAAAACTCTTGAAAATGTATTATCAAAATTAGGTCTAAAAGATGGTGAGGTGATTACACATTCAATGATTACCAAATCTCTAGAACGTGCTCAACAAAAAGTTGAAAGTCATAATTTCGATATGAGAAAACAGATTTTAAGATTTGATGATATTTTGAATGATCAAAGAAAAATAATTTATCAAAATAGAAAAGAAATTCTTAATACGAATGATCAATCTAAAATTATAGAAGATATGATTTTGGATTATGTAAATTATTTAATTGAAGTAACAATTCCCCCTAAAAAATACTCACATGAATGGGACGGAAATTTGTTAAAAGAAAAAATTAGAGAAATATTTGGTATAGATATTCCAATCTTAAAATGGATTGATGAAGAAGGTGTTGATGATGAAGAAATTAAAAAAAGGTTATTAGATGAAGTTAACCAAAAATATAAAGAAAAACAACATCAATATTCATATGAACTACTCAAGTTTGCAGAAAAAAGAGTGATGCTTTTTCAAATAGATAAAGATTGGAGAGATCATCTAGCAGCAATGGACTCACTACGCGGCAGTGTTAATTTAAGAGCTTTGGGAGGTAAAGATCCATTCTATGAATATAAAAAAGAATCTTTTGATTATTTTGATGAAATGCTCTCAAACCAAAATGAGAGAGTATTAAAAACACTATTTAATATAAAGTTAGTAAATGAAAATAATAATAATGATACTAATATTAAACAAACAAAAGAACCAAGAAGAATTATAACTAAAAAAATAGGTAGAAATGAACCTTGTCCATGTGGCTCAGGTAAAAAATATAAACAATGTCATGGTAATTAAATATCTGATGTAATATTTAGATATTTGTCTTTTCTTATTTTAACTAAATCTTCGATTGAGATTTGCTTCAATTCTTTCATAAAAAATTTAATCTTTTCTTTTAATATTTCAGCTTGTTTTATAGGATGTCTATGAGCACCACCATATGGTTCAGGAATAATATCATCAATAATTTTAAAATTTTTACAATCATTAGATGTTAGTTTCAGAGTATTTGCTGCTTCCTTAGAAAATTCAGTATTTCGCCATAATATAGAAGCACACCCTTCTGGAGAGATCACTGAATATATTGAATGTTCAAGCATTAATACTCTATCAGATGTTGCGATTCCTATTGCTCCTCCAGAGCCACCTTCTCCAATTATTACTGATATTGTAGGTATTTTTACTTTTAAAAAATTAAGTATTGATGAAGCTATGGATTCTGATTGTCCTCTTTCCTCTGCATCCTTTCCTGGAAATGCGCCTGCTGTATCTACAAATGATATTAATGGTAATTTAAATTTTTCTGCTAACTTCAATAATCTTTGAACTTTTCTATATCCCTCTGGTTTAGCCATTCCAAAGTTATGCTTAATTCTTTTTTCCATTGTATTGCCTTTTTCAGTGCCCACAAAAAAAACTGAATTACCATCAATTTTTGCTAAGCCGCCCACTATTGCATTATCATCAGCATATTTCTTATCTCCATGTAAAAGAACTATTTCATCAAAAATTTGCTTAGTGTAGTCTAGTGTATGTGGTCTTTCTCCATGACGAGAAACTTGAACTTTTTGCCAGGGATCTAAATTTGAATAAATTTTTTTATATAACTCGTCTTTTTCTCTTTCTAATTTTTTAATTCTATCATTATTTAATTCTTTATTATTATTTAATTGATTTAAAATTGTTTCAATTTTTTCTATTTTAGTTTCAAATTCAAAATATTTAATCATATTAAATTAAATTATGAATTTATAATTTTTAAATATTTCTAATATTAAATTTCTAAATAGTGCCCCGTTATTATAACTTAAGTAACCTTGAAGTATAAGTTTAAGATGTTCTGGATGTATATCATCCCAATTTTTATTATTTAAAGAAATTATTGAATAAATAAGGAATTTATCATCATCATTATTAACAATACTATTTTTAATTTCATTGTATAACAATATTGATGGCATTAATCTTTCATCAAAAATTTTATCTAAATTAATATTGGTATTAGCTTTTATATCTAAATTCATTACATCTTTTAAAACAAAAAATAATTCCTCATTTTCATTATTTTGATCATCGATATAATTTTCTAAAGTAATATATAGAGAATTTATAAATGAATCTAAAGTATTAGTAGAATATAAATCTAATAAAACTCTTGTATAAATACTTTTTGCATCTACTGCCTTTGCATTTTCATATAATTCTATCCATGCAAGTGCTTTTTCAAAATTATTGTTAAATATATAGGCAGAAGCAATTTTTGGACCAAAAATTATATTTTCTGCAGTAGCTTCAATGGAGGCCAACATATTATTTGAAAGTTTATAAGCTATTTCTTCTAGATTGTTTTGTTTTGCAAAATCCCAAAATTGAACTAAGGCATTTAATCTATCATTTGGAAAAATTTGAATATTTACTAATTGATATAAAAAAGCCATACTCAACTCTTTATTATTTGTAAAAGAATCTATTGTATTTTTTGAATCATTAAATTGGTCAGAATTAAAATCAGCAGACATATACAATGCTGCCAAACTATCAACAGTAATTAAATTTTCTAAAAAACTTTCATTTGCTGCTTTAATTCTTAAGTCAATAGGTGAAGCTTGATTTAATATTATTGGAATTGATAGGTTTTTTTTATCAAGCTCATAAAATTCGTGTGAAAATGGAAGTTCAGCAATTCTTGTCATAGCACTATATAAAAAAATCAATTCTTTATTAATCTCTGAATTTTTAATTTCAACATCAACCATTAATAAATCTTCTGAGTTAGTTATAAGTGAAAATAACTGTTGGTAATAATTGTCTGCATTGTTTTCTGACTCTACTAAAATAGAGTTTAACAATTTTGCTTCTGATTCATTATTGTTTAATATTGAACAAAATATGTCAAGTTTTTCCAAAAAGAAGTAGTCTAAAACAATATTTGAATTTAGTTCTTCTCTAAAACTACATGCTTGGTTAAGTTGAAAAGTTGACAAAAGATAATTCAATCTGACACTAGTATAAAAATTAATATTTTTGTCATTATTTAATTCGTATTTTTCAATAAATTCAAAAGACTTATTAATATGACCAATAGATTTAAAATAATTTACTATTAAGAAGAGTATTTCTCTATCTTTCTCAATTTCTAAATCCAATTGTAGATTTTCTAAAACTCCAATTATTTCTTTTTGAAGAGATTTTGAGCTAATATTTTGAAGATTATCAAAATAATTATTTAAATCCTTTATCTGATTTTTGAAAATAAAATTATCTTTTACAATTTTAATTTTTTCAACTTTTACTTCACTAGTAGTAACTTCTTCATCTACTTCATCTGCAGTTGTATTTTCAATTATTTCATTAACTTTATTATCATTGTTTAGATTTTCTAAAACCATTTGATCTAAGCTCTTACTTTCATGTAAATTAATTACCTCTATTTCACTATTTTCTAACTCATTTGCAGAAATTAAATTAGAGATAAAAAACAAGATAATAATAAAAATAAGTTTCATTTAAAATTTAGATTGTATTTTTCTGTGATAACTATTGATGGTGAAGGAATTTCAATCATATAAAGTGCAACAAATATGATTATTGTTAGTACTGTAAATAAATATATAATGTATTTGTTTTTCATATATAATATTAAAAAAATGACTAATATATGTTTTTACCATTTTTTTAAGTTTTTTTTAATTTCAACAAAAATTTGTCAATAATAAGAAATAATTAAAATATGTTTAATCTCATTGAAATTAAAAAGAAAAATATTTGTATCATGGGCCTAATGGGCTCTGGAAAGTCTATAATTGGAAAAGATTTGGGCAAATATAGTAAATTAAAATTTTATGATACTGATAAGGAAATTGAATTAATAACTAAAAAAAGCATAAATGAAATCTTTGAAAAAGATGGAGAGTCATATTTTAGGAAAATTGAAGAAAAAATTTGTCTGGAATTACTAACAAAGAATAATTGTATAATATCATTAGGAGGTGGAAGTATAATTAATAAAAATATCAGAAAAGCAATAAATCAAAATTCTTACTCTATTTATTTAGAGGTTAAGTTGGATAATTTAGAAAATAGATTAAAATCATCAAAAAAAAGACCCTTACTAAATGAAAATTCTAACAATAAAGAAACTTTGAAAAAACTCTACAATCAAAGACGAAAGTTTTATGAAAAAGCTGATTTTATTGTAAATAATGATAATGATAAATCACAAGTATTAGAAAAAATTAAATTTAAACTCAATTCGTATGCTAAAGAAAATAAACATAAATAATAAAAAATTAAAAACTTCAATATTAATAAAAAAAAATTTCATTTCAAAATTTGTTAAAAATATTGCAAAAAAGAATGAAAAAGTTTTTTGTATTATAGATTCAAAAATCAGGAATAATTTAAATATTAATAATCAAAAAAATATTATAATTATTTCCATTAAGTGTGGAGAAAAAATAAAAACTTTTGATGGATACAAAAATTTAGCTGAAAAATTAATTTTAAAAGATGTGAATAGAAAATCTGCAGTTATTGCAATCGGAGGAGGTTCATTAGGTGATTTAGTAGGATTTGTTGCTAGTACTTTATTAAGAGGTTTAGATTTTTTTCTTATACCTACAACTCTTTTGTCTCAAGTAGATAGCTCAATTGGAGGAAAGAATGGCATTAATACAAGATTTGGAAAAAATTTATTAGGAACCTTTTTTCAGCCAAAAGAGGTTTTAATAGATATTTCCGTTTTAAATAGTTTGCCAAGAAAAGAAATTAGATCGGGATATGCAGAAATAATAAAGCATGCTTTAATAAAAGATTATGCATTTTTTAACTGGTTAGAAAAAAATGCAAATAAATTACTAAATTTAAATAAATCTATATTAGAACAGGCAATTTATAAATCGATAAAGATAAAGCTTTATTACGTCATAAAAGATGAAAAAGAATTTTTATCCAACAATAATTCTAGAGCAATGTTAAATTTTGGACACACAATTGGACATGCTATAGAGAGTCACTATAATTATCAAAAATTTAATCATGGAGAGGCAATCTCTATTGGGATGATAACTGAAGCAAAAATATCAAATTATCTCGGTTTATTATCATCTAAAGAATTAGAAAAAATAATAATACATTTTAAAAAATGTAGACTAAAAATTTATGATAAGATATTGAAGGATAGAATATTAATAAAAATTTTAGCTAAAGATAAAAAAAATTTTCAAAACAATATCAATTTTTCACTTATAAAACAGATAGGTAGTTCAATTTTTTACAAAAAATTAGATAAAGATCAGGTTTATAAAATATTAAAAAACATATAAATGACAAGCATATTTCTCCTCATATTGCTAATAATACTTGTAATTCTCTCAGGTTTTTTATCAGGATCTGAAACAGCAATTACAGCAACTTCTAAAGCAAGAATTCTTTATAAGAAAAAGAAAGGTAGTAAAAGAGCAGGTT
This sequence comes from uncultured Alphaproteobacteria bacterium, assembly GCA_902614085.1. Taxonomy (GTDB): domain Bacteria; phylum Pseudomonadota; class Alphaproteobacteria; order HIMB59; genus CACPNW01. The sequence goes on from CACMJS010000002.1 coordinate 189,207, forward strand.
ATGTACTTGAGTTGCTTGATAAAAAAGACAATGTAATATCGACATTGCTACTATCAAACAATTTGGTTAATATTCTAGCATCCTCATTAGCCACAGCATTTTTTTATGACCTTTTTGGAGTAGAAGGTATTTTTTATGCTACTCTAATAATGACAGTCGTTATTGTAATATTTGCTGAAGTTCTACCTAAAACTTATGCTATCAATAGACCAAATAGAACCGCACTATTAATTTCTCCTATTATTTATTATTTAAATAAAATTTTATTTATATTTGTATTTGTAATTAACTTAATTGTTAGAATAATTTTTAGAAAAAATGAAAATGATGTAAAAAATAACGATCTTCAATCAGAAGAAGAATTAAAAGGTGTAATTGATCTGTATAAGACTTCAAATCCAGATTATGAACAAGAAAAAGATATGCTACAAAGCATACTTCAATTAAACGATATTACAGTTGAAGAAATTTTTACTCATAGAAAAAATATTTATTCAATAGATTCATCTTTAAATACTAATGAGATAATTAATAAAATAAATAATTCTAGGTATACACGTATTCCATTTTGGAAAGATAATCCTGAAAATATAATAGGTTTATTGAATGTTAGAACTTTAAATATAGATTTAAAGAATCATAATGAATCAAAAGAAATTATTTTTGACAAAATTTCTAATCCATGGTTTATTCCTGAAACTACGAATCTATTAGAACAATTAGTAGAATTTAAAAAAAGAAAAGAACACTTAGCATTCGTTGTTGATGAATTTGGTGAATTACTTGGATTAATAACCTTAGAGGATATAATTGAAGAAATAGTTGGAGAAATTGTAGATGAAATTGATGTACCAGAAAATGATTTTAAACTAAATAACTATGGTAAGATGATAATTAATGGTGAAAAAAATATTAGAGATTTGTATAAAAGTTTTGATTTAGATCCGCCAGAAATTGAATCATCTACAATAGCTGGATATATTTTAGATATGTCAAAAAAAATACCCTCATACGGAGAATTATTCAAAGATAATTATTTTACTTACAAGATTTTATCACATTCAAAGAAACAAATATCTAAGGTTGAAATTTCAAAAATTAATTAATTTTAATTTCTAAAGAGTGTAAACCACTTTTAAATTCTTCTTCAAGTAAACTGTTTATAATCCTATGAATATCTAATCTATTAAATATGGAATTATTTTTTTTAGTCAGGATGATCTTAATATGGGTTTCGCCACTACCACTAAAATTATTATGACCTTTATGTAATTTTGAATTATCAATAATTTCTAATAAAAAATTATTAAGTTTATTTGATAAAATTTTATTAATTCTTTGCTTACGATTCATTATTTTTAAACTATATAATAACTGTGGGTAAACATAAAATAGATATTAATAAAAACACTCTTTCTTGGGAAAAAACATTTTTTAGAAAATGTGATAACAAAGATTGTAATAGTGAAGGTAAATATAAAGCACCAAAATCAAGAGTCTTGTTAAATCAATATTATTATTTTTGTATGGAACATATTAAAGAATACAACAAATCATGGGATTTTTATAAAGGTTTATCAGTTAACGAAATTGAGAATTCTATGAGAGAAGATATCATTTGGAACAGGCCATCATGGCCATTAAAGGGAAATTACCACAAAGTAATGGATCAAATTAACAATTTTTTTAATGAAGAAATGAACGATTTAAATCTAAATGCAAGAGAGAACAATTACTTCAAAAATAAGCTGGTTGATGAAAATCTTACAAAGGAAGAAAACAAAGCTTTATCATTATTAAACCTAGACCTACCATTAACCTTGGATAAAATTAAAAAAACTTACAAAAAACTAGTGAAAATATTTCACCCTGATGTAAATGGTAACGATAAAAAAGCAGAAGAAAAGTTTAAGGAAATAAATAACTCATACAAAATACTTTTAAAAAAATTTAAAAATGAATGATAAAAATATAGAAATATCTCCAAGTATCAAAATTGATTCCAATGAATTATTTGGGGTTTCCTGCGAGTTTGATATTTATAAATTTAAAGAAAAGACAGAACATGTTCCAGATATAGATCAAACATATATTTTTGACCCAACGACAACTCTTTCAATACTTGCTGGTTTCTCTTCGAATAGGCGGGTGCTTATACAAGGTTATCATGGTACAGGTAAATCTACTCATATCGAACAAGTAGCTGCTAGACTTAATTGGCCATGCATCAGAATTAACCTGGATAGTCATATTAGTAGAATAGATTTGATTGGCAAAGATGCAATTGTACTGAAAGATAATAAACAAGTAACAGAGTTTCAAGATGGTATACTGCCTTGGTCTTACAAAAATCCAGTCGCTTTAGTTTTTGACGAATATGATGCAGGCAGACCAGATGTAATGTTCGTTATACAGCGAATTTTAGAATCTGAAGGTAAATTAACTCTACTTGATCAATCAAGAGTGATTAAACCACATAAATACTTTAGATTATTTGCTACAGCTAATACAGTTGGTCTTGGTGATACTTCAGGTTTGTATCATGGAACTCAACAAATAAACCAAGGACAAATGGATAGGTGGAATATTGTATCAACATTAAATTATCTAAGTAATGATCAAGAGATAAAAATTATTTTAAGTAAAATAAAAAAACTTAATAATAAGGATGGCAAAGACATTGTTAAATGTATGGTATCTACTGCAGATCTTTCGAGATCTGGATTTATTAACGGTGATATTTCAACTGTTATGAGCCCAAGAACTGTATTGACTTGGGCAGAAAACTATCTTCTATTTAATGATATTGAATATTCTTTTAAACTATCTTTTTTAAATAGATGTGATGAAATGGAGCGATCTATCTTACAAGAATATTTTCAAAGATCATTTGGAATTGATATTACTGATGCCAAAGTAGTTAATGTCAAAGAATAGTGAAATTATTGAAGATTTTAAAAAGTCATTAAGTGCAACAATAAAATCTATAGGAAAAAAGGAAGATATAGAGATTAATTTTGTTAAAGAAAATCCTTCGATAATTGGTAACACAATAAATTTAACTGAACCAAAAATTGAAAATTTTAAAAATAATTTAGAATATCTAAGAGCTGAAGCTGACTCTTTTGCTCTTGAATTCAGATTTCATTCGAAAGACATACATCAAAACTTCTTGAATCAAGATGAGTTATCAAACGAAATAATTAATGTCTTAGAGCAGGCACGAGTAGAAGCTATTGGTAGTAATGAATTCAAGGGAATACAAAAAAATCTAAAAAATAAGTATATTAGAGATCTTAAAATTGGAAATACTAAAAAAGATAAAGATTTATTAATTAAAGCATTTAAAAACGTAGCATTTGAAGAAATTGTTGGCGTGGATTTAGGTGCAAATAATAGTAGTTTTAAAAATATTATAAAAGAAAAATTAAAAAAAGATTATTCAAACTTTTTTATAGATTTAAAGAAATGTCTAAATGATCAGGAAAAATATACATCTACAATAGTTGAAAAACTAGATGAACTTGGATTACTTAATAACAATGTAAACAATACTCAGAACGAAGATATTAATCAAAAAGATGAAGATCAGGATAATGAAAATGAAAATAATGATGAACAAAAAAATGATGAACAAACTGAGTCAAATATTGAAATGCAAACAAGTGAAACAACAGTTGAGCAGTCAGTTTCATTGGAAGAAAATGATGATATGGGAGAAGAAAGCGGGGATACTGAACTAGACTATTTGCCAGATAGAAAAACTTTAGAAAATTTAGAGAATTATAAAGTTTATGATTATAATTTTGATGAAATTATTGGTGCTGAAGAACTTTGTGATATCAAAGAATTAGAGAAACTTAGACGAAATCTTGATCAACAAGTATTTTCTTTTCAACCACTAATTGTTAAAATTGCCAATAGACTACAAAGAAAACTTTTAGCTCAGCAAAATCGTCATTGGGATTTTAATATGGAAGAGGGTTTTCTTGATACTTCAAGATTAGCTAAAATTATAGCTAATCCAAATAATAAATTAAGCTACAAAATAGAAAAAGAAATTGAATTTAAAGATACTATTGTGAGTCTTCTAATTGATAATTCTGGCTCAATGAGAGGCAGACCAATTACGGTTGCAGCTCTTTGTTCGGACATTTTAGCAAAAACATTGGAAAGATGCTTAATTAAATCTGAAATATTAGGGTTTACAACCAAAGCTTGGAAGGGAGGTAATTCGAGAGAAAAATGGATCAAAAATGGAAAGCCTTCTAATCCAGGTAGGCTAAATGATTTAAGACATATTATCTATAAATCTGCAGACTCTCCATGGAGGAGATCAAAGAAAAATTTGGGGTTATTATTGAAAGAGGGAATTTTAAAGGAAAATGTCGATGGAGAAGCTTTATCATGGGCATATAATAGATTGTCTTTTCGGAAGGAAAAAAGAAAAATTCTTATTGTTATAAGTGATGGCGCTCCAGTTGATGACTCAACACTTTCTGTAAATCCAGGTAATTATTTAGAAAAAAATTTGAGAGATATAATTGGTGAAATTGAAAAAAAAGATGAAATTGAATTGATTGCTATAGGAATTGGACATGATGTTTCAAGATACTATAGTAAGGCTGTAACAATAATGGATGTCGATCAGTTAGGTGAGGTATTACTGAATCAATTATCAACTACCTTTCATTTAGATAATTAAGAATTTAACCATTTCTTTTTTGCATTATCAAAATCATTATTATCAATTGATCTTCTAACTTCTTTCATAAGATTATTCATAAAATATATATTATGATTAGTAAGCAGTTGTAATCCTAGTAATTCTTGTGTAGCAAAAAGATGATATAAATATGCCAGTGTAAAGTTCTTACAAGTATAGCAATTACATTCATTATCTATTGGGTTTAAATTATTTTTATATTTAACATTTTTTAAGTTTATCTTTCCCTGTTTACCTTTTACTAAAGCTGATCCATGTCTAGCAATTCTAGTTGGGCTTACACAATCAAATGTATCAATTCCATCTGCAACAAAGTCCCATATATCCCTTGGATCGCCAATACCTAGCAAATGTACTGGACGAGTATTATCTAATTTAGAAGAAGTAAAATGAACTATATCTTTCATTTCATCTTTATTTGATCCTAAACTACCACCAATAGCAATCCCAAAAGTGTTGATTTTTTTTGTATTAAATTCAATACTTTCTTCTCTTAAATCTCTGTAAATCCCTCCTTGAATAATACCATACATTTCTTGTCTACCAGCTGAGCCATTTTTAGGATTATAATTAAGTTTAGAGTTAAATGCATTAATGGACCTTAAAGACCATCTATGACTTCTAAACATTGAATCAGATGTATATGTTTTATCTACATTATATGGAGTACATTCATCAAAAACTAAGATGAAATCTGCTCCAAGATTTCTCTGAACCTCTATTGATTTTTCAGGAGATAAAATATGAGTAGAACCATCTATATAAGACTTGAATAATGCGCCCTCTTCACTCAAATTTATTAAAGTTTTTTTATTTTTTGGATTGGTTTTTCGCCCTTTTATTTCATCAGCAACCGACCCATGTCCAAGAGAAAAAATTTGAAATCCACCACTATCTGTTAACATAGGTCCGTCCCAACCCATAAATTTATGAAGACCTCCATGTTGGGCTATTAGTTCACTACCTGGCTGAAGCATTAAATGGTATGTATTGGATAGTATAATTTGTGTATTATTTTTTTTTGCTTCAAGTGTAGTAAAAGATTTTAGTGCAGCTTTTGTTGCACAAAAAATAAATGCTGGAGTTTCAATATCACCATGCGGTGTAGAAATTTTTCCTGTTCTTGCTTTATTATTTTTATTTGTTTTTTTAACTTTCCAAGAAAAGTTAGTCATTAGTTTTTGGAACAAAAAACTTAGCTATATAAATAAAAGGAGTATCAAGTAGGGCTATAAATATTCTAAGAAGATAAGTGCCTAAAATATAAATCATTATGACATTATACACACTTACTGGTTCAGGATTTAATAAGATCCAAGCAAATACACTAAAGACAGTGTTATCAACCAAAGAGGAGGTAATAGTAGATAAATTATTTCTTAACCACAGAGACTTGCCTGATAAAGCTTGCTTCAAATAATTAAAGAGCCAAACATCAAAATACTGGCTTATTAAATATGCTATCATACTAGCTATGAAAAATCTTGTCATTGGAGTAAATACATTTGATAAACTCTCTTGTACCCAATCAGCATCTGATGGTTGAAAACCAATAGTAATTACCATTAATAAAGTCATAAAAAAAAATGCGCTGAAACCAATTAAAATATTCATTCTAGCTTTTTCCTTGCCATAATATTCAGATAAAATATCAGTACATAAAAAAGTTGAGGCAAAAAGTATGGTTCCTAAAGCTACCGGTTCGGGTGAATAAAAAAAATCTACTGTTTTTAAAACTTGAATATTTCCCGCAATTACAGCTAGAGCAGAATAGATAAAAATTCCTATATATCCAAATATCCTTAAAAAAATAAGAATAGAAAAAAAACAAAAAAGGAGCATTATGAACCACATTAGTTCAGTACTAAGTGAATTAAGTTTTGTTGTTAATTCAAAGAAAAAACCCATCACAAAAATTTAATTAGATTTTAATAGAATAGTTTTTTTTAATTTTTTAGCCTTTAAGGGCAATTTAGAGTTTGGTGTATTGATGAGGAATTCATCTAATCCACCTTTTTTTTCTACTGTACGTATAGTACTAACTGCAACTTTAAGTTGAAATTTTTGTCCCAATACTTCACTAACAAAAGTAATATTCTGAAGGTTTGGTTTAAAACGTCTTTTTGTTCTGTTTTTGGCATGACTGACGTTGTTACCAGTTTGGAAGGATTTTCCAGTTAATTCACATCTCATTGACATAATGAGTTTGCATGTAAATATAAATATTACTTTGTCAAGTATTCTAAATACTAAATTTATCTATAATATAGGTTGGGATTATTTGATGATTTTTAATTAAATTATTTATTTGATTTAAATCTTTATGAATACCAGATTTTACTAAAACACTATCTATTTCAAAATTATTAGCACCTTGAATATCATGAAACAATGAGTCTCCAATAGCTACTGTTCTTTTTTTTTCTAAATTAATTTGATTAGTGGTTGTAGTGTATATGCTTACATCAGGCTTACCTTTTATAATAACATTTCCACCCATTTTTTTGTATATTTCACCAATAGCACCCATACAGAAAATATTATTTTTACTATTACTTTCAACTGTTTCAAAGTCAGGGTTTGCACAATACATTGTTATTTCTTTATTGTAAGCTGCTTCTAGTAATGGAATGTAATCTATTGGTTGTAACTTTACAAAAGGAGTACAAGCTAAAATTAAATCTGCTTCTTCTACTTTTTCTACAAAATTAAAGTTTAAACCATCTCTAAAATTTAGACCATCCTCTTTTTCTTCATCATAAATATGAAAGCAATTTTTTTTATTTTTATCATCTAAAAATTCTTTTTTAAGTAATTGCCAAATCATTTCTCCACTTGTCACTGTATTTATAAAAGAATTTTTTTTAAAACCAAGTTTTGGTAATCTATCTATGGATGATTTTGATCTTTTTGAAGAATTTGAAATTATAAACAAATTTTTATTATTACTATTCAGTATATTAATGGAGTTAATAGCATGCTCATATCCAAATGTTCCGTCATGCATTACACCCCATTGATCAATTATGAAATTATCATAATTATTAATAATTTCTTCAATCGATTTTATTTTTTTCATTACTATACTGATTTACCAATAACTTGAGTTAGATTTTTGTATCCATCAGTTTTAATTAGATCAATCAAATCACTTTTCATACTATTGATTAAATTTGGGCCTGAATAAACCAAAGCAGTATATAGCTGAACTAAGGAAGCACCGGATTTAATTTTTTCATAACAGTCCCTTCCGCTTGATATACCACCCACACCTATTAATGGTATTTGACCATTTGTTAATTCATACATTTTTTTCAAAATAATATTTGAGTTATCATATAATGGTCTGCCACTTAAACCTCCCTTTTTTCCTTTATTAAATGAAATTAAATTGGTCTGTCTTTTGATAGTACTATTTGTAAGTATTAAACCATCAATGTTATTAGCCAAAGAAATTAATGCTATATCTCTAAGTTGATCTTCATTTAAATCAGGTGAAATTTTAATTAATATTGGCTTGGTATTAATATTTTTTATTTCATCTCTTTTGTCTATAATTTTTTTAATTAATTTTTCTATCTTTCCTCTCAATTGTAGATCTCTCAACCCTTCAGTATTTGGTGATGATATGTTTATAGTTATATAGCTTGCTAAATCGCCTAACTCTTCTAAACCAATTAGATAATCACCAATAGCTTCACTTGAATTTTTATTTTTTCCAATATTAACTCCTACAATTTTATTATTTAAGTATGATTTTTGGTATTTCATTAAATTTTTTTTTACTTTTTTAATACCCTTATTATTAAAGCCTAAACTATTAATGATAGCTTTATCTTCACTTAATCTAAATACTCTAGGTTTAGAATTGCCACTTTGAGCTTGTGGAGTAACTGTACCAACTTCAAGAAATCCAAAACCAAATGAAAACATGGAATGCATCACTTCAGCATTTTTATCAAAACCAGCAGCGAGGCCTATAGGATTTATAAAATCTAAACCCATTAGATGTTGTGCAAGAATAGGATCCTCAATATTTTTTTGTCTAACTTTAAAATATTTTAACAAATTAATTGTAATAGTATGAGATAACTCCGGAGGTAATAATCTTAATATTTTTAACGAACTATTGTACAATAAATTAATTATCTATTAATTTTTTTAGATAATCAATAGTTTCTCTTAAACCAAATAATTTAAAAAATGATCCTAGTCTTGGACCTTGATCCTGACCAAGCATAACTTTATATACTAGTTTAAAAAAATCTTTTAAGTTTTCAAATTGGTGCTTTTTTCCTACTTCATATAATAATGTTTGAATATCTTCAGATGAACTATTTTCAGTAACCTCATTTTCTAAAATATTAATAATATCAATAAATACTTCTTTATTACTACTATCAATCTCTAAAAATTTCTTTTTAGGCAAAATAAAATCTTCATAGTAATTAAGTGCAAAGTCTATAAGACGGTCAAATTCAGGATTGTTATCAGCATTAATATTATCATCATATTTATTAATAAAAGACCATATTACTTTTTTATCTTTAGAATTAGAAACATTAACTAGGTTAGTAAGGGTATTGAAATTTATTTCTGATTTAAATTCTTTAGGTTTTCCTGAATGAATATGCCAAATTGGATTATCATACTGTTTGTTTTTATCTAAACTTGAGTATGAATTATAATGAGAAAGATAATCATCTACAGTTTTAGGAATAACATCAAAGTGAAGTTTTTTTGCTGATTTTGGTTTTTGAAACATATAGAGTGCAAGACTCTCAGGAGAAGCATAACGTAGCCACTCATCAACGCTAATACCATTTCCGACTGACTTAGAAATTTTTTCACCCTTTTCATCTAAAAACATTTCATAAATTAGATTAGTAGGTGGTTTTTTATTTAATGCTTTACAAATCTTGGATCCTAAATCAACACTTTCTGTAAGATCTTTACCGCACATTTCATAATCAACATCAAATGACATCCATCTCATTGCCCAATCAACTTTCCACTGTAACTTACATTTTCCATTAATTACTTCTGTTTCAACATACTTGTCTAAAGATGGATCCTTGTAAATAATTGTTTTTGAATCCATTTTATATTCTTCGATTTTTACTTGAAGTACCTCTCCTGAATTTTCACTTATTGGCAGAAATGGGCTATAAGTTTCTTTTCTCTCTGCCCTTAAAGTAGGCAAAATAATATCTAATATTTTTGGATAGTTTTCAAATATACTTAATATTGTCTGATTAAAATCTCCATTTTGATATTTTTCTGTTGAACTAACAAACTCATATTCAAAATTAAATTCATCTAAAAAACTTCTCAGTTTTGCATTATTATGATGTCCAAAACTTTCAAATTTACCAAATGGATCTGGTATGGAAGTAAGTGGCTTACCTATAAATTTTTCTAACATTTCTTTATTTGGAACATTTTCAGGAACTTTTCTTAATCCGTCCATATCATCAGAAAAAGTGATCAGTTTTGTTGGGCAATCAATTATAGAGCTAAATGCATTTTTTACCATTGATGTTCTTACAACTTCACCAAAAGTTCCAATATGAGGTAAACCTGAGGGACCATAACCAGTTTCTAGTAATACATATCCCTTGGATGGAATTTTAAAGTTCTGTAAACCACCATTTTTTTTAATGATTTGTAATGCTTCTTTAAAAGGCCAAGCTTTTAAGGATTGTACTAATTTTTGATCAATCATTTAATTTTGCTCTAATTCTAATTTTTTTACCCAATAACAACTTTAATGAATTTGTGAAATTAAAAATTTCAGATCCTAATTTATTAAATAATTCATTTTCTAAATCTACAATATTATCAATAATATTATTAATTAAATCATTCCCTGCTGCAGTTAGAATTAAACTATCAGATCTTTTATCTTGTGGCTGTTGTTTTGATATTAACTTCCTTTCTTCTAGATTAGAAACACGTAAGCTAACAACTGATCTATCAATAGATGCATTTTTACATATATCCTGTTGAGTAATATTTATGTTTTCTTGCTGTAATAAATAAATTGTTTCAAGAATAAGATATTCATTTAATGTGATTTGACTCTCTTTTAATTTATGTCTTACTTTAGATTGCCATAAGTTTGATGTTTGCCAAATTAATAATGCTAATCTATTCTCATTAAGAGAAGTGTCTGCCATAGTTTTTATACAAACTGTTTGTATACAAATTAAAAATTTATGTCAATACTATTCTGGTGCAATTTCTATCTCTAAGCCATCAAGCTCTTCAGAAAGCTCAATTTGACAAGATAATCTGGAATTATTTTTAACATCAAAAGCTTGATCTAGCATAGATTCTTCATCATCATCCATATTTTTCAGCTTGTTTGTCCATTTTTCATCAATATAAACATGACATGTAGCGCAAGCACAACATCCTCCACAGGAAGCTTCAATATCGTAGCCATTGTCTCTAAGGGTTTCCATTAATGTAAAATTACTATCATATTCAATTTCAGACTTTTTACCTGATCTATCTGTGATTATTAACTTTGGCATTAAACGCCTAGTTTTTTTTGAAGTTCTTTAGAAGATGTTGTGTATCTAAAAATGTTTTTCTTATCAGGAAAGCAATACTTAAATACTTCTTGAGCCATTAAGGCAGACTCGTGAAATCCTGATAGAATAAGCTTAAGTTTTCCTGGGTACCAATTTATGTCACCTATCGCAAAAATTGAAGGTGTAGAAGTTTGAAATTTTTCAGTGTCCACTTTAATTAAGTTCTCGTGTAAATTTAGACCCCATTCCGCAATTGGACCTAGTTCCATTTTTAAACCAAAAAATGGTAAAAGATAATCTACTGCAATATTTGATTTTTCATCATCATTTTCGTATTCTAGCATTATTCTACTATCTTGAATTTTAGAAATCTTTTTTATTTGGCCCTTTAAAAATTTAATTTTTCCTTTTGTTTCTAATTCTTGCATTTTTGAGACAGAATCTGGTGCTGCCCTAAACTCTTTTCTTCTATGTATTAGAGTTACATTGGAATCCTTAGATAGTTCATTTGTCCAATCCAAAGCAGAGTCTCCTCCTCCTGCAATTAAGATTTTTTTATTCTTAAATATTGATTTGTCTCGAATTGCGTAAAAAACATTTTTGTTTTCGAAATTCTCAATATTCTCAATTGGAGGTTTTCGCGGCACAAAACTTCCTGCCCCTGCTGCCACTACTATACATTTTGCTTCAACTTTTGTTCCAATATTAGTTTCTACAATCCAACCATATTCTGTTTTAGCTATTTTCTCGACTTGTTGGTTGAGATGAAATTTAGGCTTAAAAGGGTTTATCTGTTTAATTAACTCGTCAGTTAATTCTTGTCCTGTTACAACTGGTCTTGAGGGAATATCATAAATTGGTTTTTCTGGATACAATTCAGCACACTGACCTCCAACCTTATCTAAATTATCAACTAAATGACATTTTATATTTAAAAGACCTAATTCAAATACAGCAAATAAGCCTACCGGACCTGCACCTATAATTACTACATCAGTTTTATCTGTCATATGTGAAAAATAACAACTTTTTTTATTATTTCTAGGGATTATATATAATCTAAATGAATTACGCTAATACTTCAAAATATTATAATCCTGCGGTTTATATATGGCTATTAACAATAACCGCAATGGTTTTATTAATCATAGTAATAGGAGGTCTCACAAGATTAACAGACTCTGGACTTTCTATGACTGACTGGCGTCCAATTTTAGGTGTAATTCCTCCACTGAGTTTAGAAAGTTGGTTGGTTGTATTTGAAATGTATAAACAAACACCAGAATATAAAATAGTTAACAAAAATATGACGTTAAATGAGTTTAAATATATTTTTTGGTGGGAGTGGTTTCATAGAATATTTGCAAGAGCCATAGGAGTTGTCTTTTTAATACCATTAATTTATTTTAGTTTTAAAAAGCAAATTCAATTATCACTTTATGCAAGGCTTGGTATTGTCTTTGTGTTTGGTTTGTTTCAAGCAGTTATTGGATGGTGGATGGTAAAGAGCGGTTTGACTGAAAATCCTTACGTAAGCCCTTACAGACTTACTTTTCATCTTTTAAATGCTCTTATAATTTTCTCTATACTATTATGGATAGCAATGGATTACAGGTATTCTTCTAATATAAGTTTTTTATCTAATCCAAAGACAATTGAATTCTATATTTTAGTTGCTGTAATCTTAATATTTATCACAATTGCAACAGGTGGATTTATGGCAGGAACAAACTCTGGACAATCTTTTAATACTTTTCCACTAATGAATGGAAAAATTATACCTGATGATTACGTTATTGATGATTTAGGTATTTATAATATTTTTGAAAATACAGTTGCAATAAATTTTAACCACCGTTGGTTATCAATATTTGTTTTTTTTTATATCCTTTTTGTTTGTTTTAAATTTATTAAATTTGATAATAAAAATATATCTAGTACTCTTGTATATTTAGTTTTATTCTTTCTAACGTTACAAGTAATATTAGGTATTATAACTCTTTTAAGTAATGTTTACTTACCAGTCGCAAGTTTACATCAAACTAATTCAATTTTGTTATTATCAACTTTATTAATTAGTTATCATCAATTTAAAATTAGAAAGGTTAAAGATGTCTAACAAAAATATATTTGTCTTTGGGGGCACGGGTTCTATTGGAAAATCATTATCAAAAAAACTGAAAAGTAATAATTATAATCCAATAATTATTTCTAGAAATGAGACAGAATTAAAACAATTATCTGAGGAAATTGGTTGCGAATTTAAAGTTTGTGATGTTTTAGATTTTGATAAAGTTAAAAGTATTTCGGAAGAATATAAAGATCGAATAAGTGGTATTGCTTTTTGTGTTGGTTCTATAAATTTAAAACCTCTTAAAATGACTAAAGATGAAGATTTTATTGATTCTTTTAAAATAAATACACTTAGTGCTATAAATGCGATTAAGTTTAATCAAGAAACTCTTGCTAAAAATAATGGCAGTATTCTTCTTTATTCAACCATTGCTGTAAAACAAGGTTTTACTAATCACACAATAATATCTACCGCAAAAGGTGCCATTGAAGGTCTTACTTTGAGTTTAGCCGCTGAATTTGCTCCAAAAATTAAAGTTAATTGTATTGCGCCAAGTTTAACTGACGCAAAAATGACACAAAAGTTGATTAGTAATGAAACTATTAAGAAAGCAATTGAAAATATGCATCCTTTACCTAAAATTGGATCTGGTGATGATTTCTCTGATATTGGAAGTTTTCTATTAAGTGATAAAAATAGTTGGATTACTGGACAAATATTTCATATAGATGGGGGGAGATCAACATTAAGAATTAAATCGTGAAATATATCTTTATAATTTGTTTATCTGTTTTTTCTTTAAGCGTTTTTAGCCAACCATTTCCAATACCAGAAGATAATGAGGTAAGTTATGATGTTATTAGAAAAAAGAAAATTATTGGAAGCTTAATATCAAAATTTGAAGATAATGAAGATAGTGTCGTTATACATTCAGTCTTAAAGATAAATGTTAAAGTTTTATTTATTCCAGCATACAAATTTTTTCAAGAAACTAAAGAAACTTGGAAAAATGGTGAATTTGTATCAATAGATGGATTTACAGACTTTGAAGATGATCGAGAGTATAAAATAATTGGAAATGATGAAGATAATTTTTTTATTGCTAGTGGTATGGATGGAGAATTAAAATTAGATAAAAATATAGTACCATTAAATTATTGGAATATTGAAATGTTAAATGAAAAAGAAGTATTTGACACTCAAAAAGGGATTGTAAGAACTATAGAAGTAAAGAAACTTGAAGATGAAAAAATAAAAATCAATGACATTGAAATATTAGCTAATAAGTATGTTTTTAATGCATCAAAAAATCCAAAAGATAAAGGGCCATTTCCTGAGTATACACTTTGGTATTTTGAAAAAGAGCTTATGAAAATGGAATTCAAAAATCCTAATGATAAAAAAAATATTATAACAATAATTCGTAATGATTGGAGTCTATAGTTGCAAACTATATGGATTACTGGTGGATCTTCAGGTATTGGTTTTGCTACAGCAAAAGAATTTATAAATAATAATTGGCAAGTTGTAATTTCTTCAAGTAATAAAATAAAACTTGAATCTGCAAAAAAAAAATTAGAACTAAATAATAAAAAAAATTTAGTTCATGCTATTGTATGTGATATTTCTTCAAAAAATAATGTTGATGAAACGATTAATTCTATAGAAAAAAATATTGGTAAAATTGATATAGCATTATTAAATGCATCAGCTTATAGTCCAAACAAAAATCAAATATTTGATATTTCAAACTACGAATTGCTAGTAGATGTAAATATCAAAGGCACTTTGTATTGTGTTAACAAATTAAAAGATGTTATGAAAAATAGAAATAATACGATTGCTATTATTTCTTCACCGTTAGGATATAGAGGTTGGCCAACAGCTGGGGCCTATGGTATTTCTAAGGCAGCTCAATTAAGCTTGAGTGAAAGCTTATATTTTGATTTCAAAAAATTGAACATTAATGTTAGAGTCATATGTCCAGGTTTTATTGATACCGAAGCAACCAAAAAAAATAGCTTCAAAATGCCTTTTTTAAAAAGTGCTGAATATGCAGGAAAAAAGATATTTGATAGATTAACTAAAGGTAAAGAATTTGAAATAATTTTTCCCTATTTGATTGTATATTTTTTTAAATTTACAAGGATATTACCTTACAAAATATATTTTTATATATGGAAAAAATTAGGGAATTTTTAGTTTGTTTCACCAATATAAATTCCAAGTCCTTCAGCTACTTTAATCAAAGGATCATTTTTTTGAACAGTTTTTGAATATCCAGCAACTTGACTAAGCATCAAATCTTGTACTCCTCTGTCTTTCCATATAACTACTCTGTTAAATTTTTTCTTTGCAATTAAATCAACAGCATGAACTCCAAAGGCACTTGCGATTAAACGATCTCTATGAGTTGGTTGAGCACCTCTTTGAACATGTCCTAGAACTGTAACTCTTGTTTCAGAGTCTGTTATTTTATAGATTGCATCACCAAGATAATTTCCAATCCCTCCAAGGCGTACCTCTCCATCAACATATTTCACTGTAGCTTTTTTACCGTTTTCTTTTTTTACAGCTTCTGCAACAACGATTAATGCATGATTTCTTCCTTTAGATCTAAGTTTCTCAATATGGTCAGCAATAGATTTTATAGAATATTGAATCTCCGGAATCAAAATAACATCTGCTCCTCCAGCTATTCCTGCATTCAAAGCAATGTGCCCTGCATCTCTACCCATAACTTCTAAAATCATTACTCTTCTGTGGCTAGCTGCTGTTGGTTGAAGCATATCTAATGCATTTGTTGCAACGTCAACTGCAGTGTCATATCCTATAGAGAGCTCATTATGCTTTACATCATTGTCTATAGTCTTTGGAATGCCTACAAAATTTATATTTCCTTTTTTTGTAATACTTTGAAGGATTTTTAAACTTCCATCTCCACCAATACCGATCAATGCATCTATTCCTAATTTTTTAAAACCTTCTATTACTAAATCAGACGAGTCAATTTTTTTTCCGTTTCTTATAATTTTTTTAAAAGGGTTTCCTTTATTATTTGATCCCAAAAAAGTTCCACCCATTCTCATTAAGCTACCCTCAAAATTTTGCGGATTTAATTTGATAACGTCTAGCGGTTCTTTCAACAAGCCTAATGTTCCATCCTTAATTCCATAAATTTCCCAATTGTACTTATTATGTGCTCTCAAGGTAACAGCTCTAATTACTGCATTTAAACCTGCACAATCTCCACCGCTTGTTAAAATTGCTATTTTTTTTACCACAGGGCGTTTATATACTATTATTATATTTTTACTTATTTATTTTCATGGATGACATAAACAAACTTATAGAAATTTTAAAAAATTTTGAACAAGAACACAGAGATCTTGATGAAATACTTATTAGACTTCAAGAAAAAAATACTGTAGATTTTTTACAAATTCAAAGGTTAAAAAAAAGAAAATTAGTACTAAAAGATAAAATATTAGAAATTCAAAATAAATTAGAGCCAGATAGTATAGCTTAAGCTAAAAAACTTTTTAAAAATTTAGGAGCGTTATCCTTAATAAAAGATATTCTTTCCTTAATTCTTGGAATTTTTGATATTCTCTTAAGATTTTTATCAATATTTTCTTCAACATGCTTAATTTCTTTTGAAAAAAAAACGAACAAGGCATTTGTATATACTCCTGATAAAATCAGTCTTTTTGTATAAAAATTGAAATCTGTTGAATTATCGCCAGCTAAATACCACATTGTACTTACTGAATTATATAAACTCTTTTTTGATATTTTGTTATTTGTGGGTAGCAAAAGGTGGTTAAACGTTTTTTTATAAAATTCTTTATCTTCATTTAATATATCAAATCGTAATAATAATATTTTTTTTATTCGTTTGTTAATTGGAAAATTAATTAAATTAATTTTTTTTAATTTATGTTCAAGTTTTTCATTAATATTTTGTAAAGCATATTCTAATAAATCTTTATATCCATCAGGGAAAAAATAGAATAAATCATTTTTTTCTATATTTTGTTTTTGTAATTTTGAAAATATTTCTGATGACCAACCTTCAATTGATACGATTTTTTTTGCTTTTTTGAGAATATCTTCTTTTTTTTTATTTTCTGTTTTGTTCATTTTTCCAATATGTAGTTATTTCTTTTTCAAAACCAAAAGCATTTTTATGTGCTAAGCGTGATGTATACAAAATGCCGTTTAAGTGATCTACCTCATGTTGTACTACCCTTGCGTGTAAGCCTTCAACTTCATTTTCAATTTCTTTACCATCAAGATCAAATCCAGAATATTTGATTTTTTTAAATCTTCTAACTAAACCCTGCATTCCAGGTATTGATAAACAACCTTCCCAATCATCCTCAGTTTCTTTTCCCATGGGTGTAAAAATAGGATTTATTAATGGTGTTATCTCAATTTTATCTTTCTCTTCATTATCAGGATTACGAAATACTATTATTTTCTTTGAAATATGTACTTGGGGTGCAGCTAAACCTATACCGTTATAGTCAAGCATTGTTTCAGACATATCATAAACTATTTTTTTTAGAGAATCTGAAGAGAATTCTTTTATCTCAGAACATTCTTTTAGCAAGATTGGATGACCAATTTTTGATATTTTGAGAATAGACACATAATAAATATAAGTATTTTTTCTAATATACCAATAAATTAATTCAATATATCCGTTTGCAAATAATTTGAGTTTGTGTTACTAGCCCGTTCCAATGACGCTTTTTGTAAATGTAAAAGATAATAACGTAGAACAAGCAATTAGAACGCTTAAAAAGAAAATGCAGCGTGAAGGTTTATATAAAGAAATGAAACTACGTAAACATTACGAAAAACCTTGTTTGAAACGCGCTCGTGAAAAAGAAGAAAATATTAGAAGAGCTAGGAAGTCTGCAAAAAGAAGTAACGATTAAGCAGAAAGACTTTTTACGATATCCTCACACATTTTTTTAGCATCTCCAAATAGCATAGTTGTATTATCTCTATAAAACAACTCATTATCAACACCAGAATAACCAGTTGCCATTGAACGTTTTACAAATAGAACACTCTGAGATTTTTCTACATCTAAAATAGGCATACCAAAAATAGGAGATGACTCATCTGTTTTTGCAGCTGGATTTGTAACATCATTTGCTCCAATAACAAAAGAAACCTCTGTCATAGGAAAATCATGATTAATTTCATCTAGCTCCAAGACTTCTTCATAAGGAACATTAGCTTCAGCTAGTAAAACATTCATATGACCTGGCATTCTTCCAGCGACTGGATGTATTGCATATCTTACTTCTATTCCTTCTTTTTTTAATATGTCACCCATTTCTCTTAAAGCATGTTGAGCTTGTGCTACAGCCATTCCATATCCTGGTACAATAATTACGGAGTCTGCGTTTTTCATTATATATGCCGCATCCTCTGCATTACCTTGTTTAACAATTTTGTCTGAGTTATCCTTACTAGCACTAGTGTCTTGCTCACCACCAAAACCTCCTAAAACAACATTAATAATGGATCTGTTCATCCCTTTACTCATTATATAACTCAATATTGCGCCAGACGCTCCAACAAGAGCGCCAGTTATAATTAAGAGATTATTACTTAGGGTAAATCCTATACCACAAGCTGCCCAACCTGAATAAGAGTTTAACATAGAAACGACAACAGGCATGTCAGCACCACCGATAGGAATTACAACAAGAAATCCTAGTAATATTGAAACAATAACTATTGTCCAAAAGATTGTTGGAGATTGATTAATTACAAATAACACAATCAAGAAAATAATTAGGATGAAAATTAGTGCATTTATAAGATGCTGGAACTTAAATACTATTGGTTTTCCTGAAATTGTACCTTGTAATTTTCCAAAAGCTAAAACTGAACCAGAGAAAGTGATAGCGCCAATAAATGTTCCAATACTCATTTCAACTAAACTAGCAGTTTTAATCGAACCAACTTTTCCAATACTAAAAGCTACAGGATCATAGAATGCAGCAGCAGCAACAAATACAGCAGCTAAACCTACTAAGCTATGAAAAGCAGCTACCAATTGAGGTAATGCGGTCATCTCAATTCTGAGGGCAATAAATGAACCTATAGCACCGCCAATAAGTATCGCGGCACCAATTTCATAATAACTAAGAACTGATTTGAACATTAGCGTTGTGAAGACCGCTATAATCATACCAATGACTCCAAAAATGTTACCCATTCTTGAAGATTCAGGGTGAGATAAACCTCTTAGAGCAAAGATAAATAATAACGCAGAAATTAAATATAATATCGCAACCATGTTAGAAGACATTATTCTTTTTCCTTTGTTTTTTTTGTTTTTTTCTTAAACATCGAGAGCATTCGATATGTTACTAAGAAGCCTCCAAAAATATTAACTGATGCTAATACAACACCTATTAATCCAAAAATTTTTGAAGTGTCAAAACCTTGAGGACCGGCTGCCAATATTGCCCCAACTATAATTACGCTTGATATTGCATTTGTCACACCCATCAATGGACTATGTAAAGCAGGAGTAACAGACCAAACTACATAATAGCCAATAATACAAGCTAGGAAAAATACTGTTAGTCCGATAACAAAAACTTCAGAAGAATGTGCTTCCATATTACTTAAATTGCTCCAATCTTACATCCCCGTCATGCGTTAGCAAAACAGAATTAATTATTTCATCATCAAAATCAAAATTTATATTTTTATTTTCTTTGTCTATTAATAAACTTAAGAAGTTAAAGATATTTTTAGCATACAATGCTGAAGCATCTTTAGCCACTCTTCCAGGAACATTTCCATAACCAACGATTTTTACTCCATTATGCACTACTATTTCATTCATTTTACTTAAAGGGCAATTACCACCAGCTTCCACAGCCAAATCAATTACTACAGAACCTGGTATCATCGAAGAAACCATTTCTTCGGTGATTAAAACTGGAGCTTTTTTGCCAGGAATAAGAGCTGTACAAATTACTATGTCTTGTTTTGAAACTGTATCAGCTATCAATTGAGCTTGTTTTTTTTTATAATCTTCACTCATTTCCTTTGCATAACCACCTGCGGTTTCAGCATTTTCAGCCTCATCATCTTCAACCATTATGAATTTTCCACCAAGACTTTCAACTTGTTCCTTAGTTGCTGCTCTTACATCAGTGGCAGACACTACTGCGCCAAGTCTTTTTGCTGTTGCAATTGCTTGCAAACCAGCAACTCCTACACCAAGTATCATAACTTTTGCTGGATTTACTCTTCCAGCAGCAGTCATCATCATTGGAAAAGCCTTTCCAAATTGCTCCGCTGCATCAATGACACTTCTATACCCCGCTAAGTTAGCTTGGGATGATAGAACATCCATACTTTGTGCTCTACTTATTCTAGGAATTAATTCCATACAACATGATGATATTTTGTTTTTATTTAAATTAGAAAATTCAGATTTATTTTCATAAGGGTTTAAAATTCCAATAAGCAATGAATTACTTTTTAAGTTATTTATGTCATCAGTGCTTGGCATTCTAACACATAAACAAACATCAGCCTTCAAGCATTCAGATCTAGTAACAATTTTTGCTCCAGCTTCTTCATAATTTGAATTTTGATATCCTGAAGTTTCTCCAGCTCCATTTTCAATTATAACTTCAAAACCCAGTCTAGAAAAAAGCTTTACGGACTCAGGGGAGATAGAGACTCTTGTCTCATTGTTATCATTTTCTTTAATGGCAGATAAGAGCATGAGTTCTTATATTGATAGGTTTGCTAAATTTAAAGCTTTTTGTTGGTTTTTCATTAATTTTTTTGAGTTAAAATCTTCAATGAGCTCATGGAATATTCTGTACCAATTAACTTCAGCTTTTAAATGCATAAATACTGAACCTAATCCTACTGCTGCTCTATCCATGAACACAAATTCTTTTGGAGGTTTAACACCGCCTAGTTTTTTAAGTTCTTGATGAACTTCAGATGCAATTTGCGCCCCGTATATGCCGCTATCACTTTCTTGTATTTTTTGAACTTTATCTTCCATCAAAGGTGAATATAAAAATCCTGCCCATTTATTTAATACTTTTAATTTCTCTTTTGTAATATCTGTAAATCCCCATTGCTCATATGCATGAACTGCCTTTGAATTGTCTTTTTCTTGAAGCGCAAAATATAAGTCTATTACACCTTGAATGAAACTACCATTAAAAATTCTCATACAGCCAAAGTCATATATATTAATACTGAGGTCTTTTTTTTGGACAGAATAGTTTCCTAAATGTGGATCTCCGTGAAGCACTCCGTATTCAAAGAATGGTTTATACCAAGCTTTATACATATTAGACGCTAATGTATTTCTTGTTTCTTTAGGGGATTTTTTAAAATTTAAAATAGGCTCGCCATCTAGCCAACTCATAGTTAGCAATCTTTTTGTAGATAATTTATCATGGGTTTTTGGTACATGAACAAAATTTATATTTGAAAATATATTTCTAAATACAGCCATTAATTTTTTTTCTCTTTCGTAATCTAGCTCTTCTTTAAGTCTGTCAGTAATTTCTTTATATACTTCATCAGTTTTGATTGCTTTATTATAAGATTGATAAATTGAAAAAATCATTTTTAATTGTGAAAGATCAGCACTAACTGCTGAAGCCATGTCTGGATATTGAAGTTTACAAGCGACTATTTCATCATTTTTTATTTTAGCTTTATGAACTTGTCCAAGAGAGGCTGCTCTTGTTGCTTCTTTGTCAAACTCAATAAAATTTTTTTGCCAGTCCTGTTTTAATTCTGCAGCCATTCTTCTTTTAACAAACAACCATCCCATCGGTGGAGCATTAGACTGTAAATGCATAAGCTCTTGCGCGTACTCATCAGGAAGTAAGTCAGGTATAGTTGCTGATAATTGTGCCACTTTCATTAATGGCCCTTTAATACTTCCAAGAGCGGCTCTTATTTCTGAAGCATGTTTTTCTTTATCTAACTTAACACCTAAATATCTTTGACTTGCAAGTTTAGTGGCTAATTTTCCAACAACACCACCAACTTTGGCATACCTGGTAAGTTGTTTTGTTAGAGACTTTGCTTCTTTATCTTTCATCAATTTTATTCTTCTAATTGGTCAATTAAATTCTCAATAACATTAACTCCTTTTTGCCAGAAATCTTTTTTCTTCGGATTTAATCCAAAAGGCTTCAATAGTTTATCATATGTATCACTACCACCACTCTCCAACAAAGTAATATATTTGTCTTCAAATTTAGGGAGTTTGCTTTCGTAAACATTAAAAAGAGAATTGACAAGGCAATCACCAAAAGCATATGCATAAACATAAAATGGTGAATGAATAAAATGGGGTATGTAGCTCCAGAAATATTTGTAATCATCATTAAATTTTATTGATGGTCCTAAACTTTTCTTTTGAACATCAATCCAAATTTCACAAATCTCATCAACACTTAATTCTTTAATTTTTCTTTGATGGTGAATACGTTTTTCAAATTCAAAAAATGCAATCTGCCTTACAACAGTGTTTAGCATATCTTCAACTTTGTTTGCTAAAAGCCCCTTACGTTCATTTTCTTTTGTTGTAATAGATAAAAGAGATTTAAAAGTTAACATTTCCCCAAAAACACTTGCTGTTTCAGCAAGAGTTAACGGAGTTGAAGAATTAAAATAAGTTTGTTTTTGTCCAGCTAAATATTGATGAATTCCGTGTCCTAGTTCATGAGCAAGTGTAGCTATATCTCTTGCTTTGCCTTGATAATTAACAAGTATGAATGGATGAACTGATGGAACAGTAGAAGCAGCGAACGCACCAGGAGATTTTCCTGATTTTACTGGAGCGTGTATCCATGAATTATCAAAAAATTTATTTACAATATTTCCTGCTCTCTTATCAAAATTTGAATAAGCATTAGTTACAATTTGTCTTGCATCTTTCCAGGAATAAATACTCTGTGATTGGAAAGGAAGAGGTGCATTTCTGTCCCAATACATTAAAGATTTCTTTTTTAGCCATTTAGATTTTATTTTATAATAACGATGAGCAATTTTTGGATAATTATCTATTATTGTTTCACTTAAGGCTTCTACAACTTCATCCTCAACAACGTTAGATAAATTTCTTGAACTGACTGGATTTGGCAATCCTCTCCATTTATCATTGATTGATTTGTCTTTTGCAAGATTATTAGTAATAGATGTAAATAAAGTAATGTTATCTTTTAAAACAGCAGATACTACCTCAGCTGATTTTTTACGATTTGCTTCTTTTTTATCAGAAAGAAAATTAAAAATTTCAGCACTAGATAAATTTTTTCCCCTAAAGGGAAATTTAAGTGAGGCAATCGTATCATCAAATAGTCTAACCCAAGCTGATCTAGAAGTAATACTTTTTTCTTGAAGTAATTTTTCTGTTTTAACATCCAATTGATAAGGTTTGAATTTTCGAATATTTTTTATCCAGTTTTTATAAATCTTTAGTTTTTTATCAGCATAAATTTTTTTTAAATTTTTTTCAGATATTTCATTAATTTCAAGACTAAAGAAGACAATTGAAGAGGCAATATTTGTTATTTGCTCCTGCATTTGTTGATAAAAAATTTTATTCTTTTCATTGTTACCATCCTCTGCAACTAATAAATGTGCATAAGACATAATTTTATCTATTTTTGTATCAATATCCTCTAACTCTATGATGGCTTTTAAAAGCTGATTGGAACTAATCTTGGTGATTTTGGATGCGTATTTTTTCTCAAATTTCTTAGTCGATATTCTAAGCTTATTTAAATCATTATTGAGCTTCCTCGCTTTTGGCGATTCATACAAATCCTTTAAATTCCAAATTGGTAGCTTGCCAAGAGTATTTTTTGTTGAATTTTGATAATTTTTTTGTTTCATATTTTACTATTTCGATATAGGTCTAATATCTCAGCTTTGTAGGGAGGACAGAAAGCATGATTGTTAATTTTGGCGAGTTTAATAGCATACCGGGTATATTTTATCATCAAGCAAATAATTTAAAAGATCAACCATATTTGTGGAAGAAAGAGAATGATAAATATGTTTCTTTAAGTTGGTCACAAGTAAAAGAACAAGTTGAAAGTTTAGCAACGTATTTAAAAGATCTGGGTATTTTAGAAGGAGATAGAGTATTAATTTTATCTGAAAATAGACCTGAATGGCAAATCACTGATTTAGCAATAATGTCCATAGGAGCAATTTCAGTGCCTGCTTATACAACAAGCACAACGAATGACTATAAATATATTATTGAGCATTCTGGTGCTAGATGTGCAATCGTATCATCACACGAATTAATGAAAAAAGTTCTACCTGCAATAGAAAAAATTTCACATTGTCAAAATGTAATAAAAATTAATGATGATAATGAAACTTATACCGAAGTTGTAAATATTTTATCATACAATAAAATTATTAATGACAATTTAGAAAAAAGTAAAAATTCTAATAAAATAGAAGAGTTGTCAAAAAATTTTAAAAGAAAAGATACAGCATGTATTATTTATACATCAGGTACTGGAGGTAATCCTAAGGGAGTGATGTTAAGTCATGGAGCCATGCTAAGAAACTGTGCTTCCTGTGATAAATTACTTGAGAGTCTTACTAGTGATTTAACAAAAGAAATTAGATATTTATCATGGTTGCCTTTATCTCATTCATATGAACATACTTTACAATTTTTAGAAATGGGACAAGGCGCACAAATCTATTACGCTGAAAGTATAGATAAATTATTAGTAAATATGGCTGAGGCAGCACCACATTTTATGACTGCTGTTCCAAGGTTTTATGACTCTTTACACACACGTATTTCACAAGGTCTAAAAAACCAAAGTAAATTGAGTCAACGCTTCTTTGCAATTACATTAAATCTAGGAAAGAAAAAATATTTTGGTGAGCAGATGAGCTTCTCTGAAAGATTTATGAATGGATTGATGGATAGGATAGTAAGAAAAAAAGTTAAGAAAAGATTTGGTGGAAGTCTTAGAGCATTGATATCAGGAGGCGCAGCACTAAATTTTGAAGTTGGATTATACCTAAGCGCCCTTGGCCTTCCACTACTTCAAGGATACGGACAAACTGAAACAGCTCCTGTTATTTCCGCAAACCCTCCTGAAAAAATTAAGTTAGATACTGTTGGAAAAGTTCTTCAAGGCAATGAAGTGAAAATTTCTGAAGATGGAGAAATTTTAGCTCGTGGAGAACTAATTATGAATGGTTATTGGAATGATCCTGAGTCAACTAATAAAACTATAATTGATGGATGGGTTCATACAGGTGATATTGGTGAATTTGATGATGAAGGCTATTTAAAGATAACGGATAGGAAAAAAGATATTATTGTAAATGCTGGTGGAGATAATATTTCTCCTTCAAGAATAGAAGCAAAATTAGATATTGAACCTGAAATTGCTCAATCAATGTTATATGGAGATTTCAAAAATTACCTAGTTGCAATCTTGGTGCCTAATAAAGATTTAGCTTTAGAATGGGCAAAAGAAAATAATGTTGAGGGCGATTTGAATAAAATAATTCAAAATTCTTCATTTGATAAAAAGATGAAGGAAGTTGTAGATAAAGTCAATAAAAGCCTCTCTAGTATTGAGCAAATAAGAAAATTTATTCTCATTGATCACGAGTTTACAATTGAAAATAATATGATGACTCCTTCCATGAAAGTAAGAAGGTTTAAAGTAAAAGAGATGTATGGAGAGAATTTAGAAAAACTATATTAAGTTTTTCCTTTATCAAACTTTTCTTTTTGTTCAGGAGTTATTTCATTTTGAAATTTTGTTTTCCACTCTGCGTATGGCATACCATAGATCATTTCTCGTGCCTCATCGTATGAAATAGAAATATTTTTCTTCTCTGCAGCACTAACATACCATTTTGAAAGACAGTTTCTGCAAAAACCTGACAAATTCATTAAATCAATATTTTGAACATCTGTTCTATTTTTTAGATGATGAATCAATCTTTCTGCAACATCAGCAAGTAAATCTCTATCAAAGTTTTTGGTCATATTACGTAAATAAATTATATAAATCTTTTTTTGTGATATATATATAATAATTAATGAAACGTAACAG
This sequence comes from uncultured Alphaproteobacteria bacterium, assembly GCA_902614085.1. Lineage (GTDB taxonomy): Bacteria > Pseudomonadota > Alphaproteobacteria > HIMB59 > CACPNW01. Next base: position 215,688 of record CACMJS010000002.1, read on the forward strand.
AAAAGCTAAAATTTTAGCTACCTTAGGACCTGCATCATCAGAAAAAAAAATAATAGAAGATTTATTTGTGGCTGGATGTGATGTTTTTAGATTAAATTTTTCACATGGTGATTTAGAAACCCATAGAAAAAATTATCAAACTATTAGATCTCTTGAAGAAAAACATAATCATGCATCATGCATATTAGCTGACTTACAAGGGCCCAAGTTAAGAGTAGGTACATTTAAGAATAAAAAAGAAAATTTAGTCAAAGGTCAAAGTTTTGTACTAGATCTTTCAAGTGAACCCGGAGATAATAATAGGGTTAACTTTCCTCATGAAGAAATTTATGATTTTTTAACACCTAATTCTATTTTATTAGTAAATGATGGAAGAATAAGATTACAAGTTGTTGAACGAAAAAAAGATAGTTTAATTACAGAAGTTTTAAATGACGCTGAAATCTCAAATAACAAAGGTGTAAATATTCCAGATGTTATTCTTCCAATAGACGCTCTTACCAAAAAAGACAAATCTGATCTAATGAAGGCATTAGATATGGGAGTTGATTGGGTTGCACTTTCTTTCGTGCAACAAGCAGAAGATATTCACAAACTAAAAAAAATAATTAACAATAAAGCACTCGTGATGGCTAAAATCGAAAAACCTTCAGCAGTAAAAAATATTGATGATATTATAAATGCTGCAGATGGTATTATGATAGCTAGAGGTGATTTGGGTGTTGAAATGCCAACAGAACAAGTTCCTATAGTTCAAAAAAATATTATTAAGAGATGTAGGCACTTTGGTAAACCAGTTGTTGTTGCTACACAAATGCTTGAAAGTATGATTGAAAATCTTGTTCCAACAAGAGCTGAAGCATCGGATGTTGCTAATGCTATTTACGACGGAGCAGATGCTGTAATGTTATCTGGTGAATCTGCCGTTGGAACACATCCAATAGAAGTAGTAATAACTATGAATAAAATTATAGAAAACGTTGAAAACGATAAAAATAATTATGATTTACGAATTATACAAGAAAATATTGATGATGTTGATAATACAGATGCAATAACATTAGCAGCGTACTCAATTGCAAAAAAATCAGATGCAAAAGCAATAATTACATTTTCTGTAAGTGGAAGAACAACGACCAGAATGGCTAGAGAAAGAGCACCAGTTCAAATTGTTGGTTTATCTCCAAATATTAATACTACAAGAAAAATGCAATTATACTGGGGTGTAAACTCCTGTCATACTCAAGAAGATGCTCAAAATGCACAAGATATGGTTAATATTGCATGTTCAATTGCAAAAAATAAAAAATTAGTAAAGCCAGGAGATAACGTAGTTATCTCGGCTGGTGTTCCATTTGGAAGTGCTGGAACTACTAATCTACTTAGATTAGCTGAGATAATTGCTGATAAAGATCTTAAGTAAGCTTATTACAAGCTTCTTTTATTCTATTGCACGCATCTTCTAGAATTGCATCACTAGTTGCATAAGATAATCTAAAATAAGGCGATAAACCAAATGCTGCACCATGAACTCCTGCTACGCCTTGATCTTCTAAAAGGTATGTCATGAAATCTTCATCATTGGAGATATGTTTTCCATTTGGTGTCTGTTTTCCAATTATACCCTCGCAATTTGGATAAACGTAAAAAGCTCCTTCTGGTTTTTGACATGTAATTCCATCAATATCATTTAATTTATTCAATACTAAATCTCTACGTATCAAAAATTTTTTATTATGCTCGTTTATAAAATCCTGCGGACCACTTATTGCTTCAACTGCAGCAGCCATTGTAATTGAAGAAGTTGATGTTGTACTTTGTGATTGTATTTTGTTCATAGCAGCAATAATCTCTTTTGGAGCTCCACAATATCCAAGTCTCCATCCTGTCATGCAATATGATTTTGAAACACCATTTAATGTCAAACATCTGTTTTTCAGTGAAGGTTCAATAGAAGCAAGAGTGTGAAACTCTACTCCATCATAAACAATTTTTTCATATATATCATCACACATTATAAGAACATTAGGATACTTTTTTAAGATAAGAGCTAAATCTTCTAGCTCTTTTTTTGAATAAACTGATCCAGTTGGATTACTAGGACTATTTAACATTAACCATTTTGTTTTAGAGTTTATATTTTTTTCAAGTTGTTCTGGTGTAATTTTAAAATACTGTGATTGAGGACACTCAACTATCACTGGCTTCCCTTCTGCTAATAAAACAATATCGGGATAACTAACCCAAAAAGGAGCTGTTATAATGACCTCATCTCCCGGATTAATTGTTGCCATCATAGCATTATAGATAATATGTTTACCTCCGACACCGCATATGATTTCATCTAATTGATAATCAATATTATTATCTTCTCTGAATTTTTTCTGAATTGCTTTTTGTAATTCTGGTGTACCTTTACCTGGTACATATTTTGTTTTACCCTCTTCCATCGCTTTACTAGCAGCATCTCTTATATTTTTTGGTGTGTTAAAATCTGGCTCACCTGCTGCAAGAACAATTACATCTTTACCCTCGTCCTTCAAAGCTTTAGCTTTGACATTTATACCTACAGTCATTGAAGGTTTTATTTTACTTAGTCTATCTGCAACAAAATTCATTTAAATTATAAAATGTTCAATAATTAGACTAGCACAAGTTAACAACAAAAAAATAGCAAAAATCTTTCTTAATACTAACTTATCTATATTTGATGAAACTTTTGCACCAATTCCAGCAGTAAATATACTAGTTATCGATATAAAAAAAACTATTATAATATTTACGTAACCAAGCGAATAAATGGGAAGTTCATTTATATTTGACCCAGTATACATAAATGTAAGTGTTCCTGGAAAAGCAATTAAAAAACCAAAAACAGCAGAGGTTCCAACTGCTTCATGAATCTTTTTTGAAAACATTGTTAAAGTTGGAACACTAAAACTACCACCACCTATACCAATTGTTGCAGATAAAAAACCAATAGAAGAGCTTATTGCAAAGTTAATTATATTAGATGATGGTATATTGTTACTTACAATTATTGGGCTTTGTTGAAACAGCATATTTAATGAAATCAAAAATGCCAGAATTACAAAAAGAATTACTAAACTCTGTCCTGAAATAGAACTCGCTGCAAGAGAACCTACAATTGATCCTATTATTATTCCTATTGCCCATTTTTTTACAATTATTAAATTTGTATTTTTAAGCTTAACATGAGATCTTATGGAAGAAATTGAAGTAAAACAAATTACACCAAGAGAAGATGCTACAGCAACATGCATCACAATTTCAGAGCTGTAACCAAGATTAAGTAAAATAAAGTAAGTTACAGGTACAATTATTATTCCACCTCCAACTCCTAATAATCCTGCAATAAAACCAGAGACTAGACCTGTTAATAAAAAAATAAATACTATTGAAGTCAAATAAATTTCCGTATTTTAAGTTTCATTAATGTAGTAAACAATTTAATATAAAAGTAAATAAGACTATGAAACATGTACATTGGATAGGAACCGGACTTTCTTCTATACCAGGAATTAGAAGATTAGCTAAAAATTTAGATAATTTTACAGTATGGAATAGAACATTAGATAAGGCTATAAAGAGTATTGACCATGTAGATAAAAACAATGTGAACGCAAAACAGTTTGATGTTGATTTATTATTTAAAGAAACAAATCCTGGTGATATTGTGATTTCTCAACTACCAGCAAACAAACATTTAGAAATAGCTAAACTTTGTTTAAAATATAAATGTCATTTTGCATCTACTAGTTACCTTAATCCAGAAATAAATATGCTAAATCCAGATGTAAAAAAAGAAAATTTAGTATTTATTAATGAGGTCGGTTTAGACCCAGGTATCGATCATTTTTTTTCCCATTTACTTGTCAGTGATCTTAAAAAAATCTCGACTGAAAAAACAGAAGTGGTTTATGAATCATATTGTGGCGGTTTTCCAGCAATTCCAAATGATTTCAAATATAAATTTAGTTGGTCTCCAGCTGGAGTAATAAAAGCCTTAAACAATGATGCAAAATATATAACAAAAGGAAAAATAAATACTGTAACTCCTTACAAATCTATTAGTTCTTATTCAATATCTGATGAAAATTTTGAAGCTTATCCAAACAGAGATTCAACACCATATGTAAGTGAATACTTGTTTGATGAGAAGTGGACAGTCAAAGAGTTCGTAAGAGGAACTTTGCGACTTGATGGTTGGAAAGAGGCATGGCAAGATATTTTTTCAATGCTTGAAAAAAGATCGGATAATATAGAAGCTGAGATCAATGAAAAAAGTGAAGAATTATTAAAAAATAATAAATATTTAACTGATGAAGAAGATCGCGTTGTACTTTCTGTAAAACTTAAAGCTTTTGAAAATGATAATAAAATTTTTGATAGTTCTTATTTTCTAGATGAAAAAGGAAGTGGTGAAAATACCGCAATGGGTAAACTTGTATCTATTACTTTATCAGCTGCGATTGATCTAATTATGGATAATAAAATTGAGTCTGGTGTTAAAACTGCACCACATAAAACAGAAGATATAATGTATTTTTTTAAAATTTTAAAAGATTATAAAATTAATATCCAACAAGAGAATGGATAATCAATTAACCAATATTGGTATTGTTAGAGAGTCTAGAAATGATGAAAATAGAACTCCTCTAGTCCCAGAACATATAAAAAAATACAAAGAAAATAATCCGAATATAAATTTCATTATTCAGCCATCAAATAATAGATGCTTTTCTGATGAAGAATATGAATTAGCTGGCGCTAAAATTAATGAAAATTTAAATGAATGCTCAATAATATTTGGAGTTAAAGAAATTGATTCAAATATTTTAATTAATAATAGGACATATCTTTTTTTTTCTCACACCTTTAAAATTAATAAACAACAAAAAAATATTGAAAAAAATAAGAAAGACTTACTCTTATCAATTTTAAATAAAAAAATTACATTGATTGATTATGAAAATATCAGAGGTAAAAATGGTAATAGATGTTTAGGTTTTGGAAGATTTGCAGGTATTGTTGGTTGTTATAATACCTTAAATTTATTACTTAAAGTTCTTGGAAAACAATCTCTTGCTAGTGCCTATAAAATTAATGATTACGAAAGATTAGTATTAAATTTAAAAAATTTATATTTTCCTAAAACTAAAATTCTAGTTACTGGTGATGGTAGAGTTGCAAAAGGAGTAATTGAACTTTTGAATGAAACAAACATTAAAGCAGTATCGAAAAAAGACTTTTTGGAAAAAAAATTTGATCAACCTATTTTTTGTAATTTGGAAACTAAAGATTATGTTACAAATAATTCTTCCACTAATTTTAGCCTTGAGCATTTTATTAATAATCCTCAAGATTATTCAAGTTCTGCATTACAATATTTAAAAGAAACTAATATACTTATAAGCGCACATTACTGGGACCCATCTTCTCCAAAAATATTTGAGAGTGAAGACTTAAAAGATTTACAAAATCTAAAAATTGTTGGTGATATTACTTGTGATATTAATGGTTCTGTCCCAACTACAATACGATCAACAACAATTGAGAAACCAAATTATTGGATTGAAAGAAATAGTTTAAAAGAAATAGAAAAAAATAATGATGGAATTGCTGTTATGGCAGTTGATAATTTACCATCTGAATTACCACGGGATTCAAGTACAGAATTTAGTGAAGGTATAATTAACGAAGTTCTTCCTTTTTTATTAAAAGAAGATGATGGAAGAATATTAAATGGAACAATAACAACAGATGGTAGTTTTTTAGAAAAGTACAATTATTTAAATAATTATATTAAAATTAATGAATAAAGCAGAAAAAAAATATCATCTCTCTCCCGAAATCACAACACCTTTTAAAATTGTCAGTGATTTTAATCCAAGTGGTGATCAACCTGAAGCAATTAAAAGTATTGTTAAAAGTCTAAATGAAGGAGAACAAGAACAAGTTCTTTTAGGTGTCACTGGATCAGGTAAGACCTTTACAATGGCTAAAGTAATTGAAAAAGTACAGAAACCTACTTTAATAATGGCGCCAAATAAAACATTAGCAGCACAACTTTATGGCGAAATGAAAAATCTGTTTCCAAATAATGCTGTTGAATATTTTGTCAGTTATTATGATTATTATACACCAGAAGCATATGTGCCAAGAACTGATACATATATTGAAAAAGAATCTTCAATAAATGAACAAATTGATCGTCTAAGGCATTCAGCTACTAGATCTTTAGTGGAAAGAAGAGATACAATCATAGTAGCATCAGTTTCTTGTATTTATGGTATTGGATCAGTTGATGCTTATTCTTCAATGTCTTTTACTTTAGATAAAAATCAATCAATAAGTAGAGAGATTATTATCAGAAAGTTGGTAGAACTTTTATACAAACGTCGTGACATGGACTTTAGAAGAGGCAGCTTTAGAGCTAAGGGAGATATTTTAGAAATTTTCCCTTCTCACTATGAAGATATTTCTTGGAAAATTTCTATGTTTGGAGATGATATAGAGAGTATAACACAAGTGGACCCACTTACTGGAGAGAAGCTTGGAGAACTTGAACAAATAAGAATCTTTGCAAACTCTCATTATGTAACCCCAAAGCCAACAATAAAAAAAGCAATTACGATGATTAAAAATGATCTAAAAAAACAATTAGAGATTTTTGAAAAAGAAAAAAAATACTTAGAAAGACAAAGGTTAGATGAGAGAACTACATTTGACTTAGAAATGATGGAAACTACTGGAAGTTGCAGTGGTATTGAAAATTATTCTAGATATTTGTCAGGAAGACAGCCGGGGGAGCCTCCTCCTACACTTTATGAATATATTCCAGAAGACTCTTTATTGTTTATAGATGAAAGCCACCAGACATGTGGTCAAATAGCAGGAATGTACAAAGGTGATTTTTCTAGAAAATCAACTTTAGCTCAATATGGTTTTAGACTACCAAGTTGTGTTGATAATAGACCTTTAAAAAGAGAAGAATGGGATGCAATGCGTCCACAAACTATATTTGTAAGTGCAACACCAGGAGATTATGAACTTGAAAAGACAGGTGGTACCTTTGTTGAACAAGTAATTAGACCCACTGGTTTAATTGATCCACCTATTGAAATAAGACCAACTAAACATCAAATTGATAACTTAATTGATGAATGTAAAAAGACTATAGATAAAGGTCATCGTGTTCTAATCACAACACTTACAAAAAAAATGGCTGAAGATCTTACTGAATATATCAATGAAGAAGGATTAAAGGTAAGATATCTTCACTCTGATATCGATACATTAGAAAGAATAGAAATTATTAGAGATTTAAGACTAGGAGTTTTTAATGTTTTAGTAGGAATAAATCTTCTTAGAGAAGGTTTAGATATTCCTGAATGTGCTTTAATGGCTATATTAGATGCTGATAAGGAAGGTTACCTTCGTTCTAGAACTAGTTTAATTCAAACTATTGGTAGGGCTGCAAGAAATGTTGAGAGTAAAGTCTTAATGTATGCTGACAACATTACCACTAGTATGAAAGAAGCAATCGAAGAGACAGATAGAAGACGAACAAAACAATTAGAATATAATAAAATAAATAAAATTACGCCAATCAGTATTAAAAAGAATATTCAAGAAATAATTGAGAACACAGCTGAACAAGATCATGTTACAGTTGAAATTGATAATGCTAAAGAATTAGTTGGTAAGGATCTTAATAAACATATTAAAAATTTAGAGAAAAAGATGAATGAATTTGCTTCAAAACTTGAATTTGAAGATGCAGCTAGATTACGAGATGAAATTAATAGATTAAAGGCAAAAGAAGTGGGTCTTTCTAATAAAGTTTTGCAGTTTAAAAAGAATTAATGGATATTGTATTTTCAGAAACTAACCAAACTGGAATCATTAAACTAAATCGTCCTAAAGCTTTAAATGCTCTCAATTTAGAAATGGCAAAAAAATTCCATGACAAATTATTAGAATGGGAAGAAAAAGATAATATCTTAAGAGTATTGTTAGTTGGAGAAGGTAAACATTTTTGTGCAGGAGGTGATGTAAAATCTCTTGTTCTTGCTGGAAAAGAAAACTCTTTAAAACATGATTTTTTTAGAATTGAGTATAAACTTAATTATTTAATTAGCCAATTTAGTAAAGAATTTCTTTCAGTTTGGAATGGTGTAGTCATGGGAGGCGGGGTTGGTTTATCAATCTATGGTGATCACAGATTGGCAACAGACAATTCAAAATTTGCAATGCCAGAATCTGCAATTGGTTTTTTTCCAGATGTTGGCGGAAGTTATTTTTTATCAAATCTTACAGGTAATATTGGTAAGTATATTGGTTTAACGGGTGAGGTTTTAGGGTTAAATGAATTAATTTTTTTCGGATTAGCAACTCACTACTTTAAAAGTAATAAAATAGAAGATGTTAAAGAAAAATTTATTACAAGAGGAGAAATTTTACACGATAATTTTGAAGTAGAGAATGATACATATCTAATTAAAAATATGAATTTAATAAATGAACTATTCAATGGAAATATTCAAACAATCATATCAAATTTAAAAAGTCATAACTCAGAGTTTTCAAAAAAAATTTTAGATATTCTTTTAGTTAAATGTCCAATGAGTCTTGCGATAAGCACTAAACTTATAGATGATGCAAAAGGTAAATCGTTAAAAGAATGTTTAGAAACTGAATTTCAATTAAGTCAAAAAATAGTATACCGTAGTGACTTTGATAATGGTGTAAATTCTGTGCTAATTTCAAAAGATCATAATCCTATTTGGCAACCATCAACAATAGATGAAATAAATATAGAAGGTCTAGATTTTTATTTTGAAACTCACACTGAAAATCTTTATCTATAATATTACAAATGAGTAATAAAATTCCCACTTCTGCTAAAGTAGTTGTAATAGGTGGTGGTATAGCTGGATGTTCTGTAGCTTATCATTTAGCAAAATTTGGGTGGAAAGATGTGATCTTACTAGAAAGAGATCAATTAACTTCTGGAACTACTTGGCATGCAGCAGGACTGATTGGTCAGATTGGTGCATCAGCAACCATTACAAAACTTAGAAATTATTCGTTAAATTTATATAAAGATCTGGAAAAAGAAACAGGATTGGCAACAGGTTTAAAACAAAACGGCTCTTTAACTATTGCAACAACTAATGATCGATTAGAAGAATTAAAAAGGCAAGCTACATTTGCTCAAAGATTTAATATAGAAGTTAATGAATTAGAAAAAAATCAGATTAAGGATATTTATTCTCTTATAAATACAGATGATGTTGTTGGTGGAATATTTATTCCAAGAGATGGTCAAGCAGATCCTGTTGGTATAACAAATGTTCTTGCTAAATCGGCAAAAATGTATGGCGCTCAAATATTTGAACATTGTTCTGTAAATAAAATCCTTACTAAAAATGGATCAATAGAAGGTGTAGATACAAAACATGGAAAAATTAAATGTGAGTATATTGTTCTAGCATCTGGAATGTGGTCAAGGCAGATAGCAAATGATATTAACGTTAGTATACCGCTATATCCAAATGAACATTTCTATATATTAAGTGAACCATTAAAAGAAATTTCTAAATCGCTTCCAGTTCTTAGAGATTATAATAATTGCTTATATCTAAAAGAGGATGCTGGAAAAATTTTAGTAGGCATTTTTGAGCCTAAAGCTAAACCTGCATTTACTGATACATATAAAGTGCCCAATGATTTTTCTTTTGGAGAACTGCCTGAAGATTTTGATCATTTTGAACCACATTTAAAAAATGCTATGAAAAGAATACCAGCCCTTGAAAATGTAGGTATAAGAAAATTCTTTAACGGTCCTGAAGCTTTTACTCCAGATACAAATTATCTTTTAGGAGAAACACCAGAAGTAAAAAACTTTTATGTTTGTTGTGGATTTAATAGTATTGGTATTCAGAGTGCTGGTGGTGCAGGTAAAGTAACTGCAGAATGGATGATGAACGGTGAGGTTAATGATGATCTTTACTCCTTAGATATTTCAAGATTTGAAAAATTTCACTCCGAGACAAAATTTATAACTGAAAGAGTTACTGAATCATTAGGAGATTTATATGCAATGCACTGGCCTTATAAACAACATAAATCTTCGAGAAATATTAAACTACTTCCTTTTCATAATGATTTGAAAAAAGAAGGGGCATGCTTTGGTCAAGTGGCCGGTTTTGAAAGACCAATGTGGTATGCTCTTAATGGTAAGAAACCAGAATATGAGTATAGTTATGGCTATCAAAATTGGTATGATGCAGCAAAGTATGAAACAATAAACACAAGAAAAAATGCTGGTTTATTTGACTTAAGTGCCTTTGCAAAATTTGAAATTAAGGGAGACAATGCCTTCGACGATCTTCAACGATTATGCTGTAATAATATTAAAAATTATCCCGGTAACACAACTTACACGCAAATGCTTAATTCAAATGGTGGCATTGTTGCCGATTTAACAGTTACTTGTATTGATACTAATTCTTTTCGTATTGTAACGGGTTCATCTGTGAGAGAACATGATAAAAAACATATTTCAGAAAATTTAAGTAAAAACACAACTTTAATTGATATCACTGAAAGTTTAGCTTGCTTTGGTATTTTTGGTCCTAAAAGCAGAGAAATTCTAACAGAAATATTTGGAGAACATTTTTCAAACGACAAGTTTAAATTTGGAACTGCTCAAGAAATATCATTGAAAAATAATAAATTAATCTTCCAAAGATTATCCTTTGTTGGTGAACTTGGTTGGGAAATTTATGCTCCTATAAATATATCTAGAGAAATTTATTTAGAGTTAGTTAAAGTTGGAGAAAAATATAACCTTTCACATGCTGGTGCCCATGCACTAGATATCATGAGAATGGAAAAAGGATATTTACATTGGGGTCATGATATTTCTCCAGCTGAAAACCCTTTTGAAGCTGGATTAGAATTAACTGTTAAACTAAATAAAAAAACAGATTTTATAGGTAAAGAAGCTTTAAAAACAAATAATAGAATTAAAAAGAAACAACTAACAAATTTTGTTTTAGAAAAATCTACGCCAGGAAATCCTCTCTTATTACATGATGAGCCTATTTATTATAAAAATAAAATTGTGGGAGAAACAACTTCTAGCAATTATTCATTTTGTTATAATAAAAATATGGTCTTTGGATATATAGATTCAGAAATAGATTTAAAAAAATTAAATGGAAGCAATTTTGAAGTTGAAGTTGCTAAAAATAAATATGTTATGTCCGTTCAACTTAATCCATTGCATGATCCTGAAAATAATTTTACAAAAATATAGTTTTTTACGATCTAATTTATGAAAACAATTAGATTATTTTTTTCTATAGTAGTAATTATATTAATAATTTTATTTATCTTTATTTATATTTTTCTAAATAATTTTGAAAAAGAAAAAATAATTAGTGATATTGAAAGGAAATTAGAAATTAAAATTAATGAAAAAAACAAAACTAAAATCAATATTTTTCCAATTGTAAAGCTTAACACAAACTTAGAAATTAAAGATTTCAAAAATAATTTATACTTTGATAATATTAGAATTGATATTTCTCAGCCAGTATTTCAAGTTTCAGGAAATTTAGATATTCTAATTGATAATTTGAATATTAATAATATTAATTTTAGTGAAGTAAATATTAATGGAAAAGTAAATTATATTGAAAATTATCTTAAATATAGTGATAATTTAGAAAATTTATTTGACTCGATTTATAAAATTAATGGAAAAATAACTTTAGAAACAACTAATGAAGAAAAATTTCTGATTTCATTTTTAAAATTATTCTTTGAAAAATTAGAAAATCAAAAAAATCAAAAATTTGCATTTTCTGAACTTATAAATGCTTTTGGTAATGAAAGTTCTAATTTTAAAGGCGCAATAAATAAAAATAAAAATATTTTAGAAACTAGCAAAATTGAAATTAGCAATAAAAACAACAGAATTCTTATAAAAGGTGAATACAATTACAGTAATAACTTTATAGATATTATTTTAAACCTATCTCAAAATAATGAAATATATTTAACTACTTTGATAAAAGGAAACTTAAATAATCCTAATATAAGTTTTGATAAAAATTCAAAATTTTTTCAAAATTCAAACTCAAATGAAAATAATATAATTGAAGAAAGTGTCATTCAATTTTTAAATAATTTTTTTGATTTCAATGATTGACTTATTTAATATAGTTAGCAGTGTGTTTGGATATATCCTTTTTGGATTTTTTGTAAATAAATTACAAATACTTCCAAAAAAATATATTGATTATTTTGATTTTACTGGTTTTAACATTCTTTTACCTTTAGCTTTAATTATATATTTTTGGCAAGTCTCATTTCCTCAAATTAATTCTATTGGCCTGATCATCTCATTTTTTGCTTCAGGTATTTTTATATCCATGACTGGATTTTTAATTAGCAAACAATTTTTAAATTTTAAAACTGATGACTCTGCACTTTTTGGATTAGCTGCTTGTTTTGGTAACACAGTAGCAATGGGAATACCTCTTATGTATGCAGTTTTGGGCCCAATAAATGCAATTCCTTATATGATATTAGTTTTTTTTCATGGTATTGTTCATTTTAGCTATACTGTTATTATAATAGAAGTTTATAGAAATAGACAAAAAAGCATTGTCGAAATTTTTTATCAAATATTATTAGGTATAATTAAAAATATTGTACTTTTTGGAATGATAATTGGTATCATTCTTAATTACTCTAATCTTATCGTTCCATCTATTATGAAAGAGTCCTTAGATATATTTGTAAACCTTGCTCTTCCAATGGTTCTCATTTCTTTAGGTCTTGCATTAGGAAATTTTAAAATTAGAGAAAATATTTATAGCGCAATACTATTAACTATCTTAAAAAATTTTATTCACCCTATAATTGCATTTTGTATAGCGAATTTTATACTAGAGCTTGATAATCTCTTGGTAATTATTGTTACTATGGCCGCAGCTTTACCAAGTGGGTCTCAGTCATATTATTTTGCATACAGATATAACTCACTAAAAGCTGTAGTTTCTTCAAATGTAGTATTAAGTACCTTTGTTAGTTTTTTTACACTGTCTTTACTATTAGTATTTTTTGATATTACGTAGATTGAGAAATAAACGATTGTATTCTCTCTTTTTTATCCATAGTTTTAACACTAAAAGGAAAAATCTCTAACATCTTGTCATATACATCAATTGCCTGTTGAAACTGGCCCTGATGAATAAAAATTAAACCCATTCCATCAAGTGCACCAAAATGTCTTGGTTCTAATTCAAGAGTTTTAATGATGTCTTGCATAGATTGATCAAAATTACCCATCATAAAGTGAACTGTAGCTCTTTTATTCCAACCTTCAGCAAAATTAGGATCTTCTTCAATTAAATTATTAAAAAATCTAATTGCTAATGGATAATTTCTTAAATTCATAGCTTGAATACCCTTCTCAAAATATTCAATTACTTTTGGATCATCAACTTCATACCATATATTCCAAATGTCAGATATTAAATCTCTTATCTCATCCTGATTTTCAGTCTCATTTAATTTTTTAAACAAATTGTTTAGACGTGGATCATTTTGATCTGCTAATGCTATCTTACTAGCAAACAAAAGACTTATACTGACAATTAATATTTTAAAGATAACCCACATATTTAAATGATTTTTCTGATAGATTTCTTTTCTTTTCATGCTTTCTCGTTCTCCCTGTTACTCTAGTTCTCCATAACTTAAATGATCTAGGTTTAAGATTTGTTCTCATTATTTTTATAACCTCTGATTCGGTTACACCGTGAATTCTTTTTATTTTTTCAAAAGAGGTTTTATCGCACCAGGCTAATTTAATAATATTATCTATATATTCCTGCATATTATGAATATAGTTCTCTATTAATTAAATTCTAAAAAAAATGATTGATTTGTATTCATCACCCACCCCTAATGGTCGAAAAATTAGCATTATGCTTGAAGAATTAGGTGTGGATTTTAATCCTATTTTAATAAATTTATATAAAAAAGAGCAGTTTAGTGAAGAGTTTTCAAAAATATCTCCTGCAAATAAAATTCCTGTAATTGTAGATAATGATAACAACCAAACAGTATTCGAATCCGGGGCTATCCTTCTTTATCTAGCAAAAAAATATGATAAATTTCTAAATAAAGATAAGTATTGGGAAATAATACAATGGGTTTTTTTTCAAATGGCTTACATTGGACCAATGCTAGGCCAGGCTCATCAATATTTATTTTATAATCCTGGTAAAAGCAAATTTGCAGAAGATAAAACAAAAGGTTATGCGCAACATATATATTCAATTTTGGATAAAAGACTTTCTAAACAAGAATATTTTTCGGATACCTATTCAATAGCTGATATTTCAATTTGGCCTTGGACAGCTCGTTATGAAAGACATCAAATAAATTTGCATGATTATCCAAATGTGTTGAGATGGTATAAACAAATATCAACAAGACCTGCAGTTATTAAAGGATATAATTCTGTAGGCGAATCTTATGAAATCCCTAAACCTTAAGTGTTGTAAAATAATACTGAGCCTGCAGTTATAATTAAAAGGATTGCTAAAAACCATTCAACTATTTTTTTTAATTTTTCATTATTAAGATATTGTCTGATAACACTTCCTCCATATGCCCATATACTAATGGAAGGAATATTAACTACTGTAGACATAATAACCATAAATAGTGTTCCAATTATTATATTTTCATCTTTTGGATAATATAATGTTACTGCAGTTGAACAGATTACCCAAGCTTTTGGATTTACAAATTGAAACAAAATTGCTTCATGATACTTTAATGGTCTTGATCTATCTTCTGTCTTTGAAATATTTAAAGACCCAAACATTTTATATGCTAAATAAAGAATGTAGCCTGCTCCAACATATCTTAAAATATCATAGAGTATAGGATAGGTAATAAACAAAGATCCAAGACCTAGACATACAAGTGCTAATTGCAAACCATGACCAGAAGGAATGCCAAAAATATTAGGTATAGATCTTATAAATCCAAATTTTATACCTGATGCAGTTAAAATACTATTGTTTGGACCTGGAGTTACGTACATAATAAAATTATACACTGCTAAAGCAGCTATTAATTCCCATGTAATCATTTTTTAATCTCTAAAATTTACAAATTGGACTGGTATACCTATCTTAGCATCCTCAATAAGCTTCATTACGCTTTGTAAATCATCTTTTTTCTTTCCTTCAACACGAAGTTCATTCCCATTGATTTTTACTTGAACTTTTAATTTAGAGCTTTTAACATCAGAAGTAATTTTTTTACACAGGGATTGCTCAATTCCTTCTACTAATTCATACGTCTGACGAATTTTATTTCCCCCAGCTTTTTCCATATCATTTTTTTTTAAACATAAAGGATCAACTTTTCGTCTAACAAAATGAGTAACGAGCATGTCATTTACTTGACCAGCTTTCATTTCATCATCAGTTATGACAACTATAGTATTTTCTTTTTTTTCAATAGAAGTATCTGATCCTTTAAAATCGTACCTAGTGGTAATTTCTCTTGTAGCATTTCCTAGTGCGTTATCAATTTCTTGATGATCTAATCTGTTTACAATATCAAAACTAGGCATTTATTTAGTTTATTACATCGTCATTTATATCTGGCAACTGTTTTTTAGTGCTTAATCTTCCTAATTTTTTCATCTTTTCTACTTTTTTAGTCAAACTTCCTGAACCATCTTGCAATCTTTGTTTAGCTTCATCCATTTTTGATTTAGCTAAATCTATTGACTGATTAGCTTTTACAAACGACTCATATACACTGACTGTTTTATCATAAATATCTGATGCAGCTGATGCTATATCTTTTATTGTTTTAGATTGTTTATCAACCCGCCACATATTTTCTACAGCTTTAAGTAAAAAGGGTAAAGTTGATGGCCCAACAATAATTATTTTATTGTTCCATGAATCTTCTATAAGTTTATTTGCCTCATTATATAAAGTAAGTAGTGCTGGTTCTATTGGAACAAACATTAAAACATTATCAATTGTATTGATTCCATATATTTTTGAATAATTATCTTTACTCAAACTTCTAATCGAAGTTTTTGTTGAATCCAAAAATTTTTTCAAAAATATCTTCTTTTGTTGATTGTCATTTGTATTAGAATAATCATGCCAAGAATCTAAGGACACTTTTGAATCTATAATTATGTGTCTATTACCTGGCATATGAACAATTACATCGGGTTTTTGTAAATTGCCATCTTCATCTCTAAAAGTTTTTTGAGTTGAGTACTCTTCTCCTTCTCTTAAACCAACACTATCTAAAATATTTTTAAGTACAAATTCTCCCCAAGGACCTTGTTGAAGTGCTCCACCTCTAATTAATGTATTTTCAATTCTATCTTGAGCTAAGTTAAAATTTTGTAAAGATTGCTGAATTGATTGCATGTGATTTTTTAATGAAGTAAGATCAGTATCATCTTTTATTTCAGAACTTTTTGGTTTGCGAAGAAAAAATAAAATTGCTAAAAAACCAACTCCAGATAAAAAACCAATAATGAAAACAAATATAAGATTTTCAAACATCACTATTTAGATAAGATATAAATATATTATCAAATATCTAACAATTTTCCCAATAGATACAAATATTAAAAAAAAAGTAATATTATATTTTACTGTACCTGCTGCAAATGCGATTGGATCTCCAATAATAGGTACCCATGAAAATAATAATGACCATTTTCCATACTTTTTGAAAATATCTGTAGCTTTCTGTAATAAGTATTGATTTACTGGAAACCAAGGTTTCTTAATAAGAAAATTTACAAAGTAACCACATATCCAACTGATTAGAGATCCTAAAATATTACCTGCTGAAGCAAAAAATAATAATAAAAATGGATTATACTTATTAGATAATAATAGTGCTGATAAATATGTCTCTGAAGCAAAAGGAAAAAAAGTGCCTAAAGACAAACAAAAAATAAATAATGATGAATAGATCAAAGTATTTCTTATTGTTAATTTATGTTATTGTTATGTTAGTTATCAATTTATGAACGATTTTCCAAAAGAAGAATTTATTTCCAGAATTGAAAAAATACAAATACATATTGAAAAAGAAAATATTGATGCTGTTATTATAACTTCACCGTCAAATTTTAGATATTTTACTGGATTTGATAGTAATTTTTGGGAAAGTCCTACAAGACCCTGGTATTTAATTATTTCAAAAAAAAATCCAATTAAAGCTATAATACCATCTATTGGTATTACAGCTATGCAAAACACATTAATCAATGATATCGAAACTTGGGAGTCTCCAAATCCGAAAGATGAAGGAATGTCTTTATTGAAAAAAAACATCAAAAGTTTTCCTAAAAATTCAAATATTGGTTTTGAATTAGGAAATGAAACTTTTTTGCGAATGAGTATTAACGATTATCAGGATATTCAAAAAAATTTATCAGAATATAATTTTGTTGATGCTAGTAAAATACTTTGGAGTATAAGAAAAATAAAATCTGAAATAGAGATCAGTAATATTAAAGAAATTTGTTCTATTACAAGTAAGGTGTTTGATAATTTTCCTGAAAAAATTAATTTAGGAATGAGTGAAAAACAAATTACATCAATATTTAAAAAAGAATTAATTGAGGGTGGTGCAGATTATATTCAATATATGGCGTGTGCTTCAGGACTTAATGGTTATAATCAGATTATCTGTAACCCAACAGAAAGGGTAACTAAAGATGGTGATATTCTAATTATTGATACCGGAGCAACTTTAAATGGTTATTATTCAGATTTTGATAGAAATTTTGGCTTTGGAAGAATTAACAAACAAGTTCTAGATGCATATAATAAATTGTGGGAAGCAACTGAGAGAACTTTAGAAATTATAAAACCTGGAACTAGTTGTTCAGAAATATATTCTAAATTATCTTATAGTTTAATAGCTAACAACATATCAGTTGGAAGGATGGGTCATGGTTTAGGCTTACAACTGACTGAGCCGCCAAGTATTATGAAAAAAGACAAAACATTACTTGAGGAAAATATGATTATAACTCTTGAGCCATCAATTGAACTGGACCAAAATAAAATATTAGTACAAGAAGAAAATTTATTGATAACTAAAGATTCCTATAAACTTTTAAGTACTAGAACTCCTGAAAATTTACCTATTATTAATTAGTTAAATAATTGATTCAATTTTAGGCATAAGTCTAATTAATTCCTTCGTATATTCATGCTCAGGATTATTAAATAATTCCTCTGTATCTTTTGTTTCACAAACAGCACCATTTTTTAGTACAATTATTCGGTTACACATTTGGCGAATTACAGGAAGATCATGGCTAATAAATAGCATAGTGAGATGAAGTTCATCTTGTATATCTTTTAATAAATTCAATATTTGTGCTTGTATACTAACATCCAATGCAGAAGTTGGTTCATCACATATTAATAATCTTGGTCTTGTTGCCAAGGCACGAGCAATAGATATTCTCTGCCTTTGCCCTCCTGAAAATTCATGCGGGTATCGATCTAGAGATTGTCTGGTCATTCCCACAATATCTATTAGGTCATAAACATTTTGTAAAAGATCATTATTGCTAATATTTTTTTGAAAAAATTTAATTGGTTCTGCAATAATATCCTTAACTTTGAAACGAGGATTTAGAGATGAGTAAGGATCTTGAAAAATCATTTGAATTTGACCTCTACTATTATGGATTTGATATTTTTTATTTGAATTATATAGAGGTTCATTATTATAAATTAAATTACCTTTATTAGGACTAATTAATCCAGTAATAATTTTTGCAATAGTTGATTTACCTGAACCAGACTCTCCAACTAATCCAAGTGTCTCACCTTCGAATAATTCAAAAGATACATTGTCGACAGCTTTAACTATTTTATCATTCGAACTTTTATTAGAAATAAATGAAAAACCACTACCTAAAGAATTATCATCAAAAACTTTTGTCACTTCCTCAAGTTTTAATAATTTTTGATTTTTATTTTCCCTTATACCCCATGTTTTAATAATATTTTTAGTCAAATCCTTGGAACTAGATGTTATTTCCTTACCATCGGGGCTAATCAATTTAAATCTATCAATTTTCTTATTTGTTGGTGGTACTGAAATTACTAAGCTTCTTGCTTCTGTTGATTTTGGATTTGTTAATAATTCTTTAGTCTCACCTTGTTCAACAATATGTCCGTATCTCATGACAATAACTTTATCAGTAGTCTCTGCTATGACTCCCATATCATGCGTAATAATTATAACACCAAGATTTCTTTTCTTTGTAAGATCTTTAAGAAGTTCTAATATTTGATATTGAATACTTACATCTAAAGCTGTTGTTGGTTCATCTGCAATTATTAAGTCAGGTTCACAACTTATTGCTAAAGCTATAACAACTCTTTGACGCATACCGCCACTAAATTGGTGTGGATAGTCTTCAATTCTTTTTTCAGCGTTCTCTATTCCAACCTCTTTAAGTAGTTGAATTGATTTTTTAAGTGAATCTTGATAACTTAAATTTAAATGAGCCTGAATAGTTTCAATTAATTGATCTTTTATTTTAAATAGAGGGTTTAATGAAGTTTGAGGGTCTTGAAAGACAAATCCTATTTTTTTTCCTCTAATATTTTGAATTATTTCTTCATTACTTCTTAATTCAATATTGTCTATTTTTATTGAGCCATCTGTGATTTCACCTGGAGGATCAATCAAGTTAATTATCGCATTTGCAATTGTAGATTTTCCAGATCCAGACTCACCAACAATTCCTAATATTTCGCCTCTTTCTAAAGAAAATTCTACATTTTTGCTTGCAACAATAGTTTCCTTACGTGTTGGATAACTTATGTTTAAATTTTTTACTTCTAAAAAACTCATCTCTTTTTTAATTTTGGATTTAAAGCATCTCTCATCCAATCCCCTAATAAATTAATTGATAATGCTAAAACAATTAAGAAAATTGCTGGAAAAAAAGTAATCCACCACTCTCCTGAAAATAAAAAATTATTTCCAAACCTTATTAGAGTCCCAAGAGAAGGTGTTGTTGGTGGAACGCCAACACCTAAAAAACTTAAGGTGGACTCTGTAATAATTGCAAGTGCTAATCCGATTGTAGCAATTACTAATATAGGCCGAAGTATATTTGGTAAAATATGCTTAAACATAATTAATATATTTGATAATCCAATAATTCTTGAAGCTGAGACATACTCTTTATTTTTTTCAACTAAGGTTGATGCTCTCGATACTCTTGCAAACTGAGGCCATTCTGAAATACCAATGGCGAAAATCAAAACATAAATTGCCATTTCGTCATGCATTGATTGTGAGATAATTGCTCTTGCAATACCATCAACAAGTAAAGCCATTAAAATACTTGGAATAGTTAACTGCACATCTGTAAGACGCATTACAATAATCTCATACCTACCACCAATATATCCAGCTGTTATTCCAAGAAAAACTCCAAGTATCATTGCAAAAATTATAGATGCAAAACCAACGATCAATGAAATTCTTGAACCATAAATCATTGTTGAAAACATATCTCTTCCTTGCTGATCAGTTCCTAATATGAAGCTAAAACTTCCTCCCTCCGACCATACTGGTGGGGTAAAGGCATCCATTAAAGAAACTGATGCTGGATCAAAAGGATTATAAGGTGCAACTATCCCAGCAAATACAGAACAAAAAAGTATAATAAAAAATATTGTTGAAGAAATTACTGCTAATTTAGAATTAAAGAAACTGTATCCAATATCAGTATCGTATATTTTATTGTACGTTTTAAGTAGCATTTTAACTACCCTCTTCCTTCAGCCTAATTCTAGGATCAATAAAATAGTATGTGATATCTACAATAAAATTTATCATAACAAATATAAAAGCTACCATAATCATGTATGCTGACATAATTGGAATATCGACAAAGTATACTGCTTTGATAAATAATGACCCCATGCCTGGCCATTGAAAAACTGTTTCTGTAATAATTGAAAAAGCAATTAACGTTCCAATGTTAATACCTGTAATAGTAATAACTGGAATTAATCCATTTTTTAGCGCATGCTTATAATTAATAACACTCCTTTTTATACCTCTTGCTTTTGCAAATTTAATATAATCTGTTTGTAAAATTTCCATCATTTCAGCGCGGACTAATCTAATAACATAGGTCATTTGAAATAAACTTAACGTAACTGATGGGAGTATCAGTGCTTTTAAACCAGAAATAGTTAAAAATCCTGTACTCCAAAAACCTAATTGTGTGACTTCACCTCTTCCAAAGGATGGAAGAACTCCTAAAATTACTGAAAACAAATAAATTAACATTATTCCTATAATGAATGTAGGTAATGAAACCCCTGCTAGAGAAATCACAAGAATAATATTAGAAATAAAACTGTCTCTGTAAATACCAGTATATACACCCAAGATAACACCGCTGATGATTGCAATTAGAGCGGAGACGAAAACTAATTCTAAAGTTGCAGGCATTCTTTCTGCAATTAAGTCTGAAACTTCTCTTTTTAATTGGTATGATATTCCAAAATCACCTTGAATTACATTTCCTATAAAACGTGAAAATTGAACGTAAACAGGATCATTTAAACCCAATACTTCTCTAACCTCTGCACGTCTTTCATCTGAAGCATCTTCTCCAGTCATACTATTTACTGGATCACCAACAAAATTAAATAAGGAAAATGAAACAAAAGCTACAACAATCATTACAAGAATAGATTGAAAGAGTCTTTTAAAGAAATAGCTAAACATGGTTTAATTTCTGGCCAGATTACTGGCCAGAAAATATAAAAATTATTAGTTTACGTTTGCAAATCTAAATAATGGCTCGTTGTTCATTCTAATTGGAACATCGACATTACTTTTTGATGCTTGGTTAACAACTTGGTGATGTAAAGGAAGATATGTTACATCATCTTGAGTAATATCCCAAGCTTCAGCAATCATAGCATTTCTTTTATCTTGATCTGTTTCAACACCCATTGCCGCTACTAACTCATCAACTCTAGCATTACTGAAATTAACTTTATTCCAGCTACCAGCACTATCAAATAAGTACGAGTATACGTAATGACTATCAAAAGTTGGAACACCCCAACCTAACATGTACATGTCACTTGTCATACCGTTTGCGTCACCTTCTTTAACTTCTGAGAAGTGTTGACTTTTAGTTTTTGCATCAAGAGTTACATCAACTCCAATTTTAGCAAACATACCAATTGCAGCAACACAGATTGCTTCATCGTTTATGTAACGATCATTTGGACAATCTAGTGTAACTTCAAATCCATCTGGATAACCAGCTTCTGCTAATAGTTTTTTTGATAGCTCTGGATCATAAGGTAATCTTTCATCACGTGCAGCTGTATGACCATTTACACCAGGAGCAGTGATAATTCCTGCAGGAACACTTTGTCCTCTCATTACCTTATCCTTAATAGCTTCCATATCTAAAGCATGGTACATAGCTAAACGAACTCTTTTATCTGCAAAAGGATTTTTACCTTTGATATTAGATGAATTTAATTCAGCAGAACCTTGATCCATTCCAAAAAATATTGTTCTATTTTGAGGAGTCATTTTTACACCATGTCCAGCAGAAGATTTGATTCTCTCAATATCTTGAACAGGAACAACGTTTGTGTAGTCAATTTCTCCAGATAGAAGTGCTGCAACTCTTGTTGCATCATTTGCAATAGGAAGTAATTCAATAGTATCTACATTGAAAGTACTATCATCACCCCACCAATCATTATTTTTTTCAAAAACAGTTCTTACGTCCTGTTCTCTAAAAGTAATTTTGAAAGGTCCAGTTCCGTTTGCATTAGAAGCACAATAAGATGTTTCACCTGCATCCCAGTTGTATGAAACTTCACAACCATTTGCTTTTGCCCAATCTTCAGACATAACAAATATCTGAGTTAATTGATTTAAAAGAATTGGATTTGGTCCATCTGTTACAATCTGAACTGTGTGATCAGTTAATGCTGATGCTGATTTAATGCTTTTAATTAAATCTACCATATCAGATGGAGCAGTTTTTGCTCTATTGATACTAAAAGCAATATCACTAGCTGTTAAATCTGATCCATCATGAAATTTTACACCCTTACGAATTGTAAATATCCAAGTGTCATCAGCAGTTGTTTTCCATGATTCAGCAAGCTGAGGAAGTATTTCCATATTAATACCTGGAGTTACTAAACCTTCATATACTTGACGCGAAACCATGTGAGTTGGTCCTTCGTTTTGTGCATGCGGATCAAGAGTTAAAGAGTCACCAGGCATTGACCATTTAATAGTGTTTGCAAATGCTGGTGAGAAAATACCCATGAAAAGCAAAGACAAAACAATGCTTAAAGTCTTTTTCATATTATTTCCTCCATAGAAAAATTTGATGGTAGACCCATACAACTTCAATGGAAATATTCAATATTATTAGTATTAATAAGTGCTATATTTTGTCATAATTATTAGTATTAATTTAGACATACCCTTGGAGGAGGCTTGATATAGTGAAAAAAATAGAGAAGGCACAAGAGATCTCTAGAATACTAAATCGTATATACAGAAAAGTACCTATTCCTCTTAACCACAAAAATAAATTTGAATTAGTTGTAGCTGTACTTCTTAGTGCTCAATGTACAGATGAAAGAGTTAATCAAGTTACACCAATACTATTTAAAAAAGCTAACACAGCTATAAAAATGACAAAAGTGCCAAAAAAAACAATTTATAATATTATTCGCCCTTGTGGTTTGGCACCTCAAAAATCAAAAGCAATTTTTGAACTATCAAGAATTCTTGTAAAAAAATTTAAAGGCAATGTTCCAGAAAGTTTTGAAGAATTAGAAAAGTTGCCAGGTGTTGGTCACAAAACAGCCAGTGTTGTTATGTCTCAAGGATTTGGTCATCCAGCATTTCCAGTTGATACACACATTCATCGTTTAGCTCAACGTTGGGGTTTAACAAATGGTAAAAATGTTGTCCAAACAGAAAAAGATTTAAAATATCTTTTTCCAAAAAAATCTTGGAACAAACTTCATTTACAAATAATATTTTATGGAAGAGAATTTTGTCAGGCAAGAAGTTGTTATGGTTTGGAGTGTGAAATATGCAAGGTTTGTAATCCAAAGAGAAAAACGCCTATTAAAACAAAAAAGTAGTAATTAAAAAGGCTGAAATACAACAAGTATAAGTATAAAAATCAATATTACTGCTGGCGCTTCATTTGTAATTCTAAAAAACTTAGTGGAGTATTTATTTTTATCATTTTTAAAATCATTAAGACATTTTAAACAAAAAAAATGATAGCCAGATAATAAAATTACAAATAAAATTTTTAATAGCAACCAAGTATCAATACCCACATAATGTGTAAGTGTAAAACCTGATATCCATGTCACTATAAAAGCTGGAAACATAATAATTCTGTACAATTTTCCTTCCATTAGTTTGAATGTTTCTGAGGTTTCTTTTGTAATTTCAGGATTAGCATGATTTACAAACAAACGTGGCAGATATAAAAGTCCAGCCATCCAAGCTATGATACTAAAAATATGAATAACTTTCAGCGTATTATATAACATTATTTATTCCCATACCGCGTGAGGAGGCATTGACATTAATATAGCATCAACATTCCCACCAGTCTCTAGACCAAATTTTGTACCTCTATCATATAATAAGTTAAATTCAGCATAGCGACTACGCTTAACTAATTGTATCTTTTTTTCCTCTTCATTCCACTCCTCATCCTTAAGTGCAATTAAAGTATTTTTGATAAACTGATGAAAATAAGTACCTACGCCTTGGACAAATTCAAAATCTTTTCCCCAATCACCAGTTTGAAGGTAATCAAAAAATATTCCTCCAATACCTCTTGGTTCGTTTCTATGTTTAAGAAAAAAATAGTCATCACACCATTTTTTAAATTTAGGATAATATGATTTATCATACTTATTACACAAAACTTCTAAACCACGATGATATTTTTTCTCATCCTCAAATATTACACATGGTGTAATATCCATGCCTCCACCAAACCATTCCTGAGTGGTTTTAATAAATCTTGTATTAAAATGCATAGAAGGAATTTTAGGTGAAACAGGATGTAATACAACACTGATGCCGGTTGCATTATAATTTGGATCTTCTTTAGCACCCGGAATAGCATCTCTCATATTTTCGTTAAATGTCCCAGAGACGGTAGAAATATTTACTCCACCTTTTTCAATAATATTACCCTTAATTTTACTCATTTTACCACCACCATCACCTTTGTGATCCCAGTTACTTATTTCAAATTGATTTTCATCAATGTTTTGAATAGTTTCAACTAAGTTATCTCGTAATTTTTCAAACCATTCTTTTGCAGTATTAAATTTGGGATCAGCAATCATAATGGCCAACCTTGAGTATGTTTTTTTATCAGATTTACAAAAACGTCTATGTGATCATCGTGATCATTCAAGCAAGGTATATAATGATAATTTTCTCCACCTGACTCCATAAAATATTCTTTATTTTCTTCTTCAAGTTCTTCAAGTGTTTCAAGACAATCACTACTGAAACCAGGAGATATTATATGTATATTTTTAATCCCTTGTTTTGGTAATTCTTTTAATGTTTCACTTGTATATGGCTTTAACCATTCCTCTCTTCCAAATCTACTTTGGAAAGTAGTCATTATCTCATCATCGGATAATCCCATATGTTCTTTAACAAGTCTTGTGGTTTTAAGACAAAAGCAATGATACGGATCACCATTAGTCAAATACCGTTTTGGTATACCATGATAACTAAAAATAATTTTTTGTGGTTTTGAAGTTTTTTTCCAAAATGATTTTATTGAATTTGACAATGCTTCAATATAATTTTTTTCTTCAAAGTACTGATTGATAAAACGCATTTCAGGTATCCAACGCCATTTTTGCAATACATTTGTTACTTCATCAAATGTACTACCTGTTGTTGCAGCACAATATTGCGGATACATAGGTAGAACTAATAATCTTCTTACTTGTTTTTTTTGAAGTTTTAACAAAGCATCTGGAATAGATGGATTGCCATAGCGCATCCCAACTTCAAAAACTATATTTTCATTTTTTGAAGAAAAAGATGATTGGATTTTATTTAGTTGTCTGTTTGCTATATCTAAAAGTGGAGAACCCTTATCAGTCCAAATTTGTTTGTATGCTTCTGCTGACTTTGATGGTCTTATTTGTAAAATTACTAGCTTCAATATAATTTGCCATAAGATTTTAGGCAATTCGATTACTCTAGGATCTGATAAAAATTGATTAAGATAAACTTTTAGTTCTTTTTTATTTGGAGCATCTGGAGTGCCTAGGTTAGTAATTAAAACACCAATTTTTTCTTTACTACCGTGCTCATAATCTTTTTCACCTATATATTTAACCATATCTATTAGCTAAATTCTTTTCTGATATTTTCTATAAATAAATGAACATTTTTTTCTGGAGTATTTTTGTTAATTCCATGTCCAAGGCCACAAATCCAACCGTTAAGATTTTCAATTGATTTCATTTTTTCAATAAAATCTTTTAAATCATTAAGAAATGTATCTGATTCACTCAACATTAATTGTTCATTGAAATTACCCTGAATAAATCCATGTTTTTGATTTTTAAACATAGATATTAGATCTATTGTGTGATCATAACCAAAACCAGCAAAGGGAAAACTGATGATAGAATTTAGATCTGTTAAACTTTTACCTCTTGAATAAAAGCCAACTTTATTTGGAAAAGAAATTGCAATCTCTTCCAAAAATTTGGAATAAATTTCATGAAAATTTATTTTATCTAAATCATACAAGGAACTATCAAAAATCATGACAAGTTCAACACCTGCATCTAATTGTAATTGAATATTTTTCTTTAGAAGGGGTAAGAGAATTTTTGAAATAAATTCTAAATTCATTTTAGTGTCGATTAAATCAGAGTTATTATTTCCAAATGCATATTTTGATAATGTCCAAGGTCCGCCAACAAATCCAATTAAACTTTTATTATTTGGCAATTTCTCTTTTGTTATTTTTATAGCTTCAAATTGAAATTGCATATACTCAATGCCGCGATCAATATTACTATAATCATTAATGTTTTCTGAATTTATATAAGAATTAAATTTAGGTCCTGGGTCAAACTTTAATTCTAAACCAAGTCCTTCTAAGATGAATAAAATATCACTGAATAAAATTGCAATATCGTAATCAAACTCTTGTATTGGACCAAAAGCAACTTCTGCGGCTAGATCTGGAGTTTTACATAGTTCTTCAAAAGTATATTTTTCTTTGAGCTTGCGATAATGCGAATGGTACCTTCCAGCCTGTCTCATAAACCAAATGGGTGGTGTTTTTTGAATATTTCTTTTGAGAGCATTTTCGAATAAAATATTTGTCATTTTTAAGCTTTTAGTAATTTTTTCTTCCAACTATCATAAGATAGCTCAACAAAAAGATTTTTATCATTACCTAATATTTTACTAATCTCATTGTATGTATTTCCTGGGCCACAAAAATGATATTTTTCTATAATTTTAGGATATTTATCAATACTCGCCTTAAAAGCTGAACTGCTCATCCAATAAAAGTACTTTTTCTTTTCTATATCTATTTCAAAATCAATAGACTCCAATTGATACGTTTCAATTTTATTTTTTATCAAACTTTCAGGAGATTTAGAATGAGTTAACTTAACCCAAGAATTATTTGTAAGTGAATTAATATCTTTATCAAAATCCTCACCCAAACCATCTGAAGTTCCATTCACCCAAATACCTCTTTCAGATAAATTTTTCCATGTTCTTAAACCACTAGTCCAAATAACATTATTTGATTGGATTTTTGACTTATCTGGGATTGAGCTAATTCGTGAAACATAAATACATTTATTTTGTAAATTATTTATATCATCGACATTTTCATTTAATTGTTTTCTGGAAAAAATTTTATAATTTTTTAAATTTTCAGGATAAATTTCATCAGTTGTATTACTAGAAAAACTTATATCTTTTGGATCAATAAAATCCCAGCTCTCAAAATGATTACCATTTTCATCTTCACCCCTTTTAGATACAACTAATCCTAATTTATGTGAGATATAAGATACTCCTATTTTTTGGTGACATCCTCCTCCATAATTTTTTAAAATATTTCTTTCTTGAATAACATTTGAATAATCTTTGGAAAAATTAATATCATTTAAAATTTCGTTAAGTTTATTATCTTTAATTCTTGTTTCAATCGCTAGAGCTCCTTGTCCAGGAGAACAAGGGTTTATAGACAATGGTAAAACAGACCATAGACATTCATTAATATATTTTTTTAGAGTTATTTTTAATTCATTAAATTCAGAATAATTATTCAAAAGTAATCTATCAATTGCTGCCTTAGCAACAATAAAACCATCACTGTCAGGATCTTCCAAAAATTTTTTAAATCTAGTGGGTATGTTACCTCTTATATTTTCAAAGCATACTTCATCAAACTTTTGTGGAAGATAATTTGCAATAAAATTTTCTAAATTATATTGTCTTCTTGGTGATGAGCAAAGAATAGTAATTTTCTTACTATCTAATGTTATGTTTTTTTTTAAGAATAATATATCTCGTTTATCAGCACGTTTTAATGTTGCAGCAATTTTAGTTTTCTCGCCAACTTCAATTGGAAGATCCTTCCAAGAATGGACAATTAAATCACATTTGTTATTTATTAATTCATCTCTTAAATCATTAGTAAAAACACCTTCTGTCGGCATTTCAGAAAGAGGTGTTTTTAGATCTTTATCTCCTGAAGTACTTCTAGTTAAAAATTCTATTTCTACAAAAGGATGTTTTGATTGCAAATAATCGGAAAATTCACGTGCTTGAATTATTGCCAAATCACTTTTTCTAGATAAAATTCTTATTTTCATTACTTATATTTCTATAAATAACACTATATTGTAAAATTGGTAATGGTTGAATTTAAAGGTACAAAATCTTCGTGGGGCTTGGTTGCAAAACTTTTTCATTGGTCATTGGCACTTCTTCTTTTTTGGCAAGTTGCAACAGGGATTAGCCTTCATAATATGGAATTTTCTCCTCTTAAAATGGGTTTTATTATTACTCATAAATTTTTTGGCACCTTAGTCTTTAGTTTAGTAGTGCTTAGATTAATGTGGAAATACATATTTAATACTCATCCTAAATATGAAAATATTCCTTTATTTCATAAATTAGTTTCGAATTTAGTCCATTTTGTTCTTTATGGTTTAGTTATTCTTATTCCTATTCAGGGTACCTTTATGACATGGCTTGGAGGAGAAGATGTTCATCTCTTGGGATTAATTAAAATACCACCTTTAATCGAAGAGAATTTTTTTTTATACCCGCAAGCTCTAGCTATACACTACTACTCAGCACTTTTATTAACAGCTCTTTTTTCACTTCATATTGCAGCGGCTTTGTATCATCGATTTATAATTAAAGATAAATATGGTGTCTGGAGGAGAATGTCTTTTAGTAGAAATAAGGTGTGACAATTCATTCAATTAAACACTTACAATTAAAGATTGGGTAAGATATCTAACATTTATGCAATATAAAAATTTCTTTAAATCTGAATTAAAAAATTTAAAAGATCAGGGTCTTTATAGGGACTTTAGAAACATAGACAGACCTATAAAAAGTTTTCCAAATGCAGATGAAAGTTTCAAAAATAAAGAAAGAGAAGTAGAGGTTTGGTGTTCTAATGACTATCTGAACATGAGTCAGCACCCAGAAGTCGTAAATGAAATTGTAAAAACACTACTTGAATATGGATCTGGTTCAGGTGGAACAAGAAATATTTCTGGTACATCAACCTATCATACTGAACTTGAAAAAAAACTGGCAAATGTTCATAATAAAGAGGCGGCATTAGTTTTTGCTTCTGCTTATACAGCAAACCAATCTACTTTATGGACTTTAGGAAAAAAAATAAAAGATATTGAGATATTTTCTGATGAATTAAATCACGCATCTTTAATACAAGGTATTAAGAATAGTGGAGCTAAGTGTCATATATTTAAACACAATGACATTGATCATTTAGAACAGTTACTAAAAGAGTCAAATGTAGATAATCCTAAGTTAATCGTTTTTGAAAGTTTATACTCTATGGAAGGTATAAGATCGCCTATAGTTAAAATTGTAGAGTTAGCAAAAAAATATAACTGTATGACATATTTGGATGAAGTTCATTCAGTTGGACTTTACGGTGAAGAAGGTAAAGGTATTGCAGTAGAAATGGGAGTTGAAGATAAAATAGATATTATTAATGGAACTTTAGCAAAAGCATATGGTCAAATGGGAGGTTATATTGCTGCTAGCTCAGAAATAATTGACTACATTAGAAGTTTTGCTCCAGGTTTTATTTTTACAACTTCAATCTGCCCATCAATTGCTGCAGGAGCAGCTAAAGCAATAGATATTGTTTCTCTAGCAGAGCAACTAAGAATAAGAATAAAAGAAAATGCAGCTTTAATAAGAGAAAATTTAGATTCCTTAGCAATCCCTTATTTGGATACAAATTCTCATATTGTAGCAGTATTAATTAATGATCCTTTTTTATGCAAAAAAGTGTCTAAAGATTTAATTGATGATCATGGTATTTATGCGCAGCCAATTTTTTACCCGACTGTACCAAAAGGTTTAGAAAGACTGAGAATAACTGTTACCCCAAAACATAGAAAAGAGCATATTGAAAAAATGATTAAGGCTCTTGATACAGTTTGGTCTAAAAATAATTTACCAAGAAAAAATAATAATAAAGTTACAGCAAATATTTAAGTTTTAATATTGATATCAATCTGCCTAGCAGCAAAACCATAATAAACTACTGCTAACGTTATTATAAAACCTCCAATTATTACAGTTGTACTTGGCACTTCATTAATCCCAAAAATAGGAAGCCATACCCAAAGAACTCCCCCAACAACTTCCATTAAAGATAAAAGTGCTAGCTCAGCTGAGGGTAAATATTTTGCTCCAAGACTATAAAGTATCAAACCAGCTGCTACAATTAACCCATGAAGTATACTTAAATAATTATTTATTTCAGGCATTAAAATAAAAGGTTCAAAAGAAAATCCTAAGATAAAGAATGCAAATATTGCACAAAATATTCCCGCTAAAACAACTGTTGTAAATTTTGGTGTTTCAGGTTTCCATCTTATTGTAACAGTATACAAAGCAAAACCAGTTGCAGAAATAAATCCTATTATTGCTCCTAAAGCAGTTCCTGAAATACTGTCATTAATAATCATCACACAAACACCTATAAATGCTACAACCATTGCAATTAATGTTGATTTTTTAAGTATTTCACCAAGAACAAAATAACCAACAATAGCTGCAATAAAAGGCATAGCTGCTAACATAAATAGTGTAACAGCAGCCGTAGTCATAGTAATAGAAAAAATAAATCCTGTAAAAGCTGTTGCTAGGAATAGTCCACCAAGTATTGATGACATTCCTATTCTGAGAAAATTTTTATAAAAAGCAAATCCTTCCCGAAAAAATAAATATATAAGAAGTATAATTGAAATAGTTAAACCTCTATAAAATAAATATTGAAAAACATATTGATGGCCGTCCACCATATATCTAACAGTCAACGCACCAAAACTCCAAAAAATTCCAGCAAGAAAAACTACACAAAAGGCATATAGATAAGAATTTTGACTCATTGTTTAAAGGTCAAATCATTAAATTTGATAAAAGTAAATTAATATTTTAATTATTTATTTGAATACCCGTTTCTTTACTTCCTGTGATTTTAAAATTGACTTTGTTATCATCATTTTTTTTTATTTCAGATACGTCTGACATTTTGCAACTGGCAATAAAAAGAAATGATAAAATTATTGGCAACTGCCTATAGAACCAAGAGCACATTTTTTACCATCTATCCATATAGCATTTGACAAATTTGCTTCATCAAAAATTGCACCTGAAATATTAGCACCAAGTAGATTTGCCTCATATAGATTTGCACCTTTAAAAGTCGCTCCAAAGAGATTAGATCCCTCAAAGTTTACTTTTGCAAGGTTTGCATTATCAAAGTTAGCATTATTACAATTAGCTCCCTGTAAATTTGAAGCATATAAATTAGAATTACTGAAATTTGAGAAGATAAAATTACCAATAGATAAATTTGAATTATTTAGTTGAGATTTTTCAAAATTAGATAAAGATAAATTAACTCCTGACATTTGAGAATTTGCCAAACCAGTACCAGAAAGATCGAGGTTTTCTACAAAATTACAATTAGTCCAATCAACATCATTTGCTGGTTGATCACTGCATGCAGCAAATACAGAATATGTGCTAATGAAACTTAAGACAAATATAATTAAAAATCTCATATTGAATTTTTATGATCAGTTTATGTTAAATTTAAGGCAAATTAGCGTGAAGTGAGTTTTAATTCAATCCTTCTATTCTGTTGAAGATCACTCTCAGTTTCTCCATTACTGATAGGATAAAACTCTCCAAATCCTGCAGATGCTAATCTATTTGGTGGAAAACCAAGATCAAGAAGAAGTTTTAAAACTGTATTAGCTCTAGCTGAAGATAATTCCCAGTTAGAAGGATATCTAATTGTTTGAATAGGTTTTTTGTCAGTGTGTCCTTCTACCATGATAATCCAGTCAATATCTGAAGGAATATCATTAGTAGTCTCTTTTAAAGTAAGGCCAATTTCACTTAACTTTTCTTTACCAGATAGTTGTAAATCTGCTGAAGCAGAATCAAATAATAGCTCTGATTCAAAAATAAATCTATCTCCTACAATTTTAATATCTTTTCTATCACCTAAAATAGATTGTAGTTTTCCAAAAAACTCAGATCTATATTTTTGAAGTTCAAATACTTTTGATGTAAGGGCTTTATTTAACTTTTCACCTAGCACCTCTATTTCTAAATCTTTAATCAAAGCCTGACTTTCACTAGCTTCTAGAGCACTATTAAGCAAAGCAATTTCTTTTTGCAGAGTGTCAATCTGATTAGATAGAATTTCTACCTGTTCTAATGTTTTTGAAGCTTGTATTTCCATATTTTTAATTTCTTCAAGCGATGTTTCTTTTTGTGTTTGATTTTCTTGCTCTAATAATGCAATTTGATTTTGAAGTAGCTCAAGCTTATCAAGTTGTTGTTTTTGTTTATCTTCAGACAAAGAAAGTACATTATTAAGTTCAGATATTTTTCCTCGCAAATTAAAAATAGTGCTATCTTTCTGAATTAAATCTTTATTTAATCTTGCTAATTCTTCATTTTTAAACCTAATTGCATCAAGTTGTTCATTAAGTGATGCATCTTTTAAGCCAAGACTATCATTAATTTCTAAAAGATCATTCATTAGTTCTTGATATTGGGATATTTGACTTTGTAATTCTTCATCTCTTAAGGATAGTTCGATGTTTGTTTTTTCCAATTCATCATTTAAATTTAAGAGTTGTTCATTTTTATTTTTAATTGCAAGCAATTGCTCTTCAATTCCGCCTTCCTCTAAACCCAGACTTTCGTTAATGGCAATTAAATTTTCATTCTTCTCATTTAATTCTGCTATTGTCGATTTGAGAGATTTTTCACTTTCAAGTAGTTTAAAATTAGCATTATCTAATTCTTGATTAAGTATTTTTAGTTGATCAATTCTTGTTGCAAGTGCTTTATTAATTCGTTCTCCAAGTCCCTCGGTTTCAAGTAAAGTAATTTCTTGTCCTTCATAAGTTTCTAATGCATTTGCAACTATTCTCAGTTCTTTTAAAAGACTACTAATTTGCTCGGATAAAGCTATTATATTTTGTTCCTGAACAAATATTTCTGATCGTTTTTTTGCAACATCAGTTTGTAATTGCTCACTTAATAATTGCTCACTTTGTAAATTTAATTCTGTATCTTCAAGTTTTTTCTCAGTTTCATAAAGAGTTGAAAGAGCTTCTTCTTTATCTTTTGTTTCAATAACAAGTATTTTAGATAATTCATTTATTTGTGTTCTTAAATCTTGAAGCGCCTTATCTCGACCAGATATAGCATCACTCAGATATATTTGCGAAACAGTAAAAACCATTAGCACAAATATGATTACTATTAAAAGAGTAGCTAGAACATCGACAAAACCAGGCCAAATATTTGTTGTATCAGCAAGTCTATTTCTTAAAGACCTAGTAGACATTATTATTTTTTAATTTTCTTTAGTTCTTTTTCAATTTTCTGAAAATACTCTTTAACTTTTTTTGCTTCTAATATTCCATTTTTGCTTAAAGCTTCTGTAAGGTTCATTAGTGTAGATTGTGTGTTTAATTGTGAAGATAAGAAATTTGATAATTGCTTATCAAGATTTGAAGAGTTGGAATTGATTTTGTTAAGTATTTCATTAAACTTCTCTAAATTATTTGAAATTTTAGTTTGACTGTCAGATGATTTCTTAAAAGCATTTAGGAGGTTTTCTAAGTTGTCATAGATTTTTTGAATTGCTTCACCTGTAGGCTTATCTTCTACTTTAGAAAAATCTGGAGAAGAATTGCTATTAAGGATTTTTTCAAAGTATTGACTAAATTTATTTTGAGCTTGTCCAAGATTTAAATCAAGTAATCCTAATATTAAAGAGCCAGCTAAACCTAATAAAGAACTGCTAAATGCAATACTCATTCCTTCAAGTGGAGCGTTTAATCCATCTTTAAGAGAATTAAAAAAACCTGCAACATTTGTGTCATCTATACCTAGGCCGCTGATAACATTGCCAACAGATCCAATGGTTTTTAGAAGTCCCCAGAAAGTTCCAAGGAGTCCTAAAAAAACTAGCAAGCCTACCAGGTAACGAGAAGTTTCTCTTATGCTTATCAAAGTCATATCAGAATTCTCTATCAATCTATTTATTGATGAACTTTTAAAAACAAATTTTCCGTCAAGATTTTTTAATTCGAGAGAAATATTTTTGTCTTGTCCTCTTAAATTAGAGAATGCTTCTATAGAATTTGTAATATTAAAGTTTGAGAAAGATATATATTTGTAATTTAAGTTAATGAGATGAAAAAAATTAAATACAATTCCAGTTAACAGGGCTAATAAAATTATAATGTTAATAAAAATATTTGATAAAAAAGCATTCTGTAAAACTGGGTATAATAAAACAACAATAACAAAAACAGCAACCAAGAATATTGATGCTCTAATTATGTAATTATTTAAGGATAGTGCCATAAATAAAAGATTATATTACCTATCTTGGAAATTCAATAAATATTGACTGTTTAGTTGTATATATAATTTCTTGTGAGAGGCAGATTGTTAATATTCTTTGCTATTTGTATTTGAAAAACAACATTACCCATATTTACAAAGGAATACTTACTTGCCAATAGATAAAACTCCCACATTCTAAAGAAACGTTGATCAAACATCTTTATAATTTTATCTTTATTTTCAATAACATTTTGATACCACTTTGAAAGAGTGTGAGCGTAATGTAGTCTTAAAACCTCAACATCTGTTACATTTATATTAAGTTTTTGTGTTTCATTCATTACTTCAGATAATGATGGAATATAACCACCAGGAAAAATATATTTTCTTATCCAAGGACTAGTAGCTGTTGGTTTGCCCCTTTGACCAATAGTATGCAAAAGAAAAACACCATTTTCTTTAAGTATATCATTAGCTTTACTTAAATAAGTTTTGAAGTATTTAACACCAACATGCTCAAACATTCCAACTGATACTATACGATCATATTTTTCAGTCTCATTTCTATAATCTTGTAGTGCAAATGAAACTTTACCGCTCAAACCTTCTTTTTGTGCTCGTTCAGATGCAGTTTTAAATTGATTTTCTGAAAGTGTGATTCCTTTAACTTTGGCGCCAGTAGATTTAGCTATTTCAATTGCCATGCCTCCCCAACCACACCCAATATCAAGAACATCCATATTTTCTGTAATTTGAAGTTTTTTAATTATATGTTGTTTTTTATCTTTCTGTGCTTGATCTAAACTCATATTTGGATTGTGAAAATATGCACAAGAATATTGCATATCCTGATCAAGAAATAATTTATATAAATCTTCATTTATATCGTAGTGGTGTGCTACATTTTTTTTTGAATTTACAAGTTTATTAATCTGCTGAAATGGCATTAAAATAGAAGATAAATATTCATAAAATTTATAAAACTTATTGTTAGAAATAAAGTCATCGTAACAATTAGATATTATATTGAGAAAGTCTTCTATAGTGCCTTTTTCTATAACTAACTCCTCATTCATATATGCTTCACCTATATGAAGATTAGGGTTTAAGAATAGTTTTCTTTCAATAGATTTGTTTTTTAATCTTATACAAACGTGTGGATTTGAATTTCCAAATTTATAAATCTTATCATTAGAATCTATGATTTCTAATGTTCCATCAAAGTTAAGTTTTTTCAGTACACTGAATAACATGTTTTTTTATTTTAAGAAAAACGTCACTTATGTCAATAACTCTAAATTATTAACATTTGATGAGAAAATAATTTGTAGAGATTGACTTAAGCAGCAATGCGACGATTTTTTTGAGCTTCTTTTTCTTTTTTAAGCTCTTTTTCGTCAATATACGCAACATCACAGTGACTCTGACAATAAGGCTTCCCAGCAACGGTATCAGCTTCACAAAAATGAAAATCTTTCTCTTGTGGATCTCCAATTGGCCATTGGCAACTTGAGAAACTGTGCATCACACTGTTTTGTTTAAAATAATTTTTTAATATAGACATAATAATTTTATTAATTTCGAGGTAGTTTATATTTATGAAAAAACCAGTATTCAACATTAAATATAAAAAAGTTGTTAATTATCAATATGTTAGTATCTTAATCTTTTTGACCTACTATATGTTGATACATAATTTATAAGAAAAACGAATCGGTTTATCGAAAAAATAAAATTATAAATAATAGTGCCAAAAAAAACAGATAGGATTTGATCACAAAACTTTTAGTTAATTTGGATTTGGGAGGTTTTCTCAAATATATAAAGAAAACAATAGTACTCCAAAATAATAAAAGTATTACCCAGCCTGTTAAAAAAGCGTAATAAAAATCGACAGACATAAGTTCCCTAAAGAATTAATCTATATAGCGCAGTGTAAACCTGTTTTTTGGATATATTTTTGATGATATTCTTCAGCTTTATAGAATTCCTTAGCTACTGATATTTCAGTGACAATATTTATTCCTGCACTTTTAGCATATTCATTTTTTGAATGAATAGATTTAATTTTTTGATCTTCGTTATAATAATATATCGCTGATCTATATTGTGTTCCAATATCAGGACCTTGTCTATTTAAAGTTGTAGGATCATGACACTTCCAGAAAACCTTCAAAAGATCTTCATAGGATATTTTAGAATTATCAAATTCAACTAAAACAACCTCAGTATGATTTGTATTGCCTTGGCAAACACTTTCATAAGAAGGGTTAATAGTATCGCCTCCAGAATAACCAACCAAGGTATTTATTACACCTGGAGTTTTACAAAATGTTTCTTCCACACCCCAGAAGCAACCTGCGCCAAATAATGCTTTTTCCATATTTATAAATATATATGTAATATAAAATATATCAATTTTTATGAGTCCAAAATTTAAAATTTTAGATAAAAAGAATATTCACGACGGTTTCTTTAAAATGAATGAAGTTACTCTAAAATACAAAAAATATGATGGAAATTGGAGTAATGAAATAAAAAGAGAGTTATTTGGTGGTGCACAAGTATCTGCAGTCTTACCATATGACCCTGTAAATAAAAAAATTGTTTTAATTCAACAATTCAGACCCGGGACTATTTCTAAAGATAATCAAAATTATCTAGATGAAATAGTTGCTGGAATAATTGACCCTGGTGAAACTCCAGAAGATACCGCCAAAAGAGAATGCTTGGAAGAAACTGGATGTGAAATAATCAATCTTAAATCTATACAAGGTTACTTTCCTGCCCCTGGATCGTCTGAATCTTTTTATAATCTTTTTTTAGGCGAGGTAATTGCTCCAGATAAAGAAATTATAAGAGGACTGGAGAATGAAAATGAGGATATATTAGTTAAAAGTTATAGTTTTGATGAAGTAAAAACAAAGATGAATAAAAAAGAAATTTTAAATGGGCTTACACTAATAGCATTACAATGGTTTTTTTTAAACATTGAACGAAACTAAGTTCCTATACCTCTTTCATAAGGTTGAACTAATTCTTTACATATTAAATTCATATCTAAAGTCTCAACATTTTTATCTATAGTTTGATATTCCTGACACTCATATACTTCGTTATCTTTTTGGAGAACTGTTACAAATAAGATTATTGTTAAATCATTTCCAACCTCTATGTCACTTATAGCGTAGCTTTTAACTTCAAATCCCTCATTGATAAGATCTTTATAAGATTTCTCTGACTCTAGCCATTGATCTATATTTGGATTAGCTGTTGAAAGGTTAGAAAAAAACAAAAATACAGAAAATAAAAAAATAGTTAGTTTGCTTTTAGCCATTGTAGAACTTCATTTATATGTTTGTTAGGAGGAAAAATAGGGTAGAATACTTTTTTAACAATATTTTTTTCCACAATAAGAGTTAATCTTTTAAAATAAATTTTGTTTTCAATTTCAAAATGTGGCATTTTTAATGAATTGAGCAAAATATTTTCTGAATCACTTAAAACATCAAAAGGAATTACTAACCTATCTGTCATTTCCCTAATATAATCTATTGTTTGAGTCGATATTCCTATAGGCAGCGCATTTAGTTTGATTAATTCTTCATAATTATCTCTAAAGCTACAGGTCTCCACAGTACAGCCAATGGCTCCTGGAGTTTTATTCCAATTTTTAGGTAAACTTTCATTTGGATTACCTGTCATAGAATAAAAATATAAAATCAAACGGAAAGTGTCAGATCTTTTTATTTTTAATAGATTTCCCTGTTGATTTTTAAGAGAAATATCCGGCAAAAACTTATTTAAAAGATGATCAGCTTTTCCATCATTTTGCGGTTTAGGAAATTTACTATAATCCATACTAATTTGTCTTGTATAATCCAATTCTATATATCATAAGATAGTTTTATGACTCAAATTAAACCTCTCTCTAGTATGGAAACTCCTCGCTTTGCTGACGTTGCTACTTTTTTTCGTTTACCTATTATAAAAGATTTAAATAAATTAGACTACTGTGTTGCAGGCGTACCATGGGATGGAGGAACTACTAATAGACCTGGCGCTAGACATGGGCCAAGAGAAATTAGAAATGCATCGTCACTTGTAAGGCTTTATCACCCTGTTTCACTTAAGAGCCCTTATGATAAATTTAATATTGCAGATATTGGTGATTGTCCGGTAAATCCAGCAGACCTAAATGATAGTTTAGATAAAATAGAAAAATTTTACTCAAATATTTATAATTCCAAAACAATACCATTATCAATTGGAGGTGATCACTTAATTAGCCTACCAATTCTTAGAGGTATAGCAAAAGAAAAACCAATCGGTTTATTTCAGTTTGATTCTCATTCTGATACTTGGGACACTTATTTTGGAGGATTTAAATATACTCATGGCACACCATTTAGAAGAGCTATAGAAGAAAATCTAATTGATCCAAAAAAATATGTAATCCTTGGTCTTCGTGGGGCTTTATATGATCCTGAAGATTTAAGTTGGGCTAGAGAACAAGGTGTAACTATTATTACTATAGATGATTATTATGAAATGGGATTTAATAAATGTATTGAAAAAATTTATGAAGTTCTAGTTAATACAGATACTTATTTTACATTTGATATTGATGGAATAGACCCAACTTTTGCGCCAGGCACTGGGACTCCAGAAGTAGGAGGCTTTAATGTGAGAGAGGCACAAACTATTATAAGAGCACTAAACAAAATCAACTTTGTAGGAGGTGATGTTGTAGAGGTATCACCACCATTTGATGTAAATAATATGACTTCATTAGTAGGAGCAACAATTGCCTTTGAAATGCTTTGTACTATGACAAAAGTAAATTAAAACTCTTCGAAATTTGAAGCTCCAACACATAAAACATTTTTTAAATCTAGATATTTATTAATATTATCTTTATTGACTCCACCTGTTGGAATAAATTTTATATCCTTTAGAATGTTTTCAATTGATTGTAATTTTTTTTGCTCTCCATTTAAATTTGCTGGAAAAAATTTAATTATTTTATAACCTTTTTTATTAAGATGTATAAACTCACTGACCGTTTCGGCTCCAGGAATATATAATAAGTTATTAATTTCTAAAATCTCATCAACAATTCCAGGAGAGACAAAAAAGTTAAAATTATGATCTTGACCCTTAATAAAATCCTCTTTTTTTAAAACTGAGCCCAACCCAAATTTATGTTTGGTAAAATGTTTTTGTAATTCTAGTGCTATATCAAAAGATTGATTTTCTCTCAGTGTTACTTCAATATATCGAATAGATTTATTTTTCTCTAAATATTTGCTTAAGCGATCAATATCATTGCTTACAGTTGTAGTATTAAGAATTGGTAAAATTTTTTGTTCTTTTAGTTTTAATTGTAATTCGCTATTTAACATCAACTATTGCTCCTTTTTGCATGATTATCTTCGAGCCCAGAAGACTGGCTTCTTTCAGAGCTAAAGCTGGATCGTTATGAATAATAAAATTTGATACGTAGGCAGCATTAAATCCATCTCCAGCTCCTGAAGTATCAATTACTTTTCTAATAAATTTATTTCTTATTGTATATTTTTTTTTATTTTGAATTGAGTAAGTTAATTTAGCATTTTTTCTAAATATACCATGATCTATTTTGTATTTATTTATTAATTTTTCAAAATTACTTAAACTATTGTCATTTTTCCAAAATTGTAGATCTTCACCTGACACAAAACAAATATCAACGAAATTTAAAATAGAATGCAAAAAATTGTTTAAATTTTTTTTAGTCCATCGATTAATTCTAATATTAAAATCAAAGATAATTTTTACTTTTTTATTTTTTAATAATTTTAATAAATTAACAAAATTACTTATTTTAGATGGATCAATAATTGAAAGTGTAATTCCAGAAAAATAGATATAATCAAAATTCTTCAAATTTTTAAATAATGAAACAAAATCTATCTTATTAAAGTAATTTTTTGCTGCACTATTATCTCTCCAATAAAAAAATTGTTTTTCTCCGTTATTTCTATTCTTAATTAAATATAAACCAATTTCATGACTATTAACTTGCTTGATTAATTTTGTTGAAATTTTTTTAGAATTTATGAATTCCAAAACTGATCTGTTTACACTAGTTTTACCAATGGCAGTAAGAAAAGAGACATCAAAATATTTTTTATCAATATAGTTACAAAAATTTAACGTATCACCTGCAAATGATTGTTGAAAAATATTATTCTTAGTATTGGCAATTTCAATCATACATTCACCAACTGAACAAATTTTTGTTTTCATAATTAACTTTAGTCGTGATGAAAAACTTCTTCCATACTAGACCACCATTCTCCTTTTTTTCTATTTGGGTCTGGAATTTGACATGGTCCACAAACACTCCACCACTCTTGAACTTTAGGGTTTGAAGCCATTAACTTATTATCTCTATCAAGATTGTCTCCGTGATATTCAACATATCCAAAAAGAGTATTTTTATGCAAATATATAGAATAATTCTTAAAATTAAGTTCTGTTAAATTTTCTAAGACTTCAGGCCAAACATTTGCATGAAGTTTTTTATATTCTTCTATTTTTTCCTCTTTAATTCCAAGAGTCATACCTAATCTAATCATTTATAAATATTCCTTTCTTGTTATTTTAAAACTGTATGCATGCTCGCATGGTTTATTATCTGGTCTTGTTATATGGAGTCCATCTCTGGTATGTTTCCATTCTACTTTATCAGTACTTCCTAATAATTCTACCCTTTCAATTTCATTATCAAAAAGTTTAT
The DNA here is from genome assembly GCA_902614085.1 of uncultured Alphaproteobacteria bacterium. Taxonomy (GTDB): domain Bacteria; phylum Pseudomonadota; class Alphaproteobacteria; order HIMB59; genus CACPNW01. The sequence goes on from CACMJS010000002.1 coordinate 257,848, forward strand.
ATATACTTTCTATCGTAAAATCTTTGCTAGGCCATCCTAATGCAGTTGCATACAAAAAATTATCTTTTGTAGTGAACCTAAAATCTTTAGCAGTATAAATTAGTTTTGCTCGATTATCTGAAAAAGGTCCTGCTTCATTCATTTTAGTTGGGCCTTCTCCATATTGATCCCATGTTTCTGTTTCAAATATTGCTTCTCCATTTACATCAAGCCAATTTCCAATACCTTCTAAAAGATTTTTATCTTCTTCTGGAATTGTTCCATCAGGTTTTGGCCCAATATTTAAGAGCATGTATCCATTTTTACTAACATTATCTATTAAGTAGTGAACTAAATCTGTCGTAGTTTTATATTTTGAATTCTTCATATAAGCCCAAGCACTTCCATCGTGGACTGTGGTATCAGTAATCCAATCATAGTGGGTTAATTCTGACTCTCTTCCTAGTTCAAGATCTAATAATCCAGAACCGGGGGGAAGATCATGCCATTTATAAGATACAACTACTTCATTACCCCACTCAGTTTCTTTGTTATAATAATATGAAAGAAAATCTTTTTTATACTTTTCATGAATAAATCTAATTCCAAAATCAAACCATACATAGTCTGGTTTATAATTATCTACTACTTCTTTTAATCTATTTAACCATCTATCATGAAAAGCTTTACTAGGCTTGTCTTGATGTTCATTTTTTCTACCCCAATGATCAGGATATACAGCCTGATTTCCTATTAAATCTAAATTGTGAAGTTCACCATATAAACTTTCATATTCCTTTTTTGATGTATCAAAATCATTATTCCAGTGTGGGAAAAAAAACCAGTTTTCAGCATGATGCATTGCTACCATATATTTCATCCCTTTATTTCTAATTGCTTTTTCAAGTTCTCCAACAATATCTCTTTTTGGCCCCATCTTAGATGCACACCATTCGGTATCAGAACAATTCCACATTGGAAAACCATCATGATGCTCTGCTACAGGTCCAGCAAATTTTGCTCCAGATCGATAATACAAATCTGCCCACTCTTCTGCATTAAATTTTTCAGCAGTAAACATTGGTATAAAATCTTTATATCCAAATTTAGATGGATGACCATAATGTTTACAATGATAATCAAACTGAGGACTAGGTGGTCTATACATCCAATAAGGATACCACGTCACATTCGGTCCAGCAGCTGGAACAGAATAGATTCCCCAATGAGCATAAATACCAAACTTCGCTTTTTTAAACCAATTTGGTGTTTGATGTTGTTTTATTGATGACCAAGTTGGTTCAAAATAGTTTTGTTTCATCGCTTAATTAAATTTAAATTTATATAATCTTTTAAAGACTATAAAATTGAGTTGCATTTCGAGAAAATATTTTATTTTTTTCGTCTTCAGAAAAAGAATTGCAATAATTCATTGCTAAATCAAACCAATTTGAATAATTATCTGCCATTGTTAAAACAGGCCAATCACTTCCCCACATTAATTTATCAGATCCAAAAGTGTTAAGAATAAAATCAATATAAGGATCAAGCTGTTCTTTTGTATAATCTGGACCAACTTCAGTGAGAATTCCAGAGAATTTACAATAAACATTACTTGCATTTGATAATTCAGTCATATCTTTTTTCCATTGGTCAATTTCAGATTTAGTAATCACGGGCTTAGCAATATGATCAATAACTATAGGAAGGAAATCATATTTTTTAACAAATTGTATAAGATGTTGAAGATGATTTGGTCGAACTAAAGCGTCAAAAGTTAAATTTTTTGTATTTAAATATTTTATATTTTCTTTTAAGTGATCATTTAACATCCAAGCATCATCTTGAATATCGTGAATCATAGGTCTAAAACCTTTTAAAAATTTACTCTCACAAAGTTTATCAATATCATCTTTAGCATTGTTACTATCTAGATCAACCCAACCCACCACGCCTGCAATAAATTCATATCTTAATGCTAAACTTAATGTAAATTCTGTTTCAGCAAACGTGTCAGCAGCTTGGACAATTACTGTTTTAGTTATATTTTTTTGTTTTATAAGTGGCTCAAGATCTTCTGGAAAAAAATCTTTATATAAGACTTTCATATCTGGGGTCATCCAAGAGTAATCTCCTCTTGAAAGTTTCCAAAAATGTTGATGACTATCTACGTACATTTATTTCCAATAAGTACCATTATTATAATCAAATTCATTAAGAGAACTATCTTTAATTTTTACAGAATATCCTGGATTTGTAGGAGTAACATATCCACCATCTTTAATTATTGCTGGATTTTCAAAATGTTCAGAGCAGCTTTCTGCATATTCACTTAATAATAATTCATGATTAGAAATTATAAACTTGTTGATTAAATTTAAATGTTGAACATATTCACATAAACCAACGCCACCTGCGTGAGGAATAACGGGGGTATTAAACTTACTAGCTATTAAAAGAACTGGTAAAATTTCATTTATACTTGCAATTCTACAACTATCAATTTGGCAATAATCTAAAGATTTGTGTTCTATAAATTGTTTAAACATAACTTTATTTTGTATCATTTCTCCTGTTGCAAGATTAATGTCAGGATGTGCATCTTTAATTTTTTTAAAACCTAAAACATCATCAGGGTTGGTTGGTTCTTCATAGAATAAAATATCGAACTGTTTTAGTTTTCCAATATTTTCTATAGTCTCATTTACACTCCAGATTTGATTTGAATCTACCATCAATTTATTATTATCACCTATTAATTCTCTTACTAATTTACAGCGATGGATATCTCTTTCTATATCTTGACCAACTTTCATTTTAAAATGAGTCCAACCCTTACTTAAATTTTCTTCAACTAGTCTTTTCATTTTTTCATCTGAATACCCCAGCCAACCAGCTGCAGTTGTGTATGCTGGAAAAATAGTGGAATTTAAATCGTCTAAGTTTGAAGGCAAACTTAGTTTTTTTTGATCAATTATTTTAGCCGCTTCATCTTTAGTAATTACATCGTCGATATAAGAAAAAGAGAGTTTATCTAATAAATCTCTTGTTTCTAATTCTATTATGTATCTCCAAAGAGGTTTTTTATGAAATTTAGAAATTAAATCCCATATTGCATTAAAAAAAGCTGCAGCTGCAAGATGCGTTACACCTTTTTGTGGCCCTACCCATCGTAATTGACTGTGGTTTGTAATTTTTTCCCATATGGATGCAATATCCCTCTCTATTTCCTCAATATTTTTTCCAATAATAAATTCTTTAAAGTATTCTATAACAGTACAACAAAGATCATTACCTTTTCCAATAGTAAAGGTTAATCCAATACCGGTTAGATCTTTTTGATCAGTAAATATTGTGACATAAGTTGCAGAATAATCACAATCAACATGGACAGCATCAGTTCCCAAATTATCTTTTGATGTTGGAAAACGAATATCCTGAGTTTTAATATCAATTATTTTCATATTGGACATCTTTCATCAATTAGTTTTTCATTAAGTAAATCTTTCCACAAATCTTCAGGGATTGGAAAATTTAAAAATCCTAAGTTTTGCTCCACTTGATCAAGCCTATCCATGCCTAATATCATGGAAGTGACAAGTTTATTAGTATAACAAAATTGTATTGCTGCTGCCGGGACAGGCACATCATATTTTTTACAAATATTTGCAATTTTTAAGTATCGTTGTTTAACTTCTTCTGGAATTTTATCATAAAAATAAGTAATATTTTCACCTACACCTTTAGCTAAAATTCCTGAATTAAAAATTCCTGCAAGAATAATTCCTATATTATTTTTTTCAGCAATAGGGAAAAAATCATTGAGAGCATTTTGATCCAATAATGAATATCTGCCTGCTAGAACCATACAATCAAAATCGCCTGCATTTGCAAATCTTGCACATATATCAGAGTCATTTACTCCTACTCCAATAGCTTTGATAACTTTTTCTTCTTTTAGTTTTTGTACAGCTTTATACGCGCCATCCATTGCTAATTTAAAATAATGATCAACCTCGTCACCAAAATTAAATCGATCTACATCATGAATTAAACAAATATCTACTTTTGAAACAGCTAATCTTAGTAATGATTGCTCAAATGCTCTCATCACACCGTCATAAGAGTAATCGAGATTAGGAGAAAAATTTAAACTTCCTGCAAATCTCCCTGTATCTATATTTTCTTTTTTTGCTGGTGTAAGATATCTTCCAACTTTGGTTGATAAAAAATAACTATCCTCATCTACAGTTTTTAAAAAATTTCCTAATCTATGTTCACTTAATCCATAACCATATAAAGGTGATGTATCATAAATATTGACTCCTTTTTCATAGCTTTTTTCAAGTATGTCATAGCAATTTCGTTCATCAAGATTTTCAAATAAATTGCCTAAGGGTGCTCCACCAAAACCAATAGCTGTTAAGTTTATATCAGTTTTTCCAAGCTGTCTTTTATTCATGAATATTTCCCATAATTGATGAACTCATTTCTTCATAGTTATGATTATTGATAGTTTCACCAACTACCTTAAAATCTTTCATTGTTATAATTCTATCTGCTAAGCTAATCATTTCAGGCATATCACTGGTAATTAAAATTATTGATGTGCCTTTTAAAGATAGTTCAATAATTAATTCATGAAGGTAAGATTTTGTTTTTATATCTATACCAACTGTGGGTTCATCAATAAATAATATATCAGTTCCAGAAGCTAGCCATTTAGCTACACTAATTTTTTGCTGATTACCTCCAGATAAGTTAGAAACGATTTGTTGGTATGAAGGTGTTTTTACTTCAAGTTGTTTCACATAAGGATCTACTTTATTGTAAACAATACTGTCATTTAAAAATGATAATATTTTTTTCAAATTTGACCAGACTGTTATTCCAGCATTCGATAAAACATCATGCATTAGAATTAATCCCTCTTTTTTTCTGTCTTCACTTATGTATCCAATTTTATATTTTTCTAGTGCATCTTTTGGAGACTTAATTTTAATTTCTTTATTGTTGAGTAAAATCTGTCCAGAATTAATTTTATCTAACCCCATTACACATTTTATTAATTCTGTTCTTCCTGCACCAACTAAACCGTATAATCCAAGTATTTCACCTTTTTTTAAATTTAAATTAATATTTTTATGACCAAGGTCAGTGTTTATTGATTGTAGATCTAGTAAACTTTCATCTGTAAAATCAATATTTTTCTTAGATTTAATTATTTGTTCATCTCTACCAATCATTAATTTAACAAGTTTCTGTCTATTAAGATTAGTAATTTGTTCAGACTCACAAGCATTTTTACCATCTCTCAAAACAGTAACTTCATCACAAATTTCAAATACTTCCTCTAATTTGTGACTTACAAAAACTATACTTACATCTTGTTCAGCAACTAATCGTTTAAGTAAGGCAAATAAATTTTTTGTATCTTGTGGGGATAATGATGAAGTTGGCTCATCTAATAATAGTATTTTTGATTCTAAGGATAAGGCTTTAGCTATTTCACACAGTTGCATTTTTGCAACTGTTAAATCTGATACTATTGTATTTGGATCTATATCCAGCTCCATAATATCGAGCCATTTTTTTGATTCTTTGGCAACAGTATTATAATCAATTAATCCTAAATTATTTTTAGGGAGGTTGGTTAACATTAAATTTTCACCAACTGAAAACCTCCTAATTAAATTTCTTTCTTGGTGCACAACTGAAATTCCAGCATTCATTGCTTCATTAGGTGAAGAAAAAGACTTCTCTTGATTATTTAAAAATAGCTTTCCTTCATTTTGATTATATACTCCTGTAATAATTTTAATTAATGTAGATTTTCCTGCTCCATTTTCACCAAGAAGTGCATGGATTGATTTTTTTTTGAGTCTAAAGTTTGCATTATCAAGAGCTTTAACACCAGGAAAATTTTTTGTAATGTTATTGAGTTCTAAAATATAATCACTCATCTGAAAAAACCTTTGTTCTTCTCTCTTCTCTATATTCTCTGTATCTATTTATAAATACCGCTAATAAAATCATAAATCCTAAAAATATTTGAACAAAAAAAGGATCAATTTTAAAAATTACTAAAGCTTGAGAAATTATAGAAACTAATATCACACCAAAAGCAGTAGCAATAACATCTACTTTTCCACCAGCAAGTATAGCGCCTCCAATTACCGGAGCAGCAAATGAAGGTAATAGCCAAGAATCACCTATATTGGGTGTCCCAAGTTGTAATCTACAAACCACTAACATTCCACCGATAGCAGCTAAAAGGCCTGATATAACATGGGCATAAATAACTATTTTTGTTGAAGATATTCCTATTAGTTCTGATGATTGTACATTATTCCCATATGCCAGCATATACCTTCCAAGTGATGTTCTATTCATTAAAATCCACATCAGCACAGTTATAATAATTGGTATAATAACTAAATAAGGTATAGGGCCAAAGATTTTTGCATTTCCAAAAAATTTAACAGCCTCAGGAATTTCATAAAAAGGTTGAGCCTCTGTTATTCCTAAATTCATTCCTTTAAAAATGTAAAGTGTAGCAAGAGTAATAATAAAAGCTGATATGCCAGTTTTAACAGTGATGTATCCATTTATAAAACCACAAGCAAGACCAATTAATAATCCAATTAGAACAGCAGGTAAAATAGACATGCTATAAACTTCCATTAAGCCAGTAAATGAAATCGCAACTAAGCCACCAATTGCTCCAACAGATAAGTTCATTTGACCAATTGCAATGATAATCATTTGTGACATTGCCACAACGAGCATCAAACTAACACTCAGCATTAAAACATATAAATTAAATGGAGAAATAAATGCAGGCTTAAACAATGAAATTAAGATTGAACCAAAAATTAAAACTAAACCAAGTCCAAACCAATCTTTTTTTAAAAGTGCGCTCATGAAACAATTGAATTTTTAACAGTAAAATATTCTCTAGCTCTATCTAGCAGAACAGCTCCTAATAATATGATCCCAAGAAAAAATCTTACCCAAAATTCACCAACGTCAATTAAGTATAATCCATTATTTATTAATGTGACAAGAATTGCCCCTAGCATTGTTCCAAAAACTGTAACCTTACCACCAGAAAGAAGTGTTCCACCCAATACTGGAGCTAAAAAAGCAGGTAATAACCAATCAAATCCAAGATGACCGGCCATAGACGGTATTGCAGCACCAATTCTTGCTGTTAACATAATACCTGCAAGTGCTGCTAAGAAGCCTGACAACATATGACAGTAAATAAACATTCTATCTACAGAAATACCTGATAATTCTGCAGCATCAGGATTAGCTCCAGCTGCGATAAGCTTTCGGCCAATATCAGTGTATTTAAAAATGTAATAAAGTACAAAACAAGTCAGCACACTGATAATTAGTAATGGTGAAATATATTTATTGAAAAGTTTTAAACTTCCAAAATCAGTAAAAGCCTCTGGTAATTTTCTAAAAGCTTCTGCTTCAGTTAGCAAGGTCATGAAGCCAAAATAAATACTCATCGTTGCTAGTGTAACAATGAAACTATGAACACCTGTTCTAACAGTTACAAATCCATTAATCCAACCCAGAAATGAACCAAAAGCTAAAACTAAAATGATTGTAATAGAAATAGGAATTCCCATACTTTCCATACACCAACCACCAAACATTGCTGCAGAAACACCTAAAGCACCTAGAGATAGATTTAAGCCTCCAGTAAGTATAACTACCATCATTGCTAAACCAATCATTATATCTAGAGCAACTACTCTTGAGAGAGCATAAATATTGAATCTTGAAGTAAATCCATCAGTTGAAAAGGAAAAAATACAAATAAATACAATTACCAAAATAAGTAAACCAAACTGATTAGTTTTTACAAAATTAGGAATTTTATTATTCATAAAAAAAGGGGGCTTAATGCCCCCATATTATTTTAACTTGGACAGTTTAGATATGTGCTATCAAAAGTTTCTAAAATTTCTAGAGAAATTCCTCTCATAGCCATAACGTATGTATCAACATCGCTAATATCAACAAATACAGTACCTGAATCAATAAATTGATCAGTTTGTGCAGTTGATTTCCAAGGTGCATCAGCTTTGAACTCACAACCTTGTCTAACTTTGTCCATTACATATGAACCAATGTAACCTTGTCCATATGGGTTTTGAAGCATAGTTCCATGAACATAACCATCTTTAATAGCTTTTAAAACTACTTCGTCATGATCAATACCAACCATTTTAATTCTTTTATCGCCCATATTAGTTAAAGCTTGTGCTGCTACAACAGCAGGAACCCAAGCAGTAGTAACAATACCATCTACTTCACTTCCTTGAGCTGCCATGAAAGCATTAATTTTTTCATCAGCTGGTTCATAAGCATCAATATCAGCAATAACTTGAATAATTTCTACTCCACCACCTGCTTCTGAAACAGCTTGTTCAACAGCATTGATTCTTAGAGTTGTATTTGGATCAACTAAGAAACCAGTAAAGTGAGCAATTTTTCCTTTGCCACCTAAAGCTTTAATTAATTCTTTTGTACCAAGATAAGCTGAGTGACCAGTGTCAGTTCCAAAACAAAATTTTGCTTGAGTTGGTTGTTCAACACATCCTGCTAAAGCAGCTGTTGGTATACCAGCATCATCTAGTTCACCTAAAATTTTATTTGTACCAACTGCATCACCAGGAAATACAAGTACTGCATTGTAACCTTGACCAACTAAACTTTCAATTAACTCGTTTTGTTGACTTAGATCCCACTCTGCAGGGACTCTGTAATCTGCTTTTCCTAAACCAAAGTCTTCTACAGCATCTAAACCTGCTTGTTCCCACGCAGCAAAATAAGGGTGAGGGCCACCAGGGACTAGAGCTACTTTAGTAACACCATGACCACCGGCAAAAACAGGTGATACTAGTAAAGCAAAAAAAGAAGTTAAAAATATTATAAATTTTTTCATTATTCCTCCTTAAATTTTTTTTAATGTATTCAGATTTAGAACTTAAATCAACAAAAATAAAATAAAGTATTTATTTATAATTATATTGATTATACTATTGTCATATGCTGTACTCATTTAGATGGTTTGGTCATAATGATCCTTCAAAATTAGATCAAATTCGACAGATAGGCGTTGAGGGAATCGTATCATCACTAGCACAAGTAAAATATGGTGAAAAATGGTCTGCATTTGAAATCAAGAAAAGAAAGAAATTTATTGAAAGTTTCAAAATTAATAACAATAAAAATTTAACTTGGAGTGTTGTTGAAAGTCTTCCTGTCCATAATGACATAAAAAAGAGGTCAGGGAGATATAAATATTACATAGATCAATACAAAGAGTCATTGATAAATTTAGGAAAGAATAAGATTAAAAATATTTGTTACAATTTTATGCCATTGATTGATTGGGTGAGAACAGATTTAAATCATCAACTACCAAATGGAGCATTTGCTCTAAAATATAATCATCTTCATGTCTGTGCATTTGAAAATTTTATTTTGAAATCAAAAACAGCAAAAAAAAGGTATTCATCTAAAGAAATCCATACTTCAAAAAAAATATTACAAAAAATGAATTCTAGTGATTTAAAAAAACTTAAGATGTCTTTACTTGGAGGGTTAGCTGCAAACGATAGAAAGTATACAATTAAAGATTTAAATTATGAGATTGATCAATTTGTAGAATTAAATCATAGTGATTTACAAAATAATTTAAAAGATTTTATAGAAGAAATTTATCCAATCATAAAAAAATATAATATTCATTACAATATTCATCCAGATGATCCTCCATATAATGTTTATGGATTACCAAGAATTGTTTCTAATGAAAAAGATATTAATTTTATTGTGAATATAAAAAAAGATATAAATGTAGGTTTAACTTTTTGTACAGGATCCCTTGGTGTTAATAAAAAAAATAACTTAGTTAATATAATTAAAAAATATGGTTCTTATATAAATTTTATTCATTTAAGAAATATAAGACACATTCCAAAATCTCTTGATTTTTATGAAGATGACCACCTTAATGGAAGCCTGGACATGGTGTCTATTGTCAAAGCAATATTAAAAGAAGAAAATAAAAGGAAAAAAAGTAATCATCCTATTAAACAAATTCCTATGAGGCCTGATCATGGGCATACAATACTTCATGACCAATTTAATTCAGTAATACCTGGATATTCATTATTAGGCAGAATGAAAGGGCTAGATCAGCTTAAAGGTGTAATAAAAGCTATAAATTAATTTTTACCTTATATTTATTTGCTAAAAACAAAAAATCAGTTTTTAATTCCTTATCAATTGGAATACCTGTTTTTAATCTTTTTTTAGAAGTAATTTTTTCTTTTTCACCTGGATATAAAATTGGATTATTATTTTTTTTTGATTTTTGTTTTTGTAGATCACTCATATAGTTTTTCATACCTTTAAAATATTGTTTTTTTGTAGTGAAAGCATTTAATGAAATGGCGATTAAGAAATGTCCTAACTTTCTTGGTGTACTAAAATCTGGTCCAATCATTGATAATAAACGGTATCCATGAGCCATACCAATAAGAGGTCCACACATTATTTCTACAGAAGAAGATAATCCAAAACCTTTATACCCATATTCTTTACCTCCAAGTGGAGCCAAAGAAACAGCGTTATAAGGGTTAGTCGTGTAGTTTCCGGATTTATCAAGTGCAATCTCAGAGTTTAATTTAGTAGAATTTGCTCTGGCTCTCATAACTTTATTCCATGCTATCGAAGTTGAAGAAAAATCTGCATGTAAAAAGTCTTTATTACCTATTGGTGCTGTAAAAGAATAAGGATTAGTCCCATGAAAAGGTTTCTTACCATTATACGGTATTGCAAAAGCATCTGAGTGTGTAAATGAAAAACCAACACAGTCGTTTTGTGCAATATCCATAGAATATACACCTGCAGCACCATAGTGTGAAGAGTTTATTATGCCAATTGAAGCAATGCCATTCTTCTTTGCCATAGATGATACTATTGCTGATGCCTTTAAAGCTGCTACATGCCCTAAGCCATCATCAGCATCATAGACAGCTACACCTCTATTTTTTTTTATAAGCTTCATTTTAGGTTTTGCTTTTATTCTTCCGTTTTCAATACATTTTACATAATGAGAAAATAATCTAATACCATGACTGTCCACGCCTCTAATAGAAGAATCTAAAAGTGATTTAATAAGTAAATTTCTATCTTTTTTTGGAACAGATAGTTTTGATAAAATGCTATCAAAAAATTTATTTATATTGTTGGTTAAAATTTTCATCTTATGAAATTATTTCTTTTAATAATGATTTTAAAGGATTTTCTTTCATTAAATTTAGATTTTTTTTGACTGCTGCTAACATTTCTTCTTTTTTACTTTCCGAAAGATTAAAAATATTTTTATTATTAATTATTTCTTCAAAAAAATTATCCTTATTATTTTTGTAAACACTGTAAAAATATTCTTTATTTCCATCATCCAGTCTATTTTGATCTTCTTCAATAATTTGAAATAAGAAAAATAACCAAGAGGCTATGATAAATTGAATATATTTAGTTGCTCCTTTATTATTATTGTAGGTATCAAGTATTCTTATAGGTATTTTTAAAGAACCATCCATAGCAATTCTTAACAATTTATCCTCTATGTAGGTATTTTTAAATCTTTCTAAAATTTTCATTTTGTACTCATTAATATTAAAGTCATCTTTAGTTTCTAAAGTGGGTATCACTTCTTGGTCTAAAAAATTTAAAATAAAATTGTAAATATTTTTATCCTCTATTGCTTCATGAACATATGTATACCCACACAAATGACCAATGTATGCTACAGCTGAGTGGGAAGCATTCAGTATTTTAAGTTTATTATTTTCATAAAATTTTACATCTTCAACAAATTTTATTTTATTATTTGATAAAATATTTTTTAGCTCATCATTATTTGATTGAATATACCAATCTCTATAAGGTTCAGTAACCACAATTGTATTATCATTATATGGCAAGTTAAAATATTCAGATTGTTTATTATTATTTGGAACAATTCCATCAACCATAGATAATGGGAACTCAATATTATTATCAAACCAATCTAAACACTTTGGATATTTTTTTTCTATAAATTGTTTAACTAAATTTTTTAAAATTGTTCCATTTTCAGACAAATTATCACAACTTAAAACAATTAATTTTTTTTTGTTTTTCTTATATCTTTCTATTATTCCAAAACTTAGATGACCTATCAAAGTTGATAATTCTTTATCCTCTAGATCATTAATAATTTGATTCGAAAAATTTAATTTTTTATTTTTATCAAAATGATATCCCTTTTCAGTAACAGTAATTGTAATTAATTTAATTTTTTCAGATACAATTAAATTTCTTATTTCATTCTTGTGTTTTAAACCAAATAAAACTTTTTTAATTGGATTTAAAATATCAACTTTTTTGTAATTATTTGATATCCTTACCAAAGAATACAAGTAGTCTTGTAACTGCATTTTATTATTTGTTTCTTCAGACCTTAAATTGACCCCAATTATGGAAATGTTTTTATTATTTTCTAATATTTCATGAATATATAGTGCTTGGTGAGCTCTATGAAAATTACCAATACCAAAATGAAGTATGCAATCTTCATTATTATTAATATTATAACTTGGAAATGATTGTTCTTTTAAAAGATTTCTATTTATGTTTTTATTTAATTGCATATTAATAATTAAAATATACTTAAACAGAAGATGATCAATAAAATATATAAAAGTGTGCTTATAACTGGTGCATCAAGTGGTATTGGCTTAGAAACACTTAAAAGATTTTTAAAAGAAAATGTAAAAGTTTATGCTCTTGATAAAGACGTTTCAATCTTAGAGAAATTGAAAAAAAAACATAAATTTGAAATCATTCAAATTGATCTCTTTGACACGGATCAAATTTATAAAAAACTCTCCAAAGTAAAAGTTGATATTGTAGTTTGTAATGCAGGCATTGGAAGAGGGGCTGAAGGTATATTAAAAGCGTCAAGGCAAGATATTGAATTATCTACAAGATTAAATGTCGAGTCTTATCTTCATACTTTAAAAGCTATTGTTCCAGGAATGATAAAAAGAAGAAAAGGACATGTAGTTTTAATGGGGTCTCTTGCAGGTCTATATCCACAAATGAGTACTGTTTATGGTGGTCAAAAAGGTGCTATCCATAGAATCGCACAAAGCTTAAGAATTGAACTTAGCGGTTCAAGAGTTAAAGTTTCTGAAATATGTCCTGGAAGAACTAAAACAAATTTTGGTAAAGCTGCATTTACAGATAAAAATAAAGCTAAAAAATTTATGTCTGGTTTTACTCTTCTCGAGCCAAGAGATATTGCTGATGCTATTATGTTTGCAGTAAGTGTTAGATGGCGAAGCAATATTAGTACTATTGAAATTTCTGGCACAGAACAATCCCCAGGTGGAGTGCCGATTATTCCAGTAAAAGATCCAATACTTTCATAAATTAATTAAATATTTTTTATTTTAATATAATAAAATTAATTATGGAAAAACCTGTCAGATTTGGTGTTATTGGCATAGGAGGTATGGGAGCAAATCATGCTAAAAAATTGCAAGAGAATAAAATAGAAAATGCCATCTTAGCCGCAGTTGCTGATTCAAATGTAGAATATAAAAATAAATATGAAAATATTCCTTTTTTTGAAAATACTGATAATTTTTTTGATAATAAAATTATAGATGCGGCAATCATTGCTACACCTCATAAATCGCACATAGATCTAGCGAAAAAAGCTCTCGAAAATAATATTAATGTTATAATTGAAAAACCCTTAGCAATAACTAGTAAAAAGTGTCGAGAATTTATTAATATTTCACAAAGTTTTAAAACATTTTTTACTGTTATGCTAAATCAAAGGACTAATCCTGTTTATGTTAAGATAAAGGAACTAATTAATGGAAACGAATTAGGTAAAGTTCACCGTTTTCAATGGACAATAACTAATTGGTTTAGAACAAACTATTATTATCAGACGTCTAATTGGAGAGCTAAATGGGAAAGTGAAGGTGGGGGCGTTTTAATAAATCAGAGTATTCACCAACTTGATTTGTGTCAGTGGTTATTTGGTATGCCTGACAGTGTATATACTGATTTGGGATTAGGTCGCTTTCATGAGATAGAAGTTGAAGATGAAGTGACTTCAATCTTTAAATATAAAAATGGATTAAAAGGTGTATTTATTACAACAACAGGTGAAGCTCCTGGTGTAAACAGATTGGAAATTGCATCAGATAAGGGTTTAATTACAATTCAGGATAATAATGTTACATGGGAAAAAATAGATTCATCTACTGAATTTATTAAAAACTCTAAAACACTTTTTGGAATGCCTAAGAAAGAAAAAATTAATTTCAATTTTAAGGCTGATTTGGATCAACATATTGAGCATCAAAGACTTATTCAAAACTTTACAAACTTCCTCCTAGGAAAAGAAAAACTGTTAGTGAATGGAAAAGATGGTTTAAATTCAGTTGAATTAATTAATGCGATGGTTCTATCGGGATTAGAGGAAAAAAAAATAGAGCTTCCTTTAGATGAGGTTAAATATGAACAAAAATTAGAAGAAATGATAAGTAAATCAAGATGAAAATTAATCAAATTGCAGTAACTCTTTATACCGTTAGAGATTTTTGCCAAAATGAAAAAGATTTATTTGAAAGTCTAAAAAAAATCAAAAATATTGGATATAGTAGCATTCAAATCAGTGGTGTTGGTTTAATTAATCCTAAAACAATAAAAAGCATGTGTGAAGATTTGAGTTTAGTTATATGCGCTACACATGAACCAAATGAACAAATTATAAAAAATACTGATGAAGTTATTAATAAGCTAAATATTTTTAATTGCGAATATTCAGCTCTTCCTTATCCATTAAATGTAGATATGAAAAACTTAGAAGAAATTGATAAATTCATAGAAGATATAAATATCGCTGGCTCCAAGTTTCATGCAGAAGGAAAGGTGCTATGCTACCATAATCATGCACTTGAATTCCAAAAAGTTCAAAATGAAATAATTTTAGAAAGAATTTATAAAAATACAGATAGTACATTCATACAAGGAGAGCCAGATATTTATTGGATACAAAAAGGTGGTCAAAATCCATTAATGTGGTGTAAAAAATTAGATCAACGAATGCCATTATTACATTTAAAAGATTTTATAATGATAAATGATCAAGAAAGTTTTTTTGCAGAGGTTGGCTTAGGTAATTTAGATATCAAAAATATTGTTAAAACAGCAACAGATTCAGGTTGTAAGTGGTATATTGTTGAACAAGATGAATGTAATGGCGATCCTTTTGATTCACTTCAGATTAGCTATAATAATTTAGTAAAATATGCAGTTACTTAAGAAAAAAACTTTTTGCGTTTTGATTTAATAAATTATTAATATCCCTTTCTATTATAAATTTTGATAACTCGTAATTTTTCTTAGAAAGATCTTCATAATATTCATATAAAATTTCATGTAAGATATTTTTGAAATGAGACCATTTGTATATAAGTTGATCAGTAACTCTTGCATCGGAATGCTGAGGTATAAATGATAGACCTAGCATATCAATCCTCATTTTTAGAACAATTTTTACAATACTTGGCTGGTTCATAAACCACCAAAAACCAAATATTTTTAAATTAGGATGTTTACGAGCTAAGACAGTTAATTCGTGCTGATCATTTAAAGATAAACAAGTTACAAGAAATTTGTTTTCCGGAAAAGAATTACATAATTTACTTAGTTCTTTGAGATTAATATCACCAATCCCATCTCCAGCTAAACCAAAACTACTATTTACAGCTCGTTTAACACCTAACATTAAAGACAATGGGATATTTTTTTTATTTAACCATGATAAGATTAATTTCCAAAGAGGATCATTTAAGATTTCTTTAAAATTATCTGAATTTGCTGAAATAGCTGCATACACTGGATTGGATACTAAAAAACAACTATCTAAATAATTTATTACAATATCATTTGCTTTTTGATTTATCTTAGTTTGATTTTTTGCAACCTCAGTTGCTTGGGAATTGTTAATAATTAAATCATCTAGTCTTAATGATGATTGAAATATATTTCTATCCCAATCATTATCTTTATATAAATTCCATTCATCAATATCAAATGGATTATTTGTCATTACTAAAGAAGAAACGTTTGATAATTTTAAAATTTTTTCATCTGTAAGAGATTTATTTTCATATTCATTTTTTAGTTCTTCAAAAGTTTTATTATTATAATTAATATCTAATTTTTGAAGTACAGTTAGTACGCCTTTACACGCTTCAGAAATTGGTGTTCTATTTTGAAATAATTCTTCCCAGATAAGTTTTGCTTTATTTACGTCATCCAGAGAGTAAAATTTTTCTGCACTTATATTTGCATTGGTTAATAATTCTGCAATTAAATAATGATAGTTTAACAAATTAATAAAACCAGAAAGAGAATGACTTTTAAAGGCAGATGGAAATAAATGCGTATGAATATCAAAAATTTTTGTATTATTAATAACGACTTCTAAAGTATCAGATAATTCCTGATTAGACATATTCATCACTTAATATTGCCAAGCCTAATTGCATTTTTTTGAGCTTTGATTGCCAATTCCATCACTTTTAAACAATGTGATTGATCCATTGCAGTACTAGTTCTGTTTACAACATCACCCATTAATCTCTCAAAATATGTTAGGGGTTCTTTAGAAGCATCTTTATATTCATATTTCTTATTATTAACTAAAAAAAGGTGATCTGTACCCTCTCTACCAACAAGATCGACATACTTTCTTAATTCTATGTATCCTTTTGTACCTAAAATAGTCAATCTGCCATCGCCCCAATTAGGTAAAGCATCAGGAGTGTACCAGTCTACCCTAATGTAACCTCTACCCTTATCTCCATGAATTAAAATTTCACCAAAATCTTCAAACTTATTATGTTCAGGATTTGAAAAATTACCTGTTGAAGAATTTATAATTTCTACATTTTTAGATCCAGTAAAAAATAAAAACTGATCTATTTGATGTGAAGCAATATCACATAAAATACCACCATATTGATCGTAATCAAAAAACCAATCAGGTCTAGTTTGAATATTCAATCTGTGAGGTCCCATTCCAATTGTTTGAACAACATCTCCAATTTCGCCCGCTTGAATTAAATCATAGGCAGTTTGAACTGACGGCACTTCAAATCTTTCAGAAAAATCAATTGAAAAAATTTTTCCTGTTTTTTTTGCAGTATTTTCAATTTCTTTAAGTTGTTCTAAAGTTGTACATCCAGGTTTATCTAACATTACATCTTTTCCAGCATTCATACACTCAATAGCTAAAGCTGCTCTTTTAACTGGAATGTCTGCTATCAACACTAATTCAATTTCTTTATTTTTTAATAAATCCTCTTTATTTGTAAAGCGGGGTATATCAGGATGTTTTTCATTAAAATCTTTTGTAATTTTATTATCAGTTTCATTCCACCAGCCAACACATTCGCATCCCAAATTTAACATACCATTTAATTGTCCAAAAATGTGTCTATGCTCAACACCCATTGCAGCAACTTTAATTTTTCTCATGATTAAATATTTTACTCCATTGTAATTAGTTTATTTTTTTTAGATGATTCTATCATTGCATCAATGAGATAATGAACTTTCAATGCTTCTTTTCCAGTAATTTCAAATTTTTCATTTGTGCTAATTGATTTTGCAAAATTAAGTATAAGATCTTTATGCCAATCAAATGGAAAGGCCATAGGATCAGCACTACCACCAGTTCCAGATTCCTCTCCATACTCTTCTTTCTTACCATTCCTCCAATTAATGATAAGTGTTCCTGCTTCAAGTTTGACTGTTGCATTTTCACAATGAAGGACAATTGACTCTGATGAGCCTGGAAAAACACTCGTTGAAGCGAATAAAGATGCAATTACGCTATTTTTAAATTTAATACCTCCAGTTACAAAATTTTCTGACTCCATTTTGTGAAACTTTGTAGTTTCTGCCATTACCATCACCTCTTTAACATCTCCTAAAAGACTGATAGCAAGATCAAGTGTATGAATAGCTTGGCTTATAAGAACTCCTCCACCATCTCTTTTATATGTTCCTCTACCTGGTTCATCATAATAAGACTGTTCTCGCCACCATGGAATATTGATTTGAGCTGAAAAAATTTGACCAAATTTATTCTCATTTATTAATGATTTTAATTTAATTGAGGATTTTCTAAATCGATGTTGAAAAACTATACCTAGGTTAACTTTATTGTTTTCACAAATTGAAACTATACTTTTTGCATTTTCTAAAGTTCGTTCAATTGGTTTTTCCATTAAGATATGTTTTCCATATTTACTAAATTGCTCTACTAGTTCTAAGCGTTGATTTGGAGGCGTGATGATATCCACTATGTCAACTTCAGGATTATCATAAATACTATCAATGTCTTGAAATGAATTAAAATTATAATTTTTAGAAAAATTTTCTCTTTTTTCCTTATTTCGAGAAAAAACTCCAACTACATTAATGTCATCCTTTAATTCATTTAAAGCCAAGGCATGGGGTTTTGCAGCCATACCCGTACCAATAATGGCAAGTCCAATTTTTTTAGAACTCATTAATTATTTTTTTTTGATACAGACATGCCATTCTCTTCAAAAAGATGAACTGAATCTCTTTTAAAACGAAGATATAATTCTTCTCCCTTATTAATTTTATATTGCCCGGTATGATGAACAATTAATTGTTTTATTCCTTCACCCTGACAATAAAAGTAAGTTTCACTTCCGAGCTGTTCAGTAAAATCAACATGTACTTTCAAATCTGAATTTTGCTGTTCACAAACTTCTATATGTTCAGGCCTTATCCCAAGAGAATAAGGTGTATTATTTTGTAAATTTTTATGATTTGTTTGTAAATTCAATGCATCTGAAACTAAATTAAATGAACCAGACTTATCAATTGCATTAACTTTTATAAAATTCATTTTTGGCGATCCAATGAAACCAGCTACAAAAATATCACTGGGATTATTATATAAATCAAGTGGTGCTCCTGCTTGCGCAACATAACCATTATTTAAAACTACTATTTGATCAGCCAATGTCATTGCTTCAACTTGATCATGTGTAACATAAATCATAGTACCACCAATTTTTTCATGAAGTGCTGATAATTCTTTTCTCATTGTTACTCTTAACTCAGCATCAAGATTAGATAAGGGCTCATCAAACAAAAATGCTTTTGGATCTCTAACTATTGCTCTGCCAATAGCTACTCTTTGTCTTTGACCACCAGAAAGTGCTTTTGGTTTTCTTTGAAGATACTCTTCAATTTGTAAAAGCTTAGCTGCGCTATTAACTTTTTCTTCAATTGTTTTTTTATCAATTTTTAGATTTTCCAATGCAAAGGCCATATTTTTAAAAACAGACATGTGAGGATACAAAGCATATGATTGAAAAACCATAGCCAAACCTCTTTCTGAAGCGGGTATATTACTTACTTCATTTCCGTCGATTAAAATTTCTCCTGATGTAATTCTTTCTAATCCAGCAATAATTCTTAATAATGTTGACTTACCACATCCAGAGGGGCCAACTAAAACTAGGAATTTTCCACTTTCAACTTTCAAATCAACTCCATGAATTACTTCTGTTTGATCATAACTTTTATAAATGTCCTTTAATATGATTTCAGTCATCTATCTCTTCTCATTATTGCTTTGTCAGGGTCAGCATGTTGTAAGTGTATAGGCGGCATCCCATTCAAGATTTTTTTTATATCATTCATCATCATATCTCTTATATTTTTATATGAATAATCTAAAGCACCTGCAACATGTGAAGTAAATAAAATATTAGATTTTTTTCTAAAAGTTGAATCTGCTGGCACAGGCTCTACTGGATATACATCTATAGCTGCTCTAAAATATTCATTTTCAGCAAGTTCAATAAATTCGTCAAAATCAACAACCTCCGCTCTACTTACTAAAACTACTGAACTATTTTTTTTAATTAATTTTAATTTATCTTTACTAATAAATCCTTCATTTTCAGTAGTAACTCCAGCTAATATGAATATAAATTTATTGTTAGATAATAAATCATCAATCGATACAGGGTTTACACCCTGGCTTTCTAAGTATTCATTAGATAACCATGGATCAAATACTGAAATTTTACAGTTAAAGGGTTTTAACAAAGGAAGTAAACTTTTTGCTAAATTTCCAAACCCAATTAACCCAACATTTGAGTTAAAAAGTGTATAAGCAAATTTATTTTCTTTAATTCCATATTGCTCTTCAGAATTTAAAAACTTTTTGTAAACTCCCAAAACATTTCTAGAAAGAGAGATTGCGTAACCTATACAAGCTTCAGCAACAGCAGGAGCCATGGCAGGTGCAGCTGATAAAACATAAATACCTCTTCTATGTGCTTCATGATAATCAATATTCGGTTCCCAATTTGCTTTGACATTTATAATTGCTTTAATTTTTTTTGATTTATCTAAACGTTCTTTAGGCATAGCAGTCTGTCCAACTAATATTTCAATATCTTCAATATTTTTATCTACAAGTTCATCAGGAGCTCGACTACCAAAGTGATAAATTAAATTAGATATTTTTTCTAATTCAGTCTTAACATCATTGGTAAAAACCATTTCTTCATTTCTTGGATAAGGATCAAAAAAAATTAGAGGTTTGTCTTGCATTACTTCATACCTGTGCTTGCTATTCCTGTTGTTATAAATTTTTGTAAGTAAGCAAATATAATTGCTATAGGTAATAAAGTTACCATAGTCATTGATAATACATAATTCCACTGACTAGTAAGTTCTCCGTGAAATGCGTTTAATCCAATTTGCAATGTATAAACTTCACTTTTAGATAAAACTATTAAAGGCCATAAGAAATCATTCCATCTCCACATTATGGAAAAAATTGCTAAAACTGCAATAGCCGGTATAGATAAAGGTAGGACAACTCGCCAATAAATTGCCCATTCACTTGCGTGATCCATTCTTGCTGCTTCTATAAGCTCTCTAGGCAATGTAAGCATATATTGACGAAGTAAAAAAACTCCTGTTGGTGTTGCGGCACCTGGAAGAATTACGCCCCATAATGAATTTATCATTCCAAAGTTTGCAACAACATAAAAAACTGGAACCAAAATTATCGTTAATGGAATTAATAATGTACCTATAACAAAAACAAGTGCAAAATTTTTCCCCCTAAACTCATATATAGAAAGTGCATATGCTGCCATTGAATTTATTATTAACGTTATTATTGTGGCAACAACTGTAATGAAAGTTGAGTTTTTGAAATAAAGTAAAAAATCATACTTTCTTAAAGGATCAACATAGTTTTGCCACTGAATTTTAAATTCTCTAATTTTTTCTCTTTTATCAATTGGTACTTTTACTGTTTCTCCTGGGTTTAGAGGATCAACCATTTTAGCATTAATTCCAATTCTTTTAATTTGTGCTAACTGCTTTACTGACCCATCTTCTTGTGTCACATTAAAAATTGGTAAGGGTTTATCGTATCCTTCAACATCAACTTGAATTTGAGAAAGTGGCAAAATTGTTGGAGGATATTCTTGTATACCTGCTAAGGTCTTTAATGAAGATAATCCTAACCACACAACAGGACCAAACATTAAAAGAACACCTAGAAATAAATAAAAATAAGAAAAATAATCTGTCCAATGATATTTATTTTTATATCTTTTTTTTGTAGCAATTTTTATTATTCTTGAAGTTGTTTCTGACATATTAGATTTCTTGATGTTTACTTTCTTTGTTTCGACTGAAATATAATTGCATAAGTGTTAAAAATAAAAGTACCACACCAAGAACCATAGATGCGGCAGCTGCAAGACCAAAATTTTGAACAGATCCAGATGAAGCAAATCCTGTGGTAAAAATATATTGAACAATTAATGATGTAGATGTTCCAGGCCCCCCACCAGTTAAAACATATATTTCATCAAATGTTTGAACACCTTTTATTGAGGCAAGAATAAATACAACTAATAAATTTGGCATTAGAAGAGGTAGAGTTATTCGAAAGAAAATTCTTTCTCGGCTAGTTCCATCCATTTCGGCTGCCTCATATAAATTTGGAGGTATTGCTTGAAGACCTGCTAATACAATCAGAGTGTAAAAACCCATATGGGCCCATATTGATACAAAGATTACAGATGCCATAGCCCATGATGGATCCGTTAAAAATGATACTTTGTCTCCACCATAAGACTCAATTATAGCATTGAAAGCTCCATTTTTTAGCAGTATCCATTGCCAAATCAAACCAACAACAACTGGTGACAATAAAACAGGGAAAAAAAATACCGATCTAAAAAAACCTCTGCCAATAATTTTCTTATTTAATATCACGGCAGTCAAAACCGAAAAGAAAATCATTAAGCCAACTTGAAAAACAACAAAGAATATAGTGTTATAAACTCCTCTCCAAAAAAAATCTTCTGTACATGTATTTGGGTTTAAATAACTCTCACAATCAAATAACTGATCATATTGTTTTGTTGTAGGAAGTTCTCTTTCAGCAAATAACAGTTCGTCACCAGATGATAATGAAAAGAAAAAGTTTGCACCAAGAGGGATTATTACAAATAATCCAAAAAAAATTAAATTTGGAAGCAAAAAAATATATGGCATATTTCTTACACCAATAATTTTTTGAATTGGCCACATGATTAAATCAATGGCATGCATTAAAAAAGCAAAGGGAATATTTAAAATTCTAAGGAAAAATTTTTTTATTTGATTTCTAATATTTTCCATTAAATAAATTCGAAAAAAAGCTGCTCAAAAAGAGCAGCTTTATATTATTATTATTTTGGATGTAATTATCCGCCGTATTTTTCTTTAAGTTGTTTTTCAACATCTTCATCCATACGCTCCCAAGCTTCTTCCATTGTCATTTCGCCAACAATAGCCTGTCCTAATCTTGAGATGATTGCGTTAAACATTATACGGTTGTCAACGTGTGCCTGAAGATCAAAAGCAACTTGATCAATAGTTGGCACTGCACCAGCAAAAGTGTTTAATGCGTGTTTTGCGTTTGGATCATCAGTTTGATAGTCAACTTGTAGATCTAAGTGTCCAGGGATAGCAAGAACTTGACCAATAAAACTACTTAGTTGTTCTTTACTAGAAAGGTAATCCATTACCTTTCCAACAGCAGGATTAGCATTGAATGCTAATAGTGCATTTCCACCTGGCATTCCAGTACATGCAGCAGGACCACATGGAGCTGGTACAGCCCACCAGTCAAAATCATCTCCAACTTCATTTGCGAATCTTCCAATTTGCCATGAACCACTCATCATGAAAACTACCTCAGCAGCATTCCACCAATCATTTGGGGCATGATATTTAGATCCTGAAACTGATCCCCAAAGATCTTTACTCATTGTACCTGCTTGGTGCCAATCATAAAGCATTTGAGTCATAGCTTTTAATCCATCATCAACTAATTTTGGATCACCGTTTGAATCAAAATATTTCGCTCCCATAGAAATTGCTGGGCCTGATACACGGTGACCTGATCTATCCCAAGCCATTGGAATAGGAGTACCTGTTTTTTCTGCTACTTCAATTGAAACTGCTGCCCATTCTTCCCAAGTTGCACCAGGGCCTAATAGATCTACACCAGCTTGTTCAAATAAAGTTTTATTTACATATGGACCAGTAACAGTCATTGTAGAATGAAAACCATGAATTGAAGTTGTATCTCCAGACTTACGATACCAATTTAAAAAAGGACCGAAGCTTTTTTCATAGTAACTTGGATCAGCTACGTAAGGTGTAATATCAGCGTAATATTTATTTAATCCACCAAGATCTGTAACACGTGCAATGTCAGGACCTTCTCCAGCTGCAAGCTGAATAGGTAAGGTGTTCATTATTGCATCATATGGTACAATATCTAAAATTACATTTATATCTGGATTAGCTGCATTAAACTCATCAATTTGTGCTGCGATTGGCACATTTTCTTTATCTCCATCTCCGTACCACATAATTCTTACATCTGTGGCAGCAAAAGAAACTGCAGAAATTAAAGTTAATGAGAGTGAAATTAAAGCTACAGATATTGCTTTAAAAATAAACTTAATGTTCATCATCTTTCCTCCATTTTTATTAAGTTTTAAACATAAAGTAAAACGTTTTACAACAATTTTTAATTACTATTATTGAGTTTTTATAAATAACAATTATTGTGAAAAAATTAACTTAATGACTTGGGAGTCCCCAAAAACAAAGGATTTTAAATTTATATGAAATTGAAAGTTGGTTACTTTGGTATTGGTCGTTTAACATTTGATACGGGATTGGCTGAAAAATATTTTCAACTTATTAGTAAAAAAATTAATTTAAAATATAAGAATTCAATTGGTATAGAAAAAATTGTTTACACTGAAACAGATGTAAAAAATTTAATAAAATTTTTTAAAAAAAAACCTTGTGATTATTATATAGCAATACAAACAACCTTTACTGATGCTAAATTTATAGTTGAATTTTCAAAAATTTTTTCCGAAAAGTTTTTGCTCTTGGCCATTCAAGAGAATAGGACGGGCAAAAGATTAAGATTAAATTCTATATGTGGTTTAAATTTAGCATCTCATGCATTACAAAAAAATAATTTTTATCCTTCTCTAGATATATTGGATTTAAAAAAAGATTTAAAGAATCAAATTCAAATTAAACTTCCAAGAAGAAAAAAAATCTTTTTAAAATCATTAAAATTGAACAAAAAATACAACAAGCAAGCAAATGAAATTTATAAAAAAATAAATAATCAAAATTTAGGCCTAATTGGTAAAAGACCTGAAGGTTTTTATACATGTGATTTTAATAAATCTGAGTTGAAAGAAAAATTAAAAGTAAATATAAAAAATATATCTTTAAGTAAACTTTTTGATATTTCTAAAAATTTATCAAATAAAGAATTAATAAATACCAAAAATAATACAAAAAAATATATTTCAAATCTGGATAAATTAAATCAAAAAGAGTTAAACAAAAGCCTTTCACTTTATAATGGTCTGAAAATTATAAAAAGCAAAAATAACTTAGATAATTTAGCAGTTCGATGTTGGCCAGAAACATTTACAGAATATGGTTGTGCAATTTGTGCACCTATGGCAATGATGAATGAAGAGCTCGTAAGCAGTGCTTGTGAGGCTGATGTTTTAGGATCAGTAAGCTGTAATATTTTAAATAAAATTTCTAACTCACCTGCTTTATTAGTAGATATTGTAGATGTCAGAAAATCAGATCAAACTGCAGTTTTTTGGCATTGCGGACTTGCTCCAAAAAGTATGGCAGATGGAAAAATAAAAGCAGGTATACACTCCAACAGACTAAAACCTTTATTACACGAATTTGCTCTTAAGGCAGGTGATATAACTATATTTAGAATATCAAAAACTAGAAATAAGTTAATATTCTTTGTGCAAAAAGCAAAGATCTTAAAGAGAAAAAAGTCATTTTCAGGAACATCAGGTGTTGTAACTTTAGGCAGTAGTACATATTCAAAATTTAAAAGATTATTTGAATCTGGTATTGAGCACCATTTAGGTTTTACTTATGGTAATTTTGAAAAAGAAATAAAGTTGCTTGCAGGAAAATTAAATATTCCCGTTTATACATTATGAACAAAATTAAATATGGCATAATTGGAGCAGGTACAATGGCTAGAGAGCATATAAACAATATATCAATTATTGAAGATGCTGAAGTAGTCGCTTTAAGTGACCCCGATGATCATTCACTTGAAAAATCAAAAAAAATTGCCCCAAATGAAATAAAAATTTTCAATAATTACATCGAAATGGCTGAGGCAAATTTAGCTGATGTTTTTTTAATATCATCTCCCAATTTCACTCATTATGGAATTGTTAAGGATCTAATTAAATACAATAAGCATTTTTTGATTGAAAAACCCCTTTGTACTAATACGGCTGATTGTATTGATTTAAAAAAAATAACTACAAATTATAAATCGATAGTTTGGATTGGAATGGAATATAGATACATGCCTCCTGTAGCAAAATTTATTCAAAATATTCATAATAATAAAATTGGAGATTTAAAAATGTTAGCCATTAGGGAGCATAGAGAACCTTTCTTGGTTAAAGTAAATGATTGGAATCGACTATCAAAAAATACAGGTGGTACATTAGTAGAAAAATGCTGTCATTTTTTTGATTTAATGAGATACATTATTAAAAGTGATCCAATACAAGTTTACGCTAGTGGTGGGCAAGATGTGAACCATTTAGATGAAGAGTACAACGGTGAAAAATCAGATATTCTTGATAATGCTTATGTAATTGTTGATTTTGCAAACAAAGTGAGAGCTTCTTTAGATCTCTGTATGTTTGCTGAAAATTCAAATTTTCAAGAAGAACTATCTGCAGTAGGCACTAAAGGCAAAATAGAAACTGGAGTGCCATCTAGCAAATCTGGAATTAACAAATCAGAAGTTTTCCTTAACTTACGTAATAAGATAAAGCCAGATATTGAAACAATTGAGGTTGATAACAAAATACTTCAAGCAGGTCATCATCATGGTTCTACATATTATGAGCATCTGAAATTTTTAGATTGTATTAAAAATAAATCTAATCCAGAAGTTTCTCTTAATGATGGATTGATAGCTGTTGCCACTGGTGAGGCTGCAGAAAAATCAATAAAAGAAAATCGTATAGTTAAGATGAGTGAATTTAATCTTTAAAATTTTCAAAAAATTTATTTGTTTTATCAATTATAAAATTACTTACTCTTACGTTCGATTCCTCAGTTACACCTGCGATATGAGGTGTTAAGATGCAATTCATATCATTTGAAATATTTTTATAGAATGTTTCATTTACTGGTTCATTTTCAAAAACATCTAATGCAAAACCAGAGATATATTTGTTTCTATAAGCATCAATTAAGTCATTCTCATTTATGACACCACCCCTAGAAGTATTAATTATGATTGGTTGTTTTTTCATCTTAATAAAAACTTGTCTGTCAAATAAATACTTTGTGTCATTATTTAATGGAACATGAATAGAAATTATGTCGGCCAAATTAAGAATTTCATCAAATGATACTTTCTTAACATTATCTTCCTCCATTTGTTTCAAAGTTATAAAAGGATCATATGCGATACAGGTAACGTCAAAAACATTTACAAGCTTTAAAACTTTTTTTGAAATATCCCCAAAACCTATTAAGCCAAGAGTCTTTCCTTTTAGCTCTTTTGTAACAATTGATGTTCTTGGCCATGCTCCTTGTAGAGTTAGCTCATTAATAATTTGAGTTTTTTTTAATAATGTAAGGGAAGAATTCACAACGTATTCAGCAACAGAGTCAGAATTCATACCTGTTGCTGGCTGAACAATGATATTATTATTTTTGCAGTATTCTGTATCTATATTATCAAGGCCAACACCTAGTCTTCCTATAAACTTTAAATTAGATGCATTTATTAAAATATTCTTATCTAAACTTGTTTTATTCCTTACAATTATTCCATCAAATTTCTGAATTTCTTTTTCCAAAAAATCTTTATTTTGCCAAGCATCTTTTTTATAAATTACATCAAATTTTTTATTTATATTTTGTAATGATTGTGAATCTATAAATTCTGTAATTAAAATTTTTGTCATTTAATTTTTCTAATTTTTAATTTTTTTGAAAATTTATTTACGTTGTTTAAATTTGGTATTGAATATATGCCACCAGTTTTCATACATTTTAATGTTGCAGTTGCTGCCGCTAATTGAACACTTTGAGAGTTTGATTTATTTAACGATAGAGCTGTTGCAAAAGCACCATGAAAAACATCTCCTGCACAATTTGTTTCAACTGTTTTTACCTTTGGAACATTACAATGAAATAATGAGTTATTTTCAACCCAATAAACACCTTTCGATCCCATAGTAACTGCAACAAATTTATTTGTTTCATTGAATATTTGAAAAAGAGCATTTTGCATATTGATGTTTTTTTTATAAGTTTTCAAACCTTCTTCAGAAAATATAGGGTGAGAAGCTTTGTTAACGATTTCAGAAATTTTATTTGAATTTTTAAAATTATCTAGATCAGCAACACATTTAATATTTTTTTTATTGGTATTAATAGCAATATTAAAGGCCATATCTATCCATCTCATATCTATTGAGTAAATATCCATTTTTCTAAAATTTAATTTGGGTATTTTCTTATAATCAAGTAATTTTGGATCATTGTAAGCTGCTAGTAATCTTTCACCTTTTTTATCCTCAATTACAAAGCTTTGCGAAGACTGACATTTTTTTATAAAAATTGATTTACTAGTGTTGATAGAAAATTTTTTTAATTCATTTTTTAAAAAGACTGAAGAATCATCGTCTCCAAATTTTCCAATGAATTTTGATTCAGAGCCCAAAATTTTTGCAGTAAATGCCGATACTGCTGCTGACCCGCCTAATCTTTTATCAATACCTCTAGATAAAACTTTAATTGGTTTTTTTGGAAATTTATCTATCCTACTTATGTAATCTGTAAATATTGATCCTGCACAAATGATCATAAAATATTAGTTAAAGGTATTTAACTATACCGATAAACTTTCTAAACCTATCTCTTATAGTTATAGGATTGAGTGGGATAGGATCAATTTTAACATTCCCAGAATTGATCTTTGAAATTATTACATATGAATTATCTTTATCATCAATGGCTTTGTTCAATTCATTAATTGTTTCCTCACCAGAACATTCAATTACATTTTTGCAGCCAGCTCCTAATGCAACATCCTTTAAAGAAGTTTTCTCATCAGTAAATGTTCGTTGATCTCCTGTTGATCCATAAGAGCCATTATCGATTATCAATAAAGTATAGTTTGATGGCGCTCTATTGCCTATTGTTGCTAGGGTATTCATATTCATTAAAACTGATCCATCACCATCTATACTAATCACGTGTTTATTTTGAGATAGTGCCAAACCTAAGCCAATAGAAGATGATAAGCCCATACTGCCTAACATATAAAAAAAATTTGGTTGATCACTAATTTTATATAATTCTTGAGATGGAAGACCTATATTACAAATAACTAAGTTATCTTTAAGAATATTTTGTATCTTATTTAATAAATCAAAACGGTTCATTTATCATCTTTCATTAAATTGAAATCACATAAAATAGCTACTGGTGATTCAATAACTTTGGCATGTTTGCTAAATGTTGAAATTTTATCTAATTCTTTTTCAGAAGAACAATGCAGGATAGGAATTCTTAATGTTTGTAAAATATCTTCAGTTATTTTCGCCATTCCGCCTTGTGCTCCTACTGGCTCACCTGGTGTACCCCTATAACTAATTAGAAAAATAACAGGCATTTGATATAATTGTAATAAAGATACAATTGCGTTCACTGAATTTCCAATTCCTGTATTCTGCATCATTATACATGGGAATTTATTTCCTAGATAAGCTCCAGCACAAATACCCATACCTTCTTCCTCTCGTGGTACAGCCGAATAATAAACATCCTTATCATTTTCAAGAATATCAATCATATTAGCTAACAACTTACACGGAACGCTTAAATAAAAATCTACTCCACCTTTTTTTAAATTATCGATGATTTTTTTACTAATTTTCATTTATGCGGATGTCTATAGATATAAAATTATAAAAACAATAAATTAATTTATTTAAAATCATTTCTTAATTTTATTTTTGTGTTTGAATTATATTTTTCACCTTCTTTTAATATAGTTGATGGAAAATTTGGTTGATTAATAGCATCAGGAAAAATTTGCGTCTCTAGACACATGCCGTACTGTAAGCCATAATTACGATTATGTTTACCATCGTATGAGTCTTTCATCATATTCCCAGTATAAAATTGTATTCCAGGTTGATCTGTAGAGTATTCAACTCCCATACCAGTAATTTTACTGTAGATGGAAGCTATAGATTTATCAATTGAATGATCTTTAAGAACATAATTGTGATCGATACCACCACTTTCTAAAAAAGCATTATTTATTTCAAATGAATTATTAAGATCATATTTTGTATTAACTACATCGAATAATTTACCAGTAGGAATTGAGCCCTCATCAGTTTCACAAATTTGATTTGATGATATTCTTACAACATGATCAGTAATATTTTTGTAATTATCTTTATGACCGTGGAAATTCCAATAATTATGATTAGTCATATTAACAATAGTATCTTGGTCAGAAATAGCATTAAAGGAAATTAGAATTTCGTTATTGTTATTAAGTTCATAAATAGTTTTGCAATTTAAGTTACCTGGATAATTTTCTTCTAAATGTTTAGAGTAGTAAGTAAGCTCTACTTTTATACTTTCACTTGTTTTTTTAATATCAGCTATTTTCCAAATCTTTTTATTAAAACCTACCTTTCCACCATGAAGATGATCAGGCTCGGTATTAGAATATAAATTATATTCTTCCCCATTAAGAGTAAATTTACTTTGCCCTATTCTATTACAAACTCTTCCAATAATTGAATTAAAATATCCATGAGCTTCCAGACAATCATCTAAATTACCATATCCTAATAATACATCCTCTGTTTCAGAGACATTAGAAGAAGTTGGAATACAAACTTCACTCATATAGCCGCCATATGTATAAAAACTAAAACTATAATTGTTTGAGTTAATAATATTAACTATGTCTATATCTAAACCTTTATCATTTTTAAGTTTGGTAATTTTATATTCCATTATGTTTTCCTTAACCTTTGAAAATTATTTTTTCTTTGTTGAAGATAAATGATTAATCCACCTAAAACTATGAAAAAAGCACCTGGGAAGAGTTGATCAACTGGCCATTCTGCAAAAAATATCCAACCTAAAATAAGTGCAAAAAATATCTCGATATAATCAAATGGCATAATTTTGCTTAGTTCTGCTTTTCTAGCACCATATATTAATAATAAAGTTCCAGATCCTCCTGCAATTCCCATGACACAAACTACTAAGAAATCATTTACACTTTTGAAATTTTCCCACATACCAAAAAACATCACTAACATACATGCAACTATGATTGTTCCAGTTTGACCATACAAGTTGATCAGTGGTGAAGGAACATGATCCTCAAAACTTAAGGATGTTACTCTTGCTAATGAATATCCAAAAGCAGCAAGGATAGGTAGTAATAACATATAATTAAAATCTGATGACCAAGGTTGCATAATTAAAACGATACCTACAAAACCAGAAATTACTGCACTCATTTTGTACCAACCAAATTTTTCACCTAATATAGGAATAGCAAGAAGGGTAACCATCATAGGTCCTGTGTATTCCATGGTAGCAACTAAAGCAAAAGGGAGGTAGGCATAAGAAGTGTACAAACACAATTGAGCCAGTGCTACAAATACTCCTCGAAATAATCCTAACTTCCATTGTGTTATTTTTATTTGCCTACCATTGCGATGCCAATCATGTGAAAAATATAAAGCAATAACACATGGTATCATCCCAAATAAATTTCTAAAGACAGAAAGTTGAGCTGCTGGATATTCGTTTCGTAAAAATTTTATCGCAATGCCCATACAGTCTAATAAGAACAAACCTGAAAGTGATAGAATAACAGCTAAAAATAAATTATTTTTCATTGATCATAATTTATTCATCTAAAATAATTTCTTTTCCTATTTCTTGACTTTTATAAATTCCATCTAAGATTTTCATTACTTGAAGAGAGTGTTCAGCTGGAATAGTAACAGCTTTATCATTTGCTACAAAATCTGCAAACTCAATACATTCTTTTGCATGAGCTTCAATGTTGTCTTTTAAATTTCCTTCTATTTTTTTAGTTATATGAGTTTGAGAACTGATATCATTTTTTATAATTTCACAGTTGGGCCAATGTAAACCAGCTTCCCTTCCATATAACCATACCTGCATATCTTCTAGTTTATCTTCTGGCAATTTATGATGAAGCATCCATGATACTTCAAGCATTAAGGTTGCACCATTTTTAAACCTAACAAATGCAGCTGCAAAATCTTCAACGTTCATTGCTTCCTTATCGTACTCTCCATTATAACTAAAAGAAGTAGGTTGCTTTGCTAATTCTGTTTTTGACACACCTGTCACAGAAAGTGGTTCTGGGTTGTTCATAAACCATAGAGTTAAATCTAATACGTGCACCCCTATATCAATACAAGGACCTCCTCCTGAATTTTCTTTTTTTAAAAAACCAAGTGAGACTGGTAAATAATTTCTTCTAAGCATCCAAGAACGTGCATGATATATCGAACCAATTAATTTGGATTCTTCTTTTATTAATTGAGAATCTTTTCTGAATCTAAAGTGTTGAGCACACATTAATTTTTTTTTCGTTTGATCTCTTACTTCAATCATTTTTTTTATTTGTGAAGCATTTGGAGCTAAGGGTTTTTCACATAAAACATCTTTGCCAGCTTGCATTGCTTTAATTGCTAAATCACAGTGATAGTTATTAGGTGCACAAATATCTATAATATCTATATCTGGATCATTAATCATGTCTAAAGGATCATGATATAATTTTTTTATTTGATTTGTATTACCCCAATCTTCAAGAATTGATTTGTTTATATCAGAGCCTGCTATTAATTCAGTATGTTCAGACATATGCCAACCAGGAATGTGTAGTTTTGCAATACCCCCAACACCAATGATACCAACTTTTAATTTACTCATTTGTACATTTTTTTTTATTTAGATATTTATCCATTTTTTTTCTTTTTCTGACTGGTAAATTGATTCCATTATACTACTTCTCAATGCAGCTTCTGAAGGAGTTACTAAGTTTTTGTTATCATTGTTTATTATTGCATTAAGAAATAAATCAAATGCATGAGGTAATGTTTCTGGTAAATTTTCTTCTATTCTTTCTATTTTTGCACGATCCTTATTTTCATTTATAATTAATTTATCAATCGTTGTTCTTGCGTGAGCTTTTGTTCCGCTTAAAAAAATAGTATATGGTTGCTCTATATCTATCCAACCTGCTGCAATACTAGCAATTAATCCACTTTTAAATTTTAATAATGCCTCTCCACTTTCTTCACAGCCCGGGTATTGATTATATATTTTTGTAAAGGTTGCGCTTACTGACTCAACATCAGAAAAAAACCACAAAAGAAGATCTAAAACATGTGTTCCTAAATCGCCAAAAGCTCCAACTCCTGCAACTTTAGGATCTGTCATCCATTGATAGTTTTGGAAAATATCTCTCATAATACCGTCATGGCAATTAACGAGTCGAATTCTTGAAATATCACCAAAATAGTTAGTATTAATTAATTCTTTAAGTTTTATGTATACAGGATTGCTTCTCATAAAATAGCCAGTTTGAAAAATAATTTTTGAAGATTCTATTAAGTTTGCCATTTCAAAAGAATCTTTTTTCCCTAATCCCAGAGGTTTTTCAATAAAGCAGTGTTTTTTATGTTCAGTAATTTTTTTAACTAATTCATAGTGCAAGTTAGTTTCTGAACAAACAATAACGCCATCTAAATTAGGTTCTTTCAGTAAATTAATATAGTCATCATAATTCTTACATTTCAGTTTTTCAGAGTCACTTTTAGACCTGTTCTTATCTTTGTCCCAAACACCAATACAATTAATTTGATTGTTTGAAATTACCTTAGAAATAAAATTTGGCGTATGAATATGAGAGGTTCCAATAAATGCAATATTTTTCATTCCGATTATAAAAACTACTTATAGAGCACAACACTGATCAACCCAATGACCTGGTTCAACTTCAGTAAGCCCCATTTTTATTTCTCCACCTTTGCAATCTATTCCGGGATTAGGACATCTAGTTCTAAACACACAACCTGGAGGTGGATGTAATGCGCTGGGAATTTCTCCTTTTAATTCTATAGCTTCAGATCTTTTCTCAGGATCAATTGATGGAATAGAAGATAATAATGCTTTTGTATAAGAATGTTTAGGGTTCTTAAATAATTGTCTTGAGGGTCCCATTTCAACTATATGCCCCAAATACATAACTGCAACCACATCACATACATGCGCTACTACACTTAAATCATGACTTATAAATAAGTAAGTAAGGTTTAGTTCAGTTTGAAGTTGTTTTAAAAGATTTAATATATCTGCTTGTATTGACACATCTAAAGCAGCAACACTTTCATCTGCTACAATAAATTTTGGATTACTTACTAAGGCTCTTGCAATTGATATTCTTTGCCTTTGCCCTCCAGAAAATGCATGGGGAAACCTTCTTAAATGTTCAATATTTAATCTACATTTAGCTGCTATATCTCTTACTCTTTCATCAGTCTCTTGTCTTGAATTTGTTATTTTCATTACTTCCAAAGGTTCTGCTATAATATCTCTGACTGTCATTCTTGGGCTTAAAGCAGCATAAGGATCTTGAAAGATTAGTTGGGCTTTTTTTCTATATTCTTTTAAATCTTGTTTGTTCATATTTGTTAAATCATAATCTCTTTCATCATCATGAAAAATAACATTTCCTGAACTAATTTTATTAGCTCCAAGTATTGCCCTGCCAAGAGTAGTTTTTCCTGAACCAGACTCACCTACTAAACCAAAAAAAGATCCTTTTTGAATTTTGATATTAATATTGTTTACAGCATGTATTTTTTGTTTTTTTGAAATAAAATTCTCTTGATAATCAAAATTTACAGAAACATTATTTACTGAAATTAAATTATTACCCATTTTGACCACACTTAATTCCACACTGATCAACCCAGTGACCTGGTTCAACTTCAATTAATTTCATTTCAATTTTACCATCTTTACCCTCTGGATTGTGATGAGGGCATCTAGTTCTAAACACACAACCAGTAGGTCTATCTAATGGACTTGGAATGTTTCCAGGTATTGGGGATAATGGTGCATCTAAGTTATTTATATCAGGCAAGGCTTGCAATAGACCTTTTGTATAAGGATGTTTGGGATTTTTAAGAATCTCATTTACTGGACCTTTTTCTACTACACTACCTAAATACATTACTGCTACATGATCAGCTACCTGAGCAATAACACCTAGATCATGAGTAATAAATATTACTCCCATTTGATATTCTTTTATAATATCTTTAATTAAGTTAATTACTTGAGCTTGAATTGTTACATCTAAAGCAGTTGTTGGCTCATCTGCCAATAAAAGTTTTGGCATAGTTGAAAGCGCCATAGCTATCATCGCTCTTTGACGCATTCCTCCAGATAATTCAAATGCATATTGGTTAAAGCGTTTTTCTGCATCTGCAATACCTACTCTTTTAAGCATGTTTATAGATATAGATTTTGCTTCATCTTTATTAATTTTTTTATGTATTAGTAATTGCTCAACCATTTGTGCGCCAATTTTTATTGCTGGAGCAAAACTTGCCATAGGCTCTTGAAAAATCATTGATACTTTACCACCTCTAATTTTTTTTAAGTCTTGTTTAGAAGTAAACTGAAGAACGTTTTCATTATCCAAAATTATTTCTGCATCTTCATTATAAGAGGTGTTACCTGGGTTTAATTTCATAATTGATTTAGCTGTCACAGATTTTCCTGACCCAGATTCACCAACTATACCAAGTACTTCACCTTGATCTACAGAAAGTGAGATGTTTTCAACTGCTGTAATTCTACCTTCATCAGTATCAAATTTTACATCTAAGTTTTTTACTTCTAATAAATGACTCATATTACTTTACCTTATGAGGATCTGCTGCATCACGTAATCCATCCCCTACATAGACAAATGTTAAAATTAATACGACTAAGAAAAACACAGGTATGAAATACCATTGATAGTTTAAAAGTACGTCGGCCTTTGTTGCATTTTGCAAAAGTACACCTAGAGAGTTTACGGGCTCTCTCAAACCAAGTCCTATAAAACTTAAAGCTGTTTCAGATAATAACATGTATGGAAAACTAATAACTAAATCGACAATAATATAACTCGTAAAACTTGGTAATAAATGTCTTACAATAATATGAGTGGATGATGCTCCACAAAGTTTTGCAGCAAGAATATATTCTTGGCTTCTTTCGCTAAGTAGATGCGTTCTTACTCTTCTAGCAAGTGTTGGCCATGAAATTAATCCAAGCAAACAAGATATAAAAAAGAAACGTAATTCAGAACTCCATTCTAATGGTGCAAAGGCAGCAAGACACATAAAAAGAGGTATTGGTGGAACTGTTCTAATTGCATCAGTAAACATTTGCAGTACGCTATCAATCCAACCACCATAATAACCCGAAATTCCACCAATAATTAGCGATAGTACAAATGATATAAAAACACCAAGTGTACCTACAGCTAGTGAAATATAAATTGCACTCAACGTTCTACTAAATAAATCTTTTCCTGCTTTATCTGTTCCAAATATATGAATTCCACCCTCTTCGACGCCAAATAAATGAGTATTAAATGTAAAACCTGGAATTTTAAAATCTAAAATTTTACCTGGAAGATTTATATTAAAATCAAAAACTTTATATTCCCAGCCTTCGACAAAAAAATAAACGTATCTTCTTTTTTCAGTATCAACTTTATACACCCATCTAAAATTTGTATCTGCTCCTCTATATTTTTCTAATGTATGTAAAAAAGGCCTAGCTGAAAAACCATTCTCATCCCAAAACATTGGAATTTGAGGTGCTCCGTTTTCATAATCTTTATCTCTCCCTTTAATTGTTGGATCATAGGGTGATAAAAAATCTGCAAAGAGACTACAAATAATCATAAACAATAAAATAGAGCCAGCAATCATAGCTGATCTATTTCCGAAGAAGCGTGTTCTTACTAACTGCATCTGCGTTGCAGTATAATAAGCTTCTTTTTTTTGATTACTAACCTCCACCCATAACTCCTTTTCTTATTCTTGGATCAATTATAGCTAAAATAATATCTGTTATAAAATTTACAAAAACAATTGTTGCCGTTAAAAGAAAAATAATAGCACCTGCTAATTGCTGATCATTTGATCTTGCTAAAGCTTCAATCAATAATGCGCCAGCTTCCGTAAGAATTAAAATTAATGCTACAATCGGTAATGCACTAAATATTCGATTAAGATCAAAACCTATAGAATTAATAACTGGACCTAATGAATGTTTTGCGGGATATCTCCACAATAAACTCATCCCAGATATTCCTCTGGCTCTTGCAGCCATTACATATAATTTATCATTTTCATCTAACATTAGCGCTCTAACTGTTTGAAGAGCAAAGGCAGTTGCATTCCAACCTAAAACAAAAATGGGGAGCCAAGCTCTGCTTAAAAAATCGAATAATTTTGCTGATGACCATGGTTCGTTTTCATATTCTTGAGAAAAGAGACCTGTCATTGTATCCCCATAATAAACAGTCATAAAAAGCATAATACAGAGTGCTACTAAAAAGTTGGGAAGTGCTATTCCAAGATAACTAATAAATTTAAGGGTATTATCTAATGAAGCATATTTTGTCGTGGCCGATATAATCCCAACTGGTATGGCTATTAAATATGAAAATATTAGTGCAACCAAACATATTGTTAGAGATAAAGTAAATCTTCCACTTAATAATTCATTAATATTCATTCTTAAAATACAACTGTCACCAAAATCTCCATTAAAAACTATATTAGAAACCCATTTGCCATATCTGTACAAAAAAGGTTTATCCAAACCTAAACGAATTTTTTCTTTTTCTATATCTTCATACGTTATTTGTGATCCTTGGGTATTTTTAAATGCAAGATATCTTTCAGCACAAGTTCCAGGAACTAATTCCATTAACGAAAAAACAATAAAGCATACAAGAAGCAAAGTTATAACTGCAAGTCCCGCTCGTGTAAGAGTAAATTGTATAAAATTAATCATATAAAATAATTAGAAAATAAGAATAATTAAAAAAAGAAAAGCGGCAATATATAATTGCCGCTTTTTTTATTATTTATTGAGTTAAATTACTCGTCTAACCACCATTGAGTAGCTAGGTATGGGTATGTTCTATAATACTCATACGAAGTAGTTTTAAACTGCGTAAAGTTTTTCAACGCATTTCTATGATATGTTGGGAAAGGTGCTTTCACCGTACCAATCAATAGACTTTGCTCTGTTAACATTGTTGCAATTTTTTCTCCCCACTCGTTAGACTCAGCAGTACCAAGAGCATAAGATTGGAATTTATCAATTCCATCACTTAAGTCATACACCCACTGAGGAGGTTCAGTACCTTCGTCACCATTACTATCAATGTATGCTGCCCAATCTAAACCTTGCGTATGGTTAAAGTAGTTACCAAAAGGAGGTTTAAATGTTTCTGGGTTACCAGCAACAATAGCTAATGGTTGACCTTTGTCCCAAACGTGAACATCAAGTTGGTTTGCAGCTTGCGAACCACGATATTCATCCGGAGTTACCTCTTTAAAAGTAGTTTTTACTCCTACTTCATTAAAGTATCTTGCAACAAGTTCAACTTCAACACCACCAATACCTTGAGTAGCGTAATCAATGTTAATCGCTAGAGCATCACCATTTGGTAATTCTCTAAATCCATCTCCATCAACGTCTTTTAATCCTACTTCATCAAGAAGAGCATTTGCTCCATCTGGATCGTATTGAGTCATATGCATTTTTATACTTTCAGGAACGAAGTCAGGTGCAGGAGAAAATCCTACAAACTGCTCAACTTTACCTAAGCCGTAATATGCAACTTCGTTGATCTCGTCTCTATTCATCGCAATTGACATTGCTTGACGGAAACGAATATCTCCATAGACTTTACGTTTTTCAGGATCAGGATGTGTTACATTAAAACTAAATAATGCAGCACCACAACCTGGGTTGATTTGAACTTGATATCCACCAGACTCAGCACCATCAAGTAATTGAGGAGCAGACTCTAATTGAACAGACTGAGATTTATAATCAACTTCACCATTAACAAGTTTTAATAATCTTATTTCATTTTCATTGATGTATCTTTCATTTTGATAATCAATGTATGGTAATTGATTTCCAGCTGTATCAACTTGGAAAAAGTATGGGTTAGCTGCATAGACTCTACCTTCAGTAGTATCTTCAATCGTCATATAAGCTTCTAAAGAAGGATACGCTGCATAAGGTAATCCATCAACTAGATCAGGTCTAGCTAATAAAGGAGTTGGAGTATCAGTCCAACCAGAGTTACCATAATATGCTGCTAAAGCATCATAACCGTTTTCAAATCCTAAAGCTTGTGCATTTGCATCTGCATTTGAATCAATTTCCGGATGGAATTGTTCTAGGAAATGTGAAGGCATGAAGAACTGGTTATATGACCATGCAATAGTTGCAGTTAAACCAGGGAATGGTGATGGTAAATTAAATCTTACTGTTTGATCATCAATTACATCAACAGTCATTGGTTCTCCACCAACTAATAGATATGGATATGGTTTTTCACGAATATTTGGATTCATCATCAAATCTTCGTACCAAAACTCAACATCTCTTGCTACAAAAGGTTCACCGTTTGACCACTTGTGACCTTTACGTAACATGAACGTTAAAGTAGTAAAATCATCATTCCACTCATAATCTTTAGCAACGTTTGGAACAATTGTACTTAAGTCATCTGCAAAACGTAATAAGTTAACGTGTCTTGTAGATAACATATCTGAAGTTCCAGCTTCTGTTGCGTTTGATAAAAAGTTTATTGTATTTCCATATTTACCAATAGAATCATATGGCACTACAACAAGCGGCTCGTCAGGTAATCTATCCTCAACGGGAGGTAGACTTCCTGGGTTACCTTGTATTGTAGCGTTAATGCTAGCAATATTTGGATTGTCAGAAAATTTCATCGTACAGCCGGCTGCACTTTCATATTCTGATAATTCATATTGCTGAGGATATTTTCCGCCTGTCTGTGCATCGTTCATTGTTGTACCTACACAATGACCGCCTGCAAAAGAGCTTCCACTCCAAACAAAAGTTGCGGAAGAAAATATCAACGCTATGAATAATTTTTTTAACATATATTTTCTCCTATAAGATAAAATTATCGTATGATTTAGTTTGTAAACAATTTTGACTTTTTAGCAAAAAAATTTGACACTTTTATTACAGTTTTTTGTAAAAAATTGTGTATTTCTTGCTAATTAATTAATTTAATAATCATAAGTAAATATGAAAAAATCTAAAAAATCTGTGCTTTTTATATGTGCTGATCAATGGCGTTTTGACTGCTTTAGCTTCCTAGATCATCGATATGCTCTTACTCCGAACTTAGACAAGCTCGCTAAACAAAGTGTTGTTTTTAAATCGCATTTTGCAGGAATTGTTCCTTGTGGACCATCTAGAACAACTATGCTTACGGGATTATATCCATTTATACATCGTTCAGTTTATAATGGTGCGCCTCTTGATAAAAGATTTACAAATATTGCTAAAGAAGTTCGCAAACTAAACTATATTCCAAGTCTTTATGGATACACTGATACATCTTGGGATCCAAGATACTTAGACCCAAAAGATAAAAAAAACTTTACCTATGAATCGCCAATGGAAGGATTTGATGATGGTTGTGTTTTACCAGGAGGAAAACCAGAACCCTGGGCTAACCATCTTAATCAAAATGGTTTTGAAATTAATAAAGCAGAGGATTTATACAAAGGAAGAAAGCCTAAAGATAATCAAGCATATATTTATGAACCATATTATATTCCAACTGAATTTTCAGACACTGCATTTTTAGCAGATAAAGTTGTTAACGATTTAAAAAAAGTCAAAGACCCATTTTTTATGCATGTATCTTTTTTAAAACCACACCCACCCTTTCATGTAGCTGATCCATGGTTTAGTAAATTTAATCCAGATAATATTAAATTATCTAAAAATAATATTTCACTAAAAGAATTATCAAAAAAACATCCGCTACTTGAAGAGTTATGTAAAAAATTTTTATTAAAAGAAAATTATTCTGAAATTAATTATGATCTTTTAAAAGATCAAGATATCAAAAATATTATGAGTGTCTATTTTGCTATGTGCGCTGAAGTTGATTTTAATATTGGTAAAATTTTGAATGCTTTGAAAGAATCAGGGCAAGAAGAGAATACAATGATAATATTTACTAGTGATCATGGAGAGATGTTAAATGAAAATAATTTATGGGGAAAATTAGGCTGGTGGGACTCCTCTTTTAGAATTCCATTATTTATATATGTACCCCAAAACAGTGCGAAGGAAATTAACCACTTAACTGAATCTGTAGATGTTGCTCCTACAATTTTAGAATGGCTAGGTGGTGAAATCCCCATTGATTGGAATGGTCAATCACTAATGCATAATATTAACAATCAATATGAAAAATCACCTAATAAAGATTTTGTTGTTTTTGATTATGATTTTAGAGAAAGTACTTCATTTGTTAATGATAAAAAATTAGCACCTGAGCAATGCAATCTATCAGTTATTAGAAATAATAAATGGAAATATGTTCATTTCCCTTCATTGCCATGTTTATTGTTTGATTTAGAAAACGATCCTAATGAAATTAATGATTTATCTAGAGTAAAAGAATTTCAAGAAATTAAAAATGATTTAATATCAAGACTATTAAGCCACCGCATGATTCATCAGGAGCGACAATTATCAAACACTAAACTTTCCAGTTCAGGAGTTAATACAAATTCTGGACCATTTAGCAGAAAAATGGAATAATAAAGATATGTTAACGACTGTTATAGGCGCCTATCCAAAACCAAGCTACTTAAAAATAACTGATTGGTTTAATGCTTCTGGTGGTACAGATACTGAATATCCAACTAAATTTTACGAAGATGAAATAAAAAAAATGGGCGATAATGTTGAAGAGTTATTTAATAAAGCTACCAAAGAAATAATTAGTGATCAGGAAGAATGCGGTATTGATATCCTAACCGATGGTGAAGTTAGAAGAGAAAATTATATTCACTATCATTGTAGATATTTAGAAGGAATTGATTTTGCAAATCTCACAGAAAAAGTTGCTAGGACAGGGAATTATAAATGCTGGTTACCAACAATAACTTCAAAAGTTAAAGCAAAAGAATCTTTTTTAGTTGAAGAGTGGGAAAAAAATCAGAGTTTAACCAATAAAGATTTAAAAATTACTATTCCTGGACCAATGACTATAACAGATACTATAGCAAATACATTTTATGATTCAGATGAACATATGGGTGAAGATTTAGCTGAAGCTATTAATGTAGAGATTAAAAGATTAGTTGATGCAGGATGTAAATATATTCAAGTCGATGAACCGTTGTTTGCTAGAAAACCAGAAAATGCTCTTAATTTTGGAATCAAAAACCTAGAGAGATGTTTTAAGGATATAAATAATCAAAGTATTGAAAAAATAACTCATATTTGTTGTGGCTATCCTGATAAATTAGATGCAGTAGATTATCCAAAAGCGCCTTTAGA
The DNA here is from genome assembly GCA_902614085.1 of uncultured Alphaproteobacteria bacterium. Classification (GTDB taxonomy): domain Bacteria; phylum Pseudomonadota; class Alphaproteobacteria; order HIMB59; genus CACPNW01. The sequence goes on from CACMJS010000002.1 coordinate 300,379, forward strand.
TTCTTATAGTAAAATTAGTAAAGCTTTAGATGAATCAATTATAGATACAGTTTCCATAGAAGATGCTCATCGATATAATGATTTAAAATTTTTAAAAGATTTTAAACAAACAAAAGTTATTTTTGGTTTAGTAAAAATAGCAAGCTCTCAAGTTGAGACTAAAGAAGAAATTGTCTCAAGAATAAATGAAGTATTAAGGTTTATTGATAAGGAACAATTAATTGTTGCTCCTGATTGCGGTCTTGGTCACTTACCTCGAGATTTGGCAAAAATAAAATTAAAAATAATGGTGGAAGCTGCTGATAGTTTCTAGTGGACTAAAGTTTCTGGATTAGCATAATCATAATTTAAATCATCAGCAATAGCTTTGTATGTAACGGCACCTTTAAAAATATTTAAACCATTCATAAAATTTTTATCATTTTTTAAAGCATCATTAAAACCGTTAGAAGCTAAGTTTTGAATAAATGGTAAAGTAACTGCATTTAAAGCAAGTGTAGAAGTTCTAGGAACTCCCCCTGGCATATTTGCAACACAGTAATGAACAACATCATCAACAACATACGTAGGGTTTGCATGAGTTGTTGGTTTACTAGTTTCAACACAACCACCTTGATCAATTGCAACATCAACAATCACAGATCCACTTTTCATCTCTTTGATCATGTCCTTAGTTATAATCTTAGGAGCATTAGAACCCGGAACAAGTACGCCGCCAATTAGTAAATCACATTCAGCAATATAATCTTTTATATTTATTTTATCACTGTGTAGTGGTTCTATTTTATCACCAAATTTTTCTTGTAATTCTTCTAATCTTTTTTCTGATTTATCAACGATGAAAACTTTTGCTTGCATACCTGTAGCAATTATTGCGGCATTTTCACCTACAACACCTCCACCTAAAATTAAGACATTTCCAGGTTGAACCCCAGGCGCACCCCCTAAGAGTAAACCACTTCCACCCTTATGTTTTTCAAGTGAATACGCACCAGCTTGAATCGACATTCTGCCGGCTACAGCACTCATAGGTGCAAGAAGTGGTAATTTATTATTATGATCACTTACTGTTTCATAAGCTATACAAATCGAATTTGAATCAATTAAACCCTTTGTCAATTCTGGAGCTGCTGAAAGATGTAGATAAGTAAATAAAATTTGATTTTCTCTTATCATTGCTACTTCATTCATTAGAGGTTCTTTAACTTTTACAATCATTTCAGAATCATTGAAAATATCTTCAGCTGAATTTACAATTTTAGCACCTGACAATTCATAATCACTATTAGAAAAGCCAGCACCAATACCGGAATCCTTTTGAATTAGAACAGTATGTTTATCTTTTACTAATTCTTTAACACTTTGTGGGGTAAGTCCAACTCTAGACTCCTGAGCTTTAATCTCAGATGGAACACCTATTTTCATTATCTATCATGCATATAGTTTGAGATACCTGTTCTTAATTTTTCAATTATCTCATCAATATGTTTTTTTTCACAAGTAAATGGAGGTGCAACGATTAAACAATCACCCGTTGCTTTTAAGCTTAAACCTGCTTCAAATAATTTTTTAAAACAAGCATATCCAGCTTTGCCTAAACGCTCATCCATTTTAATGTCAATTCCTCCCATCATTCCATATCCTCTTATGTCCGTAATGATATCTAAATCCTTCAAAGAAAATAAACCATCTAAGAAATATGGAGACATATCTTTAGCCCTATTAAATAAATCCTCTTTCTCAATTATATCTTGCATTGCTAAACCTGCTGCCATTGAAACAGGTATAGCGGAATAAGTGTACCCATGAAAAAATTCAATTGCTCCTGTAGGTGAAGCATCAACTATAGTATCATATATATGATCACGTGAAGCTACTGCTCCTAAAGGGACAACACCATTAGTAATTGCTTTAGCCATTGTCATGATATCAGGACAAACATCAAAAGCTTGGGCCGCAAATGGAGCACCCATTCTTCCCCAACCGGTAATAACTTCATCAAAAATTAAAAGAATTCCGTGCTTGTCACAAATTTCTCTTAGTCTTTTTAAATATCCTTTTGGCGGAACTAAAGTTCCTGTTGATCCTGCTACTGGCTCAACAATACATGCTGCAATATTTTCAGCACCTATGTTACCAGCAATTCTTTCAAGATCATCTGCTAGATCAGCACCTGTTTCAGGTTCGCCTTTTACAAATAAATTTTCAGGTAAATGAGTATGTCTTAGATGATGTACATTTGGCATGAGAATATTTGAGAAAGTTTTTCTATTAGCAATCATTCCACCAACAGAAATTCCTCCAATATTCATTCCATGATAACCTCTTTCTCTTCCGACTATGTGAGATCTGTGACCTTCTCCTTTTGCTTTAAAATATGCTATGGCTGTTTTAATTGCTGTTTCAACAGCTGATGAACCACAAATAGTAAAAAATATTTTATTTAAATCTTCGGGCGTATGTTTTGAAACTTTTCTAGCTAAATCAAATGAACCGCCAAAACCTTGTTGAAATGGTTGAACATAATCTAATTGCTCCAATTGTTTTGATACTGCTTCTCTTATTTCTGGTCTTGAATGACCCGCTGGACTACAAAATAATCCTGAGCTAGCATCAATTAATTTATTTCCATAATGATCAGTGTAATAAACACCTTCTGCCTTAACCATTAATCTTGGACTATTTTTATAGTCTCTATTAGATGTAAATGGCATCCAATGTTCTTCTAATGAATTAGGTATTTCAGTTCTTTTTTCTAAGTCCATATTTTTCCTTAATAGAGATTGAGTATATGAAATTATCGATAAATCAAAGAATATTTCTTACACAATAAAGAAATATCATAGGAAAAATTGTAGCAGTGGTATAGAGAGAATACCAAATATGAGCACATTACCAGAAGATCTTAAAAGTAAAGCTTTAGAAACTCCTAACATACCTGCAGCTGTTGTGTGCCCCAATCAAGAAAGCATATTATCAGCTGTAATTGAAGGTAAGAATATGAACCTCATCGATCCAACTTTAATTGGAAATAGAAGTTCAATTGCTGAAACAGCAAAAAATTTAAGTTTTGATATTTCTAATTTTAATATTGTAGAGGCTAAAGATGAAGAGGATAGTGCTTCAATTGCTTGTCAGATGTCTAATGAAAATAAAAGTAAAATCATAATTAAAGGGAACCTCCATACTGATATTTTAATGCGCTCTTATTTAAAAAAAGAATTTAATTTACTTGATGGCAGAAGATTAAGTCATATTTGGCATATGACTACACCGCAGCTTAAAAAACCTCTTTTTATCACTGATGGCGCCTTAAATGTTTTACCAAGAGTTGATATAAAATTACAAATTCTTAAAAATGCTGTGCAGTTTTGTAATAAATTAAACATTAACAAACCAAAAGTTGCAATTTTATCAGGTACAGAAGATCCAATTGATAGTATGCCAAGTTCAGTTGATGCCAAAAAAGTTATGGAACTTGCGTTAGAAGAAAAAATTAATGCTTTTGTTCATGGGCCGCTTGCTTTTGATAATGCTGTTTCTGAGGAAGCAGCTAAAATAAAAGGGATTAAGAACGATGTTGCTGGTAATACTGATGTATTATTAGTTCCTAATTTAGAAACTGGAAATTCTTTATCCAAAATAATGGTTTATTTTATGAATGCTTGTGCAGCAGGAATAGTAATTGGTGGTAAAGTACCAGTTGTGGTTCCTAGTCGAGCAGATAGTAAAAATTCTAAACTTGCATCAATTATGGCAGCTGTAGTTGCTGCAAATAACTAACCAGTAAATAAATTTTAGCTCGAATGCTTTTAAGACATTATTTTTTAATTTTAATAATCACTTTTTTATTTGGAAGTGCCTACCCTGTTCAGAAAGTTATTTTTAATGAAAATGTACCCCCATTATTAATGGGAAGTTTAAGAATGTTAGTAGTTTTCATATGCCTTTTGCCTTTTTGGAGATTTAGAATTCCTGAAAAAAAATACTGGTTACCACTTCTCTTTTTTTCAATTTCTATGGGTTTTTTAGCAAATGTTTTTATGACATTGTCTTTAAATGAAGCAAACATAGTTTCTCCGATAATTATTGGTTCTCAATTGGCTGTACCATTTGCAATATTATTAAGCTCATTTTTTTTAAAAGAGAAAGTAAGTATTAAAAAATGGGTGCTTATATTTATTTCTTTTTTTGGAATTATTTTGTTAGGCTTTGATCCTTTAATAAGAAATGAAATTTTTGCATTAATCTTAATAACGTTAATGGCATTCTTTTATGCTAGTGCACAGGTATTTTCCAGATACCTTAAAGATTTAGAGGTCACTCTCACAAATGCAGTAATGGGATTAGTAGGATTTATGTTATTAATTATTTCATCATCAATATTTGAAGGACAAACAATAAACGAAATAAAAACTATTAGTTTTCAGTCATGGTTATTAATATTTCATTCAGGTATCTTTGTTTCAATTGCTGCACACATGTCGATGTTCTATTTATATAGGATGTATCCTGTAAATAGAGTATTTCCATTTTATGCTCTATTTCCTGTATTTGGTGTGTTGTTAACGTTTATAATTTTTTATGAAATACCAACTTTAATTACTTTTATTGGTGGTATAATTGTAATCGTAGCAACTTATTTTATTAATAAGGAAAATTAGCTACTTTAAAACATCTAATCCATCAGATAAATTGATATGTCCTGTTTGACGAGCTTTATTAAACTCTTTAATTCTGTCAAATATATTGATTCCAATTTGTCTATAAATATCAAGTAAATCAATTAAGACCCAATTTTCTCTAATCAAACCATTTTCTAGCCTCCAGAAATCTAGACTTCTCATTTCTAGTGCTTGATTTGATGGAGCAATACCCATCCAGCCATCATTGGTTATTGTTAATCTCATATTAGGCCAACCTGTTTCACACACATAATTTCCTTCATGTATCCAGTGTGTTTGCAAATCTTCCATGCCATCGGTGGCTAATTTTTCATTTGATGAACCACCTTTTCTATCTGGCATTGCTCTTAAAAATGGGATTTGATGCCAATGTCTGAAACCTGCTATACCTCTACCTGTTCCAATTCCGGCTGGTCCGTACCAATTAAGATTTGGGTGCCAATATTTTTCTAGATTCATAATTTTTGGATCTGGATTTTTAGGATGTAAGGATAAATCATTTAACATATCTATAACATGATCAAAATTTTCTTTCTTTTCTCCATTTATTGACAAGCCATCTCCAGTCATAGGAGCTGGGGTACAAAGAAATGCACCAAGTTGAGGAGACATTGGCCATGCATTTGCTTGCATCATAATTTCAGGTAAGTCCCAAATAGATTGCACTTCAGTAATTTTATTTTCCTCTATTTTAAAAAACTCATGATAGCGCATATGAATTAAATTGCCTGTTGGTGGAATATCTAAGTATGGTTTTATAAAAGTTCCCATATAATTTCCCATTGTACCTATCCATTTTTGCCCTTCAGGGGTTTTTCCCGCCATAATAATCATATCTCTTCTTTCTAGATCAGGGATACTATCCAATAATGGCAAAATACATTTAGAAAGAAAATTATTTAAACCTTTAAAAGTTCCAAAAGGATGGCAAAAATTAAATAAAGATTCTTTTGTAAAATAATTGCTTAATGATTTTTCAATTGTCTTTTTGTTAAATGTTTGAGTTGCAATCTGATAGTTGGCAAAAAAATTTTTTAATTCTCTAGAAATCATTATTTAGCAGTCCATCCTCCATCAATTACTAATGAAGAGCCAGTTATCATCGATGCAGCATCAGAAGCAAGATACACTACTGCACTAGCAATATCACTTTCTGTTGCTACTTTTCCTAAAGGTATATTTTCAATAACAGATTTTTTAAAATTTTTATCTTTGAAAAATTTTTTAACCATAGGAGTTTCAACAAATGTAGGGCAAACTGAATTAACTCTAATGTTGTGTTTTGCTAAATCGATAGCCATACCTTTAGTTAGACCTTCAACGCCAAACTTGGTCATATTGTAAACACTTCTAAGAGGAGCTCCAACTTTACCTAACTGAGATGAAATATTTATAATTGATCCACCACTTTTTTTTCTATTTGTTGATTTTAGCATAATTTTTGTTGCTAATTGAGCAATATCAAATGATGCTTTAATATTAAGATCAACCACTTCACTCATATCTTTTCTTTTAATTTTAGTAAAATATTCTGGCCTATTTGTTCCAGCGTTATTTACTAATATGTCTAATTTTGGAATTTTAGAAAATATTTTTTTTATTTCTTTTAAATTTGTTACATCACAAACAAAGTAGTTGCATTTTCTTTTAATTTTTTTAATTTGGTTTTTAACAGCTATAAGATCTTTTTCTGTTCTACTTATAATTATTAAATTTGCTCCAGCTTCTGCCAGTGCGATTGCAGATGCTTTACCAATCCCTTTACCTGCACCTGTAACAAGCGCAGTCTTATTTTTTACTTCGAATTTTTTTAGAAACATTTATGCGTATAATTTACAATGAAAAAATGGTTTGATCTAATAAATTCATTTTTTTGATGCACATATCAAATTTATCTTCTTTGTGAAAATCACCTGGAAATGCAATACATTTAACACTTGCATTAACAGCGGCATTACTACTTTCCTCTGTATCTTCAATTGCAAGACATTCTTCAGGTTTTAAATTTAATTTTTCTAGTGTTACTTTATATATCTCTGGATGAGGTTTTTCATTGTTAACAAATGATCTATTTCCAATAAAATCAAAATCCGCTTTTGAAATTTGATTAGAAAGACTTTCAAATACAGCTTCTACATTATTTACAGTTGTAGAAGTTGAGAATGCAAGTTTAATGTTATTATCTTTAGTATATCTAATCATTTCATAAACACTTTCTCTTAATTTTTGTTTGTTTTGAATAATGAATGAACTAAATAATTCTGTTTTTCTATCTCTAATTTGTGATGCATTAACATTGATGTTATTTTTTTCTGCAAAATCTTCTACTCTCTTAGTGCCACCTGATTTTTTTAATAAAATTCTATAATCTTGCTCGTCCCAATACCAATCTAAACCAGCTTCTTTAAAGGCTTCGTTAAATGAATTACGTTGGATATTAGAAGATTCAATCAGTGTTCCAATTGATCCAAAAAGTAATGCTTTGTATTTCATCTTATAATTTTAATAAATAATTATCATATTATTGTTAACCCTTTACTGCACCTTGAGTTAAACCAGACACTATTTGTTTTTGGAAAAACATCACTAACAAAAACAAAGGTGCGGTAATTGATGCAGCAGCAGCAATTGACTCAACTAAATCTGTCATTTTAGTTTCCATATTAAAATATTGCATAATTGCTGGAACCATAGTTTGTGATTGTCCATCTAATAATAATGCTGCAACAAGATAATCATTATAAGCTAACAAGAAAGAAAATAATCCTGTTGTAATTACACCTGGCCACATTAAAGGCATCACAACTTTCCAGAAAGCTTGAAAAGGATTACATCCATCAATTTGAGCAGCTTCATCTAAATCTTGAGGTATATTCATAAAAAATGATCTCAGCATCCATATTGTAAAAGGTTGGTTAATAGCTACTAACAAAACAATAACAGCAATTTTTTTTCCATATAATCCATAATTTATAAAAGGTTCTAAATAACCAGTAACCAAAACAGAATGAGGTAAGGCTCTAAAAATTAAAGCAAAAATTAAAAGCCAAAAGGCAATCATAGAATTACTTCTTGCTAATCCATAACCAGCTAGTGTTCCAACAGTTAATGAAATTGTAACAACCCCACCTGTTACAATCATAGTATTTAAGAATTGTTTATAAAATTCATTACCAACCCAAACAGATAAATAATGCTGAGGAGTAAAACCTATGATTGGGTAAGA
>CACMJS010000003.1 GCA_902614085.1 uncultured Alphaproteobacteria bacterium
TTTAGTCCATTAAACGTTTCAAAACTTTTTTCTATTAAGACTATTGAAACTTTTTTATTATTTTCAAATATAAAAAAATTATTATTTGATAATATATTATCTTTTATTCTTTTATTTATATTTTCAATATTATTTATTTCTTGTTTTTTTTCAAAAAAAATAATTTTTTTATTATTTAAATAAAGTTTTATTTCCTCTAGATTGATGTTTTTTAAACTATTTATTTCATTCACAATTTTTTTAGCATCGAAACTATCAAAGTTTATATAATTTATTTTAAATTTATATAGTAAATCTATATCCTCTATTGGTACATTTAAGTTTCTTGAATTAGAATTTAAAGTATTCTCAAGGATAGCCTTTCTTACTAAGTCTATTTTAATATTACGTAAAATTTCATCCTTATTTATTTCAAAATCAAATTCTCTTTTATTCTGCTTATTTGCTTCTTTAATATTTTCAAATACTTGAATTTCATCAAGATTTAATTTTAAATTTAATTTTATATAATATTCAAAAAATAAATTTGCAGAAATAAAATCGTTAATTATAAAATCTTTAGACAAGCCACTATTGTTTCCTACAAATTCTAAATATTGTTTTCTTTTTTGATAATCCAGTGATGTAAATGCTTTATTATTAATTTTAAAAATAATTTTATTTTCTGAACTCAATAATGTTTCAGAATTAAAAAAAAATATAATTAAAAATAAAGAAAATTTTAGATAATTAAAACTAATTTGCTTCAAATTTATCATTTTCTATACTAAAACTTTGCCATTCAATATCTTGTTTATCATTTTCTGAAACTGCTAAATTTGTTGATTTATAACTACCTATATTTTTAAACGAAAACATCAACGTTAATATATCTTGTGGTTTTAAACTATCTTCTTCATAAGATTTTCTATTAAAATCTAAATTTATACCAAAGCATTCGTCAAAATAACTGTAGCCAATACTATATTCCTTATTAATTTCCTTTTTGAGGTCATAAAGACCTTTTATTTGTACTTTTGAAAATTTTAAAAATTTCTTACTTAAAAATGAATAATTAATTGTTTCTGTATCATTACTAATAATCTCGTTAATCTTTGAATTTTGATCCAAATATGAAAATCCCAATTCTCCTAATTTTGTTTTAGACTTTATATCTATATTTTGTTTCTTTAAGTATTGATCATTTAAATCATATCTAAAATCGTAAGATAATTCGTTATCATTCAAGTATTCGATAGAACCTAATAAATCACTTAAATTATCATCATTACCTTGTTCTTTATGAAAATTACTGTTGTTTGTAAACTCATATGATTGTGAAAGTGATGATTTAAAATAATCTGTGTATGCATTAATGCTGTAAGTTATTCTTTTAGAATTATCTAATTTATCGCTTCCACTGTATCTATTTAATCTATAAATATTTTCTATTGAAAAATCATTAATTGTTGAATCTTCATTAGATAATTTATTACTATTTGAAATTCCAGGTGCTAAAACTAAATTAATTTTTGGATTTAAAGTTAGTTTTGGATAGAATTTTTTAATTCTGAAAGGTGTTTCTGATGAAATTCCAAAAATTGGGAATAATCTATAATACGAACCTGTTATAAAGTTGTGCCCTTCCGTTAGTTTTTTTTCAGTTTTAAAACCTTGATTATATATTTCAGCATTAAGTAAAATCTTAGAGTTATAATTAATAAATTTTTTTTCAATTTTATACTTATGAGAAATTTTTTGTTGATTTTTAGCATGTGTCAAATTACCCTTTTCTCTAAATATGTTATAAAATTCAATTATAGAATTTGAAATATTCCCATTTTTATTAAAATATCCTGTATGATATTTTAATTTTGGAAATACAGTAGGTGTAGTTTTATTATCTTCATTTTCTTGATTTGTTTGATAAAATTTTAATTCTACATCTAAATAATCATCAATTTTTTGTAAATTATAGCCTTCAATCTTGAAATTAGTTTTAAGTGAAGTTGAATAACTTAAATCATCATTTGGTTTGGTAATTTGAATATAATTTTTTGATGTTTGTAAAGCTGAATCAACACTAATCTTATAATTTTTATTAATATTTTTATTATATTTAGTTATTAAACTGGCATCAGTGAACCATTCATTATTATTTTGTTTTTCTAAATTTGAATCAAATGTTAGATTATATTTTAAATTACCACCTGATAAAATTTGATTATAATCAAAAATAAATCTTTGAGAAGCATCTACTCCACCACCATAATTAATTATAGGTGTAAACAAAAGTTCTTTATCTAAAGAAATGTTAAAATAATAAGGAAAAGAAGTTGATTGAGAGGTTTTTGTATCAAAAAAATTTAAAGATATAGTTGGTGATAAGAAACCAGATTTCCTCTCCTTTCTAAGAGGTGATGGTGTAACAATATACGGAATATAAAATACTGGTGTATTTATAATTCTCATTTTTGAGTGTTTTTGATAAAGGAAAAGATTTTTATTATCATGTAATATTTTTTCTCCTTCTAATTGCCAAGTAGGGCAAATAAAATTCGCAATTTTTATTCTTGATACACATGGTGAATAAACTCCCTTTGTTATAATATCTACATCACCATCTCTTTTGATCTTTTTACCAATTATTCTGGAACCATCATTTAATCTAATTTTAGGATTCTCAAATTCAGCAAAATTGAGATTTTTTTTAAAAAAACCATTTTCACCTTGAAAAAAATTATTGTCCCCATCTTTGAAATTAAATTTGGAAGGTAACATTATTATATCATCTTTTTGATTATAGATTATCAAATCAGAATAAATTAGTTTATTCATTTGAACTATTTTAGCGTTACCCCTAGCTATAATATTTTCATCCTCATCGTAAGAAATTGAGTCAGCATAAATTAATATTTCTTTTGCACTATTATAATTTGGAATAATTAAAATAATTAATATAAAAAAAAATTTTTTTAAAAGATTAATAATATTATTCATTTTCAATTTTTATTACTTGATACAAACCAATAAAAAGTGGAATTAAAAAAATAACCAAATAAGATACATAAATATTAATTGATAGGCTTATTGTTAATTTTGATATTATTTCTTTCAAAAGAAAAATAAAAAATCCAATTGAAATGGCAATAAATAAAACTTTAAAAAAATTTTCATTTCTTTGAAATTTACATGTAAAACCGATAATTACAAATGCTAAAACAACTATAAAAATAGGCTTTAGTACCTCTGAAAGATAATATAATCCAATTTCTTTAGAATATAAATTAAATTTATTAAGTGTTTGAGTATGTTTTATATATTTGTAAAAAGGGATCAATTTATACTCAGAAATAGAGTTTAAAATATTTTCTTTATTAAAATTTATTTTTAATTCTAAACTTTCTAAATTATTAAAATTTTCATCTAGAAAGTTATAGTATTTAACATTATTTAAAAAAAAAATATTTTCTCTGAATTCACCATTTTCTGCTAATATAAATGTGTTCGATTGATCATTAATTAATAAAATTTTGATATTTCTTGCATTCATATCTTGAAGATCTATATTTTTAATATTTATAAAACTAAAATTTTGATTATCTGTTTTATTTTTAATCCACATTTCATTATTAGATATTTTTATTGAATGTAGACTTACATCACTTTTATCTATTTTATCATCATATTTACTAGCCATAATTGTGGATATGGGGTTAACTATCATTAAAAACATTAAACCTGTTATAAAAACTGAAACAGCAATTGGTAAAAATATATCAAAAATTGAGTAACCTAAATTTCTCATGGATATAAGTTCATTATTATTAATCAGATTTCGAATAAGAAAAGAAATACTTATAATTGTAACAAAAGGAATAATTTCATTTAATATTGAAGGATATTTTAAAAAAGAAAGATAAATATAATTAAACAAATTTTTGTTTTCTTCTGGTATTACTCTTGATAATTCTAATAGATTAATAAAAAATATAAATAATGATATTATTATAAAATTAAAAATCAAATATTTATTTGTTAAAAAAAATAAATATATATTAATTCTGTTCATATTTTATTTTTATCCAAGTTAATATAATAGTTGAAAAAATTATTATAAACGTAGTCAGTAAATAATTAATTAAATTGACATCTGAATTTTTATGTATCTGATTGATTATCAAAATAGCTATACATAATAATGCAAAATAAATATTATTATTGAATTTAAAGTTAATTTTTTTAAGATTATTTTTATAAAAGAAAAAGATTACAAATATTATTAAAAAGATATCGATTATTTTAAATACAATATTTAATTTATTTCCATTCTTTAAATCATCAAATATAGTAAATGTATTTTGATCTACTATTACCCCTTTTGTAATATTTTTTTTATTAATTTTTAGAACATAATTTAGAAATTCTAATTTTTCTATTTGATTTTCTTTATCAACACTGATTTTAAAACCATCTGACAATTGAAATCTATATTGATTATTTTCATTAAAAATATTACCTTTTTTTGCATATACTACATTTTCTTTTGCATCATTGAAGCTTATTAATATATCCGTATATTCACTATTATTTTTTTTAAAATCTAATATAGTTGTATTATTTAGATTTAAAAAATTAGAAAACATCATATTATCAAAATCTAATGTACTTCTTAACTCATTTTCATGAATTTTATATTGTTTGTAAATTATCGGCGCAAAATAAAAACTTAAAAGTATGAAAAAAAAAATCAATATAAAGCTAAAAAAAAATAGTGTATTTCTAAATGGTCTCAGACCGTCTCCTAATGATAGTATTGCAATTAATTCATTATCTTTATTTAACTTAACAAAACACAGAAGAAGTCCAAATATTAATATAAATGGAGCAATGACACTAATTATATTCGGTATTAAGTAAAATGATAGTAATATTATATCCAAAAATTCAATATGCATAAAATTTGTAATTGTGAAAAGCCTTGTTATTTGCAATAGCCAAGCGACTGATAAGAATATAAATAAAATAAGAAAAAAATACTTAGAAATTTGAAGGAACAAATAAGTATTAATTTTTCCAAAAATCATTTTATATATAAGTCATAATATCCATATTTTTCATATTAACAAATATATTTATTTATTATGTAATTATCTAATTTTATTAATTTTATTCTATTTTCATCAAAATATAGACAAATTCAAATTACTTAATTAGATGTCCCAATATTTATTAATTAATAGGAGTATATATGAATAGAACTTTTTCGATTATAAAACCAGACGCAACAAAAAGAAATATCACTGGAGCAATTAATAAACTTATAGAGAGTAGTAATTTAAAAATCGTAGCTCAAAAAAGAATACAATTATCAAGAGATAAAGCCGAGGGATTTTATTCTGTTCATAAAGATAAACCATTTTTTAATGATCTTATAGAATATATGACATCAGGCGCAGTAATCATACAAGTATTAAAAGGAGATAATGCTGTAGATCAATATAGAAAAATAATGGGTGCTACAAACCCAGATAATGCTGAAAATGGAACTATTAGAAAAGAATTTGCATTAAATATACAAGAAAATTCTGTTCACGGTTCTGATTCTGAAGAAAATGCAGAGATTGAAATAAAGTATTTTTTTGATGAAAGTGAAATTATAGATTAATTAAAACAAAGAAAAAATAATTATCAAAATAAAAGCTACAAAAATTATTGTATAAATAGTAAGTTTATTAAAAGTTTTCCATGTCTTTGCCTTATCTTTAGCTATATTATCTTTATTATAATCCATCATTTATATAATAATAAATATCTACCTAATTTCAATATAAGAATGAAAATACTTATAATAACTATAATTGTCCTTTTATCTACTAAATATGTGTCTTCAAATACTTTATTTGACTCATCAATCTATGATGTTAATTTTGTCTCAAATAATATTGAAAATACAAAAATTATCAAAATAAATGAAATAAAAAAGGACAGCCTATTAACCATCTTAAACAAAACATTATACCATGAAAAATATCAAGATTTATTACCTATTTTATCAATAGATTTAATAAATAGTTTTATAAAAAATGTAACAATTAATGATGAGAAAATTATTGGTAATAAATATTTCTCTAAAATAAAAATAAATTTCGATAAAAAAAAAATAATAGAATTTTATCGCGAAAAAAAAATTTCTTATGTAGAATACTATCCAAAAAATTTTTTATTAATTATATATGATGAAAATGAATTAAGTGAAAATCTTTTCACTAAAAACAATAATTTTTATTCCTATTATAAAAAAAATATCAAAGCAAACGGTTTATATAAAATTCCAAATTTAGATATTAATGACCGTTACATATTAAAGAAAGAACATATTAAGAATAAAGATTATAACAAAATTTTGGAATTTTCTAAAAAATATGACTTAGACGAAATTATTGTTGTAAGAGCAAAATCATCTAATAACATAACTGATTTTGAATTTACTTTATTTTCTGAAGGGGAAATAATAGAAAAAGAATTTTCACTAAAAAAAAATGATTATCAAATTTTTTTTAAAATTTTAAAATTTGAATCTTTAAATAATTGGAAAATTGCTAATGCAATTCAAAATAGTTCTCTTAATAAGATTAATTGTAAAATTAATTATTTTAATAATCACGAATTAAAAGAAATAAGAAATAATATAAAAAAAATTTCTCTTATTGAAAGTTTAAATATAAAATCAATATCATTTAAAAGTATTGAATATGATATTAATTACTATGGCAACTTAAATATATTAACTAAAATTTTTAAAATGAATAAATTAGATATCAATAACTCCACAAATCTGTGTGTAATTCGACTAAAGTGAATAAACAAAAAATAATAAGCTACACATTTAAAGACAATATTAGCGAGCTCAACTTCTTTGTTAATAAAACTAATTTCCACGCCTTTAATAGTTTAATAAATCAAGAGTCAACATTTTCATTTTTATATGGTCCAAAAAAATCAGGTAAATCATTTCTTGCTCATATTTGGAGAAATAAATATAATGCTAATATCCTTTCAAATAATTTTGAAGATTTAATAAAGAAAAAAAATGATATTCTAATAGATGATTTTCATTCTTTTGATCAAGAAATCATATTTCATTTAGTTAACTATTGTATTCTAAATAATTTAAAAATTTTAATTACCTCACCTTATAAAATTAATGATATTAATTTTAAATTTAATGATTTACCTTCTCGTTTAAAAACATTTTCTATATTAGAAATTAATAACCCTGATGACGAAATGCTTCTTACTTATTTAACTAAATTATTAGTTGATAAGCAATTTGTAGTTAATAGTAATGATATTTTTGAGTATATTTTAAGAAGAGTTGATAGAACTTATGATGGCATATATGATATTGTTAGTAAACTTGATGTTCTTTCACTTGAGAAAAAAAGACAATTAACAATACCATTAATAAAAGAAATACTATAGATGGCATCAAAATGAATAAATATCGCTCACATTTATGTTCTGACTTATCCATCAATAATTTAGGAGAAAAAGTCACTTTATCTGGATGGGCAGATACAATTAGAGATCATGGAAATTTATTATTTATTGATTTGAGAGATAATTATGGAATTACACAGTGTGTTATCGATGGAACTCACTCTTTATTTGAAGAGATAAGCAAATTAAGTAATGAAAGTGTTTTAACAATTAGCGGAGAAGTTGTTAAAAGATCTGATGAGACAATTAACAAAAATCTTCAAACAGGTGAAATTGAAATAAAGATTCAAGATTACAAAATTTTGTCTAAATCTGAAATTCTTCCCTTACCTGTTAATTCTGATATCGAATATGGAGAAGAAATAAGATTAAAATATAGATTTTTAGATTTAAGAAGAAATAAACTACACAAAAACATTATATTAAGAAGTAAAATTATATCAGATATTAGAAAGAAAATGATAGATAGAAACTTTGTTGAATTTCAAACTCCCATTCTTACTTCATCATCTCCAGAAGGAGCAAGAGATTATTTAGTTCCATCTAGAATACATCAAGGTAAATTTTATGCTCTGCCTCAGGCACCTCAGCAATTTAAACAATTATTAATGATTGCTGGTTTTGATAAATATTTTCAAATTGCACCATGTTTTAGAGATGAAGACAGTAGAGCAGATCGTTCTCCGGGTGAATTCTATCAACTAGACTTTGAGATGAGTTTTGTAACTCAAGAAGATGTGTTTGACGCTATTGAGCCAGTTTTATTTGAAATATTTGATGAAAATAAGAAAAATAATGAAATTAAAGTAAGTCCTTATCCATTTAGAAGAATACCTTACAAGGAGTCAATGGAAGTTTATGGTTCTGACAAGCCTGATTTACGAAATCCACTTCTTATAGATGATTATACAAATGTATTTAAAGGTTCAAACTTTAAAATATTTAGTAATCAAATAGAGAAAGGATCAGTTGTTAAGGGAATAATTGTTAAAAATACTGGCGATCAACCTAGGAGTTTCTTTGATAAATTAAATAATTGGGCAAGAGAAGAGGGTGCAGCAGGATTAGGCTATATTACATTTACAGAAAATAGTTTCAAAGGTCCTATTGCAAAGAATTTAAATGAAGATCAATTATCATTATTAAAACTTGTAGAAAATGATTCAATATTTTTCATTTGTGATAAATTAAAAGAGGCTCAATTATTTTCTGGTAAAGTAAGAGAAAAAATTTGTAATAATTTAAATTTGCTTAATGAAAATTCTTTTGAATTTTGTTGGATAGTTGATTTTCCAATGTATGAAATTGATGAAAAAACTAATAAAATACAATTTAGTCATAATCCTTTTTCAATGCCTCAAGGTGAGATGGAATCTTTAGAAAAAAAAGATCCTCTTGATATTAAAGCATATCAATACGATATTGTGTGTAATGGTGTAGAGTTATCTTCTGGTGCAATTAGAAATCATAAACCAGAAATTATGTATAAAGCCTTTGATATAGCTGGATATTCAAAAAAAGAATTAGAGGATAAATTTTCAGGAATGCTTAATGCTCTCAAGTTTGGAGCACCTCCTCACGGAGGTAGCGCACCAGGTATTGATAGAATTGTTATGCTACTTGCTGATGAGCCTAACATTAGGGAAGTAATAGCATTTCCAATGAATCAACAAGCTATGGATTTAATGATGGATGCTCCTGCAAGTATTGATAAAGAAAGATTAGAAGAATTAGGTATTAAATTAATAGATAAAAATTAATCCTGTTCCAAAAATTGCAATAATTGTCCCCACCCATGCACCATAAGAGGGTATTTTTTTTGTTAAAATCCAAAGAAGAAATAATATCATTATTGGACTAGTGGATGATAAAGTCGCAACAATACCTGCATCAGCTTTTTGTAATGCGATTAAAAGTAAGCTCATACCTAAGGCCATTCCTAAAAAACCACTAAGAATTGATTGGTAAATAATTTTTGATGTAAGATTAACTTTAGTATTAAAAACTTCATAATTTAAAAAAAAAGTAAACGATAAAAAAATACATGAAATAGTAGTCCTAATTGCTGCTGAAGCTATTGGATCTGCTCCGTCTGATAATATAGGTTTCATCATAACCAATCCAATTGCTTGGCACAACGCAGCTCCAATGGATAGAATAATTCCTACATAAAGTGGACCTTCTACTTTTTCCCATCTATGCTCTGATGATCCTTTTTTATCTCCATAGGAAATTGCAAAAACAACACCAAAAAAAACAACAAAACATCCAATAATACTTATAGTTGAAGCAAGTTCATTTAGAAAAAAAATATTAATTACTACAGTAAAAGGAGCAGCTAATGAAAATAAAATATTATTTCTTCTCGGTCCAATTTTTTGCAAAGCAATAAATAATAAAGTATCACCTAAGAATATGCCTACAATTCCTGAAATTATAATAATAGTTAAGTATTCAACACTAATTGTATTCCAAGTATTTATATAAAATGTGTAAGTAATTAACATTATAGATACAAAAAATAATCTAAGACGATTAAAAGCCAAACCTCCAATAGTTCTAGTAACATCTGCTGATACTAAAGATGCAACTGCCCAACAGAGTGCAGCAGCCATTGCAATAAAGTAATAATAGATCATATTATTTATTAAAATAAACTTAAAATAAATTTAATAGGTATTGATAAATACTCACCTAAAAGATGTTCTTGTAATGCAATTCTTTTAATTAATCCTGTAGCTCTTAATATTGCATATATTACTAAAGCCCATAAATAAATTCCAAAAATAAAATTTATGTATGATATTATTTTTTTAAATTTGTTATAATAATTCATATGAAACCTAAATATTGGAATAAAGGTAAGATTTTTCTATCAAATAAAGATAAAGTTTTGAAGAAATTAATTCAAACTTATAGGAATGAATATTTAAATCTAAATTCTAATTATTTTCATTCATTAATTAATTCAATAATTGGTCAACAAATATCTGTATCTGCAGCTGATTCGATGAAAACTAAATTTTTTAAACTTAAAAGAAATATAACACCACAAACTGTATCTAAATTACGTACTACAGATTTACGAAAATGTGGTCTATCAAGACAAAAAATTTTATATATAAGAAATATTTCTAATTTTTTTTTACAAAACAAGGAATTCATAAAAAATATTAATAAATCTTCTGAAGAAGAAATTTATAATAATTTAATTGAAATAAAAGGAGTAGGGAATTGGACTATTCATATGTTTTTAATGTTTAGTTATGGAAGTTCAAATATTTTTCCAACAGGTGATTTAGGGTTTTTAAAAGCTATTTCAAAACTTTATAAAGTTCAACTTCCTATAAGTGAAAGAAAACTTAAATTGCTTTATAAAAAATGGAGTCCATATAGTTCACAAGCCACATGGTATTTATGGAGATCATTGGACCCCATTCCAGTTAATTATTGATATTTGCTCCTTGTTCAATCCAAACTTTTAATATCTCTCTTTCATTTTTTGTAATACCAGTAAGATTATTTGGAGGCATAATTTCAGCATCAATAGCCTGAGCTTTGATTAATTTTATATTATTTACAATATCTTGAGCAGTGTCATATACAACTCCTTTTGGTGCTGCTTCAATTCCTTCAAAAGTTGGATATTTAGCATGACATGTTCCACATCTGTATTTAATTATATTTTGTACTTCATTGAAACTTACTATTTCTAAAGAAAGAGATGCATTTGCATCTTTTTTTTCAAATATTGAAAGACTACTTAAAGTCATTAAAAAAAACATGATTAAACCTGCTGATGGTAAAATCCAAAATTTATATTGTTTTTTATTTCTTAAATTAAAGTAATGACGAGTTAAAATACCAGCTATTGATATAACAGCTAAAATTAACCAATTATTTACTGCTCCATACGTAAAAGAGAAATGTGAACTAATCATAATAAATAAAACAGGTAGTGTAAAATAATTATTATGAATTGATCTGTTTTTTGCTTCTAATGAAAGATTTAAATTTGGCTTTTGTTTATTTTCAGCTGATGAAACAAGATTTCTTTGTGCAGGAATAATTACTCTAAAAACATTAGCCGCCATAATGGTGCCAATAATTGCTCCAACATGTATGTATGCAGCTCTTGATCCATAAATTTGGGTTAAAAAATAACTTAATAATATAAATAATAAAACACCAGTTGCAATCAAAGTTTGTTCATTATCTTTTAAAACATTTTTACAAAGATAATCATATAGAAGCCAAGATCCTATAAGTAAGAATATAGATATTAATATTGCTTGAAATGGTGTTAATATAATACCGCTTGCTCCCAACATCATAGAGCTTGCATTTAAATAATAAACTAAAATAAGTAGTATAAAACCACTTATCCAAGTTGCATATGCTTCCCATTTAAACCAATGAAGAACTTTTGGAAGTTTTTTAGGAGGTCCTTTTAATTTTTCAATTCTATAAAACCCACCTGAATGAACAGACCATAAATAACCATCAAGATGTTTAAAATCTGGATCATCTCTTTCCAGTCTACTATCGAGCCAATTAAAATAAAATGATGTTCCAATCCATGCTACTCCAACAATTATATGAACCCATCTAACAATTAAATGTAACCACTCAGAATATACTGCAAATAATGTTTCTGTTGGAACGCCTAAATTATAAAAAGCTGCAGTAAAAGATATGACTATAGTTATTGCAATTACAATATAGAGCCTTTGTTCTTTAGATTTTAAACTTGAAAATGCCCCGAGAATAAAAAATAATAATAAACCTAATAATACAGATGCTGGTAGTGACAAAAGTAAATTATGAAAAAAGGTTTGAAAGTCATAAGATTGAACTGGTGCAACAATTTTAAGAAATAATTCCATTTTAATATCTTATTTTATTTTCTTCTTTTTCCCAAATATTAAATGCTTTTATTGCCTCATCACGTGATATTTGACTGATAGGAATTTTTCTCTCTTTCATTTCTACTGATAGTTCATCATAAATAAACTTGTCATCAAATTTAATTTTTGCAGCATCTTCTCTAGAATTACCATAATATACTTTGTCTATATGTGACCAATATATCGCACTCAAGCACATAGGACATGGTTCGCAACTGGAATACAATTCACAACCTTCTAAGTTAAAGGTATTTAATTTTTGACATGCATTTCTAATGGCAACAATTTCAGCGTGAGCAGTAGGATCATTATTAAATGTTACTCTATTTACTCCTTCTGCAATAATTTCATTTTCTTTTACAATAACACATCCAAAAGGACCTCCATTATTTTTGATATTATCAATTGACAATAAAATAGCTCTTTTCATAAAATCTATATTTGTCATATAACTTCTTTAATTTTATTATTTGATAAATGTTTTAAGCTATTTTTTATTGATATTATTCTTGTAATTATTGAGAAAGCTATTTCATTTGGATCTTTTGAATTACCAATATCAATTCCAATCGGACACTCAATTTTCTCAACTATAGATTTATTGTGACCATTATCAATTAATCTTTTATGAAACCTTTTTTTCTTTGTAAGAGATCCAATTAAACCAACAAAAGTATTATTTTTTTTCAAAATTTCATTTAATATTTTTAAGTCATAATCATGACTGTGAGTTAAGACTATAAAATAAGAATTATCTTCTAGTTTTGATACAATCTCCCAAGGTTTTTTCGAAAGTAAATAATTTACATCTTTGATATTTGTCATTTTTAAATAATCTTCTCTTGAATCAATTATAAAAGTATTAAAATTAATATTTTCTAATTTAGAAATTAACGCTTGACCAATATGTCCTGATCCAAAGATATATAAGTTAGGTTTAATATTATTAACAACATATTCATTTTTTAGTGCATCTTTGGAATTATTATGTAAGCTTAATTTAACTTGTACGTATCCACCACAACATTGTCCAATTCCTGGCCCAAGCGGAATATTCATTACTTTATTTGCTATATTATTATCAATTAATCTTTTTGCTTCATCGATAACTAAATACTCTAAGTTTCCGCCACCGATAGTTCCAAAGATAGTACCAGTTGAGATTAATATAATATCGTCTAAACTATTGGGCGATGATCCTTTAACTTCAATAATTTTAGCCTTAACTATTTTACTATTAAAATTTATATTTTTACTTAATTTTTTAAGATACATTTTAATGCAAACTTTTTAATATATTTTCAGCAGTAGCAGGTGCAATTAAATTTTCAGAATTTTTTCCTTTATTGGCATTATATACTGCGTCCTTTAATGCAATAAAACTTGAAATTGCTAGCATAAATGGTGGCTCTCCAACAGCTTTAGAGCGATTAATAACCTTTTCTTTATTAAAACCATGATCATAAATTTCGACATTAAATTTAAATGGTGTCTCACCTGCAGTTGGTATTTTGTAAGTAGAAGGACTATGAGTTGCTAGAACTCCATTTGATTTCCAAGACACTTCTTCAGTTGTGAGCCAACCTAATCCTTGAATATAGCCACCCTCAATTTGTCCTTTATCAATTCTCTTATTTATAGAATTGCCAACATCATGAATTATATCAACTTGAAGTATTTTATTTTCACCAGTTAATTTATCAATAATTACTTCTGTTACTGCTGCTCCATAAGTAAAATACAAGAACGGCCTTCCTTGAAGTGTTTTTGTATTTACATTAATTTTGTCAGTTTTATAAAAACCTGAAGATGACAATGGAATTCTATTCAAGTAAGCAGTATTTATCAATTCTTTAAAAGATATTTTTCTTTTATCAAAATAAACAAAATTATTTTCATATTTTATTTTGCTATTTGTTTTAAAATAATCATAGATAAATTCATTTAAACCTGATTTGATATTATTTATAGCATTAACAATTGCTGCTCCATTTATATCAGTTGTAGCTGATGCTGCACTTGCTGATGTGTTAGGCACTTTTTCTGTATCCGTTGAAGAGATTTTTATATTTTCGTAATAAAGGCCAAATTCATTAGAAGCCACTAAAGCAAGTTTCGTCATTAATCCTTGACCCATTTCAATTCCTCCATGATTTAAATGAATGGATCCATCAGTGTAGATATGAACTAAGGCACCACCTTGGTTTAAATGAGTAGTTGTAAATGATATTCCAAACTTTACAGGCGTTATTGCTATTCCTTTTTTTAGAACTTTATTTTTTTTATTAAAATTATTAATTTCTGCTCTTCTTTTTTTGTAATTAGATTTCTTAATTAGTTTATTAAAAATATCTTCAATCACATTGTCAGTAATTCTCATTCCATAATGAGTAGTATTTTTAATTTTATCTTTATAAAAATTAATTTTTCTTATTTCACTTGCTTCTCTATTTAATTTTTGAGCAATGTTTTCAATTATATTTTCAATACAAAACATTCCTTGAGGCCCACCAAATCCACGAAAAGCTGTATTAGAAACAGTATTTGTTTTACATCTATACGAATTAATTTCTATATTTGGTAAGAAGTAGGCATTATCTATATGATAGATGGCTCTATCATTTATAGCTCCTGATAAATCCGGAGAGATACCGCATCTCGATGCCATCATTATTTTTAGAGCAAGTATTTCACCACTATTATTAAAACCCACTTCATAATCAAATAAAAAATCATGTCTTTTTCCAGTCATGATCATATCATCATCTCTATCGACTCTTAACTTTACTGGTTTAGATAACTTTTTTGCAGCAATGCTTGTAATGGCTGCAAACAAAAAAGATTGTGTTTCTTTTCCTCCAAAACCACCACCAATTCTTCTTACTATAACATGGATACTATTGTAATTTTGTTTAAGAACTTTACCGATAATTTGCTGTGTTTCTGATGGATGTTGTGTTGAAGAATAAACTAAAAAATTATTATCTTCTTGTGGAATAGTCATTGCAATTTGACCTTCTAAGTAAAAATGATCTTGACCTCCTGAATACAATTTACCTTTTAGAATGTTGTTAGATTTTTTAAACCCATATTTTATATTTCCTCTAGTTAGATGCTTCGGTTTTAAAACAAATGATTTTTTCTTTAATGCTTCTTCAATTGAAACAATCGGTTTAGATATTTTTAAGTCTATTTTTACTTTTAATGCAGCTTTTTTTGCTAAATTATTGGTCTTTGCTATAACTGCAAAAATTGGTTGTCCATAATATTCTATATTTTTTGAAGTAAATATTTTATCTCCCTTAAATATTGGCCCAACATCATTTATACCTTCAATGTCTTTTTCAGTAATAATGTCTACTACACCTTCTGAAGATAAAACATCTTTATAATCAATTTTTTTTATTACTCCTTTACTGCAATTACTGTATCCAATTACTGCGTGAAGTAAATTTTTAGGCTCTGATATATCATCAGTATAAATTGCTTTTCCAGTAACATGTTTTACTGCACTTTCATGTTCAATATTTTTTGTAAATATTTTATCCATTAATATAACGTTGATTTAATTTTATTATTTTCATATAAAAACCTCTCTAAAAGGTTTTGACTAATTTTAGTTCTATAATTTTTTGACGCTCTCATATCATCTATTGGATCAAATTCTTTTTTAATAATTTTCTTTGCTTCATTAATATTTTCTTCATTAAATATTTTATTCAATAAAAATTTTTGTGCTTTTTTAGCTATTTTTGGAGTTTCTGCTAAACCTCCACAAACAATTTTTATTTCTTTAATAATATTTTTTTCAATCCTAGCATTTATAGCCATGAAAACAGAACTTATGTCATCATCTATTCTTTTTGAAATTTTATAACATTTAAGAATATTTTTTTTATAAATGGGTATTATAATTTCTTTAATTATTTCATTATGTTTTAATTTAGTTTTTCGATAGCTGAGAAAATAATTATCCAATAATAAAGTTTTTTTAACTTTTCCTTGAATTACAATTTTACTATTGAGTGCAATTAACACAGGCAAACTATCACCTATTGGAGATGCGCTTCCAATGTTACCTCCAAGAGATGCAGTATTTCTTATTTGCTCAGATCCGTATCTTTCAAACATTTTCGCAAATGTTGGATAAATATTTTCTAAAATTGGTAAAATATCATTTATGGGGGTAGCGGATCCAATGTGTAAATTATTGTTTTTATTTTTAACATAATTTAAATCTTTATTTGATCCTAAATAAAAAATATTTTTTAAATCTTTTCTTTTTTTTGTTACTTCAAGTGCAAGATCTGTACCCCCGACTAGTAAATGTCCATTACTAATCTTTTGATAGTCTTTTATTAGAGAATTTAAATTATAATGGATGAAAAACTTAGAATCATTTTTTTTAATAACAATATCAGTTTTCTTAATTGATTTTAATAATCTAATAACTTTACTTTTTGAAAATTTATTACTTTTATAGCTATACATATTCTTAATTGCATTTTTAATTGGAAGATAACCTGTACATCTACATAAATTTCCAGAAAGAAATTTATCTATATTCTCTTCTGTTGGTTTTATTTTGTTTTTGTACATATTATACATAGACATAATAATACCAGGTGTACAAAAACCACATTGAGATCCATCACTATCAATCATTGATTGTTGAACAGGATGGAGTTTATTTTTTTGTATATGCTCAACTGTAATTAATTGCTTGCCATGTAGAGAGTACAAAAAAGTAATACAAGTATTTATACTTTTATAAGAAATTTTATTCTCTTTTAATTCTCCTACAACTGCAGTACATGCTCCACAATCACCAGATGCGCAACCTTCTTTTGTTCCAGTTAACTCATGATTGTTTCGAAGATAATTCAAGACCGTTATATTTGTGTCTAAATCTTTGATAGAGATTTTTTCTTCATTAAGAAGAAAATCGACATGCGCTCTAGACACTAGCTTCCTCTATATGTTGAATAACTCCACGGGGTAATAAGAAGAGGTACATGGTAGTGCTCTTCTTTGTTAATTCCAAATCTAATTATTACGTCATCAAGAAAGAATGGTTCATGAAGATTTGTAAATTCCTTAAAATAACTCCCGCAAAGAAATAATAACTCATATTTTCCAAGTATAAAATTCTCTTTACTTAATATAGGCTCATCACATCTGCCATCTTCATTGAGAATAAAATTTGAAATTTTAACTTTATTTTCACCATCAATTTTGAAAAGTGACCCTTTTATACCAGAACCAGGCTTACCATTATAGGTATCCAAAACATGAGTAGTTAAATATCCTTTAGACATAATACTTATTCGTTTATACAGTATTTAGCTAAATATTAAATCAAGCATTTTTATGAAAGACGACAGAAATTATAAAGGCTACGGAAATAATGACTCTAACTTTTATTGGCCTAATAAATCAAAACTCGCTCTTCAATTTGTTCTAAATTATGAGGAAGGTGCTGAAAATTCAATAATAAATGGTGACGAAGGATCAGAAACTTTTTTATCGGAAATAATTAATGCAAAGCAAATAATAGGTGCCAGAAATATGAATATGGAATCAATATATGAGTATGGCTCAAGAAGGGGTTTTTGGAGAATACATAATGAGTTTGAAAAAAGAAAATTACCTTTAACAATATTTGGAGTTGGTATGGCTTTAGAAAAAAATCCTGATGTTTGTGAACAAATAATTAAATCAAAGTATGAAGTAGCTAGCCATGGTTATCGATGGATAGACTATCAAAATATAACTGAGGAAGTTGAAAAAGAACATACTATAAAATGTAACAACATTATTAAAGATATTTTTGGTTATTTTCCGTCTGGTTGGTATACTGGTAGAACAAGCCCAAATACAAGAAATATAATTTTAGAAAATACAAAAATTATTTACGATAGTGACTCCTATGCTGATGATTTACCCTACTGGATAAAAGTAAAAAATAAAAAACATCTAATTATTCCATACACTCTAGATAATAATGATATGAGATTCTCTACCTTACAAGGTTTTAACACAGGTGAGGATTTTTATAATTACTTAAAAAACTCATTTGATACATTATACAGAGAAGCAAACGAGTTCAATAAACCAAAAATGATGAGTGTGGGTTTACATTGTCGATTAATAGCCAGACCTGGAAGATTTATGTCTTTGGTAAAATTTTTGAATTATGTTTCTGGTTATGATGATATTTGGATATGCAAAAGAGAGGAAATTGCCAATTATTGGTATGAAAATTTTAGTGATGAAAATTGAAGATATTAATAATTATAACTCTGAAAAATTTATTGATTCTTTTGAAAATATTTTTGAAGAATCTAAATTTATAACAGAATATGCTGATAAAAAGCGACCATTTAAAAATAAAAAAGAAATGATATTAATATTTTTAGAGTTGTTTGATAATTTAGATGCAGAAACTAAAATAAATATAATTAAAAAACATCCTGATCTAGCTGATAAAATAAAAATAAATAAAGGTTTGTCTGAATTATCTGATGAAGAACAAAGTAGATCTGGTTTAAAAGATTGTTCAGAACAAGAATTTAACTTATTTAAACATTTAAATTCAAGATTTAAAAATAAATTTAATATTCCATTTATTTTTGCAGTTAGAAATAAAAATAAAAATGAAATTATAACAGAGTTTAAAAGTAGATTAGAGAATAATGATTTAAACTTAGAAATAAAAACTTCAATTTCACAAGTAAAAGAAATTGCAAAATTAAGATTAACAGAATTAATTAATGAATAAAAAATACATTCAAAAAAATTATATAAACTTATGTAGTAAGGTTTTAGGTTCAAAAATTCATAGATTTTCTGATCAGTTTTTTGGATCAGCATCCAGATTGCTTAAAGAGGAAAAGCCAATTTTTAAAGAAGGAGTATACGATAAAAATGGGAAATGGATGGATGGATGGGAAACAAGAAGAAAAAGAATTGAAGGAAATGATTATGTTACTATTAAATTAGGCCTTCCTGGTAAAATTAATTTTGCTGAAATAGACACAAGTTATTTTAATGGCAATCAACCTGAATACGCAAGCATTGATGCTTGTTATTTTGAAAAAAATAAATTTAATTGGGTAAATATTTTATCAAAAAGGAAACTTAATCCAAATTATGTTCATGGTTTTAAAACTCAACAGAATAATAAAGTTTTTAACTTCATAAGATTGAACATCTATCCAGATGGAGGAGTTGCAAGATTAAAATTATTAGGAAATTTAGATGTATCAAAATTAAAATTTCCAAATAAAAAATTTGATTTACTGAGCATCCTTAATGGTTCAAAAATTGTGGCATGTAGTGATGAACATTTTGGACGGGCAGAAAATTTATTACTTCCATTTAAATCTAAAAATATGGGTAATGGCTGGGAAACTAAAAGAAGAAGAGGATCAGGATATGACTGGGTTATAATTAAACTTGGCAAACCTGGTTTAATTGAAAAGTTTAATATTGAAACTCATTATTTTAAAGGTAATTATCCATCTCATTGCTCAGTACAAGGTATTTATTCAATAAAAAATATAAATATAAGCAAATTAATAAGTGAAAGCAAAAATTGGAAATTTTTGATAAAAAATAAAAATCTTAAACCTAATTCATCATTAAAAATTAATTCAACTAAACAGATTAAAAAAATAAATTATTTGAAGTTAAATATTTATCCTGACGGTGGTATTTCACGGATCAGGGCAATTGGAAAGTTTTTGTGATATATAAAATAAAGAATATTAGTAAAGAGAATTTCAAAAATTACGGTGATTTAATTACAACATCTAATAAAAATTATGAAAGTATTAATAAAGATACAACCGAAAGTTTTTTTGATTTAGCAAATATTCAAATAATTGGTGATGACAAAAGATCTAGATTAAATATTTTTCAGGCAAAGAAAAGAAACTTTCCATTAAAAATTAACATGTTAGAAAATCATCCTTTTAGTTCTCAAGTATTTCTTCCTTTTAATGCTACAGGTTTTTTAGTTTTAGTTGCTCCAATAGGTAACAAACCTAAAATTGATTTAATTGAAATATTCAAAGTAAGCGGTGGTGATGGTATAAATTTTAATCCCAAAGTATGGCATTTTCCTCTAATATCTCTTGAGAATGAAAAATATATTACCATTGATAAAAAAGATGCGGATAATAATATTGAGATTTATAATTTTGAACAATCAGAAATATTTGAATTAAATTATGAGTGATACAATATTAAATATAGAAAATATTACAAAATCTTTTCCAAGAGTAATTGCAAATAAAAAGGTTACTTTTGATATTAAAAAAAATGCAGTTCATGCAATTTTAGGAGAAAATGGAGCAGGGAAATCAACGTTGGTAAAAATTCTATATGGTCTCTTAGAACCAGATGAAGGAAATATTATATTAAATAATAAGGAT
This sequence comes from uncultured Alphaproteobacteria bacterium, assembly GCA_902614085.1. Lineage (GTDB taxonomy): Bacteria > Pseudomonadota > Alphaproteobacteria > HIMB59 > CACPNW01. The sequence continues at coordinate 20,828 of CACMJS010000003.1, forward strand.
TTTAAAGTTAATTCCCCAGCAGAAGCAAGGAAACAAGGAATAGGAATGGTATTTCAGCATTTTTCTTTATTTGATTCTTTATCAGTAAAAGAAAATTTAATTTTAGGAATTGATGAAAAGATGTCTTATTCAGATTTAGAAAATAAGCTAGAAAACATAAGCTCAAGATATAATCTTCCCTTAGATTTAGATGCTCCAATTACTGCTTTATCAGCTGGAGAAAAGCAGCGTGTAGAAATTGTAAGAATTTTATTACAAGACCCTCAGATACTTATTATGGATGAGCCAACTTCAGTCTTAACACCACAAGAAGTTGAAAGTTTATTTGTAACATTAAATGCACTTGTCAAAGAAGGTCGTACAATATTATATATCACTCATAAACTCGAAGAAGTAATATCAATATGTGATACAGTTACTATAATGAGAAGTGGTGAAATTATAGATACTTCAAGTACTGCAAATCAAACTGCAAAAACACTTGCAACAAAAATGCTAGGACAAAAATTAGATGACTTAAAAACTAATTATGGACATATAAAAGACGAAGTTAACTTTGAAGTAAAAAATATTTCATGTGACTTTAATGATCCATTTTTAACAGATCTTAAAAATATTTCTTTTCAAGTTAGAGTGGGTGAAATTTATGGCATTGCTGGAGTTGCTGGTAATGGACAATCAGAATTAATGGATATTTTAACAGGAGAAAATATAAATATTAAATCTGGATCAATTACTTTTGATAATAAAAAAATTGAAAAGTATGGGCCACAAAAAAGAAGAGATTTATCTATTTCTTTTGTTCCGGAGAATAGATTGGGTCATAGTGCGGTACCTGAGTTAAGTTTGTCTGAAAATATTCTTTTGAGTCAATTTCCAAAAAATAATTTTATTAGAAATGGCATAATATTAAAAAATAACGTTGATGATTTTGCGAATAATGTAATTAATGAATTTAAAGTTATTACTCCTGGTAATGATGCTAAAGCATCAAGCTTGTCCGGAGGAAATTTACAAAAATATGTCATTGGTAGAGAAATATCATCTAAGCCAAAAATATTAATTATTTCACATCCAACTTGGGGGATAGATGCTGGTGCTGAGCATTCTATAAGAGAGTCTTTGATAGAATTATCTCAAAATGGAACTTCTATAATTGTTATTTCTCAAGATCTAGATGAATTGATTGAAATTACTCATAAAATATCTGTTATTTATGATGGTAATTTATCCAAACCTTTTAAAACTAGTGAAATAGAAATAGAAAAATTAGGATTATTGATGGGTGGAAAAAATGAATAGTTTATTTCCATCTATAGTTTCTCGCTCACAGAGTTCGGGTTTAATGAATTTTTTTGTTCCTATAATATCAATAGTTTTAACTTTAATTACAGGTTCAATTATTTTTGTTCTTCTTGGTTTTGATCCAGTTTATGCATTGTATACATTTTTTATTTCACCCATTTCTTCAACCTACGGTATTTCTGAATTGTTTGTAAAAGCAACACCTTTAGCCTTAATTGCAATTGGTCTCTCATATTGTTTTAAGAATAATATTTATAATATTGGAGCCGAAGGACAACTTACCATGGGTGCAATTTTTGGTGGAGGTATTGGAATATTATTTCATGATACAAATGCTTTCTGGTTGTTGCCATTAATGATTTTCGCAGGAGCAATCGGAGGAGCATTGTGGGGTTTAATACCTGCTATTTTAAAAACAAAATTTAATACAAATGAAATTTTAACAAGTTTAATGTTAGTTTATGTTGCTTTATTTATTTTAGATTATTTAGTAGTTGGACCTTGGAAAGATCCATTTGGTTATAGTTTTCCTAAATCAAGACCATTTAGTGAATCTGGAAGAATGCCTCTATTATTTGATGGTTTGAGGGTGCACTTTGGATTAATTATAACGCTATTTTTAATTTTTATATCTTGGTTTATATTTGCAAAAACTATTTTTGGCTTTCAATTAAAAGTATCCGGTTACAGCCCCAAAGCTGCTAGATATGCTGGTTTTAATCAAACAACTTTAGTTTTTTTTGCTTTTGCAATTTGTGGTGCTTTTGCAGGTATTGCAGGTTTAGCTGAAGTATCTGGCCCAATTGGATTATTATATAGAGATATTTCTCCAAATTATGGATTTACTGCAATTATTGTTGCTTTTTTAGGTAGACTTCACCCAATTGGTATTATTTTTGCTTCTTTAGTTATAGCTCTTACTTATCTTGGCGCTGAAGATGCACAATTGTTTTTACAAATACCTTCAGCGGTAGGTTTTATATTTCAGGGTTTGGTTTTATTTTATTTATTAGGTGCGGAATTACTAATTAACTATAAATTAACTTACAAAAAATTATTATGAATTTAGATTTAATACTTGGAATATTACAAATTGTTTTAATTGCAACAACACCTCTAGTTTTTGCTGGTATAGGTGAATTAGTTACAGAAAAATCTGGAGTATTAAATTTAGGTGTAGAAGGAATGATGTTGGTAGGAGCAGTGTCAGCTTTTATTATCTTAGTAATTACCGGAAGTTATTTTTTAGCTTTTTTTCTATCTATATTATCTGGAATTATTATGTCTGGTTTATTTGCTTTTCTAGTTCTATTTTTAATGTCAAATCAAATTGCTACAGGATTAGCATTAACTATTTTTGGAATAGGACTTAGTTCAATGCTTGGCAAACAATATATTGGAACACCAATTGATGGTCTTTCACCATGGTTTTTTGTTATATTTTCTTTCTTAATTGTTTTTTTGGTTAGTTACTTTTTTTACAAAACTAAAGCTGGTTTGATTTTAAGAGCAGTAGGGGAATCTCATAATTCTGCACATGCATTAGGATATAGCGTTATTAAAATTAGATTTTTATCAATTATATTTGGAGGTTCTATGTGTGCTCTTGCAGGATCATATATTTCAATTTGTTATGCTCCAATGTGGCAAGAGGGTATGACAGCTGGACGAGGATGGATAGCATTAGCTTTAGTTGTATTTGCAACCTGGAAACCAGAAAGAGTACTTATTGGAGCTTATATATTTGGAGGTGTAACTATTCTTCAAATGAATCTTCAGGCTTTAGGTTTAAGATTCCCTGGTCAATTTTTTAGCATGGCGCCATATGTTGCAACTATTATAGTATTAGTGTTAATTTCTAGTAATAAATTAAGGATAAAACTTAGCGCACCAGCTTCGTTAACTATTCCTTTTTATAAAGGTAGATAAATATCCACTTTTTTTTTTCTATAATCATATAGAATTATTGATCAAACCCTTTTGTATATATTAAGTATATAGCTGAGTAATCGTTATATTAGCAGGTGAGGTTAAAATGATTAGAATAATAACTTTTTTATCTACTTTTTTGGTATTTGCATTTGGTTCAGCATATGCAGACCCTAAAAAAGTTGGATTTATATACATAGGTCCTCCAGGTGATCATGGTTGGACATATATGCATGATGTAGGTAGAAAATATATGGAGAGCCAACTTGGTGACTCTATTACTACTACTTATCTTGAAAATATTCCTGAAAACGCAGATGCAGTGAGAGCAATCCGAAAACTAGCAGACTCAGGACATGATTTAATATTTACAACTTCTTTCAACTATATGGATCAGACACATGAAGTAGCTAAGGATTTTCCTGATATAAAATTTGAACACGCTACTGGGTATATCCAAGCAGATAACGTTGCAACGTATTCAGCTAGATTTTACGAAGGCAGAATGATTGAAGGGCATATTGCCGGTCATATGACTGAAACTAATACTATTGGTTATATAGCTTCATTCCCTATCCCTGAAGTTGTAAGAGGAATTAATGCATTTTATTTAGCGGCTTCAAAAGTAAATCCAGATATCAAAATGAAAATTATTTGGGTATTTACTTGGTACGACCCAGGTAAAGAAGCTGATGCAGCTAATACATTAATTAATCAAGGAGCTGACATAATTGTTCAGCATACTGATACATATGCTCCTTGCCAAGCTGCTCAAAAAGCGGGTGTTTATGCATTTGGTCAAGCTTCAAACCAAGAAGAATTTTGTCCTGATGCACATTTAACTTCAATTGAAGATATTTGGGGCCCTTACTATGCTGAAAGAGCAAAAGCTGTTGTGGACGGCACTTGGTCTTCTGGTGATACTTGGGATGGTATGGATAAAGGTATGGTTGTAATGTCACCATATAATACTAAACTTATGCCAGCAAGTTTAATTCAAGAAGCAGTAAATATGGAAGTTGGAATTAAAGATGGAACTATTCATCCTTTCACGGGTCCAATTTACAATCAAGCTGGTGAGCTTGTGGTTCCTGAAGGTGAAGTAGCGCCTGATGGAATGTTACTTGGAATGAACTTTTATGTTCAAGGTATTGACGGCGAAGTACCACAATAATTAAAATTGTTATAACCCTCTCTCTTTTAAAGGGAGAGGTTTAATTCTTAATTTCAAAGGAAGATTTATGTCTGATTTACACATTAGTTGGGAAGAATATAGAAGTAAAACAGAAGATTTAGCAAAACAAATTCATAAGGATGGATGGCAATTTAATCAGGTTGTATGCATCGCAAAAGGAGGTATGAGAGTAGGTGATGTAATGGCAAGAATATTCGATGTTCCTTTAGCAATTCTTTCTGTCGAATCATATAAAGGTGAGGGAGTAAAAAATAAAAGAGGTGCAATCACATTTTCAAGAGATTTAGCAAAAACAAGCCCTAACATTGGATCAAAAGTTTTAATAGTAGATGATTTGGCAGACTCAGGAATTACTCTTAAAAAAAGTATTGATTGGTTAAATCATACTTATGGTTTTTATATAGATGAACCAATAAGAACTGGAGTTTTGTTTTATAAGTCAGTATCTTCGTTTAAACCAAATTATTATGTTGATTATTTGGAAGATTCTCCTTGGATACATATGCCTTATGAGGTTTATGAAACTATGAAACCAGAAGAACTTGGTTAAAAAATTGAAGTAATTTCCTTAAACTTTTTCTTTTGCTTTGCAAACTTTGGAACTTTTACATTTTTATCTGGTCGTCCAACAATAAGTAAAACAAATGGTTTTTCATTACTAGGTCTTTTCAAAATTTTATTAAGAAATGTCATTGGGCTTGGCGTGTGTGTTAACATTGCTAAGCCAGAAAAATGTAAACAAGTAATTAATATACCAGTAGCTATACCAACAGACTCTTTTACATAATAATTTTTTATTTTCTTATTTTTTGAAACTGAAAATTTTTTCTCAAATATAGCTATTAAATAAGGTGCATTTTCAATAAATTTTTTATTTTCATCAGTTCCTAAAGGAGTTAATGCATCTAACCATTCTTTAGGAGCTTTGTACTTATAAAAATTTTCTTCTTCTTTTTCTGCTTCTATTCTAATCTTCTTTTTTACGTTTTTATTTTTTATTACTACAAAATGCCAAGGTTGAAGATTTGCTCCACTTGGAGCTGATCCTGCAGATAAGATCGCATTTTTTATAATATTTATATCGATTTTATCTTTTGAAAATTCACGTATGCTTCTTCTTTCTTTAATTTTATTATAAAATTTTTTTGAATTAATCTTCATTTCTTTGATAGTTTGATTTGAAAATTTTAAATCTTCAGCTATGTATTTTTTAACTTTATGCATTGGTTAGTTATTATTATTGGGATACTATTAATTTCTCTATCAATTAGTAACCCTCTATACAAACTAATTATAAAAAAACGAATAAGATTTAATCTTTTTGTTGAAATCCTGTTCAGGATAATAATGTTCTTAGTTAGTGTAATTATTATTTTTCTAGGTTTGTACTTAGAGAGTATTTCTTAATATCTTCTTATATTTCTGTCAATTAAAGCAGCCCATGCATCTATTCCGCCAAGTACATTAACACAATGATTATAACCTTGTGCTTTAAGCCATTTACATACAGCTTGGCTTCTTGTACCGGTATGACACATTACAAAAATATTTTTTTTCTTATCTAATTCGGTGTATCTTTTAGCAATCTCTGAAAGTTTCATGTGTATTGTACCTTTAATATGGGCATGATCTCTCTCAGTATCTTCTCTTACATCTATAATTTGAATTTTTTTGTCATCTTGCTTGAGCTCATTTAATTGATGAACTGTAATTTCACTGCTACTGTAAAGATCCATTTGATTATCTTATTATAAATACTACTAGATTTCTACTATTTTAAATAAATTTAATTTTATAAATTAAATTTGTTATTTCTAAGTTTTTCATGTATGAGCGCATATCATTATGACTAAGAAAATAACTTTTTCAGCTTTTGGTAGAGATTCATATTATCACAGAGATTGGTTCAAAAAAAATGGTTTCAAATTCGATAGAAGTTCTAGAAAATGGACTGTAGAAAATTTACCAATAGATAATGCAGAAGAATTTGCCAGTTATTGTAGAAAATACGGTTTAACATTTGAGCGATCTGATAGAATGATTACAGAATTTGATTACGCAGATTATCTCTGGGATGGAAGAAGAGATGAATTTATGAAACCTTCTGAAAATATTGAAATTCCACAACCAAAAAATAAAATCTAATTTTTGTTTAATAAATTATTATCAAATAATTTAATACTTCTTATAATTTTAGCTGCAATTTGGGGATCTTCTTTTTTTGTTATTAAAATTTGTCTGTCTAGTTTTACACCTACAAGTATTGCTTCCTTAAGATTAATTATAGCATCAATTTTTTTAATTATTTTATATTATTCATATAACAATCATCCTAAATTAAATCTCGATTTAGTTTTAATTCTTTCTTTTATTGGTATTACTGGAAATTTTTTACCATTCTATCTGATTAGTTGGGCTGAACAATACATTCCTTCTTCTACTGCAGGGTTATTAATGTCGGTTGGTCCATTAATAACATTACTAATGTCTCATGTTTTAACTTCAGACGATAAGTTTACTTGGATTAAATTTTTATCAATTATTATAGGTTTTGTAGGTATTATTTTTATTTTAGATATAAGTAAATTTAATTTTAAAGATGAAAACTACATTGGTACTTTAGCAAAAATTTTTGTGATTATAGCTGCATTTGGCTATATGATTTCAAATATTGCTGCTTATAATAAATTAAAGAAATTAAGCCCTATTTCGATTACTACTTTTGCTACATTATTTGGGGCGATAATATCATTACCTTTTTTATTCTATGATTTTATTAATTATGAGAATAATATTAATAAGATTTCTTTAATTTCTATTATTTATTTAGGTGTTTTTCCAACAGCTATTGCATTTCATATGCGCTATCATATAGTTAAACAATCTGGTCCAGTTTTCTTGTCTTATGTTGCCTATTTAATTCCTGTTTTTGCATTAATATGGGGATTCATATTTCTTTCTGAACAAATAGTATTTAGTTCTGTAGTCGGAATTATTCTAGTTTTTATTGGTCTGTTTGTTGGGCAAAAAAGATCAATGAGTAAAATATCCGTAAAAAACATATAATACTAATAAAACAGCAATAAAAATAGACACATTTTTGAAGTTAAAGTATTTCATTTATGGTTGAAATTTAATTTTTTATAGTCCAATATACTTTTATTATGAGCGACTCAATTAAATACTTACTTGAAGAAAATAAAGCACCAAAGTTTTGGTATAATATTAATGCAGACTTACCAAGTCCACCACCACCACCATTACACCCTGGAACTAAACAACCAGCTGGTCCTGATGACTTTGCTCCTTTATTTCCAATGAGTTTAATTATGCAAGAAGTTTCTACCGAAAGAGAAATAGAAATTCCTGAGCCAGTAAGAGAAGTATACAAACAATGGAGACCCTCTCCTTTATTTAGAGCAAGAAGGTTAGAAAAGTTTTTAGATACACCAGCTAAAATTTATTACAAATATGAAGGTGTTAGTCCTACAGGAAGTCACAAACCAAATACTGCAGTTCCGCAAGCATTTTTTAATAAAGAAGAAGGAATTAGTAAAATTTTTACTGAAACGGGCGCAGGTCAGTGGGGAAGTTCATTAGCTTTTGCAGGTCAGATCTTTGGTATAGATATAGAAGTTTTCATGGTTAAGGTTAGTTTTGATCACAAACCTTACAGAAAATTAATGATGCAATCGTTCGGCGCTAACTGTCATGCTAGTCCATCAAATTTAACTGACTTCGGTAACAAGTTATTATCAGAAAATCCTGATAACCCTGGTAGTTTGGGAATAGCTATATCAGAAGCAATAGAAGCAACTGTTAAAAGTGGAGGTAAAGCAAAATACTCACTTGGAAGTGTTTTAGGCCACGTTCTAATGCATCAAACTATAAATGGTAATGAAGCTATTATGCAAATGGAGATGGCTGGAGATTATCCTGATATTATTGTTGGCTGCACAGGTGGTGGTAGTAATCTTTCTGGATTAATGTTTCCATTTTTAGGACAACAATTAAGAGGTGGTCAAAAAATTGATATAATTGGTTGCGAGCCTGCATCATGTCCTTCATTTACTAAGGGTAAGTATGCTTATGATCATGGTGATATGGCAAAAATGACTCCATTAATTAAAATGCATACTCTTGGATCTGATTTCTTACCACCGGCTAATCACTCTGGTGGATTAAGATACCATGGCATGTCTTATCATTTAAGCCACTTATATGAGTTAGGTCTGATGAGAGCAAAGGCTTACGGTCAAAAAGATTGTTTTGAAGCTGGTTTAACCTTTGCAAAACAAGAAGGAATTATTCCTGCTCCAGAAGGAAACCATGCAATCAAAGGTGCTATTGATGCAGCTTTAGAATGTAAAGAAAAAGGCGAGTCAAAAACTATTCTCTTTAATTTATGTGGCCATGGATATTTTGATATGTCAGCTTATGATGATTATCTAAATGGATCAATGGCTGATGATGTTATTGATGATGATGGAATAGGTAAATCTATTTCTCAAATACCAGAAGTAGCGTAATTTAAGTTTAAATTTTTTTTTATTTAATTAAAGGTGTTTCTTTATTATGGTTGAAATTAAACCTTTTAAAGGAACACGTCCTTACAACGAAGATGCAAAAAATTTAATTGCTCCCTCTACTGATCATTTAAGTATTGAAAATATAGAAATATTTAAAAGAAATAATTATTGGAATTATTTAAAAATTTTGAATCCTGTTGGCCAATTAAAAGAAGCAGATACTCTCTTAGAAGCTAAATCACATTTTAATGAAATGAAAGAAAATGACGTAATTAAAAAAGATAAAGAATTATTTTATTACATTTATCAAATTGAATTTAAAGGCCATACTCAACTAGGTTTTTTATCTCTTTCTAAAATATCAGATTTCGTAGATGAAAAAATTAAAGCGCATGAAAAAATTTATGAAACAAGGATGAGAGAAAGAGCTGAGCAAATGTTAAATATAAAAACACAAATTGGTCCTATTTATGTGGTATATAAAAAAAACAATAAGATAAAAGATTTATTATCCTCTATAATATCAAATACTCCAGATTATGATTTTGAAAGTTTTGATAAATCTATTCATAAACTTTGGTGTGTCTCTGATGAATCTTTCATTAAAAAGCTATCTTCTTTGTTTATAAATGAGGTAGATAATTTTTATATTGCTGATGGACATCATAGAATGGGTGCAATGAAAATTATTGGTGAATTAAATTATAATAAAAATATTTTACAAGAAGATTTTATGATAGCGGCGTTTCCAAGTGATCAGGCTAAAATATTTGATTATAATAGAGTTGTTAAAGATTTAAATGGTTTGAGTGAAGAAAATTTTTTAGACATTCTTTCTGAAAACTTCGAAATTAAAAAAGAAAAAAATCCTTTCAAACCTCAATCTAATAAACAATTTGGAATGTATCATGAAAAAAAGTGGTATTCATTACATTTTAAAACTGAATTAAAAACTGATAATTTTGTTGATACGCTAGATATTAATATTTTAAATAATTTTATTTTCAAAAAACATTTAAATATATCTGATGTTAATAATGATGAAAGAATAAGATTTATTGCCGGTTGTCATGGTTTGGAAGCTTTAGAAAAAAAAGTTGATGAAAATAATGACAGTGTGGCATTTTCTATCTTCCCATCTTCAATAAGTGATGTTATTACAGTTGCCAATAAAAATTTGACTATGCCCCCTAAATCAACTTGGTTTGATCCAAAACCTTTAGATGGCTTAGTAGTTTATGAGTTTGAAAAAAATGTATGAATAAACCTAATACTAAACCTAATAATCCAAATTTTTCAAGTGGACCAACTTCAAAAAGACCAGGCTGGGACATATCTGTTTTGAGTAGTGCTTTAACCGGTAGATCTCACAGATCTGTTGAATGTAAAGCAAGATTAAAAGAAGCAATAGATAAATCTAAAGATATTCTTAAATTACCTGATGATTATTTATTGGGTATCATGCCTGGATCAAATACTGGTGCTTTAGAAGCTGCTATGTGGTGCCTATTAGGTAAAACGGGAGTCGATATTCTTGCATGGGAAAATTTTGGTAAAGATTGGGTAATTGATGCAATCAGCGAATTAAAATTAGAAAATTTAAATATTCATGAAGAGGATTATGGGAAACTACCTGACCTAAGCAAAGTCAATTTTGATAATGACGTTATTTTTACTTGGAATGGAACAACATCTGGTGTCAAAGTTCCAAATGGAGATTGGATACCTGATGACAGAAAAGGCCTAACCATTTGTGATGCTACTTCGGCAATCTTTGGTATGCCTATAGATTATAATAAATGTGATGTTATAACTTGGTCTTGGCAAAAAATACTTGGAGGAGAGGCTGCTCATGGAATGATAGCAATTTCTCCACGCGTTGTTGAAAGATTAGAAAGTTTTACACCTAGTTGGCCAGTACCAAAATTATTTAGATTAGCTGAAAAGCAAAAATTGATAAAAGGTATTTTTGAAGGAAACACAATTAATACACCTTCAATGATATGCGTTGAAGATATAATTGATTCATTAAATTGGGTTTCTTCTCAAGGAGGATTAAACTCATTAATTTCTAAATCCCAGAATTCTTTACAAAAAATTAGAGAATGGATTAATGAGAGAGATTGGGTCACCTTTTTATCTGAAATTGAAGACGATAATTATATATCAAACACTGGAATAACTTTTAAAATTGTTGAAGATTGGTTTACTAATAAAGATGAAAGTGATCAAAGAGCTGTAATGGCTGATATATGTAAATTACTTTCTGAAAATAAAGTTGGATTTGATTGCAATGGATATCCTAAAGCACCACCTTCTTTTAGAATATGGGCTGGGGGCACGGTTCAAACTTCAGATGTAGAATTAGTTTTACCTTGGATTGATTGGGCTTATTCAGAAATTAAATCAAAAAATGCCTAAAGTACTAATATCAGATTCACTAGATAACATTGCATCTGAAATTTTAAAAAAAAATAATATCTCAGTTGATACAAAAACAAATTTATCTTCTGAAGAATTAAAAAAAATAATTGATAACTATGATGGTTTAATTATTCGTTCTGCAACTAAAGTGCGAAAAGATTTAATTGATTCTCTTTCAAATTTAAAAATTATAGGTAGAGCAGGAGCAGGAGTTGATAATGTTGATGTGGAAGCTGCTAAAAATAAAAACATTATCGTAATGAATACTCCAGGAGGCAATACAAATGCTACAGCAGAACACACAATTGGTTTAATTTTTGCATTGCAAAGAAAAATTACTGTTGCCAATGAGACAACTCATAAGGGTCTTTGGGAAAAAAAGAAATTAAAAGGAAATGAAATTAAAGGCAAGAAAATTGGTATCGTTGGTTTTGGTAATGTAGGTAAAAGAGTTGCAGAAATATCTAATGTATTGGGAATGCACGTTGCAATATTTTCTTCATACTTTAAAACAATTAAGGATAGCTATCCTGAATATAATTCTTGTTCTATCGATGAGATTATTAAAGATTCAGATATAATTTCTTTTCACTGTAAACCCAATAAAGATGGTAATCCGATTATGAATAAAAATCATTTATCACTAATGAAAAAAAATTGCATAATTATCAACACTGCTAGAGGTAACTTAGTTGATGAAGATGATCTTAAAAACGCTCTTGAAAAAAATGAAATTAAAGGCGCTGCATTAGATGTTTTTAAAAATGAGCCCTTAGTAGAAAGTAGGTTTTATAATTTAGATAATATAATTTTAACTCCACATATTGCTGCCTCTACTGATGAAGCACAAATAGTTGTAGCAGAAATGGTTGCTAATCAGTTTGTTGAATTTTTTAATAATAATAAAATTATAAATTCAGTTACTTAATAAAAATTTCAGTTAAATTTTCTAAGTAAGCGGATGGATTTGATAGAATGTTACCATCTAATATATTAGCTTGATCTAAAATTAAATTTGAAGCTTTTTTATGGTCAATTTTTGTTAAATTTTGAGATAAATTTACAATCATAGGATGGTTTGGATTAATTTCAAGTATCTTTTTTGAAACAGGAGTTTTTTGATTATGCATTTTCATCAGTTTTTCCATATTTATATCCATCCCAGCTTCCTCAGCAACAAGCAGAATTGGGCTTTTTGTTAATCTCTCAGATACAATTACATCAGATATTGTCTCTTTTAGCTCTGTTTTAAGTATGTTAATTAAATCATTGATTTTACTATCTATTTCTTTTTTATTTTCATCTTTCTGATTCGATTTTTCACCAACTTTAGAAACATCAACTTTACCTTTAGTTATTGATTTAAATTCTAAATCTTTAAATTTATTTACATTTTGAATCCAAAACTCATCTACTGCATCAACCATAAATAAAACTGGTATCTTTTTATCAGTGAAAACTTCTAATTGAGGGGAGTTCTTAATATGATCCTTATCAGTATTAGCAAAATAATAAATTTCTTTTTGATCTTTAGCCATTAATTTAGTGTACTCTTCAAGAGATATTTTTTTATCATTTAAAGAATTTTCAAACCTTAATAGCGGTAGGATTTTTTCATGATGATCATTATGTTCATATAACCCTTCTTTTAGTACTGGACCAAAATTATTCCAAAATGTCTTAAATTTATCCTTTTCTTTCTTAGCTAAGCTATCAATTTCACTTAAAATTTTATTTGTAATACCTTTTTTTATTTTTGTAATAATAGGATTATTTTGAAGCATTTCTCTACTTATATTTAAAGAAATATCCTGTGAATCGACTACTCCTGGGATAAAACGTAACCAATTAGGAATTATGTCTTCACAATCATCAGTGATAAAAACTTTTTGAACATATAATTTTATTTTATTTTTTCTATCGGCATTGAATAAATCCATAGGTTGATTTGTAGGAAAATAAAGTAAAGCCTTATAACTAATGACACCCTCAGCGTTATAGTGAATAGTTTTTAAGGGATCATCAAAATTAAATGAAATATTATTATAAAATTGTTTATAGTCTTCCTCTTTTATATCTTTTTTATCTTTTAGCCATAATGGACTACCTTCATTTATTTTTTCTTCTTTTTCTTTGTCATCAAGATCTTTAAGATAAATTGGAAAAGGAATATAATTTGAGTATTTAGTAATAATTGATCTTAATCGAAATGAATCTAAAAATTCATCAGCATCTTTCTTTATATTTAGTGTTATACAAGTACCTCTTTTATCTTTTTTAGCTTCTTCTATGGTATAATTTTCTTTTCCATTAGATGACCAAAGATTTGTTTCTTCATTTTCAGCATCTTTAGAAAGCACTTCAACATTATCTGCAACCATATATGAGGAATAAAAACCAACACCAAACTGTCCAATTGCAGAAATATCGTTGCTTTTTTTATTTTTCATTGCTTCAATAAATTTACTAGTTCCTGATCTTGCTATAGTTCCTAAATTATCAATAAGTTCATTTTTTGACATTCCAATTCCATTATCTTCAATTTCAATTATTTTTTTCTTTTTTGAAACTCTGATATTAATTTTTAAATCCTTTTCATCTTTCAAAAGATTTTTTTTGGAGAGTGATTGATATCTTAATTTTTCGCAGGCATCAGCTGAATTAGATATTAGTTCTCTTAGAAATATTTCCCTTTCACTATAAAGAGAATTAGCAACAAGATCTAAAAGCTTACTGACTTCAGCTTGAAATGTTAAATTTTCTTTAGTTTTTTCTGCCATTTTTGAAATTTAAGCATTCATATCTATAATTCAATAGTAAGCAATAATTTTTTGCCACATTTAAGACTATATATGTAAAAGTTATGGTATTTAGATTCATAATGAAATTTGATAACTTTTTAAAATTACTGTGCATTACATTGTTATTTCTATATGCATGTACCTCAAATCAATTAACAAATACTGCTGATAGTTGCATAATTTTTGATGAAAAGAAAAGCTGGTATAAAGCAACTAAAAATTCTTATGATAAATGGAATACCCCAATAGCATTCCAATTAGCAGTTATAAAACAAGAATCATCATTTACTCAATTTGCAAAACCGAAAAGAAAAAAATTTTTAGGTTTAATACCAACCTCTAGACCATCAACTGCTTTTGGTTATGCGCAAATAACAAATCCCACTTGGGATTGGTATAAGAATAAAACTGGAAATCAAAATGCATCAAGGGCAAATTTTAAAGATGTAACTGATTTTATTGGCTGGTATACAACGCAGTCCGAAAATATGATTGGAATTTCAAAAAATGATTACTATAATCAATATTTAGCATACCATGAAGGTCAAAACGGATGGTCGAAAGAGACATTTAAAAGTAAAGATTGGTTGATTGATATTGCTAAAAATGTAGAAAGAAATACTAAGATGTTTAATAAACAACTAAAACAATGTGAAGAAAAACTAAATAAAAAAGGTTTCTTCGGAATACTATAATGCCAATTTTAAACAGCATAAATCAAATGCAAGATCAGATGACGGAATGGCGTCAAGATTTACATAAAATTCCTGAAATAGGCCTTCAAGAATTTGAAACATCAAAATATATCAAAAATAAGTTAAGTGAATTTAATATTAAATTTAAAGATGGTTACGCTAATACAGGTGTTGTTGCTTGGGTAGATGGTAATGAAGTTACTAATGATAAGACAATTGGTTTAAGAGCAGATTTTGACGCTCTTCCTATGCCAGAACAAAATGAATTTAATCATAAATCTCAAAATAAAGGTATGATGCATGGTTGTGGTCATGATGGTCATACCACAATGCTTCTTGGAGCAGCGAAATATTTAAGTGAAAATAATCATTTTAATGGAAGAGTATATTTCATTTTTCAACCAGGAGAAGAGGGTTTTGCTGGAGGAGAAAAAATGATTCAAGATGGTATGTTTGATGATTTTAAAATTGATGAAGTTTATGCACTTCATAATTGGCCTGAGTTACCTTTAGGTACTTTTGGTGTAAATAGTGGGCCAATGATGGCAGCAGTTGATGAGTTTGATATTACTGTAAAAGGAAAGGGTGGTCATGCTGCATCACCTCATCTGGCAATTGATCCTGTAGTAATTTCTGCTCAAGTTATTTCTGCTGTTCAAACAATTATAAGTAGATCCACAGATCCTGTTGATAAGGCACTTATAAGTATTACAAAAATTAATGCTGGTACAGCGTATAATGTAATTGATGATCAAGTTAAAATGGGTGGGACTATTAGGACTTTTCGAAGAGAAACACGAGCATATATAGAGAAAAGATTAAATGAATTATGTAAAGGTATAGCCGATGCACATGGTGCAGAGATAAAAATTGAGTTTGATTTAGTAAATAAATATCCACCTACTATCAATTCTAAAGAAGAAACAAAATTTGCTGCAAATGTAGCTAAAGATTTAGTCGGTGAAGATAAAGTTATTACTGATATTGATCCCTCAATGGGAGGAGAAGATTTTTCATATTTGTTAGAAAAAAAACCTGGTTCCTATCTTTATCTTGGTCAAGGAGATGCAGAGCATAGCGCTCATCTACATACAACAAAGTATGATTTTAATGATAATTTATTACCTATTGGTGTAAATTTTTGGGTGGACCTTGTTCAAAAATACTTTTCTAAGTAATCTTAATTGATGTTAAATTTTAGTGCGATTTATTCAATAATCGCATTTAGAATAAAAGAATTTCTACAAGAGTATCATTATTCTTTATTAGCCCCTTTAACTACAAATCTTTTATTTATATTAGTTTTTATAACAGTAGAAAATTATTACTCACTTTCTATGGATTCAGGTTCTTTTGTTGAATTTATTGCTCCTGGATTAATCGTTATGATCGTTGCTCAGGAAAGTTACGATAATTCGTCTGCTACTTTAATTCATATGAAGCAAATTGGTTCTTTAGATGATTGGTTAATGGCACCTATCTATAGGATTGAAATATTAATATCTTTAATATTCACATCTCTTATTATTGGAATTATTTTAGCACTGTTTAATTATTTAATATTTACTTTTTTGATAGATATTGAAATTTATAATTTTTTTTATTTTTTTTACTACCTATTATTAGTTATAATTTTTTTCTCATGTTTAGGATGTTTCGTAGGAATAATTTTTAATTCTTGGGATTCACAAAGTACATTCTCAAGCTTTTTTGTTGCGCCTATTAATTTTTTATCAGGAACCTTTTTTTCAATAAATTATCTTCCTGATAATTTGAAGGCTATACTTTTATATAATCCTTACTATTATGTTGTAAGCTTTTTTAGGAATTCATTTAATGATGAATTTTCATTTAATTTAGTTGAAAATATCTTTATAATTTTTTTTATTTTATTAACTTTGATTATTACATCATTTATTTTTTTCAAAGGTTTTAAAATTATTAAATGATTGATGTTATTTTTAATTTTTTAATTCAATTTGATTTATTAATCAAAAATAATTTAGAATTGTCTTTAATTTTATATTTTTTATTTTCATTTTTGTTTTTTACATTCTCTCTACCTGGTAGTTTAGTAATTATACTTGCATCAAGTTTCTTTTTTGGATTTATTACAGGTTTTATAATTAATATAACAACTATTGTTTTAGGTAGTTTATGTTTTTTTCTTTTTTTTAAAAATCTATTTAAAAAATATTTTAATAAACAAATTGAAAAATTTAGTGATAAACTAAATACAATCATTAAAAAATCATCTTTTGAATACTTAGTTTTATTACGACTTATCTTTGGGGTGCCATTATTTGTTCAAAATTTATTTTTATCAACATTGAATATTTCTAAAACTAAATTTATAATTTCATCTTTTATTGGTTTTACTCCTTATTTTCTTCTTTTTTCATTTATTGGTAATCAATTTTCTAATCTTATTGAAGTTAAGGAATTTCAACTTAGTAATATTTTATCATTTGAATTAATTTTAATTTTTTTAATATTAATTATTCTTTTATTAATTAGAATTTTTTTTAAATTTAAATAAATAGTTTTTTAAATCTAATTGAAATGAATAATAAATAAATAGTAACAATTATTGCGGCATAAATAGTTATATCAATAATTATTAAATTATTTGCGGAAAATTCATTTGATATTCTTGAATATATCAAAGCTGAGGTCTGTATTATGGATGTAATAATAATAACATTAAGTAATCTGATTGAGCCCTTTGTATTTAAGTAGATCATTAAAAGACCAATAAATAAAAGACCTGTTATAGCTCCACCAAGATTTCTTAGCCATGCTATATTGGTATTTTCAGCAACAGTTAAATTCACAAAACTATATGGAAAAATTAAAAAATAAATTCCATAAATTAAAGAAAAAATTGATAAAAATAATATGCTTAATCTGATCATCTACTAAAAACTATTTATTAAGATATAATTAGTATTGCAAATTAATTTTTACTAAATATAGAAAATATATGATCCGATTGTTAATAGTTTTAATTGTTATAGTAATTATACTATTTATTTTGAGATCAAGAGCCAAATCACAATATAATAATTATGGTAACTTTTATAGAAATTTAATTCTGATAGTCATAATTGGAGGTATAATCTTCTTCCTTGCAACAACTGGAAAATTCTTGATACCACAGTTATTAAATCTTATTAAAGTTGGTTTACCATTCTTGACAAAATTAATAGGAATATAATGAAATATTTTTCAACAAACGATCTACCCTTAAACGATGAAATGATTAAGTTTTGGAATGATAATGGATATTTGGTTATAGAAAATTTCAATACAGATAAAGAATGTAATGAATTAATGGAACGGTCATCATATCTTATCGAACATAATAATTTTAATAATCAAAAATCTATTTTTGATACAGTCAATCAAGCTCATAATGATGATAATTATTTTTTAGAATCAGGAGATAAAATTCGTTTCTTCTTTGAAGAAAAAGCTAATTTAAATGATGATAACATAGAAGAAAATAAACATTTTATTGTAAATAAAATCGGTCATGCGTTGCACGACTTAGATAAAGTTTTTTATAAATTTTCTCATAAACAAAAACTTCAAGATATTGCTTTATCACTTGGTTTCTCAAAACCAAAATTACTTCAGTCTATGTATATTTTTAAACAACCTAAAATAGGCGGTGAAGTAGTTTGCCATCAAGATTCTACTTTTTTATATACTGAGCCAGAAAGTACTATCGGTTTCTGGTTTGCATTAGAAGATGCAAATAAAACAAACGGATGTTTACAAGTTGCAAGCGGAGGTCATAAAGGCCCATTAAGAAAACTTTTTAAAAAAGTAGACGGTAAAATGCAAATGATAGATCTAAATGATGAGCCATTTCCTGAAACTGATACTTTTGTAGAAGTAAAAAAAGGATCACTTGTTTTATTACATGGTAGACTTCCTCATTATTCATGTGAGAACACAAGTATAAAATCAAGACATGCTTACACAATTCATGTAATTGATAATAACAACGAATATCCTGAATGGAATTGGTTACAAAGATCTTCAATACCTCTTAAAAGTTTTATTAATGACTAAAAAAATAATTTTAGATTGTGATCCAGGTCATGATGATGCTGTAGCAATAATGTTAGCTGCTTCCTCTAAAGAGATTGACATACTGGGTATCACCTGTGTCGGTGGAAATAGTGGTTTAAATAATACAGTAAATAACGCTCTTAAAGTTTGTACCCTAATTGAAAGAACGGACATTAAAGTTTACTCTGGTGCAAATAAACCTATTCATTATGAATTATTTACAGCTGAATATGTTCACGGAAAAACCGGATTAGATAAAAAAGGTGATCCTATAATAATAGATACAAATTATAAACCTCAAGAAAAACATGCAGTTGATTTCATAGTAGAAACTTGTAAATCTTCAACAGAGCAAATTTATTTATGTCCAACAGGACCTCTTACAAATATTGCCTTAAGTTTAAAAAAAGATCCATCTATTAAAGAAAATATAAAAGAAATAGTTTTTATGGGTGGAGCTGCTATGTGCTTAGGAAATACTACACCATCAGCTGAATTTAATATTTATGTGGATCCACATGCGGCTAATATTGTTTTAGAGTCAGGCATTCCTTTAACAATGATGGGTTTAGATGTTACTCATCAGGTAAATGTAAATTCAAAAATTATCAAATCAATTAATGAAAATAAAAATAAAAGTTCTAAGTTTTTTGGGGAACTAATGGAATTTTATACAATATTTCATAAAGAATTATACGAAACTGAGGAAACTCCTTTGCATGACCCATGTGTTATTGCATATTTATTAGATCCATCTATTTTTAGTGGAAAAGAAGTTAATGTCACAGTTGAAGAAAATTCTGAATTAACAAGAGGGGAGACTGTTGTTGATTGGCTAGGTGTTACTAAAAGACCAGTAAATTGTTTTGTGATGAATGAAGCTAATGATGAAAAATTTTTTAAATTACTTAAAGCTAAATTATTGTTATTACCTTAACTATAAAAACCCTTTGCAATCTTTCCAGCTAAATTCGCATTATTAATTATTAAAGATACATTAGCATTTAGAGTTTCATTTTTTGATTGTTCGTTAATTTCTTTTATGAGAAATGGGGTTAATTCTTTTCCACTAATATTATTTCTATCAGCTTTTATTGTTGCCTTATTTATCCATTTTTCTACGTCATTTTTATTAAGTGCTTTTTCTAATGGAACTTTATTAAATATAAGAATTGATTTTTTATTTCCCATATTTTCATTGAGTTTTAAAAAAGAAGAAATTTGATGAATTTCATCAAATTTATTATCGACTTTATTTTCTGTTTCTTCATACCAAAAACCAGGTATATAATTTGTTTGATAACCAATTCTTGTAATTCCTAAAGTTTCAAGAAGTTCATTTGTTTTACTTAAATCTAATATAGATTTAGCACCACTACAGATTACATAATTTGAATTCTCAGAAAGTGCATATAGATCTGCAGATACATCATTGGTATTTTCAGCATTTAGATGCACACCGCCAATTCCTCCTGTTGCAAAAAATCTTATTTGAAATTTAGAAGCTATAGAAATTGTACTTGCTACTGTTGTAGCAGCATTTTCTTTATTAAATATTGATAAATTTATATTGTGGTTTGAAACTTTTTGTACATTTTTCTCTTTTGCTAATATTTGAATATCTTCTTCCGATAATCCTATTTTAACCTTACCTTTAATTATTCCTATTGTTGCAGCAATTGCACCGTTATCTTCAACAGCCTTTATAGACTCATTTGCAACTTTAATATTTTCTGGATAGGGCAATCCATGACTAATCAATGTACTTTCTAAAGCTACTATTGGTTTTTTTCTATTTATTGCTTCTTGAACTTTTTTACTTATATCAAATATTTCATGCATACTATTGTACAATCACTCTCTTAGAAAGATTTTTAATTTTTAAAAAATCACTCTTAGTTTTTAGACTTTTACCACTAGCATAATAAGACCCGCATGCTACAGAAGTTTTCAAAATATAATTCATTTTTTCATTAATACTGAACAAATACAGCATCATAGCTGCTAGTGCGTCTCCAGCTCCATTTTCGTTTACTACTTTGATTGATGGGGGTTTTATTTTTTTTATAAATTCATTACTTCCAAAGATTACATTATTTTTTGAATTAGTAGTAATTATTTTTATTTTTTTATTTTGTTTTAATATTTTTTTTACACCTAATATTATATTTGAAGAATTTGTAAGTTTAAGTAACTCTGCTTTATTTAAGAATATAAAATCAACTTTATTTATAATCCTTTTAATTTTAATAACTTTATGCACTGATGTTGCGCACACTATAATTTTATTTTTTTTTGATAGTTTATTTATTGATTTTTCCAAATAGGTTTTAGAAAAATTTAGATCAAATATTATATTTTTATTCTTGATGTTTGGTATTTTTAAAGATTTATTATTTTCATATTCATCTGTGTTAGCTAATCCTAATAAAAATTTATTATTTTTATCTGATAAAGCTAAATAGTATCTATCTGCATAATCTTTATTCACTTGATGAACATAGATTTTTTTTGAGATTTTTTTTCTAATCTCTTCATTGATAGCTAAACTATAAAATTTTACATCAACAAAATTCGAAAGCAATTCTGCAATATTGTATGCCACTCCACCAATTCTGCTTTTTTGTGTAATTTGATTAGATCTAAAATTAATAATATTTTTTTTAAGATTTAATAAATAATCGTGATGAATTGCCCCAATACAAACGAAAATGTTTTTAGATTTCAGCATTATGAATTATACACCTTTTATGTCAGTTTTTGATGTTGATCCACCTATTATTGATAATAAACATTTAATTAAATGGTTAAAGATTAATTTTTCTTTCTTAAGAAATAAATTACTCAAAATTAAACAACTTGATAGTGAAAGGGATATAAATTTTATTATATTCATAAATAATAAAAAAAAATATGTATTAAAAATTTCAAACCCATCAGAAAATATAAATATATTAAAATACCAAGATAGATTAATTAATTATTTACGAAGTGATCTTAGTCTTAAATCTTTTATACCAAAAATACACCATACAAAGATTGTAAAATATTTAGATAAAAAAAATAGAGAATGCTTTGTTAGGATCTTATCTTATATAGAAGGGCGAATGTATGGAGATACAAAAAGTAACGATAAAATTGAAAATTCTTTAGGTAAGTTACTTGGAAAAGTATCAACTAAGTTGAAAGCATTTAACGATATAGATGCCCACAGAAATTTTATTTGGGATCCATCAAATATAAAATGGATTAAAAAAGACATTAATATTTTTACAGGTTCAAAAAAATTAATTTTATTAAAATGTTTTTCAGAATATGAAAAATTTGTAAAAAATAATTTAAATAAATTAAGATATTCAATAACTCATTCAGATCCAAATAATTATAATATTGTTATTAAAGAAAACAATGTTTGTGGTTTACTAGATTATGGAGATTCTATTTATTCTCCAACA
This sequence comes from uncultured Alphaproteobacteria bacterium, assembly GCA_902614085.1. GTDB lineage: Bacteria > Pseudomonadota > Alphaproteobacteria > HIMB59 > CACPNW01. Next base: position 43,241 of record CACMJS010000003.1, read on the forward strand.
ATAAATGATTTAGCTATATGCCTTTCATATGCATTAATGAACAATGATAATATTTATCTTACACTTAAAAATATAATAACAGAGTACAATAAACAGTTTTCTATTAATGAGGATGAAATTAATTCATTAATATCATTATGTAAGTCAAGACTTATGATTACTGTTGTGATGGCAAAAAAACAAAGAATTAAATATCCATCAAATCAATATTTAAGCATTAGTGAGAAAGATGCATGGTCTTTATTAGAAAAATTAGACAAAATTCCTATCAATTTTTTAATATATATTGTTCGCGAAATATGTGGCTTTGATATTATTCACCATCATAATGAAATTATAAATTATATAAATAAATTCAACTTTGGTAATATTTTTAAATTTAATTTACTAGATAAAAATAAATCTATCTTAAAATTAAGTTCTGATTCACCTTTATTGAAAGGTAACCCAGATAATATTTCGCTTAAAAAAAGAGTTAATAAAATATTTAAAGAAGATAATTCTCATATAGGTATAGGCTTATACAATGAAAAAAGAAAAGTTTATAAGGGACCTAACTTTATTTCTGAATTAAATACGAATGAAAGACGTAATATTCACTTAGGAATTGATATTTTTATTGATCAGGGAACAGATTTATTTGCTCCAATAGATGGTAAAATTATAATTTTAAAAAATAATAATTTTAAATATGACTATGGCCCCACTCTAGTTTTAGAGCATAGTTTTAAAAAATATAAATTTTATACTCTATACGGTCATTTATCTAAAATAATGTTTCAAAAACTAAAAATTGGAAAAAAAATTAAGAAAGGTGAATGGATTGGTAAAATTGGTAATTCTAATGAAAATGGAAAATGGTTACCACATTTACATTTTCAAATTATTTTAGATTTATTAGGACATGATAAGAATTTTCCAGGAGTAGGTGAAAAATTTTTATTCAATATTTGGAATAAAATTTCACCTGATCCAAATTTAATTCTACGAATTCCAAAATCTTTTTATTCTAATAATAATAATTTTAAAGATACTTTAAAGAAAAGAAAAAAAAATATTTCTGATAATTTATCAATTTCTTACAAGAAACCTCTTCATATGCTTGAAGCTAAAGATCAGTATTTTTTTGATAGATATGGCAGGAGATACTTAGATTGTGTAAATAATATTTCCCATGTTGGACATTCAAATTTCTACGTCCATGAAGCTATGACTCAGCAAAATTTAAAACTTAATACTAATACGAGATATCTTTACGATACAATTAACGATTATAGTGAATTACTTTTAAGTAAGTTTCCAAAGAAATTAAATAAGATATTTTTCGTATGTACAGGATCTGAAGCTAATGATTTAGCTTATAGAATAGCCCAAACTTATACTAGTGCAAAAGATGTCTTTGTGATGGACAATGCTTATCATGGGCATACCAATGCTTTAATTGATCTAAGTCCGTATAAATTTAATAGTAAGGGTGGTTTGGGTAAAAAAGATTATGTTCATGTATTAGACATGCCTGATCCCCTAAGAGGTAAGTGGAGATATCAAAATTCAAATTGGATTCAAAAATATATAGATGAAGCTAAAACGGTAATTAGAAATAAAATTAAAAAAACCAATATTGCATGTTTTTTTACTGAAAGTATACTTGGTTGCGGCGGTCAAGTAATTCTTCCAAAAAATTATTTAAAAGAAATATTTTCAGAAATTAGAAGAAACAATGCATTATGTATTGTTGACGAGGTACAAACTGGTTTTGGACGCGTTGGAAGACATTTTTGGTCATTTGAAGAGCATGATGTCATTCCTGATATAGTAACCTTGGGCAAACCTATGGGCAATGGTCACCCTATAGCTGCTGTTATAACTACAGAAAAAATTGCTTCAACTTTTAATAACGGGATGGAATATTTTAACTCATTCGGTGGTAATCCTGTTTCCTGTGCTATCGGCAAAGCAGTATTAGAGACTATTGATAATAATAAATTACAAAAAAATGCTTTGTTAGTTGGTAATTATTTTTTAAAAGAATTAAAAAAAATCCAACTTAAATATAAAAAATATATTAGTGAAGTTAGAGGTAGGGGGCTTTTTTTAGGAATAGATATTATTCAGAATAGTAATGTTTCTAAACCAAATAAAAAATTAGCTAAACTGCTTATTAATTATATGAGAAATCAAGGTATTTTATTGAGCACTGATGGACCTTATGACAATGTTATTAAAATAAAGCCACCTCTTGTATTTACAAAATTAAATGTTGATCAGGTATGTAAAAACTTAGAAACTTTCTTTAAAAAATTATAAAATATATTCCATAACTAATCATTAGCAGACCAATGGTTAGATCAATCCAAAACCAAGTTTTATTTGAATAAATATATTTTGACAAAAACTTTGACATATATCCCAAAGAAAAGAAAAACAAAAAACTAGCTGAAATTGCTCCAACGCCAAATGAAAATTGATCATTAAAATTTGTTGATAATGATCCCAGCAAAATAATTGTATCTAGATAAACATGAGGATTAGCGTATGTAATAAGGAATAAGGTAATTAATACTTTACCGTATTCGTTAATTATATTTAATTTTTTATTTATATCTTTAATTTGATTTAATTTTATAACTTTATTTAATCCATAAAATATAAGCCAAATTCCACCTAATACTTTTATTATTCCTATGATACTTGGATTAATTTGAACAATATAATTAGATAGATATATTCCAATTACAATTAGTAAACTGTCAGATAGACTGCAAAATAAAGTAACTGTAAAAACATAAGATTTTTTAAGCCCTTGTTGAATTACAAATAAATTTTGCGGTCCTATGGCTATAATTAATGTTCCTCCAATTATTAATCCTTGGATAAAATCATAAATATACATATTGCCTTAAATTATAATTACACTATTTTAAAAAATATGCATAAAATTATATTGTTTAGTTTTTTTATTTTATTATCAAAAAGTGTTTATGGAGAAATGATAAAACCAGACCCTTCAATTGGTCCTAAAGAAGTTATTTTAATTCAATTAAAAGCACTACAAAAAAATAATTCACCTTTTGACGATGCCGGTATTGAACAAACTTGGGAATTTGCACATCCAAATAATAGAATGTACACAGGTCCTCTAGACAATTTTATTAGGATGATTAAAAATCCATCATACTCAATGATGATTGATCACTTAGAACACAATATAATTCCAGTTCAGGAACAAGAAAAAAGTTCATATTACTTTGTAGAGCTTACAGATAGTAATGGAAAAAAATTTGGTTTCGAATGGACAGTAGAAAAAGTAGAGCAAAACGGTGAGTTTAAAGATTGTTGGATGACCGTAGGTGTTTCTAGACCAATGCCTTTATCGCAAGCATCATAGTGTGCGGAAGATTTACAAGTACTGAAGATAAAGAAAAAATTATAAAAATTTTTCCTAACTCTGAAGTTTTAAATTACGCACATAAGTCTTACAATATATCACCGTCTAATATTGTTAATATTATTTATGAAAACAATCATAAACTTTTAATAGATACTTTTATTTGGAGTTATAGTTTTTTTAGTAAACAAAATAATGTTACTCAATTTGTTATTAATGCAAGAATTGAAACAATTAATGATAAATATTTATTCAAAGAATCATTTACTAAAAGAAAATGTCTTATTATTGCAAATGGATACTATGAATGGAAAAATATAAATAATCAAAAGCAACCATATTTAATATCAATTCCTAGAAATGAATTATTGTTTTTTGGTGGAATTTGGAGGGAAGAAATAAGAGATAATAAAAAAATGAATGTTGTCTGTATCATTACTAAGGAAGCAAATGAAAACCTTTCCCATATACATAATAGAATGCCTCTTATTATGTCTCATAATGAGGGTCTTGATTTTCTTAATGATAATGAAAATGAATTCCTACATAAAAACAAAAGTATTATCGAGGATGATTTAGACTTTTATCCAGTATCAAAAATTGTAAATAATCCAAAAAATAATGATGAAAATTGCCTAAAGGAAATATCTTTATAATATTTAAATTTTTTTATCGCTTTTATAATATTAATCAAATATATAATTTTTTTTTAAATGAGCCATTTATTTTATAAACCTGCTAAATCTAGATTGCACAGAAGTGAATTGGCTGTTCCAGGCTCTAATCCAAAGATGTTTGAAAAGGCATTAAAATCAAATGCTGATTATATTTTTTTAGATTTAGAAGATGCAGTATCCCCAAATGATAAAATTGATGCAAGAAAAAATGTTATTAATGCAATAAAAGAATATAATTGGAGAGAAGAAGGTAAAACAATCTCTATAAGAATTAACGGCTTGGATACACATTATATGTATCGTGATGTGATTGAAATTATAGAAGAGGTCGGTGATAAGATTGATACATTATTAATTCCAAAAGTAGGCTCATCATCAGATGTGTATATGGTTGATTGTATGCTTAATCAAATTGAACAAAATAAAAAATTTGAAAATAGAATAGGTTTAGAATGTTTAATTGAAACAGCACTAGGAATGTCTAATATCCAATTAATCGCAACATCAAGCTCAAGACTAGAAGCATTACACTTTGGAGTTGCCGATTATGCAGCAAGTATGCGAGCAAGAACGGTTGTCATAGGAGGTTTAAATCCTGATTATCCAGGTGATCAATGGCATCATGGTTTATCAACTTTAGTAATGACCTGTAGATCATATGGCTTAAGAGCAATAGATGGGCCTTTTGGTGATTTTAATGACAAAGAAGGATATCTTGATGCAGCAAAAAGAGCTGCGGCAATTGGTTTTGAGGGTAAATGGGCAATACATCCATCGCAAATAGATTTAGCTAATGAAGTTTTTTCTCCACCCAAAGAAGAAATAGATAAAGCAAAAAGAATATTATTAGAATTAGAAAAAGCAGCTTCTGAAGGAAAGGGTGCTGCTCAGCTTGATGGAAGAATGATCGATGCAGCATCTGCAAGAATGGCTGAAAATATTGTAAATATAAATAAATTAATAGAAAGTAAGTAATGGACATCCACGAATATCAAGCAAAAAAAATATTATCTGATTTTGGTGTCAAAATTCCCACAGGTGGCATTGTTTATAGTCCGGAAAATGCAGAAAATAAAGCTAGAGAAATTGGCGGTTCAAAATGGGTTGTGAAAGCACAGATTCATTCTGGAGCAAGAGGTAAAGCTGGAGGGATAATTATTTGCAATTCTCCTCATGAAGTTGCTTTAGCAACTGAAAAACTTCTTGGAAAAAAATTAGTGACAAATCAAACTGGTGAAGAGGGAAAAATTGTAAATAGAATTTATATTGAAGAAGCAACAGATATTAAACATGAATTATATTTAGGATTGGTTTTTGATAGGCCTTCAGAGAGTATTATGGTTGTTGCTTCAACTGAAGGTGGAATGAGTGTAGAAGAAATTTCTAAGGATAAACCAGAAAGTATAATGAGATTAAAAATTGATGTTGCAGTAGGTATGAGAAAATTTCAAGCCAGAGAATTAGCTTTTGGTCTTGGAATAGAAACTGAATTAATTTCAAAAGCTACTGATACAATTCGAGGTTGTTATAGAGCTTTCACTGATCTTGATGCAACAATGGTCGAGGTAAATCCTCTTGTAATTTCTAAACAAAATGAAATTTTGGCTTTAGATTGTAAAATGAGTTTTGATAATAATGCTTTATTCAGAATGAATAATATTGCTGAACTTCGTGATAAAAGTCAGGAAAATCCTAATGAAGTTTATGCTTCAGATAGAGGAATGAATTACGTCAGTCTAAATGGAAATATTGGAAATATTATTAATGGAGCAGGCCTAGCTATGGCTTCAATGGACATGATAAAGCTAGCGGGTGGTGAACCTGCAAACTTTTTAGATGTTGGGGGAGGTGCAACTCCTGAGAAAATAGTTAAAGCTTTTAAATTAATTTCTATGGATACAAAAGTTAAGGTAATTTTAGTTAATATTTTTGCAGGGATTAACAGATGTGATTGGGTTGCAGAAGGAATTGTTCAAGCTTTATCAAAAATTGAAATTAAACATCCTTTAGTTATACGTTTAGCTGGAACTAACGTTGAAAAGGGAAATGAAATACTTAAAAAAAGCAATATTAATTACATTGAAGCATCAACTTTAGAAGATGCAGCAAATAAAGCAGTAAAGGCTCTTGGATAATAATGTCTATAATCATTCATAAAAATACAAAGATTTTAGTTCAAGGCTTTACTGGAAAAATTGGGAGTTTTCATGCTGAAGAAATGATTAAGTATGGTTCAAATGTTGTTGGTGGGGTAACGCCTGGTAAAGGTGGTATCACTCATTTAAATCTTCCTGTTTTTAACACTGTCAAAGAAGCTGTTGATCAAACAGGAGCATCAACATCAATATTATTTGTCCCTCCAGCATTTGCAGCAGACTCAGTTATGGAAGCTGCTGATGCAGGTATTAAAACGTGTGTGGCTATTACTGACGGTATTCCTTCTCATGATATGGTTAAAATTAAAAGATTTATGAGAAGATATCCAAAAGATAAAAAAATGGGATTAGTAGGTCCTAATTGTGCAGGAATAATTAGTCCTGGTAAATCTATGTTAGGTATTATGCCTGGTCATATTTACAAAGAAGGTAAAATAGGAATAGTTAGTAGATCTGGCACTTTGGGATATGAAGCTGCACAACAACTTAAAGATTTGGAAATTGGTGTTTCAACAAGTGTAGGTATAGGAGGCGATCCAATAAATGGAAGTTCTTTTAGTGATATAATTGAAAAGTTTGAAAATGATGATGAAACTATTGCAGTTTTAATGATAGGTGAAATAGGAGGTCCACAAGAAGTTGAAGCTGGACAATTTGCTAAAGAAAATATGAGTAAACCAGTAATTGCGTATATAGCAGGACTAACTGCACCAAAAGGTCGTGTAATGGGGCATGCTGGCGCAATTGTTTCTGCTTATGGTGAAAGTGCAATAGAAAAAGTAGAACTTCTTAAAGAGTGTGGAGTTACAATTTCCAAAAACCCTTCTGTAATGGGTGAAACTGTTAAAAAAGTATTAGTAGAAAATAATTTGAATTAATATAATTAAAAAATAATGAAATTTTTATATAAAAATGAATTCTGGATGTTAATATTTTCTCTAGGTGTTCTTTATTGGTTATTTAATCCATCAGTCTTAACAACCTTAGTTATGATTGTGCCATTGCTATTGGCTGTTTCTTCCCGTAAATAAAGCTAAGTTTTATACTTACTGATGCATGAACGTTTATCGTGTTTATAGTTAAAAAATGAAATTATATCTTATTAGACATGCAGAGTCAGAAGCTAATGCAGCATCAGATTTAGATAATCCAACTTATTATTATGATGCAAGAATTACTCAAAGAGGAGTTGAGCAAGCAAAAAAATTAAATAACAGAATTAAAAATATCAAATTTGATAATTATTTTTGCTCCCCCTTAACAAGAACATTGGAAACATTCTCTATTGTTTTTCCATCTAATAAACCTGTAATTGAACCATTAATAAGAGAACATTTGTACCACTCATGTGATGTAGGAAGACAACCAAAAAAATTAAAAAAAGAATTTAATGATTTTGATTTTAATAATTTAAATGATTTTTGGTGGAATAATAATAAACCTATTAATGAAAAAAAAATTATACAAGAGTCTCACAATGATATTAAAATTAGATTAAGGTCTTTTCTACTATCTATCAAAAACCTTAATTTACAAAAAATTGTATTAGTCAGTCATGGTACATTCTTAAGTCAAATAACTGAATATATGCTGGATAACTGTGAGGTATATGATTGTGAGTACAACGAGGTATACGAAAAATTTTTTTAATTTAATTCTTGATAAATAAAAATCTAAAACATCTCATTTATTATTTTATTTAATTTTTGTGTTACTCTATCAATTATTTTTTTTCCTATCTGTGCATTGGATTTTCTAGGATCTCCAATAATTCCACTTTTACTTAATTCTTTAGTTACCCAAGCTTTCTTAATATTTTTCTCATAAGAAATGGTTTTAGTTGATAAATAATCGGAAGATAATCTATGTTTAGAAATTTTAGATTGCCTAACTAGGTTTGGAAATAAATACAACATAATAGATGTTTCAAATTCTCCGCCGTGATAACCAAAGTCTTTTTCTTTACTTGATATGATTCCTTTAAATTGATCAAATAAAAAATATGTGCCTTTTACTATGTTTATCTTAAATTCTGATTTCAATTCTTTAGCAATAATATCTATATGACTAATTTGTCCACCATGACTATTTAAAAGTAATATATTTTTAAATTTCAATTTACATACATTTTCTAAAATTGACAAAGAGTGGGATATAAATTCCAATGAATCTATACTTATTGTTCCATCAAAATCTGTATGTTCAGCAGCTGAACCAAAATATATTTCAGGCATAATTAAATATTTATTTGAATTATATTTTTTATTGAATTCTAATAATATTCCTTCAAGAATTTTTTTATCAGTATTTAATGGAAGATGCGGACCGTGTTGTTCTATTGATGAGAATGGGAAAATTAAAACTGTTTTTCTATTTATTTTTTTAATTTCATTTGTTGTTAATTCTTCCCAAAAGTTTGTTAGCATTTTTTTATTATACATTTATAAGTAAATTATGAAATCTTATTCTTTATGGATTGATAAAAAAAAACAAGCTAAAATTTATCAAAAAAAACTTGTTTACAATAAAAATAACAAAACAGTTTTAGTTAAAACTATTTACTCAGGTATTAGCAAGGGAACTGAAAAATTAGTTTCATCTAAAAGCGTAAGTAAGGATCAATTTGAATTAATGAAAGCCCCTTTTCAAGAGGGTTCTTTTAATTTACCTATAAAATACGGTTATATAAATGTTGGGAATATTATCGATGGTCCAAGGAAATATATAAATAAAAAAATATTTAGTTTTTACCCTCATCAGGATTTATATGAAATTTCTATTCAAAATTTAATTTTTTTACCAAAAGGAAATTTGAGAAAATATGTTCTAACTGCAAATATGGAAACAGCAATTAATATCTTTTGGGACGCTCAATCTAAAAGTAATAACAAAATTCTAATTGTAGGACTTGGCTCTGTAGGATTATTAACTGCATTTTTTTTTAAAATTAATGGATATAAAAATGTTTATGTTTTTGATAATAATAAAAATAAAAGAAAAATTGCCAACTATTTAGGATTAAATTTTATTGATATAAGAAAGATTGAGAAAATAGATGTAGCAATAAACACTACAGCTAATTATAAAGTTTTAAATTCTTTAATGGAAAAATTATCTATCGAAGGAAAAATAGTAGAAGCTAGTTGGTATGGTAAAAATAAAGGAGAAGTTGCCTTGGGTGGGTATTTTCATTCTAAAAGATTAAAAATTATTAGCTCACAGGTATCTAAAATACCAAAATACATGAAAAATAAATATGATTTTGAGGGGAGATTAAAATTAGCAATTAAATCTTTAAAAAATTCACGATTAGAAAAATTAATTACTAGTGAAAGTAATTTTTTTGATTTAGAAAAAGATTACTATAAAATCCTTAAAAATAAGGATACAATAATGCATCTAGTTAAATATTAATTATGTATTCGATAAAAGTAAGAGAAAATATTCTAATAGCTCATTCTTTACCTGGAGAAGTATTTGGGCCAGCCCAAAATATGCATGGAGCTACATATTTAGTTGATGCAGAATTTTTCACTGATAAACTTAATAATTACAATATAATTATGGATTTAGGAATAGTTTCCAAAACTTTAAAAGATATTCTTAAAATATATAATTATCAAAATTTAGATGAAATTGATGAATTTAAAGGAAAAATTACCTCAACAGAGTTTTTAGCAGAAGATATTTGTAATAAGATCTTAAATAGACTAAGAAACGAATTTTCTGAAGATTACAAATCTTTAAAAAAAATTAAAATAACCTTGCAAGAATCAAATGTTGCATGGGCATCATATGAAAAAGAGGTTGTCTAAAAATAAATCTGATATTTATTTTGTTTATCCAGGAAATATTAATGCAAAAACTGGAGGATACATTTATGAAAAAAATATCCTAGAATATGCAAAGATAAGAGATATAAATATTAGACCAATTGCTCTAAGTGAAAATTATCCTTTTCCTACAAATAACGATATAAAATACTTTCTAAAAATTTTAGATAAAATTGATCCTGACTCAAAAATTATTATAGATGGATTAGCTTTAGAGGGAATGTATTCAATTTTTAAAAAAATACTTACTTATAATATTATCGCACTAATACATCATCCTTTATATCTTGAATTTAAAGGTCAAAGGTCAAAAAAATTCTTAAGATTAGAAAAAGAAAATTTCAAAAAAATAAATAAATTTATTGTGACTTCTAAAAATACAAAAAATTTATTAATAAATGAATTTAAGGTGCTAAATAATAAAATATCTGTAGTTGAACCTGGTATAGAAAGACTATCAAAATATAATTTTAAAAATAATAGTAAAATTCATCTTTTAACATGTGGAAGTATAATAAATAGAAAAAATTATCTTTTTTTATTAAAAGTTTTAAAGCCTTTAGATAATTTTATTTTAGAAATTGTTGGTGATACTACAAGAGATATAAGTTATTACAAAAAACTCAAAAAATTTATTTCTAAAAATTCAATGAACAGAAAAATAATATTCCATGGTGTTATTTCAGATACAAAATTAGCTAAACTATATTCTAAAACAGATTGTTACATTTCTGTAAGTAAATATGAAGGTTTTGGTATGTCTTTAGCTAATGCATTAATAATTAAAAAGCCAATTGTAACTTTTTTTACTAATACTATCTTAAATACATTAGGAAAAAAGGGTATTATTTATTTTAAAAAATTTGAAGTAAATGATCTTAGAAATATAATTATTAAAAATATATTAAATAAGAAAAATTTTAAAAAACTAAATATAAATATTCATAAAAATAAAAGATATCTTCTTACTCCTCAAGAGTCAGCAAAGAAATTTGTTAAATTAATTTAATATGCATGAATTTCAAAATAAATGGTTAAATCTTAGAGAAACTGTCGATAGAAATTCAAGAAACATAAGAATACTATATTTAATTAATAAATTTTTTAAAAATAAAAAAAATATTAGAATAATTGATTTAGGTTCAGGTGCTGGATCTAATTATAGATTTCTTAAGTCGCGATTATTAAATATTCAATATTGGTCTTTTGTAGACATATCACATCAATCAACAAATTATTTTAAAAAAAATATAAAATTATCATCTAAAATAAAAAAAACTAATTTTAAAATTGTTGATGTAATTAATAGTCTAGAAAAAATAAATTTTAATGATTATGATTTAGTTACTGGATCTGCTTTTTTAGATATTCTTCCAAAAACATGGTTTAAAAATTTTCATAAATTAAATCTTGATACAGAAATTGTCTACTTTGCATTAAATTATAACGGTAATTTTAAATTTTTTCCAAAACACAAGGATGATAAAAAAATTCTTAATTTTTTTAATAAAGATCAAAAATCTGACAAAGGAGTAGGGGAAGTGGCCGTTGGACCAGATTGTACTGAATTAATAAATAATGTATTTGAAAGAACCCACAAAACATATGTTTTAGACTCTACATGGAATGTTAGTAAAAATTATGAATTTCAAATTTATTTCTTAAATTTTTGTAGAGAAATTATTCAAAAAAATAAACTTAACTTAGATGATTGGTTAAAATTTCGTTTAAAATGTATTAAAGAAAAAAATTCCAGATTTATTTTAAATAATACAGATTTTTTAGCTATTAAGAAATAAATTAACTATAATTTCATTTTCTAATTCATTAAAATTATGTTTCGGTCTCATAGCTTTATTGAGATTTGAGATTTCTTTTAAATTTAATGAATTAATTCCGGAACCTATTAATATTGGTGCAATCATAAATTGAAGAATATCAATATATTTATTATTTATGAATTCTGAAATAGTTTTTGATCCTCCCTCTACTAAAATATTTTTATAATTAAGTTTTTTTATTTGCGTAATTAAGTTTTTAGTAAAATTTTTTTCTTTTAATCTTATTATTATGGAATTATTCAATCTAATTTTTTTATTACTTTTTGTAAAAACTATATTTTCATTACCATCATTAAATATTTTATATTTATTATTTAACGAAAGACTGCCATCAATAATAATTCTTTTTGGATTTGTGCCCTTTATTTTTCTTGTTGTTAATAGGGGATCGTCTTTTTTAATAGTATTTGAACCTACAATAATTGCATCACTGATACTTCGTAAACAATGTAGATAAATAATACTCTTGGGATTATTTATGTAATGTGAATTACCATTATTTAATGCAATTCTACCATCAATACTTTGTCCTATCTGAGCTATAACTAATTTTTTGTTTTTTCTTAATATCGGCATCAGGATATTTAAGATTGATTGATAAAATTTACTAATATTAATTTTAGATACCAGATTTTTATTTTTTATGTAAAAGTTACTTTTTGTTTTTGATGTTAAAGAAATACTATTTTTTTTAACCAATAAATATAAATCATTATTCTTTTTAGAATTTTTTATGAAATCTAATAAAATTCCTATATTTTTTGATGTTATCATTTGTTTTTATTATTATTATATCTATATAAAGTTTTCATGAGTTTCAAATCTAATACAGGAACCATAATAGATAGGGCAATTAACGAACTCAGAACTGGAAGACCCTTAATAATTCAGAATAATAAGGAATATTGGATGTTCTTTAATATAGAGCATTCCCAAAGTAAAATTTTTAACCAATTCAATAAGCACCTAATTGATGAAAAATATCTACTTATTACTAAACAAAAAGCTCAATCAATTTTTAATAAGAATATTAAAAGTAATGTTTATTTCGAGATAAATCCTAAAACAGATGTAAATCAAATAATAAATTTATTTGTCAATCCTCTTAGCAATAATAAAGTAATTAAATTTACCAATATTAAAAAATTCAAAGCTAAAAATTTTCATAATGTTTGTATTGATCTTTCCAAAAATGCTAAAATGATACCATCACTAGTTTTTAAAAAAATTAATAAAAAATATTACAAAAATATAAATGAATTTGGATTTAAAAATGGAATTTTAATATTCGATTACAAAGATTTATTGAAGCAAAATGAATTAATTTGTGAAAGTATCAAATTAGTTTCTAGCGCAAAAGTTCCACTGCCAAAAAATGAAAATTCTAATTTTAAAATATTTAAATCATATATTGGATCTGATAAACATGTAGCAATTATTGTTAATCCAAAAAAAATAAATAAAAAATCTGTTAATTTAAGAATACATTCAGCTTGTTTTACAGGTGATATTTTTCATTCTTTAAAATGTGATTGTGGTGAACAATTAAATCAATCAATTAATTACATGGTTAGAAATAATGGTGGAATTATATTGTATTTAGAACAAGAAGGTAGGGGAATAGGATTAGCTAATAAAATGAGAGCCTATTCTCTTCAAGCAAGGGGTATGGATACAATAGATGCCGATCATAATATTGGTTTTTTAGATGATGAAAGAGATTTTAATATTGCAGCTAGAATACTTAAATTATTAAAAATAAATAAAGTTAATCTTATTACAAATAACAAAAATAAAATAAATTCTATTAAGAAAGCTGGAATTAAAGTCGAAAATCAAATAAATACAAAGCCAACTTTGAATAAATTTAATAAAAATTATTTTAAAACAAGAGTTAAAAAAGCCGGGTATGGTCTTAAACTAGTAGTATAATTATGAAAAAAATTCCTAAGATAAAACTTCAATTAACTAATGATAATGATTTTGATTCATCTAAATTAAAAAACAAAACAGTTTTATTCTTTTACCCTAAGGCGTTAACCGGTGGATGCTCAGTAGAAGTCGCAGACTTTCAGAAATATTTAACAAAATTTAATAAAATTGGCTTTGATGTAATAGGAGCCTCTAAAGATCCTATTGATCGGAATAAAAAGTTTTCTGATAAGTATAAATTGAAATACCCACTTGGTTCGGATGAAGGGAAGAATTGTGATAAACTTGGTATTTGGATTGAAAAATCTATGTACGGTAGGAAATATTTTGGAATAGATAGATCTACATTTGTAATGGATAAAAATGGAAAAATTTTAAATTCTTGGAATAAAGTCAAAGTTAAAGGCCATGTTGAAGAAGTTTATAATTTTTGTAAGAACCAGTAAATTTTTATTTAATTTTTCCTATTTCTTTTTCTCTTTTGATTACAAATAAACCACTTAAGGTAATAATTATAGCGCCTATTATCATATTATAAGTTGGAGTTTCACCTAGTATTAAATATCCAAAAATCATCCCAAATATAATTACACTATATCTCGCAGAGGCCGTTAATGAGAGTGGTGCATAAAAAACTGTTAATACTGAAAATAAATAGCCGAACAAAACAAATATACTAGAAACAAGAATATAATTTAAATCTTCACCGCTTACTTGATAACCAAAAATTATTGAACCCAAGCCAGCAAATCCAGTAATCAACAAAGCAGTCACAAATGTAATTTCAACACTATTTGATTTAGTTGCTAAACTCTTTGTAGCAATATCTCTAATAGTTAAAAAAATAGCAGCTAAAATTGGTAAAACCAAAAGATAATTAAATTGAAAATTTTGTGGATTTACAACAACTAGGACTCCTAAGAATCCAATTATGACTGCACACCATCTTCTTATACCAACTTTCTCTCCCAAAAAAAGAAAAGCAAATATTGTGACAAAGAAAGGATTAGTCATTAAAAGTGTGTAAACCTCAGATATTGGAAGTAATATTAATCCAACCAAAAAAAATAATGCCGTTAAAACTTCATACAAACCTCTTATATGAAAACTTTTGATTGAGAGTATTTTAATTAAATTCTTTTTTTCGAAAAAAATTAAATATAAACCTAATAGACTTGATGTAACTAAACCTCTTAAAAAAATTACAGAATATAATGAATTGTCATCACCTATATTTTTTACAACAAGTTTGACATAACTATCATTTATAGAGAATGATAATTGGCCAGCCATCATGAAAAGTACACCTATCGTCCCAACTGAAAATAAAATCTTGCTTTTCATAATAAAAAAAAATATTTAACCGATATGTTACAAAGAAATACTTCAAGTCATTTATATGGATTTACTGACTTGAAGTCATTAAATGAAAGAGGCCCTTTAGTTATTTCTTATGGAAAAGGAATATATGTTTACGATACTAAAGGTAGTAAATATCTAGATGCAAATTCTGGTCTATGGAATCAGTGTGCAGGTTTTGACCATCCTGGATTAATTGAAGTTGCAAAAAAACAATATGAAAAATTTGCTGGTTATCATTCTTTATTTGGAAGGTTGTCTGAAGAAACGTTACAGCTATCTGAAAAAATTATTGCAGTATCACCTTTTGATCAAGGTCGTGTATTTTTTTGTAATTCAGGATCTGAAGCAAATGACACCATGGTCAAAATGTTATGGATGTTAAATGCAAGAATTGGAAAGCCAAATAGACGAAAAATTATAACAAGAATTAATGGATATCATGGCGTTACTTTAGGCGCTTCTTCAATGACAGCCAAACCATACAATAAAGAGTTTGGATTACCATCAAAAGAATTCATTCATATTGAATGTCCTCATTATTGGAAATATGGATTAGAGAATGAAACTGAAGAAGAATTTTCTATTAGAATGGCTAAAAATTTAGAAGAAAAAATCATTAAAGAAGATCCAGAAACTATTGCCGGTTTCGTTGCTGAACCTGTTCAAGGTGCAGGTGGCTGTATACCTCCTTCAAAATCGTATTTTGATTTAGTTCAGCCTATATTAAAAAAATATAATATTCCTTTTATCGCAGATGAGGTAATTTGTGGATTTGGTAGAACTGGAAATTTATGGGGTTGTGAAACATACAATATCAAACCAGATATAATTATTTCATCTAAATGTTTAACAGCTGGGTACTTTCCTATGGGTGCAGTTATAGTTAATAAAGAATTTTCAGATAAATTTGTTGAAGTATCAGAAGAGGCAGAAGAATTTCCACATGGTTTTACTGCTGGCGGCCATCCTGTAGGATGTGCAATTGCTTTGAAGGCAATAGATGTAATTATGAATGAGGGTTTACTAGATAATGTAAAATTGATGGAACCCTATTTTTTTGAGAGATTAAATGAATTTAATGATTATGAACACATAGGAGAAACTAGAGGAATAGGTCTTATGGCTGCATTAGAGATGGTAAAAAATAAAGATACAAAAGAACCATTTGAAGGTCATCTTAACATGGGAGACAAAGTTGCTAATTTATCAATTGATAATGGATTAATTTGCAGACCTTTAGGTCCTGCAATTGTTTTGTGCCCTCAGTTTATAATTACTAAAAATCAGATTGATGAAATATTTGACTCCCTTCATAAAACTATAAAGCAAGTTTTTAATTAAGTTTCGTATTTAACTATAAAACCTGAGTACTTCACATTGCTAATGATGCTATTTGGAATCACTCCTTCAACTAGAGCTAGTGATGGGCCATCTTTAGCTTTTTCAGTTATAGACAGTATACTTTTCATATCTCCTTGAATTATAGCTTCTACTTCATCTTTACTTTCTTTATTTTGAATATATCCATTTAATCCTAAAGAAATAGCTAAATCACTAAACCAGTGTCTAAATCCAACACCTTGAACTTTTCCTTTTATTATTAAACGATACGTTTTTATTTCATTTGTATTCATTATACTATCAATATAAGTACTTTTTATATTCACACAATCCCTAAATAGTAAAATTCATGATTAATAAAAAAATTTTGTACTGTTCATTGTCATTAATTTTGGGTGGAATTTTTTTTGTAATACATGATGCAATAATTAATCATTTAACTGAAGTAGAGTTTAAGTTTTATCATCATGTATTCTTTGGAAGTCCTTGGTTAATTATAATATTTATATATTTATACTTCACTGGAAATATTAAAACTTATTTGGGGTCCTCAAATTATTCAATTTTAATGTTAAGAGGTTTTTTATTTTTACCCTTACCTTATATTCTATTTATAAGTTTACAAAATATTTCATTACCTGAATGGACAACTCTAAATATGATCTCACCTATTTTAGGATCAATTCTAGCAATTTTATTTTTAGGAGAAAAAATAAATTATGCAACAACTACTGCAATTTTTATAGGATTTATAGGTGTTATATTTATTATCCAGCCAGGTTTTCAAAATTTTAGCTTTTATTATTTATTTCCTGTTTATGGTGCATTTACTTTGGCTTTGCAAAGTTTTTTAGCAAATAAATATTCTAATATTACAACCACTCTAGGATTTTTTGTATATGGATTAATACCTATTAATTTAGTTTCTGTTATTTTATTTATATTTGATCCATTAATAAATTATCAATTATTAATCATTTCATTATTTGCCGGTTTAATCGTTTTATTAGGTGTTTATCTTGTGACTTATGCGTTTCAAAATTCTAAAAATCATTTTTCATCAATATTTGCATTATTTTATTTGCAAATATTATGGTCATTAATAATTGGTATTTTATTTTTTAATGAATATCTTAATTTTTTTGCATTGATAGGAGCTTTTTTAATTGTATTAAGTGGGATTTTATCTCTTCAGGCTCAAAAAAAACAACTGAATGCTTTATGATTATTATTAAAAATTAATTTATGAAAAAAAGTATTATTTATTCTTCAATTCTTTTATTTTTTGCTGGAATTTTTTTTGTAACAAATGACGCAATAATAAATTATCTATCTCAAACAAATGTAAAATTTTATCATTTTATTTTTTATGGAATACCGATTTATTTATGTTTCCCATTTTATTTATTTATTAATGGAACTTTAAAACAAAATATAAAATGTACTAATTATTTTCCTCCTATTTTTAGAGGTTTTTTAAATATCCCTTTGCCATTTATTGCTTTTATAACACTTGAACAAATTAAACTTCCAGAATTCACAACATTAAATATGACTGCACCATTGATGGGAACGATTTTTGCTATTTTTTTACTAAATGAAAAGTTAAATTTCTTAACTTATATATCTTTGTTAATTGGTTTTTTAGGAGTTTTATTTGTTATTCAGCCTGGATTTGAAAGCTTTAATATTTATTACCTCATTGTTCTTATTGGGGTATTATTAATTACAATTACAACATTTATTGTAAATAAATATAATCATGTAACTACAAATATTGGTTATTTTCTTTATGGCGGCTTTTTCGTTCACTTAGTTTCAATACCTTTATTTTTATTCAATCCATTAAAAGTAACTCTTTTTGAATTTTTCTTAATTTCAACTGCCGCATTATTTATCAATTCAGCTATGTTTTTTGCTACTACTGCATTTAAGATTGCTCAAAAACATTATGCATCTGTTTTTAGTTTAGTTTACCTACAGGTATTGTGGTCATCATTGGTTGGAATATTTATATTTAATGAATATATGAATTTATATGCTTATATTGGAGCAATATTTATTGTTTTAAGTGGAATTGTTTCATTACCTTCACAGATAAAACAATTAAAGGAAGCAAATTAATGTATAAAATTTTATTATTTTTATTTCTTTTCTTTTTTAGCTATAAATCATTTTCAAATGAAGTTAAGATTTTAAATGAAACTATTGGTAATGGTTTAGAAGTAAAAAATCATTCAAAATTATCTGTTCATTACATTGGTAGACTTGAGGATAATACTGTTTTTGATAGTTCATACGATAGAGGGCAATTCTTTGATTTTCAAATAGGGGTAAGGAAAGTAATTCTAGGTTGGGAAACTGGGCTACTTGGAATGAGAGAAGGTGGAAAAAGAACAATATTTATTCCTTATCAATTAGCTTATGGAGAAAGTGGTGCAGGAAATTTAATTCCACCAAAATCAAATCTTATTTTTGATATTGAAGTAATTAAAGTAATTCCCCCTGGTTATAAAGAGATAGATGGTTATCAATTAAAATTAGCTTTAACAGATGATTTTAAAATTATAGATATTAGAAGTGAAGACCAAAGAACTAATAAAAATAAAATTCCAGGAGCCATTCAGATAACAGCATTTGATAAAAATGGGAATTTTTTTCCTGATTTTTTTGAAAAGTATAAAGAAAATATTCAAATAGGAGAGAAGGTTATTTTCATAAGTCAAAATGGAGACATATCTTCAATATTAGCTAATGGATTTGTTGAACAACTAAATCAAACAAATATTTATCATTTAAAGGACGGTGTATCAGGTTTAGAAAAAATAAATTTTGATTTTGAGTAAATTAAAAATCTATTTTTTTATTATTTTCAGCTGCATAATTAATAATAAATTGCCATGCTGATCTCCCAGTTCTATTACCTCTTTGTAAACTCCATTTAATTGCTTCTTTTTCAGTCTTTTCATTAAAAGGAAGTTTAAATTTTTCACAATACTGAAAAATTATATTAACAAAATCATTTTGAGAAATATTATGAAAGCCAATCCATAGACCAAAACGATCACTTAAACTTATTTTTTCTTCAACACTTTCATCTGTATGAATAGCAGAGGATCTTTCATTTTCTATCATATCTCTTGGCATTAAATGCCTTCTATTTGATGTAACATATAGAACTATATTTTTGGGTTGATTTTGTATACTCCCATCTAATGTTGATTTAATTATTTTGTAATCACTATCTATTTTTTCGAATGATAAATCATCAATAAAAATTATAAAATTATAATTTTTTAAATTAGCATATTTTTCGTAAATAACTTCGATATCAAAAATATTATTTTTATTTAATTGAATTAATTTTAAATTTTTATTCTTTTTATTTATTTCATAAAAAACTGATTTAATCAGAGAACTTTTACCATTACCCCTAGATCCCCACAACAAAGCATTATTGGTAAAATTTCCTTCAGAAAAATTAATAGTATTATTATAAATAGTTTTTTTTTGTCTTTCTATTCCAATTAATAGATCTAAATCTAAGCATCTAAAATGTGAGATTATTTTAAGGTTTTTTATTTTACTATCCCAAATAAATGCATTTGCTCTTGAGAGTGTAATATTAGATAAAAAATTGCTTAAAAACATAATAAATACTTTATTTGATTTTTCTTATTACACAGTATAATAAATCACTCAAATTAAATCATCATAGGTACTATTATGGAAGCATTTGGAACATTTTTACCACTTATTTTAATATTTGTAGTTTTTTATTTTTTATTAATTAGACCACAACAAAGAAAAGTTAAACAGCATAAAGAAATGCTATCCAATCTTAAAAGAGGTGATAAAATTGTCACTTCAGGTGGAATTATAGGTACTATAAACAAAGTTGCTGATAATAGGGAATTAACTTTAGAAGTTGCAGATAATGTTGAAATCAAAATTGCATCAGGAATGGTTGCGGATTTATATGCAATGCCAGAAGTTCAAAAAAAAGAACCACCAAAAGAAGAGAATAAGAGTAAATCTGGCTTCTCTTTATTTTCGAAAAAAAAATAATTTTTTTTATTAATGAAAAATTATCCTATCTGGAAATCATTTACAGTAATATCGTTAGTTCTATTAGGTATAATTTTTGCAATTCCTTCAATTATTTATGATGAAAATTCAGAAAATTGGTTTTTAAAAAATAAGATTAATCTAGGTTTAGACTTACAAGGTGGATCATATTTATTATTAGAGGTTCAGCTAGATGTTTTATACAAAGAAGAATTAGATAATTTTGTTGATAGCGCTCGTTTGATTTCAAGAGATCAAGCTGCAAAAATTGAAAAAATTGATGTTCAAGAAAATGAGGTTGTTGTTTTTTTTGCTAACAAAGAGAAGATAAAAGATATCAGAGATAGCTTTTTCCAAATGTATAGAGGAGTTACTTTACAAATTAATAACAACAAACTCATTATAAAGTTAAATGATGAATATAGAAAAATTATTCAAGACTCAGCAATTAAGCAGTCACTTGAAATTGTTAGAAAAAGAATTGATGAATCTGGCACTAAAGAACCTCTAATCCAAAGATCTGGTAAAAAGAGGATACTTTTACAATTACCAGGAGTAAAAGACCCAGAAAGAATTAAAGATTTATTAGGTAAAACAGCCAAACTTACTTTTCACATTGTTGATAATGATAATACTTCTGCTCTTCAAAATAACCTAGCTCCTTTTGGAAAAATTATTGTTCCAGATATGTATGATGAAAACACAAAATATTTATTAGATAAAAGAGCAGTTGTTGGTGGAGAAAATTTAGTAGATGCAAAAGGTTCTTTTGATCAAACAGAAGGTCATGCAGTATCATTCCGTTTTGATACAGAAGGTGCACAAAAATTTGGTAAAGTCACTACAAACAATATTGGGAAAAATCTTGCAGTTGTATTAGATGGTGTAGTGATCACAGCCCCTAGAATTAGTAGTGCTATTACAGGAGGCTCAGGTATTATAACTGGTAATTTTAATGCTCAAGAAGCATCTGATTTAGCAGTTTTATTAAGAGCTGGCGCCTTACCTGCACCTTTAGAAATAGTTGAAGAAAGATCAGTGGGCGCTGGTTTAGGTGCAGACTCTATAGCTGCAGGTCAAATAGCTGCTATCATTGGTATGGTCTTAGTTTGTGTATTTATGATACTGATATATGGAACTTTTGGCGCTCTTGCTAACGTTTCGTTAATAGTAAATTTATTTATCATTATTTCATTATTAGGAACAATTGGAGCAACATTGACATTACCTGGTATAGCCGGAATAGTATTAACAATTGGAATGGCAGTAGACGCAAATGTTCTAATTTTTGAAAGAATTAAAGAAGAAAGTTTAAAACAAACAAAAGTTTTTCAGATTGTAAAAAATGGCTTCGACAGAGCTATGTCAACTATACTCGATGCCAATATTACAACTCTTATTGCAGCTGTGTTACTATTTGCATTTGGCTCTGGTCCAATAAGAGGTTTTTCAATTACACTTTCTTTAGGAGTGATAGCATCAATGTTCACAGCTTTAATGCTTACAAATTTTTTAGTATACATGTACTTATCATTTGCAAATAAAAAGGAATTAAAACTATAATGTTTGGTTTAAATAAAATTATTCCTGTGGAGCCTAATATTAATTTTTTAGGTTTAAGAAGAAATTTTTTAATTTTTTCTATTTTGGCAATGCTAATTTCAATTCTTTTATTAAGTATAAAAGGTTTAAATCTAGGTATTGATTTTAAAGGAGGTACTTTAATCGAGGTTAGTACAAAAAATACTTCAATTGGAGAATTAAGAGAAATTTTATCTTCTTCTTATAGTGATGTATCTTTACAAGAATTTGGTAATGAAAATATTATTTTGATTAGGCTTCAAAATAAAAGTAATCAAGAAAGTATAGAGACTGTTAATTCTGTTAAAAATTTAATTCAAGATAAAGTTGTTGAATTTAGGAGATCTGAATTTGTAGGGCCCACAATTAGTTCTGAGCTATTGTTTCGAGGTTTTCAAGCAGTCTCTTTTGCATTAATTGCTATTTTAATTTACATTTGGTTGCGTTTTGAATGGCAATTTGGTTTTGGGGCAGTTGTAGCATTAACTCATGATGTATTATTTACTCTTGGATTACTCTCTATTTTAAATGTAGAATTTTCTCTAGCAACAATAGCAGCAATTCTCACAATTGCTGGTTATTCCATTAATGATACAGTTGTGATATTTGATAGAGTTCGTGAAAATTTGAGAAAATATAAAAAGTTAGAGTTAGTAGATCTATTTAATTTATCAGTTAATAATACTTTATCCAGAACTATAATGACAAGTTTAACTACACTTCTAGCTTTAGTATCTTTATTTATTTTTGGAGGAGAGGTTATTAGACCTTTCGCCTTAACAATGATTATAGGTGTAATAATTGGAACATATTCATCTGTTTTTATTGCGGTCCCAACTTTATTAATCTTTAAGTTTAGACCGCAAGATGAAGATGATTAAGCGTTATTTAAGTTTTCTGTAACTTTTTCCCAATTAACTAAATTATCAATAAAAGCTTTTAAATAATCAGGTCTTCTGTTTCTATAATCAACATAATATGAGTGTTCCCAAACATCACATCCAAGTAGAGGAGTGTGACCATGAACGATTGGGTTTTCTCCATTTGGTGTTTTAGTAATTTCTAATTTTCCATTATTAAGAACTAACCAACACCAACCTGATCCAAATTGACCAATGCCTGCATTTATAAAATCTTCTTTCATTTTTTCAACTGAACCAATATCTGAAACTATCTTATTTTCGAGTTCAGAGGGAATTTTTCCATCTGGATTATTTTTCATAACTTCCCAAAAATGAACATGATTTATATGTTGTGCCACATTGTTAAATACCGGAGCATTTTTTTGATAAGACTTGATAACTATTTCATTAACGTTATCATCTGCTATATTTTGCTCTTTAATAAACTTATTTCCATTAGTAATGTAAGCCATGTGATGCTTATCATGATGCAACTCTAAAGTTTCTGCCGACATATACGGCATTAGAGCATCTTTACTGTAGGGTAGATCTGGTAACTCTAGATTTATCATTTTATTTCCTTTGATTTATAAAATTTTCTTTAAAAATTCACCTGTAAAGCTTTTTTTATTATTTGCAATATCTTCGGGGGTACCGGTTCCAACAATTTGACCACCATTTACACCTCCTAGAGGACCCAAATCAATTATATGATCAGCTGTTTTAATAACATCAAGATTATGCTCAATAACGATTACAGTATTCCCTTCATCAACAAGAGTATGAAGAATTTTAAGTAATTTTTTCACATCATCAAAATGAAGACCGGTAGTTGGTTCATCAAGAATATATAGTGTTTTGCCTGTTGATCTTTTTGATAATTCTTTTGATAATTTTATTCTTTGAGCTTCTCCACCTGATAAAGTAGTAGCTGATTGACCTATTTTTATATAATCTAATCCGACATCCATTAATGTTTGTAATTTTTGTTTTATTGCAGGAATTTTATCGAAAAATTTATAACCTTCTTCAACAGTCATTTCTAAAACATCAGAAATAGATTTATCTTTATATTTTACTTCTAAAGTCTCCCTATTATACCTTTTGCCTTTGCAGATATCACACTCGACATAAACATCAGCTAAAAAATGCATTTCTATTTTTTTCACCCCATCACCTTCACATGATTCACATCTACCGCCTTTAACATTAAATGAAAAACGACCTGGTTTATAGCCTCTAGCACTTGATTCATTCAAATTCGCAAACCAATCTCTTATCGGAGTAAAACATCCTGTATATGTTGCTGGGTTTGATCTTGGTGTTCTTCCAATAGGCGATTGATCAATATCAATTACTTTATCAATATGATTAATACCTTTAAAGTTAAAACGACTTTCATCTTTATTTAAAGATTTATTGAAATACTCATCTAACCTTTGATACAATGTATCAATAATTAATGAAGATTTACCACTTCCAGATACACCTGTAACAGTAATAAAATTACCTAAAGGTAAAGTTATATTAAGATTATCTAAGTTGTTTGTTTTTATTTTATTAAGCTTAAAAACTTTATTTTTATTAAATTTTCTTCTATTTTTTGGAACTTCTATTTCTAAGGATTTATTCAAATATTTTGCTGTCAAACTTTTATTATTTTTAAGTATTTTTTTAAGTCCTCCCTCTGCAATTATGTGCCCTCCATTAACTCCTGCTTTAACACCAATATCAATTATATGATCAGATTGTCTAATTGCATCCTCATCATGTTCAACAACAATTACAGTATTTCCTAAATCTCTTAATCTAAATAAAGTTTCAATTAGTTGCTGATTATCTTTTTGATGTAATCCAATAGATGGTTCATCCAAAACATATAAAACTCCTGTTAAACCTGAGCCAATTTGACTTGCCAATCTAATTCTTTGACTTTCACCTCCAGACAAAGTTTTACTAGCTCTTGCTAATGATAAATAATCTAAACCAACTCTATTTAAAAAAACTAATCTATCTTTTATTTCTTTAATAACTCCTTCAGCAATTTTTTTATTATTTTTATCAAGTTTACTTTCAAGTGATGAAAACCAGTTTAAACATTCGCTAATTGATTTTTTAGTAATATTTCCAATATGATTTTCATCAATTCTTACGGCTAAAGCTTTTTCGTTAAGACGGAAACCATTGCAAACTTCACAGTCTCTTTCAGATAAATATTTTTCTAATTCATACTGAAGCCACCATCTCTCAGTTTCCTCATATTTTCGATCAATAAAGTTAATTATTCCCTCAAAATCATATAAAAAATTTAGTTCACTATTCTCATCTCCATAAAGAATTATATTTTTTACTTTTTTTGGAATTTCACTCCATGGAACATTTTTCTTAATTTTGAATTGTTTTAAAATTTTATCTATTGTTTCAACAAAATATTTTTTTTGATAACCAAATACTTTTGTTTCCCATGGTTTAATAGCTCCATCAGAAATTGATCTAGTCTCATCTGGCACAATCTTGTTTTCGTCAAAATATTTTTCAACTCCTAACCCATCACACTCAGAACATGCACCCTGCGGTGCATTAAAACTAAATAATCTAGGTTCAATCTCTTCAATACTAAATCCAGACACTGGGCATGCAAATTTTGATGAAAATATCGATATTTTATTCGTATCTAGATTTTCTAAATACAATAAACCATCTGATAAAGTTAACGCAACTTCTATACTTTCACTCAGTCTTTGTTGGATATTTTTTTTTACAACAAGTCGATCAATTACAACATCAATATTATGTTTAAAATTCTTTTTAAGTGAAGGCACTTCATCAATATCATAGACAACATTATCTACTTTAAGTCGTTGATAACCTCTTTTTTTTAAATCTTCGATTTCTTTTCGATATTCACCTTTTCGATCTCTAACTATTGGAGATAAAATATAAATTCTTTTATCAATATTATTTTTAATGATAAGATCAGTCATTTCACTAACTGATTGTGATTTAATTGGTTTACCTGTTGCTGGAGAGTAGGGAACGCCAACTCTAGCATAAAGCACTCTTAGGTAATCGTAGATTTCTGTGACTGTACCTACGGTACTTCTTGGATTTTTTTGTGTAGTTTTTTGTTCTATAGAAATAGCTGGTGATAGACCATCAATACTATCTACATCAGGCTTATTCATCATTTGAAGAAATTGTCTTGCATATGCTGATAGACTCTCAACATATTTTCTTTGTCCTTCAGAATAAATTGTATCAAATGCTAAAGTTGATTTTCCTGAGCCACTTACACCTGTAATTACAACAAGTTTATTTTTTGGTATTTCTAAGTTGATATTTTTAAGATTGTGCTCTCTTGCACCTTTTATAACAATTTTATCTAAATTCATGAATATTAGTGTTATCTAATAACGTTAATATGTTATATGGATATATATTGAATTCTTATGGTTGGTAGTGTTAATAAAACAATTTTATTAGGAAACTTAGGAAGAGATCCTGAAATTAGGTCTATGCAGTCTGGAGCTAAAATGGCTTCATTTTCAATTGCAACTTCAAAAAGATGGAAAGATAGAAATACTCAAGAACAAAAAGAAAAAACATCTTGGCATAACATTGTTGTTTTTGGAGACGGCTTAGTTGATATAGTAGAAAAATACGTAAAAAAAGGATCTAAAATTTACGTTGAAGGAGAGCTTCAGACAAGGAAATGGCAAGATAAAGATGGAAATGATAGATACACCACAGAGGTCATTTTACAGGGATATAATTGTAATTTAACCCTCTTAGACAGCAGAAATAGTAATTCTCAGGTATCTGATAATTCACAAGAAATGGATCAATCTAAGCCTATTGAGGACAATTCTTTTGGAAATCAATCAGGTGATTCTGAAGATTTAGATGAGGATATCCCTTTTTAAATATTTTCATTAGATATTATTATTTAATTACTGAAAAATATAGTTTTTTTAATATAACTTAATCATTTATTTATATTGGTTTAAATTCTGCTTTTTGATATAAAAAAATTCTTAATTTTTCTTAGAAAACTTGGATTTTTTTAGTGCCTGACGATATAGATACATCAAATAACGACAATCAAGAGCCTACTAATATACCTTCAGTAAGTTTAGAGCAAGAAATGCAAAAATCCTATCTGGATTATGCAATGTCTGTAATAGTTAGTAGGGCACTTCCAGACTGCAGAGATGGTTTAAAGCCAGTTCATAGAAGAATATTATACTCTATGAGTGAGTCAGGGTACAATTTTAATAAAGCATACAAAAAATCTGCAAGAATAGTGGGTGATGTAATGGGTAAATATCATCCTCATGGAGACTCAGCTATTTACAATTCTATGGTTAGAATGGCACAAGATTTTTCTATGCGATTAGAGTTAGTTGATGGTCAAGGCAATTTTGGATCTTTAGATGGCGACCCTCCTGCAGCAATGAGATATACTGAAGCACGACTTGCTAAAGTATCTGAGAAGCTAGTTGAAGATATAAATAAAAACACCGTTTCGTTTCAACCTAATTATGATGACACAACAACAGAACCCTCAGTTTTGCCATCCCAATTTCCAAATCTTTTAGTTAATGGTGCATCGGGAATTGCAGTTGGAATGGCGACTAATATTGCCCCACATAATTTAGGAGAAGTAATAGATGCATCTTTGTATCTTATTAAAAATCCAGAATGTAACATCTCAGACCTTCAAAAATATATTTTTGGTCCTGATTTTCCAACAGGAGGACAAATAATTGGTAAAAAGGGCATAACTGAAGCTTTTGAAACAGGAAAAGGAGGGTGTGTAGTTAGATCGAAGACTAGTATTGAAAATTTTAAAAAGGATAGAGAAGCAATTATTCTGCATGAAATACCTTACCAGGTTAATAAATCAAAATTATTAGAAAGGATTGCAGAAATTGTAAAAAATGGAATTGTTGAAGGAATTTCAGATCTAAGAGATGAGTCAGACAGAAACGGTGTTAGGGTTGTTATAGAATTAAAAAAAGATGTAGACTCAAATATTATTCTCAATCAATTATATAAACATACTTTAATTCAAACAACATTCAATTCTAATATGCTTGCTTTAAATAAAGGTAAGCCGGAACAAATGAATTTAAAAGAAATTTTATCTTCATTTTTAGATTTCAGAGAAGAAGTAATTATAAAAAGAACATTATTTGATCTTAATAAAGCTAGAGAAAAAGCTCATATCTTAGTTGGATTGGTTGTTACTAATGAGCATATTGATGAAATTATAGAATTAATAAAAAGTTCAAAAGATACAAAAGAAGCAAAAGAAAAATTAATTAAAAAGAAATGGAAAGTATCTAAACAAAATCTTAATTTTATTAAATTAGTTGAAGATGATACTGTAGAGTTAAAAAGTAACACTTTTAATTTTTCTGACGCACAGGCTAAAGCTATTTTAGAATTAAGATTGCAAAAATTAACTGCTTTAGAAAGAGAAGATATACAAAAAGATTTAGAAAGTTTAATTTTAGAAATTAAAAATTACCTATCTATACTTAATTCTAGGGACATTCTTTTAAAAGAAATAGAAAATGAATTAACTGAAATAAAAAAAGAATTTGCAACTGAAAGACGTAGTGAGATTATTGATCAAGAATATGAGCAAGTAGATGATTTAAGATATATTCAACAAGAAGATATAGTTTTAACTATTTCTAATAATGGATACATAAAAAGATCACTATTATCTAATTATCGTTCTCAAAATAGAGGAGGTAAAGGTAAAACTGGTATGTCAACAAGAGAAGAAGATTTTGTTAAAGAAATTCACTTTGCAGATACTCATACTAAACTTTTAGTTTTTTCATCATTAGGAAAAGTTTATTCTCTAAAATCTCATGATGTTCCTGAAGCCAGCTTAAAGGCTAGGGGAAAACCAATAGTAAATTTGCTGCCATTTAAATCTAATGAAAAAATATCTACTTTTCTTCCATTGCCTCTGGATGAAAATCAATGGGATAAACTCTATGTTATTTTTGCAACAAAAAATGGAATGGTAAGAAAAAATAAATTAATAGATGTTGCTAAGAGTGGAAAAAGAGAATTAAGGGACTCAGGAAAAGTATCTATTAAGCTTGATGAAAAAGATGAATTAATTGGTGTTAAGCTTTGTACTATAGATGATGATATTTTGCTTTCTTCATCAAATGGAAAATGTTTACGCTTTCCTGTTGAAAAATTAAGATTATTTTCTGGTTTAAATTCTTCAGGTGTAAGGGGTATAAAATTAGATAAGGGCAATACAATTATATCTTTAGCAATTTTAAAACATTCAGTGATAGATATGAGCATTCGTCAAGAATACTTAAGGGCAGCATCCGAAAGTAGAAAAGAAACTTCATCACTCAAAAATGGATTTGAAGAATTAAATAATAATGAGGAATTTCTTTTAGCTATAACATCAAAGGGTTTTGGAAAAAGATCATCTGCTTATGAATATAGAATTTCAAATAGAGGAGGTAAAGGTATAACTGGTATAATTACATCAGATAAAAATGGTCAAGTTGTTGATTGTTTTGTTGTTATGGACAACGATGAAATTATTCTTGTTAGTGATAAGGGCCAAATAATTAGAGTTAATGTCAACCAAATTAGAATAGCTGGAAGATCAACAAAAGGTGTAAGCATTTTTAAGATCCCTGAAAGTGATAGAATTGTTTCTGTTTCTAGAATACAAGAATTAGAAAATGATGAATAAAATTGGAATATATCCGGGTACTTTTGATCCTATGACTGCAGGTCATATGGACATAATTAAAAGATCGTTAAGAATAGTAGATAATTTAGTAATAGCTGTTGCTAATAATATTAACAAAGATTCATTATTTAGTGTTCACGAAAGAATTAATATTATCAAAAGTGATATCAGTTCTGTAAATGAGCTAAATTCAAAAATTAATGTTACTGAATTATCAGGATTACTTACAACTTTTGCTAAAGATCAAAATGCCACATGTATAATACGTGGTTTAAGAGCAGTGTCTGATTTTGAATATGAATTCCAAATGACAGGCATGAACTACCAACTTAACCCCGATATCGAGACAATATTTCTTATGACTTCAGAAAAAAACTCATTCATTTCATCTAATTTTGTTAAAGAAGTCCACAAACTAGGTGGTGATGTTTCAAATTTTGTTTCTAAAAATACTTTAGAACAGCTTAATAAAAAAAACTCTTAGTTAATCACTTGCGCTTACAATATTTGAACTATATAGAATACAAATTCGATGGGCCCTTAGCTCAGTTGGTAGAGCAATTCCCTTTTAAGGAATGGGTCGCAGGTTCGAATCCTGCAGGGCTCACCATCCAAAATGAAAAAAGCAAAAATTAAAAATATTGCATCAGGTATTGAGAAAAATTGTGATATTTTAAGAAAAAATGATAACATTCTTGAAGTAGTTCTTGAAGGAACAACAATAAAGATATTGCTTAAAAAAAAGACTAATAAATATATTGGATATTTTAAAGAAATGGAATTTGAGTCAGATGGTTAATTTTTATTCCTAATATTTAATTCGTTTTCATAATCAATTTGTATTTGCTTTAAAATTTCTTTCTTTGTTTTTACTTTACCTTTACCTACACCAGGGCAATTTTTAGCAATATCGTTATTCCAAGTTTTTGTATTCATATTTTCAGGCCAAAAAGGCCAAGTTCTACATTGTATAGGTCTTGATTTATAAACAGTGCATTTGTTTTCTTTCAAAAATATGCAATTTCCATTATTTTTTTTTAGTTCCTTTAAGTGAATGTAACCATCAGTTTTTTGACAATAGTTTTTTACAAAGTTTTGTTCTGTTATTTTAAATCCATCTGACAATTTTTTAATATCTTTCTTACTTAAATAAACAAAACCATAGTTACCTCTTGAAACACAACAATTTCCAGAACCCTGGCATTCAAATCTAATACCTTTTTCTATATCCATAAATATTATCCAGCAGTAAGTGTTAAAATTGCTGCATCTCTTTCTTGAAGATACAATAAGTTTCGAAGATTTTCTCCTTCTATGTTTTCCAATTTTGGATTTTTGGATAATATATCTTCTACCATAATTTTAGCATCTTCTAATAGATCGTAATCAAAACTAAGATCAGCTACATAAAAAGATGGGCTGCCAGATTGTTTTTTTCCTAAAATTTCTCCTGGACCTCTTATTTTTAAATCCTCTTCAGCGATTTTGAAACCATCATTTGTTTGCTTCATTATATCAATTCTTTGTTTTGAAATTTCCCCAATATTATCTTTATGTAAAAGTATACAATATGATTGAATGTCATTTCTACCAACACGACCTCTCAATTGATGAAGTTGAGCTAAACCGAATCTTTCTGCATGTTCAATTACAATTGTTGTTGCAGAAGGAATATCTACACCAACTTCAATAACAGTTGTTGAAACTAAAATTTTATAATCCTCATTTTTAAACTTTGTCATTATTTCTTCTTTTTCTATTTCACTTAAACGTCCATGCATTAAAAGAACTTTATTTTTGAAATATTTTTTTAAAATTTTGTATCTTTCCTCTGCGGCTTTTAGATCTAACTCTTCTGATTCTTCTATTAAAGGGCATACCCAGTAAAATTTAGACGATGAATTTTTAATTTTTTCTTTTATTCTATCAATAAGTTGATTTTCTTTTTTTAATGACAAAGAGCTAGTTATAATTGGTTTACGACCTAAAGGTTTTTCAATTAATTTACTTTCTTTCATATCTCCATATGCTGCTAATGTTAATGTTCTTGGTATCGGAGTCGCACTCATTACTAAAATATTTGGTTTATGATTTTTATGGTTAAATACCATTCTTTGATAAACTCCAAATCTATGTTGTTCATCAATAACTGCTAAACCTAAATTATTAAATTTTACAGTATCTTGTATTAAAGCATGTGTCCCAATTATAATATCTGCTTTTCCCTTTGCAATTTCATCTAATTTTTCTTTCCTTTCCTTACCCTTATCCTTTCCTGTAAGAATAAGCACATTTATTTTTGAATCTTTCAATAAATTTAGAATATTTTCATAATGCTGAAATGCAAGAATTGTAGTAGGCACCATTAAAGCAGATTGAAAATTACTTTCAAATACTTTTATCATTGATATTAAAGCAACAATAGTTTTTCCAGACCCAACATCTCCTTGCAACAATCTGATCATTTGATTAGAACTTCCTAGGTCCTGAAGTATTTCTTTGATTACATTATTTTGTGAATTTGTAAGTTGAAAATCTAAATTACTATAAAATTTACTTAATGTTTTATTTTCACTAGTAATTTTAAGACCTTTTTTCTTTTGATTAAAATTTCTCATAATGCCTATAGCTAATTGATGAGATAATAATTCATCAAATGCTAGTCTTCTTCTGAACAAATCTTTATTTTTAATATTATTATCACTTGGATTATGAAGATTTTTCACTACTTCATTCCATTGTTTAAATTTATATTTATTTAATATTGACTTTTCTATCCATTCATTAAAATTTGGTAAATTATCTAATATTTGATTGGTTAATTTATTCATTATTTTTTGATTGAGGCCACTAGTTAAACTGTAAACTGCCTCTTTACTTTTGATTATTTTATTATTGTTTAAAGCACTTACATGAGTAGGGTGGGTTATTTGAAATGTGTTTCTAAAATATTCTAATTTTCCAGATATTAATCTATTTCCATTTGTTGGAAGCATTTGTCTCAACATTGGATGTCTTGCATTAAAATATACTAAATCAATATTTGTATCTCCACAGATACATTTAATTTTGTAGGGTTGCCTTTTAAACCTTGAAGGTTCATGTTTAATTATTTTTAAATTTAATGTTACTAAAGAATTAATCTCAGCATCATGAATATTTTCATAGAATTTTCTTTCAAGAATATTATTTGGTATATTCCAAACAAAATGAATATTCTTATATATACCTAATTTATTAATAATTTGTTCTAACTTTGGACCAACTCCTTTGAGAGAAGATATTGGAGATAATATGTAGTGTAATTTTTCTGGTCGCATAGATTTTTATAAAATTATAAACTATATTCTATATTCAATTTTTATGTCATTCAATTCACTTAAAAAAACGATAAAATATAGGGTTTCTTACTCAGGAACAAAAGAGACAGATATTTTATACAAAAGATATTTTATAAATCAGTTAGATAAATTTACTGAAAAGGATCTTGAGGATATTAAATCGATATTTAATCAATTCTCCGATAATGAAATTTATGATTTTCTCACTTCTAAGTTAGCTATCCCTTTAGAATTTAAGGAAATATTTAATAAAATACTAAATGAAGAATAAAAATACAATCGGTCCATCAATTCACAATGTTGAGCCCTTTTTCATTTCTCAATTCTATCAAAATTCTAATAAATCAATTTTATATATTGGCAAAGATGAGAGAGAAATATCATCTATGGAACAAAAAATTAAATGGTTATTACCTGATGTTGAAATTTTATTATTTAAATCTTGGGATCAAATTCCATACGATAATGTTTCTCCTTCAAAAGAAGTTCAAATAGAAAGATTAAAAACACTTAAAATTTTATCAAATTCTAGCGCAAAAAGAATAATACTCACTACAATTAATTCAATAACTCAAAAAATAATCCCTAAATCAATTATTAATTCACAACTTTTTAAAATTTCAAAAAATCAAAAATTTAGATTTGAGGATCTTATTAATAACCTTGTCCTTTTAGGCTTCCAAAGAACTTCTTTAGTGCGTGATAAATCAGAATTTTCTGTAAGAGGATCAATTCTGGATATTTTTCCAAATGATAGATCTAAGCCAATAAGAATAGATTTTTTTGATGAAGAAATAGAGACAATTTTTGAATTTGATCCAATTACTCAAAAAAGATTAAAAGAAATAAATAGTGATTTAGAGTTTAATATTATTAATGAATTAATTCTTAATGAAAATAATCTTAATTTATTTAGAAAAAATTTTAGGGAAATATTTCCAGAGTATAGAAATAGTCAAGTTTATAATCTTTTTTCTGAAAATATTATTCCATCTGGTGGTGAACAGTTTTTACCTTTATTCTATGATAATCTCGAAACATTGTTTGATTATGTTAAAGACTATAAAATACTATTAAATGACGAATTTAAAAATATATTTGAAAATAGATTAGAAAATATTAATGATTTTTATTTAGCCAGACAAAATAATAAAGAAAATTTTTTTTTATCACCTGAATTTTTTTACTTAAATAAAGAAATTTTCCAAAAATATTTAGATAAGAATGAGCATTTTTACTTTAATACATTTGATAAAAATAATCATATCAATATTGATGTAAGTATTATTCATAATTTATCATCCATTAAAAAAGAAATTGATTTTAGTTTTATAAATCAATTTTTTACAACTAATTCTAAAGAAAATTTTATATATATATGTTGCCGTAGTAAAGGAAGTTTAGAAAGAGTATCTAAAATATTACAGAATAATTTAAGTTTAAATTTAAATAATGTAACAAACTTTAATCATTCACTTTCAGATAATATTCTTTTAACTATTCTGGATATTGAAGAGTCATTTAAATTTAATAAATATATTTTTATTAATGAAAAATCCTTGTTTGGTTATTTTTTTAATACGCAAATATCTAAATCACGCAAACAAACTATTTTTTTTGAAGAATTAAATAAATTATCTATTGATACTATTCTGGTTCATTCTGAGTACGGTCTTTGTAAGTTTAATAATATTAGAAAAATTGAATTAAATGACTCAATTCATGAGTGTTTAGAATTAGAATTTTTTGAAAATCAAAAACTTTTTTTACCAGTTGAAAATTTAAGTTATGTATCAAAATACAGTGATGATACTGATGGAAATATTATTTTAGATAAACTTGGTGCTTCTCATTGGCAAAAAAGAAAAGCAGATGCAAAAAAGAAAATTAGAGATGCTGCAAAAAAACTTATTTCAATAGCTTCTAAGAGACTGCAATCTCAATCTTATGAAATCAATACAAATATTCCTGAATACGATAAATTTGTTAGCACTTTCCCATATGTTGAAACTGATGATCAATTAAATGCAATTCAAGATGTAATTAATGATTTTTCTAAGATGATACCATCTGATAGACTAATTGTAGGTGATGTTGCATTTGGAAAAACAGAAGTAATTTTAAGAGCTATTTTTCTAGCTGCAAAATCAAATTTACAATCTGTAGTTTTAGTACCAACTACAATTTTATCTAGGCAGCATTTTATTAATTTTAAAAAAAGGTTATCTATTTTTGGAATTAACATTGCAGAAATCTCTAGATTAGTATCATTAAAAGATAAAAAAGAAATTTTTGAAAAATGTAATACTGGTAAAATAGATGTTTTAGTTGGAACTCATGCTTTATTAAACGATAAATTAAAATTTAACAGGCTTGGTCTAATAGTTTACGATGAAGAGCAAAAACTGGGAACAATTCAAAAAGAAAAATTTAAAGAAATTGCACCAAAAGCTCATTGTATCTCACTTAGTGCAACACCTATTCCAAGAACATTAAGTATGTCTCTTTCAGGGATAAGAGATCTAAGTCTAATTCTCACAGCTCCATTTGAAAGGATGGCAGTTAGAACTTATGTTTCACCTTTTGACTCTTTAACTATCAAAGAAGCTATAAAGAGAGAGATATATGGGAGAAAGAATGGGGTTTACTTTGTAGTGCCAAGAAAAAAAGACTTACCTTTTATAGAACAATTTTTAAATGATAATTTACCAGAAATAAAATATGTAATAACTCACGGTCAGCTTAGTCCTAAATTATTAGAAACTAGAATTTCAAAATTTTATAATCAAGAAGTTCCTTTAATGCTTAGTACAAATATTATTGAAAATGGATTAGATTTACCTCACGTAAATACAATTATAGTTTACCGATCCAATATTTTTTCTTTATCTGCATTATATCAATTGAAAGGAAGGGTGGGGAGATCTTCTAAACGTGGATACGCATACATTACATATAAGGAAAATGAGTTAAAAGATAATGGGAGAAAAAGATTATCGATAATAAACTCTTCTGATCATCTTGGTGCAGGTTTTAATATAGCATCTCAAGATCTTGATCTTCGAGGTGGTGGTTCTATTATTGGTGAAGAACAGAGTGGTTTTATCAAGGAAATTGGAACTGAGCTTTATCATCAGATGCTTGAAGAGGAGATAAATTTACAAAAAAGTAAAATTAATTCTGACTTTGTAAGAAAAGATAATTTTCAACCAATTATAAAAATCCCTGTTGAAATTTATATACCTGAAGATTTTATAAATGATGTTGATCTAAGACTTTCTATTTATAAAAGAATCTCAAATATAAATAATAAAAAAGAAATTGAAGAGATTAAAATAGAATTAATAGACAGGTTTGGTAAATTGCCTAAACAATTAATTAATTTACTAAAATTAGTAGAAATAAAAATTATTTGTTTAAAAAATAATATTGAAAAGTTTGAATTTAGTAGAAAGGGTATATTAATTAGTTTTTTTCAAAATAAACCAAAAAATCCAGAAAAATTATTAGAACTTTCATTATCAAAAAATAGTTCTTTAATATTAAGACCTGATCAAAAAATTTTTTATGATTTTGGTGGTAATTTAATTAATGATAGATTTGAATTATCTAAAAATGTGATTAATTTGGTTAAATAATGTTTAAATTTATAATAATACTTAATTTTTTTATTTTTTTATTATTTGCTAAAAATGTTTTGTCTTTAGACAACAAATATAAGCTTGAAATTTTAAAATCAAACTTAAGTTCTCCTTGGAGTTTCACATTTATAAATAGTAATCAGATTTTAATAAGTGAAAAAACAGGAAAAATTAAGCTATTTGATTTTCAAAATAATAAGATTACTTCAATAGATCACAATTTAAATTTTATTAGAGATAAAAATTCGCAAGGAGGTCTTTTAGATGTTTACTTTTATAATGATCAGATTTTTATATCTTACTCCGAAAAGATTGGTGATAAATTATTTAGCCCTTCAACCACATCTATTGCAAAAGCTGATTTAGATTTAAATTTCTTAGATTTTGAAAACATTTTTAGGGCTAATCCACCTATAAGATCTCCTTATCACTTTGGTTCTAGAATAGCTATTCATGATGATTATTTATATGCATCTGTTGGCGAAAGGGGAAAAGGGATGATAGCTCAAGATTTCACACAACATCCCGGAAGTATAATTCGAATTAAATTAGATGGAACATCGCCTAAAGATAACCCTCATTACATTTCACAAGAAAAGTGGTTACCAGAAATATATCAAATTGGTGTAAGAAATCCTCAAGGCATATCCATTTCACCTTTCGATAATAAAATTTATATTAGTAATCATGGAGCAAAAGGTGGTGATTGGTTTGGTGAAGTAAAAAAAGGTGAGAATTATGGTTGGAAAATATTAGGTTGGGGTGGAACTAATTATGATAATTCCAACATTGGCCCCAAATGGTTACCTGGTTATACTAAAGCAATTCATTACTGGGTACCTTCAATTGCTGTTAGTGCGATTACAATATATGATGGAGAAGAATTTCCAGAATTTAAAGGATTAGCACTCATAACATCTTTAAAAGATCAATCTTTACGCTCATTAGATTTTTCAAATTTGGATAATGTAAAAGAAGATATTATTTTTAAAAAAGAAATAGGAAGAATAAGAGATATTAAAATTCATCCAGATAATGGTAAAATATTTTTTTTAGCTCAAGATAAATTATGGTTATTTGAAAAAAAATAATTTTTTGTGTCTATTGAGAAAAATTCTTTTTGATTTATAATATTAATATGTTGGAATTTTTAGCTTTTTTAGTTGGAGTCATGATTATGGGTCCAATTGTCTATATTTATTTTTTAGTTCAAGATTTAAAAAAAAGATTAGATAAACTTGAAGATAAAAATTAATTTTTTTAAAATATTAATATTTTTAATTAATAATGGCGGAGAGAGTGAGATTCGAACTCACGAACGAGTTGCCCCGTTGCCGGTTTTCAAGACCGGTGCTTTCAACCGCTCAGCCATCTCTCCGTTTAAGTGCTTACTATAGTTTCAACATAAAAATGTCAAAATATTAAGTATATATCATTTCCTAATTAACGATAGTTTTGGTATTTTTATATAATGATTTTTAGATTTGTAATATTATTTTTATTTATATCATTTAATCTCTACTCAGCAGATTGTGAAAAACCAAAAATGCCATCTGATGAAGAATGGAATAGTTGGCTTTCAAATATAAAAAAAGAAGCCTTACAAATAGGCATAAGTCAAAAGACTATCTCAAAACAATTAAATAATGTTAAGCCACAAAGTAAAATTATTATGCGTGATCGATGCCAACCAGCATCAACAATGACTCTAGATGAGTATTTATTTTATACAATTACAAAAGATAAAATATTTGTGGGAAAAAATTTTTTAAAAAAACACGAGGATTTATTAAAAGAAATTGGAGAATATTTTAAAATACAACCTAGGTTTATTGTAGCTGTATTAGGTATGGAAAGTTATTATGGAAGAAATCAAGGAAAAATTAATTCCATTATTGCAATAACAACTCTTGCATTTGATAGAAGAAGAAGTGATTTTTATAAAAAACAATTATTTGCAGCTCTTGAAATTTTAGACAAAAATCTTGTTCCTAGTGGAGAATTAAAAGGAAGTTGGGGTGGGGCAGTAGGTATGACTCAAATGATACCGACAACTTTTTTAGAAACAGCATATGACTGGGATGGCGATGGAATAGATATATGGAGCAGTTATGCAGATGCGTTTGCTAGTACTGCAAATTATTTAACTTCATTAGATAAAAATCCATGGTCTAATGATAGCACCTGGGGAAGAGAAGTGCTTCCTCCAAAAAATATTTCCTCATCTTTCTTTGATTCTATAAAGCAAGTTAACCCCAAAGGTTGTGGCGCAGTTAAACGTAGATCAATCCCAAAAACATTATCGGAATGGTCAAAGTTAGGATTTACAAAAATCAATGGAGATCCTTTACCAATAAGAGATGATTTAGAGGCTAGATTAATAATGCCAGATGGGATAGACGGAAGAATGTTCATAGTTTATCCAAATTACAAAAATATTCTTTATTATAATTGCTCATCATATTATGCTGTATCAGTAGGTCTCCTAAGTGATAAAATATCTAATTAGTTTAATACTTATTTTATTTATATTTTCTTGTAACGAATTAGATCTTAATAATGTTTCTGATGTTGTAGAAAATACCACAAACAAAATAGAAGAAATAATTGATAATACAAAAGAAGATAAAAAAGAAAAAAATCTATCAAACAATAAACAAACAAAAGAAAATATTTTTTATTATGTTGGTGAACCCTATTTCATTGAAGGAGTTAGTTATACTCCAGAGGAAAATTATAATTATTCAGAAATTGGACTTTCTTCTTTTTATGGTAAGGAATTACACAATATTAAAACTGTAAATAATGATTACAATAAAGTTACAGAATTACTTGGTAGGCATAAAACTCTGCCTATTCCAAGTATGGTCAAGGTCACTAACTTGGATAATGGTTTATCTATAAATGTTAAAATTATAGATAGACATGATGATAATGCAGTTATTATTCAAGTATCAAGAAAAGTAGCTCAACTTCTTGGTTTTTATAAATCTAAATTAGCTACTGTTAAAGTTGAAATACTTTCTGATTCTAGTAAACAATGGAAGAGTGTTGCAAATTCATTAAATGAAGAAAATTTTGATGAAACTATCTCTTCTGCACCAACAGATATTGTATCTATTGAAGAAATTGATCAAATTACAGAAACTAAAGATGACACCAATAAAATTACAGAGGAGCCCATTGAGTTAAAATCAGAAAAAATAACTGATTTTAAATTATATTTAAGAGTAATAGGATTTGAAAATTATGAGAGTATTCGATCAGTATTAGATAATTATAACAATAATTTAAAATATACTTCAGAAAAAAATAATTCCAAATATGACGTAATTATTGGTCCCTTAGAAAAAACAGAAGCAAATAATTTGGTTTCATACTTAATCTCAAAAGGTTATAAGGAAACTGAAATTCTTATTGAATAACAAATAAAGGTCATAATTAAGATTTATTAATATTTATGGTAAAAATTTTTAGCTTTCTTTTATTTTTTTTAATTTCTTTTAAACTTTACGCTATTGATACGAAAGCAGAGCAAGCGGTTGTTATTGATTTTGATACTAATGAAGTTCTTTTTGAAAAAAATTCTAATACAAAAGTTATACCTGCCTCAATGACTAAGATCATGACTGTTTATGTTGCATTTGATAGAATAAAGAATACTAATTTTGCAATCTCTAATGAATGTAAAGTTTCTCCTAAAGCATATAAAATGGGAGGTTCTAGAACATTTTTAGAGATAGATGATAATGTAACAGTTGATGATTTATTAAAAGGTATTATTGTTCAATCTGGTAATGATGCATCTATAGCCTTAGCAGAATGTTTAGGTGGTACGGAAGATGACTTTGCTAAACTTATGAATGTTTATGCAGAGCGCTTAGGAATGAAAAATACTAACTTTATTAATTCATCTGGGTGGCCAGATGATAATCACTATTCTACAGTCTACGATCTTGCCATTTTATCAAATGCAATAATTAAAGATTTTCCAAATCTTTATACATATTTCAAAATGGAAGAATTTACTTATAACGATATAAGTCAGCCGAATAGAAATAAACTTTTATATCAAGTTCAAGGAGCAGATGGATTAAAAACAGGTTTCACTAAAGAGTCCGGTTGGGGGATAGCTGCTACAGCATTAAGGAATGATAGAAGAATTACAGTTGTTATAAATGGCACAAATAGTTCTAGATCAAGATTAAATGAATCATCTAACTTAATAAATTGGGCATTTAATCAAACATCGCAACAAACATTAGTTGAAAAAGATCAATTTATTAAAGAAGTAGATGTATGGCTGGGTAGTGAAAGTAGTATTAATTTAATAAGTGAACAAAAAGTAGTATCAACATTATCATTTGATCAAATTCAATTAATGAATTCATTTATTGAATATACCAAACCTATTTCTGCCCCAATAAAAAAAGGTGATGAATTGGGAAAATTAATAATTGATATTGATGGAAAGCCAAAAATAGAAATACCCCTTATTGCTGAAAAAGATGTATCTGAAATCAATCCTTTATTTAAAATTTTTGCTGCAGCAAGATACTTAATTTTTGGAAGAAGTTTAGATGAAATTAAATAAAGGTTTATTCATTACTTTTGAAGGACCCGAAGCTAGTGGAAAGTCATCTCAAATATTACTTTTATCAAAATATTTAAAAAAAAATAAAATTCCTTTTATTGTATCCAGAGAACCAGGAGGCACTGATTTTGCAGAAAAATTAAGAAAATTAATTTTAGATAATAAATCCACAATTAATAATTTAGAAGAATTGCTTCTTCTTATGGCAGCTAGGTCAAATCATATAAATGAAGTAATTATTCCTAATCTTAAAAAATGTAAGATTGTCATTTCTGATAGATATGCAGATTCTTCATTTGTTTATCAAGGATATGTAAATAAGTTTGGTATTAAAAGAGCTCAAAAACTTCATAAAGAACTACTAAATAATTTCTTTCCTGACTATACTTTTATTTTTAAAATTAATCCAAAAGAAATAATCAAAAGATTAAAACAAAGAAAAGTTAAAAACAAATATGATAAATCTAACTTACTATTTCATCAAAAAGTAATTCAGGGATATAAAAAAATAGCAAATCCAAAAAGATATATAACTTTAGATGCTTCTTTATCTAGAGATATAATTCATAAAAATATTATTGAAAAATTAAAGTTGTAATTAATGATTGAATTAATAGGTTTTGAAAAAGAGTATAATGATCTTCTTAACAGATACGAATCAAATAATCTTCCAAATTCAATTTTAATTCATGGATTGAATGGTATAGGTAAAAGAACTTTTCTTAACAAATTAGTTAAAAATATTTTAAATATAGAATTTAAAGATAATAATTTGGATCATCATTTAAATTTATTTAAAAATAATACACATCCAAATATAAAAATAATTGAAAAAGAAATTGATAGCAAAACTGGAAAAATTAAAACTAATATAACTATTGATCAAATTAGAAGATTAAAAACATTTTTAAATTCAACATCAATAATTCAAAATTCTTCAAAAATTGTTATCATTGATTCTGCTGATTATTTGAATATTAGTTCTGCAAATAGTATGCTTAAGATTCTAGAAGAACCAAAAGAAAATACCTATATTTTTTTAATATCAAACCAGATTTCATTACTTCTGCCAACAATTAGATCAAGATGTTTAAAAATTAAATTTAATACTCATAATTTAACAAATTTTACTAATATAATTAAAGATAATATTGATGGAATATCTAATGAAGAAATAAATTTTTACTTTGAATTAACGTATGGATCACCAGGAACCACTATTTTATATTATAATAATGATTTCTTGGATATTTTCCAATTATCAATTAAATGTCTTTTATCAAATGATCTAGATGATGATAAAATAAACTTATCTAATATTTTATCAAAACTTACTAATGATG
The DNA here is from genome assembly GCA_902614085.1 of uncultured Alphaproteobacteria bacterium. Lineage (GTDB taxonomy): Bacteria > Pseudomonadota > Alphaproteobacteria > HIMB59 > CACPNW01. Next base: position 85,986 of record CACMJS010000003.1, read on the forward strand.
AATTCAATAATTATTTATCAATGCTTAAATTTATTCTAATTGTTGCTAATAAGCTAAAAGTAAACAGAGATGATAAAAGCTTGATTAATATACCAAATTATTTAGATCTAGAGTCTTTATCTACAAATCTTACCAAAAAAAATCTTATTGATAGATTTGATTATTTAACTAATAACCAAAAAGAATTATTTAGTTTAAATCTTGATAAAAAAGTATTTATATTAAATTTTTTAACTCAATAAAATGAATTTTTATATAACTACTCCAATTTACTACACTAATGATATTCCTCATATAGGTCATGCTTATACAAGTATAGCCTGCGATATTATTGCGCGATATAATAAATTATTAGGAAATAATGTATTCTTTTTAACAGGTACAGACGAACATGGGCAAAAGGTAGAAAAAGCTGCTATTAATTCAAATTTAAAACCAAAAGAATTCGTCGATAAACTTTCAGTTAATTTTATTAATTTAATACCTTTTTTAGGATGTGAAATTGATGATTTTATAAGAACTACTGAAGAAAGACACATTAAAGCTGCACAAGAACTTTGGAAACAATTAGAAAAAAATAATCAAATATATCTTTCAAATTATGAAGGTTGGTACTCAGTTAGAGATGAAGCATTTTATTTAGAAAATGAATTAAAAAAGATTGATGGTAAATATGTTACGGATAATGGATCACCTGTAGAGTGGGTCAAGGAGGAAAGTTATTTTTTTAAACTTTCAGAATGGCAGAATAAGTTAATCGATTATTATGAAAAAAATCCAGAATCAATCTTACCAAAAACAAGATATAATGAAGTATTAAGTTTTATTAAAGGTGGATTAAAAGATCTTTCTATCTCAAGAACAACTTTTAACTGGGGAGTTCCCGTACCCAATAATTCGAAGCATGTTATGTATGTTTGGATTGATGCATTATGTAACTACTTAACTGCAATTGGTTATCCAGATATAAATAATAAAAATTATAAACAATTTTGGCCTGCAACACACATTGTGGGGAAAGACATATTAAGATTTCATGCAGTGTATTGGCCAGCTTTCTTAATGGCTGCAGGCATCGAACCTCCTAAAAGAATATTTGCTCACGGATGGTGGACAAATGAAGGACAAAAAATTTCTAAATCACTTGGCAATGTTATTGATCCTTATGAAATAATTGATGAGTATGGTTTGGATCAAATAAGATTTTTTTTATTTAGAGAAGTACCCTTCGGAAATGATGGAGATTTTTCAAAAAAAGCTATCGCAAATAGAATTAATGCTGATTTATCAAATAATTTTGGTAACTTAGTTCAAAGGATTTCATCATTTGCTGTGAAAAATAATGATTCTATACTAAAGCCAGCAGAAAATTTAACTAAAGAAGATCAGGATTTAATTAATATTCTTCAGAATAAATTTGATGAATATTGTAAATTTATGAATAATCAACAAATTGATAGAGCAATTAAGTCTGTCTTGGAGTTAATATCTGCCGGTAATGCATATGTTGACACTCAAGCACCATGGACACTGAAAAAAACAAATAAAATTAGAATGGAAGAAGTTTTATATATTGTCACAAATATAATTATTAAATCAGCTATTATGTTCTATCCAATAATCCCAACTAGTTCTAAGAAAATTCTTAGTATTTTTAACTATAATATCGACAATAATAAATTTAACAGTTTCACTAAACTAATAAATCAAAATATAAAAATAAATAATCCAGAACCAATATTTCCAAGAATATTGAATGATTGATTCACATTGTCATTTAAATTATAAAAAATTATCAGAAAATTTTGAAAGTATCATTAATAATTCCAAAAAAAATAATATCAGCTCAATATTATCAATTAATACCAAACCTGAAGATTTCCAGGATCATTTAAATTTAATAAAAAATTATAATTCTATTTATCTCTCATATGGACTTCATCCAAGTGATGTTCAATCAATGAATCAAATTGAATTACAAAACTTTGATCAATACTGTAATAACGAAAAAGTAATAGGAATAGGCGAAACAGGAATTGACTTGTATCATAATGATCAATTTCTCAAAGAACAAACACAAGTATTTGAAATCCATATTGAAGCTTCAATAAAGCATTCATTACCAATTATTATTCATCAAAGAAATTCTGAAAAAGAAATTGTAGATATTTTAAAAAATTATAAATCAAATAATTTAAAACTAATTTTTCATTGTTTCACCGGTTCAAATCAGCTATTAAATTTTTGTTTAGAGAATAACTACTACATTTCTATTTCTGGAATAATAACGTTTAAAAATGCATCAAATTTAAGAGATATAATTAAGGATGCTCCTTTAGATTCTATACTTATAGAAACTGATAGCCCTTTTTTAGCACCTGAACCAATGAGAGGTAAAGTTAATGAGCCATCTTTTGTAAAATACACAGCTGAATATTTGGCAAAATTCTTTAATTTACCCTTAGAAGAATTCGAAAAAATTACTGATAATAATTTTTTTAATTTGTTTACGAAAGCTAAAAGAGATAATTATCTGTAATGAAAATAACAATTTTAGGCTGTGGAGGATCTTTTGGATCACCTTTAGCATGGAATAGACATGGTAATATTGATCTTAATAATAAAAGAAATTTTAGAACAAGATCATCTGTATTAATTGAATATAAAAATACAAATATTCTAATTGATACTAGTCCAGACCTTAGACAACAACTTTATAGTGCTAAATGTACAAATATTGATGCAGTACTTTATACTCATATTCATTCTGATCATACATCAGGTGTGCCAGATATGAGAGCAATGTCTTTAATAAATAAAAAAATTATCCCTGCATATATGCCTAAAGAAATGATTCCTGAGATGGAAACAAATTATAAATATATTTTTAAAGGAGAAAAAGATTATTTACCATTTATGGAAATTAAAGAATTAGATTCTAGTATAAATTTTCAAAATATAAATATTGAAACATTTAAACATAATCACGGTTCAATTGATGTTCAAACATATAAGATTGGAAATTTTGCTTATTCTACAGATTTAAAAAAATTTTATAATAAAGATATTGATAAATTAAAAAATCTAGATTTATGGATAGTTGGTTTATTAAGACAAGATACTCATCCCGCTCATGCTGGATTTGATCAAATAATGGATTTCATTTCATATATTAAACCTAAACAAACTATTTTTACTCATATGACAGCCTTATTAGATGAAAAAGAATTAATAAAAAAGTGCCCACCAAATGTAAAACCTGGATATGATGGAATGTTTATTGATTTATGAAATCAGAATCTATTGGTTTCATAGGTGTAGGAAACGTTGGTTCAAACCTTGCAAATAATTTATTAAAATCAAATAATAATGTTTTTGTGTATGATAAAAATAATCAATCTTATTCAAGATTAAAAAATCTAAAAAACAAACCTTGTAAAACCTTAAAAGAATTAACTGAAAAGAGCGATATTATAATAACCTGTTTACCTTCACCAAAAGCGGTAAGCAAAGTTTTAAAAACTATATTAAAATATTTAACTAAAAAACATATCTGGATTGAGATGAGTACTACAGATAAAAACGATATGATAAGTTTATCCAAAAAAGTAACTAGTAAAGGTGGAAAAGTATTAGAATGTCCTATTACCGGAGGAGAACATAGAGCTAAATCAGGTAATATATCTATTTTAGCTGCTGGCAAAAAATCAACTTTCAAAAAATGTTTCCCAATTTTATCTTTGCTTGGTCATAAAATTTTATATTGTGGAAAAATTGGAAATGCCTCAATATTAAAAGTGATTACAAATTATTTAGCATCATTACATTTAGTGGGTTTAGGTGAGGCTTTGAGTGTTGCAAAAAAAAATAAAATTGATTTAGGTTTAACGTATAAAGCTATAAAAATAAGCTCTGGAAATAGTTTTGTTAATGAAACTGAAACTAAGGTTATACTTGGAGGCAGTTATGATGTTGGATTTACAATGGATCTAGTCAATAAAGATATAAATCTTTTTAATAAACTTGGAAAAAATATTAAATTAGAACTGGGAAATTATCTAAGTAAAAAATTTAAACTTGGTATGAAAAATTTAGGTGAAAGATCATTTAGTACTAGTATTATTAAATTAATTGAAAAAGATGCAAAAATTAAATTAAGAGCAAAAAATTTCCCAAAACAATTAATTGATAAACAAAAAAAACAAAAAGGTGTAGAAGTATAATATGTCAGATAAAAAATTATTACCTGCTGATTTAGATCCAAGAAATCCAAGTTATGCTTACAAAAATAAATATAATGAACATGTTGAGAATACTGATCAATTCAATAACTATGTAAAGTCTTCTGAAGTTAAAAAAATTTTTTCTGGAATGTTATGGGGAGAAGGTCCGGCTTATATTCCTCATTTAGATACATTAGTCTGGAGCGATATACCAAATAACAGGATGCTAAAGTTATCAAATGATATAGTATCTGAATATAAAAATCCCTCCAACTATTGTAATGGAAATACTATTGATAAAGAAGAGAATGTAATTTCTTGTTCACATGGAGGAAGATGTATCTATAAAACTAATGATAATTTAGAAGTGGAAGTCTTAGTTGATAATTATAATGGTAAGAAACTTAACTCGCCAAATGACCTATTTGTTAAATCGGATGATACAATTTGGTTTACAGATCCACCTTATGGTATTCTATCAGATTATGAGGGATATCCTGGCGAGCAAGAATATGGTGGTTGTAATGTGTTTTCTTTTGATCCTAAACTAAATACTTTAAAAGTTATGATTGATGATCTTGATAGACCAAATGGAATTGCCATTTCTCCAGACGAAAAAAAATTATATGTTGCAGATACTGGAGAAAATATCAAACATTTGTATGTTTATGATATGATTAACGGATTACCAATTAACAGAAAATTAATTTATGATTTTAAACCCTTTTTCTCTGATGGTTTTAGATGTGATAAAGATGGTAATGTTTGGACAAGTGCAGGAAAAGCAATTAAATGTTTTAATCCTCAAAACGAATTAATTGGGCAACTTATAATCCCTGAATTAGTATCAAATTTAGAATTTGGAGGAGTTGAAGGAAATATCTTGTACATAACAGCTACAACTAGTTTATATTCAATTGAATTAAATCAACAAGGCGCCAGATTTTATGAATAAACCTTTATCTTCAGGAAAATGTGAACCATGCAATGGGAACACTCCTAAATTAGATTATCAAGAAATTAGTAAATTTTTATCTGAACTTAATGAATGGTCAGTCAATGACAATCAAGAAATGATTTTCAAAAAATTTAAATTTAGTAATTTTAAAAAAGCTATATCATTTGCAAATGAAGTAGGAGAAGTAGCAGAAAAAGAAGGTCATCATCCTGATATTTCAATAGGATGGGGTTATTGTTTAGTTATGGTCCATACTCACGCAATAGAGGGATTATCAGTTAATGATTTTATATTAGCTTCCAAAATTGATTTAATTAAAAGTTAATTTAATGAAAAAAAAAATTTTTATTTGCGGTATTAGTACTGAATGTTGCTCTTATTCAACATTAATACAAAATAAAAAAGATTTTGAAGTTTTAAGTGGAAAAAAACTTTTAAAATATATAAATTTTCCATATTCCAAACATAATAATATAACATTTATACCAAATAAATTTTATAGAAGTTTACCTGGCGGGCCTGTAGATAAAAAATTTTTTATAAAAACAATTAACAATATTACAAATGATTTAATAAAATCAAAACCTATTGATGGTATTTTTCTAATCATGCATGGTGCTATGTATGTCAAAGGTATTAGTGATCCCGAAGGTTTTTTTATCAAAAAAATTCGCTCTAAAGTATCTAAAAACTGTAAAATATCATTATCTTATGATCTTCATGGGCAGATGACTGATACAATTATAAAAAATATCGATTATTTTGCAGCATATAAAACAGCCCCACATATTGACGTTAAGCAAACTTATTCAAGGTCATTGAAAATGTTAATAGACGGAATATTAAAAAATAAAAAAAATCATATTATTTGGGAAAAAATACCAGTTTTAGTTTCAGGCGAAATGTCATCTACAATAGTTGAGCCATGTAAAAAAATTTATAAAAATCTTAATATTTTTAATAAATTGAATGGGATTAATGATTGTAATTTACTTATAGGATATGTTTGGGCTGATACTAAGAGGGCAACAGCTTCTGCAATTGTAAATTGTTCAGATGTTAATATCGGCAAAAGAATTTGTAAGAAAATAGCACTAAGTTATTGGAATAATAGGTTTAATTTAGTTTATGATATGAAATCTTATAAGTTAAATAAGATTTTTCATGCAGTTAATAAAAAAAGATTTACAATTTTAGCCGATAGCGGAGACAATCCAACAGCTGGAGGAGTAGGTAATAGAATTGATGTATTAGAGCACGTATTTAAAAACAAGATAGAGAACACTCTATTTGCAGGAATTTATAATGAAGAAATTTTTAGAGAGTTAAAAAATAAAAAAAATAAAATTGTCATAAAAGATAATATCTCAAAAAAGAAAATTTCTATTTCAATTGATAAATTTTATCTAAAAAATGATAATGCGATTGTAATCTCAAATAATAATACAGTAATTTTTACTAAATACAGAAAACCCTTTCATTATCTGAGTGATTTTAGGGAATTAAATATAAATTTAAAAAAATATAAAATATTGATTGTAAAATCAGGATATCTTTCGCCAGAACTAAAAAAACTTAAAGCTGATAATTTTATGATTTTAACAGATGGATTTGTAACCCAAGATTTTAAAAGAATTAAAAATTTATTTAGGGAAAAACCAATTTATCCTTTCCAAAAAAATTTTAGATACAATATAGCTATTTAATTAAGTACCACAAAAAGTTTCAAATACTTTTTCACTTTCAAGAGGCGGGGTAATATATTTTTTATTTTCTATTTTCTCATAAGGATTTTTTAGTAATTTTTCGAATTCATATAATTGACTGTAATTATTGCTGTACACTTCATTAATTATTTCTTCAATAATATGATTCCTAGGTATAATTTGAGGATTAACATTTTTAAATTTTCTTATTTTATTATTTTTATATTTTTCTTCCCAATTTTTAAAAATCTTTTTATCAAGAGTATTATTTTCTAAATCTAAAAATGTATTTGTATAATCAAGTTTATAAATATGCATCAAATCTAAAAATTCTTTAACAATTTCTTCGTTATTATTATTATTAGTATCTAAATTTAATTTCATAGACATCATATTTAACCAAGATTGATCAAACAATTTTTTATATTTATTTAATATATCTTCGATTTTTTTAATTGCTGCTTTTTCATTTGTATCAATTAAATGAAGAAAAGTTTCAGCAAATCTTGCTAAATTCCACAACGTTATTTTTGATTGATTTTCAAAAGAATATCTTCCCATTTTATCAATTGAGCTAAAAACTTTTTTTGGATTATATTCATCCAAATATGCTGCTGGACCATAATCTATAGTTTCACCAGATAAAGACATATTATCGGTATTCATAACACCATGAATAAAGCCAACTCTCATCCAATCTACGACTAGATTAATTTGTAAATCACAGATTGTCTCATAAAATTTTAAATATTTATCATTATAATTTTCTATATCAGGATAAAGTCTTGAAATTGTATAAGATATAAAGTTTTGAAATTCCTCTCTATTTTTTAAAAGACTTCCAAATTGAAAAGTTCCCACTCTAATATGCGATTTTGCAACTCTAATTAAAACTGCGCCAGGTTCTAATCTATCACGTAATACATTTTCACCTGTAGTAATAACCGCAAGTGCTCTAGTTGATCGTATACCAAGATTATGCATAGCTTCACTCAATATATATTCCCTTATCATTGGACCTAATGCAGCTTTTCCGTCTCCATTTCTAGAGTAGGGTGTCTGTCCTGATCCTTTTAACTGTATATCTACCCTTTGTTTATCATTAGTAATATGTTCACCAATAATTACAGCTCTGCCATCACCTAAAATTGTAAAATTTCCAAATTGATGTCCAGCATAAGCCTGAGAAAAGTAATTTTTATTTAATTTATTTTTTCCCAAAAGAATATTACACTTCTCATCATCATCATATTTACTAAAATCTAAATTTAAGTCCCTTGCAAGATCACTATTAAACAAAACTAATTTTTTATTATTAAAATTTTCAGGATTAACTTTACTATAAAAAATACTAGGTAGTTTCGTATAACTATCTTGAAAATTCCAAACCATATTGAATAAATATATATAAATTTTTTAAATTTAACATCTACAACTTTAGTATATAAGTATTAAGTCAGTAATGAATACCATAATTGATATAGTTAATAAGTCAAAACATCCAATAGATAGCGATGAATATATACATTATTGCAATGATGAAATTAAAAAAAATTCTATACTAATATTAAATGATTTTTTAACAAATGACTGCTTAAGTGAATTAATTACTGAAGCACATGGATTACAAGATCAAGCTTTCTATTGTTCTCAAAATCATACTATCTTACTTAATAAACAAGATAAATTAAGTGACTTGAATGATCCTTTAAATAGAGAGGTTGTTAGTGATAAAGGTTGTGTCCCTCATGATCTGTTAAATCAGCAATCAAAATTAAATATTTTATATCAATCAAATATTTTTAAAAATTTTTTAAAAGGTGTCTTAAATTTAAAAGATATTTATCCATACAGTGATACCTTATCTTCCATAAATTATAATTATTATCAAAAATCACAACAGCTAGGATGGCATTTTGATAATGCATCATTTGCTATCACTTTAATGATACAATCATCAGATAAAGGTGGTGAATTTCAATATGTTAGTAAAGGTAGAAATTTTTCTGAAAACTATATCGATAAATCGTATATTAAAGATATTTTAGATAGAAAAATTTTACCACAAAAAGCAGATGTTGATGCCGGTACTCTTATATTATTTTATGGTAGAAATTATTTGCATCGAGTAACACCAGTGGAGTCAGAAAAACCAAGAATATTAGTAACACTAAATTATAATGAAGAGGAGGGGACGATGCTCTCAGAAAATGCAAGATTAACATTTTTTGGTAGAATTAACTAATTGTGATTAAAAAAAAATAATTGTTTTCCATTTACTCGATAATTATTAATTAATTTTTTTGCTTCTTCTGATGTAATCCAATCAATATATTTTTTAGCTTCTTTAATATTTAAATTATCATTTAACTTTTTGTTTACTAAAATTATTCCATATTGATTAAATAATGGTGGTAAATTTTCACAGACAATTTGTAAATTTTCTTTTTTATTGAAAGCTATCCAAGTACTACGATCACTGAGAGTGTAAGCTTTTTTTTGATTGGCTATTAACAATGTAGATCCCATTCCCTGACCTACACTGAGATACCAATTTTCTTTAAATGGTATATTTATATTTGATAATTCCCAAAGCTCTTTCTCCTTTTTGTGTGTTCCACTCTCATCACCTCTTGATACAAATAATAATTTTGATTTTTTAATTTCAATCATTTTATTTTCAATTGAAGAACATGTTTCGTTATCTTTTTTTGGTCCTATCAAGACAAAATCATTATACATCAAATCATATCTTAGCGCGCCATATCCATTATTCATAAATTCTAGCTCTGATTTTTTATGATGAACTAATAAAATTTCTACATTTCCATCCATTGCAACTTTAATTGCTTGACCTGTTCCAAGAGATAATGCTCTCACTTTTATTTTAAATTTTTTTTCAAATTCTTTGTTAATATATTCTAATAAACCTGTATCGTGTGTAGAAGTTGTGCTTGCTATGGTTATATGTTTATCATTAGCTAGAGTATTCTTAATCAAGAATATTAAAATAAATATAAGTAAAACTCTAATCATAAAACTTGATACATCTTATAATACTTACTAAATATATTTATATATTTTGAAAGGATAGTTATGAAAATTATTAAAGTTTTAGAAAAAACTGAATTAGTAATAGTCGATTTAGAGGTAAATTTAGGTAAAGAAAAAAGAAATGGTTTAACATTATGTGTTAAATATAATGGTGATTATTATCCATTAAATACTGCACATGATGGAAGGCCAATTTTAATGAATAAAGATAATATAATTAAAAATTAAAATTTAATTTTTTAATTATAAACATAAAAATAGCATAAGCTATTGCAGTGCTAATTATTGAAACTATCAGAGAGAAAACAAAGTTTTGTTTAAATTTTAAAAGTATTGGTAAAACAATAAAAAATACTATTGAAGGTACAGTCATAACAATTGTACTATAAGAGAGGTCTATAACTTTTTGATAGTCTTTTGTATCCCAATACAACCAAACAAATGCCAATAGTGAAGTTAATGGTAAAGAAACAATAATTGCAGCAGTCCAAGTATATTTTTTAGCTATTTCTGAAACAGCAACAATTATAATTGCACTGATTAGTGTCTTAAGAATTATGTACATTTTTACTCACATTGGTTCGAGTTGCTATATAAACACCAAAAGTACAAATTAACAACCCTATAATATCTATTAATAATAATTTTTCATCTAATACAAACCAGGCCATTACAGCTGTAGTTGGAGGTACTAGAAAGAAGAGGCTTGATGTTTTAGAAGCTGTTCCATTTTTTATCAAGTACATTAGAATTGCGTAAGCTCCAAAGGATACCATAATTATTTGCCAAGAAATTGATAAAATAAAACGTGTATCAAAATTAATAAATGATATTTCAAAAAAAAGTGAAATTATAAATAAAAATATTCCAGCACTTAATGCTTGATAAAAATTATTAACTGAAAGACTGATTTCATGAGTAAATTTTTTTTGCCAAATAGTAGCTGAAGTTGCTCCTAAAAGCGCAACAATAGAAGCAATAACACCTATTATCGGGATTTCTGTTCCAATATCATAACCTATAACTAATATAGTACCTAAAAAACCAAAAAATATTCCTATCCATTGCGTAACAGTAACTTTTTCTTTTAAAATAGGTCCACTTAAAATATTTGTTAAAATAGGTTGGAGGCATACAATTAACGCAGATAATGTTGCAGTAAGTCCCATAGAATAAGAAAAAAATACTCCACCTAAATAAAATCCATGAAAAAGAATTCCAGTAATCATAGCTTGAAAGATTAAATTTCGATTTATTCTTATTCTTTCCTTAAAAATAATAGAAAAAATTAAAAAAAATGCACTTACAATACAAAACCTAAAACATAGTGCTGCAAAAGGGCTTGCTGATTGCACAATAAATTGACCACTTATAAAAGCACTACTCCAAAAAAAGATAAATAGATATGAAAGATATAGGTTCATTATAAATAATAATTCTATTCTTTATTTATAAATGTTATGAAAATTTATTCATAGAATAAAATGCTTAGCAATAAAATCAATTTTTTTTGTCCAAATTGTAGTTCAGATAAATATATTGGTAAAACTACTATAGGAAAAAACTATAAAGATGAACCATATAAAAATGTAACATCTGAAATACAATGCGCTAAGTGTTTTATGGATATTCCATCAATTATTTCAGAAAATATTTCTCCTGATAAGCAAAATGAAATGTCCAAACTTTGGAATGAAATATATAAACCATCACATAAAGAAAATGCTGCACAATGTTCAAAATGTTTTAGGTATTATTGGGAAATAGAAAAATATTTATCTGAAAATAATATTTCTGCAAAAGATATTTTCTATCAAACTTATAATCCTAAAAAATCAATTGGAGATTTAATTTGTAAGATTTGTGATCCATCATCTTTTAAATAAAATTAATGTTAGCATATATTCTTAATATATCAGGTTGGCTGTTATTACCTTTCATGGATGGTATTGCAAAATATCTATCTTCAGAAATACATTTCATACAAGTTGTTTGGGGTAGATATTTTTTTATGCTTTTAGTCAGTTTTCCACTAGCATTTATATTTTTTAGAAAAGAAATTAGTTTTCCTAAAACAATTTCAGTACAGCTATTTAGAAGTTTTTTTTTATTTTTATCTACCGTTTTTTTCTTTTATGCAATTTCAGTTATAACTTTAGCAGAAGCTTTAACACTTGCATTTATCTCTCCAATAATAGTGACAATATTATCAATTTTTTATTTAAAAGAAAAAGTTGGAATTCATCGATGGACTGCAGTTTTGATTGGGTTTTTTGGTGTTATGATCATTATAAGACCAGGTTTTATAGAAATTAATTTCGCATCTTTTGCAGCTATTGCAGCAGGAATTTCATACGCTTTTTACATAATTTATACTCGAAAATTATCTTTTACAGATAGTGCTGTTGTTACTTTGCTTTTTACAGGTATCGTAGGTTGTATTTTTATATCTCTTATTGTTCCTTTTTACTGGATAAATTTAGATTTAAGACAATTATTATTACTTATCTCATTAGCTTCAATTGGAACTTTAGGACATTTTTTAATAATTCTTTCTTTAAGGCTTGGAGAAGCTTCTAAACTAGCTCCTTTGGGTTATTTTGAGATCTCCACAAATATACTTGTTGGATATGCCTTCTTCGGTGATTTGCCTGATATTTGGATTTATTTAGGATTATCTTTGATTGTTTTTAGCGGTATTTATATTTTTATTAGAGAAAGAAGAGAGATTAAAAAAACTAATTAGTTTTTCTAGTTGTTTGATAAATAAATATTGTAACAGATCCAAGCAGTAGGGCTCCCCCTATAATTGTATTTAGAGGAGGAATTTCATTTATAACAAACCAAACCCAAGCAGTACCTAAAACACTTTCTAATAAAAATATTAGAGCTACTTCATGTGCTGGAGCAAATTTAGGAGAAATTGTTAAAATCATAAATGGAATAGGAAGTATTAATAAGCACATTATAAAAAGAAATAAAATTTGATCATTATTTAAATTAAAATTAATTCCAAAAGGTAGAGCGTAAAGAGCTGATATTAAACATCCTAATAAACATGCAGGTACCAAATCTTTATTTTTAAATAATCTAACAAGAACCATACTAAAACCCATTCCTATTGCTACAATTAGAGCCATAATATCTCCGTATAAACCTGTACTTGTAAAGCTTCCTATTCCAATTATTATCATTGCAAGCATAGCAATTAAAATCACTATCCATGTAAAAAGACTAGGTATTTCTTTAAGTATAAAAACTGAAAATAATGCAGCAAAAATAGGAGCTGATGCAATTAGAACTAATGTATTAGCTACAGCAGTATTTTGAATTGAATATACAAAACAAATATGAGTTATAGCATAGAGAATAGCGTAGATTATCCCTGGCACACCAATTAGATAAAATGATTTAAGAAAAGATCTTTTGTAAGTATAAATGAGAAAAATTAGTATCGTGACAATTGGTAAAGCGCTTCTATAAAATATTAAACTAAAATCATCTAAATTTACTAATCTAATAAATAAACTATCAGGGCTAAGTATTAAAACCCCTACAAATGATAGTATAAGCCCCTTATTTCTTGTTTTCATAAATATTTGAAAATAAATAGATTATTAATATATCTATCAGTATCGTTCTTTAATTCACACTTGTTTTTATGAAAAAATTACTTTTTTTATGTTTTATTTTTTTATCACTAAATACTCACGCCTTAGATTCAAATAAATTAATAAACCTCGATGATTTAAAAATACTTTTTGATCTTCAAAAGAATGATTGGAACGAAAATGTTCTTTTTCTCATAAAAAAGAATTCATTTTCTAAAGTAGATAATGACTCAGATGTATTTTATTTAAAATCAATATTTAATGATGGCGAAATAATTACAATGCCAATTTTTTCTAAGGATACTGTTGAAAAAATTATATTTGAATATATTTTTTTAGATTATAATAAAAAAAATTTAAAAATTATAAATAATCATTTTAATTCGTTTAAAAATTTTTGTTTTGAATATCTCTATAATGAAAAGTCTATACAAGTAGTTATTACTAAATGTAATTAATTAAAAACCATTGATGTAGCTTTAAAAATTAAACTATGTCTTTTAGCTAATTCTAATTTATCATTTGAATATCCACCACCTATTACTGTCGCAACAGGAATTGATTTATTTTTAAAAAATTCTAACACTGTAATATCTCTTTTTAATAATCCTTCAGTTGTTATTTTTAAATTTCCTAATTTATCATTCTCATGAATATCAACTCCAGTATCAAAAATTACTAAATCAGGATTAAAATTTTTTATACAACTATTAAGAGTTTGATATAATATTTCTAAATATTCATTATCTTCTAAATTATCTTCTAATTCAACATCCATGTCACTTATTGATTTTCTAAATGGAAAATTATTTTTACAATGAATAGAACATGTAAAAATTTTATCATTATCTTTAAGGATTGAGGCTGTACCATCTCCTTGATGCACATCAGTGTCAAAAATTAATATTTTTTTTACTTGATGGGTTCTTATTAAATGTAATGAAGCATAAGCCAAATCGTTAAAAACACAGTATCCTGAACCAAAATCTCTATGACTATGGTGAGTTCCACCTGCTAAATGATTTGCTATACCATTCGTAATTGCTTCTTTGCATGTTAATAGAGTTCCATTAACTGCTAAAAAGGAGCGATTAGAAAGTGTTTCTGACCATTTAAAACCCAATCTTCTTATTTCTTTATCGGACAAAGTACCATTTTTAATTTTTAATACGTAATCTAAATCATGACATATAGAAACTTCATCAACACTTGATTTTTGAGGACTTAGAATTTTTGCACGATGATAAAAATCTGAAGTTTTTAATTCATTATATAAATCTGAAAACTTACTGGCAGTAAATTTATGATTTTCAGGCAGAGGAATGTCATAATCTTCGTGTGTTACCCAACTGATTTTTTTCATAAATTTGCCTCTTTTTAACTCAATTTATGCCTAAATTAATTTGTACATAGTTTATGTGGCACTAATCTACCAATATATATTTAGTGAGTAAATGTATTCTATCCATAAAGAATTAGTGTCACAACCAATATGGAATTTGTTTTAATATTTGATTTATTAATTATTTGTTTAATTGGTTTTTTTATTGTCAATTTTTATTGAATTAATAATCAATTTAAATAATATTTTAAGAATGAAAGATTTTTATGATCTAAATGGCTATTTTTCACCATTAAAAATTTATAATGCAAAAGAAGCAAATTTTTTTAGAAATAAATTAGAAGACTCAGAAAAAAAATTAGGTAAACTTCATTATATTGTGAAAACTTATACAATAATGAAATGGGTGTATAAAATAGCAACTAATAAAATATTGCTTGATTTTGTTGAAGAAATAATTGGTAAAAATATATTATTATATAATGCAACTTTTATAATAAAAGAACCAAACACTAAAACACACGTAAGTTGGCATCAAGATCTTACCTATTGGGGCTTTGATAATAATGAAAAACAAGTAAGTGCATGGTTAGCTTTATCCAAAGCTAATGATCAAAGTGGTTGTATGAAAATGATTCCAGGTTCCCATAAAAATGGATTTTTTGAACATCATTCAACTGAAGATAAAAATAATGTTTTATCTAGAGGTCAAACTGTAAAAGATATTGATATAAATAAAGCAGTATCATGTCCGTTAGAACCTGGTGAAGTTTCCTTTCATCATGGTCTAACATTACACGCATCTCAACCTAATTCTAGCAATGACAGAAGAATAGGATTAAATTTTCAATTTATTTCTACTGATATGAAACAACTAAAAAGCAAAAATGATAGCGCTATTTGTGTAAGAGGAGAAGATAAGTATAAAAATTTTAAGACAGATCAAGTAGCTAAAAATGACTTTGATCATGAAGCTTATCAACATCTTTTAATATTAAATAATCATTATAATGAAACAATAAGAAAAAATTAATATTTATTTATTAGAATCTGAAATAAGAGATCTAAAAATTAACTTCTATTTAATCAAATCATATGAATGTTTTATCTGGAATTAGTATCGGATTTATTGGTTACACGATATTTGTCATTTTAGATACAATAATTAAAAAATACCTAGTTAATGAATATTCTGTTTTTCAAATAAATTTTTATATTTGTCTTTTTAGTTTTATACCAACACTATTAACTCTTTATTTTCTAAACAAATGGAGCTCACTAAAAAATGATATTATTCATATACAGCTTCTTAGAGGATTATTTGGATTAATTTCAGGGGCTTTAGTAGTTTATTCATTTAGAGAACATGCATTTAGTGAAATTTACCCAATATTATTTAGTGCTCCATTAATGATAACAATGTTATCCCATTTTTTTTTAGAAGAAAAAGTTGGTATTAGAAGATGGTCAGCGGTAACAGTTGGATTTATTGGTGTATTAATAGTTAGTAGACCTGGCACTATTCATTTTTCATTAAGTCTATTTGGTTTATTTTTTTCCGCATTACTAATGGCAATTAATATTACTTTAGTAAGAAAGTATTCAAATAATCAATCATCAATAGCATTTACTTTTTATGCTTTTTTATCTGCAACTATTTTAAATGGATTACTTAGTTTTAATAGCCACATCGCATTATCTTTTAATGATCTAATGATACTTGTTTTTTGTGGTATTATTTGTGGAATAGGGGGTAATTGTTTAACAATCGCCTCAAAATTTTTAGAGTCTAGTGTTTTTGCTCCTATTCAATATACACAACTAATTTCTGGAGCAATTTTAGGTTATTTATTTTTTGCTGATATTCCAGATATTTATGAAATTATAGGATCATTAATTATTGTTGGTAGTGGAATTTATATAATAATTAGAGAAACAAAAATAGGGGTTAGGCCATATATTAAACAAGATTCAAGATTTCGTGACCAATTTAATAGAGGTCACTAAATTAATAATTATAAATCAAAACTTTGTGATAATATTTTAATAGCATAAAATTATTATGAAAAATTTATTAAATAATAAAAATCCAATAACTTTACTAATTTTATCATCAATAGCCATGCCTATCGCTTTTAGTACTTGGATGGTTTTATTAAATAATTTCTCAGTTGAAAGAGCAAGTTTCACTGGAGTTGAAATTGGAATACTTCAAAGTATAAGAGAGATACCTGGCTTCCTAGCATTTACTATTATTTTTTTATTGTTCTATTTTAAAGAGCAATATTTTGCTATTTTTTCTTTAGCCTTAACTGGTTTTGGTGTTGCAATTACAGGTTTCTTACCAACTGTTTATGGTTTGTATTTTACAACAATTATTATGAGTACTGGCTTTCATTATTGTGAAACGGCCAAAAATTCTTTGAGTTTACAATGGCTTTCAAAAGAAGAAGCTCCACCAGTTCTAGGAAAATTAATAGCTGTTAGCTCAATTACGTCTTTATTTTTGTATTGTATAATTTGGAGTTTATTAGAAATCTTTAATTTAGATTATAAGTATATATTTTTAATTGCAGGATTAATTTGTATTCTTATTTCCATACACCTTTTTATATCCTTTCCTTTTTTTGAAATCAAAAATAAACAACATAAAAAAATAATTCTAAAAAAAGAATATTCTCTTTACTATATCTTAATTTTTTTATCAGGTGCTAGAAGACAAATTTTTGTAGTTTTTGCAGCATTTTTAATGGTAGAAAAATTTGGATATTCAGCATCGCAAGTTACTTTATTATTTTTAGTTAATTATATTTTTAATTGGTTTTTTGCAGAACGTATTGGAAAGTTAATAAATATATTTGGTGAGAAAAAATGTCTTATATTTGAATATATTGGACTCGTTATAGTTTTTACATCTTATGCATTCGTTACTAATGCTTATGTTGCAGCAGGTTTATATATTATTGATCATATGTTTTTTGCATTAGCTATTGCAATTAATACATATTTTCAAAAAATTGCTGATCCAAAAGATATTGCAAGTACTGCAGGTGTTTCATTTACTATCAATCATATAGCTGCAGTATTTATCCCAGTACTTTTAGGATTTGTTTGGATTAATTCTCATTCAATAGTTTTTTTAATTGGATCTTTGTTTGCTCTATTATCTTTAATCGCTTCATTTTTTTTACCTAATAATTTATCAAAGATTATTTTAGATGAAAGTAATTTAAAAAAAGTAAGAGTATAATTTACGCACCTATATAACTAAGAATTATTTTTCTTTTGTATTTACTGTACCTGTGTTCAATTAGATATATTCCCTGCCACATCCCTAATTTCATTTCTTTATTGTTTATAGGAATTGTTAATGAGGTTTGAGTAAGCATAGATTTTATGTGAGCAGGCATATCATCATCTCCTTCATAACCGTGTTTATATAATGAAGAATCTTCAGGAACAATTCTTTGAAAAAAAGAATTAATATCATCTAATACATCAGGGCTAGCATTTTCCATTATTGTTAATGAAGCAGAAGTATGTTCTATAAATAAATTTAGCTGACCTTTAATTATATTATTTTTTAGAATCCAATCATGAACATTATTTGTAATTTCATACATTCCCTGTCCATTATTAGAAATTATCAATTCATCTTGTAGATTTAACATTTTCTAATCTTAAAATGAAGTCGTGGCACCTACAAGGAGAATTATAATGAAAATTAATGTTATGAAAAAAAGAACTATTCTTTTGATAAGTGCCACAATTTTTAAAATATAATCAAATTTTGTTTTAATAGAGATATAAATAAGGAAAAATTGTGTTATGATTATCCTAATTCTTTAGCTAGGAATATTATTTGTTAAACAATAATCAATTTGCAATTTTTTTAATTATTATATCAATTATTTTTGGTACTCTTATGGGTACATTTATAAAATTAGCTCAAGAAGAATTAAATGTATTTACAACTGGTTTTTTACGTTTTTTCTTTGGATTTTTAATCATCACCCCTTATATTCTAAAAACAAAATTTGAAGTATTTAGGACAAAAAATTTAAAAATTCATATTTTACGGTCAGCACTAAACTTACCTGCAATGCTACTTGGTTTTGCAGCTTTAGCTATGCTTCCATTAGAGAAAATGACAGCCATTCATTTTATAGTTCCTATCATTGTTACAATCTTAGCTGTGATATTTTTAAAAGAAAAAATCTATTTATATAGGTCAATTGCATTAGTGATGGGTTTTCTAGGAATGTTAATAATATTGCGACCTGGTATTATAGATATTTCTATTGGAATATATATGGCGCTTATTTCATCGCTAATTTGGTCAGTAGTTATAATTTTAACTAAAAAAGTATCTAAGGATGATAGTGCTATAACAATATTATCACACCAGTATGTTTATATGAGTCTTTTTTCATTTCCATTAGTTATATATTTTTGGGATCAGCCAAGCTTAAAAACAATTATTTTTATATTATGTGCTGCAATGTCAGGAACTATATTACATATTGCATTAAATCATGCATATAAATTAGTTGATGTAACTTTGACTCAACCTTATTCATTTTTAGGATTAGTAGTTTCATCAATAATTGGATATTTTGTCTTTAGTGATAAACCTGATTTTTATACCTGGTTAGGCGCCTCTGTAATTTTTTGTGGTGTGCTTCTAATTTCTTACAGAGAACTTCAATTAAATAAAGAAATTACAAGAAAGAGATTAAATATTAATTCATAATATTAATATTTAACATCGTTAGATTATGTGTATTATTAGTAAATGCAAAATAATTATTTTTATAAATGGATAGATAGTAATAAAGATGATGAAATAAATAGTTTCAAAGAATGTATCGATTCATATATTTATTTTAAGAAAGATGCTTTTTATAAAACTAACAAATTAATTAAAAAAAAACCAGAATTTAATGCTCCAAAATTATTAAAAATAGTTTTATTGCTTTTTTCTAGAGATGTACAAAAAATTTCATTAGCTAGAGAAACATTCAAATCAATTTCCATTGATGAAGTAAATGATTATTTTCATCAATATTTAGAGATAGTAAATCTCTGGATTAAAAATGATTTAAAAAATTTATTAAATAAATTGGAATTAATTATAAAAGATAATCCCAAAGATATTTTTGCAATCAGATTATTTCATTTTAATAATATTTTCTTGGGTATTGATAGTAAATTTTTAAATAAACATGATGAAATACTAAGTAAGTGGTCTGAAAATGATCAGCATTATAATTTACTATTAGGGATGACCAGCTATGCTTTTGAAGAAAATAATATAATTGATAAAGCTAAGCTTTTAGCTTTAAATTCACTAAAACAATCATCAAATGATTTATGGAGTTGGCATGCCCTTTTGCATGTACACGATAATGAGAATAACAACTCAATTAACAACAATGATAATTTTAATAAAATTAATTGGTCAATCTACGGGCCAATAAAAAGACATATATGGTGGCACCAATCATTAATATTATTCTACAATCAAGAATATGAGAAAAGTTTAAAACTATTTGATAATTATTTCTCTTCTTCAGAAATTTTTTATTTAGATTTTTGTAATGCTTGTTCTTTTTTATTAAGACTTCATTACAAAGGAGTGGATGTTAAAGTAAGAATGGATAAATTAAAAGATTATGCTGAATATTTTAAAAAACAACACATACTTCCATTCATTGATTATCATCTTATTTTTTATTACTTATACTATAATGACCAAGATTATTTTCAGCAACTTGAAGAGAGAATGGAAGAAAATTATTTAGAAAATTCTTTTAAAGAAAATTATATTAATTATTTAAAGCCAATCATTCACAGTATGAAAACAAATGAATTATTAAACGAAAATATAATTAAATCACAATTTAAATACCTTGGAGGTAGTTTTGCTCAACGAGAACTTATTTTTTTAAGTTTAATCCAAAATACAAAATATGAAAAAAATAAATCAGATTTAATATCAGAATATAATGATTATAAATCAGTATCAAAATTATATGTATAACTCTAAATTGTTGGAAGAAAAATTTATAAAAAATTCAAATAATAATTTTACCTTATTAAAAGATAATCTTTTTTTTCGAAATATAACTTTTCAAAATTTTCAAATTTTAAAGATGATATCATTTTTGGTAAGAGACAAAAATTGGAATAACTATGATCCTAAAATTCTAAATTATGAAGAGAACTTTGATACATCCTTAGAATATATATTCGATTTAGAATATGGTGTAGATGAAATTCTTAAAACAAGAAATGTTATATTATTTTCTGATAATTCAATCACTCTATCCTCTGAAGGAGAATTTTTAACTGATTTTTGGACTAATAGAATAGGTTTTAATTTATTAATTCCATTACAAAATCATGTTGGCTCAAACATCATTGTAACAAAAGGGAATGATTTAAAAGAGGAAAAAAAATTTCCAGAAAACATAAAACCTGACCAACCATTTTTTAAATTTAAAAACCTTGCTTATACTTTAGGCGATAGTTTGTTGGTTAATATTAATTTTGAGGGTATTTTATTTGAAATGGAGGATCAAAGAAACTGGGGTGATGCTTCTTACAAAATATATAGTGGTTCTTTATTAAATCCTTTTCCATATCTAGAAAAAGGAGGGTCTAATTTCTTTCAAACTATTAAAATAGATGTAGTAAATAAAAAACAAATATCTTTCCCGTCTAAGAATATTGTAAAAATTGATCATACCACTCCTTATAAATTTCCTAAAATTGGTATAAAAATTGATTCTTTAATTATTCCTGATGATAATTTAATAAATAACTTTGATTATTATTACTATCTTATTGATTTTACTGAAGATTTTACAAATGTAACTTCAAGATTTCAGAACAAAGTATTCCTTGTATCTTTGGTTGATCATACTAATGATCCTGATGATGAGTTAAAAAAAATTTACAATTTTGTAACTGAAAATACTATTAATTTAGATAAAATTTTAATTTGTCCAAAAATATATTTGAATAGTTTTCAACCAGCTGGTGAATGGCCTAAAGCTCCAGAATTAAATGAATACTATAAAATTGCGAAAAAGATATTTTCTAATAGTGAAATTGTTTCTGGAATGGTCACTAATTTTACAGAATTAAATAGAAAAAGACCAAAAATGTTTTATGATTTGGTTAGTTTTTCCTTCACTCCAATTGTTCATGATTCTAGTGATTTTGGTGTATTAAATACACCTGAAACTATACCTTATATACTTAAAACTCTAAAAAATTTTTCTAATAGTACCAATGTTCATATTGGTCCAATTTCTATTGGTATGCATTTCAATCCGTATGGTGAAAGTCTTGTAAGTAATAAAAACAAAATAAGATTAGAAATGGCTGATAGCGATCCAAGGCATGATCAATTATTTTCACTAACTTGGACACTGGCAATTTTTATTCAATCAATAAATAAAGAATCAAAATTTTTTACTTTTAATTCTATTTATGGGCATCATGGAATATTAAATAAAGATAATACCAAAAGACCATTGTATCATTTAAATAATTTTCTTATTTCATTAACAAATTCAGAAATTTTTAAATTTAATCCAGTTAACGAAGTGTATGGATTAAAAATCGTACTAAATGATAAAAAGTATTATTTATTTGTTAATTCCTCAAAACAAAAAAAGGAAATTATTATTCCTGAAATAAATTTTAGTAATCAATATAAGCTTAATTTAAACAATTATACTGATATTTTTAATAATGATTTTTCTTTTTTTAACTTTAAAAATGATACAAGTCCATATACGTTCGAGCCCTTAGAAATTAAATTTATAGAAGATAAATGAAAAAATTAAAAGGAGCATTAATTGGTTGTGGTTTCTTTGCTGAAAATCATATTTTAGCTTGGAAAGAATTAAAAAATATTGAAATAATATGTGTTTGTGATTTAGATATTAAAAAAGCTAATAAATTTAAATCTAAATTTAACATTTTACATTCTTATTCATCGACAGAGTTAATGTTAAAAAAACATAAAATAGATTTTGTTGATGTTGTAACAACAATGGAGACACATTTAAATATTGGTAAAATTTTATCTAAGTATAAAATTCCAACTTCTATACAAAAACCATTTGCTGAAAATTTATCAAATGCAAAAAAAATTGTTTCTTTATATAAAAAAAATAAAACACCACTTATGGTACATGAGAATTTTAGATGGCAAAGCCCTCTATTAAAATTAAAAGAAATTATAAATAATGAGAACTTAACTAAACCTCATTATGCCAAAATATCTTTTAGACATGCTAATCCAGTTGGATACACCAATCAAACATATTTATATGATTTAAAAGAGTATTTAACCTTAGACGTGGGAATCCATTTGTTTGATTTAAGCAGATTTTTTATGGGAGAAGCAAAAAGTATTTATACGGTAAATCAAAATACAAATAATAAATTTAAAGGTGAAACAGATTTTATATCCCTAATAAGAAATAAAAATAAAAGCATTACCATTGTTGATGCATCTATTTCTTCAATAAAAAAACCAGATAGATTTGCTCAAACACTAATTAATTTAGAATTCTCTAACGGCTCAATTGATTTGGACTATAATTATAAAATTACTCTTCACAAAAATAATATGAGGAAGATTTATGATGGAAAACCAAAGAAATATAAATGGATTTCAAAGCCTTGGGATCAAATTCAAGAAAGTGTGATCAATACGCACAAACATTTCATTGATTCATTAATAAATAATATTGAACATGACACCAGCGGTGAAGATAACATAAAGAGTTTATCATTAGTCTTCAATTCATATAAATCTGATAAGCTAAGAAAAGAAATTAAAATTTAATTATTTATTTAATTTTAAATTGTAAATTTAGATATTTCATCTCTAATTAATTTACTTAAGAGACTGTAACCAAGTACATTCATGTGTAATGGATCTTCTGAATAAAATTTTTCAAATCCAGCATCAAGCATAGGAGAGCAAAGATCAATATAACGCCATTGACTAAAATTCTCAATTTTGTTTTTTATCCGTTGATTTGCTTCTAAAATTGTATTTAAATAATTATTCCTGAATACACTTGGTTTTATGGATACAAAAAAACATAACGTATGAGGTAATTTTTCATTAACCTCTGAAGCAAATAATAAAAATTCATTTTCTAAATCTTCAGCACTCATTCCACTACCTATATCATTATCACCTGCATAAAAAATCATCTTGTCAGGATTATTTGGGACTACTATTCTGTTAAAATAGGTGCGACATGACACTAATGTGGAACCACCAAATCCTAAATTTAATAAACTATCAAATGACAAATCAGTTTTTGCATTTTCCCAATCTCTAAATGTTGAACTTCCAAATAAGACTATTTTGTTATTTTTATATTGATCTGAATGTAATTTAATTTCTAATTCTCTCACGTCTGCTTCAAATTCTTCTTCAATAGGGCTAACTAAATTTAAATTACTAACTACATATTCATTATTAATTTTATTTTTTAAAGCAGATTTTGCTAATTCAATTGCTTCTTCAACATATGTTCTAAAAGTTTTTCTATATTTAGATAAAAAATTTTCTAACTCTTTTTTATTTTTCATATCATTTACAAAATCTTTTATTTTTATTGGTTTTTTAATAACTGCGGAATAAATTGTATCAGAAATTGAATAATCAAAATTGGCTAATGCAATAGGAACAAGAAGAGGCTCTGGTTTTAATTGGTCTGCTAATAAAAATGCACCTGGTTTTAATGGGCCTGGGGAATTTGGAGTTAAATTATCTTCAGTTTCAGAAGTACCTTCTGGCGCTATAACTAAAGGTCTGTTTTGATCAAAAATATTTTGAGTTTCGATAAATAATTTACTTTTTCTCTTCTTTTTTTGTTCTTGATTTTCATTTAAATAATCTGATTCTGGTGTATGGACGAAAATATAATCTAAATTCTCATAATAATTATATCTCCAGAATTCTGTATTTCTAGAATATCGAGCAATTCTTTGACCACCATCACCATATTTTGGGAATAAGATTTTTGCACTTATAAAGTGACTATCTATACTAAATTGATGTCCATTAGCTAAACCATTTTCTTCAATGCTTGCCAAATGATTATAAAAAAATATGTTTGTAGGTTCGTCAGGTAAATTTTCCATACCTTTAATAACATAAGGTACTTGATCAAAAGCTTTTATAAAATCTGAATTTGTTAATTTTTGTAATGCTTGTTTATTTATTGAATCATATGAAGTTGCTACTCTGTTGTATATTTTATTTAGTTGTTTGAAAAATCTATTTTTTCTTTCTATACCACTCAAAGCATCAATCATTAAACTAGCTATAGATTTTTCATCATCATTACCTGTTATAATTAAATCATAAATTGTATCGAATGCTAAAGAATGAGTTAAATGATTTTCTAATAAATGAGGTATTGTATAAAGTTTTGAATTACTTGGTATTGTTGCAGAATTATCATTTAATAAATATTGAAAAAACTCTTTTTCATTTTTAGCTGGATATGTCGTTAAGCCTGTTGAACTTTGAATATAACGACCTAACTGCCATAATTGTCTTTTAAAGAATTTGATTGCCAATTCTGCATTGGTTTTAATTAAATTGTCAATAAACTCATTTGAAAATTTTAATATCGTTGTATCTCTTGTTGCTTTTAATGAGTAGGGCGATTCAATTTCATGAAATCCTGAAGATAAGGATAATGCTACTCCTGGTCTAGCTATTGATCTTGAATTGTTTTCTAATTGATCATCTTTTAAATTTGTAAAAGATGCCTCAACCTTACCTTTTAACAAAATATTTATTCCATCTGATTTAGTGCCTTCTAACGCTATGTATTCACCCGCTGAAAATAACCTAACGTTTGCATAGCTTATTAATTCCTCGAGATCGTTATCATCAAGAAAAGCTAAAAATGCAGAATTTTTAATTCTTTTTGTATTTATAATATCTCCACTAGTTTTAACACCTTCTGCTATATTAATATTTTTTTGTTTGATAGGTTTTTTTAAATTGCGAGATGACCTTATTAAATTAATTGATTCAAATAATAAAAAAGAATAGAAAAAACTAGCATAGTCAGGATCTACTTCTTCTAATTCTTTTAATTTTTCAATTTTGATAGAAATATATTCTGAATTACCTTTAATAAATATATCCGACATATATCTACTAGGTGCATTTAAGCCTGAAATTCCAAGAGGTGATCCTTCATTTTGTAATGTTGCTAACTTATAAAAAACATTATTATGATATTTTACGTATTCCGCTTCACCTTTTAAAAGAATAAAAATTTGATCTGCAATACCATGCTGTTCTGCAATTTTAATGTCTTCATTACTTTTATGTAATTCTGCACCAGAATTTATTAAATCTTCAGTATTTTTTTTCGGAGACAAAGAAAAACCTTTATCTACAAGTATTAAAGATATTTTTTCACTTAAATTCATTAATTATCTAGCTTAATAAATTTCCCTTTTTATTTAAAGAGAAAAATATTATCTTCTTATAATTGACTTAAAAATATTAATAAAAGATAACAGTATTATTTTTAACCTAAATATACTTACAATTGATTGAGCTAAATATGTCAATGCAGCAGCTCTTAAAACAGATTTACATTGATACATATTCTCTTTAGGAACATATCTTTTGAGTATTGGTAAAGCTCTCTTAAAACTTGCATCAAATTCTACAGGAAGAGTAATCAAATGGATTAAAACATTTGTAGATAAACAGCCCATTATTATTATAGCGGCAATAAGAGTGATAAATGGACTTTTAGTGAAGGCAAAAATTGAAGGTAGTCCTATAATTAATAAAAATGAACCAATTCGCTGAAAGATCATTGTTTTTTCAATTAATGATTGTCTAAGTATAAGTGGCTTATATTTTTCTTTATCTTGAATTGCATGACCAATTTCGTGAGCAACAACGGCGATGCTTGTTATACTTTTTTTATCAAGTTTATCTGTAGCTATGTGTATTTTTTTATCTTTAGGATTGTAATGATCTAATTGCTGAATAGGATTAATTGATACATTGGTAATTTCTTCTTCTTCAAGAATTTTTTTTCCAAGTTCTCTTCCGGTAAAGGGCATTTCAGGTAAAATTTTATTATATTTTTTTAAAATATAATTTACCCATAAACTTGGTAGAAACATTACAATAAATGGTAAAAAATAGTAAAATAACTTAATCACAATATAAAAATAGGAATAATATTATTAAAAATCAATTTTATTTAAACTGGTATTATTATCAATAATTAATTATTGCTTAAAAAGTGAAATCTAAATTTGAAAGAATTAATAGACTCCCGCCATATATATTTGGGGAGATAAATTCATTAAAAATGAAACTGAGAACAGAAGGTAGGGATATTATTGATTTTGGTATGGGTAATCCTGATATGCCAACACCTATTCACATAAGACAGAAACTGAAAGAAGTTATAGATAAGCCGGGTGTTGGACGTTATTCAGTTTCTAAAGGCATTAATGGATTAAGAAAAGCACAAGCTAAATATTATAAAAAACGATTTAATGTTGATTTAAATCCATCAAGTGAAATTATAGTAACAATTGGTTCAAAGGAAGGTTTAGCAAATTTAGCACAAGCTATAACTTCAAGAGGAGATAGAATATTATGTCCTGATCCATCATATCCTGTTCATCCATATGGTTTTATGATTGCCGGTGCTAAACTAACACCTTTGCAAACATTTTTTAATGGACAGTTCGATCAAAATAAATTTTTATTAAATATAGTTAATAATTTAAAAAAATATTCTTCAATAAAAGTTATTATCGTTTCTTTTCCCTCAAATCCAACAGCTCAGATAGTTGATTTAGATTTTTATAAAGAATTAGTAAAAATTGCAAAAAAATATCAAGTTTATATTCTATCTGATTTAGCTTATTCTGAAATTTACTTTGGTAATAATCCACCTCCATCAATATTAGAAGTTAATGGGGCTAAGAACATAGCTGTTGAATTTACGACTTTATCTAAAACTTATGCAATGGCAGGATGGAGAATAGGTTTTGCTGTTGGAAACAAAACTTTAATTGAAGCATTAACAAAAATTAAATCTTATGTAGACTATGGCGCTTTTACTCCTGTGCAAGTAGCAGCCACTGCTGCTTTAAATGGATCTCAAAGATGTGTAGAAGAAATAAGGGAGACTTATAAAAAAAGAAGAGATGTTTTAATTGAATCTTTTGAAAGGGCTGGTTGGGATAAAATTCCAGAGCCTGAAGCATCAATGTTTGTATGGGCTCCTTTACCAAAAAAATATAAAAAAATGGGTTCTATGAAGTTTGCCAAAAATTTAATGATAAATGCCGACGTTGCAGTAGCTCCTGGTTTAGCTTTTGGAAAAGGAGGGGAGGGATTTGTTCGTATTGGTCTAGTAGAAAATACTCAAAGAATAAGACAAGCAGCTAAAAATATTAAAAGATATTTTAATAATTAATATTAAATTGATAAAATCTTAATATAATGTGATAATTTTTCACCTGCATCCCAGGCATCGCTTAGACTTTTTCCTAGAACCCAGTCTCCACTTAAAAATAATTTGTTATCCTTAGAATTAATCCAATTTTTTTTTGAAATACTATTATAACTGACTTTTGTTTGCGCAAATAGCCATCTGTGTGATTTAATAAAACTTATCTCATTTTTTATACCAAATGTTTTTTCAAATATTGATTGAGCATATTTTTCTAGATCAGATTTATCAATGCTAATATTGTTATTTGTATATTCAGAACTCATATTTAATACCCAACAATCATGAGATAATTCATTAAATTTGATATTTTGATTCATAAAGAAACTAATATCTTTATGAAGATTTAATCCTGCTTTAATATTTATGTTGTTAATATCTTTATAACTTAACATTACAGTATGTATTGGATCATAAGATGGTTCGCTAACAATCTGAGTAAAATCAATCAAATCTTTTGAAAGTTCTTTTGATTGTAAATACGGTATACAAATTAACACATAATCAAAATCTTTAAACTCTTCCTTTTCAGAAAATAGTGAGAAGAGATCATTACTATTTTTTGAAATTTTAATTATTTTTGAATTTAAATAACTTTTTACTTTAATATTATCAAAAATAGACTTTGGAATAGAATTCATTCCATTTTGACCAATAATAATTTTTTTTCTAGTTTTTTTATTTTTTAAATAATTTGTTGCAAAATCTATTTCTATTACTTGTCCCAAATTATATCTACTTATTACTTCATTTAATTGATTTACAGAATGATTTGTCGATAGATAATGTGCACCATGATCAAAAAGGTAATTATCATGCTTTCTAGTAGATACTCTTCCTCCTGGTCTCCATGATTTATCAAAAATTGTAATATTATGTTCTTGAAGATTATATGCAAGAGACAAACCAGTCATCCCAGCTCCAATTATTGCAATATTTTTCACATTAATTAATATTAATTATTTGAAAATTTTTTTTTCTTGAAGATTTAATTTTTTTTAAACCAAATTTACTGCATATATTTGTGTATCTCTGTTTTGCTGGTAAGTTAATTGTTTTAAAATGTATATTATCGTGACCGAACATCATTTTCTGACCATTAATTTCATATAATTTTTTATAAATACTAGATTTTCTTCTGATAACCATGATTTAATAAAAAAAATATATAGTTAAATTTAAAGCAGCAAAGATAAACACTATCGCAATAGCTGCGTATAAATTTCTCTTGTTCATAAGTATTTATAGTTAAAATTATACTTAAAAGTCAAGACACTAATTTAATTTAACATTAATGACTTTAAAAAATCTAAGTTTTCAATTAATCGCCTTAATTCTTCTGGATCTAATCCTTTTAAATTTTCTTTAAATAAATTTTGATAGTCTAAAGTATCAATACGATCCGTATATATTTCTTTTAAAGAAATTGTATTTGAATTATCATAATCATAATTCCCAATTATTATTTTTGATAATGCAGGAAATATTAGTGATGTAGTTGTATAAGTTGCAAATCCTATGTCTCTGTCTTCGTCTTGTCTTTTGTCAATAAAGGTAAAATAAATAGCTATTCTTGCTGCACGTGTTAATTCTGCTACAGATAATTCATCATCTTGTGATACATCTAAAAATGAAAAAGTTTCATTAATACAATTTGCGGGATTACTATCATTATTACAAGTTTCTATTAATTGTGAATTCATTAAATTAATTATTTCACCATAAATAATTTGAAAGACACTTGGTATTGATTCACATTTTTCATAAACGGAATAATCTGCTGAATTTAAAAAAGAATAATCTATACCGTCCCAACCATCAGGAGCAGTAACTTCAAGTAAATTATCACCATCTTTTTTTAAAAAATAATAATAACTTCCATCTAATTCTCCCCATTTATAAGCTGACCAATCTTGTACCTTTGATGTTTTAGACACATTAAAGCCAACATATGTCTCGTCAATCCACATACTTGTATTATTTGATATTATAAAAACTTGATATTCTGCGTCACAATCATCACTCCAAATACCTTGCATATCTTTTGGAAAATTATCTTCAAATATTAATTCTGCATTCAGGTGAAATGGTAATAATAAAAAAATACTAAAAATTAATTTTACTAAATTATTCTTCATAAGGCATAACTCTTATTACATCTCCGTAAATAATTACAACTCTTTGCCCATTTGGAAGAGCATTATCATCTCCTTGTACAAAAGCTTTTTCTTGATCATTTTGGCAATTAGAAGTGTTATTACCACATTCATCAATATTCACTATATATTGGAAGCCATCATGATTGCCAATTTTAGCTTGAATTACTGAGCCCATAGCAGCTCCTCCAATAGTACCATATACTATCGCAATATCTTG
The DNA here is from genome assembly GCA_902614085.1 of uncultured Alphaproteobacteria bacterium. Lineage (GTDB taxonomy): Bacteria > Pseudomonadota > Alphaproteobacteria > HIMB59 > CACPNW01. Next base: position 116,815 of record CACMJS010000003.1, read on the forward strand.
ACATTTAGTTCCTAATATTTCTTCTTCTCCACATATTTGAGATGCTAAAAGACCTCCTATCATTGCTCCAGCAGTTGCTCCAATCCAATCACTTTCACCTTCAATCTTTACTGGAAGAGAGGTTTTGATTGTTCCATATTCAATATTAGTTACTTTTTGTGCATCAGATTTTTTTACTTTGTTTGGAGATGTAGTATTACAAGAGATTAGTGCAAAACTAATTATAAGGGGAATTACCAATAATTTTACTAATTTGGTCATTAATTTATAACTTATTATAGTTAAAAATTGTCTAAAATAAGCAATTAATTTTAATAAATCATATAAATTTTCTAATAACTTACTATTTAAATATTGATGAAAAGTTTATTTTTAATTCTTGGAAATCAATTATTCCCACATAAACATCTCAGTAAATATAAAGACTCAAATATTTTTATGTGTGAAAGTTTTGATCTTTGTACCTTTCAAAAACATCATAAATTAAAACTCATTCTTTTTCTGTCCTCAATGAGATCTTATGCTGATGAATTAAAAAAAAATAAATTTAAAGTAAATTATATTGATTTAAATAAAGATTTTAAAATATCCTACGAAAAAAAATTAGAAAATTTTATAAAAAAAAATAAATTCGAAGAATTAATTTCTTTTGAAATTGAAGATAAATTTTTTGAAAAAAAAATAATCACCTTATGTAAAAAAAATAAAATTAAATTAACTTTTATTCAATCACCCATGTTTTTAAATTCAAGAGATGAATTTAAAAATTATTTAAGTAAAACAAAAAAACCTTTTATGGCAAATTTTTATAAAATTGCCCGTGCAAAAACAAATATTTTGATGGAAAATAATAAGCCCAAAGGTGGGAAATGGAGTTTTGATGAAGATAACAGAAAAAAACTCCCTAAAGATATTAAAATACCAGAAATGATTACTGCAAAAGAAACAAAGCATACAAAAGTTTTAAAACAAGAAATAAATAAAATTTTTAAAAACCACCCAGGCAAAGTTGACAATTTTTGGCTTCCCACAACTTATGATGATGCTGTTAAGTGGTTAGATTATTTTATTATTAAAAAATTTAATTTATTTGGAGATTATGAAGATGCAGTTGATACTAATAATAATTTTTTATTTCATAGTGTCCTAAGTCCCATGATTAATTTAGGTTTATTGACACCAGAACTAATAATTGAGAGAATAAGAAAAGTTGAAAATAAAATTAAAATTAATTCTTATGAAGGTTATATTAGGCAAATTATTGGATGGAGAGAATTCATTAGGGGCATTTACCAAAATTATGATCAACAATTAGAAGAAAATAATTTCTTTCAACATAAAAATTCTCTTACTAAAAAATGGTATGATGGTACAACGGGATTAGATCCTTTAGATCACTCAATTAAAAATGCTCAAAAATATGGGTACACCCATCATATTGAGAGATTAATGGTTTTATGTAACATTATGAACTTATGTGAAATTAGGCCCAATGAAGTTTATAATTGGTTCATGGAAATGTTTGTAGATAGTTCTGATTGGGTAATGTCACCTAATGTTTATGGTATGGGATTGTTTAGTGATGGAGGTATATTTAGTACCAAACCTTATATTTGTGGTTCTAGTTATTTTATGAAAATGATGAATTTTAAAAGAGGTAATTGGAATGATATTATGGATGGTTTGTATTGGCGTTTTATTAATAAAAATAGAAAATTTTTTCAATCCAATCCACGTTTAAATATGATGGTTAATATATATGATAAAATGAATATAGAGAGGAAAAATCATATAATAAAAAAAGCAAATAAGTTTATTCGTGATAATACTAATTAATGGATAAATTCGATGTTGTTGCAGCAATAATAATAAAACACGATAAATTTTTTATTGCACAAAGAAATAGAAATAAACATATGGGATTAAGTTGGGAATTCCCGGGTGGAAAAGTGGAAAAAGGTGAAACTTTTGAAATCGCACTCAAAAGAGAAATAAAAGAAGAACTCAATATAGAAATAAATGTTAAAAATAAATTAGGTGAAGAAAATTATCAAGATGACAAAATAAATGTGAAATTGCATTATTTTATATGCTCTCATGCTAAGGGTGAAATTATTTTGAATGAACACGAGAATTCTGCTTGGGTTACAAAAAAAGATTTTAAAAATTATAATTTTGCTGAAGGAGATAGTGACATTATAAACTTATTATAATTCTAATTTTAAAAACCTTTAAAACCTTAATTTTTCTACTTTTTTTTTCAAAAATTTTATTTTCTTTTATTTTAGTGATAAAGACCAACATCATTTATGAAAGTTGATAAAGATCAAATATCCGCATGGGGTGTTCATGCCTTCACTGGATCAGGAGCTATACTTGGTTTTCTTGCCTTAATATCAATATTAAATAATGATCAGGTTGGTAGTTTTTTATGGCTTGGTATGGCCTTACTTGTAGATGGAGTTGATGGTACTTTAGCCAGGAAAGTTGGTGTTGAGGAAAAAGCCCCAAATCTAGATGGAATTATTTTAGATTCCATTATTGATTATCTAAATTACGTTATCAATCCAGCTCTAATGATTTACTGGTTTCAAATGGTACCATCAGGTTTTGAAATGATTATGCCTGCTCTTATATTTGGAGTTTCTTTGTATACTTTTATCAACGTTAATATGAAAACGGATGATTATTATTTCCAAGGATTTCCTGCACTCTGGAATGTTGTGGTTTTATATTTCTTTATATTAAATACAAATGAATGGATAAACCTAATGGCTATAATTATATTATCAATATTGACATTTGTTCCATGGAAATTTGTTCATCCACTAAGAGTAAAATCATTTAGAAATTTAACGATTTTTTTTACTGTAGTTTGGGCAGCAACAACACTACGATTAGTGACAAAATCAGAAATAAACTTAATTATAAATGACACAATTGTTCTTTTAATATGGTTAATTTGTACTGGCTATTTTATTTATATTTGTTTTCTTAGATCGATTAAAGACTATTAAAAACTTAAGTAATTCAATATTATTTTGTATATGCAAAAAATGCATATCAACTAAGTATGAAATTCATTTTTAAAAAGAAATAAATTTTATTATTAAAATTTCATCGTTCATTTTGAATAATTCAAAACGGAAGTAAACGAAAGTTGAAGGAACGCATGCAAGTTATTAAATCGTTCAATCTGTATTAACAGATCGGAAGTAGGCTAAAGCTGAAGGAACGCGGATCTTATTATTAATTTCCATAGCTAAGCATGAATTATAACGGATAAGAAAGGTTTGTTATAACTATGGTTAAAAAGTTAGATAATAAAAAATTATTCTATTCAAATCTCATGAGGTTTACTCATTGATGTTTAATGAAATGTATCAATCTGAGTCAGTTATAAGAAATCATTATAACAATATTAATGATTGGTTGGATCAAATGACTTCAAAAGTTATTCTTGAAAAGAACGCTGAAGCTGAATCTCATTTTAGAAATATTGGAATTACATTTTCTACAAATAACGAAACTGCAAGAGAAAGAATTATTCCGTTTGATTTAATTCCAAGGATATTTACTTATACAGAATGGTTAAGGCTAGAAAGAGGAGTAATCCAAAGAGCTAAAGCACTTAATGCGTTTCTTGCTGATATTTATAATCAAGGTGAAATAATAAAAGCCAGTATAATTCCTAAAGAAATTATTTACAAAAAAAAATCTTTTGAACCTTCAATGTTTGGTTTTTCACCTCCTAGAGACATTTATAGTCCTATAATTGGTATTGATTTAGTTAGAACAGGCCCAAACGAGTATTTTGTTTTGGAAGATAATTGTCGAACGCCAAGTGGTGTTTCCTACATGCTAGAAAATAGAGAAATAATGATGCGAATGTTTCCTGATCTATTTCATAACAATAGAGTAACGCCAATAGATGATTATCCTACAAGACTTTTACAAACTTTGATGAGCTTGGCTCCTATTAAATGCGAAAATCCAGAACCCGTATGCGTATTACTTACACCTGGTCCATTGAATAGTGCTTATTACGAACATAGTTTTTTATCAGATCAAATGGGTATTGAAATGGTTGAATCAACCGATCTATTTGTCGAAGGTAAATACCTTTATATGAAAACAGTAGATGGCCCAAAGAGAGTAGATGTTGTTTATAGAAGAATAGATGATGATTTTTTAGATCCTCTATGTTTTAATCCTCAATCTGTAATTGGCATTCCAGGAATTATGGATGTTTATAGAACCGGAGGTGTCAATATTTGTTCAGCTCCTGGAGCAGGTATAGCCGATGATAAAGCAATTTATATATATGTACCTGAGATGATTAAATTTTATCTAGGTGAACAACCAATCTTAGACAACGTTGAAACATGGAATTGTGAAAAGGAACAAGAATTAAAATACGTTTTAGATAATATAAATGAACTTGTCGTAAAAGAGGTTGATGGATCTGGAGGATATGGAATGTTAATAGGTCCAAAATCTTCAAAATCTTCTATTGAAGAATTTAAAAATAAACTCTCAACAAATCCAAAAGGATATATAGCACAACCTTTACTTGATCTTTCGTTTTCACCAACACTCATCAAAAATCAAGTTGAAGGAAGAAGAGTAGATTTAAGACCATTTTGTTTAATAGGGGAACATGCTCAATTAAGTTCTGGAGGCCTAACAAGAGTAGCAATGAATGAAGGTTCGTTTGTCGTCAATTCTAGCCAAGGAGGCGGTGTTAAAGACACATGGGTTTTAGCTGAATGAGGTATAAAAATGTTAAGTAGAACAGCAGAATATCTATATTGGATAAGTCGTTATATGGAAAGAGCCGAAACAACTGCGAGGCTTTTGGACGTTGGTTATAGAATGTCTCTTTTCCCAAATCCTAGTGGTTATAATAATGAATGGGAATCAGTGTTATCTGCTGCCGGAGCAATAGAAGGATATAAAAATAAATATAATACAATTGAACAAAGAAATGTTGAAGATTATCTATTTTTCGATGAAAGTAATCCTTCTTCTGTCTATAATTGTATTCTTAATGCTCGAAATAACGCATTAGTAGTTAGAACTTCCTTCACCCCTGAGTCTTGGTTAGCAATTAATAAAACTTATCAAGAGATATTAAACTTAAAAGAAAAAAAATTTACTAAATCTGATTTACCTGACCTTACTGAATGGACCATAGAGCAAGTAAACTTATTTAGAGGATCGTTAAGTTCTTTGCTTAGAAATGATGGTTATAATTTTCTTTTTCTTGGATTATTTATTGAGAGGGCAGATAACTCAGCAAGATTATTAGATGTAAAGTACTTTGTTTTATTACCTAAACCTCAATATGTAGGCGGTAATATTGATAATATGCAATGGAGTATATTGTTACGTTCTTTATCATCATTTAGAGCTTTTCGATGGGCATACGATGGCAATATTACCGCAACTAAAATTGCTGATTTTTTAGTTTTAAATAATAACTGCCCTAGATCTTTAAGTTTTTGTATTCAGAATATTGTTAAACATTTAAATAATCTAACATGTAGTCCAGAAAAAGTTGGAAGAATTTATAATAATTTAAAAGATCTAAATTCTAAAATTCAAGAAGAAAAAATAGAAACAATTGTTGAATATGGTCTTCATCAATTCGTAACACAATTTATTAGAAAAATATCTAGTGTTGATAATGAAATACATAAGGAGTTTTTTAATTAATATGGAACTTATCATTGAACACACAACTAAGTATGAATATAAAAATCCAGTTTCAGGATTAATTCAAACCACTAAATTACATCCCTCAGAATACAATGGTCTAAAAATTCTAGAATGGAATGTACATAATGATTCTGCAAAAAAATCAAAAATTTATCAGGATGGTGAGGCTAATAATATTCAAAGTTTTACAAATAAAAACAAGGTTAAAAAAATACAATTTACAGTTCTTGGAAAAGTAGAGACATTTGATACAAAAGGAATTTATCAGAGTGCTTCTGATAAAATCGACCCATTAGTTTACTTAAGAGAATCAAATTTAACAAAAGCAAATGCTGATATAAAAAATTTAGCTATTGAAGCTAAAAATGGTTTTAATGAAAATGAAAATTTAGAAACATCTCATAATCTTATGAATTTAGTAGCTGATAAAATTGAATACAAGCCATTAACTACAAATAATCAAACAACAGCAATTGAAGCATTTATACAGAAAAAAGGAGTCTGCCAGGACCAAGCACATATTATGATTGCTGCTGCAAAAACTCTAGGAATTCCTGCTAGATACGTAAATGGTTATATGCACAACAATTCTCATTCTTCAGAATTTCAATCTACACATGCGTGGGCTGAATTTTATATAAATGATTTAGGCTGGGTGGGATTTGACCCCACAAACAAGTGCAGTCCTGATGAAAGATATGTACGTGTTTCTTGTGGGCTTGATGCAAGTTATGCATCACCTATTAAAGGTGTTTTTTATGGAAATATTAATAATGATTCTTTGATAGAAAACCTAGATATTCATGTACAAACATTGGAAAATAATTCTCAACAATAATTTGTTTGAAATATTTTCTTAACTTACTAGTATTATTTTAAAAAAAGGAGGAAATATGTTTCAAAATAAAAAACAACTTCAGTATTTATGGATTTTTAAACCTGAACTTAAAGATATTGCAAAAAGAATTGCAGAAGATCATACAAAATGGATGAAGGAAACACATACAAAGGAAGGTGATAAAGCACTCCTAATGTTAAATTGGTCTATAGGCCCTGAATTTAAAGATGGAAATAAAACAGGCAATATGTCTCTAATCTTAACAGAGGTTTATGAAAATCAAGCAGGAATAGATGATCATTTTGAGCAAGCACAAAACAATGGTGCAACTTTTAGAGATGATTTTAATGATTTTGAAAGCAAATGTGAAAATTCAGTAAAAATTAATAGTTCGGATATTATCCATTCAATGTGGTAAATAATATTTTCAAACTTTAATTTATTTTTAAATAGATTTAAATAATCTTATTGTAATATTCAAGCTACATATCTAAGTTAGATACAATATTTAATTGAATTTATAGCTATTATGGAAATTGAAAAAATTTTTAAAAATTTAATTTTAGCAGACTTTATTGTTATAATTTTAATGGTTATATCATCTATGTATCAACCGTCTGAAATTGCCAATCTTTATGAAAATTTAAATGATGGATTATTATCTAATTTTGAAAATTTTACCCGAATAGTATCGATTAGTTTATTTTTTTTATATCTATTAACTTTGAATCTACTTTATCGATTTATTTCTTATGGAAAATCACTGTATTTATTTTTAGTAGTAGCTGGCATAGTTCTAAATTATTTTAGTGGTTCTGTTATTTATACTGCCTTTAGTGGTATGCTTGATCAAATTGGTGGATTAATTAGTGGAGCAATTTTGATTCTTTTATATTTTTCTCCAATTAAAGATAATTTTAAATAAAAAATAACTTAGTTTTCTGCAATGAAATCAATATTTATGTATTTTTTATTAAAATTTAGTTAAAATATATAAATAGGTACGGTCAAAACCCTTGTAAAAAAAAGACCATAAATTTGTTATGGTAAGAACATTAGCTAAATTTATAATTGGGTTATTAAGCTTATGGGCAGTAGTATTTATAATTGCAGAGATTATGGGTGTAACTATATATTTTCCTTTCACTATAGTTGAAAAACAAGAAATACCATATCATAGAATTACTTCAGTCAGATTAGCTGTCTTTCTTACTTTTGCTTACTTTGGATTTAGATATCTTTTTCTTCAATCAGATAAACTTTATCCTATTCAGTTTTTAGAAATTTATATTAAATCATTTACAATTTGTTGTTTATTTGTTTTTTATACTAGTCAAGTTGAATTTAGAGAATACTATTTTGTTTTTTTCTTGTTTATAGTTTCATTAATTTTACATTTTGCATCAAGAAAAAAGATAAGAAGTTATTTTAATTAAAACAAGCGGCTATTACACCGCTTGCAAATTTATATTAATAAGCCTCAAACATCGTTCTAAGGATAATTAAAATAAGTCCAACTAATGGAAACATAACTCCTCTAATGTTAGGGGTAATGCCGTAGTTATTTACAAGATTAAAATATCTAACAACAGAGCTAATTAAAGCTATTGCCATAAGCATAAACAAAAATGAATACCAGAATTTATATTGTACTACATTTTCTTCATAGGTGTTTCCAGTAACATCAAATGTTAACAATATAGACATTAATAACATTGTTAAAAAAACTGCACCTAAAGGACCTCTAAATACCAATTTTGGTTCCTCATTAGAAAATCCTAATTCATTAAAAAATTTGTCATTAAAATAAAACTGATAAATAATAAATAAATTAAAAAGCATGAATAAAACATGGAATGTAAACGCCATTGTACCACCAGCTTCAAGAATATATTCAGCCATAAAAGTCTCCTTTATAAAAATAATTATCAAATTATTAATGATTCTTTATAAAAAAATTATTAAAGTAATTTAAAATGAAAAATATATTAGTTACAGGTGGTTCGGGTAAAGCGGGAAGGGCAACAATAAATTTACTATTAAAAAATAACTATAATGTGTTTAATGTAGATTTAGCTAATCATTCAGAATTGGATGTCCCTTTTTCAAAAGTTAATTTAGAAAATTTTGGCGATGCAATGGAGTCTGTATCTGAAATAGATGATCGTATTAATGGAATTGATGCAATTATTCATCAAGCAGCTATTCCTGCTCCAGGTTTAGAAACCAATCATAAAACTTTTAGAATGAATACTCTAAGTACTTACAATATTTTTCAGGCAGCTAAAGTTTTAAAAATTAATAATATTGTATGGGCTTCAAGTGAAACTGTTCTTGGCTTACCTTTTGACACATATCCGCCATATGTCCCAGTTGATGAAGAATATTATCCTCGTCCTGAATCTAGCTATTCCTTATCAAAGGTAATGGGTGAAGAAATGGCTAGACAATATTGCAGGAGAAATCCTGAAATGAAAATATTTGGACTTCGCTACTCAAATATAATGGAAGAGAAAGATTACAAACAATTTCAATCATTCCAAAAAGATCCATTTTTAAGAAAATGGAATTTTTGGGGATATATTGACGCTAGAGATGTAGCTCAAGCTTGTTTATTAGCAATGGAAAGTAAATTAAAAGGTGCTGAGAATTTTATTATAGCTGCAGATGATACTGTTATGGAAGAAGATAATAAATCTCTTCTTGATAAAGTATTTCCAAATATTCAAATTAAAGGTGAAGTTGGAAAAAATAAAACATTGCTAAGTAATGATAAAGCTAAAAAAATTTTAGGATTTAAACCAAAATATTCTTGGAAAAATATTAATTAAATTTCCAAACTCATTAAACCATTTTTGTCAAAACTAATTGGAATTGGATTTGATATTTCTCCAATAAAATTACCTTTTTGATCATCATGCAAAAAAGCCATAAAGAAAAATTTATTATCTTTTTCAATAACTCTACCTGCATAAAGTTCTATTTCAGAACTTGATGTAAAGTAGGGGCCTGGTGCCAGATTCCATGGGCCTTCAAATTTATCTGCAATTAAATAATGCGTTCCTCGCTTATTCGGCCCATTATAATTTTTTTTGAATTCATTAGACCAGTCTTCTGGATGATTGCAAAATAAACAATACCATTTATTTTTAACTTTAAATATTTGAGGAACTTCTAACTGACTAAATAATCCTCCAAATAAAGGTTGAATAGATTTCCATTCATAAAGGTTATTTGACTCAGCCATTCCAATTACCCCACACTGATAAGGATCATTATGGATTGATGCTCTAGCTGTGTATGCCATTATAAATTTATTTTCATAAGGATGCTTCATTACCCATGGATCACGCATAGCACGATCTTTCCAATAATTATCACTCTCTAACTCTTGGTAAATATTTTTATCTAAATCGAGAGCTAATCCATTTCCATATCTATTAAAAGAATAGGGTGTGCCACCTACTGCATGACCAATTCTTTGTTTACTGCCATTTTCCTTTTTATTTCTACCTGTATAAAAGTAGTGCCAGTTATTTTTATTTTTAATTATTGATCCTGTCCAAGTTGTATAATCATCAAAATTTTCATTTTTAGAAGGAGTAAAAACTGTACCATGATATTCCCAATTAATTAAATCTTTTGAGGTAGCTAATCCATGAGTAACATTATTATGCCTTAGATCAGGATCTTTTAGAGATTTATCAGCTTGAAGAAAATAACAATACCAAATCTCATTATCATTACTTATCCAAAAATCCCAAAGCCATTTTTCTTTATGTTTTATCAATTTAATTAAAAGAGATTTCTGCTAAAGAAGCAGTATCTTCCAAGTATAAATATAATTTATTATTGTAATAAATCATATCTCTTATTCTTTCACCAATATCTAATTTTTTTACAATATTAAAATTATTTTCCTTATTATTATAATTATATTCAAAAAAATATAGAGAATGGGCTTTTAAAGATGCTACAACATATTGATTCTCATTATTTAATCCAATAATTTGTGAAATACCAATTGATGGATTGAAATATTTTAATGGTTCTATAAATCCATGTTCAGAATGTGATTTATGTAGTGGATATTTTTCATATTTATTTTTATTTTCAGGAGCATTTTTACCTCCATAATGTTCTCCATAAGATGAAATGGCCCAACCAAAATTTTGTACGGAATTATAATCAAGTTTTATCACATTAATCTCATCCCCACCTTGTGGTCCATGTTCTGCCTCTAAAAGAAAATTTTCATCCTCATTATAAAAAAGACCTTGGGGATTTCTATGACCCATACTGATAACTTCATAATCATTATTTTTCTTATTAATTTTCAGAACCTTACCAAAAATACTATTTTCACTCTGTGCTCGATAGCGACTTCTAAAATCACCTATGGAAAATAATACTATTTCATTATTTAAATTAATAATTCTACCACCAGATTGATGAGCATTGTATTCATCATCTATATTATCATATTCATTTACACATTCTTCAGATGTAAACAAAGTTGTAAAATGAATATAAACATAATTCATTTTTCCTGAGAGCAAACTAGTATTCCAACAATTTTCTTTAACTTCTTTTGTATAGGAGACGTAAATATCTCCATCAAATATTTCCACATCTTTTATTGAATACCAACCTCCTTTTAACCATGAGTATTTTGGATCATCGAAGTGTCTTGATTTTTTAAATTGAGTAACATCAATAAAATTATTAAGATTATTTTGAATCTGTTTAAGAGATATTCCAAATTTTGGTTTATTTAATGGTTTTTTTGAGTAACCAATAATACCACTAGATGAAACTAGAATGAGATTATCTTTATGAATATCTAAATAACCACTTCCAGGAGTTGTATTCGTTATTCCATACAGCAAAGTATCTCCAATCGGAGTATAAAATTTTACACTTAAATTATCATCGTAAATATTAAAACGTCCATCGTAACCATAATTTAAATCTTTTCTTTGTTCTTTAAACATCATATCAAATTCAGAGGGGTCTATTTTTTTGAAAATTTGATTAAAAGTTATTTGATTTTGTTCTAATTTTTTTAAATTATTATTAAGATTATTATTTAAATTATTAAATGCATTAACAAATATTTGCTTATCTCCACTTATAAATATTTTTTCTTTATTAATCTTTTGTATATTTTCCTCTAGATCATTTATATTTTTTTCATCTACTTGAATTGTAGCAGTTAATTTTTGTCTATTTATATTTTCTAATTCTTCAATTTTCTTTTCTAAATTTCCAATATTTTTAAATGGCACTATATAGTCAAAAGTAAATTCTCTAAGATTTTTTCCAAAATTATTTGTAACAAAAGAAAAATCTAATAATAAATTTAGTGAAAGAACGAATATTAAAATAATAATGGATATATTTTTAAAATTAAACATTCTAGTTAATAGATACTTCTGCGATAGATGCCGTATCTTCCAAATATAAGTATAATTTTTCATTATAATAAATCATATCTCTTATTCTTTCACCAATATGAACTCTTTCAATTTTTATATTATCACTATTACCATTGCTCACTTTATTTGGAGTTGTGATTTTTTCATCATTGTAGTCATATTCAAATAAATAGAGAGATTCATCCTTCATTGATGCTACTACGTAACTATTATTTTTATCTAAACCAACTATTTGAGAAATGCCAATAGATGGATTAAAGTAAATGAGAGGTTCAATAAATTTATATTCAGAGTGAGATTTATGTAGTGGGTATTTTACATACTTTTTTTTGTTATAGGGTGCATTTTTTCCTCCATAATGCTCTCCATATGAAGATATAGCCCATCCATAATTAGGTATTTTATTATTATTTAATTCAATTAAATTTATTTCATCACCACCTTCAGGACCATGCTCCGCCTCTAAGAGGAAATTATTTTTTTTATTGTAATATAATCCTTGAGGGTTTCTATGCCCCATACTTACAACTTTGTAATCTTTTGTTGTTTTATTAATTTCAATTATTTTACTAAATATACTATCTTCTTTTTGCGCTCTAAATCTACTTCTAAAATCACCAGTAGAAAAAAATAGATTTTGATCATCTACATTAATTATTCTTCCTCCAGATTGATGTGCATTAAACTCACCGTCAATGTTATCATAAAAATGAACACATTCATCTGACGTGAAAAGATTTTCAAAAATAATAAGCTTTAAATTCATTTTTCCATGTAATAAACTTGTATTCCAGCAATTTTCTTTCACTTCTCTTGTATAAGATACGTAAATTTGATCTTTATAAATATTTACATCTTTAATTGAGAACCAACCACCTTCTAACCAATCAAAATCATGTATTCTTGATTTTTTAAACTGTTCTTTACCTATGAATTTACTAATATTTGTTTTAATTTGTTTAAAATATAAATCATTTGTATTATTTTTAATTTGGTTAGAATAAGCTAATACACCACTTGCTGAAATTAAAATTAAATTATTATTATATGTTTCTAAATATCCACTTGCTGGGAATTGATTAGCTATACCATATAATAATATATTTTTTTGAGGGCTATAGATTCTTGTCTTGATTTTACTATTTGAAAAACTGTGCTCAGCATTAATTGCATATTCTAAATGCTTATTATTTTTTTTGATATCCAAATCAAATTCGTAAGGATCAAATTGCTCAAGTATCTTTGCTAATATTTGAGAGTGATATGCAGTTTCATTACTATCATCATATAAATCCTTGAATCCTTTCTCAAATAATTCTTTTTGTGCTTCAAATTTATTACGTTCTTTTTTGAGATCTTTTATTTGAGTTTTTAAGTTTGTAGTATTTTTATGAAATAAAATATACTTATGTACAAATTCATTTAAATTATTGTTAATTTGCTTATTTATATACGTGAAATCAAATAAAAAATTGAATGAAAGAAAAGCAAATATCAGAAATACAATAAAATTTCTAAAAATTTTCATTAAAAAAAAATTATCAAAAAAGAAAAATAATTACAATATGTTTTAGTATTTAACTTTGTTTTTTAATTTTTTTGAATAAAGATAATTTGATATATTTTGTGAGCTAATCTTAGCCATTCTCAATCTTGTTTCAAAAGTAGCACTTCCATTATGAGGGGATAACAAAACATTATTTAACTTTAAAAATTTACTATTAATTTTTGGCTCCATTCCAAACACATCCAATGCAGCACCACTTATTAAATTTTTATTCAAAGCATCTAATAAATGAACTTCATTAATTACAGATCCTCTTGAAACATTTACTATTATGGAGGAGGGTTTCATTAGTTTTAATATACTATTGTTTATTAAGTGTCTTGTCTCACTTCCACCAATACAAGTAATAACCATTACATCAATTAAACTAGCCATATCTTTTAAATTTTTAAAATATTTAAAATTCAAATTTTTATTATTTGGGCCATAATAAACAATTTTCATAGAAAGTGATTTTACTCGTTTAGAAAATGCCTTACCTATCTCACCCATACCTACTATTCCTACTGTTTTGTTAGTAAGACTAGTTGTCAAATCAAAAGGTTTGTTATTCCATTTTTTTTTCAAAATAAAATCATGAGCTTGATTTATTTTTCTTGATAAAGCTATCATGAGGCCAAGTGCTAAATCAGCAACATCATTAGTAAGAACTTTAGGTGTATTTGTTATAACTATTTTATTATTTTTACAATAATTCAGATCTACACCATCATACCCAACACCAAATACTGAAACTATTTTTAGATTTTTAAATTTTTTAAGAAATTTTTTATTAGTTTTAAAACCACCAGTGACAACAATTCCTTGATATTTGCTAAAATCAATTTTGCTCTTTAATTGCCATAAGCAATCAACAATAAAATTTTTTTTATAAACAGGTATAAAATCTTTGATAAGAATATCAGTAATTAAAATATTTAATTTCATATAAGAAATAAATTAATCTTTACTTGAAGTAGCCCAAAGATTAATTTTTTCTTCTCTTGCATATTTATCTATCTCTTTTAATTCCGATTTACTAAAATATAAATTATTTTGACTATCCAGACATTCATCTAATTGCTTCACAGTTCTTGCTCCAATTAAAGCAGATGTCATAGTTTCGTGACGTAACACCCATGATAAAGCCATTTGTGGTAAAGATTGACCTCTTTTTTTTGCTATTTTTGTCAATTCTTTAATTTTCACTAAGTAGCTTTTAGTAATCATTTTTTTATCAAGAGATGAATTATCTGAAATTCTAGATACTTTAGGAATAGTTTTCAAATATTTTCCAGATAGCATACCCTGAGCTAATGGAGAAAAAGCAATACAACCAATACCTAATTTTTTGAGTGTATCTAAAAGATCTTTTTCAATCCATCTATTCAGCATTGAGTAAGATGGCTGATGTATTAAACAATTAATTCCTCTTTGTTTTAAAAGTTTATTAATTATTATTGTTTGTTTAGAACTATATGAAGAAATTCCCACGTACAGTGCTTTTCCTTGATTAACAGCTTGTGCCAATGCATCGGCAGTTTCTTCTAATGGAGTTAAGGGATCAAAGCGATGAGAATAGAAAATGTCAACATATTCTATCTTCATTCTTTTTAAGCTTTGATCAAGACTTGCTGTCAAATATTTTTTTGAACCCCATTCGCCATAAGGTCCATCCCACATATGATAACCAGCTTTACTTGATATGATCATTTCATCTCTATATTTTTTAAAATCAGAATTCATAACTTTACCAAAATTTTCTTCTGCAGATCCAGCAGGTGGGCCGTAATTATTTGCGAGATCAAAATGTGTAATACCTCTGTCAAAAGCTCTAAAGAGCATCTTCTTTGCTTCTTTTGTCATAGATTTTTTCCCACCAAAATTATGCCAAAGACCTAAGGTAATAGGGGGTAGCAAAAGACCGCTTTTGCCAGATCTTCTGTATTCTAATTTTTTATATCTTTTATTATTTGCTTTATAGGCCATTAATACTTTTTAAGTATATTTAGCTTTTACATCAAGTAATTATTTAAACTTAAATAATATAAAAACTTTTAATTAATTTTGTTGTTTTTGTTTATTCCACATTAATGCGTATAATCCATCTTTACTTAGTAGGCTTGAATGATCTCCTTCTTCAACAATATTTCCTTTATCTATAACAATTATTTTATCTGCATTTGACACAGTTGAGAGTCTATGAGCTATAATTAATGTGGTTTTACCTTGAGATATTTTGTTTAAATTTTTATTTATTTCTTTTTCTGTATTAGTGTCTAATGCTGATGTTGCTTCATCAAAAAAGAGGATTGATGGATTTTTTAAAACAGCTCTTGCTATGGCAACTCTTTGTTTTTCTCCTCCAGATAATTTAAGACCTCTCTCACCCACAATAGTATTGTATTTATCAGGAATACTTTCAATAAAATCATGGATACCAGCAATTTTTGCTGCATTTATTACATCTTCTTCACTTGAGTTTATTAAACCATAAGAAATATTATAAAAAATTGTGTCATTGAATAAAACTGTATCCTGGGGGACGACACCTATCATTTGTCTTAATGAGTTTTGTTTGTATTTTTTTATATTTTTCTTATTAATTAATATTTCTCCACTATCTGGATCATAAAAACGAAACAATAATTTACTTATTGTTGATTTCCCTGCACCAGTTGGTCCAACTATCGCTAAAGATTTACCTTCTGGTATACTAAAGGATATATTTTTGATAATTGTTCTTTTATTTTCATATCCAAAAAAAATATTTTTAAAAATTATTTCTGCATTATTGTTATTTAAATGTTCACTTCCACTATCATCAATATTATTTTTTTCTTTTAAAAGATTAAACATATTTTCCATATCAACTAACGATTGTCTTATTTCGCGATAAATAGTTCCTAGAAAATTTAATGGCTGATAGAGTTGAAGCATATAAGCATTTATAACTACAAAACCGCCAACAGTTATAGTTTTATTCTGAATTCCAAATACTGTTAAAACAAGCATAAGAGTTATTCCACTCATTATTACAAATGTTTGGCTAATATTTAAAAGAGATAAGGATGTTCTGTTCTTGTTTGCTGCGTTTTCATATTTTTCTAGTGACTCATCTAATCTTTTAAACTCATGATTTTCGTTATTAAAATATTTAACAGTTTCAAAATTAAGAAGACTATCAATCATTTTAGTACTTGCAGCATTATCTGCTAAATTCATATCTTTTCTAAATTGCAATCTCCATTGAGTAATTGTAAATGTTAAAATAACATAGATAGAAATAGTAATAAAAGTTATGATTGCGTATTCAAATCCGTATAAGGTAAGTAAAATAAATATAACAAGAACTAGCTCAATAAATGTTGGAACTACATTAAATAGAACATAGCGTAATAAAAAATCTATTCCTTTTGTCCCCCTATCAATAAATCTATTAAGACCTCCAGTCTGTCTTGAAAGATGAAAATCTAAAGACAAAAAATGTAAATGTTTGAAAACTTTTAGACTTACTCTTCTAATAGCATTTTGAGATACTTTAGAAAAAAGAGCGTCTCTGATTTCATTAAAAGCAAATGAAGCTATTCTTACAATTCCATAAGATATAATAATAGCAATCGGAACATATAATAATAAATTTATACCACTACTTAAATCATTAAGTGAATCAACAGCATTTCCAAGGATTAAAGGTGTATAAACGCTAGCTACTTTTGCTAATATCATACTCAACCCAGCTAAAACCACTCTTATTCTAAGATCTTTTCTGCTTTTGGGCCATAAATAAGGGAGTAATAATTTTGATGTACTAAAGAAAGTAGAATCTTTTTTCATATCATATTTTTAAAATTAAAAAATTATCCTTATAAAAATTGATTAAATAAGTCTTGTAAAATTTATACATAGTTCACATTAATCAATAATTAGCAATGTTTGTAATATTTTAAAGTAAATGTTGCTTTCTGTATTTGATAATATTTTTATATAATAATATATAATATTAATAAATGACTGACTTACAATGGTATGCCTATCTTGGAGGATTTGTAGCATTCGCAATCGGATGTTACGTATATTATCTCTCTAGAAATAAAAATTTAGATGATCAACAAGTTAAAAATAGAAAAAGAGTTATGAATTTTTTTTTAATTATAGCTTTGGTTTGTGTTGGTTATTCGTGGCTGTAAACTTAAGAGATAAAATTTGAAATATTATCTTGCAATTGATGCTGGGACTTCAGTAATAAAGACTGTAATTTTTAATACAAATTTCAAACAAATAAATTCTCATAGTGTAAAAAATCCAGTCGTAACTGATAAATTTGGTAAATCTGAAATTGAAATGGAAAAATTTTGGCTTCTTACAGCAAAGTGTATTAAACTTTTAATAAAAAAATCTAAAATTCAGTCACAATCAATTGTTGGTTTAGGCATAACTGGAAATATGGTCGGATTTTGGTCTATCAATAATATAAATAAACCAGTAAGAAATGCAATTTTGTGGAATGACACAAGAAGCCAAAAAGTTTTCACTAATAAAAAAATATTTGATCAAATTTATAAAATTACAGGCTCTATCGCGCAATATGGGTGCACTATACCTATTCTTAAGTGGATGACTAAATTTGAAAAAGAAAATTTAAAAAAAATTAAATATATATTAACTTGTAAAGATTGGTTAAGATTTAAATTAACAGGGAATATAAATAATGATGAAACAGAAGTTTCAGTATATCCAGGAGATATAAAAAATAAAAAATTATCAAAAAAAATTTTCAAAATTTTTAATTTAAGTACTAAATATTTTAAATTGTTCCCAGAAATAAAAAAATCAAATCAATTAGGTGGATACATTACTAAAAGTGCATCAAAATTAACTAATTTAAAAATTGGTACACCTGTTATTATAGGATGTGGTGACGTAATAGCTTCCATTTTAGGAGCTGGAGGAATTAATAATAACAAAAAAATCAGTATAATTGGAACTACATGTCATAATATTATAGTTAAAAATAATTCAAAAATATCTAAAGACGGCTCAGGGTTATTTTTTGCTTCATTAAATGATACATGGTTAGAGACTAAAATAAACGTTGCAGGAACAACTAATATTGATTGGGTTATTGATAATTTTTATAAAAATTCTAAAAAGTATTCCGATAAAATTAACATAATTAAGAATTTTGAAAAAAAATATTTAACTTTTAATTATCCAGAAAACTCATTGGTATTTCTTCCTTATATAAATTATGGAGGATCTATATCACCATTTGTAAATTTAAATTCTAAAGCTGAAATTTTTGGAATTTTACCTCATCATAATAATTTTGATATTATGACTGCTTGTTATGAAGGTTTAGCATTATCTATTAAAGATTGTTATGCGAATAAAATTAAAACTAAAGACAGTCTTTATCTAGCAGGAGGTGCATCAAAAAGCAAAGTTTTACCTCAACTAATTTCAAATGCTTTAAATACTAAAGTTAAAATTTTAAATAATTCCGAACTAGGTGCATTAGGCATTTCATATCTAATTCATAGTTATTTACATAAAAAAGATTTAAAAAATTTAATTAACGATCATCAAAATATTGGTCATATTTACACACCTCAAAGAAAACATTCCAAATATCTTAACAATAAATATCAAAAATATAAAAAATTAAGAGAGTCATTGAATAATATATGGTGAAAGTCTCAAATTTAGTAGATAATATTAGAATATTTATATTAAAATATTAATCATAAATTAAGTGAGGAAAAATGAATAAAATATTACTATTTTTTATTACAATTCTATTTTCTATGAATGCTTATGCTGTAACAAATGTTACTTTTTGGCATATGGAAGGTGTTCCGCATAGAGTAGATAGAATTCAAACATTAATAGATGAGTTTAATTCTGCAAATCCAGATATTAATGTAACACAAGAAGTTCAAAACTGGGGTGAAATTTATGCTAAAGCTCCTGCATCAGTGGCTGCTGGAACTGCACCAGAAATATTAGTTGGTATTCCAGATTTTACACCTATACTCGCTGATATGGGTGCAGCACAACCTGTTGAGGATTTTGTTGCAGAGTTAGATTCAAAATATGGTTTTTACCAAAAGGCACTCGATCAATATACTTATAATGGTCATACTTGGGCTGTTCCTTTATGGAACATGGGTTTATCACTATGGTACAGAAAAAGTGATTTTGAAGCTGCTGGAATTGAGCCACCAAAAACTTGGTCTGATTTAAAGAAAGCTGCAAAAGCTTTAACTAAAGATGGTGTTTATGGAATAGGTCTTCCTGGCAATAAGCAACTTTATACCGATCAAACAATCTATAGTTTCATGGTTAATTCAGGTGCAGAAGAAATTTATAATTCTGATGGTACTTTGAGATTTGATAATCCTCAAACTGTAGCAGCATATGATGTTTATAAAGAACTATATCAATATTCAGCTCCTGATGCAGCAAACTGGACTTGGGGTGAAGCCGAAGCATGTTTTGCAAGTAAAGGTTGTGCAATGATATTACAGTTTACTGTTATCTCTACATATGACTCACAAGCTGGTGGAGATGCAAGCGACTTGGGTGTTATCCAAATCCCTTATGCAAATGGTAAGGCTCATAGAGCTGGAACTGTATCATATGTTAATTCTGCAATGATTATGACAGATGATGAAGCAAAAATGGAAGCTTCTAAAAAGTTTTTAAGTTTCTTAATGGAACCTGGAAACTATGGAAGATTTATTAACATGGAACCAGGATTATTTTTACCAATAACTGAAGCTGGAAGTAAAGATTCAACTTATTGGGACGATCCAGTTGTTGTAAAATATAAATCACAAGTAGAAACAATGTTAGACAATTCAACTAGAGGAAGTCTATTTGGTTTTACGAATGGTAATACTTTTACAAGCATATCATCTATATCAGCTCAGAATTTATTAGCTCAAACTCTTCAACTAACTTTAATCGATGGCAAAAGTGCAAAAGATGCAGTCAGTGAAGGAATGGAAATAATGACTGAAGCTATTGAATAACTTATAACATTTTCAGCACCTCTGTTAGAGGTGCTGTCATTTCTGTGAAAAAAAATAATATTGAAGGTTGGTTGTTTGTATCTCCATTAGTTATTTGGATATCACTTATTATTTTAGTTCCAATTTACATAGCATTTGAATTAAGCTTATTTAACGTTAAGATTATTGGTACATCAGGAAAATTCGTAGGTATTGATAACTACATAAAATTATTTGGTAAATCAAAATTTGTAAATGCCTCATTAAATAGCTTTTATTGGATAATTGGAAATGCAATCTGCCAAACATTTTTTGCTTTTACTATTGCGTTAACTATTAATTATAAATTTCCTGGTAAAAAAATTATGGCTAACTGGATTATTTTGTCGTTTATTATTCCAACAGTAGTTGTTGTTGTAATTTGGAAATTAATGTTGAGTAGTAGTAGCGGTGTAATAAATTCAGTTTTAATTGATATTGGATTATTAAATGAAGCAACGGGTTTCTTTAGTTCTCCTAATAAAGCTTTTATAAGTTTAGTTCTAATAAACTCATGGCGTTGGAGTCCTTTTTTGGCATTAATTATTCTATCTGGGCTTAATTCAATAAATAGAGAAATGTATGATGCATCTAAAGTTGATGGTGCAAATTTTTTTCAACAATTTCTTTTCATCACATTTCCGAATCTTAAAAGTGTTCTTTTTGTCTTAGGTCTAGTTGGTACATTATTATCATTTAATATATTTGACATTATATGGTTAATCACAAAAGGTGGGCCATCAAGTGCTACAACTACATTACCATTATTAATTTATGAAACAGCGTTTACTAAATTTAGAATTAGTCAAGCTGCGACCTTGTCAATAGTTACTAGTTTTTTGTTATTACTATTTTCAATAATATTTATCAAATCTATGGCGCCAAAAGAAGATGATTAAAGAAAATAATATCAAACTTATATTTTTAAGTTTATCTTTATTGTTAATTATACTTATTTTTTTCTTTCCTTTTTTTTGGATAATCACATCATCTTTTAAAAGTCCTGAAGAAATTATTTCTACATCTACAACTATTATTCCCAGATCTTTTACTTTAGAACATTATAATAAAATATTATTTAACTCAGATTTTTTTATATATTTAAAAAACAGTTTAATAGTTTCATTTTCCTCTATGATAATTTCTATCATTCTATCTGTATCGGCCGCTTACGGCTTACATAAACTTAAATTTTATGGAAATAAATTTGTAGAATATTCGCTTTTAGTAACCTATGCTTTCCCGGGAGTCATTTTATTAGTTCCTATTTATTTATTATTTGCAAAAGTAAATTTACTTAATAGCTACTTTGCATTGATTATTGTTAATGTTTTATTTGCCACTCCATTTGCTGTTTGGATGTTAAAAGCTTTTTTTAAGTTAATTCCTAATGAAATAGAAGAGGCAGCATATATTGATGGAGCATCAAGATATGTTGTAATCTCAAGAATTATTGTTCCCTTAGCTGCTCCAGGTATAGCAAGTGTAGCAATTTTTTGCTTTATTATTTCTTGGACAGAATATCTTTTTGCATCAATATTAATAAGCGGTGATGACTTAAAAACCTTACCAGTTGGGTTAGCTGGAATTGTCGGACAATACCAAATTGATTGGGGTTTTTTATTATCAGGAGCTGTTCTAGCCAGTCTACCAGTAATATTATTATTTGTATTTATTGGAAAGTATTTTGTTTCTGGTTTGACAGAAGGTGCTGTAAAATAAATTAATATATATAATGAGGGAATATGACGGATAAAGATTTTAAAAATATTGAAGATATAAAAAGAATTTTAAAATATATTAAGAATGGTAAGCTTGATGTTAAATCATGGGATAATATTGATGAATTAAAAAATAGTTTCGAATTATTAATAGAAGAACATAAGGATTATATGGATCATATGAAACTTCATCATTAATATTATTAAATAAACTAGGAGGTAAAATGTCTGTAGCAAGAATAACAACAATTAATTTTAAATCTAAAGAAGATGCTGACGAATCTATTAAAGATTATTCAGAAAAAGCACCATCTGAATTTCCAGAGGCTGAACAATTATTACAAATACGAGCAAGTGATACAACTGTTATGGCTATTTCTTTATATGCTGATAATGAAGCAATGGAACGTGCTTCAGCTGCTAGATCCAAAAGAATGAGTAATAATGAAAAAACATTTGATGTTGTTGATACAAAAACTGGTGAAGTAACATTAAATCATAAAAATTAAATTAGGAGTGCCCGTAGCTCAGTAGGATAGAGCATCAGATTCCTAATCTGGGGGCCGCATGTTCGAATCATGCCGGGCACGCCAAAGATGACATATAAATTCACAAATGCAATTGTTAGAAAACCAAATAAGAGTATTCATAATGCATTAAGTTCTCAGTATTTACATCCAAGTTATGAAAAAATATTAGAGATACACAAAAATTATATCACTTCCATTGAAGATGCAGGATTAGATACAATTTTATTAGAAAGTTTAGAACAATATCCTGATAGTATTTTTGTAGAAGATCCTGCACTCATCTTTAAAAACAAAATTATTATATTAAATCCAAGTGATTTTTCACGAAATGGTGAAGCAAAAATAATTAAAAACGAAATAAGTAAATACTTTGAAAAAATATTTATTGTCGAAAATGGCATCATAGAAGGTGGAGATATATTAAATATCAATAATCATTTTATTATAGGTTTATCAAATAGAACGGATAAACTAGGTGCGGAAAATCTATCTAATATACTAATCTCACTTGGCGCTACTGTTGAAGTATGTCAAACACCAAAAGATATTCTTCATTTTAAATCTGAATGCAGTTTATTAGATGATGATTTAATTTTAGTAAGTAATAGAATGTCGAAATTAGATTACTTAAAAAAAAATTATAATTTAATTGAATTACCATTGGGTGAAGAAAATGCAGCAAACTGTATTAGAATTAACAATAAATTATTAATTCCAGATGGTTTCAATAGAACTGAGGAAATTTTATCGAAAAATTTTAATATTATTAAAATTAATATCGATGAAATTTCAAAGGTTGATGCAGGTTTAAGTTGTATGAGTCTTAGATGGTAAAAATCTTTATTCACATATTAAGACTTAAAGAAATCCCTAAATTATATTGGAGTTCTCCTTTTGAATATAATCTTAAACCAAAAAAAATAACAATTTTTTATTTAATTTTAGGACTTATTCTCTTTGGCATTGGTGAGGCATTATTAATTACTGCAAATTTGGGCGTTTCACCTTGGTTTGTGCTACATCAGGGATTAGCATTTAAAACTGGTTACACAATAGGAATTACAACATTTTTTGTAAGTGTTGCAGTATTGTTACTTTGGTATCCACTAAAACAAAAACCAGGTATTGGAACAATATTAAATGCTATTTTAATTTCTGTGATTTTGGATCTTTCATTGATCTATCTTCCTTATCCAAAAGATTTCTTATTTCAATTTTTACAAGTATTAATTGGTATTTTCATAATAGGTATTGGAAGTGGTTTTTATTTAGCTGCAAATTTAGGACCTGGTCCAAGAGATGGATTGATGACTGGCTTAAATAAACAAACTAATTTTTCAATTTCATTTATTAGAACATTACTTGAACTATCTGCTGTGGGTATAGGATTTTTTTTAGGTGGAAAAGTAGGAATAGGAACATTGATATATGCAATAGGAATAGGTTTTTCAGTATCTTTAGGTTTGTTTTTTGTTGGTAATATTTATATGAAAAATTAAATTTCACTAGTTTATTAATAATTTTTAATCTTAAACCATTAAGTATTTTATTTTCTTAAATTTTGTTTTGATTATACTTAATTAAACAATAATGGACAAAATACTCCAAAGATCAAATGGAAAAATAGATATAGAATTATTAGATAATGATTTTTCAAAATTTTTTCAAAGTGGTTGTTGTAAAATTTTAAATCCAAATAATTATAATAAAAGTCAAGAATTAGTTTTAATTAACACTGCAGGAGGTATTACTTGTAATGACAATATTGAAATTAATGCTACAATTCATAATTCTGAATTAAGTATTTGTACGCAAGCCGCAGAGAAGATTTATTCAGGAATAGGTGATCCTGCTAAAGTAGACATAAATATCAATTTAAATAATTCAACTTTGTATTGGTTGCCCAAAGAATTAATTTTATTTGATAATTCAAAATTAAGAAGAAGTATAAATATTAATCTATCAAATAATTCTAATTTGTTTTTTTGTGAAACTACTATTTTTGGAAGAAAAGCAATGTATGAAAAAATTAAAAATATTTCTTTTTCTGATCAATGGAAAATTTTTAAAAATTCTACAATAAAGCATTTTGAAGCAATTAATATAAAAGGATCAACGATTGATAATTTTAAAAACAATTACACTTTTTCTAATCAATCATCTTTATCAACAATTTTAATTTTTGGTGAAATTGTTCATCAACTTGAGTTTGAGTTAAGTAAAGTTATAAAAACCAAAGAAAATCATTATTGTGAAATGACAAAATTTGATAATAAGATTGTAATTAGGTGCTTAGCCGATGATAATTATGATTTAAAAAAAACACTAAATTTTATTATGAAAAATATAATAAATGATAAACTACCAAAAAGTTGGGATCTATAAATGAAATTAACACCAAGAGAAAAAGATAAGTTAATGGTCAGTATGGCAGCTAATGTTGCCAGAAAACGTTTAGAAAGAGGTGTTAAACTTAATTACCCAGAAGCTATAGCTTTGATAACAGATTTTGTCATAGAAGGTGCAAGAGATGGAAAAATGGTGTCAGAATTGATGGAAACAGGTGCACACGTAGTAAAAAAAGAAGATTGTATGGATGGTATTCCAGACATGATACCTGAAGTACAGGTTGAAGCAACATTTCCAGATGGAACAAAATTAGTAACAGTACATAAACCAATTAGATAATGAAACCTGGTGAAATAATAACAAAACAAAATAGTGACATTAATTTGAATGATAAAAGTCAATCAATCATCTTAAAAGTTTCAAATAGTGGAGATCGACCAATACAAGTTGGTAGTCATTATCATTTTGCTGAAACAAATGAATATTTAAAATTTGATAGAGAAAAATCAAATGGTATGCGTTTAGATATACCATCTGGTACAGCTGTTCGTTTCGAGCCTGGTCAATCAAAAGATGTAGAATTAATTCCAATAACGGGAAATAGAAAGATATTTGGTTTTAATAAGAAAGTTATGGGTCAATTATAATGAAAAAAATAAAAAGAGAAGCTTATGCCGATATGTATGGACCAACAACTGGTGATAAAGTCAGACTTGCCGATACTGAACTCTTTATTGAGGTGGAAAAAGATTTAACAACATATGGTGAAGAAGTAAAATTTGGTGGAGGAAAAGTTATTCGAGATGGAATGGGTCAATCTCAAGTATCTCGCAAAGACGGCGCTGTTGATACAGTTATAACAAACGCTTTAATTGTAGATATAAATGGAATTTATAAAGCTGATATTGGTCTTAAAGATGGCTTAATTAATGAAATTGGTAAGGCTGGTAACCCAGACACACAACCAAACGTAAATATTATTATTGGACCTGGGACAGAAATAATTGCTGGTGAAGGTAAAATTATAACAGCTGGTGGATTTGATAGCCATATTCATTTTATTTGTCCTCAGCAAATAGACGATGCACTTCATTCTGGTATTACTACTATGTTGGGAGGTGGAACTGGTCCTGCACATGGTACTTTAGCTACTACAGTTACACCTGGACCATGGCATATAGAGAAAATGATACAATCAGCAGATGCTTTTTCTATGAACTTAGCTTTTGCAGGAAAAGGAAACGGTTCATTGCCTCAAGCACTTGAAGAACAAGTAATTGCTGGTGCAAGCTCACTAAAATTACATGAAGATTGGGGCACAACCCCAGCAGCAATAGATAATTGTTTAAATGTAGCTGATGATAATGACATTCAAGTAATGATTCATACAGATACATTAAATGAAAGTGGATTTGTCGAAAGTACAATTAAAGCAATTAATGGACGAACAATTCACGCTTTTCATACTGAAGGAGCTGGTGGGGGTCATGCACCGGATATAATTAAAGTATGCGGAGAACAATATATTATTCCGTCATCTACAAATCCAACAAGACCATACACAGTTAATACAGTTGAAGAGCATTTAGATATGTTAATGGTTTGCCATCACTTAGATAAATCAATACCTGAAGATGTTGCGTTTGCTGAAAGTCGTATTCGCAAAGAAACAATTGCTGCAGAAGATATATTGCATGACATGGGTGCTTTTTCAATTATTGCTTCTGATAGTCAAGCCATGGGCCGTGTTGGTGAAGTTATTATTAGAACATGGCAAACAGCACATAAAATGAAAGTTCAACGGGGACAATTAAAAGAAGAGCAAGGTGATAATGACAATGTAAGAGTGAAAAGATATATTGCTAAATATACAATTAATCCTGCAATAGCTCATGGTATTTCTAATCATATTGGAAGTATCGAAAAAAATAAACGTGCTGATATTGTTATTTGGGATACTGCTTTTTTTGGTGTTAAACCTGAAATGGTATTACAAGGAGGAAGTATTGCTTGTGCACAAATGGGTGATCCTAATGCATCTATACCAACACCACAACCAGTATACTCAAGACCAATGTTTTCTTCTTTTGGAAAATCATTAGAAAAATCTACTGTTACTTTTGTAAGTAAAGTTTCTTTAGATAAAAATTCATTTAAAAACTCTGGTGTAAGTAAATCTTTGTTACCAGTTAAGAATATTAGAAAAATTTCTAAAAAAGATATGATATTAAATGATTATTGTCCAAAAATAGAAGTTAACCCAGAAACTTATGAGGTTTTAGCAGATGGTGAGTTAATTACTTGTGAACCAGCCAAAACACTACCTTTAGCTCAACGTTATTTTATGTATTAAAATGCAAACTTCTTTAAAAATAATTCATCACAATCATAATAATAAGGATTTATTAGATGAAATCTCATTATCTTATGAAGAAAGATTTATTCGTAGAAAAAAACTTATAGCAAATAATGGTACTGAATTTTTAGTTAATCTTGAAGAAACCGTCAGTGTTGATGAAAATAATTTTTTTGAATTAGATAATGGTGATTTAATTAAAGTCATATCTAAAGAAGAAAATTTAATTGAAATAACGGGTGATAATTTAAAGCAAATCATATGGCATATAGGCAATAGACATCTGCCATGTCAAATTGAAGAAAACAGAATTCTTATTCAAGATGATGCTGTAATTCTTGATATGGTTATAAAATTACAAGGAAATGTAAAAAAAGTTTTTGAAAAATTTAAACCTGAAGGTGGTGCTTATGGTTTGGGCAGAACGCATAGTCACAAGCATTAAAATGAAAAAATTTAAAGATCCTCATCAAATATTACAAATATGGTTTTCATCTTCTTTTCCTATTGGTTCTTACGCATACTCTCATGGTTTAGAAGCGTTGATAGATGATAAAAAAATTAAAAATAAAAATGATGTTAAAGAATTTTTAGATGCCCTTTTATTTTATGGAACATTAAGAAATGATTATATTTTTATGAAATCTATTTACAAAGGTGGGGAAGTTAATGAATTAATTTTAGCAAGTGCTGCATCCAAAGAAAGACAAATAGAAATGATAGATATGGGAAATTCTTTTCGTAAAATCATGAAAGATAGCTGGGAATTATTTCTACCTGAAAATACATCGTTTATATATTGTTTGGCAAAAGCTGGATTATATTTTGATATTAAGTTTGATGATTTAATTAAGTTTTACTTACAGTCATTTATTTCTAATTTAATAAATGTATGTGTAAAACATATACCAATGTCGCAAAAAGATGGGCAAAGTCTTAATGTTATTTTTATTAATCAAATTCAAGAATTTTTAACTCACTCAGATAAACTGACTCTCAATGATATCGGTACAACTTTTTTTATTGGTGATATTTTTGCAATTAAGCATGAAAACTTAGACTCAAGGATTTATTTAACGTGAATAATATAAATGGACCTTTAAAGGTTGGTATTGGTGGTGGAATAGGGACTGGTAAAACGAGCTTAACGGAAGCATTATGTCGTTATCTATCTAAAAAAGTTTCTATGGCAGTAATATCAAATGATATTTATACAACTGAAGATGCTGAATATTTAATGAAAGCACAAGTTCTACCTATAGAGAGAATTAAAGGTGTTGAAACTGGTGGATGTCCACATACAGCTATTAGGGAAGACTGTAGTATTAATTTACTTGCAGTAGATGAGATGAAAAAAAAATTTCCAGATTTAGAGTTAATCCTTATTGAATCAGGTGGTGATAATTTAGCGGCAACTTTTAGTCCAGAGTTAGTTGATTTAACAATTTATATGATTGATGTAGCTCAAGGTGCTGACATACCTAGAAAAAAAGCACCAGCAATTAGAAAGTCTGATTTATTAGTAATTAATAAAGTTGATCTTGCTCCATATGTAAATGTTGATTTAGAGCAAATGAAAGAAGATGTTAATGAAGCCAGAAATGGTTTGCCATATATTTTTGGTGAAATGAAAAATAATGACGGAATTGAAAAAATTTCTGACTTCTTAATATCCCATGGCGGATTATAGCTATACTACTTTTTGCAAAGAATACACTGTATCTGTACTATTAAATTTTGAATCAAATTCTTTAGATTTTGGGTCATCAAATAGAGCGTAAAATTTTTCTTCATCAGTAACATTACACATAATCATTACATGTCCATCTTTAACGAAAGCCATATCAAAAGCATCTGTATATTTAGCAATGTCATCTTTAAAAAAATTATATAATTCCATGTAATCTTCTTTAGTAAAAGATCCTTTGGATACAACACATAAATTCATATTTATCTCTTAAAAAAAATATCCTCACCATTTTTCTTAATGGGAGGATAAATTTATACGTATCTCATTTTAGCTGCTTGTAAACCGCAATAGAGTCAAATCGTTTATTATTTAAATAATATTTAAATATTAAAATTCAATTACAATTAGAGAGTTAATAGTTACTACTCATATTTTTCAGAATACAAATACGGTATTCCAATAACTAAAATAATATAGAAAACCATAAAGCCGGCAATAAGAGGTAATACTTCTCCAGCTGGTACTGTGCTAAACGGACCAATAACAAATCCGTAAATTACAAAAAGAATGTTTAAACCTACTAAATAATAACCACCACTTCTTTTCATACTGTACAACATATAAATTGTGTAAGCGATTGCTAATTGAAAAACTATGCCCACAATAAAATCCAAAGTGGAAAGTTGAACATTAAAATCTCCTACAGGTGGTTGCACACCTTGACCTGAAAAATATCCATACGTAATTCGATAAGAGGTATCAATAAAATCAAGAGAGATAAGGATTAACATAATCCAATGTAGAGGTTTAAATAATCTTTCTTTCATGCTAACAAATATAATTACTAATCTTTTTTAATTGCTTCTTGTAATGAAGTATTTTCTTCTGATGGTTTTGAGTCTTTTTTAATAGGCTGTATCTTATCAGATTTTTTTATATCACCACTGATTTGACCACCAAGCTTAATTTGTAAATTTTGATACTCAATGTCACCAGAAGCAATTCCCTGCTCTTGGATTGTTAAGGTGCCAGAAGCTTTTATTTCACCGTCAAATTTTCCCCAGATGTCAGCATTATGTGTTTCTATATTCCCTTTGCAATCTCCAGTAGCGCCAATAACTACATTATCAGTTTTCATAGTAATATCTGCTTCACCATCAATCTGAACTTCATCAGCTTTTTTAATTTCACCATTAATTGTTACGCCGTGACCAATTACAACTTTTGCAGATCCCTTAGCAGGTCTAAATACATCAGTTGTTGAATTTGTATTATCGTCTTTTTTATCAAACATTATACCTCCCTATAGTTTTGTTAATGCAGGTAATCTACAACTGCTATAATTTTCTCAACTAATTAGCATATAAGTATTAATATTTGAAGATATATGTAATTTTTACAGGTTATTTTTGATGATTTACAACATCAACAAGGATAGCAATCACCAAATTCAATATTGTAATTGAGCAAATTGAAATAAAGCTGAAAAAATAAATCCATGCCCACCAGTAAATTGCTTGCATTGGCAACATTACATTCTCCCAACTAGATAAAGTTAAAACTTGAAAAAGAGTGATTAGGGATATTCCAAGATCGGCCCATCGTTCTGGATCATCTTCACCAAATAAAATTGATCCCATTGTTGCATAAATGTAAAGAATAATAAACAAAAGTAGACTAACAAAAAATACTCTTTTTATTGAAGCAAGAATAGCTTCTATAATTTTTTTTAATTCAGGGATAACAGATATCAATCGTAACACTCTAAAAATACGAAGAAGACGTAAAACTAAAAAACTAGAATTATTTGGAATTGGAATTAGTGAGATTGCTACAATGATTGTATCGAATACATTCCAGCCATCTTTTAGGAAATTTTTCTTTTTTTTTTCTCCAATAAAACGAATTAAAATTTCAATAACAAAAAAAACAGTGATTGCATAATCAAGTAAGTGAATAGTATTTAAAAATATAGGATCTAATTGATATGTTGTGGCACCAATAAGAATAGCATTTAGTATAATAATAACTACGACAGAAAATTGAAAAATACGATTATCTTTTAATTTAGCAAAAAAATCTATCATATTTATTTAAATAGTTTTTAAGTTATCAATTTTTCTATCCATCACAAAAAACCACAAGGGAGGTAATAGTGCCATAATTAACATGATGGAGTAATTAGCAGGCATCTCTATTGCTTTTTCTTCTTGAGATAAAAGAGGGTAGGGCTTTGATGCGCTCTGATGATGTTCAGCATGAAGACCTAAATTAAATGTCGACCAATTAGCAGAAATGTGACGACTATTCCAAGAATGTAAATCTGTAAATCTTTCGTACCTTCCATTTTCTTTTTTTCTTTCTAAACCATAATGTTGAATATAATTTACTAACTCCAATAAGATTATGGATACAAAAGAATGAAAGATAATAAAAATTAAACCATTCATACCGGCAATTAAATAAGCACATACTAAAAATAAAAATTCTAATACAAAATAATGAATCATTCTATTTTTGGAACTAAAAGTATTGAGATTTTTTCTATCAAGAATATTTTTTTCAATATTCCAAGATGAAATTACACTATTGATTACACAGCGAATAAAATAAAAATAAAAATTTTCACCTCTTCTAGCTGTAGCAGGATCTTCTTTCGTAGCTACATTTAAATGATGACCATAAATATGTTCTATACGAAAATGACCATAACAACATAAAACTAATAAAAATACTCCTATACCACGCATAAATTTATTTTTTCGGTGAATAAGTTCATGTGCAGTTGTAATACCGATAGAACCGCCAGACATACCTACAGCCGCTCCTAAAGCAGCAGCTGTTAACAAAGTAATACTAGAATTAGAAACAACGATTAAACCAAATATAATTAAAAATAAAATGCAGGGCAGAACGATTAAAATAGAAAAATTATGAAACACACTTTCTTTTAAATCAAGATCATCTTTACTTAAGTAAGGTAATACAAGATCAATAATTGGAACTAATACGAAAACCCAAATAAAAGGTGAAATTGACCAAGAGGGATTAATGATTAATCCTAAAGAACTAGCAAAAATCAATATTAGTGGTGTTACAAGATAAAAAATCATCAAAATAATTATATATTATTTTTTTTTCTAAACTAATACCTAAATTACTCTAAGAAAATTTATATGAATAATAACATAAAAGGTCTGATTTTAATTATTGTGGGGATGTTGTTCATCATTACCCAGGACGTCTTAATTAAATACACCATTCATGATGCCTCTTTAATGCAAATACTCGTATTTAGAGGAGGAATAGGATTTTCTTTGTTATGTCTTTATTTAATTTATACAAAACAACCAATATTCTTTGGAACAGCGCACCCTTATATTGCTATTTTTAGAGGTTCCACCTTCTTCTTTGGCTTTACCTTGTTTTTTATTTCGTTAAGCCAAATTACTTTAGCGGAAGCAACAAGTTTGTTTTT
Source organism: uncultured Alphaproteobacteria bacterium (assembly GCA_902614085.1). Lineage (GTDB taxonomy): Bacteria > Pseudomonadota > Alphaproteobacteria > HIMB59 > CACPNW01. The sequence continues at coordinate 149,537 of CACMJS010000003.1, forward strand.
TGTGAGTCCATTTTTTATTACTATTTATTCTTACTTTATTCTGAATATAAAAATTGGCTTGAATAGAATATTTTCAATTTTTGTTGGTTTTAGTGGAACACTTTTAATCATCAAGCCAGAATTTAATGAAATAAATATTTATATGTTATTTCCAATCATTGCTGCAGCCACCTATGCATTATCGATGACATTGGCAAAAAAAACTGCAAAAAATGATAATTTATTCCAACAAACTTTTCATATTTATATAGGTGCATTCGTTGGAGGAAGCGCAATTAGTATTTTATTACATAATTCAGACGTTAATTTATCAATTTTTTCTATTCTTAGTAATCCTTGGATAATTAATGATCTTCAATTTATTGGATTAATACTTTTTATCTCTACAACTGGAAGTCTTGGGATATTTTGTTTGATTGCAGCATACAGAGTAGGGTCACCTTTAGTTAACAGTATAACTGAGTACGTCCATTTGATTTTTGCGATAATAATAGGAATTATTATTTTTTCTGAAGTGCCCGATATAAACTCATTTATTGGTATTTTCCTTATTATGGGAAGTGGTATCTTTGTTGTATTCAGAGAAAATAGGCGTGAGGAATTAGTTGTATCCAAAACTACTCTTAGAACTTAATAGTTTTATAATATTGTAACAATTACTAAATAATATTAATAAAAATTATGTATAGAAAAGCATTCTTTGCCATTTGTTTAAATGGTTTTGCACTTGCTTTTACTTGGGGAATAACTGTAACAAATATTCCATGGTTATTTGATAGAGTTGGCATTAAAGAAACTGATTTAGGAATTTGGTTTACAATTTTTGCAGTTCTACAACTTTTTTTCAGCCAGTTATCAGGAAGAGTAGTTGTACCACTTATTGGAACTACTAAAACTTTAATGTTAGGTCAATTGAGTTTTGCAATATTTCCCTATATATTTATTACAGCTAGCAACATACAAACCTTTTTTTTGTCCAGTATTCCATTATCGATAGCTGCAGGTTTAATTTTTCCTACAATTGCTAGTAGTACTAACTTTATTGAAAATAAAACTAAAAGAATTTATCAAACATACCAACAAGCTTCATTTAGTTTTGGTTTTATTATTAGTGGTATTTTTGCAAGTTTATTTTTTTATTTAAATTTATACCCACCACATATTTTTATAGGTTTAATATTCTTTTTAACTTTAATAGTTATTCTAACATTCATATTTGGTTTATCTTCTGAAAATGATTACTATGAAAAGTTAGCTAAATTTAAAATTCCTGAAAGAAAGGTTTTATTCTTTGGATTAAATTTAGCAATATTCATGGGCACTGTTGGTATTATGTTAGAATGGACACCATTATGGTTAAAAAGAGATCTTAATGCTTCATTGTACGTTGCATCATTATCAATTCTTTGCTGGGGAGGTGGTGAGTTTATAGGAAGAATTTATGGTGAAAAAATTGTTAATGCTTACGGCGAAAAATTTGCAGCAGGGTATTTTGGTTTAGTAGGCTGTTTAATTTTCTTTATTTCTATTTTAACTGCAAATATTTATATTATTATCTTAGCTGTATTTTTATTTGCTCTGTCCACTTCAAATTTTTATCCAGTCGTTCTAATGCAGGGATTGAAATATACTAATGAAAGTATATCAATCACAGCAGCAAATATCACAACAATTGCATTCTCAGGATTTCTAATAGGGCCGGCTATAATTGGATTTTCAGCTGAAACCTTCGGTTTAACTTTTAATGTTATAGCTCTTTGTTTTATCTGGGCATTTAATGGACTTTTATTTATTTACTTTATTAATCAATTAAAAAAATAAATTTTTTTATTGCAAGAACTTACTATTTATAAGGTCAGGGCAATTTTTTTGCCAATGATTGTAATAATCATCATTATTGAAATCTAAATATAATTTTCCAGATTGTTTATGCATAATATCATTTTTATTGTCATTCACATGAGAGGATTTATTATTTTTTGCACAACTAGCAGGAAAACCTAATGAATGAATCATTTCATGCAAAATTGTTGCTTCTGCATCACCAAAAGTAAAATCATTTTTATCATTTAGATGATCTTTGTGAGTACAAGAAAATATTCTGTCATTATTTGACAAAATTAAATCACCACCAATGTATTTTTTAAATCTAGAATATGTGTAATAAATTGCTATGTTTCCATCAAATCTTGATTTTCCACATATATCGTAATCAATATATTTTCTTTTTTCCCAACCTTCAAAAAAAATAATAAACTTCTTTGAAGAAAAATTATTAAATAGATGACTATTATCATTAATAATCTTTTCAATTTTCTCAGATACTTCAGTAATATCGATGTCCTGATCTTTAGTATCTAAATCGCCAAACCAATCCATAGTTTTATTAACTCGCAAAAAAGTTACATCAAAATTTCCATTAATTTTTTTATCAAATCTAATTGTTTGATTACTTGTTTTTTTTTCAAACCAATTATTAATAGCTAGAAGTGATGCTTCTATATTTTTATTTACATCATAAAGACGATCCTTCCTTTCACATGGTAGTAAAAAGATTGGATGAAATTGGTTGCCAATATATACATCTTTTTCATCTTTATATGATCTATTCTGATTAATATCATCCTCATGTATAACAAATTCAACTTGATTATTATTGTTGCAAGAATCTGGAAGTTTGATTTTAGGTACTAAAAATTTCCAATCCTCATTAACAAATTGAAGATAAATCATAATGATACAAATAATTAGAAAAAAACCAATAAAGGGTATCAAAAAATATCTATGCATAGATTTTTAATTTTATAATTTATTTTTCTATAAATTTTTTTACAGTATCGTAAAATGAAGGTGTTACTGTAAAGTAGTAGCCATTTTCTTCATGGACACTATTATTTCCAATACTATTATCTGAGTGAAAATCTACAAGGTGCTGATAAAAGCCATTGGGGTCATCTACATGGTATTCTCTTCCATCATCTGCTTTAACTATTAAAGTTTTCATCTTGATATTAAATATAGAAACGCGTAAAAAATTAAAATAGAAAAATTTATATATGGCAAAAAAATATGATTTTATAATTGCAGGCGGTGGAACATCAGGAATTATTACAGCAACAAAATTAATTGAACATGGCGCCTCTGTTTTAATTTTAGAAGAAGGAATTAAATCCAATAATTTACTTTTATCAATGCCTGCTGGTTGGATTAAAGGTTTAGAGAATAGCCCATATTTAAAATTCTATGAATCTATTCCACAAAAACAATTAAATAATCGTCAGCACTTTATAGCTCAAGCTAAAACTCTTGGTGGGGGATCAAAAGTGAACGGTATGGTTTATATGCGAGGGAAACCTTCAGATTATAATAAATGGGAAGAGGAGACTGAAGATAGTAATTGGAATTGGAACTCGTTGCTCAAGAATTTTGTTAAACTTGAAAATAATCAACGTATTCAAAATGAATATCATGGAAATAAAGGTAACTTAAAAGTTTCAGATCCTGGTTATATTGTAGAAGGTACAAACCTATATATCAAAACAATGCAAGCTATGGGCTTGCCTTATAATGATGATTTTAATGATGGTGATCAATATGGTGTAGGAACTATGCAATACACCATTGGTAATGGCAAAAGGTGCGATGTCTACAGTGCTTTTTTACAATCAAAAACTAATAATAAAAATTTAGAAATTAAAACTAGTTCTATTGTAACAAAAGTTATTGTTGATCAAAAAAAAGCAATTGGTGTTGAGTGTGTATCAAATGGTAAATCAATTAAATATTTTGCCAATGATATTATTTTAGCTGCAGGTGCTTATGTCACCCCTAAAATATTAATGCAATCCGGTATAGGGGAAGAAAAACAATTAAAAGAATTTGATATTCCTGTAATTGAAGATTTAAAAGGTGTAGGTAAAAATTTACAGGACCATCATGAAGTTCCTGTTATTTCTAGAGTTAAACCAGGCTATAGTTACTTTAAACAAGATCAAGGCTGGCGAATGATAAAAAATGGAATTCAATATTTATTATTTAATTCAGGCCCTGTTCGCTCGCAAGGTGTTGATAGTTGTTCTTTTTTTAATCCAGAAAATTTAGAAGATAAAAAAGATCCTAAAATTAAATTGTATTGTGTTCCCATAATGTATACTGATAGAGATACAACAGGAATAAAACCTGATCACGGATTAACACTTACATCTTGCTTAATGAATCCAAAATCAAGAGGAGAGGTTAGAATTCAATCCTCTAACCCATTAGATTTACCTCTTATTGATCCAAATTTTTTAAGTCATGAAGATGATATGAATGTTATGTTAAATGCTGTAAAGCTTGCAAGAAAGGTAATTCAAAAAAAGCCTTTATCCGATATTGTATTAGAAGAAACAGTTCCCGGTCAATCCATTAATTCAGATGAAGATCTCATTAATTATTCAAAAAAAATGATTAAAACAAATTGGCATCCAGTTGGCACATGTAAAATGGGTAAAGATAATGATGATATGGCGGTATTAAATACAAAATTGGAAGTTAAGGGAATAAAAAATTTAAGAGTTTTTGATGTGTCGATGATGCCAACAATTGTCGGTGCTAATACTAATGCTCCAGCTATGGCAATAGCAGATAAGGCTACTGATATATTATTACAGTCACGATAATTTGTTTAATCTAATATATTTAAAATTTAGAAAATAAATTTTTACATATTCTTTAGAGCATTATATAAAAGGTATTAATGTATAGAATTATATTTTTTCTATTTTTAATTTCATCCAGTGTTTATGCTACAGATCTACCTAAGAAATTTCTTGATGATAAATATATTTTTAAATTTGAGGAAAATATTAAATATCCGTATGATACTGGATTTTGGGGCCCAATAGAAACACATACTAGAATACATCAAAACGCTTGGGCTCTTAGATATGATAATAAAATTACAAAAACAAATGAATATTCTTTGCGTTTTGAAAAAAGACTAGATGATTGTGGTGCTGAAGATTGTAATAGAAAAGAAAAAACTTTTATTGGTCGTTCTGAACTTGGTTTCTTTGATCCTATAACTGGTGAAAAAATAAGAGGTCATTTAGGTGAATATTGGTATACTTGGTCTTTCTATATCGATCCTGCATCCGATGGACCAAAAAATATGCGAGATTTTGTTCATATAGGCCAATTTAAAATGGATCTTGAACATGAAAAACTAACAAGGAGTTTGCTTACTACGCAAACAATAGATGAATTTAATGTTGCTTGTCCTGAAATGAGTTTCTTTTTTTCTTGGCGTTATGATGGAATTTATGTGGGCCGATCAGGAGTTTCTGTTTGTGATGGTAGTGATTATAAAAGAATAATTCCCCTTAATAATGTGAAGGGTAAATGGCACACTGTCTTATTAAATATTAATTGGACTGATCAAGAAGATGGAAAAATAAAACTTTGGTTAAATGATCAGCTTATTTATCGCTTTGAAGGAAAAACTATATCAAAAATTGTAAAGAACAAAAATGAATATCAAATGGGACCAAAATTTAGATTTGGCTTGTATAGTCAGGGTGAAAATGGTGATCAAGTTATGCACTATGAAGGAATGAAAGCAGAAAAATCATGTAACAAACTTCAATTATTTGATTGTAACTATATTCAAAAACAAGAAATTGATGTTGTTAAAACAAATCCTGCTGACCCAGATGATGGAAATCAAATAGTTGGTCAGTATGAAACAAATGACGATCAAGGTAAACGAGACAGGATTATTAATACTCTAATAAATAAAATTACCAAAGACATTATTAAAAAATCTAAAAGTAATAAAGATGATATCAAAAAATGGGTTACCACCGAAGTAAACAAATTAGATTGGGATAAAGACTTAGACAAAAGTAAGGATAGAAAAAAAATACGTGATCAGTTGACCAAAAAGGGTAAAAAAATTTTTAAATAGGAAAATGGGGCAAAACTTCCTCAGTGGAGCGGACTTTATACCCCAAATTCATTATATTGTATCTTTTTCTTTTCTAAAACTATATTCGACCTAGATTATATAAAATGAAAAAGTTTATCTTATTAATTTTGGCAATAATTATCGCAGGTGGAGGTTACTACTATTTCTTTGTAAGCAATAATGCAGAAGTAGCAACTACCAGCTATGAATATATAAAAATAGAAAAAGGAAATATAAAGAAAACTGTTTCTGCTACAGGTAAAATTATACCAACATCAACTTTAACATTATCATCCGAAATATCTGGAAAAATTGTTGAGATTAATAAAGACTTTAACGAACAAATTAGCAAAGGTGAAGTTCTAGCAATCTTTGATCAAAACCCTTTTACTTTAAGCGTAAAAGAATCTCAAACTTCAGTAGACATATCAAAATCTAAGTTAAAACAAAAACAAGCAAGTCTTGAAAAAGCAAAATCAGAATTAAACAACTCAGTTGCAAATAAGTACGGTGCTGAATCACGATTAGAAGACTCTAATTTATATTTAAGTAAGCTAGAAGAAAATCTTGAAGAACGAAAAGCTTTATTTGACAAAAAATTTATTTCTAAAAAAGAATTTGATGACACGAATTTTGATTATGAAAGTGCTATTATTCAAAATGCTACTATAAAATCAGAAATATCATCTTTGGATGCAATTATCAGTTCACGAAAAGCACAAATTGAAATTATTAAAGCAGAAATTGAAGAAGTTGAAAAAATAATTCAACAATCTGAACTGACATTAGAAAGTGAAAAACTAGACTTAACAAAAACTAAAATAGTATCACCAATAGATGGTTTTATTTTAGATAGACATATCAGTGTTGGTGATGTTCTTGGCGCTTATCAAAAAGACTCTATAATGTTTACTATTGCCGAAACATTATCCAATATGAATATAGAAATATTTATCGATGAATCAGACATAGGAAATATTCAATTAGATCAGCTTGTCGAATTTTCTACTGATGCTTTTCCTGATAGAAAATTAAATGCTACTATTAGCCAAATACGTTATTCACCAATAGATGATCAGAATGTTATCACCTATGAAGTAATTGCCTCTTTTGATAATCCAGAAAATCTTCTTCTGCCTGGTATGACTGCTAACGTTGATATTATTGTTCAAAATAAAGAAGAAGTTTTAAAAGTAAAAAATTCAGCACTTTCAGTTAAGCTCAATCAAAAGCCTAAACAAAATTCAGGTGGAAGTAGATGGGGCGGGGGCGGTGCATCTCAAATGCAAGAAATCATGGCTCAAATAAACATGACTGCTGATCAACAAAACAAAATGAGAAGTGTGTATCCTAAATTAGGTAAAGTAAGAGGCTCTTTAGAAGCGAAAAACTTATCGCCAGAAAAAATACGAAAAGAAATTCAGCTATATATTGAAAATGCCCTAGTAGAATTATTAACTGATGAACAAAGAAATAAATATTTCTCCTTAAAAGAATCTTTAAACGTTAAAAAAGTATACAAATTAGTTGATGGGTCTCATGAACAGATTGATTTGGTGACAGGTCTTAATTCTGGCGGCTACACAGAAATAATAAAAGGTGAGATTCAAGAAGGTGATGAAGTAATTTCTAAAGTTATTGTCGAAACGTCAGAAAAAAAAGCACTACGTCTATTTTAAGATGATTAATATCAATTCTCTCTCAAAAGAATACATCATGGGAGATAACAAGCTATTAGCACTCGATAATATTGATCTTTCAATCAATGAAGGTGATTTTGTCAGTATTATGGGATCATCTGGCTCTGGAAAATCAACTTTAATGAATATTATCGGATGTTTAGATGTACCATCTAGCGGGGAATATCATTTTAGAGATAATAATGTATCAACTTTAAATTCGAATAAACTAGCTGAATTACGAAACAAAGACATAGGATTTGTTTTTCAAAATTTTAATTTACTACCAAGATTGAATGCACAAGAAAATGTTGTGCTACCACTATTATATTCTGGTAAAAATTTAAAAGAAAGAAATCAATTAGCAATAGAGGCTCTAGAAAGTGTTGGATTAAAAGATCGAGTTCATCATAGACCAAATCAGTTATCTGGTGGTCAGCAACAAAGAGTGTCTATAGCAAGAGCAATAGCTGGATCTCCAAAATTAATCTTAGCAGATGAACCAACCGGTGCACTAGATAGTAAAACAGGTTTAGAAATTATGAAAATTTTAAATGATTTAAATGCAAAAGGTATCACCATTGTTCTTGTTACACATGAAGATGATATCGCAAACTATGGTTCAAGAATTATTAAAATGAAAGATGGTAAAATTTTAGAGGATAAAAAAAATGTCAATAACTGATCTTATATATCTTTCACAAAAAAGTTTACGCTCAAATATTTTAAGAAGTATTTTAACATCTCTTGGCATCATTATTGGTGTGAGTTCAGTTATTACTATGATCTCAATTGGTTCAGGAGCTAGAATTGAAGTTGAGCAACAAATTGAAAGATTTGGATCTAACAACTTAATTGTTAGATCACAGAGTTCTTCTAATAGAGGTGTATCGATGGGTGCTAATTCAGTTAACACGTTAACTTTAAAAGATATGGAAGCTCTTAAAGAAGAATTACCAGCAATTAAAGCTATCGCACCAAGAGTAAGTTTAAGTACACAAATTGTTGCTAATGGAAATAACTGGCTTGCTACTGTTACAGGGACAACAAATGATTATTTTGATTTAGGTAATTGGAAATTTGAAAACGGAAGAAGTTTTGAAGAAGAGGAGCTAGCTTCAGGTTCAAGAGTTGCCATTATAGGAAAAACAGTTCAAAAAAATTTATTTGATACTGATAGCCCTATTGATGAAGTAATTCGAATAAATAAAGTTCCTTTTACTGTTATTGGATTATTAGATGCAAAAGGTGGAACGGCTTGGGCTGATTTAGATGATACAGTTATAGTACCATTAAAAACAGCTAAACAAAGACTTGTGGCTAAAAAATTTCCTGGCGATCAAATTCGTAGCATGACTATTAATGTTAGATCTTCTGATTTACTTTTTAAAACGGAAAAAGATGTTGATACAGTTATGCGAAAACTTCATAAAATTTCAGCTAATGGTAATCCTGACTTTGTCATTAGAAACTACGCACAATTTTTAAATGCCAGACAAGAGTCATCAAGAGTAATGTCTATACTTCTTGCAACTGTTGCAGGTATTTCACTGATAGTAGGGGGTATTGGTATTATGAACATTATGCTCGTTACGGTTACCGAGAGAACAAAAGAAATTGGTGTTTGTATGTCTGTTGGCGCAAAAAAACGAGATATATTACTTCAATTCTTAATTGAATCATTAATGATATCTCTCATAGGAGGTCTCATAGGAATTGCATTAGGTTTAGGGGTAATATTCGGTGTCAGTGAATATTTTAAATGGAAAATGAGTCTTGATTATATGTCTATCGTACTCTCTTTTGTTTTTTCATCGTCAATTGGAATTATATTTGGATTTTATCCAGCAAGAAAAGCGGCAAACCTCAATCCTATTGATGCATTAAGATACGAATAAATTGAGGGCAAAATAATTATTACCCTCAATAAAATTAAATTTACTCAACTAAAAAAACTAATTCTTGGCTATCTAAATCAACACCAGCATCAGTTCTAAGTTTTGCTAATTCTGGATCTTGCATAGCTTGTTGCATTTTTTCCATCGATTCAATCTCTAAAACTTGATAAATTTTAGTTTCATCATCTTTAGGATGGCCATATGCTAAAACTTTTATTCCATATTTTTCTCTATGCGTATCAACACTGAGAAAAAGATTTTTCCATTTTTCATAACCTTCTTTTAATTTAACATTCATAATTATTTTCATAATACGTCCTTTTTTATATTTCTTTTAATTGAATATAGTAGCATTTACTTAATTACATTTATCTATTTAAGGTGCTTCAATAATTACTAAGTTTCTTACAACAACATCCTCTTTATTTTCACCTAAAAGTGCTAAAGCTTCTTGATATCGAGGATCATTGTATCCATCTATTGCTTCCTGCACACTATTAAATTCAACGACTGCAGAAAATAATAAATCAAAATTCTTTTGAACATAGTGCTTTGGTTCACTACCAGCTGTAAATACAAAATTTCCTGATTTCTTTTCTGCTTCCTCAGCGACAATATTCATAAATTTCTCTAAATATTGCCCCCATATTTCAGGATTTTTAATTTCTTTTACTTGTCCTACCCAATATCCTTTTTTCATAAATCCTCCTTAAAATAAGTTTACTTACATTTCTGTAGCACCAGTCTCTGTTCTCCAAATTAATCCATCTTTTTTTAATGCAACCATCATTAAAGCTTCTTTGTCTCCAGATGCATAGGTATTAAAACGATGTGTAACTAAAATTTCATCATTTTCATAAATACAACGAACTTTATCTTCAGTAATATTATTAAACATTTCTAAAGTTTGCTCCTCGCTTCCTTCACTTTTTTTAAAAACTTTATTTTGCTTATGGCTAATAAATTCATGATCTTCATGGAAAAGAGCTCTGTGAGCTTTTGCATCTTTTTCTTCAAATGCTTTTTGTAATTTTTCAAATAACATACATCTCCTTTTGCTTTTTAAAACCTAAGATTAAAATTTTACAATTTTATGAATATTCTATTATTGAATAATAATTAAGTTAAGTAAAAATAATATTATTAATAAAAAATAATAAATATTGACGAATAGTTATTCAAACCTTTTAGGTTTATTAATAAAATATTGTTGATCTTCATAAATTTTTAATAAAAATTCTATCATAATTTATAATTAAATTGAAAGGAGGATATTAAATGTCAATTTTTATATCACTTGGCATCTATTCACAAAAAGGTGCAGATGGCATCATTAATGGAGACTCTGATAGAAAAGCAGCTATGGAAAAAATGGTTAGCAGTGTTGGAGGCAAATTAATTGATTATCATATAACAAGAGGGCAGTATGATTTTGTCATGATTACTGAAGCAGACTCATTTGAAAGTATGGCTGCATGTGCATTAAAAGCAAAAGCAGCAGGAACTCTTACCGAGGCAGTTACTTTAGAGTCTGTTGATTTAAACAAAGTTAGAGAAATGGGAAATAAAGTTGATTTTTCTCCTCCTACTGCATAATTCATGAAGCACTCTATTAGGGTGCTTTTAATTAAGAAGCGTATTAATCAATTAAATAACTTAGTATAAAAGATCAATTTAAATGAAACTTTTTTTATTTTTTCTTTTAATATTTCCTTCTTTAATTCATGCTAAATCAAATGAAGTAAATAAATTACTTACTGATTTAGTGACGAATAATATTAAAGCTGAGCAACTAACAGATGATCAATTATGTGAGTCTCTTCAACATTTAGATTTAATAAGTACTTTTAATGAACATAACAAAAGAAATTTAAATTGTTTAGGAATTACTAAACCTCAAAAAGGGTGGTTTTTACCTTCTGAAAAAAAAGCTTTCACATTCTTAAAAAAGTATCAAAAAAGATACAAAGTACAAATCCCAAAATACGATTTAAATAAAGCTTCTTTTTTATTCACCTCAATCGATGATACACAAAAAATATATGAATATTTAAATGAAGATTTTCGCGAACAAATTTTTAAAAATAGACATAATGAAAGAGTAAATTTTTGTTTAGACTGGTATGGGCAAGTAAATTATATAGCTGAAAATCAATCTAAAAATTTAGATGGTACTCAAAGTTGGTCTAAGGGCAGTCAAAGAGATGGCTTTGTTATATGTTCTAGTGGATTTAATATAATTTATCTAAGAGCGCTATATGAAGAAGAAATGCGTGAACAAATCAAGAGTATGATTAAAAATTGGATAAAAAATGATTCACCTAAAAGAGATATTATATTCCAAAAAAAAGATAGAAATTTATTTAACTATATAATTGATCTAAATAAAATTTTAATTGCAATCGAATTACTTCATTCTTCATTTAATTGGACTGAAGACGAATATAATGAGCTTAATTCATGGATGAAAAATAGAGCTCTCGAATTATTTCCAGCAGATAGAACGGGTAAAGGCATAAGAACATATTGTCCTACAAAAATTCTTTCTTACAAAGATAAAAGAGAGGCTTGTAAAAATGGAGGAATTTTAAGAGCACAAACACTTTTAAGGATAGGGATTTGGACTAAAGAAGAATTATACATTGATATGGCTTATCTTGCCTTTCACCGTTACATGAGTGGTATCAGAGAAGATGGTAGTAATATTGGAGACTCATCAAGAGGATGTACTGCAGCAGATTATAATATTTGGGCAACTCAGTTTATGAGTGATTTTTTATTTCACTGGGACAGAATAGGAGATGCTCAATGGGATTTAAGTGTCAACAATTCTGGTACTCCATCCGATGCAATAGAATACAGCTTATCTCTTTTTGAAAATTTTGAAAAAATTAATATTTATACAAATGATAAAGAATGGGAAAATTGCCTTGAGTTTAAGGAGGATAAAACTCAAGAAGCATCCATAAGACAAAAGGAAGAAAATTATTATCCGAGAATAAGTTTTGCACCTTATTTTTTTTATAAAAATCAAATGGTAGATGAACTTTTAAATTATGATCGACAAAATTATGGCCACTACACACATCAAAGTGGTGCAAATTATGAAATAGCACTTCTTTTAAATAATAAAAAATTTTTTAATGAATTTAAAAAATTAAGAGATCAAAAAAAGAATGATGAGGAAAAGAAAAAACAATTAGCACTAAAAAAACAAGAAAAGGAAAGAATAGAAAAAGAAAAACAACTTGTTGCACTTAATCAAAAAAGATTAAAAGATAATGCTAAAAGATTAAAATTAAAAAAACAACAAGAACTGGAAGAGCAAATAAAACAATTTAATGAATTAATTTTACTCTCTAAATATAAAAAGGAAGATACATTCTTAGTTATTCCTCACAATGAACTGGACTTTATCGCTACGCAAAACCCAATTATTAATGAAAATAGAGAATTTGAATTTAAATCAGCAAGAATAAGAGGGGAATTGCTGTACGAAAATCAAAATTTAAAAAATATGAATAGGGATAAAACGAATATTCTGTATCATTTTGATAATCTCGATTTTAAAACAGCTGTTTTAAAAGATGGAGAAACGGAAGCTGTTGGGTTTTTCATAGCTGATCCTCCTTTTGATCAATTTTTATTGGAAACAAATAAATCTATTGTTGAAAAATGTGGAAGATTATTCAAATCAGAGAAATGGTTAGTCATTTTAACAAAAACGAATAGGGATAATAAAAAAATCATTAATCAGCAAAAGTGTACAAGAAAATTATATTTGAAAGAAGATGAAGAAATACAAATTCTTTTTTCAATAATTTCAAAATCTGCAAAACCAATTCAATATTACTTAGAAAATAATATGTAAACAATTTCACATAGTTGAACTGCCAAAAAATGATCCAAGTGGAGAACACGACTAATTTTTTAAAATAACTACCAAGTCTGACTTGATAGTTGCACAATTAAAATTATTTTAAGATTATTGGGAATTAATTTATGAATATTAGATTTTATATAAAGATTATATTTTGTTTATTGACTGCAAAATTTGTATTTGCAGAAGTTATAGATGTCAATAATGAAGAAATGATAAAATTATCAAATGTTAATATTCCAATAGTAGATGTAAGAAGAAGTTCAGAATGGGATCAAACAGGCGTTATTCCTAATAGTATTTTACTAACTTTCTTTGATGAAGAGGGGAATTATAATTTTGATGAATGGTACGAAAAATTACAACTAGAAATAAATGTAACTGATCCAATAATATTAATTTGCAGATCGGGATATAGATCTAAAATTGTTGCAAATATGATGGATAAAGAACTTAACACTACTATTTACAATGCACAAAGTGGCATTAACTCTTGGATTAGTGAAAAATTAATAACAGTTGAGCCTCAAACTAACTAGAAAATGGGTCAGCGATAGGCCTTACCACTCACCCAGTTGACCTATACGCTAATTAAATATCAGAGTCTTTAACAATCTCCTTATAAATTTTAAGTTTTTACAAATGCATTAAAAGAAAAACATCTTCGCTCGCCATCTTTACGAAAAGGATGAACATCATGCATTAAAAACGCTGGGAATACATACAAATCACCCACACGTGGCTTAAAAGTAATTCGATGTTTTACCAAAGGAGGGCTATTACGTGGCATGGAGACACGACCATCAAAGAAAGAAAGTCTACCAGCAAAAGCTATTTCCTTATTGTATTTAATAGAATTTGGCACTTCAAGATAACAAACTCCACTAACATTCCCTCTATGAACATGGGGTGGGTTAAAATCACCAGCAAATTGTCTTACAATCCATGCACGGTCAATTTTAATTGAAGATGTTTTAACTTGAATTACATTTTTATAATAAGATTCAATAATTTTGTGAAGTTGTTTTTCCAAACCACTAGTTAAAAGAAAATCTTTTGTTAAACGAAATTGTTGCTGAACGTTTCCCACTAATCTGTGTGAATGATCCAACACTTTACTTTTATGTTTATTTTCAATTATCTTATTTGCAAAAGAATTAACTTTACCAATCATTTTATCTGATAAATTATATTTACCAATTGTTGGTCCAAAAGGTTTGTAGTACGTTTCTTTCATACGTTGTTAATTAGCTAGAGTAATTTTAAAATCAATTAAAATTAGCAACTCGCTTGTTCTTGCTTAACTAACTTGATGATTAGAAAATTTTATAACATTTTTCATTCATCATTTGATATTATTGATTATAACAAATTGACCACTAGATAAATATCATGATAACACATTACCCATTTGATACTCTTGGTGGTGCCAATCACGGTTGGCTTAATGCTAAACATCATTTTAGTTTTGCTAATTATTACGATCCTAAAAAAATGGGTTTTGGAGAATTATTAGTAATTAATGACGATAGAATTGCTCCTAATACAGGTTTTGGAAAGCACCCGCATGAGAATATGGAAATAATAACTTTTGTTCGAAAAGGGGCTATTAGTCATGAAGATAGTCAAGGTAACAAAGGGAGAACTACTGCAGGTAATGTTCAAGTAATGAGCGCCGGAACAGGAATTATGCATTCTGAGTTTAATCACGAGGATGAAGAGACGAATATCTTTCAAATTTGGATCATACCTAAATCAAGAGATATTGAGCCAAAATGGGGAAGTGCAGAATTTCCAACTACCTCTACAACAGATAAACTAAAATTATTAGTATCTGGAAATAATGATGCACCCCTTCAAATTCATCAAGATGCAAGAATATACACTGGTATGTTTAAAGATAACACAACACTTAAGCATCTTATTAAAGGACAAGGATATCTTCTTGTTTCTAAAGGAAATATTAAGATTGGCGATATTGATGCTTCAAAAGGAGATGGTATAGCCATAAAAAATGAAGAAGAAATATCACTTGAATGTCATCCTGATACAGAAATCATCTTGATTGAAGTTCCAGGTTTAGTTGAAGCTAGTTAATTATTATTTTCATTTTACTTAAAAATATTTAAATAAAAGTAAATTTTTAAATTCTTCAACAGCAACTGTAGCAGGTTTATGAATGGCAAAATCAAATTGATCTTGATTACTTGATGGCTCCAGATTTAATTCAATTGTTGGTTTGCGCATATCTTTAAACATCGAAACGAAACCAGCAGCAGGGTAGACTTGTCCTGAAGTGCCTATAGAAACAAATAGACTAGATTGTTCAGCTAAATCATGAATTTCATCCATTTGCATGGGCATTTCACCAAACCATACAATGTGAGGTCTCATTTGAGACCCGCATTTAGGGCATTTATGGGTCTCATTTAGATCCTCTAGCCAATCAAATACATGACTATCATTGATTATACATCTCGCTTTATTTAGCTCACCGTGCATATGAATTATTGATGATGAACCTCCAATCTCATGCAAATTATCGATATTTTGTGTAACTATATGAATTCTATATGTTTTTTCTAATTCATGAAGCGCAATATGAGCTCTATTTGGCTTAATTCCTGAATTTAGTTCTTTTCGACGTTTATTATAAAAATCATAGACAAGAGTAGGGTTTCTATAGAATCCTTCGGGACTGGCAACATCCTCAATCCTATGATTATTCCACAGTCCATCAGAGTCTCTGAATGTCTCAATTCCAGATTCTTTACTTATACCAGCACCCGTTAATACAAAGATCTGGGAATCAGCTGAAATCTGCGGTAATTCTTCCATTTGATACACTATATACAGTATTTTATTACACGTGAAAATCTATATCTAGTTTGTAATATTATAAATAGATTTAGATAATATATATAAATTATTGATTTATAGTATTAATAATTATTACTTGACTATTATTTACGATAACTGTAATTATCGTAATATATAATATGGTTAAAATATCACTAAATGAAAACGTAAGTAAACTAAAGGAAAAATCCAAAGCTAAAAACACTCAGGATAAGTATCAAGGAGATTGGTTAAAGTTTATAGATTATTGCAAAAATAAATACAATTGCAGTCCTTTAGATGTTGATGATCTAGATAGTGCTTACGCATTAACAGCAAATTATATGGATTGGCTTCATGAAGATCCGGAAGCAAAAATACTCAAAGGATCGAGCAACATACCGGGTAGAGAAAATGTAAATAACAACCCCTACTCCTCTACTGCCTATAAAGCTTCCACTATACAAAGAATTTTAGCATCTATTACATATAAATATAGAGTTAATGGATTTCAATTTGATAGAAAAAATCCAAATATTTCTGAAACAATTAGTGCAATTGTAAGAGATGAAAAAAATAATAAATCTGGTCAAGCAAGAGAGTTGTTAAAAGCAGATATTGAAAAAATTATTGATAAAATTCCAAATGATAACGAAGATTTTAGAAACATAAGAGATAGAGCTCTTATTTTAATTGGTTTTTATAGTTTTTGTAGAAGATCTGAGCTTTTAGGCATGAAATACGAACATTTAAATTTTGAAGAAGATGGTGTTCAAGTATTAATACCTTTTTCTAAGACTGATCAAAAAGGTGAAGGAAGGATGATATACCTTCCCAAAACTAATAATGATTATTGTCCAGTAAAAGCTCTGAAGGATTGGTTAGAAGTGGCTTTAATAGATCAAGGCCCCCTGTTCTATAAAATAAATAAAGCTAATAATATTGAGAAATATATTCTAAATAATAAAAATCAAAAAATAAGTCTTACAGATACAAGCTTTGTCCTAATACTCAAAAAAAGGGCAAGAGAAGCTGATTTAGATAATTGTGATAAAATTTCAGGCCACAGTTTAAGAATTGGTTCTATTACTCAAGCTAGAATGAACGGTGTCCCAACTCATGAAATAATGGCTCAAAGTGGGCATAAAACTACTCAAATGATTGATCGATACACTAAGCTTAGTAATATTAAAGAGACATCTGCTGCTAAAAAAATATAATATTTTTAATTTATATTTATCATGAAAAAAATACCTAAAGTTTATTGTGCTTCCTTAGCAACAGAAACAAATACATTCTCACCTCTAAAAACTAATATGAAAAGTTTTAAAGAAACATTTTTTGCAAAACCATATCATCATCCCAAAACACCAACTTTATGTTCTGCCCTCTTTCCACTATTACGAAAAAGAAAAACTAATGGTGAAATTAAATTAATAGAAGGTACTGCTACTTGGGCTGAGCCAGGTGGATTAATTGATTCAAAAACATGGAATGATTTAAAAAAATTAATTCTAAAAGAAATAAAAAATGCAGGTAAATTGGATATAGTTCTTTTAGGTTTACATGGAGCAATGATAGCTAAAAACTGCGTAGACTGTGAGGGAGATCTAGTAAAAAATATTAGAAAAATAGTTGGTCCAGATGTTGTTATAGGTGTAACTTTTGATCCTCATAGTCATTTAAGTAAAAAATTTATTACGAATACTAACATTTTAACAGTGTTTAAAGAATTTCCTCATACAGATTTTGTAGAGGCAGCTAAAAATTGTATAAATTTATCTATCAAAACATTCAATAAAAATATCAAACCTAAAATCTCTGTATTTGATGTTAGAATGATGACTATTTTACCTACAAGCAAAGAGCCAATGAGATCTTTTATAGATAAAATTAAATTATTAGAAAATAAAAGTCCTATATTGTCAATTTCAATTATTCATGGTTTTATGGCTGGAGACTCTCCTGATCTAGGAGCCAAAATAGTAGTCATAACAAATAATAAAAAAAAATATGGTGACAAAATATCTTATGAATTAGGGATGAGTCTTTTTAGTAAAAGAAAAAATTTAGCTCCAAAAACATTCTCAGCAACAAAATCTTTGAAAGAAGCTAAAAAATTATCAATAAAAAATAAAAAACCTATTTTAATTGCTGATATTTGGGATAACCCTGGTGGAGGAGTACCTGGAGATTCAACTACCTTAATTAAAAAAGTAATATCAATGAAGTTAAAAAATATTGCCTTAGGCTCTATTTGGGATCCTTTAGCAGTTAAATTATGTCATAGAGCGGGAGAAAATAAAGAAATAAATTTAAATTTTGGATCAAAAATTATTAAAGGATCTGGAGGGTCAATACAAAAGAAAGTTTTAGTTAAAAAAATAAAAAAAAATGTTTATCAAAAATTTGGGAATTCTCTTGTGCCCATGGGAGATAGTGCTTGCATAATTTTTGATGGGATTGAAGTAGTATTAAATTCAAATAGGTGTCAAACATTTTCAGTAGATCTATTTAGTAAGTTAGGCATAAATATATCAAAGAAGAATATTATAATTGTTAAATCTACAAATCATTTCTATAAATCATTTAAACCGCATGTATCAGAAATAATTTATGCTTCTATAGATGGTATCTATCCAAATAATCCAAAAAAAAATAAATACTTTAAATTAAAAAGAAGAATTTGGCCTATTGTATCAAATCCTCATCAATAAAAAAATTTTTTAAATTATTTTTTTAAAATTTATAAAATCTTATTTACATATAAATAAATGTAAAACATGTTTTAATCTAATAGAATGCAATTGCTGCTGCAATTAAAACTATTACTAACAGTCCTCTTCCACTCATTGTTGCTATTTTCATGATAGTTTTATTTGGTGGTAAATTATTTTTAGAGGAATTAAAAACATGAAAATTTACAAAGGCAGATAGTCCTAAAAGAAAACCTGCTGCAATTATTTTGATTGTAAATGCACTATTAATAATAAAGCCGCCATAGAGATTAATTGATAGTATAATTCCAGATATCCACAAAACAATTAGGGATACAAGACCAATATAGCCAAGTAACTTCAAAATCTTAGCTGTTGTTAAATCAGGAATTTGATTTGCTTGAGCATAAACAGATTGAATCACTCCACCACCAACTAAAACACCACCTGAAAAAACAATTGCAAGGTAGTGTATAAACTTAAGTGTTATTATTAATGTCATTAAAATTAAATATTACTTTTTCTATAATTATAGTATTAAAGTTTAGATATGAAAATAAAAAAAGGTGATACTCCAGAGTTAAAATTAAAAAAAATGGATGGATCAGATTTTGATCTAAATAATTTTAAAGGAAAAAAAGTGTATTTAAAATATATGAGATTTGCTTCTTGTATGTTTTGTAATCTAGAAGTGAATCATTTGAAAAATAAACATAATGAATTTGGTAAAGACTTTGAAATAGTTTTAGTATTTCATTCATCTGTTGAAAATTTAAAAAAACAAATGAAAAAGCATGGCCCTCTCCCATTTACGATTGTAGCAGATCCAGATTTTTCTTATTATAAAAAATATGAAATAGAGAGATCAATGGGAAAATTAATGAATGCTTTTATATTCAAGTTCCCTAAAGCTATAGCTGCAATGCTAAAAGGATATATTCCGATTAAACTTGGAGGATATCTCGATATAGCTACTGCTGATTTCTTCCTTGATAAAGATGGTGTTGTTTTAGAAGCAAAATATTCTTTGAAAGATGCATTTGATGGTTTTGAATTTTCTGAAATTAAAGAATTTTCTTTAAGGTAAAAAGCTGGGATTTAAATCCCAGCCTAAATGTAATTAAATATATATTGTATATGAAAGTCGATAGATTAAAACAATCGCTATAATAACAAATACGTGCCCCACTATCTCATCTCCTACATCTTGTTTTGAATCAGGATCAATAATCTTAAGCCTTGTTGCCCAACCTAAAATTACCTGATGTGTTGAAACAAGAAAATTCAATACAAAAAATAACCATGCACCTTCAGGTCCTCGAAATAGTAAATAAATTCCCAAAATTAAAATTGGCAACACAAAAGTTCCAACAATTCTTATAATAGGAACTGATTTTTCTCCTAAATCATATCTAGTGACTAATGTATTAGGACTTAAAACTGTAAGAAATGCATAGTATCCTAAACCCAACATACTAATTAAATATAAAATTAGATTTAGAGTACCTCCCCAAGCTTCGATCATATTTTCTCCTTCATTGAATTATCGATAAAATTATAATTATAAATAAATTTTATCAGATAAACCGTAAACTATAATTAAATTTATAACTAGTACTACAACTGACACTATTGGCTGTTCAATTGTAGAGTTAACTTTATCTCTCCCATAGAGAAAAGCGATATTAAAATGAAAACAGAATTGATAAACAGTAGCCATTGCGAATACAATAATGTTTATCACAAAAAAAGGCCAAGTTCCTTCTGGTCCTGTAAACAAAATATAAAGACCAACTAAGAAAAATGCAGTTACCCAGAAGATCCCAAAATTAGCAGCAGGTGCTGCACTTGTATCAATGTTATATTTGGCAAATTCTTTTTCTTTATTAAACAAAAAAGTAAAAGAATAATAACCAGCCAACCCAATACTAATAATGTATAAAATTAGATAAAAAATACCGTTAAAATTTTCGATCATAAATACTCCTAAAAATCACTTTATAATATTTTGTGTAGATTCTCTGACTCAAGTTGACACATTTTAGTAGCAATAATATCTAAAATTAGTTAAAAAAATACATATGAATTCTGATAGAAAATTAGCCACTATTCTTGCAACTGATTGTGTAAACTTCAGTAAACATATGGAAGAAAATGAAGAAAAAACTCTTCGAAATTTAAATGAATGTCGCAAAATAATAGATGCTAAAATCATAGAATTTGGTGGACGAATATTTAAAACTGAAGGCGATAGTGTTGTATGTGAGTTTGCTTCACCAGTAAATTGCTTAAAAGCAGCAATGGAATTTCAAAATGAAATTTATAAAAGAAATGATCACTCTATTACAGAATTAAAGTTAGAATGGCGAGTTGGAATACATGTAGATGATGTAATAGTTGAAGGTGATAATATCATGGGCTCAGGAGTTAATGTATCAGCTAGACTCGAGAGTGAATGTGAACCTGGTGGTATTTTAATTTCTACTATTGTTAAAGATCAAGTCAATAAAAGGTTAGATGCTAAAATTGAAAATGATGGCACAAGAAATTTAAAAAATATAAGTGAAAATTTTGAAGTTTATAAAATTTCTAATTTACTTATTCATGAAGATGATTTCTTAAAGGAAGAAGAAGAAAAAACAACAAACAATAATGTTAAAGAGCCAATAGCTCAAACTAAAATCAATAAAGCTAAAAAAATAAAATTAGCAATTCTTCCTTTTGAAAATTTAAGTAAAGATGAAGATTCAGAATTTTTAGTAGAAGGAGTATTCAGAGATTTAATACAAGAATTTTCTCGGATGCAAGAATTTGAAATCCTTTCACACCAGACATCGATGGATTTTAAAAAAAGTGACGAAGACGCGCTTGGATTTGCTAAGAAACACTTAGTTGATTATTTAATTGGTGGTAATATTCGTTCTGCAGGTAAAAGAATAAGAGTTAGTGTTGACTTAACTGATGCTAGCGATGGTTCCAATTTATGGGGTGAAAAATACGATAGAGTAATAGAAGATATTTTCGATTTACAAGATGAAATCGTAATGAAAATGTCTCGACAATTACTAGGCAATATTGAAATAAGTAGCTTACAAAGAATCAAAAGAAAACCATCAGAAAATTTAAATTCTTATGAATGGTTAATAAAAGGAACTTATCATCATGTTCGATCTGGAAAAGAAAATAATTTAAAAGCTATTGAAGCACTAGATAAAGCGATTGAAACCGATGAAACAAATGCAAGAGCTCATGCCTTAAAAGCGTGTACTATTGGTGGTGGATACGGCAAAGGTTATTATGAAGATCCAGATAAGATGATGAGTATGGGTCTTGAGCACGTCAAGAAAAGTCTTGAGGCTGATGAAAATGATTTTGAAGTATTAAGAATTTCATCTGCTATAGCTCAAGGTAATAAAAATTTTAATAAATCAATTGAACATGCAAAAAAAGGACATTCTATTAATCCTAATGATCCTAGGATTTTAGATAGATATGGTACTTGCTTAGTTAAACTTGATAATGTTGATGAAGGTTTAAAGCATCTTCATAAAGCATTAGAACTTGATCCAATTCCTCAAGGCGCAGCTACATCATGTTCTCGCTATGATGCATTAACAATAGGTTACTTTTGTAAAGAAGATTTTGAAAAATGTATTTCTTGGGGTGAAAAAATACAATACATGGGACCTTCAACTTGGTTAGTAATTTTATATTCTATTTCTAAAAATGATGACATTAGTAAAGTTAAAGAACATAATATTTACAAAAAATATGAAAATGATTTTAAAGAAACGAATTGGGAAAAAACAATAAATAATATGCATTTTAGACCTGAAGATACAAAACATACTAATCTTTTAGAATTTTCTAATAAAATGTTTCCTAATATAAAAATTGTAGAAAAAACTGCTTAATCCTTTTTTCTTTTTCTCTCAGTAAAAGCGCTAGCCAGTATACCAGCTGGTAAAGCAACAGCTCCAATTCCAAATAAAGCTGTACAGACTGCAGCAAACCTTCCTAAAAATGTAATTGGTGTATAATCACCATAACCAGTGGACAATAAAGCGGCAGAACTAACCCAAAGAGATCTTGGTATGGAACCAAAAGCTTCTGGTTGCAAATCCCCTTCTACAACATAAAGTAAAGTTGCAGATAATAACATCAAACTTAGAGTAAGTAGTAATGAAAAAATTAATTCGTGTCTCCTGTCATATATTGCATGAAGTATAAAATCTACTGACTCACTAAAACGTCCAAATCTTAAAATACTGAATATTCTTATAGCTCTTAATAATCTTACTAAAAAACCTTCATTTATACCTATTAAAAATAATGGGATAAGTGCAATTGCATCAATTAGAGCAGGTAATGTAAAAATATACTTAAACTTACCTTTAAAACCTTTAAATTTGTCAATTTGATCTACAGCAATTAATCTACAAATATACTCAATTAGAAATACTATACCAAAAAAAAGTTTTGCTGAGTCAAAGAGTTGATAATATTGCTCATAAATCAATTTTTCTGACTCAATAACAACAAAAACACAGTTCAATACAATAAGAAAGAATATAATTTTTTCAATTAATGTAAAATCCTTCTCTTCTAAACCAAAATGTAAGTGTTCGAATAAATACTTTGAAAATGAATTCATTTTTATATAAATTCTTTATAGCAAAAATTACAAAATGAAAATTAACATTTTTTACCTACTATCTAAGATTAGTATAATTTTAATAAGCTTATTATGTATTTTATCTATTCTATTATTTTATAATAATGCTGTTACTTTAAATTCTTTATATATACTCATTTCTGTTTTCATTATTGGTTCTGTAATACGGCTTAACAAATTAAAGAAATTTACACGAGTACTATTTACTATCATTATACTTCCTATTTTATCATATCTAATGGTAAATTTTTCCTATGATATAGTTATTCAAAAGGAGTTTTTTTTAATTAATAACACTATAAGTAACCTTACAGATAAAATCTTACTGATAACTTTATATTTTATTCCATCAATATTTATAATGATGTTTTATAAATACGAAGTATTATCACTAAATGATAAATCAGGAACAGCAATACCTGAAATAATAACATTTCTTTTTCAGTTTTTATTATTTGCTATACCTTCATTTCTAGTTTTATCTTTTGTTTTTAATTTAGAGCTTACAAGTATACTTGCAGCAGGTGGTATAGTTTTTGCTGCTATTGCACTTTCTTTACAATCAAGCTTATCAGATTTAATTAAAGGAATTTTTGTAAATATTGAAAGACCATTTGCAATAAATGATTGGATTACTGTTGATGATAAAACAGGTTATGTAGAAAATATTACTTGGAGAAGTACAAGAATAAGGACATTTCAAAATACTGAGGTAATCATTCCAAATGAAATCGTTGCAGATTCAATTTTAACTAATTGGAGCAAACAAGATAAAGAAAAAATGAGTGAAGGATTTCATATTTTTAATAAATTATATTTTCATCCATCTCATGACCCAGAAAATATCTCTAAGTTACTCTATAATGCTCTAAAAAAAGCAAAGCCAGTTGATGGGAGAGAGCAATTAAATTTACAGTGGGTTCGTTTTATAGGTGCTAATGAGTTTGGATTAGAATTTGTTGTTGCTTTTGATTGCACAAAAAGAATTTTAAAAAATTCGATGCAAGATAGTGTGATGATGGAAATACATAAAACTTTAAGACATGCAGGCGTTCAAATGTCAGCAGGTAAACTTTATGGAAAACTTGAAGAAGATACAGGGCTACATGCTCTTGACACACACAGAAGTCGAGAAGATTTTGAAAAAAGACAGGTTAGTGAATTTAATCCTTATAATGAGTCGGTAAAAAATAGAGTCCTACTTCAAAAAATTCCTATTTTTATGTCTTTAAATTCTGAAGATTTAGATGAAATTGCTGAAAATGCTGAAAGACTCCATTTTGAAAAAGATGATTACATTATTAAACAAAATGATTCTGGAGATTCTCTTTACGTTATAAATGACGGAGTAGTATCTGTTTACTTAGATAATGAAAATAAAGATAAAGTATTTTTAGCTAAACTTGGTGTTGGGGACTTTGTTGGTGAAGGAAGTCTTCTTACTGGTGAACCTAGATCTGCTAATGTTATAGCTGAAACTCCTTGCATAGTTATAAAAGTAAGCAAGGATATAATAAAAGATATATTTTCTAAAAATCCTAATGTGTATGATTATGTTGCAAATATTTTAGCTCAAAGAAAGTTAAAACTTGATAAGAAAAAAAATGAAAGTCAATTAACTAAAGATGAAAATAAAACTCTTGTTAATGATATTAAGAATGCAATAATAAATTTTTTAAAATAGAATACCCCCCCTACTCTTCGTTAATTTCTTTACTAAAATCTTCTTGTAGTTTTTTTAATTCTTTCATTGCAGCCTTCATATCAGAACTATCAAATATTTGAATATCCACGTGGTTACCTTTTTTCGAATATGATTTTTTTGTTTTACTATTTTTTTTATTTTTAAAATCAATTACTTTGTAAGTTTTAACAGGTCTTACAAAACCTTTAGGAGTTATTTCTTCATACTCTTCGCAATTTATTTGATTTTTAACTAAATTATATGTTGTATCAGAAATAATAATTTCATTTTCAGGAGCAATGGATTGCAATCTAGAGGCTAAATTTACAGAAGAACCTATTGCTGTATAATCACTCATTACGCTAGATCCAAAATCACCAACATTTGCAAAACCTGAAGAGATTCCATATCTTACCTTTAATCCACCTTTAACACCCTGCCTGGTCCAGAAAGATTGCAGTTCTTTAACTCGTTCTTTCATTTCTAAAGCCATGCTTATACAATTAATAGCATCATTCTCATCTCCTAGTGTTTCAGGGGCGCCATGAAAGGAAAGTATTGCATCACCTATAAATTTATCAATTGTAGCATTTGAATTTATTGCAATTAAACTCATTTCACTTAGATAATTATTTAAGATTAAAGCAAGTTTTTCTGCTTCTAATGAATCAGATAAATCAGTAAAATTTACAATATCAGAGAAAAAAATTGTTAAATTTTTTCTTACGTAGCTTTCTTTTGTTTTTTTACCTGACTCTTCTTCATCAAAAATAGACTTATATACTTGAGGTGAAAGATATTTTGATAACCTATTAGCAATATTTTCTAATCTTTTCGTTTTTTCTTCAATCAATTCTCTATCTTTTAATTTTTGCTCAAGTAATTCTTCCTTCTCTCTTCGAAGATTATATTCATCTGTTCGATCAACAAATTGTCCTTGAATACCATTTAAATAAGGGAAATCTTTGTTTTCAGTATAAGCAGAAAGTAAAGAATATACTTTAATTTCATCACCAATTTTAATTTCTATTTTAGGAATAATAACAAAACCATTTTTTTCTAAATTTTGTTGAAAATTTTTAATATATTCATCACCAACTCCAAGTTGCTCTAAAATACTAGTAAAGGGAATATTATTGACAGTTTTAAGGATTGGAAAAAATTTTTTAAAATTTTTATTTACTCGCAAAACTTCTAAGTTTCGGTTGGCAAAATAAGCTGCAGTGACAGCATTAGAGAAATTAAAAAAGCTTAAATCTATGACAGTTTTTTCATCAAAAAACTTATCAAGTTTCATTTTTTATTTAATTATGGGTGATGTTTAGTAATTCCGCTAATATAATCCATTATTGCTATAACTAATCCTGATAAAATAAATACAGCATGAATAAATATCATTAAGTAAATTTCTTCTGATGTTTTTGAGCCAACATCAATAAAAGCTTCTAGCAAACCAATACTTGAAATAGCTACTATTGAAGCAATAAGTTTTAATTTCAAACCTGAAAAATCTAGTTTACCCATCCACTCTGGTTTATCTTCAGATTGATTAGCAATATCAATTTTTGAAACAAAATTTTCATATCCAGCAAATATAACCATTAAAACTAAATTTCCTACAAGAGCTAAGTCAACAATATGTAATACAAAGACAAGAAGTTCATTTAAAGTTAAGTCATTTAAGTGCGTGATTTCATAAATGAATAATGCAATAACTTTGTATGTAATAACTAGTAGAGTAAGACATAAAGCAACGTAAACAGGAGCTAACGCCCATCTGCTCGAAAACATTGCTCTTTCAAGTAATCCTTCAAAAACTCTACGCATAAATAATAAGTAATTTTTAAATAATATTTGTCAATTAAATTTTACTATTTACCCCATTTATAAGTAAGTAAATCATATCTTTTTGCAAAATTTAATAATAAATTTTTTGTATCTTGATCTAAGGGTTTAATAGGATCTCTGCAAAAATCTGATTTTATTACCCCGCCCTCTTTCATTACTGTTTTTGTAGCCCTGAAACCACATTGTCTATTTTCAAAATTTATCAAAGGAAGAATACCATTATAGATTTCTTCAGCTTTATCTTTTTCATTATTCCAAAAATGATCTATTACAGGCGCAATTTTTTCTGGAAGTAATGCTGAACTCATACTGCCAGAAATTCCAGCTTCTAAGTCTGCATACAAAGTAATACTTTCTTCTCCATCAAAAGGTGCATCTAATCTAGAACTACAGTTCTTAATAAGTGCCCTTATTTTTGACGCTGCGTTAGCACTTTCAATTTTAAAACATGTTAAATATTCAATTTCATTAATCATTTTGGTAAGAAGAGGTACTGAAAGTTCAATTCCAGATAAAGGTGCGTCTTGTATCATAATTGGTATTCCAACTTTAGAAATTTCATTAAACTGTTCAAATATTTGATCAGGATTACCTTTTAACAATGCACCATGATAAGGCGGCATCATCATTATAATATCTGCTCCCAGTGATTTTGCTAATTCTGCTCGAGGGCGTACAATATCAGTTGCGAAATGAGAAACAGTAACAATTGTTTTAACTCTACCATCAATTTTTTTCATACAAAGTTTTGTTAATTTTTCTCTTTCTTCGTCTGAAATTAAAAATTGCTCAGAATAATTTGCTAAAATACAAATACCTTCAACTTTTTGATCCACCATACAATCAATTACTCTATCCATTCCTTCGTAATCAACTTCACCATTATCATGAAATGGTGTTGGAGCAACTGGCCACATACCATGGTATTTATATTTGTTATTCATTTCTTTAAGATCTTATAGAAACTTTGAGTCAATTTTAAAAGCTTTAATTATTTATTTTTTTTTATTAAGCTTGTTGATAATTTTTGCAATTTCAATACTTATCTCTTCCGTGCCAAATTTATTAAAATGACAATTATCAAACCGGTAATTAATATCTAAATTATCGGTAATTTTTGTTACATAGACTTTATCTCTTTGTGCTAATTTCTTTTGTTGATTATTAAGAACATAATCTCTTTTGTTTCCACAAAAAGATGTTTGTGTAATTATCCATTTTGCTTCTTGTATTTTTTTATCCAAAATACCAGAGAACAAATTATTACGAAAAATGTTAAACTCCTTAATATAATCAACATCAGTATTATTGTCGCTTTCACCTTGTATCCATATTAAATATTTTAAACGATGTATTTTTAAAAGATCTTTTAAATTTTTTTTTACATATTTTACCAACATGCTATCAGGATGTGACCAATCATATATTGATGTACCGCCCCATCCATTTGTTAGAAAAATATATGGTTTTTTTGATTTTAATTTTGCAGCTATTGCTGGCGCTACAGAATCTTTGTCACCATCAGCCCCAAGTACAGGATTAGACAAGCGATAAAATTTTTTATTAAAATAATTTAAATGTTTAGATTTAGAATATTCATTACTTAATACTGAATTAGACGAATTAGATTGTCCAAATAAAACGATAATATCTCTTTTAGAAGATACATTTACACGAGTTTTATTTTTATCTGGTTGAATTCTCTCTCTAGAAGGGAATTTTTTAGCCTTCTTAGATTGAGAAGTTTTTATTCTATTTTTTAACACAAAGATTTATTTTATTTTTACTGAATATACCCTTTTTTTAGTTTTAGAGATTTATCTTTAAAAATTTTCTTAATCTTATTCATATTAAATTTTGTTTTTCTATCGTAAAGATACACTCCATTAGTTTCTTGCTCCACATCTGTTAGTTGTGTGTAACAAAATCCTTGGATGTGTTTTGTTTTTAAAACTACTTCAGTTAAGCTATCCATACGATCATAAACTTCTTGAATTGACTTAGGTCTTACGTGGTCTCCGTGACCCCAAGAAAAAAATTTATCTCTTAGATTTAAAGGAAGCCACCAAGCTCCTCCATATTCATCGATTATATAAGGTTGATTTTTATAGGATGTTTCAAACTTAGGAAAATTTCTATAAACTCCTTTTTTGGGATTTAAAGCTTGCATTAATTTTTCTGGTTTTGGTTCATAATGATGTACTGTCCAAATATCTGTTTTTTGATGTTGATAACCACTTGTTTCATTTACTGGTCTTGTTGGATCTATTTTCTTTGTCACATCATATGCTAAACGCATTAATTTTTTATGTTGAGCATTGCATTCCAAAGTATTAGTTTCATTAAAAGGTGTCCATGTAATAATTGAAGGGTGATTTTTTAAATGCTCTACTATTTTTGGCCATTCATGCATAAAAGCAGTCTCGGTACCTTTTGCATTTTCGTTTGCACCCCAATTACCCCATTCAGCCCATGTTATGTAGCCTAATTTATCAGCCCAATAATGAAAACGATCTTCAAATACCTTTTCATGTAACCTCGCTCCATTAAAACCAGCCTTCATTGATAAAATAATGTCATTTTTTAGAGCTTTATCAGTTGGCGCTGTCCAAATTCCATCTGGGTAAAATCCCTGATCCAAAACCAATCTTTGATAAAGAGGTTTATTATTAAGATATACTTTATTTTTCTTCACTTCTATAGAGCGCATTCCTCCATAACTCTTAACTCTATCTAAAGTTTTGTTATTTTTTTTACTTATTAAAGTGAAAACAAAATCATAAAGGTTTGGTTGCTCAATAGACCACAACTTTGGTTTTGGAATTTTAATTTTAATTTTTTTTATTTTTGTATTGGAAATAGAAGAAGATATTTTTTTATTTTTAAATGTAATATCAACCTTAAAATTATCATTTACGTTTGCTGAAAAATCAGGCGTAAATTCAAAACATGAAGTTTTTAAGTTTGGAACAATTGTAATATTTTTGATATAATGTTGGTCTACTGCTTCTAACCAAACAGTTTGCCATATTCCTGTTGTTCTAGTGTAAACACATTGATATGAATCTTTGAATGTAGACTGCTTACCTCTAGGTTGCGTTCTACGCTTATCTAAATGCCATTTTTTTGCTATCGCTATTTTTTTAGGTGTAAATCTACCTTTATACCAAGGAGAAGGGTTCATACTTCCTGGACAACGCTCGTCAATAACATAAACAATCAAATCATTATTTTTATTAAAATTTACTGCCTTTGAAATATCGAGAGAGAAAGGTGCTTGACCCCCTATATTTGAACCAACTTTAGTTTTGTTTACAAATACATCACACTTATAATCAACTCCGCCAAAGTGAATAAATATTTTTTTATCTTTCCAATTATTATTTAATTTAAAACTTTTATGGTACCAAACTTCTTGCATGAAATCAGTGTTTCCAATTCCTGATAATTTACTTTCAGGACAAAAAGGTACATTAATTTTTTTTGAAAATTTTTTTGAATTTAATTTAGATTTTTTAAAACCTTTAATATTTTTTGAATATTCACAAGTCCAAACTCCATTTAAGTTTAGCCAATCTTTTCTTACAAACTGTGGTCTTGGATGTTCTTTTCTCATACTTCCTATCTTTTTTATCGAGTTAATGGAGGTGTAAAAAACACCTCCATTATATAAAAGGGAAATTAACGAATTAATTTCTTTAATTTATTGTTTGCATCCCTAAGACCTGAATCCATGTCTTTCTCACCAAGCATTATAGCTCCAATTTCTGTGTCCAATAACTGAACAATGGCTCCATAATTTACGGAATGAGGAGTATCAGTCATTATATCAGCTGTAGATGCATACTCCATTCTATGCGGTAAATTCATATATGCATCACTGTTAATAACAGATGATCTATAAGACATGTGGCCAGTTCTTGACCAATCAATACTGTGATCCCACATAAATTTTGCTAGCTTCATAACAGCATCATATTTTTCAGGACTTGAAGATTTTAATGCTGCTGGAATTGACCACATATGTGAATCAGCCCATGTTGCTCCTTTATCATAAATTGTTGGCATAGGTCCAACATAGTAATTGAAGTCAACATTCTGAGAATAATAATCTACAACCCATGTACCATTATATAAAATACATGCATTACCATCCATCCAGAATTTTTCAGCACTACCATAATCAAGTTCAGGTTGGTAAGCGCCAGCTGCTTTAAGATCAAGATAAAGCTGAACTGCATTTCTCACTTCATCAGTGTTAAGAGTTGCTTTTTTTCCCTCAAAGAAATTAGCATTTTGCTGCCATGTTAGACCATAGATAGCTCTTGTTTGTCCACTTGCTAAATAATCAGCTCCGACAGCTTTACAGGCATTTGCATGCTCTAACATTTCTGCAGGACTAGTAGGATAAATTGGTTTTCCATCTTTGACTAAGCCTGCTTTTGCCATAAGATCCAAATTGGTATGGAACAATCCAGCATGAATATCAAGTGGTAAACCCCACATACCGCCATCATACGTTAATGCATCCATCATCATTGGAACAATATCACTAGAGTCCATTCCATATTTTTCTAATTCACCACTTAAATCAGCTATAGCGCCAATTGATGAGAATTGAGGAATACGGTGTCTGTGCATGATATGGATATCAGGTGCGCTATTATCAGCATATCTTGTTTGAAGAATATTATATGTTTGCCCCCAATCAAGAACTTCAGTAGTAACATTAATGTCAGGATTTTGTTCATTAAAAGCATTAATTATTGATTGAATAATACATGCCTCCCCCGATGTTGCCTTTGTATCACTTCCTGCATCTTCACAATCACCAAAAAATCTAGCTATCGTAATATCAACTGCCGACACACTAAAACTTATTAATGACAGGAATGAAGCAAAAAATATTAGTTTAATGTTTTTCATTTTTTCTCCCATTTAAATTTAAAAAACTTATTTTACTTAATAATAAAGATTGAATTTACAAAAAAATCAAGTTAATTTTTGATAATAATATGAGAATAAAGAATGACAATTTTTATGCTTATTTACTCATAGCTCCATTTTTATTTTTTTTCTTAGCATTTCTAATTTATCCTTTTGGCAAGCTATTTTATATGAGTTTTTTTGATTGGAATTTGATGGCCGTAGCTATCAATCCAGATAACGCAGAATTTATTGGATTTGAAAATTATATATATTTATTAGCCGGTGAAGGTGTTTATTATGATTTTACTGTTTTTTTAACTCCAATTAAAATTTGCCTGCTTTTATTGATAATTGCTACTATTTATATTTTTCATAAAAACGAAATATTAAAGCATAATGTTGGTTTAAAGTTTTTCTTTATATTTGCTCTAATTGTTTATTTTATGAATGGAATTAAACCAACTGAAGATGCATATTGGGAAGACGATCTATTTTGGAAAACAGTAAGAAATACAATTATTTTAGCTTTTTATTCTGCCTATGGTGTTACCTTTATTGCAGTTATTTTAGCCGT
Organism: uncultured Alphaproteobacteria bacterium; assembly: GCA_902614085.1. Classification (GTDB taxonomy): domain Bacteria; phylum Pseudomonadota; class Alphaproteobacteria; order HIMB59; genus CACPNW01. The sequence goes on from CACMJS010000003.1 coordinate 182,206, forward strand.
TGCAACAAATAAAAAAGGTGTAACGTTTACCGTTATTAGAACGATGTTCTGGGCAACTGGTGGTGTTGGAGTTGTGGGGTTATCATTAGTATTTTCTCAACTTTTTGGTGGATATGGAAGTTTATTTAATAATGCTTTAGAGGCTTTTGGTTATGATCCTTATCCATTTACACAAAAAACAATTGCAGGTAGATTTGTTATCATTTTTGCAACTATTTGGTGGACAATTGGTTTGCCAATAATTTTATTTATTGCCGCTCTTCAACAAATTCCTGATGAAAGATACGAAGCTGCAAGAATTGATGGCGCATCAAATAGTCAAATGTTTTGGTATATAACTTTACCAGGGGTAAGTAGAATTTTCCTTCTTGTCTCCGTTTTACAAATTATTGCTCATTTACAAATATTTGCTCAGTCACAACTTCTTACAGGAGGTGGGCCAAATAATAATTCAAGAACTTTAGTTCAATTAATTTACGAATATTCTTTTAGAGATATGAGAATGGGGTCAGGTGCTGCAGTTTCAGTAGTACTATTTTTAATCATAGGTTTTTTTACCTTTTTACAATTTAGGTTATTTAGAGAAAATGAGTAAAAGATTAACCCTCAATTTTTTGGTAATTTTAATAGCTTGCTTAATATGGTTTACACCAGTTGTATGGGTAATCTCTCTGTCTTTTCAACCAAATGAATTATTGCAAAAAACAACTACAAATTTCCTATTTGGATTTTTTCCCATTCCTTTTACTGTTGAAAATTATATTAAAATGTGGAGTTCAAGCTTTGATATATGGGTTATGAACACTGTAATAGTAGCGTTATGTGCAACTTTTTTTACTACAATATTTTGCTCAATGGCAGGATACGCATTTGCAAGAATTGATTTTTTTGGTCGTAAATTTATATATCCACTTGTTCTTGCTGGATTAATGATACCCGGTGAATTATTATTTATCCCTCTCTTTACGCAATTTAGTTCTTTAGGATTACATAACACACATACGGGTTTATTTCTTCCAAAGCTTGGCGTACCATTTGGAGTTTTTATTATGACACAATATTTTAAGGGTGTTCCAAAAGAAGTAGAGGAAGCTTCTGTTATTGATGGAGCTAATCGTTTGCAAATTTTTGTAAGAATTATGCTGCCATTAGCACTACCTGCGATTTTTACAGTAGCAATAGTGAACTTTGGTGGTGCCTGGAATGATTATATATGGCCTCTTGTTTCTGCTTCAGAACAGCATATGAGAACACTTCAGGTTGGTATGTCTCTTCAGTTAGGAAATAGATTGAGTATGTATATGGGTACATCCTTAGCGGGAATTATTATTTCTACTGTTCCAACAATTTTTCTTTTAGTATACTTTCAAAAATATTTACTAAGAGGTTTTGCCTTAGGAACAAAATAAAATTATTTTAATTAATTTTTGTATTAATAAAATTTATACTTTTGTTAACAATATTATAAATATTCTTAGTTTTTATTAATTCTTCAGAAAATGGCTCGAAAGAAAATTGTCCTTTATAATTACTATTTAACAATGTTTTAATTTGAGAAATATTTTCAATAATATCTTTGTCATCAACTGTTGATCTATGACCATCTTTTAAATCAATGCCTTTGTATAAGTTTGATACTCCAGAAAAATGAACTAAGCCTGTTAGTGAAGGAAAAAAATCACTCTCATTTGCTAGATAGTGGTGAAAAGTATCATGAACTAATTTTAATCTATCAGTTTGTAAATCGTTAATTATTTTTGAAACAATAGATTTATTTCGCAAAGAGGATTGATTAAATCCGAGAGGCTCAACTAATCCAATTCTATTATAATCTTTAAGAATACTATTAATATGAGTTAAGGAATGATTTAATAAATTTAACTTCTCATTTTCAGATTTAATTGATCCATCATTTAAGGGAACTAAAACAATAGAATTAATATTAGCCTTCTCGGCATATTTACATAATGAAATTAATTCATCTTCTCTTTCTTTATTCCAGATATTGAATTTCTGAAGAGCGTTTATTGATAAAATATTTATTTGATTATCATTACAAATATTTTTAATTTTTATTGGTTCATTTTGAGCAATTAAATTTGTTTTTATGTCATTTCGAATTTCTATAAAATTAATATTTAATTTTTTAGTAAACAATATGA
>CACMJS010000004.1 GCA_902614085.1 uncultured Alphaproteobacteria bacterium
GGAAGAAAAATAAAATCAACAAAATTATTTTATTTACAAATATAAATTTTTTAAAAACTTTTTTAAAAAAAAGAAAAATTAATTTAAAAATAAATCTTCTCGATGAAAAATCCAAAAATTTAAATTACAAAAATGGTTACTTAAATATATTTTCTTATAAAGCGAAAAATAATGAAGAAAATACTTTTAACTCTCTTAAATATGCTTATCATTTTTGTAATAAAAATATTTGTATTGGTATAATTACGCTACCCCTTAGAAAAGATTTAATAAAAGAAAAAATCGATAAAAAATTTATAGGACATACGGAATATTTCCAAAATCTTGATAAAAAAAAATATTCTAATATGATATTGTATAATAAAAAAATAATTATTTCTCCATTAACTACACATATTAAGGTAAAAAATATATCTAAAATAATTTCAAATAAAAGATTTCTATATAATCAAATAAAAAATTTAAATAATACATTAAAAATAGATTTTAATATTGCAAAACCAAAATTAATAATATCTGGACTTAACCCACATGCAGGTGAAAGTGGTAAAATTGGTAGAGAAGAAATTGAAATCATTTCACCAGTTGTTAAATCATTAAAAAATAAAAAAATTTTAATTGATGGCCCTATTTCTCCTGACGGTATGTTAATTAATGTTAATATGAAAAAGTATGATTGTTTTATTTTTATATACCACGATCAAGCATTAATACCTTTCAAATATATAAGTCAATTCTCTGGAGTAAATTATACTGGCAACCTAAGTATTATCAGGGTATCTCCAGATCATGGTACAGCTTATAACTTAATTGGATCTAAAAATATTTCTAATCTCTCATTATTAAATTGCTACAACTTAATTAAGAAAATTAAGAAAAATAGAAAAACTAATGATAAAAGCAAAAAAATCACTTAGTCAAAATTTTTTAAAAGATAAAAATATTTCAAAAAAAATAACTAATCTAGCAAAATTAAAAAATAATACAGTTTTAGAAATTGGCCCAGGTTATGGGTTTTTGACTGATAGTATTTTAGTAAATAAGCCAAAAAAATTATATATTATTGAAAAAGATAAAAACTTAATAACTTTCTTAAAAAAAAAATATTCTGAAAATAAAAAAATAGTGATTATAGAAGGTGATATTCTTAAACTAAATTTAAATAAATTTAAAGATTTAATAATTATTTCTAACTTACCATACAATATTAGTACAAAAGTAATTTTATATTTATTCAACTTTAATCATAATATTTTAGAAATGGTATTTATGATTCAAAAAGAAGTAGCAGAAAAATTTGATTATAATATTAAAAATATGAATAAATATAAATTTTTAACAAGAATTATGACATCTTATTTAAGACATTTTGAAGTATCACCAAAGGTTTTTTTTCCACAACCTAAAGTAAATTCAACTGTTGTAAAGTTTGAATTTAAAAATAAAAATGTAGATATAAATAGAGCTAATGATTTCTCAGATATAATTTTTAAAAATGTTAGAAAAAAAATATACAAAAATCTTAAAATAAAGAAAACAGAAAATATTATTCTGAATAAAAGAGTTAATGAATTAACAATAGATGAATTGCTATGGATTTATAATTTTATTTAACTTTAATTGAAGTAATCTTTTATTTTTACTAATTAAATTATTGTACTCAATTATTTTTATTATGTCTTCAACTGTATTTTTTACATTATCATTAATTAGAACATATTTATATTCATTATAGTGTTTCATTTCATCGATTGCATACGATAATCTTAAACTAATTTCCTTATTATTATCCCTTCCCCTTTTTTTTAATCTTCTTTTTAATTCAGATTTAGACGGTGGAAGTATAAAGAAATCTAAAATATTTTCTTTATTATAATTTCTTCTGATTTTTCTTGCGCCTTTCCAATCTATATCAAATAAAATATGTTGATTATTTTTTATAGATTTATTTATATTTTTATATGGAGATCCATATAAATTGTTGAAATTTTTTGCAGTTTCAATAAAAAAATTTTTTTCTTTTAGATTCTCAAATTTTTTTTTAGATACGAAATAATAATCTTTTCCGTTAACTTCATTTAATCTTTTGCTCCTGGATGTGTAAGAGATTGAAAGATTGATATTTTTCATTTTTTTTATCAATAATTTGCATAGTGTTGTTTTACCAGCACCTGATGGAGATGAGATTATGATTAATTTATTTTTTATCCCTGTATTCATTTAATTTTTTTTTGTGTTCTGCGTATGTTTTTGAAAATATGTGCCTATTTAAAGAATTATTAAAAAAATAAAACAAAAAATCAGTTTTATAATTTTCAAATATTATATCTAGAGTTTCCTTTCCCACGTATGAAATGGGTTTTGGAGGTAAACCATTATAAATATATGTATTAAAAGGGTGGTCTATTTTTAAGTCTTTAAACAATAATTTTCTTTTCAAATTGTATTGACCTTTAGTTATTGCATAAATTACTGTTGCATCAATTTGAAGTTTCATATTTTTATTTAGTCTATTTAAAATTACCGAAGAAATTTTCTTTTTATCTTCCCTATCAAAACCCTCCTTTTCTATTATTGAGCCAATAATCATTATTTCATTTTCTGTAAATTTTTTATAAACCATGTTATCTTTAAAATTATTCATATATTTTGATTTAGTTGTAATTAGATTTTCCATAAATGTTTCAAAATTAGAATTTTTTTCAAAAAAATAAGTATCTGCTATTATATCTTCATAAGGAACATTTTTTATATTTTTAAAATATTTTGATAATTCATAATTAAGTTGTTTATTTGTCCATCCTTCAACAATTGTAATTCTATTTATAATATTGCTAGGATTAGATACTATTTCTAATAAATTTATTGCAGATACATTATTCTCAATATTAAATTCTCCAAAATGGATGAATTTATTCAATAATATATTTGATGATTTAAAATAAGAATTTAAAATAATTGATTCTATTTTTGAAAGATTATTAATATTTTGACTTAGAAAATTTTCAATTTTTTCACCTTTTTTAATTGTAATTAATCTTTCAGATATATCGAGATCTTTATTAAGAACATAGAAAGTGTATAAAAAAAATATAATTAAGAGAGTGACTATTATTAAACTAAATACTTTTAAATAATAATGCAGTATTAGTTCCTCCAAAACCAAAAGAATTACTTAAGGCATATTTTATTTCTTTTTCCAAAGGTATACCTGGAATTAAATTTACGTTACTAGTTTCAATTGGATTATGTAAATTTAAAGTTGCTGGTAAAATTTTTTTATTAATTGACATAATAGAAAAAATTGATTCTACACTTCCAGCAGCTCCTAAAAGATGTCCAATAGATGATTTAGTTGAACTTACAAAAATATTATGTTTGAATAATCTTTGTATTGCATTAAGCTCAATTTCATCACCTACTTTGGTTGAAGTTCCATGAGCATTTATATAGTTGACTTTTTCTGATGGAATTTTTCCCATAATTAAAGCTTCTTGCATAGCCCTAAATCCTCCGTCACCATCTTCAGATGGGGATGTGATATGATGGGCATCACCTGACATTCCATATCCTATTAGTTCAGCATAAATTTTTGCGCCTCTTTTTTTTGCATGTTCCATTTCTTCTAAAACAATTATTCCCGACCCTTCACCCATAACAAAACCATCTCTATCTTTATCCCAAGGTCGAGATGCTTCATCAGGTCTGTCATTATAAGAGGTGCTTAAACTCCTTGCTGCACAAAAACCAGCAATGCCCAATTTGCAAACAGCTGCTTCAGATCCACCGGCAATCATAACATCTGCTGCACCTCTTTTAATAAATTCACCAGAGTCTCCAATAGAATGAGCACCTGTTGCACAGGCAGTAACAACTGAATGATTTGGTCCTTTATAACCATATTTTATAGAAATTTGACCTGACAAAAGATTTACTAAAGATGATGGAATAAAAAATGGTGATAGTTTTTTATTGTCTTTACTATTTATAGTTAAAGATCCATTATAAATAGTTTCAAGTCCGCCAATTCCTGAGCCAACAGAAACCCCTACTCTAAGCTTTTCTTCTTCAGTTAAATTAATTAGTCCGGCATCCTCTATAGCCATTTTTGCAGCTAAAAGTCCGTATTGTATGAATCTATCGTTTCTTTTAAGATCTTTTGGCTCCAAAAAAGATGATTTATTAAAATAATTTTCATCTTCTGAATTATTATTAATGTAACCTGCTATTTTAGAAGGTAAGTCTGAAACATCAAAATGTTTAATTTGCTTAATTCCAGATTTACAATTAATTAGGTTATCCCAAGATGTATCTAAATCATTTCCTAGAGTTGTGAGTAACCCCATTCCAGTAACTACAACTCTTCTCATAAATTCTACTTATCAAGTTTTATTTTTTACTTTGAATGTAATCTATTGCATTTTGAACTGTTTGGATAGTTTCAGCAGCGTCATCAGGTATTTCAATACCAAATTTTTCTTCAAATGCCATTACCAGTTCAACGGTATCTAAGCTATCTGCGCCTAAATCATCTATAAATTTTGCTTCTGGAACAACTTTTGCTTCATCAATACCCAAATGATCTACAACAATTTTTTTTACCTGATCTTGAATTTCACTCATATTTTTCTCCTTATAAATGCTTTTAGATTATTATTTCAATGTATGTCAACCAATTAAACCATCAACATTCCACCGTTAACATGAAAATTCTGACCAGTGATATAAGATGAATCTTCTATAGCTAAAAAATATACTAAATTAGCAATGTCTTCTGGCTTTCCAAATCTAGACATTGGTATCCTTGAAAGATAAGTTTGTTTTTGTTGATCATTTAGATTTTCAGTCATATTAGTGGAAATAAATCCTGGTGAAATTACATTAACATTAATATTCCTTTTTGCGACTTCAGAAGCAATTGATTTATAAAGACCAATCATGCCAGATTTTGAAGCTACATAGTTTGCTTGACCAGGATTACCAGTAGAACCAACAATTGAAGAAATCCCAATAATTTTTCCATATTTTTTAGATAGCATATTAGGTAATAAAGATTTAATTATTTGAAAATTAGAATTTAAGTTTGTTTGAATAACTTTATTCCATTGCTCATCTTTCATTCTAAATATTAAATTATCTTCGGTTACACCAGCATTATTAACAATAACAGAAATATCTTTATGATTTTTTGCAATTTCATTTAGGCAAATATCAAGATTTTCAGAATCAGCTAGATTTACTTTGAAGTAAAAATTATCATTACCATAAATTTCTTTTAATTTAGTAATCTTTTCATTAGATGAAGCAGTTAAAACTAGCGTATATTTTTTATCTATAAATTTTTTACAAATTGCTGAGCCAATACCACCAGAGGCACCGGTTATAAATATTTTTTTAATTTCATTCATTTTGATAAATCTCCAATTTCATTAATTGATTTAATGTTAAAATTTTTTGATATTCTATTAATTAAACCACTTAAAACTTTTCCTGGGCCAATTTCTATAATATTTTTTTCTTCAATTTCCTCTAGTTTTTTAATACTCTCGGACCATCTAACCTTATTTGCCATTTGAAATTGCAAATTTTTTTTTATAAATGTATTTTCACTGTAAATATTTGCATCATAATTTGAAATAATTCTAATTTTGTTTTCAGAAAAATTTAATTTATCAATATCTAAATTTAACTTTTCTTGAGCTTTAAGCATAAATTTGCTGTGAAAAGCTGCTGAAACATTTAATGGCACAAACTTTCTAATACCGTTTTTTAAAAATATATCTTTGCTTTTATTTAACTCTTTTTTTGCACCTGATATAACAATTTGCATCGGGGAATTATCATTAGCAATTTCTAAATCAAAATTATTATCATCTATAATTTTTTGAACATAATTTGAATCTTTTCCAATTAATGCAACCATTCCAGTATCAATTTCAATTACTTCGTTATTCATTAATTCACCCCTTTTCTTAAGAATAATTGAGCAGTCCTTAAGGCTTATTTTATTGCTACAAGCTAAGGATGTGTATTCTCCAAGGGAGTGGCCCATCATAACATTGATATTATTTAATTGGAAATCTGTTTCATTTAAGTATGTTTTAAAAATAACATATGAAGTTGCAAAAATACATATTTGAGTAAACTGAGTTAAATCTAATTTATCTCCTTCGTTTTCAAATATTATTTTTCTTACATTAATTTGACTGTAGTCCTCTATTTCCTGATATGCCAGGTTAGCGATTTTAAAATTGTCATTAAAATCCTTGCCCATAGCAATATTTTGGCTACCTTGTCCTGGAAATACGATAGTTGTCATTAAAGCTTGATTTATTTTAAAATTTTAATATATGCAAGTTCAACTTCTCTTATAGATTTATTTTTATAAGATAAACCATGGAGTTTTATGAATAAGTTTGAAGTAGTTTTAATTTTTAATCCTGAATTATCAACAACTAATCTAAAATCTGAAATAGAGAATTTCAAAACTAGGCTTGTATCACAATCTGCAAATATCGTTAATGAAGAGAATTGGGGCTTAAGGGATTTAAGTTATAATATTAATAAATTTAAAAAAGCATTTTATAATTTTTTTCAAATTGAGGCTTCTGGTAAAATTATCAAAGATATAAGTAAAGAATTAAATCAATCTGAAAATCTGTTAAGGCACATATTTATAAAAGTCAATGAACATCAAGAACTTCCAACCATGCTAAATTATGAAAAAAAATAAATTCAAAAATAAAAGAGAGGAAAAATCAAATTCTCCATTTGAAAATAAAAGAAAATTCTGTCCATTTAGTCAACCTAATTCACCTAAAATTGATTATAAAGATATAAGACTTTTATCCAGATATATTACTGAGAAAGGTAAAATTATTCCAAGTAGAATAACAGGCGTATCAAAGAAAAAACAAAAAGAATTATCTAAAGCAATAAAGAGAGCGCGTTTTTTATCGCTAATTTCCTATACAAATAAATCATATTCACAATGAAAGTCATCCTAACAACAGCTATAAAAAAATTAGGTAAAGTTGGAGATATAGTTTCCGTAAAGCCCGGTTATGCTAGGAATTACCTATTTCCCAATAATATGGCACTTAGAGAAAATAAAAAAAATATTGAGCATTATGATAAAATAAAGGATAAGATAAAAATAAAGGAAGAAGCAAAACTAACTGAAGCTAAAAAATTACTTGAAGAAATAAGAAAAATTAAAATACATTTTAGTAGAGAAGCTGATGAGAAGGATCAACTTTATGGCTCCATCTCAAAAAAAGAAATAATAGATTATTTATCAAATAATAGTCTTAAAGTTAAATCAGATGACCTCGTTATTAAAAATCAAATAAAATCAATTGGTGAGCATACTATTGAAATCAATCCTTATGAGGATATTGCTGAAGAATTTCTGATCCAAGTAAATAAAAACTAATTTATTCACACTATTAATATTTTATTAACTAAATTTATTTTCTTATTGTTGTTGATTATTTTTAGATAGTTTATTTAGTATTAATGTCTGTTGAATTAATAAATTCTAAACAAAATTCTTCAGATGAAATTAATTTTTCCAATATAGAGGCTGAAATAGCTCTTATAGGGTGCATATTATGGGATAATAGAAACTATGAAAAAGTTTCAGACTTTCTCAATGAAGATCATTTTGTAGACGAAACAAATAAGATTATTTTTTCAACAATAAAAAACTTATTAGAAAAAAATGTACTTGTCTCACCAATAACACTAAAAAATTATCTTCCCGATGATAATAAGAATTATAATAAATTAAATTATCTAAATCAGCTTAAAGACAGCGCTCCTTCAACTCAAAATACTTATAATTATGCTAAAATAATTTATGATTTATATATTAAAAGAAATCTAGTTGGAGTAGCACATAATATCATCCAGACTACAGGCTCAGAAAATAATATTTTAGCAGAAGATCTAATTGAGAATGCTGAAAATGATTTATATAACCTTTCCCAATCTGGAAATACAGATAGATCTTTTATTAACTTTGGTAATGCTCTTCAGGGAGCTGTTGATATTATAAGTGAAGCATACAAAAGGGATGGTAAAATAGCTGGTGTCCCGACAGGTTTTAAAGATTTAGATAAGAAATTAGGGGGATTACATAAATCTGATTTAATTATTATTGCTGGAAGACCATCAATGGGGAAAACAGCTTTGGGCACTAATATTGCTTTTAATTGTGCATTTAAATATCAGGAAGAAAAAGATGAATTTGAGAATAAAAAAATTATAGATGGAGGTAAGGTAGCTTTCTTTTCTTTAGAAATGTCTTCAGAGCAACTTGCAACAAGAATATTAGCAGAACGAACAAAAATCTCTGGTGATAAAATGAGAAAGGCAGAATTAAATAAAGATGATTTTAATAAAATAGCTAAATCATCTGCAGAATTAGAAAATTTAAATTTAATAATTGATGATAATCCTGTTTTAACAATTCCTATTTTAAGAGCAAGAGCGAGAAGGTTAAAACGATTGCATGATATAAACTTAATAATTATTGATTATTTGCAGTTAATGTCGTCTTCATCAAATAATAGAAATGATGGAAGAGTTCAGGAAATATCAGAAATAACGAGAGGGCTTAAATCTATAGCTAAAGAGTTAAATATTCCAATTATTGCTTTATCTCAACTTTCTAGACAAGTTGAACAAAGAGAGGATAAAAGACCACAATTATCCGATTTAAGAGAAAGCGGTACAATTGAACAAGACTCCGATGTTGTAATGTTTATATATAGAGAAAGTTATTATCTAGAAAGATTAGAACCAATTAGAAAATCTGAAGAAGACGATTTGAAATATAATGAAAGAGTATCTAGATGGCAGCAATTAACAAATGATAATTATAATAAAGCTGAAATAATTATTGCAAAGCAAAGACATGGACCAATTGGGTCAATAAAAATGCATTTTGATGCTAATTATACAAAATTCAGTGACTTAACAACGAAAGATTATGATAATATTATTGAGTGATTAACGAAAGTGGTATTCTAAATATAAATACAAAAAACTTAATTTATAATTACAATTTTTTTAAAAAACTTAAAAAGAACTTAATCGTAGCTCCAACAATAAAAGCTAATGCTTACGGATTAGGAGATAAGAAAATTTATAATCTTTTATTAAATCAAGGTTGTAAACATTTTTTTGTTGCAACATTAAGCGAAGGATTAAGATTAAATAATAAAAATAAATTAATTAAAATATATGTTCTTAATGGATTACAAAATTATAAATTGCATAATTTCACAAATGCAAATTTAATACCTGTAGTAAATACTATTGAAGAATATAACAGAATAAAAAATACAAAAATAGATTTTGCTATTCATATAGATACAGGCATAAATAGACTAGGCATTTCATCTAAAGATGTAAAAATGTTAGATTTAAAAAATCGAAATATCAAATTAGTAATTAGTCATTTATCGAGTTCTGATGAATACAAGGTAAAATACAACGTTAAACAAAAAAAACTTTTTAATTCTTTTGTTAAAAAAAATTCTAAAGGTGTTATTTTTAGCTTAGCTAATGCTCATGGCTCAATTCTAGATAAAACATATTTATACGATATGATTAGACCTGGTATTGGTATTTATGGTTGTTATGAAAATAAACAATTAGAAAATAAAATTAAAAATGTAATCAATTTTAAAGGAAAGATAATCCAAATTAAAGATTTACAAAAAAATCAATACATTGGATATAATCGTACATTCAAAACAAAAACTAAAACAAAAGTGGCAATAATTGGTCTTGGTTACGAAGATGGAATACCTAGATTGTTGAGCAATAAAGGTTTTGTTTATTTTAAAAAAGATAGATTTAAGATTATTGGAAGAATTTCAATGGATTCATTTACAATAGACATATCAAAATGTAGTCATGATTTAAAAGTAGGAATGTACGTAGATATTATTAATGAAGAACATAAGGTAGATAAATTTGCTAAAAAATGCAAAACTATATCATACGAAGTTTTAACTTCTATTGGTAATAGAGTGTATAGAAATTATGAGTAAAGAATTAAAATTTATTTTATCTATTTTTTTTATTCTATCTTTATTTTTTGCCAGTTTTTATATTAAAGATTTTAGAATAGATGCTTCTTCTGATAGTCTGGTATCACAAGGTGATGAAGATTTTAAATATTTTTCTTATTATCAAGATTTATTTCCTACAAAAAATAGTCTTGTAATAGCTATAAAAAGTAAAGATAAAATAGATAAGTTATTATTAACTGAAATAGAAAAGATAAGCAAAAAATTATCGGTATTACCAGAGGTGTATTCTGTTTTTAATATTAATAAAGCCCCTATTCTTCTTTTAAATAAAACTAACCTTTTAGATTTAGCAAATGATAATTATGAAACTATAATAGATACCAATTTAGCAATTAAAGATGTTTTGGATGAGTTTGCAAAAAGTCCTATCTATAGTGATCAAATTATTAATGAGAATAAAAATATAACTTCTATTGTAATTTTCCTTAATGAAAACAATAAAGCACTTGATCTTAAAGAAAACAAAAATTTATACCTATCTCAAGGAAAATATTACAGCATAAAAACAGAAATAGACAAAGAGAGAAATGAATTAATTAAAAAAATAAGAAATATTATTACTAATAGCAATAAAGATTTTACATACTATTTAGGTGGGGTAGAAATGATATCAAGCGATGTTATTTCTTATGTAAAAAATGATATTTTAACATTCAGTTTAATTGTACTTTTAATTATAATTTTAATTCTTTTCCTAATTTTTAGAAGAGTCAAATGGGTATTTGCTATTTTATTTACGTCAATTAGTGCTGTTTATTTGTCAATAGGTTTAGCTGGTTTTATTAATTTTGAAATTACAGCAGTTTCAGCAAACTTCTTATCCTTAATGTTTGTTTTATCTATTTCTATGAATGTTCATATAATGAATAATTATTTACAAAGGGATATAAAAATTATTGAAAATTTTAGAATGATGTTTTGGCCTTGTTTTTATACCTTTCTAACTACAATTGTTGCTTTTGTATCGCTAGTAATATCAGATATTAAACCTGTAATTGATTTTGGAATTATAATGATAATAGCATTATTAATAGTATTAATTTCATCATTTGTAATCTTACCTCTAATTGTTTCTTTCTTTTCAAAGGAGGAAAAAAGCTATTCTCTAAATTTGAGTTTTTTAAAATCATTTTATCCTTTTGCATATAAGAATAGTAAATATATTCTTGGATTAAACATTCTAATATTTTGCATATCTCTATATGGAATCACCAATCTGAATGTTGAAAACTCATTTATAAAATATTTTAAAAAAAATACAGAAATTTATAAAGGAATGTATCTTATAGATAATGAATTAGGTGGAACTACACCATTAGATATTATTCTTAAATTCAAAAATGATGATCAAATAATTGATACAACAATAAAATCTGAAGAAGAAGATGATTTAGAAATTGAAGATGATTTTTTCTCAGATGATATGTTTGGAGAAGATAATAATATTTGGTTCACAAATGAAAAAATTGAAACAATCAAATTTGTTCATCAATATTTAGAAAATAGAATAGAAATTGGTAAAGTTACTTCAATTTATTCACTTATAGACACTGCTAATCAAATAAACAAAAGTGATTTATCAATGTTTGAATTATCAGTATTATATAGTGAAATACCTATTAATTATAAAACAGATTTAATTGATCCTTATCTAAATGTTGAAAAAAACATGATAAAAATTTCTACAAGAGTTAAAGATTCGAAAAATATTAAAAGAAATGATCTTATTAATGACATCAATTCTTTTTTATTAAATGAATTTGATAACTTGGAAGAATTTAAAGTTAACGGTCTATTAGTATTATATAATAACATGTTAAAATCTTTATTTAGCTCACAAATAAAGTCCTTAGGTTTTGTAATTTTAGCTATTTTTATAATGTTTATAATATTATTTAGATCTTTAAAATTAAGTATAATTGGAATAATTCCGAATATTTTTGCTTCAACTTTTATTCTTGGTTTAATTGGATTGCTTAAAATACCACTTGATATAATGACAATTACAATTGCAGCAATATCAATTGGTATAGCGGTTGATAATACAATACATTATATCTATCGTTACAAGGAAAATCTAAAGTTAGGTAGAAAACATAGTGAAATGATTGAAAAAACACATTTAACTGTAGGTAATGCAGTTTTAATTACATCTATTGCAATAACTGCAGGGTTCCTTACTCTTTGTCTATCAAACTTTGTTCCTACAGTTTATTTTGGTCTATTTACTAGTTTAGCAATGATATTTGCTATGATAGGAGTGCTAATTACTTTACCATCAATATTAAAATATCAAAAATGACTTTTTTAAACTTTGAGTTAATATTTTTCGATTATGTAGTGTTAATTTTAACTGCAGTATTTGTCATTTTTAGTTTCTGGAAAGGATTTATCAATTCTATATTAGGGTTATTAACATGGGTCGGTTCTGTATTTGTTACCATATATAGTTATCAATATCTTTCAGATTTTTTAAGTGAACAACTCTTAAATATTAATTTTTTACAAAGATTTGAACAGTTTGTAAGCGTTATAAGTATAATTATTTCAATACCAGTAATTTTCTTAATTAGTTTATTTATATTAAAAAGAATAAGAAAATTTTTAAATAGTGACTTAGATAAACAAATTTTAGGAGTGATATTTGATAAATTTTTTGGAATTTTATATGGCATTCTATTTTCATATATAATTTATAGTAGTGTTTTGTACTTAACTGATAATAATGATGTTGAGATATTGAAAAATTTTCATTTATTTTTTGTAGAAAATTCAAATATTCTCATGCAAATTTCTGAATATAATCATAGTATTATTGAGAGTTATGCGAGTACAGATCAATAATTACTAATCATAAGGGTTCTTAGATTTAGAAAATAAAATTTTTAAATTTCTACTTTTAATTTTAAAGAAATTATAAAAATTATTAAGCAAATATCTTTTATATGTATTAGATATTTCTTTAGAAAAATTTGAAAAAATTTTTATTGTTAAAGGATTTTTTGAAACCTGAGTGCCATATTTGAATTTCACTTCTTTTCCATTTATTCTTGGATGAGAATTATTTTCAATAACATGATTTAACCACTTATTAATTTGTGAAGTTGATATATTTTTATTTATTTCTAAAATAAGTTCACGAATCTTATTTTTTAAAAATAAAATATCTTTTTTATTTAGTGTTGAAATTGGTATAATAGTTATATTTTTAGATTGAGAAAATTCATAATAAATATCCTTAATTAATTCATTAATTACTTTCTTTTTGTTTTTTTTAACTAAATCAGTTTTATTAATTATAAATAATAAAATATTAGATTTTTGATAAATTAAATTAAATATTTTTTTAGACTGAGTATCAAAGCCTTGTACAATATCAATAAGGAAAATATTTAAATTAATTTCATTGATGATCGATAAAGTTTTTTTGGTGACATAAAAATCAAGACTATTTTTATCAATTTTATTTTTTTTTATTAAACCTGCAGTATCTTTAATTGAATAGGTATTACCTTTAAAATTATAAGAAGAAGAAACAATATCGGTTGTAGTTTTTGGTTGATTACTAACTATTGATCTCTCAAATCCAACTAATTTGTTTAAGAGAGTACTTTTTCCTACATTTGTTTTGCCAAATAACCCTAAAGAAAAATCGTAATTTATTAACTTATTATCTTTAACATCATATTTTGATAAAAAATCTAAAAAACCTGTAATGCCTATATTATGTGAACATGAGATAAAAAAAACATTCTTGATGCCAAGGTTGTCAATTTTTTTATCTTGTTTAAAGTTATCATCTTTATTAATTATAACTATTATTTCCTTATTAAATTTTCTTAATTCATTGATCAATTCTTTATCTATAAAATAATTCTCAGCTTTGTAGTCAATAACATAAACAAAAATATCTATTTTACTTATTATATTACTAACATTCTTTGTTACTAAACTTTTTTGATTAATTATTCCTGGTGTATCATATACATCAATATTTCTATTTGATTTAAGAGGCGATACGTGCCAATCTCTTGTTGTGCCAATGGTATCATGAATTATATTATTATTTTTATTTGTAATTAAATTATAAAGTGATGTTTTGCCAACATTTGGCATACCTAAAATTAATATATTCATTTTAATAAATGTATGTAATACCTTTTTCAGTACTTATAATAATTTTATTTTGATAATTATAAACTTTATTAATATTTTTAATTTTAAGATTTACGGTTTCTTGAATTTCAAGATTTTGATCTAAAATAATTATTTCACCATTATCTGTAAATAAATGCATATTTTTATTTATGATTAAAGAATTTATTATTTTTGATTTTTTATTTAATATTTTGTTAATATTAATTCTTGAGAATAAATTTCCATTCTGAATATTGTAAAATTCAACATAATTTTCATTTTTAGAAATTAGTGAATTATTAAATAATACAGCTGAAGAAGAGTTATTTATTCTAAAATCAGCTAATATAAACTTGTTTTTATTTATGTCATAAGTATGAATAATTTTTCCATCATCAAAATAAACTAGAAAATTTTTGTAAAGGTGTATTTGATCTTTTAAATTATTAAGTGAAGTATTAAGTTCAATATTATCAAAATTTAATCTATGTTCCTCAAACAAGTATGTGTCTAGAGAGTTAAATTCACTATTAGGGAGTATAAAAAAAACAATATTAAAATAATTTTCAATCTTACCTCCCGATGATTGAATTATATTACTTGATTTAAAAGCTTTCTCATAAATTGTGTCTCCACTTAAAATTGATAAGAAAACTATATTTTCTGGATATAATATTATTAGATAGTCATTAAATATTTTGACTGGAGTATTTAATAAATCTTCATTTTTAAATAACCAAATAACTTGACCTAATTTATTAATTCTAACGACATCTCCTGATTTAAAAGCAATAATAAAATCATTATTATAAAGAGAAAAAGATATAGGTACTTTTTTTACATTATCTAAATCAACATTAATTCTTTCAATCAACTTTCCACTATTTAAATCAAACTTTAAGAGTTCCCCATCTTTATTTAATGAGTAAATACTTTCATCAAGTTGAATAACATTTATTGATTCGTTATTTTGATATTTTGATTCATAGTTATTAATTTTTAATACAGCTAGATCTTTATCTAAAAAATTATAGTCAGATGCTTTATATGTATAATTATCAATTACGTTTTCATCATATTGTTCAAAAACACTAAAATCTAAAAATTCTTCTGTTTCTAATTGAAAGTTATAATTTTGAGAATCTATAGTTTCATTATTTGTTAATGATGAAATCGTATCCTGACATGAAAAAATTAATACGAAAGATAGATATAGCGATATTCTACTTATAAAGCTGAAACTCATGAATCTTTTTCACTCTTTCTTTTGTAGAGGCAGAAATCAAACTTGAATTAAATATTTCATTATATTTATCCAAAGCTTTTGAATTACTATATTCAGATTTATTAAGATCAATTTCTGTAACGATTAATAAATATTCTAATTCTTTTTTAATAGAAAAATAACTATCCAACTCATCGTTAATACTATTTATATAAATTGATATATCATTTAAATAATTATTAGTATTGTCTTCATAAGATGCATTAATCATTGTGTATGAAGCATTTGCAGCGATAGCCGATTTATACAGATCATCTAAATTTGATGATGCAAGTAATTCTTTATACAATTCATTAGAGTAACTAAAATTTTTGTTTTCATTATTTTGCTGAATTAATTTTAATTTTGATAAAATAGAAAAAATATTATCATCAACAATTAATTTTTCTAAACTACTTAAATCATTTTGATCATCTTGGATAATATCAAAAAAACTTATACTTGAGTTTTTAATATCTTGAACTTTAAAATAATTATATGTTTGGAAACCAATAAATATAATTAGCAAAATTAGTAATGAAATTATTAATTGTATGTAGTTTTGAAAAATAAAATTTTGTATTTTTTTTAATGAACTATTATTTTTATTCTCTTCACTCATACTATTTCCACTTTATTGAACAACCAATACTATTCATTTGATTAGTTGGACCTGCTCCCTCATTTTTGATTTTAATCATTGCATTAAAAAGATCTCTTTCAATATTTGAATTTTGATTTGCATTCATTACACCTGAGTCTATTCTACCTCTATACTTTAATTTAAGATCTTTATCAAAACCGAAAAAATCTGGAGTACAAACAGCATTATAATTTTTTGCCACTTCTTGTGATTCATCATAAAGATACGGAAAATTAAATTTATATTTATCAGAGAAAATTTTCATATTATCAAATGAATCATCGGGATAGTTAATTACATCATTAGACATAATAGCAATTGTATTTATTGAGTGCTCTAGTAACTCATCAGCATCTTTTTTTAATCTACTTGCAATTGCTTTAACATATGGACAATGATTACATATAAAAACAATAACAGTACCATTTAATCCTTTTGCATTATCTAATGAAAGCATTTCATCATCAATATTTTTAAGATTAAATGATGGTGCTAATAAATCTAAATTATCATTTGGAGCATTTACAGGCATAAATTTTTGTTATATTCTTAAATTATGAGCTTAGTAACATCTAGTGGTTCAACTAACAATCACAATCTCTACTTTTCCAAAGATGAACTTGTCAAAATCCTAAATATTTATTCTAAAGGAGTTTCTAATGGAGAATGGAAAGATTATGCTATTGATTTTAATAAAAATAATGCATTTTTTTATATATTTAAACATACCTATTCAAGTCCAGATTATGTACTAAACAAATATTTAGAAAACAAAAGAAAAAAAATTTTCTATACTTTAATTTCTAAAAACTTTAATAGAAAATTTGAAAGTATTGATAATTTAATTACAACATTAAGCAGAAAAACATTCAAAATTATAAATTGAAATTCTTTATAAATTACTTTTAGCAATTCTATCTAAATTTTTTTAATTTAAAAGTAAATGATCAAAACAATAATTTTAACTTTGATTATTTAATGTTTTCATCAAATAAAAAATTAATTAGTGTAATTAAAAATTAAAAAAAAATTTTAAATAATCTCAGAATTACTTATTTTTTTCATAAACTGAAGAAGCTGAATTGATATCTGATCTTTTTTTTATAAGATCTAAAACTGATTTATCATCTTTTTGTTCTTCTGTAGGAGCAAAAAGAGCTTTTCCTCTTTTATCAATATTTTTGGGGGGTTTAGTAAGATAATAAACAGCAATACTTTTTCTAAATTCATCATTTGGACATTCAAGAGGACTTGGTAATCCATGCCAGCTATTTTGTGATGTATCAAAAATTACCGCCCTATTAAAGAAAGGTATAACTTCTTTTTGAAGGTTGCCAGGCTCTTTAGAACTTTTATTATCCCAAAAACCTAAATTACCCTTCCATTCAGCTTTCCAATTAGAATTCAAATAAATTATAATATTAATCTTTCGTTGTAAAAGAAGTTTTGGATGTAGTGAGTAATCAAGATGAGTATTTAATTTACCTCCCCTTTTATGTATGTGCCAACCACCACCGTTCAACCCAGCATCAGATGATAAAATGTTAGATCCAAATAATGATTTAGAAAGAATATTTACAAAATCAGATGAATTCAGATAGTCGAATACTTTATAAGTTAAACTAGGAAAGATATTCCAATTATTACATACTTTTTTAACTTCAATTGCATTACCATACTCTTTCCAAATATTATTGTCAAAATTTGGAAATTCTTTTTCTAAATTTTTAGCAATTTCTTTATTAAAAAAATTATCTATAATTATATGAGAGAATGGTTTTGCGTCTTTCCACAGTTTTGATTTATTTTTTAATGCATCAATGTTAATCATAAAGAATTAAATTTTATTGTTTATAATAAAGTATTCATAGAGTATTTTCATTAAAAAGTTTATATCTATAATACTATTCCCATTCAATGGTTCCAGGAGGTTTTGAAGTAAAATCGTACAAAACTCTGTTTATACCTTTAACATTATTAATTATTCGAGAAGATATTTCTTTAAGTTGATTATTTGAAAACATATAAAAATCCGCAGTCATTCCATCCACTGAAGTAATAGCTCTAAGTGAAACAGAGTAATTGTATGTTCTTTCATCTCCCATAACACCTACTGATTTTACTGGTAAAAGAACAACAAAAGCTTGCCAAATTTTATTATAAAGATTTTTCTCTTTTAGATACTCAATAAAAATATGATCTGCCTCTTGAAGAATTAAGATCTTTTTTTTATGAATTATTCCAGGTATTCGGATTGCTAAACCTGGACCTGGGAAAGGATGTCTTAAAAGTAAATGTTTATCTATTTTTAATTGCCTTCCAACATTTCTTACCTCATCTTTAAATAATTCTCTTAATGGTTCCACAATTTTTAATTTCATTTTTTTTGGTAAGCCTCCAACATTATGGTGACTTTTGATTTTAGCTGTTGGACCTCCAAAAAATGGAATACTTTCTATAATATCTGGATAAAGAGTCCCTTGCCCTAAATAATCTACATTTGTTATTTTTTTAGCTGCTTTATCAAAAACTTCTATAAATGTTTTGCCAATAATTTTTCTTTTTTTCTCAGGATCAGAAACATTTTTTAAATTTTTTAAAAAAATATTAGAAGCATTTATTTTAATAAAGTTTTTGCCAAATTTTTTGGAAAATATTTTTGACACTTCGTTAGCTTCATTTTTTCTTAGAAGACCGTGATCAACAAAAATACAATAAAGATTTTTGTTAACGGCTTTGCTTAATAAATATGCAGTAACAGTGGAATCTACACCTCCAGATAAACCACAGATTATTTTTTTATTCTTAATTTCATTTTTTAATTCTGATACTTTATTTTCAATAAATTTTTGAATTTTGAATTTATTTTTTATATTTACAATATTGAAAACAAAATTATTAATTATTTTTGAACCAAAATCTGTATGATAGACCTCAGGATGAAATTGAAGGCAATAAATTTTATTTTTATAATTTTCAATAGATGAAATAATTTTATTATTTGATAAAGATGTTATTGAAAAAAGTTTTGGTATTTTATTGATATTATCTCCATGAGACATCCATACTTTGATTTTTTGTTTAATAATTCCCTTAAATAAAATTGATTTTTTCTTAATATTTATAATAGTGTGACCATACTCTCTATGCGTAGAACGTTTTACTACACCTTTCAAATTTTTTGTTACTAATTGCATGCCATAGCAAATTGCTAAAACTGGTTTTTTCATTTTTAAAATTTCTTGATTTAATTTAGGAGAATTTTTGTCTAGTACTGATCTAGGTCCTCCAGATAATATAAATGCAGATGGTTTGATTTCATTTAAAATTTTTTTCGTAATTTTATTAAAAGGATAGACAAGACAAAAGACTTCTAACTCTCTTATTCTTCTTGCTATTAATTGTGTGTATTGAGATCCATAATCTACAATTAAAATGGTTTCTAATTTACTCTTCATGCAATCTAAATCCTCTTGATATTATAAATATTTCACTTGATTCTTG
This sequence comes from uncultured Alphaproteobacteria bacterium, assembly GCA_902614085.1. Taxonomy (GTDB): domain Bacteria; phylum Pseudomonadota; class Alphaproteobacteria; order HIMB59; genus CACPNW01. The sequence continues at coordinate 19,655 of CACMJS010000004.1, forward strand.
TCTTGATGATTTTGGTTTAAAATACTCAACTTTATCAAAAATTTTTTTAAGTATCTTTATAATTTCCTTATCTTCCTCTCCCTTCCAAATTTTGAATATAAATGATCCTTGTTTTTTTAATATTATTTCTAATCTGTCTATAACTTCATATATTAATTGACTTATCCTGAGATGATCTGTTGATTGATGACCAGTAGTATTAGGAGCTACATCTGACAAAACCAAATCAAATTTATTTTTTAAATTAGTAAAATTATGTTTTAAAAAATCTTCTTTAAAAAAAGATATACTTTGATTATTAATTTTCATATCTAATAAATCAAAACAGGTTATATTAGCTTTTTGATTGTAATTTAAGATAACTTGAGTCCAACCTCCTGGAGAAGATCCAAGTTCTAGTATTTCTCTAGAATGTTCAATTATTTTATATTTTTGCTCAATCTCTTCTAGTTTAAACGCAGCTCGACTTATATACCCTAACTGTTTAGCTTTCTTTACAAACTGATCATTTTTTTGTCTATTAACCCAGTTTTTTGATTTCATAAAAGATAATAAAGTTAACAAAAAATTGTTTTTTATTAACTTTAATATATATGACATGTACGATATTTAATGAAAAGATCAATATTTATAGCTTTCATAATACTTGCCGCTGTTGTTGGATGGATTGGTTCTGGTCAATTTACAAATAATGTTGTTGCGCAAAATGATGATACAGAAACTAGCGCTGATACAGAAACTTCATATTCGCAAGATTCAAAAAATAACGATAATAAAGATTTTACATTTTCTGTTGAAACAAAGGAATTTACTTCCAGTTTAATTGATCAATCAATTGAATTACAAGGTCAAACTATTCATAATAAAAAAATTGATGTTAAATCTGAAACATCTGGCAACATAGATAATATTGAATTTGCAAGAGGAGATAGAGTATCTCAAAATGCTGAAATGATTACAATCTCACTAGAGGATAGAAATGAAAAACTCTCTAGTGCAAAAAAAGATTTAGAAAGACTTAATAAAGAACTAATTTTAAATGAAAAAAATAGAGATAATCTACTTAGACAAAATGTTGAAAGAATTGAATTGTATGAAATTGAATATGCATCTGCAAAACAACTAATTGATAAAGGTTTAAGTTCAAAATCAAAATTAAGTTTAGCATCTTTTAATCTTGCCAATGCTCAAGCTGATAGAGAAGATATTAAAATAAAATTTGAATCTACCTTAGCAAACCTTGAAGCTCAAATTTCAAATGTAAAATCAATTTTAAAGAACATAAAAATTGATATAGAAAAAACTACTATCAAGGCGCCATTTGATGGAATTATTTCTAAAAAAATGGTTGAGGAAACTGAATTCATCTCGATAGGCACTCCCCTATTTACTATAATTGATTTAGACCCTATCAAAATTGAAGGTTATTTATCTGAATTTGATGTAAATAAAGTGAGTGTTGGTACTAAAGCTTTAATCGAAGATAGTAATGGTATTAAAAAAAACGGAATAATATCTTTTATTTCTCCATCAGCTGAAACTAGTACTAGAACATTCGAAATTACTATTGAAGCTGATAACAAAGATCTTTCCTATAAAAGTGGCATAACAACTAAAATTGTTATCAAAGGTTCAGAACTTAAAGCTCACAAAATTCCACCTTCTATATTAACTTTATTAGACGATGGCACTGTAGGTGTTAAAGCTGTAGACAATGATAATAAAGTTATTTTCTATCCAACCAAAACAATTAAGGATACAATAGATGGCATGTGGGTTTCTGGATTACCTGAAAAAGTAAATTTAATTGTAAGTGGACAAGAATATATAAGTATTGGTGAAACAGTAAACTAATCTAAATGAAAATTAATATTATAGACTATGCAATAAGCCATTCCCGAGTTTTCATGGGAATACTTATTTTTATTATTTTTTCAGGTGCATCTACTTACATCACAATGCCCAAAGAATCATCTCCTGATGTAAGCATACCAATAGTTTATATTTCACTAAGTCAAAATGGTATTTCTGCACAAGACTCTGAAAGGCTTTTAGTTAAACCAATTGAAGACGAAGTTAAAACTGTTGAAGGAGTAAGAGAAGTAAGATCAACAGCTTATTCAGGTGGGGGTAACGTTTTATTAGAATTTGATGCTGGATTTGATTCTGATCAAGCTATGGTTGATATTAGAGATAAAGTTGATAGAGCTAAGGGTGATCTACCTAGTGAAGCAGATGAACCGACAGTTAACGAAGTAAATATAAGTACATTTCCTATCTTATCCATTTCTTTAAGCGGAGATGTGCCTAATAGAACTCTTCAGGATTTAGCTGACATTTTGCAAGATGATATTGAAACAATTCCTAGTGTTTTAGAAGCTAAAATAGGCGGTAAAAGAAATGAACAGGTTGACATATTAATCAATCCAACTGCAGTTGATAGCTATGGCATCAATCTTGAGAGCCTTATTAATATTGTTAGAGAAAATAATAAAATGGTATCTGCTGGTGGTCAAGACACTGGTGACGGAAGTTTTGATATTAAAGTTCCAGGTTTATACGAAACTATTGAAGATGTATTAAATACTCCTGTTAAAACTAACGGAGACTCAGTTATTACTTTCAGAGATATAGCTGAAGTTAAAAGAACATTCGAAGATAGGCAATCTTATGCAAATGTAAATGGATCTAATTCAATAACTATTGATGTTTCCAAAAGAATTGGTGAAAATATTATCAATACTATTGAAGAAGTAAAAAGAATAACTGCAATTACTGCTAAAAGTTTTCCTGAAAATGTTGAAATCTCTTTTGGAAATGATCAATCAAAAGGAATTAAAACTATGTTAAATAGTCTGCAAAATAACGTCATAGCAGCTATAATCCTTGTTTTAATTATTATTTTAGGAGCATTAGGCGTTAGATCTGGTTTATTAGTTGGTGTATCTATTCCAGGATCGTTTTTATCAGGTTTATTAGCTCTATCTGTAATGGGTTTTACTATTAATATAGTAGTATTATTTGCTCTAATTTTATCTGTAGGACTATTAGTCGATGGAGCAATTGTTGTTGTTGAATATGCAGATAGAAAAATGAAAGAAGGTCTTGGTGTAAAAGATGCTTTCGCAAACGCATCAAAAAAAATGTCACTACCAATTATATCATCGACTGCAACTACCCTAGCCGCTTTTTTACCTTTAATATTCTGGCCTGGTATAGCTGGTGAATTTATGAAATATTTACCAATTACACTTATATGCGTTCTTATATCTTCTTTATTTATGGCATTACTGTTTGTCCCAGTTTTAGGATCTATTTTAAATACTGTTTCAAGAATACTTCTCCAATTTATTGTACCATTACTAATATCATTAATTTTTTACAATCTATTATCTTATGGATTTGGATTATTAAATCTTGAAAGATTTAGTTTATTTATAACAATTGGAAAATATTTACTGAGCTTCGCTTTATTTATATTTGTATTTATAAGAATTATACCAAGAGTTTATAAAATTTCAGAAAATGTAAATTCTACAGATAAATTAGTTTCTAAAAATGCAAAAATCTTATCTTCAGAATCAAATGAACCTGTTTTAAACGTAACTGGTTTTGTTGGATTTTATGCAAAAGTATTAAACTTCTTATTATTTCATCCTTTAAAGGTGATGATTAGTGCTTTAGTAATATTAGTTGCTGTAAACTACACCTATACTAAAGTTGGAGAAGGTGTAGAATTTTTCCCAGATGTTGAGCCAGATCTTGCAAAAATCGTAGTCTTTGCAAGAGGTAATCTCTCAGTTGAAGAAAAAAAAGATTATGTATCAAGAGTTGAGAATATTATTTTAAAGCTTCAATCGGAAAGACAAGAATTTAAAAATATTTATTCTTTAAGTGGAAATGTAAGTGAACAATCAGAGGCATCAGAAGACTTTATTGGATCAATAAGTTTGGAATATACAGATTGGGATAAAAGAAGAAAATCAAAAGTAATTCTTGCAGAAATTTTGGAAGCCACAAAAAGCATCAATGGGATTAAAGTAGAGTCAAGAGAACAACAAGGTGGTCCTGGTGAAGGTAAACCAATTAACATTAAATTAACCAGTGATAATAAGCAACTTTTAATAGCTGAAGGAATTAAGCTTAAAAAATTCATGGATAGTTATCCAAAGTTAATGAATGTAGAAGATAATTTACCAGCACCTGGGATAGAATGGGAAATTAATGTAGATAGAAAACAAGCTTCTAAGTTTGGAGCTAACATTACATCAATTGGTAATGTAATTAAACTTGCAACAAACGGTCTTAAACTTGGTGAATATAGACCTGATGATAGTAATGAAAGTATACCACTTTATCTTCGTTATCCAAACGAAGGAAGAACATTGGATAGAATTGATAACTTAAGAGTAACTACTTCAAATGGTTTAGTTCCAATATCCAATTTTGTAGAAATTGTTCCAAATAGCAGAACAGGAAATATAATTAGAGTAGATTCAAAAAATGCTATAAATATCCAGGCAGATGTAGAGCCTGGAACTTATCCTGACGGAAAAGTAAAAGAACTTGAGTACGTATTAGGAATTTCAGATACGTCTCCGTCTTGGAGAGGAAGAGCTTTAGATTTACCTCGTTATGAATTAGATAACAAAGTAAGGGCTGAACTTATTGGAGAAAATGAAGATCAAAAAGAAGCTCAAGAATTTTTAACAAGAGCTTTTGGTGTAGCTTTATTTTTAATGCTAATGATACTTCTATTGCAGTTTAATAGTTTTTATAGTGCATTCTTAATTCTTTTTGCAGTAGTAATGTCCACAGCTGGTGTTTTTATAGGTCTAATGGTAACAGCACAGCCATTTGGTATTGTTATGTCAGGAGTTGGAGTAATTGCTCTTGCTGGAATAGTTGTAAATAATAATATTATATTGATTGATACATTTGATTTTTTAAAGACTAAAACATCTAGTATAAGAGAAGCCATTATCAAAACAGGGGCACAGAGACTGAGACCAGTTTTACTTACAACAACTACAACAGTACTAGGATTATTACCAATGGTTACAATGACAAATGTTGACTTTATATCTAGAGAAATAACCAGAGGTTCACCTGATACTCAGTGGTGGGTTCAATTATCAACAGCTATAGTATTTGGACTACTTTTTGCGACATTTCTCACATTAGTTGTAACGCCATCAGCATTAATGTTTAGAGAAAACATGAAGAATTGGTATAAGAATAAAATTTCTAGTTAAATTTTTTCTAAATAAACTTTTAAATCTATGATAATTAAATCGATTACTATCTATTGTTCATCTTCAGATAAATTAAGTAATAAATATTATCAAGATGCAGAAGAAATTAGCAAATTAATATCATCATTTAAAATAAATATTGTCTACGGTGGGGCAAAAGTTGGTATTATGGGTATGGTTGCTAAGACAGCAAAAAAATATAAAAATAGAGTTATAGGAGTAATTCCAAATTTTTTATCTGAGAAAGAAATAATTTTTGAAAATATAGATGAATTAAAAATAGTGAATAATATGTCTGAAAGAAAAAAGTTACTATTTGAGTTAGGTGATGCATATTTAGCATTACCAGGAGGAACAGGTACTTTAGAAGAAATAGTAGAAGTTGTATCTTGGAAAGTAATGGGGATTCATAATAAGCCAATAATATTTTTTAATAAAAATAATTTCTGGGATAATATATTTCAGCAATTTAAATTTTTTGAAGATGAAAATTTTTCAAATAAAAATTTACAAAACAGTTTTCACATTATAGATACGGTTGATCAATTAAAAAATATATTAATTAAATGGCAAAAATAAAAGTTAAAAACCCTGTAGTTGAAATGGATGGAGATGAAATGACCAGAATCATCTGGGAGTACATCAAAGAACAATTAATTTTGCCCTATCTTGATATAGATATCAAATATTTTGATCTTGGAGTGATTAAAAGAGATGAGACAAATGATCAAATCACTATAGATGCTGCCGAGGCGGTGAAAAAATATGGTGTAGGAATAAAATGTGCAACAATTACTCCTGATGAAAATCGAGTAGAGGAATTCAAATTAAAACAAATGTGGCGTTCTCCCAATGGAACCATAAGAAATATACTGGGAGGAACAATATTTAGACAGCCAATTATATGCAAAAATGTTCCAAGAATAATTACAAACTGGAATCATCCAATTGTAGTTGCTAGACATGCCTTTGGTGATCAATATAGAGCGACTGACACATTAATTAATAAACCAGGAACTCTTAAAATGGTTTTTGAACCTAAAGATGGATCTGAAGGATTTACAAAAGATGTATATGAATTTGAAAAACCTGGTGTAGCCCTATCAATGTATAATTTAGATAATTCAATTAAAGACTTTGCTAGAGCATGCTTTAATTATGGACTTAACCTTGGTTGGCCAGTTTACCTTTCTACTAAAAATACTATTTTAAAAGTCTACGATGGAAGATTTAAAGATTTATTTCAGGATGTATTTGATACTGAATTTAAAAATAAGTTTAAAGAAAAAGAAATAGTTTATGAGCATAGATTAATCGATGATATGGTGGCCTCAGCTTTAAAATGGGAGGGTAATTTTATTTGGGCTTGTAAAAATTATGATGGAGATGTTCAATCAGATTCTGTTGCTCAAGGATTTGGATCACTAGGTTTAATGACAAGTGTGTTAATGACCCCAGATGGAAAAACAGTAGAAGCTGAAGCAGCACATGGAACTGTTACAAGACATTATAGAAATCATCAGAAAGGTATAGAAACTTCAACTAATCCTATTGCATCAATCTTTGCTTGGACAAGAGGTTTAAGTTTTAGAGGAGAATTTGATGGTAATAATGAATTAATAAATTTTGCTAAAAAATTAGAAGAAACGTGTATCAAAACTGTAGAAAGTGGTGAAATGACAAAAGATCTAGCAATATTAATTAACAAAGATCAGAAATGGTTAAACACTCAAGATTTTTTAAGCGCAATAAAAAACAATTTTCAAATTAACTAATAGAGTTTAATTTATCTTCTACGTATTTTATACTTTCATTAATTTGACTAACATCTGATCCTCCTCCTTGAGCAAGATCTTTTCTACCACCCCCACCCTTTCCACCTAGAATAATCGAAATTTCTCTTATTTCTTTTGAAGCATCAAAAAGGTCTGTAATATCTTCAGTAACTCCTAGCACTATAGATAGTTTGTTATCATTATTTGAAATTATTAACGAAACACTATTTTTGTTATATTGTTTTTTTTGCTCATCAATAAATGTTTTCAAAGATTTATTAGGGTAGTCTTCAGCAATCAGGTATATGAAATTTAATTCTTTGATTTTTTTTACAACAATATTATCAATATTTTTTGATATAGACATATTTTGTTTTAATTTTTCGTGTATCTGAATTAATTCTTTAATTAACAAACCTTTGTCTTCAAATTGATTTTTAAAATTATAATCAGCATTAATTTTTTTAATTTTATTCTTTAAATCTTCAATTTGATTATCTTGGTTTTTATTTTTTTCTAATAAATTTCTTTCTATTTCTTTAATATATTTATCCACTGCAACATTAGATACAGCCTCTATTCTTCTTATTCCGGACGCAACACTAGATTGATTAGTTATTTTAAATTTACTTATTTCCCCTAATTTAACTACATGAGTTCCTCCGCATAATTCTTTTGAAAAGAATGATTCATTTTCTTGACCCATTGTTACTACTCTTACTTCATCGCTATATTTTTCTCCAAACAATGCCATCGCACCTTCTTCAATAGCTTTTTTTTGATCCACAATTTTAATTTCAACAATTCCATTTTTTTGAATTTGATCATTTACAATTTCTTCAATTTTCATGAGTTGATCTTTTTCAATTGGATTATTGTGACTAAAATCAAATCTAAGTTTTTCTGAATTTACAAGTGAACCCTTCTGCGTGACATGATTGCCCAGTATTTTTCTTAGAGCAGCATGTAATAAATGAGTTGAAGAATGATTATATTTAATAAAATCTCTATTCAATGTATTAATGGTTGCTTTAATAGTATCTTCAATTTCGCATTCACCACTAATTACTTTACCTTTATGAAGAAAATAGTTTCCAAATATTTTTGTAGTATTCATAACTTCAAACTTAAAGCTATCATTTTCAAAAAAACCATGATCTCCCACCTGACCACCACTTTCTCCATAAAAAGGTGTTTGATTTAATATTATAATTGCTTCTTGATCTTTTTTAATTTTATCTACTGACTTACTTTCTGATATGATTGAAATTATTTTACAATCAGCTTCCATATCAGAATATCCTAAAAATTCTGTTGGATCTATTTTAGAAGTTATTTCAAACCAAATGCCTTCATCCTCGATGTCTCCTGTACCTTTCCAACTTTGTCTTGCTCTTTCCTTTTGATCTAACATTTTTTGTTCAAATGTTTTTATATCGACTTCAATATTTTTACTTTTCAAATAATCTTGTGTTAAATCTAAGGGAAATCCATAGGTGTCGTATAATTTAAATGCTACCTCTCCATTAAATATATTTGTTGAGTTAGATATTTCCTCATCTAAAATTTTAATTCCTTTTTCAACTGTTTCCTTGAATTTAGTTTCTTCATTCATTAATGTATTAGTGATCAGATCTTTTGCTCTATCTAATTCAGGATATGAATTTTTAATTCCATCTAAAAAAATAGGGAATAGCTTATGAAAAACAGGCTCTTTATTACCTAAAGAATGAGCGTGTCGCATTCCCCTTCTCATTATTCTTCGTAAGACGTATCCTCTACCTTCATTTGAAGGCATAACTCCATCTGCAATTAAAAAAGAGGAGGATTTTAAGTGATCTGCAATTACTCTGTGACTAGGATTAGTTATTGAACTTTCATCGCCACACAATTTCGTTGATTCATTTATAATCGGTTGAAATAAATCTGTTGAATAATTATCATTAGAACCATCTAGAAGAGCTGTCATTCTCTCTAATCCCATTCCAGTATCAATGGAGGGTTTTGGTAGATTTATTCTCTCAGATTTAGATATCTGCTCATATTGCATAAATACCAAATTCCATATTTCTATAAATCTATCACCATCTTCGTTTGGAGAGCCTGGAGGGCCTCCTTCGTATTTATCACCGTGATCATAAAATATTTCAGAACATGGACCGCAAGGCCCAGTCTCACCCATTGACCAAAAATTATCAGATGTACTTATTTTAATAATTTTATTTTCAGATAATCCAGCTATTTTTTTCCATAAATCAAAAGCTTCTTGATCATCAGAATAAACTGTTACTAAAAGTCTATCTTTATTTATTGAATATTCTTTGGTTATTAGATTCCAAGCTAGTTCTATGGCCAGCTCTTTAAAATAATCTCCAAAAGAGAAATTGCCTAACATTTCAAAAAAAGTATGGTGCCTTGTCGTATATCCTACATTTTCTAAATCATTGTGCTTACCGCCTGCTCTTACACATTTTTGAGCAGTAGTCGCTCTGTTGTAATCTCTTGTCTCCCTACCTGTAAAAATATTTTTAAATTGTACCATTCCAGAATTAGCAAACATTAGAGTAGGATCATTATCTGGCACAAGAGAACTTGAATGAATAATCTCGTGTCCATTTTTTTTAAAATAATTAAGAAATGTGGACCTAATCTGATTTGAATTCATGAAAAGGTATTATAACTTGTAAACTCTATTGTCTAAATAAAAAAGCGCCTATTTTGAAATAGGCGCCAAACAAAAATAATATTTACTATTCTTTTATTTCTTCAGCTTCTTTAGCTTCTTTTTCTTTTTCTTTTTCTTTATTCTCTACTTTTCCTTCCATCATAGCTTTTTCAACTATTCCAGCATTTTGTAGAATTTGATTTTCTATTTCTTTAGCTATAGTAGGATTGTCGTTAAGAAAATTTTTAACGTTTTCTCTACCTTGTCCTATTTTAGTATTTTTGTATGAAAACCATGATCCTGATTTATCAATAATTTCTGCTTTGACACCTAAATCAACTAATTCACCTAATTTAGATATCCCCTCTCCGTACATTATATCAAATTCAACAACTTTGAATGGAGGCGCGACTTTGTTTTTAACTATCTTTACTCTAGTTTGATTTCCAATGATTTCATCTTTATCTTTTATTGCACCAATTCTTCTAATGTCCATTCTTACAGAAGAATAAAATTTTAAAGCATTACCCCCTGTAGTTGTCTCAGGACTACCAAACATAACACCAATTTTCATTCTAAGTTGATTTATGAATACAACTAGAGTGTTTGATTGAGCAATTGAACTTGTAAGTTTTCTTAAAGCCTGACTCATCAATCTAGCTTGCAAACCAGGTAAAGAATCTCCCATATCGCCTTCTAATTCAGCTCTTGGTACAAGTGCTGCAACTGAATCAATAATTAGCACATCAATACCTCCAGATTTAATTAAAGAATCAGCAATTTCTAAACCCTGCTCTCCTGTATCAGGCTGGGAAATTAATAATTCTTCTAAATTTACACCTAATTTCTTAGCATATGCAGGATCTAGAGCATGCTCTGCATCTATAAATGCACAATTGCCGCCTTGTTTTTGCGACTCTGCAACAATATGAGTAGCTAAAGTAGTTTTACCAGAACTTTCAGGTCCATAAATTTCAATAATTCTCCCCTTTGGTACTCCTCCAATACCAAGAGCGATATCAAGCCCTAATGAACCGGTAGATATTGCTTCAATATCTACGTTTGTTTTAGAGCCCAATTTCATTATTGAGCCTTTTCCATAATTTTTCTCTATTAGGCTTACAGCGGCTTCTAGAGATTTACTTCTGTTTTCTTTATCCATTGAATTTTCGTTATTTACTACTTTTAATTTAGCTTGAGACATTTAATTTCTCCATTAATTTCCTATGTTTTTATTAAGATTCTTGCAAATCATGTTTACTTGTACACGTTTTGTTCTATTTTTAAAAGTTCTATTTTTGTTCTTTTGCAAAATTTTGATTAAAATATTGAAAAATATGTATTATTTATACTAAATAAAATTTTAATATTGCTTGAATAAATAAAATCATTTGATAAATCAGCACCGTTTTAAAATTATGACAAAATTACCTAAAAGTTACAAACCAACTAAGAAAGAAAAATTCATGAATGCCAAAATGAAAGAATATTTCAGGCAAAAATTAGTAAATTGGAAACAAGATTTACTCAAGGAGTCGTCTCAAACCTTAAATAATCTTCAGAATGAGAATGAAGCGAAGCCCGATATAACTGATAGAGCATCTGAAGAAATAGATAGATCCTTCGAACTCAGAACAAGAGATAGAGAAAGAAAGCTAATTAATAAAATTGATGCTGCACTCCAAAGAATTGAAGATGGGTCATATGGATATTGTGATGAAACAGGTGATCCAATTAGTATCAAAAGATTAGAAGCAAGACCAGTTGCAACATTGAGTTTAGAAGCTCAAGAAATGCATGAAAAAGCAGAAAAAAGAATTAGTTAATTTTTTTTAAATGTCAGATTTTTATATAGGTGATCTTACACCAGGTACTTTTGTTGTAAATGTCAGCAAAGAAAAAGAATGGGGAATTGGCCAAGTACAATCATGTATTAATAATATCGTTACAATAAATTTTGAAAATGTTGGAAAAAAAACTATTAACCCTAGAGAAGTTGAATTAAAAATAATTAATATAAATGCAACTAATTGATCAGTATTTAAGAAAAGTAAGTTATTTAAGAGTATCTGTTACAGATAGATGTGATCTGAGATGTGTTTATTGTATGAAAGAAAAAATGCAATTTCTCCCACGAAAAGACATACTCACTTTAGAAGAAATTGAAAGATTATGTGACAACTTTATAGAACTCGGAGTTGAAAAAATTAGATTAACTGGGGGTGAGCCTTTGGTAAGAAATGATATTATAAAATTAATTGAAAAACTTAATTATAAAAAAGAAAAAACAAATCTAAAGGAAATAACACTGACAACAAATGGTACATTATTAAAAAAATATGCCAAACTACTGAAGCTAAATGGTATTAATAGAATTAATGTTTCTCTAGATACAATTAATCCTGAAAAATATAATAAAATAACAAGATTTGGAAATATTGAAAAAGTTTTTGATGGAATTAATGAAGCACTTGATAACAACATAAAAATTAAAATTAATACTGTAGTAATTAAAGATTTTAATGAAAATGAAATTGAAGAATTAATAAATTGGACTAGTAATAAAAAAATTGATCTTACATTTATCGAAGTAATGCCAATGGAAGAAACAGATGTATCAAGGGAATATCAGTTTATCTCATTATCTGATACTTTTTCAAAACTAGACAAAATATATAAATTTTCTAAAATTGATTATAGTACTGGAGGTCCAGCAAGATTTTATACTAGTGATTTAGTTTCTAATAAAATTGGGTTTATAAGTCCTTTAACAAATAATTTTTGTGCCTCTTGTAATAGAGTAAGAATATCGAGCACTGGTAAACTTTTCATGTGTCTTGGTCAGAATGACTTTGTTGATTTTAGAGAAATAATGAGAAAAGATTATAGTGATGATTATATAAAAGAAAAAATTAAGTTTGCTCTTAATATTAAACCAAAACAACATGATTTTATGGTTGGAGAAAAAATTAATAAATATATGAAAAGACATATGAATGTAACAGGTGGATAATGAAATTTCATTTTTTATCATCAAACAATCCTGAAGCAAAAAATACAGAAAAAAAACTAACAGAATTATTTGGACAAAATTCTGTTGAAGATGCCGACTACATTATTCCAATTGGAGGCGACGGATTACTTTTAAAATCACTTCACAATTTTAATAAACTAAACAAACCATTTTTTGGAATAAACTTTGGTTCAATTGGGTTTTTAATGAATAATCTTAGTAATGAAAATTTAAATGACATGATTATCAATGCTAAAAAATCTACTTTTAAACCATTAAAAATGACTGCACAAAGTGTTAATAATGAAATCTTTGAGGCATATGCATATAATGAAGTTTCTCTTATGAGGCAGACTCATTTGGCATCAAAAATTAAAATCAAAATAAATGAGAAAGTAAAAATGGAAGAATTGATATGTGATGGCGTTTTGTTATCTACATCAGCTGGAAGTACAGCTTATAATCTATCCGCACATGGCAGTATTCTACCTTTAGACTCAAATATACTTGCATTAACTCCAATTAGTGCCTTTAGACCAAGGAGATGGAGAGGTGCTCTGTTATCTGAAATTAGTAAAATTGATTTTGAAGTGTTAAATCATGATGAACGCTCATCTAGTGTAACTGCAGATAATGTTGAATTTAGAGATATTAGTAAAGTGAATATTGTTTCTTCAGATGACAATAAATGCACTGTATTGTTCGATAGTAAGCATTCTATTGAAGATAAAATTTTAAATGAGCAATTTAATTATTAAGATCAAATTTTTTTAAAAACACATATCTTGTTACCATCTAAATCTCTTAAATATGCATAATAATCTTTACCATGTCTGGGACCAGGCATCCCCTCATCTTTTGCTCCAAGACTTATTCCAATATTATAAAATTCATTAACATTTTTTTTAGAATTAGCTTTAAAAGTAATCATTGTACCATTTCCTATGGTTGCTTTTTTTTTGTTATGAGGTCTAATCAAGTATAATTCTATTTTTTTAGGTGTTTCTTTTTTAGCATAACCAAAATAACGATGATGAGATAATACTTTTTTAATTTTTAGAGGTTTTAAAATTTTACTATAAAATGCAGATGATTTTTTTAAATTATTTGTTCCAATAGTAATAAAAGCAAACATAATTTAGTGATTGGTAGCCTCGGCCGGACTTGAACCGGCACTCCCAAAAGGGCAAGGATTTTAAGTCCTTTGTGTCTACCATTCCACCACGAGGCCTATTTCTGGACTAATATCAAACTATGGAACTTTTTCCACCATTTAATTCAATCATCTTAGTTATATCATCAACTATTGGTTGAATAGATTTCATCTCCCATGATGAAACAACTATGTTAACGCCGCCTGTTTTAGCTGCAAGATTAAAATATGGGTAACTACCGATTGATGCATTTGTATAATTGTTTTGAATATTTTTTAAATTTTTTGCAATTTTACTTTCGTATAAATTAGTATTAATTGTTGTAACAAGCTTTGGTTCACCTTTTTTAATTTTTTTCATTAATTCCTCAAACATAACTTGCATTATTTCTGGCACACCGGGTAAAACATAGATATTTTTTACAATAAATCCTGGTGCAGCGGTCATTGGATTTAAAATAAGCTCTGAACCAAATGGCATTTTGGCCATCCTTTGCCTGCTTTCATTAAATTCACCTTTTGGATAATAATTTTCAAGAATCTCAAAAGCCATTTTATTTGTTTCATATTGTAAATTAAAGGCTGCAGATATACTTTCTGAAGTGATATCATCATGAGTTGGTCCAATTCCCCCAGTAGTAAAAACATAAGAATATTTTGAGCTGTATTTTAATACGTTTTCTATTATTGTTTTTTTATCATCCTGAATAACAATAACTTCTTCTAACTTAATACCAGCTTCTAATAATTTTTTTGCAATATAATTTGAGTTTGTATCTTGAGTTCTACCAGAAAGTATTTCATCACCAATAACAATAACACCTGCAGTAAAAGAACTCATATGATTAATTGATATTTTCTATATATTATTTATTAATCGTAAGTAATTATTTTTTAAATGAGAAACAACAATATCCCAATACATACAAAAAAAGATTTTGAAGGCATGAGGGAAGCTGGTTCTTTAGCTGCTGATGTTCTAGATTCTTTATATGAAAAGATTGTTCCAGGTATCAGTACTCAAGAAATAAATGACATATGTCATAATCAAATTATTCAAAACAAAGCAATACCAGCTCCTTTAAATTATAAAGGTTTTCCAAAATCAGTTTGTACATCTGTTAATCATGTTGTTTGCCATGGAATTCCTTCTGAAAGAAAAATTCTATCTGATGGCGATATAGTAAATGTAGATGTAACAGTTATTCTAAATGGTTGGCATGGTGATAGTTCCAGAATGTTTGTTGCAGGCAAGACAAATAAAAAAAATTATGATTTTTTAAAAATAACTTATGAATCTTTATTAATTGGTATTAGTGAAGCTAAACCTGGTAAGCATATTGGTGATATTGGAAATAAAATTCAGAAACTTGCTGAAGGAAAAGGTTACTCTATAGTAAGAGATTTTTGTGGTCATGGAATTGGGAAAGAATTTCATACCCCACCTAGTGTTTTACACTTTGGAGAACCAGGTGAGGGACCAATGTTAGAGCCTGGAATGTTTTTAACAATTGAGCCAATGATTAATTTAGGTGGGTGGCAAACAAAAATACTAAATGATGGATGGACAGCTGTAACAAAAGATAAATCTTTATCTGCTCAATTCGAGCATACAATTGGAATAACAGAAGAAGGAAATGAAATATTTACGCTATCTAAAAATAATACATCTTTTCCAATAAAGGATGTATAAGTAGATTAAATGATACCTAGATATAATAGACCTAAAATTGAAAAGATTTGGTCATTAGAAAATAAATTTACAATTTGGACAGAGATTGAGTGTTTGATTGCAGAAAAACAAGCAATGCTCGGCGTTATTCCTAAAAAAGCTTCAAAAGAAATAAGAAATAAAGCAAAATTTAATGTTAAAGAAATAGAAAAAATTGAAAAAGAAACAAAACATGATGTTGTTGCTTATATTAATAATGTAAGCAAATATATTGGCGACTCATCAAAGTATTTTCATTTTGGTGTAACATCAAGTGATATTATTGATACTTCATTTTCTGTACAACTTAAGCAAACCTCGGAAATAATAAGAAAAAGTTTAGTAGAATGTATTCAAAGTTTAAAAATCAAATCTAAAAAATATAAAGACACATTAATGATTGGAAGAAGTCATGGGATACATGCTGAGCCTATTACTTTTGGATTAAAATTATCTTCTTTTTATTTTGAGTTTAAAAGAAATTTAGAAAGACTTGATCAGGCAATCAACGAAATATCTGTTTGTGCTATTTCTGGACCTGTTGGAACCTTTAATTCTATAGACCCTCGAGTTCAAGATTATGTGGCAAAAAAACTTAAACTAAATTCTGAAGATGTATCAACTCAAGTAATTCCAAGAGACAGGCATGCTTATTTTTTCTCAGTACTAGGGATTTTAGCATCTTCTATTGAAAGATTTGCTGTGGAAATTCGAAATCTACAAAAAACAGAAGTATTAGAAGTTGAAGAAAGTTTTTCTTCTAACCAAAAAGGTTCTTCTGCAATGCCTCACAAACGTAATCCGGTATTGAGTGAGAACTTAACAGGTATTTCACGATATATTAGAAGTGGTGTAATACCTTCTCTAGAAAATGTCGTACTTTGGCACGAGAGAGATATTAGTCATTCTAGTGTTGAAAGAATTATGACTCCAGATATTACAATTGCAACTGATTTTGCACTGAATCGTTTAAATGGAATTATAAAGAATTTAAAAGTCTATCCAAAAAATATGTTAAAAAATTTGAATATGCTTGGAGGCTTACATAGAACTCACAATATTATGTTAAAATTAATTGAAAAAGGACTGAAGAGACAACAAGCTTATAAAATTGTTCAAGAAAGTGCCATGGAAACATGGAATAATAATAAGAATTTTTCCCAAGTTTTTCAAAAAAATACAGAATTAAATAAAATATTAAATTCAAAAGAAATCATGAAAATCATTAAAGATGATAATGATCTAAAGAAAATAGATTGGATTTTTAAAAATAAAATTAAATAGTCTTTATTTTTACTAATATCTGAACTATTTTATAGGTATGCCAATGACTGTCGAACAAATAGAGCAATTTATTAAAGAAGCTATACCAGATGCAACCGTTGAGATTGAAGATCTTAAAGGAGATGGTGATCATTACAGTGCTACAGTAACATCAAAATCTTTTTCTGGAAAAACAAGAGTAGAACAACATAAGATGGTTTATGATGCTTTTAATGGTAAAATGGGTAGTGATTTGCACGCACTTAAGCTAAAAACTGTAACGGAGTAATAATGAATAATAACGACCATGTATCTCAAAATATAGAAAATGAAATTAACTCTAATGATGTAACGCTTTTCATGAAGGGTACCCCCGTATTTCCAATGTGTGGATTTTCTGCAAGAGTAGTTGAAATATTAAATAAAGTAGGTGTTAAATTTGGAAGTGTGAATGTTTTAGAGAGTGATGAAATGAGAGAAGGTATTAAAATATATTCTAATTGGCCAACCATACCACAACTTTATGTTAAGAAAGAATTTATAGGTGGTTGTGATATCATAACTGAAATGTTTGAAAGTGGTGAATTGTTAGAATTATTCAATACAAATGGAATAGACGTAAATCCGTCCTAGTTTGTTAAATAATAAATTTTCTAAAGGTGTAATATTTTCCTGCATTGCAGCAATTTTTTGGGGGCTTCCACAACCCCTTTTTTTTAATGAATTAAATCACGTTGAGACTATTGAAGTTGTAGCTCATAGAGGTTTCTGGTCATTTATCTTTTTATTTTTATTATTAATTTTAATCTCAAACATAAGTGATTTTATTGAAATATTTAAATCTAGAAAAAGAATTTTTATTTTAACAATTACAGCTTTTCTTATTGCAGGTAACTGGGCAGGTTTTATTTATTCTGTAGGACAAGAAAGAGTTCAGGATGCATCAATGGGTTACTTTATTACTCCAATGATAAGTATTGTTCTTGGTTATTTTTTTTTAAATGAGAAAATAACTAAGCCTAAATTTGCATCCGTATGTCTTATGTTTTCAGGTATATTATTCTTATTTATTAATTTAAATCAATTTCCATTCCTAATAATTTGGATTGGAACCTCATGGGCAATATATGGATTGTTAAGAAAACAGGTAAATGTTAATCCTTCAATTGGTTTACTATATGAGACTTTCATAATATCTTTAATATCTATCCCATACTTAGTTTATTTATTTTTACAAAATGAAAATAGTATCTTTAGTATTGATTTGAAGACATCATTATTTTTAATTCTTACGGGAGCTGTAACGATTTTTCCTTTATTTTTTTTTAATTTGGGTTTAAAATTTATTCAATTAGGTCTTGCTGGAGTTTTATTTTACTTAGCACCGACATTTCATTTTATAACTTCAGTATTTATTCTTAATGAAGAAATTTTACAAATTAAGCTGGTATCTTTTATAATTATTTGGATAGGAATAATAATTTATATTTATGATAGTTATAAAAAAGAAATTATCTTGAATAATACTCAATAACTAAATTAGGTTCCATTGTTACAGGATAAGGAACATCATGAATTAGAGGTGCTCTTAAAAAACGCCCTTTCAGCTCTTTAACATCAACTTCTAAGTATTCTGGAATTTCTCTTTCTTGTGAACTAACTGATTCTACAATTAAGTTAATTTCTTTACTTTTATCTCTTATTGAGATTTCATCTCCGTCGCTAACACTATAAGATGGAATATTAACTCTTTTTCCATTGACCTTTACATGACCATGATTAACTAGCTGTCTTGCAGAAAAAATTGTAGGTACGAATTTCATTCTATAGACTGTAGCATCCAATCTTCTTTCTAAAAGTTCAATTAAAATCTGACTTGTATCACCTTTAATATTAGAAGCTTTTTTAAAAATATTTCTAAATTGTCTTTCAGTTAAATCACCGTAATAAAATTTAAGTTTTTGCTTAGCAAATAACTGATTTCCGTAATCTGATAGTTTTTTTCTTTGTCCCTGCACACCATGCTGACCAGGCTTTGAGTTTCTTCTATTAAATGGGCTTTTAGGTCTACCCCACAAGTTAACACCTAATCTTCTATCAATTTTATATTTAGCGCTATGTCTTTTTGTCATTATTATGTGGGGTATATAGTGATTTAAAGTACTATGTCAAATTTAATATGCTCAATTTTTGGCTTATTTGTTAAGTTTTTTAGTAATTCCCCATAAAGTTTGCAATTCTTTCTTTGTTAGAGGAATTTTTGTAAAAATACTGTAAATATTATTTTTCATACTTTCCTTTTTTTCTCTTGGAATAAAAAAATTCTTATTTTCAAGATTTTCAAATATATAATTTAAGAATTTAGATAATTGGCGCTTACTAATATTATCTTTTTCAATGGTGGTAGAAACTGTATTTTTAAAATTATTCAATTCAAATAATTTATGACATAAAATAGTAACTGCGTGAGAAAGGTTTAATGAATTACTTTTACTACTTGTTTCTATAGTAAAAATAATATCAGATAATCTCAAATCCTCATTTGAAAGTCCTGAATTTTCAGGACCAAAAAGTATTGCTGTTTTTTTATTAACAATAATTTTTCTTTTAATGAATTTAAAATTACTAGTAAAACTTTTTTCCAAATATCTTCTTCTATTCGTTGTGGCTACAACATAAGAAAAATTAGAAAGTGCAATTTCTAAATCATCATAAACTTTAATATTCTTAATAATTTTCGTTGCTTTTTTTGCTGCATTTATTGATTTATTGTTTAACCAGTTATCTCTTGGTGAAACAATAATTAGATCTTTTAGGCCAAAGTTGTGCATTACACGAGCAACCATTCCAATATTTTCAGGAAGTTGAGGTCTAACTAAAATTATGCTAGGATTTTTTGGAGTCAATTTTTATTCTTTAAATCATTAAATAGCTTAAAAGTAATGCTATCAAAAATAGCGCTATAAGATGCATCAATAATATTTGGAGATACGCCAATAGTTGTCCAATGTGTATTAGTGGAATCAGAAGACTCAATTAAAACTCTTGTGATAGCACCGGTACCTTTTTCTGATGAAAGAATCATAACTTTGTAATCAGTTAACTTTAAATCTTTGAGATCAGGATAATAATCAATTAAGGCTTTTCTTAATGCACTATCAATAGCATTTACTGGACCATTTCCAGTACCCACTGTCATCATATTTGAATCTTTAACTTTTAAAAATACTGTAGCCTCTGCTTCAGTAACAATTTCACCTTTAGCATTCCATCTTCTTTCATCTGTGACTCTAAATTTTTCTAAATTATAAAAATCCTGAAAATGACCAAGATGACGTCTTACTAATAATTCAAAACTAGCTAAAGCAGTATCAAATGAATATCCTTCTGATTCTTTTTCCTTGATAATCTCTAAGATATTGTTGATTTCATTTTTAGGTAGATCAATATTAATCTTATTTAATTGATTTAATATATTAGATCTTCCTGCCTGATTAGAAATTACAACGTTTCTAGAATTACCAACTATTTCTGGCTTAATATGTTCATAAGTTGAAGAATTTTTTTCTATTGCAGATGCATGCAACCCACCTTTATGAGAGAAAGCGTGATCTCCAACATATGGAGCATTTTTTCTTGAAGGCATGTTAAGAATATCATCTAATGTTCTAGAAATATGAATTAAATTTTTTAATTTATCTTTAGAAATATTTGTTTTATATTTTGTTTTTAGAACCAAAGATGGAATTAAGGAAATTAAATTTGTATTTCCGCATCTTTCTCCTAAACCGTTAATTGTGCCCTGTATCTGTCTTGCTCCAGCATTAATAGCTGCTAATGCATTTGCAACTGCATTATCAGTATCATTGTGAGCATGTATACCAACATTTTGACCTGGTATAACCTTTACTACTTCTAAAACAATATTGTAAATTTCATCTGGAAGAGTTCCACCATTTGTATCACAAAGAACAACCCATCTTGCACCAGCTTCATACGCTGCTTTAATACAATTCAATGCAAAGTCTTTATTTTCTTTAAAGCCATCAAAAAAATGTTCTGCATCAAAAATTGGCTCTTTGTTTTTATTTTTTATTGATTGAATACTATCACTGATCATTTTTAAATTTTCATCTTCAGATATTTCTAAAGCATTTTTTACGTGAAATGATGATGATTTACCTACAATACAAACACAACTTGCACTTGAATTAATAAGTGCATTTAATCCTGGATCGTTATCTGCACTTCTACCTGGTCTTCTTGTCATACCAAAGGCAGTCAATTTACTTTTTGAAAATTTTGTATTTCTTGAAAAAAAATCATTATCGGTAGGATTTGCTCCCGGCCATCCACCTTCAATGTAATCTATTCCTAAATCATCAAGATGTTGAGATATATTCATTTTATCACTAACAGAAAAATTAACTCCTGTTGTTTGCTGACCATCTCTAAGTGTGGTATCGAATAAATATACTTTATCTTCCATAATTACTTGATCGCTAATAGAGTATAAATTTAAATTTACTAGATTTTTCCAAGTTTTTGCAAAATTCCGTTTCTATCAAACAATGGTAGTAGATATTTTAATTCGGGTCCATGAGATTTTCCTGTCAAAATCAACCTCAAAGGCATAAATAAATCTTTTCCTTTAAGCCCAGTTTTTTTGTTAATTTTTGATGTCCAATGATCCCATGTTGTTTCATCAAAAGGATCCTCGGGTAATTCATCAACTGCCGTATTAATAAAATTATCATCAATATTTAAATCTTTAGCATTATTTATTTTTGTAATTACTTCTTCCCATTCTTTAGCTTGATTAACAAATGAAATATTATTTTTAATAAAACGCCAAAAACTCTCTTTTTGAAAATTTGATTTTATATTTTTTAACTTATGACTAATCTCATTATAACTAAATAATTTAATGGTATTTTCATTAAGATTTCTTAAGGATTCAATTGAAAATTTAGCAGAAGATCTAGATAAGCTTTGAATATCAAATTTTTTTACTATTTCATTTAAATCTTTGATTGGATCAATATTACTGCTCGAACCAATAAAAAGAAAATAATTAAGTAAAGATATATTTTCGTATCCTTCGTCTCTAAAATTTTCAATTGAAAGACTTCCAAGTCTTTTGCTAAAACCCTTACCAGTTTCATCAACTAAGAATGGATGATGAGCAAATGATGGAATAGAAGATTCAAAAGCCTTGAAAATTTGAATATGATAAGCAGTATTAGCTATGTGGTCTTCCCCTCTAATAATATGCGTAATTTTTTCTTCAATATCATCAATGACTGAAGGTAAATGGTATAACAATGTTCCATCAGCTCTAATTAAAACAGGATCACTCAAATTTTTTGAATCAAATGAAACATCTCCTTTAATAATATCTTTCCAACCAATATTTTCATGATCTAATTTGAATCTCCAATGGGGTTGTATTCCAGATTCTATTTTTTTTTCTACTTCTTCATCACTTAGATTTAATGATGATCTATCATAAATAGGTGGTTTCCCAGATGATAACAAAGATTTTTTCTTTAAAGCTAATTCCTCTTCTGTTTCAAAACATGGATACAGTCTTTTCTTTTGTTTTAGAATTTGGATTTTCTCATTGTAAATATGTTGTCTAGAGGACTGATTAAAAGTGTAACTCCAATTTAATCCAAGCCATTTAAGATCCTCTTTGATACTTGTCTCAAATTCTTTAGAACTCCTATTGGCATCAGTATCATCAATTCTTAATACAAACTCACCTTTATTTTTTTGACAAAAAATCCAATTCAAAATTGCTGATCTAGCATTACCGATATGTATTTTTCCTGTAGGGCTAGGAGCGAACCTACACTTCATATTATTCTTTAGGAATTTCGCAAACAGGAATAGGCTTCATCTTATGAAGATTTGGCTTTCTAATTTCTTCGTATCTACTGTAGTATTCACTAGACTTATTTTCCATTGCTTCTTCTAATTGCTTATATGAAAGACCAAGCTGGCTTTCATCATTTCTACTATCATCCCATAAACCATCTGTCGGTGCTGCGCTAATAATATCTTTTATAACCCCAATTTCTTCAGCTAATTCCCACACCTCAGTTTTAGAACAATCTGCTATTGGCGATATATCTACACCTCCATCACCATATTTTGTATAAAATCCAACACCAAAATCTTCAACTTTATTTCCAGTACCAACAACTATACCATTATTACTTTGAGCTATTTGGTATAGAGTTACCATTCTTAGTCTAGATCTTGAATTTGCAAAAGCTAACTCACTATCAAAATTTTGCATCGTATTTTGAAATGTTTTAAAAACATTATCTAGCTCGATTATTTTTGTTTCTACATTTGGGTAATTTTGCTCTAAAAATTCTAAATGTCTTAAACTTAAATCATGTTGTGATGAATTTTGCTTAATAGGCATTGAAACAGCTATAGTTTTTAAACCAGTTTGAGCACATAAGGTGCTAGTAAGAGCTGAGTCCACTCCTCCTGACACTCCAATTACTAGTGTAGTTGGATGATTATTTATAGATTTAGCGTAATCTTTAATCCAATTAGAAATGTATACGATTTTATCTTTTGAATTCATAAGTAATATATAAATATAAATTTATAAATTTGAAGATTGCTTTGAGAGCAATTTTTCTTCTTTTAAAAAATCTGATAATAAAAAAGCCAATTCTAGAGACTGCGAGGCATTTAGTCTCGGATCACAATATGTATGATATCTATTTTTTAGATCTTCATCTGTTATTTCTTGAAGACCTCCCATACATTCTGTAACATCTTGACCAGTCATTTCTAAATGTACGCCGCCTGGATATGTTCCTTCGCTTCTGTGAATTTGAAAAAATTGCTGAATTTCAGAAATTATATCTTTTAATGGCCTAGTTTTAAAACCCGTGTTAGATTTGATAGTATTTCCATGCATGGGGTCACAAGTCCAAACAACATTTTTACCAGCTGAATTAACTGATCTAATTATTTTTGGAAGTATTCCACTAACTTTTTCATGACCCATTCTACATATCAGCGTTATTTTTCCAGCTTCATTATTTGGATTCAACACATCTAATATCTTTAATAGTTCTTCTGTCTTTGTGCTTGGACCCACTTTAATACCTATAGGGTTCTCAATACCTCTTAAAAATTCAATATGTGCTCCATCAAGTTGTCGTGTTCTGTCACCTACCCACAACATGTGAGCTGAAACATCGTACCACTTACCTGAAGTACTATCTATTCTTGTTAATGCTTCCTCATATTGAAGAAGTAAAGCTTCATGACTTGTAAAGAAGTCTGTTTCATTTAATTGTCTTACACTGTTTCCATTTATTCCACATGCCTCCATAAAAGATAAACATTCGTCAATTCTAGAAGATATCTCTCTAAATTTAGCAGCATTCTCACCTTTAACAAAATTTAGGTTCCATTGATGTATTTTATTTAAATTGGCAAAACCGCCCTGAGAAAAAGCTCTTAAAAGATTAAGTGTGGATGCAGACTGATTGTAGGCCTGAATCAATCTATCTGGATTAGGATCTCTGTCTTTTTGATTGAAGTCTATCCCATTAATTATATCACCTTTATAAGACTCAAGTTCTAAATCATTAATAACTTCTGTGGAAGATGATCTTGGTTTTGCAAATTGTCCGGCAATTCTTCCTACTTTAACAATTGGACAAGAAGCACCAAACGTCAAAACAACAGCCATTTGTAAAATAACTTTAAATGTATCTCTAATATTATCTGGATGAAAATCTGCAAAACTTTCTGCACAATCTCCACCTTGTAATAAAAAAGCATTTCCGTTTGAAACTTCTCCAAGTTTCTTTTTTAATAGTCTCGCTTCTCCAGCAAAAACTAAAGGTGGATATTTGGAAATTTCATTTAGAGTTTTATTTAGATGATCTTCATTCTGATAGTTAGGCATATGAAGAGCATTTTTATTTCTCCAACTATTTGGTGACCATTTATCGCTCATAATTTGAAAAGGCTCATAAACCCTAATATATCTTGAAACAAGGGTTATTATTTAGATCTTTTATTTCTTAGAATTTTTAAGGCTGATCTTTCAATAGCAAGTGAATTTTTGGGAATATTTTTAGTGATAACACTACCTGCACCAATTCTAGATTTAGACTCAATTACAACTGGCGCAATAAGTGATGTGTTTGAACCTATAAATACATTATCTTTTATTATCGTTTTGTGTTTTTTCTTTCCATCATAGTTACAAGTTATTGTGCCAGCACCTATATTCACATTATTTCCTATTTCTGAATCTCCAACATATGAAAGATGAGCAATAGAAACATTATTTCCAATTTTAGAATTTTTTATTTCAACAAAGTTACCAATCTTTGTTTTTTTTCCGATTTTTGTTTTTGGTCTTAATCTAGCACTTGGACCAATATGTGAATTTTCATCTATTGTAACCTCTTCTAAGTATGAATTACTTTTAATTATTGAACCTTTTTTTATAATTGTTTTTTCTTTTATTGTAACATTGCTTTCAATTGTAACAGTAGGTTCAATTTTGGTGTCATAGCTTAAATAACAAGTATTGGGTTTTAAAAAATTGACTCCATTTTTTATAAAATTTTTTACGTATTTTTTTTGCAAGATATTTTGTACAACATTAAAATCATCCAATGTATTTATGCCCAACATTGTTTCTTTGTTGCACTCAATATAATTTATAGGAATATTTTTTTTTGAAAAAATTTTGCATATATCAGGAAGATATCTTTCTTTTTTAATTTTATTTTCTTTAATATTTTTTAAATTATCAAATAATAATTTAGTATTTGCTATCAAAATACCAGAATTACATAAATTGATTTTTTTTTGTTCAGGTTTTAAATTGATTTGCTCAATTATTTCTTCAACGTAGTTGTTATTTAATAATAACCTACCATAACCATGTGGATCTGAAGTATTAAATGCAATTAATGAAGCTTTCGCTTTACTTGTTTTAAATTTACTTACTAGTTTTCTTATATCTTTAACTTCAACTAAAGGTGTATCACCAAATAAAATTAAAATATTTTTTGATTTAACATATTTTTTAACTTGCTCAATTGCATCAGCGGTTCCTTTTTGTTTTTTTTGAACAACTAAATTAGAGGTATTTAATATTAACTTTAATTTCTCTTTATTTTTTTCATTAGATACAATGAATATATTTTTACCTGATATTTTTTTTGCAGTATTAAAAATATGTGAAACAATTGGTAACCCACATAAAGGATAAACAAGCTTTGATTTACTTGCTTTAAATCTCGTACTATTGCCTGCAGCAAGTATAACAGTTGTAATATCAGACATTAAGTTAGAAACTTCTTAAAATTTCGTTTCCAACATTAATTATTTCTTTTGAGGCATCTGATGTAACGCTTATATCAACTACCCCTCTTCCAACTGAGAATGTTTCTGCAAATAATACTTTACTAGATAATCTAGACCTAGCAATTTTTGCACCTGCATATCTTAAGCGTAAAATCATTGCGTCAGTTAATTTTGCTCTTGGCATTACTCTGTTAAGAATAATTATTGGATTTTTTTTCTCTTGTTTTGCAATTTTTAAAAAAGGTAGTGTAGCCATTAAATCTAGAGGGCTCGGTTGTACTGGAACAAATACTCTATCAGATGCTTTAACAACCTGCATTGTTTCAAAGGTTATTGAGGGAGGGCTATCAATAATTATAAAATCATATTTTCTTTTTATAATCTTAATTTCATCAACCAAATCCCTAATATCAAAATTTAATTGAGTTATTCCAATATCATCTTCACCATAGTAAGATTTTCTAGCTTCAAGCCAATATGATAGACTTTTTTGTGCATCAGCATCTATAACAGCTACTTTGTAACCACTATTGCTCCACAAAACTGATAAATTTGCAGAAAGAGTCGATTTACCTGAACCACCTTTTTGATTCGAAAATGCTATAACTTTTCCCATATACAAGTATTGATAATAACTATTTTAAAGATAGATGGAAACATTTTATAAAAAAATATGAAAAAAAATAAGTTAGATATTGCAAAAAAATTATTAAGCAGTGGAGAACTTGTAATATTTCCCACAGAAACAGTATTTGGTCTTGGAGCAGATGCAACAAATGATGAGGCTGTAAAATCTATTTTTAAAGTAAAAAAAAGACCACGAAGTAATCCGATTATCTGTCACTTTAAAAGTATTAAACAAATAGAAAAATATTTTATTTTAAATAAATTTGAAAAAAAATTAGGTTCAACATTCTGGCCTGGTCCTTTAACAATAATATTACAAAAAAAGAAAAATTCTAAAATATCAAAATTAGTCTCTAACAACTCAACTTATGTTGGCTGCAGAATTCCCGGTAATAAATTGGCTAAAAAATTAATTACTTTATTTGACCTACCTATTGCAGCCCCTAGTGCTAATCTATCAGAAAGAACTTCTGTAACCAATATTATGGATATTGATCCTATTCTTGTAAAAAAAATATTTGTTTTAAAAGATAAACAGTCTTCTCATGGACTAGAGTCCACAGTTGTTAGAATTGATAACAATAATGAAATTGAAGTATTAAGATATGGCAGCATAACTGTTGAAGAGCTAAATAAATATGCAAAAGTAAAAATTAAAAAGAAATCATCTATTTCTCCTGGTAATTTAAAAAAACATTACTCAACTATAAAGCCAATAAGAATGAATGCTAAGAGAATACTAAAAAATGAAGGTTTATTAAATTTTGGCAATAGTAAATTAAAGTCTAAAATAATTAATTTAAATTTGAGTAATAAAAAAAATTTAAATGAAGCAGCAAAAAATTTTTATCATTATCTTCATAAATTAGATCAAAGTAGATGCAAAAAAATTGCTGTAGTAGAAATACCTGATAAAGGGCTTGGAAAAACTATAAATGACAGATTAAGAAGAGCAATTAAGTAATTACAATCTATTTAAATAATCCATTAACCTATAGTAAATAATGGCTGAAGAATACAATGGTCTTCTAAACATGTTGCCACCTGGAATTTTAAAATGATTAATTTGCTCAAACATATCAAAATTATTTGATTTATTTAAAATTTTTTCAGCTACCATTTTTCCTCCCATAATACTCATAGCTAACCCATGCCCAGAGTAAGCATGAGCATAATATAACTTTTGATTCATTATAGTTCCAAAAATAGGCAATCTATTAATCGATATTGCCAAGGTACCTCCCCAAGAAAATTCAATTTTAAATTTTTTTAATTCAGGAAAAACTTTATACATTCGTTTAGAGACAAAACTCTTTGCATCTTTTACAAAATGAGATGTAATTGTTTCAGGTCCTCCAAAAAGAAGTCTGTAGTCTTCTGAAAATCTATAATAATCAATCATAAATCTAGAATCTATTACGCCACAATTTCTTTTGATTAATTTACTTGCCAGATCTTTTCCGAGAGGTTCTGTTGCAATAATATAATTATTTATAGGCATAAAATAATTTCTCTTTGATCCTAAAAGATTGTCAAGATAACCATTGCAACCAATAATTACTTTCTTTGCTTTAATAATATTTTTTCCAGAGTGAATTATAACTTCTTTTTGATTATCAACAATTTTATCAGCCGGAGAATTTTCATATATATTTATACCATTCGCTAAACACTGTTCTGCTAAACCATATGTCAGTTTTAATGGGTTTAAATGATAAGAATCCTTTAAAAGCATTCCAGAAAAATATCTGTCACTATTAACTTCATCTCTTATTGAATTGTGGTCAAAGTATTCATAATTATTATAATTATAATTCTTCTGCATATGCTCAATTTCATCTTGAAAATATTTATAATCTTTTTTTGTATTGCCTACATGAAGAACACCTTGTCTAAGCGCACAGTCAATTTTGTATTTTTCAATTAAATTAACTACATTTGAAACAGCATCTAATCCAACTTTCCAAAAAAATTTTGCTTTTTCAATACCAAATTTTTTTTCTAAGTAGAATTGATCTTTTCTCATTCCAATTCCTAGTTGACCA
Organism: uncultured Alphaproteobacteria bacterium; assembly: GCA_902614085.1. Classification (GTDB taxonomy): domain Bacteria; phylum Pseudomonadota; class Alphaproteobacteria; order HIMB59; genus CACPNW01. The sequence goes on from CACMJS010000004.1 coordinate 48,528, forward strand.
CCATTCCTACCAGAAGCACCAGATCCAACTTTATTTGCTTCCAAAATCGTTATTGATAAACCTTGATTAGATAAATTTAATGCTGAAGAAATACCTGTTAAACCACCTCCAATAATACATACATCAGTTGAAATATTCTCATTTAATTTACTTTGATTAGAAAAATTAGGTGCTGAAAATTTATAAAAACTCTCTTTTTCATTATCATGTTGATTAAAAGTCCTTTTTTTTGTAGTAAACATTAACTTATCTTTAATGGTTTAATAATAATTAGTAAACAAACAGTCTCAATATGATTGAAAAATTTCAAAATTGGTTTCAGGAAAACTCTATTACAGAAGTTGAATGTTTAGTTCCAGATCTTGGGGGTATAGCAAGGGGAAAAATTTTACCGACAAATAAATTTTTAAAAGGACTTCAAGATGAAAGTCACAGATTACCACAATCAACTTTTATTCAAACCATATCAGGAGATTATGCAACTGAGGACTCTGCTGGTGCTTTACCAAGAAGTGTTTACAATCCAACTGACATTGATGTAATTTTAAAACCAGATTTTGATACAATGAGAGTAGTGCCATGGTACGACGACCCTACTGCACAAATTATCTGCGATGCAATAAATCTTAATGGAGATGATGTTATAAATTCTAGTAGGAATGCTCTAAAAAATATTCTTAAACTTTATAAAAAAGATAAATTAACTCCAATTGTTTCACCAGAGTTAGAATTTTATTTAGTGAAACCTAATGCTGACTCAGATTACCCCCTCGAAGTGCCAGTTGGTCAATCAGGTAGACAAGAAACAGGTAAGCAAGCCTTGGGTATAGATGCTGTTAACGAATTTGATCATCTTTTTGAGGATGTATATAATTATTGTGAAGCACAAAATATAGAAATTGATACTATTAATCATGAATCTGGCTCAGCTCAGATGGAAATTAATTTTCAGCATGGCAATCCTTTAGATCTAGCAGACCAGGTATTTTTATTTAAAAGAACTTTAAGACAGTCAGCTTTGAAACATAAACTTCATGCAACATTTATGGCAAAACCTATGGAGAACCAACCTGGTAGTGCAATGCACATACATCAATCAATATATAATGAAAAAAATAAAAATATTTTTTTTAATCAATCAACTAAAATTTCAAAAAAAATGAAAAACTATTTAGGCGGTTTGGAAAAATATACTCCATTATTAATGCCAATATACGCTCCAAATATAAATTCATTTAGAAGATTGTTTGCGACTTGGGGTGCTCCTAAAAATGTTAAATGGGGAATAGGTAATAGAAGTTGTGGTTTTAGAATTCCATCAATTGAGGAAAGGAATATACGTATTGAAAATAGAATTCCTGGATCTGATACAAATCCATATCTAGTTTTTGCAGCTAATTTAGCTTCAGGATATTTAGGAATGAAAAACAATTTAAAACCAAATCCAGAAACTAAAGATAGTGCATTTAAAGATAAAAATTCTAATCTACCTAAAAATATGGATGAATCGTTAACTCTCTTTGAAAATGATGAAGATATAAAATCCATATTTAATGAAAAATTTGTAAGGTCGATAGCTGCGATAAGAAGAGTTGAGTATCAAGCTTATTTATCAGTAATAAGTTCTTGGGAGCGAGAATATTTATTACTTAATGTTTAAATTTTTTATTAAAATAAAAATAAAATAAACCAATTATTATTAAGGCAAACATTAAAATTGCTGATAATGCGTTTACTTCAGGACTCAATCCTAATCTAACTTTAGAAAAAACTACAATTGGCAATGTGTTAGCTCCAGGTCCAGAAGTAAAACTTGCAACAACTAGATCATCTAAAGAAATTGTAAAAGCTAATAACCAACCAGCAATAATAGAAGGTAAAATTATTGGTAAAGTTATCTTATAGAGTACCTTGGTATAATTATAGCCTAGATCCATCGCAGCTTCCTCAATATTTTTGTTAAAGTCAGTTAATCTTGCTTGAATAATAATTGCGACAAATGCAATACAAAAAGTAACGTGTGATATAAAAATAGTTAATTGCCCTCTAGATGATGGAAATCCAATTACATTATTTAAGCTTATAAAAAAAAGTAACATTGAAAGACCTAAAATTAATTCTGGCAAAACCAAAGGTGTTGAAGAAAGAAAAATATAAAATGATTTAAAAGGAATTTTTCTTATTCTGACAAGTGAATATCCAATCATAACTCCTAAAATTGTTGCAAAAGTTGCAGACAAAGCTGCAATTTTAATACTAATAATAAATGCCTCAATTATTTGTTCATTATTAAATAACTCATTGTACCATCTTAAAGAAAATCCTTTCCAAACCATTACTCTCTTATTTTCATTAAATGAGTAAAAAATTAAAACTAAAATTGGGAAATATAAAAAAAATAAACCTAAAAAAATAACTGTACTTTTGATTAAACTAGATTTCATTTTTTTGACTCCAACGAGAATAAAGTATTTGAAAAATAACAATTGGCAAAACCAAAATAATAATTCCACTAAAAGCTAAAGCACTAGCACCTGGCCAGTTTCTATTAACAAAGAATTCCTCCCATAATATTTTTCCATAATACAATCTATCACTACCACCTAACATTTCAGGTATAATAAATTCTCCAACAACAGGTATAAAAACTAATAAAGATCCAGCAACAATTCCTGGAACAGACAAAGGAAGAATAACTTTAAAAAAGGTTTTAATACGATTTAATCCTAAATCTTTTGATGCTTCAATTAAATTTAAGTCAAATTTATTTAAGTATCCATAGAGTGGTAAAATCATCAAAGGTAAATAAGTGTATACAATTCCCATGATGACAGCATATTGATTGTATAATAATTGAAGTGGTTCTGATGTTATGCCTAGGTTTAAAAGTATTACATTTAAAATTCCATTATTCTGTAAAATTATTTTCCATGCATATACTCTTAATAAAAATGATGACCAAAATGGAATAACTACTAAAACTAATAGGATATTTCTTAATCTGATATTTGAAGTCGCAATATAAAAAGCTAATGGGAACCCAATAAGTAAACAAAAAAAAGTAGATATTAGAGCTAGTATCAAAGAGTTTACAAAAGATCCAATGTAGTAATAATCACTAAATATATAAACATAGTTTTCAAATGTAGTATTGATCTTAAATCCATTATCAAAAAGAAAAATATCTTGATAAGGAGGCATCCCCCATTCTGATACCGAAATTGATATTTTAAAAATTATAGCTAAAGGTATAAAAAAAAATAGAACAAGCCAAAAATAAGGGCTAAAAACAAAATATTTTTCAAATAATTTATTTTTCAATTAATCCTCTAAAACCTTGATTGATTCACTTTCCCAACTACAAATGACTTTCTCCCCTTTTGGGAAATTATAATTTGAGTTGGAGTTAAAATTCTGATCTAAAACTGAAATTATCATATTTTTAATTTTAATTTCATAACGTGTAAAACTTCCCAAATATGATTTTCCTAAAATTTCTCCACTAAAGGAATTAAATGAACTTGTTTTCAAATTATTCATTGATTGTATTTTTATTTTCTCTGGTCTTAGTAAAATATTAGTTTGTGTATTTTTTAATTCTTTGTTTAATTTAAAATTTATACCTAAATCATCAGAATAAAAATTTTCATCTTTCTTATAAATCTCAATTATATTTGCAATTCCTATAAAATTGGCAGTATAAAGACTTTTAGGATTTTCATAAATCTCTTCAGGGCTAGAGCATTCCAAAATAAGACCATTCTTCATTATTGCCATTCTATCAGATAAGGACATTGCTTCTTCCTGATCATGGGTAACAAAAACAAATGTAATTTTTAGTTTCTTTTGGAGTGTTGTTAACTCTAATTGCGTTTTTGATCTTAGTTTTTTATCTAGTGCTGCAAGAGGTTCATCTAATAATAATAACTTAGGTTTTTTTATTAAGCACCTTCCAAGGGCAACTCGTTGCTGCTCTCCTCCTGATAATTGCTTAATTCTTCTATTTAATAAATGTTCAATAGATAAAAGTTCGGCAATATTTCTTACGTTTATTTCAATTTCTTTTTGGGTAAAATTTTCTTTTATTCCAAAAGCTAAATTATTAAATACGTTTAAGTGAGGAAATAGAGCATACGATTGAAACATATAATTTAATGGTCTTTCAAAAGGTTCAAGGTTTGTTATGTCCGTTCCGTCGAGTATTACACGTCCTGTATCTGGCTTCTCAAATCCACCTAGTATTCTTAGTAAGGTAGTTTTGCCTGAGCCCGATGATCCTAAGAGACCAAAAAATTCAGATTTTGAAATATTTAAATTAATATTTTCTAAAACTTTGTTATCTCCAAATGATTTAGAAATATTTTCAATTACAAGAAAATTATTATCCATCTTAAATCAGCACTAATATTAATATATTAGTGCTGAAATGAAGTATATTTTTTAATTTGCTTTAAACTTATTAAAATATTTAGTTGATAATTTAGATTTTTTCGGAGAGTCCGCAGTATCAGCAAAAAGCATACTTAAAGTTGCTTCATCTGGATAAATAGCAGGATCTTCAAAAATTTCAGGATCAACTAGTTCATTGGCTGCTTTATTTGGATTTGAATACCAAACGTAATTTGTAATATCAGCAGCAACTTGAGGTCTTAAAATATAATTTATAAATTTATGTGCATTCTCAACATTTTTTGCATCAGCTGGAATAGCCATCATATCAAACCATATTACAGTTCCTTCAGATGGAATTGAGTACCAAGCTTCTACTCCATCTGCAGCTTCATCTGCAGCTAGAAAAACATCACCTGACCAACCCATAGTTAAACAGATCTCTCCATTTGCTAAATCATCGATATATTGAGAAGAATCAAAATATCTTATGTAAGGTCGTATTTGCTGTAACATTTCAAGAGCAACCTCATAATCTTTCTCATCCTCTGTATAAGGATCTTTTCCAACGTATTTTAAAGCGATTTCCATAACCTCTGTAGGAGCATCCAACATTGCGATTCCACAATCTGCATATTTTGATGCAATAGCTGGATCAAACAAAATGCTCCAACTTGTAATATCATTTTCATCAACTTTATCAGTATTATAGCCAATACCTGTAGTACCATACATATAATTTATCGAGTATTGACCTCCTGGATCATGTGCATCAATTTTTGCTAGTACATCGGGATCTAAATTACCAATGTTTGAAAGTTGAGCCTTATCAAGTTTTTGAAAAACTCCAGCCTTGATTTGATTTTCTAAAAAAGAGCCTGAAGGCACCACAATATCATAACCTGAACCACCAGCTAAAAGTTTAGCTTCAAGAACTTCGTTTGAATCAAACACATCATAAGTTACATCAATGCCAAATTCATTTTCAAAATTTTCAATTGTATCTTCGGCAATATAGTCAGACCAATTGTAAATAAATAATTCTTCTTTAGCCTGAGCTGAAAAAGAAATTAAAACTAATAGAGATATAAAATACTTAAGCATTATTCCCCTCCTAAATAAAAATTACATTAAATAAAATAAATTAAAAATCGAGAATTTTTTTATATAGATCGGGCCTTCTGTCTCTAAAGTTACCCCATAATTTTCTATATTCTCTTGAAATTAACAAGTCTAAAGTCGCAGTTATTATTCCCTCATCCTTATCATTCATACGATTTATTACATTTCCAAGATGATCCAATATAAATGAATTACCATAAAAATTTAATTCAATATCTGCTTCGACCTCCTTCCCTATTCTATTTGAAGTTATTATAGGGATTTGATTTGCAGCAGCATGTCCTACCATTGTATTAATCCAATGATCTTTTGAATTTAATTCAGGCATGTGTGGCTCAGAACCAATTGCTGATGGATATAAAATTAAATCTGCACCTTTCAACGTTAGTATTCTTGCACATTCAGGAAACCACTGATCCCAACAAATTGCACAGCCAACTTTTGCTAGAGGGGTGTCAAAAACCATAAAACCTGTGTTGCCTTTTTCAAAATAATACTTCTCATTATATCCAGGCCCTTCAGGGATGTGGGATTTATTATAGACTTCACTTATTTTACCGAAAGAATCAATCATAACTAGAGAGTTAAAAAACTTATTTTCCTTTTTTTGAAAAAAACTAATTGGTAATGAAATATTTTTATCTTTACAAATATTAGATAATTTTTCGAACATTGGATTAGAAGGAAAATCAATTGCAAGATCAAAAAATTTATCATTTTTTGTTGAACAAAAATAATAATCTTGAAATAATTCTTGCAGAAGTAAAATATCAACATTTTCATTTGATGCTTTTTCAACTAAACTAATTGCTTTATTTAAATTAGCGTCAAAGTCTCCTTTAATAGCCTTGAATTGTGATGTTGCTACTTTTACTTTCATATTTTTGGTACATTCATTGTTATACAATGAATATTTCCACCACCATAATTTATATTTTCTGTTTCCAACATCATAATTTCTCTATTTGGGAATAACTTTTCAAAAGTTAATTTTACCTCATTATCTTCCTTAACATTGAATTTAGGTAAGATAATTTTATTTTTACTGAAATAGAAATTTATATATGAACTAATAATATTCTTATTATTAATCTTTTTTCTTGTGGGTAAAGGAACTTCAATTAAATCAAATGTCTGATTAGTATCTATAAAAAATTTAATAAGATCAGCTTTGTTTTTTTCTAATATTTCATAATTAGGATCTAATTTGTGAGTTGTGGCAATTAAATATTGATTTTTTCCTATCGGGCATAATAAATTATCGACATGACCATCTGTATCATCCTCCATTAGTCCATTTTCAAATAAAAAAATATAATTTAAGTCAAACAAGAGCTTTAATTCTTTAATAATATATTCACTATTATGTTTTTGTTTTCTATTTTTATTAAATATTACATTTTTAGTACTAAATAAATTTTTTTTATCATCATAAGTTATTGCTCCTCCTTCAATAACTAAGTCAGAAATTTTTGTTGGGATATTTAAATAGTTTGAAATAAATTTTGATATTTTATTATCATTTAAATAATCTGGATACTTTCCATAACCATTAAATTCAAAGCTAATTGATTTTAATTTTTCATTTTCATTATAAAAAATTGGTGCAATATCTCGCATCCAAGAATCATCTAATTTACATTCTATAATATCTATATTTTTATGATCAGTTTTATTTTGAATTTCATTAATGTCTTCTTTATTTGACAAAACAATAACTTGCTCAGTTTTTGCAATTTCATTAATTACATTTGCAACTTCATCTCTAGCTTTATTAATAATTTTACCATAAAGATCTTTATTACATGGCCAAGCAATCAAACAATATTGGTGTTCATGCCATTCAGGAATTAGTTTCATAAAATTTAAAAATATGTATAATTATTTCATGTCTAAAGATGAAGTAAAATTCACTGAAATGAAACATGGTGATAAAGAGGATTATGAACTTCTTGCTAATTTTGAAGATAAATTTATTGAAGGTACAGCTGATAGAATAGTAAGAGTGCTAGAAAGTTTAGACAATTCTCTAGGTGGCTATAAGGTATCTAGATTAGAACATTCTCTTCAAACTGCATCAAGAGCGTTACGTGAACAAGCTTCTGAAGAAATGGTGGTAGCCTCCTTATTGCATGATATAGGTGATGAAATTGCACCTCTTAATCATTCTGAACTTGCAGCTGCAGTATTAAAACCTTTTGTGTCTGAAAAAACAAGATGGATTGTAGAACAACACGGTTTGTTTCAAGCCTACTACTATAATCATTATTATGGAAAAGATAGAAATCTAAGAGATAAGTTCATAGGTCATGAATTCTTTAAAGACACCATAGATTTTTGTGAAAGATGGGATCAAGCATCATTTGATCCAAATTATGATACAATTCCTCTAAAAGAATTTGTTCCAATGGTTCAAAGAATATTTAATAGAACACCTTATAGAAATTTATAATTATTTTTTTAACTTGTTGATTAGTGTAAGGTTACCTGGATCAAAGTTATTTTTATTTTCTTGAATAAATTTATCTATATCTTTTTGCTTTTCTAATTCTAATTCAGAAACTTTTCTAATATTTAAATCAACATACAAAGAACAAACCTCTGTTGTTGCTGCTCTGTAACCTTCAAGCTTATGAGTCATTTCTAATTTGTAAATTAATCTTTTTTTATCCCTATCAAGAAATAACAAATTAATATCTACTTCATCGCCCTCTTTCACTTCTTTGTCATAAGTTGTGTGTGACTCTACGGCAAAAGTAGTTTTCTTCTCTGTTTTTGCAGAAGTTTCACCCATATTAAATTTTTGTAAAAGAACTTCCCATCCAGCATCAAAAAGATGAATATAAAATGCTAAATTCATATGACCATTGTAATCTGTCCATTCTTTTTTAACTCTTCCTGAATTTAAATATATCTTCATTGTTTTTCTTTATTAATTCAAAAAATATTGTAGTTTAAAATAATGAATAATGAAGTAATAATTTCGTGTGCTGTAACTGGATCAGGAGATACAGCAGGCAAACATCCTGAATTACCTATAACACCAAAACAAATTGCTGATGCTTCAATTGAAGCTGCCAAAGCGGGTGCAGCAATAGCTCATGTACATGTAAGGGAACCTGATGGCAAACCTTCTAGAAATTTAAGTTATTATAAAGAAGTAGCAGATAGAATTCGCTCTTCTGATACTGATGTAGTTTTAAATTTTACTACAGGTATGGGTGGTGATTTTGAAGTTGGAACAGGTAAAGATCCTTTAAATCCAGTGGGAGCAAATACAGATATGATCGATGCATTAAGCAGATTAGAACATGTTGAAGAGTTATTACCTGAAATTTGTACTTTAGACTGCGGATCACTAAATTTTGGTGACTCAAACATGACATTTATTCATACACCGATACAACTAAGAACTGCAGCAAAAAAAATGCAGGAGCTTGGAGTGAAACCAGAAATGGAAGCTTTTGAAATGGGTCATTTATGGTTTGCTAACCAACTTTATAAAGAAGGTTTAATTGATGGTCCTCCCTTTTATCAAATATGCCTTGGTATACCTTGGGGATCACCTGCAACAACGAGCGCAATGAAAGCTATGGCTGAAATGGTACCTTCTGAAGGTATTTGGTCTGGATTTGGAATAGGAAGATCGCAAATGCCTATGGCTGCACAGGCAGTTATATTGGGAGGAAATGTTCGTGTGGGACTTGAAGACAATCTTTATTTAAAGAAAGGAGTTTTTGCATCAAATGCACAGTTAGTTGAAAAGGCAAGGTGCATTGTTGAAGATATGGGAGCTTCTATTTTATCACCGCAACAAACAAGAGAAAAATTAAAACTAAAAAAACATTTTTAATTTGAAAAATATTGCTGTCATTGGAACTGGTGTTATTGGTACCGGCTGGATACTTAGATTTCTAGCTAATGGTATAAAAGTCAAAGCATTTGATAAAAATTCTCGGCAAATAAATTTTCTAAAAGCAGAAATAGCAAGAACAAACTTAATTATAAAAAAATTATATAATACAAAGATCAATTTCAAAAATTTGGAAATCGTAGACAATATTGATGAAGCAGTGAAAAATGCAGATTTAATTCAGGAAAATGTACCTGAACGATTATCTTTAAAAAAAGATGTTATAAAAAATATAAGTAAATATTCACCCACAAATGCAATAATTGCATCAAGTTCATCTGGTTTACTTCCATCAGATTTACAATCAAAATGTATTAATCCAAAAAGATTAATTATAGCTCATCCATTTAACCCTGTGTATATTCTCCCATTGGTTGAAATTGTAAAAGGTAAAAAAACTACAAATTTATATCTTAATAAAGCAAAAAAATTTTATCAAAAAATTAAAATGAAAACATTATTTGTAGAAAAAGAATTGCCAGGTTTTTTATCTGATAGATTGCAAGAAGCTTTGTGGAGAGAGGGTTTACATATTGTAAACGATGGATATGCTTCAACAAAAGATTTAGACGAAGCGATTACTTATGGTCCTGGTATGAGATGGGCTCTAATGGGAACTTTTCTTACATTTCATCTGGCTGGAGGAGAAATGGGCATGAAACATATGTTAGATCAATTTGGACCAGCATTGAAACTTCCATGGACTAAACTTAAATCTCCAAAATTATCAAAAAAACTTAAAGAAAAAATCATTAAAGGCACAAAAAAACAATCAAATAATCATTCTATTAAAGATTTAAGTAACATAAGAGATAATTTTTTAATAGATTTGCTAGAATTAAAGAAAAAATATAAATTATAATTATGACAATAATCTCAAAATATGTAGCTTTAAAAAATTATATACCTACTGGATTACCTAAGGAGGATGATTTTGAAATAAAATCTAAAACTTTAGAATTAGATGAAACAAATAATATTCATGTTCTTAATTCGTGGATATCAGTTGATCCGTATATGAGAGCAAGAATGACAGAACGTAAAAATTATAAACCACCCTTTTTATTAGGGGAGGAAATGGAAGGTTATGCAATTGGTTCAGTTCAAAAATCAAAAGATTCACAATTTCAAGAAGGAGATATTGTTTTCAGTAATTTTGGCATGAGAGATAACTTTATTTGCAAAAGAAGTGATTTAAAAAAAATCAAAAATTCTGATCTTCCATTGCAAACTTATCTAGGACCTTTAGGAATGACAGGGCAGACTGCATATATCGGTCTTTTTAATCATGGAAAAATACAAAGGGGACAAAGTATTCTTGTATCTTCAGCAGGTGGAAGTGTTGGTTCAACAGTTTGTCAAATTGCAAAAAATTTAGGATGTAAAGTTTATGCTAGTACAGGATCAGATGAAAAAGTTGATTGGTTAAAAAATGAATTAAATGTTGACGTAGCATTTAATTATAAAAAAATTAATAACCTTGTTCTTCACTTAAAAGATATTTGTCCTGAAGGATTTGACTTATACTTTGATAATGTTGGAGGTGATTTTTTAGAGTCTGCAATTTTTAGAATGAAAAATTTCGGAAGAATTATTATTTGTGGAAGAATATCTCAAATGAATTCAACTTCTGCTCCTGCAGGGCTAAAAAATATGGCTCACGTATTAGTAAAAAGATTAACAATAAAAGGTTTTTTAATTTTTGATCATGAAAAAGATAATGAGCCTTTTGAAACTGATATGCGAAATTGGCTTTCAGAAGGAAAAATAAAATTTAAAGAAACAATTTATGAAAATATAGAAAATGCTCCAAAAGCATTTATAGATCTACTGAATGGTAAAAATTTAGGTAAGATGTTAGTTAAAATTTAACTAAATTGTAACATATGGTGATGTCCCTCGATATTTTATATCTAATTTGAGTTCTTTATCAATTGGTGGAAAAGCTCTTTGCTGACATTCTACTCTAGGGCAAATTCTACAAGAAACTCCAATTGGCATTTGTAACTTTTTATTATTTAAATCAATTCCCTCAGAATAAATAAGATCTTTAGCGTATTTCATATCACAACCTAAACCAATTGAAACAAAACTTTTAGGCATTCCATGTTTTTCAATTCCTTTCTCAAAAGCTCTTGCTATACAAAAATATACTCGTCCATCAGGCATTTTAGATATTTGAGGATGAATTTTTCCAGGATTTAAAAATGCAGTATACACATTCCACCTAGGACAAGAACCTCCATGTCTTGGTATATGAATACCAGATAAAGAAAATCGCTTGGACACATTTCCAGCAATATCTGTTTTTAAAAAATGAAATGGCACTCCTTCATTTCCAGGTCTTTGAAGATTTGTTAATCTATGTGTAACTTGTTCAAAACTACAAGCATAATGATGCATCAAAATTTCCACATCATATTTATGTAATTTAGCACTCTTTAAAAAATCGTTATAAGGCATCATAAAAGCAGCAGCATAATAATTTAGTAAAGATAGTTTAAGCAAAGGTTCTACTTCTTCTGACTCAATATTATTATCTTTAATAACTTTATTGATTACATCATTAGCTTCTAAATAAGCAACTTGTGATGCTAAATGAAAATTTCTTGATGTATAAGTTAACATTTCAGAAAGATAAAAAATCTTGGATTTTTCATCAAATCTTTTAACTATTTTTTCATCTTCGTTGATGGTTACTATTTTAACATCAATTCCGTGTTTTTTTTTAAGATAAGATGATAATTTAGATCCTGAACCAATGTTAGGCCCAGTTTCAAGACCTATTTCTTTTCTTAGATTTTCAGAACTAATTTCTAAATCATGAAAGTAATTTTTATTTTCTTGAAGAATATCTGAAACTATTTCTACAGGTAGTCTTGTTGGTTTTTCTATTTGATTTGCATTGACATCCATCGTTTCAAGTCGATTTTGCATATCTTCTTTAAAGCTTTTAAAAGAATCATTTATTGTCAGTAATGCTTTAGCTATGTTAGGATTTGAACCAATGAAGTCACTTGTGTCGTGATTGGTTATCTTTAAATCATCAAAAATTTCATTGCTTAAAACATCCATTACGTCTGAAAGAAGTCGTTTGCTAGATTCTGTTGAGAAGTCTTTAATTGATAAATCTAATTTATCAGCTGCTTTAATTAGTAAGGAAAGCGGTATTTTTCTTTTTCCACTTTCAATTAAATTTAAATAACTAGGCGATATGCCAATAGTTTTTGATAATTCAGCTTGTGAAAAACCTTTGCTTATCCTTTGTTTTTTTAACCTTGGGCCAAAATTTATGTCAGATTCAATATTCATTTACAAAATTTACAAAATCAATAAATTCAAAGTAATTTTCTTTACATCAAAAATAAGAAAAACTCTAGTTTTTTTTAGTTTTTTTATGTATTTGTAAAATCTGTAAATATGAACAGTAAATTAACAGAAAATATTAATAATCAAAAAGAAAGCCTAGAGCAGAGTTCTATTGAGAAAAAGGTTCTTGAAGGATCTATAGACTCAAATTATGACCTTAATCTTTCTGATGGTATCGAAGCATACTACAGCGAAAGATACGGTTGGACTCTTAGAAGAAAAACTATCTAATTATATTAGATTTTAGTTCTCTAACTAACGGTACTCTTTATTTGTTCGCAAGCTTTTTCAGCAATCATAATAGTTGTTGCATTTAAATTAGCACTAACAATATCTGGCATTACAGAAGCATCAATAACTCTTAAATTTTGAATTCCATGAACCCTCAGGTTTTGGTCTACAACTGAAGTTTTGTCCTCACCCATTTTATTTGTGCATGAGGGATGATACGCAGATTCAGATGTATTTTTAATAACTTCATCTAATTCATTTTGATTAGATACATTCTTTCCAGGCCTAATTTCTGTGCCAACATATTCTTTTAGTGCTTTTTGAGACAAAATTTTTTTAGCAATACCTATACCTTCTCTCATTTGTTTTAAATCGTCTTCATGCTTAAGATAATTAAATTGTATTTTAGGATCATCTTTATAGTTATTTGTTTTAATTTTAACAAACCCTCTACTTTTTGGTCTATTTGGACAAACATGAAATTGAAAAGCTTCAAAATTAGGATTTTCTAAACCATGATTAATAACTAAGTATGGAAAAAAATGAAATTGTAAGTTTGGATGATTATATGATTTGTCAGATTTAACAAAACCCCCTAACTCTAAGTGTGAGTTTGCCAATCTACCTTTTTTAAATAAAAACCATTTTGATCCTTCAATTGCTTGATAAAGAAAATTTGTTGCTAAAGAATGTAATGTTTCATTTTTTTTAGATTTATATTGAATATACATCTCTAAATGATCTTGTAAATTTTCTCCCACCCCAACTAAATTATTAATTACTTCTATTCCCAAGCTTTTAAGATATGTTGAATTACCTATTCCAGATAATTGAAGAATTTTAGGAGAATTAATTGAACCTGCACAAAGTATAACTTCTTTATTTGCTATATATTTACTTGTTACATTTTTTTTTATTGTTTCAACACCAATTGCAGTTTTATTTTTAAAAAGAATTTTTTTTACATCAATATTATTTATTATTCTAAGATTTTTTCTATTTTGAATTGGTTCTAAGTATGCCTTAGCAACACTTTGTCTGACACCGTTGTTTATTGTTACATCAAAAGTTCCAAAACCTTCATTATCAATATTATTAGAGTCATTAAATATTTTATATCCAGCTTCTTTTGCAGCTTCTAAAACTTTTTTGAATAAAAGATATTTTTTATCTATGTTTGACTTATTTACTTTTAATGGCCCCTCATTACCTCTTTCATTACTATTATGAGACCAAGTTTCTAATTTTTTAAAAAAAGGTAAAACTTTTTCATATGACCAATCAGTTAAACCACTTGAAGACCATCTATCAAAATCCTCTTTATGACCTCTAGCAAAAACCATTCCGTTATGCGAAGAGCATCCCCCAATCATTTTACCTCTTGGACAATATAAAGATCTATTATTTAGAAACGGTTCAGGCTCCGTATAATATTTCCAATTATATTTTGGGTCATGCATTGCATATAGAAGTGCACTTGGCATATCAACTTTCCAGGTTTTACTCGATGGGCCAGCTTCTAATAAAATTACCGAATTCTTTGATTGTGAAGACAATCTGTTAGCTAAAACACAACCTGCTGACCCTGCTCCAACAATGATGTAGTCAGCGTTGTTATCCACTAATTCATTCTTTCAGTATTTCCATCAACAGTCATGATTTGACCAGATACATTTTCTGAGGCATCACTTAATAAAAATAAAGCCATTGATGCAATATCTTCTTTTTCTACAAATGTTTTTAATGAAACCATTGACTCTAATTCTTTTCTTACTTTATTGCTTGTTGATTTAATTAATTTAGCTTTTGCATTTATTACTCTGTCCATTCTATCACCATTCACTGAACCTGGACAAATTGCATTTACTCGTATTTTAAATTTTCCTAATTCAACAGCTAATGTTTTAGTTAATCCAATTATTGCCCATTTACTAGATGTGTAAGGAGATCTTTGAGCATAACCAAACAAACCAGCAGTTGAAGATAAATTGATAATTGATGCTTTTTTGGATTTTTTTAAGAGTGGTATAGCAAATTTAGTAAAGTAAAAATGTGAACTAAGATTTGTTTTGATTGTTTGATCCCATTCATCAATTGAAATATTCTGAAGATACTTTGTAGGTCCTGCAATACCAATATTATTTATTAATCCATCTACTTTTTTTAAGTTAGTTAGAGAATTAAAATATTCTTTAATATCTTTTGGATTTGTACAGTCTAAGTGTTTGGCAAATATTTTATTGCGATATTTTTTATTTGAATTTATTTTATCAATTTTTGATTTATTTATATCAGATAAATATACCTTACCACCTGAATTAATTATCTTATTTGCTATAGCAAAACCTAAACCATCTGCACCAGCAGATATAACATAATTTTTTTTACTCAGATTGATTTTCATTTATTGAATATTATCTATCTCTTTTTTAGAAATATATCCAATAGTTTTACCTCTATTGTCAGTAACTACTATTGTTAAATTATCTTCGAGAATTTTATTTTTAAAATTTTTTAGTTTTATATTTTGATTTACTTTGTAAATAGAACCTAATGTTAAATTATCTTTATTAAAATTGCTCTCAATTATCATTATATTTTTTGCTTCTAGATTATCTATTCTATTTTCTTTGCTAGAAAAAAAATTAAGTAAAAATTTAAATATATTCATTATTTAAAATATAGATTTACTAGGAAGATCTTTTATTCAGAAGATTGGTTAGCCAATCAGGATCCATTTCTGGAACTGAAGACAATAACAGTTCTGTATAATCAGGATGTGGTGGATTTAAAATTTTACTTTTCAAACCCTGTTCCACTACCTCACCTTGATACATAACAACTATTTCATCTGAGATTGCTTTAACTGTTGCTATATCATGGGTTATAAAAATATAAGTTACACCAAGCTCTTTTTGTAATTTTTGGAGTAATTTTAATATTCCTTCTTGAACTATTTGATCTAGCGCTGATGTTACTTCATCACAAATAATTAAATCTGGGTTAGCCGCTAAAGCTCTTGCAATGCATATTCTCTGTTTTTGACCTCCAGATAATTCGGATGGTAATCTATCTAAAAAAGTTTCATCTAGCTCAATCATTTTTAATAATTCAATAACTTTTGCTTCTCTTTCTTTCCCTTTTATACCTTGATAAAATTCTATTGGCCTTCCTATTATTTCATCAACAGTTTGACGAGGGTTCATTGCGGTGTCTGGCATTTGAAAAATAATTTGAATTTTTCTTAATTCTTCTTTTGATCTTTGTTCAAGTTTTGGAGATAATTTTTTTCCATCAAATATTATTTCACCTTTTATTTGTGGAAGTAACCCTGTAATTACCCTTGCTGTAGTAGATTTTCCAGAACCACTCTCTCCAACTATGGCGACTGTTTTACCCTTAGGAATATCAATAGAAACATTATGCAGAACCTTAGATGATCCATATGCTGCATCAATATTTTTTATTGATAGAATATAATCTTGATTTGTTTCTTCTGGTTTTATTAACGATCTTACCGACCAAAGAGATTTAGTATATTCTTCTTTTGGATTAGATAGCATATCTCTGGTTTCAGCTTCTTCAACTTCTTCACCGTATCGTAGAACCTTAATTCTATCAGCCATTTGAGCAACTACTGCTAAATCATGTGTAATATAAATTGCTGCTGTATTAAATTTATCTACTATAGATCTCATAGCAGATAATACTTCAACTTGAGTAGTTACATCTAAGGCAGTTGTTGGTTCGTCAAAAATAATTAGTTCAGGTCTTGGTGACATAGCCATTGCAGTCATTATTCTTTGAAGTTGTCCGCCAGATACTTGATGCGGATATCTGTCTCCTATGTTTTCCGCATCTGGAAGCTGCAGTGATTCATAAAGTTGAACAGCATCTTTTTTTAGTGCATCTGTTGGATTTAGCTTTAATCTATTAGCAGCACTTATTGTTTGATCCATTAATCTATGAGCAGGATTAAACGACGCTGCTGCTGATTGAGCAACATAAGAAATTTTAGTTCCCCAAATTTTTCTCTTTTCAAATTCTGTTAGTTTTGCGAGATCTATTCCATTAAAATTAATTTCTCCCCTTACAATCTTACAACCTGGTTGAGTATAGCCCATTGCAGCTTTACCCATGGTCGATTTTCCAGCACCACTCTCTCCTATTAATCCTAGTATCTCACCTCTGTATAAAGTCAAATCTACACCCTTTAAAATTTTATGCCATCTCTCATCTGAAAATCCATCAATGTGAATATTTTTCATTTCAAGTAGAAGTTCTTTTGATTTATTTGACATCATCTTTTAACCCACTAGTAATGTAAAGATACCAATCAACAACAAAATTAATTGATACACAAAGTAAAGCAATTGCAGCAGCTGGAATTAATGGTGTTAAACCTGCCGTTATATCATATTGCGCATATTGGATAAGTATTGCATTTTCTCTTACCATTGATGCCCAATCTGCAGAAGGAGGTTGAATTCCAATTCCTAAAAAACTCAAACTAGAAATTGTAAAAATTATAAATATAAATCTTAAACCAAATTCAATTATCAATGGCGAAGCAATATTTGGCAGAATTTCTTTAAAAATAATATAAGATAAGTTTTCACCTCTTAATCTTGCTACCTCTACATATTCTAAAACAACTTGACCTACTGCAACTGATCTTGATATTCTGAAAAATCTAGTAGACTCTAAAATTCCTAAAATTAAAATTAAATTAAAATTTGTAGGACCAAAAACTGATAAGAGTATAAAAGTAAAAATCATTACAGGTATAGCCATAAGTGTATCGACTATCCTGCTTAATAACTGATCTAAATACCCTCTATCTAGAGCTGCTATAATTCCAAACACTGTTCCAATTCCTAAAGCAATAAAAGTAGCCAATAAACAAATACCAATTGTATTTCTAGCAGCGTAGATAATACGAGAGAAGATATCTCTTCCAATTTGATCAGTGCCGAATATGTGACCATCACCCCAAGGAGCATAAGCAACAGGAAATATTTCTGCTTCTCCGTGTGGGGCAATTAAAGGAGCAAATATTGCAGCAAAAAAATATATAAAGAGTACAATCATCCCAAACCAAGCTGACATTGGAGCTTTTGATAAAGCAATTTTTAATCTCTCTAATCTAGTCCTTCTTTTAATTAAATTAGCAACTTCACTTTTTGCAGAATAAGATAAATTTTCGCTCATTTTGGATATAATAACCTCGGGTTAGAAATAATACCAATCAAGTCAGCAATTAAATTTAAGATTACATATGTTGATGCAAAAATTAATGCACAAGCTTGTACAACTGGAAGATCTCGATTGTAGACTGATCCAACCATAAGCCTGCCTATACCTTGATAGTTAAAAACATATTCAACAACAACTGAACCAATCAACATGTAAGCTAAGTTTATTGCAATTACTTGAGAAATAGGTGCCCAAGCATTTGGAAGTGCGTGCTTAACAACTACTTCATATCTTGAGGCTCCTGATAATTTTGCCATTTCAATATATTCACTTGATAAAATATTAATTATTGCTGACCTTGTCATTCTCATCATGTGACCCATCGTAATTAATGTTAATGTAAAAACTGGAAGTGCTGTCCTGTAAAATCTTTCAACTAAAGTTGTAGTTTCATCGACAGTAGAAATAGTTGGAAAAACTGGAAACAGAGTTGCTAGTAAAAGAATAAAAATATATGCAGTAAAAAATTCCGGTGAAGATACAGTCACCAAGCTGACTCCAGTTGCTGATCTATCATAATAAGAGTTTCTATATAATGCTGCTGAGATACCTAAAATTAAAGACAAAGGGATAGCCAACATGGCGGCAACTCCTGTTAAAAATAGAGTATTCTTCAGCCTGGGAATGATTAATCCAACAACTTCTCTAGATCTATCACCTTGATCCCCTTGTACTTTAGATCGTCCAGAAAAAGAGCTGCCAAAATCTCCCTGAAAAACATTCCCTAACCAATCAAAGTATCTTGTTACAGGGGGTTTATCTAAACCTAATTCTGCTCTAAGAGCTTTTACAGCAGATTTTGTTGCACTTTGGCCTAATATTTCTGTGGCAAAATCTCCTGGTAAAAAGGAGAATGTACTAAATATTATTACCGAAAATGCAAAAACAGTGACGAGACCAAGAGTAAGTCTCAACAAAATTGTTCTAAATATTGGATGAATTCTAGTAATGATACCCCCCTTAAAGATACAATCTTAATTCTTAAAGTTTTGTATAAATTAGGTCAACATACAAGCTAAAATTAATAATTAATTAATAATTTATACGTTGAATTAAAACGTTATATATGTTTTTATATACTAACTTAAGTTTGTTTTTTGTTAAATTTCTAGAAATTATGAACAAAAATCTTAGGTTTTTGTTCAATTATAAGGGAGGACAAATGAAAAATAAGAAAATAGACAAATACATTGAAGAACAGTCTTCAAAGCTTAAAAAAGGGCTTATCGACAGAAGACAGTTCATGATGTCTGTCCTTGCTACTGGTGTAACTCTGCCAATAGCTCTATCACTTGCTGATAAAGCTGTTGCTGCTACTCCAAAAAAAGGTGGGCATCTAAGATGGGCTAATGGTGCAGCTGATACTACAGATACACTTGACCCTGCAACATATCAAAGTTCATTCATGCAAGCTACAGCTTGGTCATATCAAAACTGTTTAACAGTTGTTGATTCTGATCATACTATTGTTGGAGAACTTGCTGAGTCAATTGAATCTGATGATGCTCAAACTTGGGTATATAATCTTCGTAAAGGTGTTGAATTCCATAATGGAAAATCAATGACTGCAGAAGATGTTGTACTCAACTATCAGTATCACATGAATCCAGATACCGCTTCAGCAGCAGGAGGATTGCTATCTCAAATTGATACAGTCTCAGCTGATGGAAATAACAGAGTTATTTTTAAACTGAAGGGTGCAAATGCCGATTGGCCTGCGATAACTACTGATTATCACATTATGATTAAACCAACAAAAGATGGAGTTGTTGATGCTCAATCTACTATTGGAACTGGTCCATACATTATGGATGAATTCAATCCAGGTGTTGGAGCAAAATTTGGAAAAAGAAATCCAAATTATTTCAAAGGTGATAGTGTTGCACACTTTGATTCAGTTGAAGTAATCGGAATTAATGATCCTGCTACTAGACAAGCAGCATTATTAAATGGTGAAATAGACTGGATGAACGGTGTTGACTTAAGAACTGCAAATTTATTAACTAGAGATCCAAATGTTGAAATTACTGCAGCATCTGGTTATGCGCACTATACAGCTCCTATGAGATTAAATGTGCCGCCGTTTGATAATTTTGATGTTCGTATGGCAATGAAGTTTGCAATCAAAAGGCAAGAAATTGTTGATAAGATAATGCTAGGATATGGAACAGTGGGTAATGATCACCCGATCTCTACTGCTCACCCATATCATAATAATGCTTTAGAGCAGAGAGAGTTCGATGCTGATAAAGCTGCTTATCACTGGAAAAAATCTGGTGTAAGTGGACCAATTGAAATTAGTACTTCTGAGGTTCCTTATGCAGGATGTACTGATGCAACTAACTTGATAGCAGCATCTGCTCAAGAATGTGGTATCGATCTTCGAGTTAAAAAAGAGCCTGAAGATGGTTACTGGAGTAACGTATGGAACACTAAAGGTTTCAGTATGAGTTCTTGGGGTGGAAGACCTACAGAAGATATGATGTGGTCTGCTGCATTTACAGATGATACTGAGTGGAATGAAGCTGCATGGGGTAATCTAGTTCAAACTGATTCAACTGTTCGTTTCAATGAACTTGTTAGATCTGCTAGATCAGAACTTGATGCAGAAAAAAGAAAATCAATGTACTGGGAAGCACAAGCTCTTTGTAACTACGATGGTGGTGCAATTGTTTATGCATTTAACCAATACGTTGGTGCTGGTTCTACAAAACTTGCTCACGGTGAAAATGTTGCTGGTAACTGGGAAAGTGACGGTAACAAACTTTCTGAACGTTGGTGGTTTGCATAAAATTTTAATTTTCTTTGTGGCGCATTTAAATGCGCCACATTATTTCTACTAATCTTCCAAAAAATGTTTTTAAAAAATAAGAAATACCTCTTTGATGGAGGTTCTGGTCAAACTTTAATGGAAATGGGTTTAGAAACAACCGGTGATCTTTGGTCTGCACAAGCTTTATTAAATGAAAATAATCACCAAATGGTCGTAGATATGCATAAAAATTTTATAAATGCAGGCTCACAATTAATTGTCACCTCAAATTTTAGTGTTAGAAGGAGATTATTAAAAAAATACAATTTACTTGATAAATTTGAATTTGGAATAAGATCTGCTGGAGAACTCGCATTAAAAGCAAAAAATGAAAGTGATAAAAAAGTTATTCTTGCAGGCTCATTGCCAAATCAAGGTAATACATATTCTCCAATACATTTTGAAACTGATGAAACAATATTTAATTATTTTCATGAAATTGCAAAAATATTAAAAGATTACGTTGATATATTTTACTTAGATGTTTTGTGCTCCATCAAAGAAATAAAAATTGCTCTAGAAGCTTCAAAAGAATTTAATAAACAAGTTCTTGTAGGTGTGCACTTACGTTATGATGGAAAATTACCATCTGGAGAAAGTCTTGATGAACTTTTTGAAACTATACATAAATTTAATTGTTGCGGCATAATATCAGCTTGCGTATCCCCTGAAATTGTTAATTTGAGTATTCCTATGTTCAATAAACAAAAACTTCCTTTTGGTTATAAAATGAATTTATTTAAACAACTGCCTACTAGTAATAAAGAAAAATTCAATTCAGAAGGCTTTGAAGGACATTATGATTATATTGATCCCGTTGAGTTACTTGGCACTCGAAATGA
The DNA here is from genome assembly GCA_902614085.1 of uncultured Alphaproteobacteria bacterium. GTDB lineage: Bacteria > Pseudomonadota > Alphaproteobacteria > HIMB59 > CACPNW01. The sequence continues at coordinate 70,462 of CACMJS010000004.1, forward strand.
AGAATTTGGAGAAGAAAAATATAAAAAGTTTGTTTTAAATTCTTTAAATGAAGGTGTTACTCTAGTTGGTGGATGCTGTGAAGTAAAGCCACGACATATTGAAGCTATTAAGAATTTATTTTAAAATTTTTTTTTCATTATTTTGTGATAAGTTGAATAAATTTTATGGGAGATTTAGTTAGTAATTACAGATTTGTTGTAAAGCCAGTCATTAAAGAATCTGGAAGATCTTTAGATTTGGCTAGACCCATGAAAATACATCCCCTAACTTATCAAGAGTTACCATTTAACCCAGAATATACTAACTATGCCGATGGGAGATTTACACTTGAAAAATTATCTCATGCTACAGCAGATGAAATGTATTGGAAAGCTAGACAAGAAATAATTTTACGTCATACGGGTGAGCATCCATACGAAATCTCTGGTCCGGATGCTGAAAATTTACTTCAACAAATATTTCCTAGAGATATTTCAAAAGTAAAAATAGGACGATGTTCTTATCAATTTGCTTGTTACCATGATGGAGGAATGATTTCAGATGGATTATTATTAAGATTAGAAAAAAATAAATTTTGGTTTGCACAAGGTGATGGACATTTATATAGTTGGTACAAAGCTCATTCGAAAAATTTAGATGTTGAAATTAAAGATCCAAACGTTTGGGTCAGTCAAATACAAGGACCTAAATCTCTGAAACTTTTAGAGAAACTAGTTGATCAACCATTAAAAAATAGTTTTAATTATTTTGATTGGTTTGAAACTTCAATTGATTCAGAAAAAGTGATTATAAGCAGAACAGGGTTTACAAATGAACTTGGCTGGGAAATTTATTTAAGACCAGAAAATGATTCAAAAAAAATTGGAGACTTAATTCTCAGTAAAGGCGAAGAAATGGGAATGATTCTAACAGCCTCACCAGGATTTAGATGCAGAAGAATTGAGGCAGGTCTCTTATCTGCAGGGAGAGATTTTACGAGAGATCGATCTCCATTTGCTGTTGGATTAGGAAAGTTTATAGATTTTAATAAAGGTGATTTTATTGGAAGAGATTATTTACTTAATGCAAGCAAAGATTGCTTAACATGGGGTATGAGAGTTGAAAATAGTTTTGCATTAGTTGATTCTAAAATTTCTATAAATAATAAAAAAGTTGGAATTGTAACTTCAAGTACATGGTCGCCATTTCAAGTTTGTGGTGTTGCTATAGTTCATATGGATAATGCAGAATTTGGACCAGGCACAATAGTAGATGTTAGATGTGATGATGGTACTTTACAAAAAGGTGAAATATGTACTTTACCAATGTATGATAAGAAAGGAGAAATACAAAGAGGTTTAAAAGAAGATATTCCGTCTAGCCCTATGCCTTGGAAGGGTATTTCAAAAAACTAATATATTTTATAATAGAATTATAAATTATATTAGAATACAAATATTAAAATGAATGATCTCATTAAAGCTAGCACTAAAATCCATACAATAGATGATGCAATTAGGTTATCTAAAAAGAGATTACCAAAATTAGTCTTTGATTTCATTGATGGAGCGTCAGGAGATGATAAACTTGCTGAAATTAATAGTAAAGCATTAGATCAAATTAGACTTGAACCTAAGGTTTTCAGAAATGTCGAGAATAGAAATTTAAGTAAAAAAATATTTGATTTTCATTTTGATTATCCATTTGGATTTGCACCAATGGGAATGACAAATCTTTCATGGCCTGAAGCAGATAAAATGATAGCAAAAGAAAGTGCGTATAATAATATTCCAACATGTGTTTCAATGGCTTCTAGTACTACGCTTGAAGATATGTTTACTTTTTCAGAAGGTCATTCATGGATGCAAATATATATTTTTCAAAGTGAAGAATTTATTATGGAATTATTAAAAAGAGCAGAAAGCATTGGATACAAGGTTTTGATCCTCACTGTAGATGTTCCAATTCTTTCAAGAAGGGCCAGAGATGATAGAAATGGCTTTGGTTATCCATTTAAAATTGGCCCAAAACAATTTTTAGATTTTGCACTACATCCTCAATGGAGCTTAACAACTTTATTTAAAGGTGCTCCACAACCAATGAATTATGTTACCTCTAAAAGTGGTGATCAAGTTTTTAGACGAAAAGAAAGTAGAGGAGCAACTGATTGGAATACTCTAAAAAGGGTTCGAGACGCTTGGAAAGGAAAATTAATAATCAAAGGAGTAATGAATTCTGAAGATGCTTTGAAAATTAAAGAAGCTGGCGCTGATGCAATTCAAGTATCAAATCATGGTGGGAGACAATTAGATAGTGCTACTGCTTCTATTAATGCTTTACCATTAATACGAAAAGCTTTGGGAGATGATTTTCCAATACTTTTTGATAGTGGCATTAGAAGTGGTAGTGATATTTTACGAGCATTAGCTCTGGGAGCTAACTTTGTTATGTTTGGTAGACCTTTAATGTATGCTATTGGAGCAGATGGTGCAAGAGGTCTTAGAAGAATCATTAACCTAATTAAAGAAGAGTTAAGTACAAATCTTGGCTTAGTGGGATTAACCAATATAAATGAAGTTGATAAAAAAATTATAGCAGAGAAATTTTTTAAGGATATAAAGTATTAAGATGGGAGATAAAAAGATTAGAGGTGGGGCATTAGTTGCAAGAGCTCTTAAAGACAAAGGTATTGATAATGTTTTTACACTTTCTGGAGGTTTTTGTAATCCGGCACTTGAAGGATTTATGGAGTGTCAAATTAATGTAATTAATTGTCCTCATGAACAAATTGCTGGTCATTTAGCTGATGGTCATACTAGAATATCAAGAAAACCCTCTGTTTGTATTGTTGGACCAGAAGGTTTTGCAAATGCAGTACCCTCAATGATGGAAGCTTGGGGTGAAAGATCCCCCGTTATTTTTATAACTGGATCTAGCAGCTTAAAAAGACAAGGATCAGGGGGTTTTAAAGAAATAGATGATGTATCTATTGCTGCACCTTTAACAAAATACAGTGCAAGTATAACAGATGGTAATAGAATAAGGGAGTTCGTAGATAAAGCTTATAGAATTGCAACAAATGGCTATCCTGGTGCAGTACATTTAAGTGTACCAGTAGATATAATGTTTTCATCATTTGCAGATGATGCAGGTTTAGAAGAAAGACCTTTTACTCATCAAAAGAAACCTTTAGCAAAAGCTTGGCCTGATCCTGAGAGTTTAAATGAAATATTTAATCTGGCAATTAGTGCGCAAAAACCTGTTTTTATTGGAGGGCATGGTGTTTGGTGGTCTAGTGCAGAAAAAAAATTAGAACAAGCTGGCTTTGAATTAAACATTCCAATATTTAATATACCATACCATCAAAAGCTTTTAGGTGAAGAGGCAGATACATACATGGGTCTGGCAGATATTCATCAATATCCTCCATCAAAAATGGCTCTAAATGAATCAGATTTGGTTCTTATGATTGGTGCACGTCTTGATAATCAAATGAATTTTGGTAATCCTCCACTTTTTCCAAAAAGCACTAAGCTTATTTGTATTAATGGATCGCATGAAGAAATTGAACTAAATAGAGCTGCAGATATTAATTTACTTTGTGATCCTGGAGTTTTTTTGGACAAACTCATAGAGTTAAAGAAAAACAGTAAATGGAAATTAAACAATCAATGGTTTGATAAGAATAAAAAAGAGAAAAAAAATTGGATTGATAAAACATTAGATGAATTAAATAAAGAAACTGAAGAGACGAAAAAAAATGGCGGAAAAATTCATCCTCTTCAATTAGCATTAGATGTTCAAGAAGTATTAACTGAAAATGATTGGTTAGTTATTGATGGTGGAAATACACATTTCTGGTCTGAGATCGCAATTAATATTGCTGGATCAAAAGGTAAAAAACTTGGAGGAATATTGCATCCAGGTACTTTCAGTATGTTAGGTGTTGGAGTTCCTTTTGCAGTATCAGCGAAAAATCTTAATCCTAAATCCAATGTTGTTTTAATAAGTGGAGATGGTGCATTTTTATCTGGAGGATTGTCAATTGAAGCTGCATTTCAAGAAAAAAAACCTATTGTTGTTGTTATAGATAATAATGGAGGTCTTGACTGTATTTCTCAACAACAAGAAAGGTTATTTGAAAGTGGGAAACACTTTGCAACTGATTTTAGAGATATTCCATTTCATTCAATTTTTGAAGGTTTTGGAGGGCATGGAGAATTAGTTACTAAAAGAGAAGATTTAGCCCCCGCTTTAAAAAGAGCTTTAGAAAGTGGTAAAACTGCATGTGTAAATGTTAAGGCTAAAGGTGTTATAAGCCCTATAGTTGCTGCAGTTAGTGATAAAAGAGATAAAGCGTCTATAGAGTAGGTTATGGCAATTTTTTCTACACATTTACTAAACTCAATAGATGGTACGCATGCAAGTGATGTAGAAATTGTTATTTATAAAGTAAATAATAATAACAAAGTTGTATTTCTAGAAGATAAAACAGATAGCTCTGGAAGAATGCTTAAAGAATTTGAATTAACGAAAGAAGATTGTGAAAGTGATTATGAAATGATAATTAATTCTGGTAAATATTTTAGAAATACTAGTGAAATAATTAATTCAATAAGTGTTAAATTTAAAATGAAAGATCCTCTTAAAAAATATCACATACCTTTAATTGTTTCTCCGAATGGATACTCAATATGGTGGTCTAAATAAAAATGAGTAATTCAGGATTAAACATGTCTAGACGTATTAGGAGGACTCCCTATACGGAGAAAGTAATTGAGGCTGGTGTAAGCGGTTTTACTGTAGTTAATCATATGCTTCTTCCAAAATCATATAAAGCAACAGTAGAAGAAGATTACTGGCATTTATCTAAAAATACTCAAATTTGGGATGTCTCATGTCAACGACAGGTTCAAATAATAGGAGAAGATGCTACAAAATTAATACAACTCATGTCTCCAAGATCAATAAAAGATATGCCTATTGGTAAATGTTACTATTATCCAATGATTGATGAAAATGCAGGGATGATAAATGATCCTGTACTTTTAAAATTAAGTGAAAATAAATATTGGCTATCAGTTGCAGACTCAGACGTTCTACTTTGGGCAAAAGGCTTGGCTGTAGGAAGAAATTTTAAAGTTGATATTATAGAGCCAGATATTTACCCCTTAGCAATTCAAGGTCCAAAATCTGAAAAATTAATGTCATCAATATTTGGAGAAAAAATTAAAAAATTAAAATTCTTTCATTTTTCTTTTTTTGAATTTGAAGGAACAAAACAGATAATTGCAAGATCAGGATATAGTAAACAAGATGGTTTTGAGATTTATCTTAAAGGTTTTAGTTTAGGAAAAAAACTTTGGGAAACTATTTGGGAAGCAGGAAAAGATTTTAATATTTCACCTGGATGTCCAAATTTAATTGATAGAATAGAAGGTGGTTTATTATCCTATGGTAATGAATTTACTTTAGAAAATAATCCAATTGAATGTGGATTTGATAATTATTGTAACAATTTATCTCATGATTTCATTGGAAAAAATGCACTAAAAGAAATATTAAAAAATGGAATAGAAAAAAAAATAAGAGGAATTACTTTTGATGGGTCTCCGACTCCTCCCTGCACAATACCTTTTCCTGTATACTCAAAAAATAGATTTCAAATTGGTAATATCACCTCTGGTATTTATTCACCATTTTTAAAAACCAATATTGGACTATCAATGGTTGATAGAGATTATTGGAATGATGGGCAGGATGTTATCGTATTAACACCAGACAACATTGAGAGAAAAGGTAAAGTGTGCTCACTTCCTTTTAATTATTCTTAAAATGAGTCATTCAATCAAATTAGAGTGGGAATTAGGAGATCAAAAACTCGAATTTGGAAAATACTTAACTGATCACACAGTAATGCTTAACGAAAATGTATCTATTGATGCGGGATCATCTCCAGATTATGGAGGAAGCGAAACTAATATTAATCCAGAACAAAAACTAGCTGCAGCTGTAAGTAGTTGTTTTATGATGACGTTTTTAGCTTTAGCTGCAAAAATGAAATGGCCAGTTATTAATTACAAAGATAATGCAATTTCGTATTTAGGAAAAAATGTAGAGGGAAGAATGTACGTTAACAAAATAGAGCTAAATCCAACCATAGTATTTGAAGATAATTTTAATATTTCTGATGAAGAAATGAAAAAGATGAAAGAGAGATCGCATAAGTATTGTTTTATCGCTAATTCACTATCTAAAGATGTTGAAATTCAAATCAATTAAATGAATTTTAATCTAATTTTAACAGAAAAAAATAATAATATTTTTAATATTATTCTTAGTGATCAGAAAAACCAAAATACTTTAAGTGAAAACATGATCAATGAATTAACGTCAGCGCTAGATATTGCTGATAAAGATAATGAAGTAAAAGTAATTATTTTATCATCAAAAGGTAATATTTTTTGTGCAGGACATAATTTAAAAGATTTAAATTCACAAAGATTGCAAAATGACAGAGGTGAAAGCTATTTTAAAAAAATATTTCAAATGTGCTCTCAACTTATGCTGAAAATTAATAAAAATAACAAACCAGTTATAGCTATGGTTGATGGTATCGCTACTGCAGCAGGCTGTCAGTTAATTTCTAGCTGCGATTTAGCTTACTCAAGTAGCAGAGCAAAATATGCAACTCCTGGTGTTAATATTGGATTATTTTGTTCTACACCAATGGTTCCATTATCAAGAACTGTAGGTAAAAAGCAAGCTATGGAAATGCTTCTCACTGGAGATCTTATAGATGCAAATAAAGCATTAAGGATTGGTTTAATAAATGATGTCTTTGAAGAAGATAGTTTAAAAGAAAATGTATTTCAAATTGCTAAAAAAATATCATCTAAATCTTCTAATACTATTAAAATTGGTAAAGAAGCTTTTTACAAACAAAAAGATATGAATTTAGAAGACGCATATACTTTTACTTCAAATGTAATGACGGAAAATATGTTACATGATGATTCCAAAGAAGGTATTCAAGCTTTTTTAGAAAAACGAGAACCAAATTGGAAAGAATAATTTCTTATTTTTTTGTACCATCATTAAAAGTTCCAAAAAATCTATCCCAAGGCATTTCTATAGTTCCATAATTACAATTAAAGTATCGGTGGTGAAGTTGGTGAAAGAAATCACCTGCTTTTAGTCTTTTTTTATCTTTGATCACGATACTATCAAAACCTGAATGGCTAAAAGCTGGATTTAATCCTTGTTGATAAAAATGAAAAAGCACATGTATTGGGCTTGAAGGAACAACAAAATGTATAACTACAGTTGAAAAGTATAAAATATGTTCGATAGGATGCATAGATATACCACTCCAAGGTCCTGGACTTATATTTCTATGATGTAAATTGTGAACAGTTTTATAAAGAAAAGTATAATGCAATAATCGATGAATAATATAAAAGTGCGCACTTGACCAAATAGGAATTATAATAAAAAATATTCCATACCAAAAAGGATTATCATACCAAAACATGATAGGAACGATATCATTACTTGCTGCCCAAAAATAAAAACTTTCAAATATTGTCCAGATAGTAACGCCACTTATAATTGTCCAAAAAATATTATCAAAAAGTTGATTATTGAAAGTAAATTTTTTTACTTTTTCATCTATAAATTTTTTTTCAAATTTTAGTTTTTTGCTTTGTCCTTTTAAGTAATAAAACCAAAAGTGTAGAGAACCGGCAACAAGAGTAATTAGAATACAATTTCTAATCCATAACTGTGAAATCCACGAAAAAGAAAAGTTTTTCATTTCTTCAGCAGATGGGTGAAACAAATAGAATATAAATATAGCAAGTAAAACTTCAATTATAATTGAACTAATGTGAAGCCAATAAGAAGCTAGCCATTTGTAAAGCAATAAAAAGTTTGGTGGCCAATCTAATATTGGTGATAATTTAATTGGTAAAGTTGGTTTCCAATTCCATTCATAACGATTTTTTAAACTCATTTTAAAATGGATCTGGTTGAGAAGGATTGGTTGCTAACCATGTAGATTTGGTCTGCATGTAACTTTGCATTCCCTCCCATCCATTTTCTCGACCGTATCCTGATTGCTTGAAACCTCCAACTGGAGATTGAGTAGAAGCATTAAAATAATTATTTATATAAACAGTTCCAGCCTCTATCTTATCCGCTAAACGTATAGCTTTATTAGTATCCTTAGTCCAAATACCTGCTGCAAGTCCATAAATAGTATCGTTTGCAATTTTAATTACTTCATCTTCATTATCCCAAGATTGTAATGAGGCAACTGGTCCAAATACTTCATTTTGAGCTAAATCATCTTCATTTGGAACATTATCAAAAATAGTTGGCCCAATATAGTACCCTTCAGATTTTTGTTCTTTTCTTCCATCAATTAATAATTTTAAACCTCTTTTTTCAGCCGCTTCTATCTTAGATAAAATAAAATCATATTGCTCTTTATTTGCTATAGGTCCTATTTGTGTTGCTGTATCATTTGGGTGACCAACTTTAGCTTTTTTAACAACTTCTAATAAATTTTGAGTAAATTTATCTTTTATATCTTTATGGACTAATATTCTTGATCCTGAAATACAGCTATGACCTGAAACTGGAAAGATACCCGACACAACTCCATTTACTGATAAAGTTAAATCAGCATCTTTAAATATAATTTGTGGTGATTTTCCTCCTAGCTCCATAATGATTGGTTTAACATTTTTCGATGCACTTAAACTTGCTGCACTCCCACCTTTTGTTCCGCCTGTAAAACTTATCATCCTAACATCTTGATGTTCAATAAGAGGTGCTCCGGTTGTGGGGCCAAAACCAGTAACAACATTAATTAAACCTTCTGGTAGATCGGCTTCTTCTAAAATTTTCATTAACTCTAATGTAGAGCATGATGCTCTTTCTGAAGGTTTAATTACAACAGTATTGCCAGCTGCTATTGCTGGAGCTAATTTCCAGATTAATGTTCCAATTGGTGAGTTCCAAGGAAGAATAAGTGCAACAACTCCAAATGGTTCCCATTTTAAATAATTATGCATATTTGGAACCTCTGAAGGTATCAATCTACCTTCATACTTGTCACACATACCTGCATAATAATAAAAACTCTCAGTCTGCCAGCTGGTTAAAGAAGGAGTGATATTTTTTGGAAGTTTGCCGTTGTCTTTAGTTTCTATTTGACCAATACATTCTGCATTTTTAGCAATAACATCTCCAATTCTAGTTAACATTCTCCCTCTTTCTGCTGGATGCATTTTGCCATAAGGGCCATCATAATAAGCACGTTTAGCAGATGATACTGCAAGATTAATATCTTTTTCATTACAGTCAGGGACCTTTGCCCATACTTTACCTATAGATGGATCCTCACTTTCAAAATATTTTTCAGAAGAAGGTTTATGCCATCTATTTCCTGCATAAAATTTGTAGGTTTGAATTTCAGACATAATTTATTTAAACTTAAATATTTTCATTGGTCAACTTATTTATGATTGATTAATTTTTAATATCATATCTGATGCTTTTTCTGCTAACATTATTACAGATGCATTTATATTTCCACTTATCATATCTGGGAAAGAAGATGCATCTACTACTCTCAGATTGTCTATTCCTCTAACTTTAAGCTGATTATCAAGTACTGCCATTTTGTTATTACTTGAACCCATTGCGCAAGTAGATGCAGGATGATGCCCTGTTTGTACATGATTTCGAACTGACTCTTTTAAATCCTGATCATTTTTTATTTTTTTTCCTGGAAGTATTTCCTCCGAAACAATTTTAGCTAAACTGGGTTTTGATAATACTTCTCTTGTATGCTTCATCCCTTCTATCATATCTTCCATATCTGATGGATCGATAAACCAATTTGGATTTATATTAAGTTCATCATTAGGATTTGAGCTTTTAAGTTTTACACTTCCTGTGCTCTTTGGTCTTAGTAAATTTATTTGAAAGTGTAATCCTGGAAAAGCTTTTTTACCTCTAGAAAAAAATAATGAACCAAAATTTAATAAATTATCTAAACTCATAGACCAGTTATCTTTTTCTTCTTTGAAACACATAGGTGTCATGAACACTTGTATTTCAGGCATTTCTTTTTCTCTTATTGCATGAAATAGATTTGTTGACCAAAAAGGAGCAGCAGCTAATCCTTGTTTAAATAAAATATATTTTAATCCCACAACAATAGCTCTATCGATCCTTTGATATTTAGAGAAACTTAAATTTTTGTTTTGAAAAGTCCAATTCATTGGCATAACAGGATGATCGTGAAGGTTTTCACCTACTCCGGGTAAGTTAATTAATAATTCTATATTTTTTTCTTTTAAATGTTCTTCTGGGCCTATTCCTGACAACATTAAACATTTGGGACTACCGAATGCTCCTAAAGATAATATTACCTCTGCTGATGCATAAACTTCACCATTTGATAAAAGTAATCCTTTAGCTTTATTTTTCTCAATTAAAATTTTTATTACAGATGTATTTTTATAAATTGTTAAGTTGCTAGGTTTAAATTTCAAATAAGCTTCTGCAGATGATTGTCTTTTTCCCTTCCATACTTTAACATCATATCGGCCTACTCCATTTAGATTGCCATTGTAAAAATCATTATTAATTTCTCCCCCAGCTTCAACACATGCATCAATAAATGCTTTATCGATAGAATTGTAATTACCAGCTGGTGTAAGTTTTAAAGGACCTGAATGTGAGTGATATTCATTTTTTTCTCTATGAAAAGCTGAGGCAGATCTTTTGAAATATGGTAATACATCATTATATGACCAACCCTCTAAGCCCTTTTGTCTCCACCGATTAAAATCACCTGGAGCGCCTCTCATGTAAATCATACCATTTAAAAGAGACGATCCTCCTAGCCCTTTACCTCTAGGGTATAAAATTTTTCTATTATTTAAAGAAGGCTGAGGTATTGACTCAAAACCCCAATCAAATTTAGGGTTTCCAAAAATGTAACCGTTACCACCGGGCATTTGAGTGAATAAACTTTTTCCTGACCCCCCAGCTTCTATTAGTAATACCTTTATATCTTTATTTTCAGATAATCTTGAGGCTAATGTACAGCCAGCAGAACCTCCTCCTGCTATTATATAGTCAAATGTTTTTTTCATTTTTTAAAAATATAAATTATACTAATTATTAATTTATAAGTAAACTCGAGTAAATTAAATATGAATAATTACAAAGATTGGATTGGAAAGAAAATTTCAAGATGTGATATCATTACTCCTCGATTAGTTGATCATTTAAAAAAAACAATCGATCAAAACTGTTTAAGTGATCAAACTGTTCCTGAAGGAATTTTTTTATGTTTATGCCCAGATGTGGCTTCAATAAACGAACTAGATAAAGATGGAAATACAAAATTAGGAATTTTCTTACCTGAGTTACCTTATAAAATTAGAATGTGGGCTGGAGGTAAAATAAAAATATTTGATGAATTTGAAATTGGATCTGAAATTAAAAAATATTCAACCATTTCAAGTATTGAATTTAAAGAAGGTAGATCAGGCAATCTATGTTTTGTTAATATTAATCATGAATATTTAAATAAAAATAAATTAATAATATCAGAAGATCAAACTGCTGTTTATAGAGAAAAAATAAATAAAAACTCCATTACTCCTAAAATAAAAGATGAATTAAAATTAATTGATAAAGTAGAAATTTTTAGTTCATCAACTTTGCTATTTAGATATTCTGCTTTAACTTTTAATGGACATAAGATTCATTATGATAATGATTATACAAAAAATTATGAGGGCCATATGGGATTATTAGTCCATGCACCTCTTCAAGCAACTTATCTTTTAAATCTTGCAAGAAAAAACGAGATTGAGTTCAATTCTTTTGAATATAAAGCTACAGCGCCACTTGTATATAACAATAATTTCTTTGTAGAAATTGGTGAAAATCGAGATGATGAAATTATTGGAAGAATTCTTAATGAAAAACAAGAAATTACAATGATTGCAAAATATAAAAAATGAGTTTTCATAAAAAATTTTGTAATTGGGCAACACAAAAAAAAATTAATATCAATAAGGTAACTTATAAAAAAGCAGAAAATGCATTCATAGATACCCTAGCTTGTATATTATCAGGTGTTAATGAAAAACAATCAAAGGTTGCCTTAAAATACTGTTTAGAAAATAATAATTCAAAAAACATTAAGATATTTGGAGGAGGAAAAAAATTATCTATTTCTGCAGCATGTTTTTTACATGGAGTCAGATCAGCGTCTATAGACTTTGATGATTACGAATTCGTTGCAGGATCTCATCCTAGTGCACCAATTTTTTCTGCTCTTATATCTATTGCTCAAATGAAAAACATCTCAATTGAGGAAACATATCAGGGATGGCTAGTAGGATATGAATTAATAATAAAATTAGGACAAGCACTTAGTTATGATCATTATTATAAAGGATGGCATTCAGCAAATACAATAGGCGTGATTGGAACTGCTGCGGCAGTATCTAAAGTGTTAAAATTAAATGCAGATCAAATGGCAAATGCAATTTCTATTGCAACAAGTTTTTCATCTGGTTTAAAACAGCAATTCGGCACAGATATAAAAGCTTTTCATGTAGGGTTTGCTGCTCAAGCAGGGGTACAGGCAGCCTTACTTGCAAAAAATGGAGGGACAGCTAATCAAGATATTTGGAATATTGAGAGAGGATTTATTGAATTGTATGGTAGTAAATTTTCTAAAAAATTAAATAATAATTTTAAAAGATCAGATTTAGGAAATGCAATAATTAAATTTCCAAATTTTATTAAGTTTTGGCCAGTTTGTAGTTATTCACAAAGAGTAATACAAGGAGGATTAATTTTAAATAAAAAAATTTTTATAAAAAAAAATATTAAATCTATCGCAATTGAGTTTCCAGAACCTTGGTTCAGAGTATCAAAATTTCATATACCTAAAAATTCTACTGAGGCTAGATTTTCATTGAGTTATTGTTTAGCAACAGCTCTCATCAATGGTAAATTTGATTTAACTAGTTTAAATATTTCTAAAAATAAAAAAAGTTTAAAATTGACTAGAAAGATTAAACTAATCACTTACAAAGTGCCAAATAATTTTGAAGACTATGATCCTAAGTATCCTGATATAATTAAAGTAATAATGAATGATGGAAGTATATTGATTGAAAAAATATTACATATTAAAGGAGGAAAAAATGACCCTTTAAAAGACGAAGATATTGATAATAAATTTTTAATGTGTGGAGGTAAAAAAAATATTTTAAATAAAATAAGAAATCAAAAATATAAGAAGAAAAATTTAAAAGAAATACTTTTTTAATTTAGCTATTTTTTCTTTCTCTGTAAGCTATAAATATTCCAGTACTAATAATTATTGCTCCCCCTAAATAAATACTTAAAGTTGGAACCTCAGAATAAATTAAATATCCCATTATTCCTACAAATATAAAAGATGAGTATTCAAAGGGTGAAGTAATTGCAACATCTGCGTATTTAGCTGCTTGAGACATAAATAAATGTCCTAGTGACCCCATCACACCTAAACTCATAGCTAAAATTAATTGAATTCCATTTGGCATAATAAAATTATCAGGGAAAAATATTATTGACGTAATTAATAATGCAAAAGAGTAATAAAAAACAATTGCAACACTAGAATCGGTACTCATTACTGATCTCGTTGATAAATAGACAGAAGCCATAAAAGCTGCTGATATTAGAGGATAGAGTGTTTCTAATTTGAATAAGTCAGTACCGGGTTTAACAATAATCAATACACCGATGAAACCAATCAATATTGCTGTAGTTCTAAAAATCCCAATTCTCTCACCAAGTATTGGTACAGCAAGAAAAGCAGCAATAATGGGAGCAGAATGTGCAATAGCAATATTTTCAGATAACATTAAATGATTAATTCCGTAAATATAGAAAACAACACAAGCAGAAGCAGAAAGAGCTCGGATAGCATGTCCAACTGGTTTTTTAGTTTTTAACTTATCAAATCCAAAATACATTGCCGAAAAAGTTGCAATAATACTTCCACTTAGTGCTCTGAAGAATATTGATTCCCATACAGGAAAATGAAAGCTTAAATATTTATACGTGATATCGTTTATACTTAGACAAAACATAGACAATAACATGAAAGAAATTCCCAAGAGATTATTATTTTTCGATTTCATTAATTTATTAAATATACTAAGATAATTTATTCAGATATAAATATTTCAAAATGAGTAACAAATATCATGTAAAAAAATTAGAAAAAAAGAATGATCACTTAAGTATTCTGTGGAAAGATAATTTTGAAAGTAAATTCCATTTTATGTGGTTAAGAGATAATTGTCCAACAGCAATACATCCTACTGCAAATATGAGAGTATTCAATATTTTAACTGTAAGTAAAAATATATTTCCTAAAAACTACAAAATTGAAAAAAATAAACTCAATATTGATTGGAGTGAAGGTGATCATACTAGTAAATTTAATTTAAAATGGCTAAGAGATCATTGTTATACAGAAATAAATAAACAAAAATATCAATCACCTTATGTTTTTTGGGATGGGAATCTAAAAAAAAATTTTAACAAAATTATTATTGATTATGATAAAATTATAAGAGATGATAAATATTTAAGTAAATGGCTAAATTTACTTCATACACATGGTTTTGCATTAATAAAAAATGCTCCAACGAGGAAAAATTCAGCATTCAAAATATTAAACAGAATAAGTCATCATAGAGAAACTTTTTTTGGCACACCATTTGATGTAATTAATATACCGAAACCAAATAACACTGCTTATACGGCAGATGCATTAAGAAATCATACAGATTTACCTTATTTTGAATATGCTCCTGGTTATCAGTTTCTCCATTGTTTAATAAATGAAGCTGATGGTGGATTATCATCCGTTGTAGATGGTTTTTCGGTAGCAAATTTTTTAAAAAAAAATGAAAAAGATGTATTTAAGATTTTAACACAAACATACATAAAATTTAAAGATACCGACTATACACAAAAAGCTATTCGAATTCTTCATTCACCAATATTAACACTAACAAAAGATGGAGATTTTAATGATATAAGATTTAGTATGGCTGCAATGGGTACATTAGATATTAATCAAAATAAAATGAAAAAATTTTATGAAGCCTATTATTATTTTGCTTCACTTTTACACAACAAAAAATTTAAAATTGATTTTAGATTAGAAACTGGAAATATTTTCTGTTTTAATAACAGAAGAGTGTTACATGGAAGGACTAAATTCAATCCAAACTCAGGTAAGAGACATCTTCAAGGTTATTATATTGAAAGAGATGAAATAATAGCTAAAATAAATCACTTCAAAAAAATTATGTAATTTTATTGCTTAAAATTAAATATCTTATTAAATATTTTTAAATTATTATTTAAAGTATATAATTTACATTTAATTTATTTTGTATATAAACTTTTTTGTGACATACATAGTAGCTACAGCACCAGGTTCAGCATCACACACGTTTGTCAAACAATTAGAACATCATTTAAAATGTAAATCTACTAACCTTAAAGATGGTGAGGGTGGTATAGGGCATTTATTTTTAAAAACTGATTTAAAAAACATGATTTTAAATAAACTAAATCTTAATATATTTAGAAAAAAAACTCATATTATTTATGGGCATATTTTTCCAACAAACAGAAATTTAAGCTTACTGAGCAGATATTATAATGTAAAAAATATATTGATTACATATAGAAATATTTATGAACAATTAAATTATTTTTATAAATGGCAAAAATATCACCATACTGGACCTCTAAATTTTATAGAAGATGCTGAAATCACTTCAAAATATGAATTCAATACTAATAGTTTTAATGTTGATTTGACATTGCTACTAACATTAAATTTTTATAAACAGTGGTTTTATTGGATTCAAAAAAATAAAAATCAAAACTTTTATCTCTTTAGCTATAATGAAATAACAACTCTTAATAAAGAATATCAAAGTAAAATCAGTGAACTATTTAAAAAAAAAAATATAGATTTAGAATTTGATAAAAATATTAAAAATAATATTTATAAAAAAGAAGATTTTCAAATACATGATAGGCATAAAAATATGATAGAGGAATTTATTAAATATCATAATGATATTGATTTTAACATTATCCTTAAATAAAAATTTAATTTATTAATTTTATTTATATTTATTCAAATTTTGTATTATTTCCAACCACAGATAGTCTTGACTTCTAAATATTCTTCCAGTCCCCAAGTACCTCCCTCTCTACCATTACCTGATTGTCTATAACCTCCAAAAGGTGTTCCGGGATCTGCACTATTTCCATTTATATATATGCCACCTGACCTAAGTTTTCTAGCAACTCTTCTAGCCTTATGTTTATCTTGAGTTTGGACATAATTCCCTAATCCGTATGATGTATCATTTACTATTGATATAGCTTCTTCTTCATCTTTGAAAGGAATTATTGAGAGTACTGGACCAAAAATTTCTTCTTTTGCAATTCTCATCTTACTTTTAACATCTGTAAATATTGTCGGTTTAATAAAATATCCTTTATCTAAATTCTTTGGTTTATCTGGACCGCCAGCTAAGAGTGTTGCCCCCTCTTCTATTCCACTATTAATAAGGCTAATAATTTTATCATATTGAGATTTAGAAACCACTGGACCTATATGGTTTCCTTTCTTAGATGCTATATCGACTTTTATTTTATTTGCTTCATCAGCTGCTTCCCGAATTGCTCTTTTATAAATTGATTTTTGGACCAACATTCTTGTTGGTGCATCACAAGATTGACCTGAATTACTCATTACATTTCTAACACCTTCTCTAACTGCATTTGGATGTGAGTCATCAAAAATTATATTACCTCCTTTGCCTCCTAATTCTAAGCAAACCCTTTTGATTGTGTCTGCAGCATTTTTAGAAATTAGTTTGCCAGCTCTGGTTGAGCCTGTGAAAGAAATCATATCAATATCCTTATGTGAAGATAAGTAAGTGCCAACTCCTTTGCCATCTCCATTAATAAGGTTAAATACTCCAGGAGGAAAACCAGCTTCATGAATTATTTCTGCAATGAGCATTCCTGATAAAGGGGCAATTTCAGATGGTTTCAGTATCATTGTACAACCAGCTGCTAAAGCTGGAACAACCTTTAAAGTAATTTGATTTACTGGCCAATTCCAAGGAGTGATCAAACCACACACACCAATTGGTTCATAAACTATATAATTATTTGAATTATTATTAAAATTATTCTCAAATTTAAAATCTTTTAACCTTAATATAAAATCCTTTAAATGATCTGCACCAGAAGAAGTTTGAGCTGAGGATGACCAATCTAATGGGGCCCCCATTTCAAGAGATATTGTTTTAGTTATTTCTTCCCACTTTTTAATATAAATTTCTAATAAATTTTCTAATAATGAAATTTTTTCTTTTTTTGGAACTTGACTCCAAAAAGTAAACGCTTGTTTTGCTGATTGAACAGCTAAATTTACATCTTTTTTACCTCCTAATGAAATTAAAGCAAATGACTCCTCATTAGAAGGATTAATAACCTTAAAATCATTTGGTTTAATTGGATCCAACCACTTCCCATTTATATAAAATTTACGTTTATTAATCATAAATATATTTATCTATTTTTTTAAAAATTAATTTATTTATTTTTTCTAATTATTAGAATAAAACAATACACAACAAGTGGTTAAATTGGCAATAGATAATATAAGACTCGATATAGATTACGTAAGATCTCAATTTCCAGCCTTTGAAGATCCACTATCTAAAGATTGGTCTTTTTTTGAAAATGCTGGTGGGAGTTATGTGCCTATAAACGTCATAGATAAATTAACAAAATTTATGACTTCTACAAAAGTGCAACCCTATGCGGAATATCCTATGTCTAAAATTGCAGGAGAAGAAATGGACAGAGCAAGTAATCTTTTTGCTGAAATGATTAATGCAAAAAATAATGAAATTCTCATTGGTAGTTCAACATCTAATAATCTTTATGTTCTGTCTAATGCCTTAAAAAAATTTATTAATAAAGATGATGAAATAATAGTTACCAACCAAGATCATGAAGCTAATATTAGTCCCTGGAGAAGATTATCTAATATAGGCGCAAAAATAATTGAATGGCAATTTGATTTAAATAACCAAGAGTTAGATATTACAACACTTAAAAAATTAATTACTAATAAGACTAAAATTATAGCAGTAACACATTGCTCTAATATTGTAGGATCAATTAATAATTTAAAAAAAATAAGTAATATAGCGCATCAAAACGATATAATTGTTATTGGTGATGGCGTTTCTTATGCTCCACATGGATTTCCTGATGTTAAAGAACTAGAAGTAGATTTTTATACATTTAGTTTATATAAAACTTATGGACCTCATTTAGCTTTGATGTATGGAAAAGAAAAGATTTTAAAAAAACTACCTAATCAAAACCATGAGTTTTTAA
The DNA here is from genome assembly GCA_902614085.1 of uncultured Alphaproteobacteria bacterium. Classification (GTDB taxonomy): domain Bacteria; phylum Pseudomonadota; class Alphaproteobacteria; order HIMB59; genus CACPNW01. The sequence continues at coordinate 88,997 of CACMJS010000004.1, forward strand.
ATGGCAAATACCCCTATACATTAAATCCTGGTGGACCTAATCATGAGGAATTAGTATCCCTGATTGGAATATATGAATATTTTGAAAATTTATATAATCATCATTTTGAAAATAAAAAATTAAGTATTAGAGAGAAAATAAATAAATTAAATGAATTAATTTCTAAACATGAAGAAGAAATAGCCAATCCTATATTAGAGTATATTGATCATAGAAAGGATTTTAGATTAATTGGAAAAAATAAAATAAAAAATAAAGATAGAGCTCCAACAATCTCTTTTACATCAAAAAACATGTCATCAAGTAAATTATCAGAGATTTTAATTAGAAATAAAATAGCTACAAGAAATGATAATTTTTATGCCTGGAGGTGTTTAAAAGCCCTTGGTATAGATGAAAGTGATGGAGTTGTAAGACTTAGTCTTAGCCATTATAATTCAATGCAAGATACAAATTTAGTAATTAAAGCTTTAGACAAAGTTTAATTAAAATAATATTTTTTATACCAATCTACAAAATTTCTAATTCCAGCTTGTATATTTTTTTTTGGATTATATCCAGTTTTCTTTGAAATTTTAGTAATGCTGGAATGAGTTTTTTTTACATCGCCTTTTTGCATCGAAAGATATTTTAATTTAACTGTTTTACCAATATTTTTTTCAATTTCTTTAAAAAAACTTAATAGACTTTCAGATTTTCCTCTTCCAATATTATAAATATCAAAAGGAATATTTTTTTCAGGAATTTTGTGAACTAATAATTGAATAGCATCAATAATATCATCAATATATGAAAAATCTCTTTTGTGTTTTCCTTCATTAAATAATTCTACTTTTTTACCATTAAATATATTTTCAGTGAATTTAAAAATAGCCATATCAGGTCTTCCATAAGGTCCATATACTGTAAAAAATCTTAGTCCAGTACATGGCAAATTGTATATACTTGAGTAGGAGTATGCCATTATTTCATTAGATTTTTTTGAAGCTGCATAAAATGACTCTGGATGATCAGTTCTGTCGCCCTCTTTTAAAGGAAATTTATTTTTGTTTCCATAAACTGAACTAGTTGATGCAAATAATAAGTGGTTAATTTTATTTTTTCTTGAAATTTCTAGTATATTAAAAAATCCTTTGATATTTGATTCAAAGTACTTTTCTGGTTTTTCAATAGAATATCTTACACCAGCCTGAGCAGCTAGATGTAATATTAATTTTATTTTGTATTTTTTTACTAAATTATTAATTCTTTCTGGTTTGGAAATGTCAGATTTTAAAAATAAATAATTTTTATATTTTTTAAGTATTTTATTTCTATCTAATTTTAAATTTATATCATAGTAACTATTTAAATTATCAATACCAAATACTTTATAGCCATTTTCTAATAGTTTTTTGCATATATGGAACCCTATAAATCCAGCACTTCCAGTAATTAAAATTTTCATCAATTTGTTGGAATAACAAATTCTGGTCCAGATTTAATACTTTTTGGCCATCTACTGGTAATTGTTTTTAATTTTGTAAAAAAGTGTATACCCTCCATACCATGCATTGAGTGATCTCCAAAAAGTGATTGTTTCCAACCACCAAAACTATGGAACGCCATTGGTACAGGTATTGGAACATTAATACCAACCATTCCTATTTGACAATTAGTTGTAAAATGTCGTGAAATCTCACCATCTGAAGTATAGATACTAGTCCCATTTCCAAAAGCATGTTTATTTACTAAATTTAATGCACTATTGTAATCATCCACTCTTACTACAGAAAGTACAGGTCCAAAAATTTCTTCTTTATAAATTGTCATTTCTTCTGTAACACCATCAAAAAGAGTTGGGCCTACAAAATAACCATTTTCGTATCCCTGGATAGAACAATTTCTTCCATCAAGTAGTAAATTTGCTCCGTCTTTTTCTCCTTGGGCAATATAATTTTCAACTTTATTTTTATGTTCTAAACTTATTAGTGGACCCATTTCAGCATTATTATCAACCCATGGGGCAACTTTAAGAGTCTGAGCTCTATCAGAAATTTTTGAAACTAATTCATTTGCAATATCTCCTACAGCTACTGCAACTGAAATAGCCATGCACCTTTCTCCAGCCGAACCATAAGCTGCTCCAATAATGCCATCGACAGCTTGTTTTAAATTAGCATCAGGCATAACAACTAAATGATTTTTTGCACCTCCAAGAGCCTGAACTCTTTTCCCATTTTCTGAAGCAGTTTTATATATATATTTTGCAACAGGAGTCGAGCCTACAAAACTTATAGAAGAGATTTTATCACTAAGTAATAATCTATTTACAATATGTTTATCACCATTAATTATATTTAATACTCCATCAGGAAGACCGGCTTCACTGAATAGTTCAGCTAACATAATTGGACATGATGGATCTTTTTCAGATGGTTTTAAAATAAATGAATTTCCGCAAGCAATAGATATTGGAAACATCCACATTGGAACCATTGCAGGAAAGTTAAATGGTGTTATGCCGGCTGTGATACCAAGAGGCTGCCTAACTGACCATGAATCAATATTACTGCCAACATTTTGAGAGAATTCGCCTTTTAATAGATGTGGAATACCAGTTGCAAATTCAACAACTTCTAAACCCCTCGTGACTGATCCTCTAGCATCATCTAAAGTTTTACCATGCTCTGTAGAAACTGCTTTGGCTAAATTATCTATATTTTTTTCAATTAAATTTTTAAACTTAGAGATAATTCTTGATCTTTTTAAGGGAGTAAATTCTTTCCATATTTCAAAACCCTTTGTAGAACTTTTAATTAATTCATTAAAATCTTTATCATCAGAAAGAACTACCTCAGAAATTTTTTCACCTTTTGAGGGATCAAAGATAGGTAAAGTTTTATTTGAAAAGCTTATCTTTTTACCGTGAATATAATTTTCTATTTTATTCATTTTTATTCTTATAAATTAAAATTAAATTTCTTAAATATATAAATATACCAAAGGTTTGGCCAACAATTATTACTGGATCTTGTCTAAAAATTGCATAAGTTAACAATCCCAAACCTCCAAAAATACTAAGATACCAAAAAATAATTGGAATTGAACTTTGACCAATTCTTTCAGAATAAATCCATTGCACTATAAATCTTGAAGCAAATAGCCCTTGTCCTGTAAAGCCTATTACTAATAAAGTTATTTCATTAATTGTTAATGAATTTAAGTAAGACATTTATATAGCATATCATTATTAAATAATTTTTAAAGTAGTAAGAAAAATAATACTCTATATCAAATTATTTGATGAAGATAGATGGTATAACAAGATTTAAAATTTAAATTAATAGTATTCTATAGATAAATTAATTTTTATTCTCTTTTTTTATATCATTAATAATTTTTTTTACTTTACTTAAATCTCTTATGGCATAATAAAGTCTATCAATAGTTCCATATTTACTTTTACCATGCTCTCTTGGTCTATGATCCACGTTTTCGTATATTATACTTGATTTTTTTGCTATAAATAGTGCAGGTATATATCTATGTATACCATTAAAATAGCTTATTGATAAAAAAATATTTTTATTAAAAACTTTCAAACCACATCCAGTGTCTCTACATTTATCGTTTAAAAGGAATGATCGTATTTTATTTGCAATAAAAGAAGATATTATTTTTATGTAACTATCTTTTCTTTTATATCTTATGCCAGCTACTAAATCACACTTGTTATCAAAATAAATTTTAACTAATTTGTTAATATCGATTGGATTGTTTTGACCATCACCATCTATAGTTACAATTGTGTCATAAAATGTATTTTTAATTCCTTCTAATATAGAATAACTTTGTCCCATATTTTTATTATTTTTAACTAATTTAATAAAATTATAATTTTCAATATATTTTTTAATTTTTATAATACTATCATCTGTGCTAAAATCATCTACTACTACTACTTCATATTTATAATCTTTATCTATAAGATTTTTAATTTCATTAAGCAATGAAATGATATTTTCTGATTCATTGAAGATTGGAATAATTATTGAAAATTTCATTTTAAGGCATCTTGATGGATTTGCTTCATTATAGAATTAACTATATTAATATTATATTTATCTCTTATTAATCTTTCAGCAAAATTACCTAATTTAATTTTTATTTTTGGGTTATTATAAAGATAAATAATTTTATCTAATATTCCTAATATGTTAGACTTATTTATTAAATAACCATTTACTTTATCGATAATAATTTCATCTAAACCTGCAGAATCAAAAGCAATTGTTGGCCTACAAAATGAAGATGCTTCTAAAATTGATTTTGGAATTCCTTCTCCATACACAGAAGGAAAACATAAAACATCACATCTTTTATAAAAATATGAAGTATTAACTTGATAGCCAAACCACTTTACATTTGAATTTTCTATTAGATTTTTGACTTCGTTTAAAGTGTAAGAATCAGGATTACTATTATCAATTTTACCAATTAAATGGAATTCTATAGAATTATTTTTACATAAGTTAGATATTTTACAAAAGATATCAAGCCCCTTTTGCTTAAGTAATCTGGATGACATTAAAACTATAAACTTATCATTTTTATTATTATTATCAGTAATATTTTTATTGATTTCAATACCAGAGCCAGGAACTATAAAGAATTTACTATTAACAAATAGCTGATATTTTAACAAAAGATTTTTATCGTAATTTGTTTGTGTAATAACAATATTATCTTTATTAGAAAATAATTTAACAATGTATATAAAAAAAAATTTATAAAATTTATATTTTAAATTTTTTTTAGAAAAAATTATCCCTAAACCTGAAAAATTACTTATCAGCTTAATATTTACTAACTTTGATAAAATATTAGCAAATATTATAGGCTTTATTGTAAATGCGTGTACTATATCAGGTCTTATCTTATTAATTAAAAAATATAAATTTATAATTGAGTAAATATCTGAAAAGAATTTTATCCTTCTTGTAAAATGGTACCTCAAAAAAATAATATTTCTATAATCTAGTACATATTGAGAATCTCTTGGTATTAATACATAAATCTTATAATTTTTAGATAATTCTAAAATAAATTTTTTTTTATGACTTTCAAAATATCTATAATTATTAAATAAAAAAAGAATACTTTTCATTATAATTTTCTCCTAATCATTTGTAAAATTTGAAGAGAAAAAATTGCAAAAATAAACATGGCTGTTGATTTATATCTTAAACCTGAGCCAATGTTCTGAATAGATTGTGGATATTGTATGTAAACGACTAAAATAAAAATAATAAGTATTATAAAAAAATAGTTTAAAAAATTAATTAAATTTAATTTATTATAACCATTAATTATGATAATTAGTAATAAAGAAGTGGTTATAATTTTGTCAATATAAGCAATCATAATAGTTATAGTTGTTATTTCTTCATATAGTGGGCCAAAAAAATATAGATATACACCCTCAAATGATTTTTTTACAAAATCAAAATTGTATATAAAAAAATCCCTTCTATTGGTATTTGCTATTTTATTAAAATGTTTATCAGATTCATTTATTATTAAATCTGCATACTGTATTGTAAAAAAACAAAAAGTTAGAAATAATAAAAATAAAACTGAATAAATAAAAAATTTCTTACTATAATTTTTATAATATTTTAATTCAATACATAGGAAAATATATATTAAAAAAACAGATATTGATAATAATTGTTTGGATGAAAACATTATTAATAGAGATAAAATAAAAATTGGATCAATAAATATTTTAAAATTAGATTTTTTTGAAAAACGAATAATTGAAATTAAAAAAAAAATATAAATAAATATTTCTTTAGAATACCAAATTCCATAAATTAAAATTGATGGAGAAACTGTTAAAAATAAAAAAATTATTTTCGATGAGTCAATATTTATATACTTAAAATATTTAAAATAAGTAAAAGTTAACAATGAAATCATTAATAGATTTACTAAAAATATATTTTTAAAAAAAATATTGAATAAAATGTATCCAAAAAAATGAAATAATATAGATGGATTTCTTAATAAATCTATTAAATTAAAAAAACCAAGTTTGTACTGACCACTGGATAAATAAGCTGTTGAATCCCCTACTGAAATATTAAATTGATTTATAAAAAAATTAGCTGAAACATAAATTGAAAAAATTAATAAAAAAATATATTTATCATAAATTTTTATCATGATTATCTAGCCAATTTAACAATATATAGAAACATAATATTTTATCTCCATAATTAACTTTATATATTTGATGATCATCCCACAAGAGTTGAAATTGATCTTTATTTATAAAATCATTATTTGATGACATAACTGTATCATATACAAATTGTAAATGACCGTCTCTTAACCAAGTATCTATTGGAATTCCAAAACCTTTTTTTGGATAAGAGGAATTGCGTAATTTCAACCCTTTTACTATATCTCTCAAGACAATTTTTGATTCACTATTTCTAAATAAATAATTACTATCTTTAATTGAAAAACTTAAGTCAATTAGATCATTGGACAAAAAAGGGACTCTTGCTTCAATACTATAGTGCATACTAGCTCTGTCTACTTTAGTTAGTACATCAAATGGAAGAAAATTTTCAAAATCATTATGCATTATTGATTTTGCATCAAAATAATTTTCTTCCAAATAGTTGAACTTTCCAGCATCACCAATAAGCCTAAATTCATTTTTAATATTAGAAGAACATAAATAAGAGTGATATTCATGATATGTTTGACTTAGAGAAGCCTCTAGAAATTTGTAAATTTTATGAGAAAATGCAGTTTTTGATTTTTCGAGTAAAATAATTTTTCTATATCGGATTATTGAGGACATTATATGAAATATTGAAGAAGAAGATAAGTAAGAAATAGTTTTTTTATAACTATTTATTTTTTTTATAAAATTCCATATTCTCTTTCCAATATTATACCTATTATATCCGCCGAATAACTCATCTCCACCATCTCCAGATAAAACAACTTTATTTTGATGATTAATAATTTCAAATAAGAAAACAGTTGGTATGAATGATAGATCACAAAAAGGTTCATTATAATATTTATAAGAATGAGTTATTATATCTTTAAATTTGGAAGGAGTAAGAAATGCTTCTTGATGATTTGTCCCTAAAATTTTAGCTGTATTTTTAGCTATCTTTGATTCATCAAAATTTTTATTTTCGAAACCAATACTAAATGAATTTATTTTTTTTATTGAATTTTTTTGCGCATAATATGATATCAAAGTAGAATCAATCCCTCCAGATAACAGTACTCCAATATCTACGTCAGAAATTAGTTGAGATTTAATTGATTCTTCAATTTTTAAATTTGTGTAATTTTTAAATTCTTCATAATTATCAAAATTATAATAATTATGTTTAATACTATTTATACTATCATAATAAACGTTTTGATTAAAATCTTGTAAATTTTCTAAATTTAAATCATACAAAACACCTGGTTTTGCCTTGTAAACATTTTCAAATATTGAGTGTGGTTTATTAATATATCTAAAATCAAAATAGAAATTTATAGAGTTTTGATTAATTTTCAGATCTCGTCTTATTGATTTAATTGGTGCTATTTCAGATGAAATAATAATTTCATTGTTTTCAATAAGATAATAAAGAGGCTTAACACCAACTCTATCAACCGCAAAATAAATTTTTTTTTCATATTTATCGAAAATTACAAATGAAAAAATTCCATCAAGCTCATCAATTTTATCAAGTTTTTTAAATTGAGAAATTAAGAATAACAGTACTTCCGTATCAGAGCTTGATTTAAGTTTATAATTATGCAAGTTATATTTTTTTAGTATTTTTCTATAGTTATATATCTCTCCATTATAAATAATTGCATATCTTTCATCTGGATCAGAGGAAGTTAAAGGTTGATTTGCATTTTTACTCAAATCCAAAATACTTAATCTTTGATGACCCATGTGAATGTTATTATCTTTGAAGTGTTTATATCCGGTATGATCTGGCCCTCTATAAGCTATTGTGTTCAGAGCTTTTCTAAAAATATCTTGAGATAAATTATTATTTTTAGAAAAATAGAAAAGAAAACCACACATAAGTTATATATTAAATATTATGGAGAGTTTTAATATAAAATTTACAAACTTTATCAATAGAATAATTAGAAATTATTTTTTTTCTTGAAAGTTCTAAAATTTTTTTATTTTTAAAATTATCTTTAATAAAATTATTAATTTCATTAATATTTAAATTATCATTAATTAATAGTCCATAATCTGAAATTAAATCTCTAGACATTCCAACATTAGTCGAAATTACTAAAGTTTCAGATAACATTGACTCAGCTAAAATAGATGGAAAAGATTCGCCATAGGATGATGTTAAAAATACACAATCACTTAAATTAAGTATCTCATTAATATTTTTGATATTATCAAAAATCATAAAATTATCATTTTGCAAATATGAATATTTGCTCTTAATTCCATCTCCACACATTAAAAATTTATAATTAGAATTAATTTTTATTAATAAATTTGCAATTTTAATAAATAATTTATGATTTTTCATAGAATGATATCTAGATAAATTTGATATTAAAATATCATTATTACTAAGATTAAATTTTTTTCTTAATAAATTTAATTCTTCGTCTGTTAGTTTATAAAATTCATTACCGTCAAATGAATTATAAATAATTTTTAATATATTATTATTTTTTGGAATTAGAAATTTTGCATGCGTATCTCTAGAATTTTTTGAATTAAATATTATTAAATTAGGAATTATTGAAAATATATAATGTATGTAAATTATTAATTTTTTATTAAAATTAATATAATATTTTTGATCTAGTGTTTGTCTAATATTCCAAATTAACTTACTACTTCTAAATGAAATTAATTTAAAAATTATAGAAAAAATATTAGCATGATAAAGCCATGACACTATAAAATTGGATCTAAAATTAATAACTCTGATTAAATTTAAATAAAATTTTGGGTTTATAAAAAATAAATAATTTAAATTCATATTTATGATTTCAATTTTTTGATCATAAAATTCATTTTCCATTTTACCATTTGATTTAAGGACAACTAACAATATTTTTACTAATTTATCTTTACGTAAATATTTAATAATATTTAATAGTTTTTTTTCAGCGCCTCCTTGATTTAATGATGTAATAATAAATAAATAATTCATGGATTATTTACCTAATCTTTTTTTATATTTAGTTTTTAATTTATTCAGTATTTTGTTAAAAATATCAAATGATAAAAAAAAAGAATTTAAAATAAATATTATATGAATTAATAAAAAATTATTATTAATTTCTAAATAAACTTTATAAAGCTTATAATTATTTTGTTTTCTTTCTGTTTTGTTTATACCACTATTATAGCTTAAAAAATATGAGTTGAGAGGACTTGATACAATATTTGATATAAATTTTTTCAAATATTTTTTCATTTCTTGTTTTTTAAAAAATTCTAAATCTAATAATTTGACTATACTAATTGCAAAAGCATATCTTGACCATTTTAAATTTTCATCATTATCATGTGAAATAATAATTTTTTTTTTACTTAATAAAGTTTTTTTATTTGAATTAATAGTAGCAGCAAATAATATTGCCAAATGAGGTGCAAATGAATTACTAAAATTTACACCAAAATAAATATTTTTTTTAAATTCATTAACGTTAAAAATATTAGCAGAAATAAATAAAATATTAGAACATGATGTTTTATAATTATTTAAATTTATAAAAAAATGCTTCAAATTATTTAAAATTGTTTCACGCTTATGAGTATGAATACTTGTTGAATAATTAATGCATAACAAATCTTTTTTATTATTATCTAAATCAAATAATATATTTTTTATTGAATCTTTGTTTATTTCATCATCGTCTCCTAAAACCCATACCCATTTAGTGTTTGATAATTCAATACATTTAATTATATTTAAATTAGCTCCTATATTTTTCTCATTATTTATAATTTTTATATATTGATATTCTATATATTCATTTATAGAAATTAATTTATCTTTATCTGAATTGTTTTGAATTACTAAAACTTCAAATAATGGATTATAATTATTTATTAAAAAATCTAATTTATCTGTTAAAAACTTTATTCTGTTATAGGTTGGTATGGCTATTGTTAAAATTGGCGTTTTCATTTTATTTAAACCAATTATAAGTATCAATAATTTTGTTATTAATTGTAAAGTTTTCTTTTAATTTAAATTCATTAACAAATAATTGAATATCTGGTTTATATTCCTGCCTTCTAGTTTTTGATATATTATTTAAAATTTTAATTTTTAGATTCAAAGAATATTCTTTCTTTGCCAAAGTTACAAAATAATTAGCTAATTTTTTTATACTAATAATTTGATCTGATCCTAAGTTATAAATTTGATTAACTCCACTAAGTGCTATTTTAAGGGAAAAATAAGAAAGATCATCTACATGTAAAAAAGATCTTTTTGCAAGACCATTACCATTGATAACAATATTTTTCTTGTCTAGTAAACATTTTATAAAATTTCCAAAAACAAAACTATGATTTAATTTCATTCTAGGACCTACAATTGTAAAGGGCCTAATTATATAATAATTATTTTTTTTTAAATTATTAATTATTAGATCTTCTGCAATTTTTTTGTGTATAGCATAATAATTAAATTTATCATTTATATTAAAATACATATCATAATCCTCATTAATTTTATTTTTGATTAAATTATTTTTATTAGAATATATTGCAGCAGAACTAAAAAATATTAGTTTAGATACTTTATATTTTTTACAATATTCAACCACCTTATTGGTTCCAGTAACAACAGTGTTCAAGGATTCTGAAATTACATTTCTACTAGGTTGGTGCTCTACATTAGATGCTAAATGAAATATAATATTAACTTTAAATTTTATTAAACTAAAATCAGTTACATTTAATTTTAAATGTTTTGTATTAGATTTATCAATTCTCTTATGAGTTATCTTATTTCTTGATAATAAATAAAATTTTATATTTAATTTATATTTTTTATTTAGATTTTGTAAAAATAAATAAAGTGAATATCCTATAAAACCTGAAGCTCCAGTAATTAAAATTTTTTTGTTTTTGAGTAAATTTAATTCAGTGTTTGTAAAATTATATTTAAGAAACCTTTTATCAAAAATCATTTTTCATTGATAAGATTAAGTATTTTATTATGTATATACTTTAATTCCTTTTGTTTTAAACCATGATGTAGTCCAATCATCATACCAAATTTCATAACATTATCAGAATTTGTTAAACCATCCTTATCTACTTTATATTTAATGTTTTTCATACAAGGTTGCCTAGTTATATTTCCAGTAAATATAACTCGTGTTTGTATATTATTTTTTTCTAAAAATATTTGTAATCTTTTTCTGTTAAAATATTTATTTTTTTTTATAAGAAAAGGATAAGCGAGCCAATTAGTATCTACTTTTTTATTTACAAATGGAACATCAAAATAAGTTTTAAGTTTAGAAAAAAAATTTTGATGAAAATTGAAATTTCTTTTTCTTATTTTGGAATTTTTATTTAAATTATTAAGTTGCACATTAGCAAAAGCAGCGCTAATTTCAGATGGTTCTAGATTATATCCAAGTTCCTGAAAGATAAATTTTTTATCATAGTCAATATTTTGTATTTTGACATTAAATCTATTTTCAATCTTCTCAGAATTTTTACCAAAAATTGATGAAGTCCTTCCCCATGATCTTAATAAAATTGCTTTTTTATATATATTTTTATCATTTATACATAACATACCACCATTGCCAGCTCCATTAATAACATGAGATCCATAAAAACTTGTTATTGAGGCATCACTGTAGTAACCTGTTGATCTTCCATCAAATTTTGAGCCCAACGTATCGGCTGAGTCTTCAATAAAAAATAGTTTGAATTTATTTGCTAATAAACGTATTTTTTTTAAGTTGGCAATATTGCCAATCAAATGAGGAATGCATATAGCTTTTGTATTTTTAGTAATATTTCTTTCAATTTTTTCCACATCAATATTAAAAGTGTTTTTTTCAATATCAATCAACACTGGCTTTAAGTTATTATTAACTATTGCAGACATTGTAGTTCCGAATGTTAATGCAGGAGTAATAACCTCTGAGTTTTTTGGAAAATTTAAAATATTAAAGATAAGAAACAAAGCAGAACTTCCAGAATTAACCATTACTCCGTATTTTTTATCAAATATTTTTGATATCCTCTTTTCAAAAGTTTCAACTTGTTTACCCATTTGGGTTGATTTTTTTAAAACATTTGTAACAGCTGTTATTTCTTTTAATCCATGTACACTTTTTCCGTAAGAAACTTGCATAATTTTATTTTAATTTAAGATAATCAGTAATTTGATTTTTTGTTATATGCTTTAAATTTTCTTTGTTCAAGTAAGAATCATACCAACTTGATGTATATTTAATTGTTTCAACAAATGATAATTTGTCTTTCCAATTAAGATGATTTCTTGATTTATTTGCATTTAATAAAAGAAGCGGTTTTTCATGTATTATATTTTTATCTAAAAAAAGAAAATTGAACTTATGTTTTGTAACTGTGTTATACTTATAAACTAAATCAGCTACTGTTTTTACTGTATTTTTTTTTGGAGCAAAATTCCATGATAAGTCAATTTTATTACATTTATATAAGTATTCTGCTAATACTACATATCCATTTAATGCATCCAAGACGTGTTGCCACGGCCTGATATGATTTGAGTTTCTTATAATTAATTTTTTTTTTAAAAATTGTGACCTAAATATATCTGGAACTATTCTATTTTTTGAAAAATCTCCACCACCAATAACATTTCCAGATCTAGCAGTTGCAATTTTAATTTTTGAATTAAAAAAGAAACTTTTATTATATGCATTTATTATAAGTTCACATGAAGCTTTACTAGCACTATAGATATCATCCCCTCCAAGATGGTCTTTTTCACTAAAAAAAGTTATTTTTTTAGGATTTAATTTATTTTTATAAACTTTATCAGTTGTAACAAATATAACTGCAATCTTTTTATCATAATTCTTAAGTGTATTAAGTATATTTACTGTGCCATTAATATTTGATATCACTGTATCTATATCATTAATATAAGATAAACTAACAATTGGTTGTGCTGCTAAATGAAATATGATGTCTGGCTTAACATAATTAATAAAGTTTTTAACTCTTTTAATATTTGAAATATTTGCAACTTCTAAATTTAAATCTCTTTTTAAAACTGTTTTTCTATGGAAATCATACCTTGGATCTTTGTTTAACAAGGAATAACCATAAACTTTTGATCCCAATTGATTAAGTAAGTGTGTTAACCAAGTTCCTTTGAAACCAGTTGCACCTGTAATTAATACTCTTTTTTTATTCCAAAAATTTCTATTCATTTCTAAAATGAAAATGAGTTATTTTTTTCCCAAATTTCCTTTAGAATATTTAGATCTCTTACAGTATCACATGGTTGCCAAAATCCATTATGTATGTATGTAGAAACTTGTCCATTTTTTGTAAGATTTCTCAAAGGTGATTGCTCCCACATTGTACTATTGTTTTTAATATATTTAAAAATTTTATTTGAAAGTACAAAAAAACCTCCATTAATGTAATTATCTTTTATAATCGGTTTTTCAGTAAAGTTTTTAACAATATTTTTTTTAATATTCATTATCCCAAATCTACTTCTTAATGGTATAGCAGTAACAGTAACTAGCTTTTTGTATTTTTTGTGAGCTTTAATTAATTTTTCAATATTAACATTACATAAAGTATCACCATATGTTAAACAAAAATTTTCATCAGGTAAGATATATTTTTTTATTTTTTTTATTCTACCGCCAGTGCCAGTTTCTCTGCCTGTATTGATTATTTTAATATTAAAATTAAATTTATTTTCTTTTAATATTCTAATGTCATTAGATTGATGATTGATTTCAATATCAGAAAATAAATTTTTAAAATTTATAAAATATTCATTTATTAAATGGCCCTTGTGACCCGTGCAAATGATAAAATCTTTTAAACCGTATAATGAATAATTATTCATTATATGAACTAACAAAGGCAATCCACCAATTTCAATCAATGGCTTAGGCTTATTAATTGTTTCTTCAGCGATTCTTGTGCCCTTTCCGCCTGCAAGTAAAACTACTTTCATTTTATTTGTTTTGTCATTTCAATTTTTTGGTTTTTTATAGTTATAATATAATCAAAATGATCAATAACACTTTCATCATGACTTATGCAAAGAATTATTAAATTATTATAATCTTTCAAGATTTTTTTTAATATTTTCTTTGCATTGATTTGATCTAATGAAGAAGTTGGTTCATCTAAAATTATAGCTGTTGGATAATCATAAAACGCTCTGGCAATATTGATTCTTTGTGCTTGCCCACCACTGACAGCTTCATTATTATCACCTAGAAAGTTTTTTATACCATCCTGTCTTGCTTTTAAATCATTAACTAAATTTGCAGTATCAATTGCCTTATCCAATAATTTACTATCAATTATACGATCGAGTATAATATTATTTTTAATTGTGTCTCGAAATAAGAATATATTTTGTGAAAGGTATGATATTTGGCTTAATATTTTAGTTGATTTTTTAGAATTTATTGAATTGTTATTTATTTCAACTTTGCCTCTTTTTGGAACTGTAATTCCTAAAATAATATCGACTAAAGTACTTTTACCAATACCTGATTTACCTGTTAATATATATGATTTACCACTCTCAAGTTTTAGATTGCAATTATTAAAAATGATATTTTTACCATAATTGAAGTATAGACCCTCAATCGAAATTGAATTAATTTTTTCCTTTAAATAGTTTGTAAATTCATTTTTTTCAAAAATGACATTTGTTTTTTTGAAATCAATCATTTCTGAGATTGAATAAAACGAAGTATAATGATGATTAATTATATTAGAAGATAATAGAATTTGTTGAACTGCTGGCAATACTCTGTAAGCACAGAAACCAAAAAATATAAGATTAGTCACTAAACTCTGATAATTATACACATAAACAATCAATATAGAAAAAAATATTAAAGGCCCAAATACTGAAAGTTCTATAATGGATTTGGATGTAGCGTTTATAAGACCTTGAAGATCAACAAGTTTTTTTTTAAGATTTATTTCTTTTAATAATTTATTATAAACAAAATATTGAAGTTTTTTAAGGTAAATAAATTTTATACCTTTTAATGAGTTTGATAGATACCTAACTATTGAATGATGATTTTTAGTAATACTTGAGCTTAAATTTTTTGATTTACTATTAAAAAAATAAAGTATTATAAAAAAGATTAAAAGATAGAAACCAATAACAGTCAATGCTATGTAAATATCTCTCAAAAATATTAAAAAAGAAACTATAAATATTGTAAGTATATTTTTCAATATATTGATCAAATTTACAATATACTTTTCTGTGAACCTATCAGTTTCTTGATAAAGAATAGAAACAAATTTTGAATGATCAATAGTTTTAATTTTTTCCAAATCGCTGTTTAAAAAAGTTTTTAAAACAAAACTACTTACATTAACATTTATATATGATGTTATATAGGTTTGAATATATCTACCTAAAGAACCTAATACTGAAGAAAAAACTAAAAAGATAAAAATTAAAAAACCAAAGTATAAAACAAATTTTTGATAATTATCTACATTAATGTATTCATAAATTGTTTTTATATATGTATTTTCATAAACTAAGTTTGGATTTTCCAATAATGCGAGAAAGGGCAAAAGTCCAAAAATACCAATACTTTCGATTAATGAAAATAAAATAGAAACTAGTGTTGCCTTAAAAATAATTTTTTTGTTATCAATTGATAATAAAAAATTGTATAATTCTATAAAACTTAAACTTTTTTTAGACATATTAATATTATAATTTATGATTACATACTTTGATAAGATTTATAAAGTATTTTTTAAAAGAAAATTTAAATTTATATCTATAATTTTGATATTTAATTTTGTATTTTATTTTACACATCAATTTACATTTCCTGCTAAAACTAAATATGCAACAACTTTTGTTGTGAGTGATTTGTTATTACAATTAATTGAGTCTGAAAATTTATTAAAAAATTTTTACACAGAATTAATAAATTACCATAAAAAAAAAGAAGAAGGTTATTTTAATGTATTTATCAGAATGGGGAATAATGTATTTGCAAATTATCAAATAAAAGAAGATTATAAATATCCAACAGATATTGAATTTATTGGAGCAATTAAAGAGCACAAAATAATTACAATTCATTATGAATCAATCAAAAAACATGACAATGATGAATTTTTAGATTTATTCTATAAAAAATTTGATGAAGTATTTAAATTAACTACATTTTACAAAATAAGAAATATTGATTTTGTAAATGACCGAGATGCAATTAAACATTTAGATATTGAGATTGAACATTCATTTAATAAATTTAAAAATAAAGTAATTAAAAAAAGAGCTGAGGAATATATGACTGCCGTTTATATTATACATGAGGGGTACAAAAAATTTGGTATAGATTTCCTAATTCAAAAGACTGATGATGAATATTTTACTTCAAGAATTTTAAATTATAATTTTATATTTATATTCCATATTATAATTTCAATAAATATACTTTTTGTTTTACTATTT
>CACMJS010000005.1 GCA_902614085.1 uncultured Alphaproteobacteria bacterium
TTGATGCGTATATATTTGTATGATTAATTATTTGTTGATCAATTATTTTTATAATTGGTAAGTTATTTATATCAAAATCTAAATCTACACTTTCTTCTTCTGATTTATTAATAATAAAAAAAGATAATGTCTTTTCCTCTTCATTTATTACAGCAGATGCATCTACATAGTTAACATCATCAGCTATATCACTTGAATACTTAGGTGAATTAATTTTAAGTTGAAGCGACTCCCCTCTTCCATATAAAGATGCAAAATAAAGTGGATAATAAACTGATTGCCTCCAACTAATTCCATTTTTTACTGTAGAAATTGCCGGAATAACATTAACAAGTTGAGCCATACAGGCAATTTTAACAACATGTGAATTATTGATGAAAGTATTTAGCACTGTGCCTACAAGCAAGCAATCAAGAAGATTGTACTGATCCTCTAAAATTGGATGTGCTTTTGGCCAATCTTTTAAATCCGCATTTAAGTGCTCATTCATAAATTCTATACTGTGATACCAGGGCTGATACTCATCAAAACTAATTTTGACGTCTTTTTTTGATCGTTTTTTTGATTTTATAAAATTAATAGTACTCTCAACATCAGAAATGTATTTTTGAAGACCTATACTATTAGTTAAATAATTAGTTGTATTATACTTACCATTTTCTATTTCATCAGCAGGTCTATTTTCTGAATTACTCCAATATTTATGCATAGAAATATAATCTACGGAGTCATAAGTTAAATCTAATACTTCTCTTTCCCATTCTGGAAATGTTTTCATTGTGTCTGACGAACTTCCACAAACAACCAATTCAATATTTTTATCAAATAAACGCATAGCTTTTGCAGTTTCATTTGCAAGTCTTCCGTATTCATAAGCTGTTTTATGACCAACCTGCCATTCACCATCCATTTCATTACCCAAGCACCACATTTTAATATTATGAGGGTCTTTAAAACCATGTTTTATTCGTAAGTCACTCCAATAAGAGCCACTTGGATGGTTGCAATATTCTATGATATTTCTTGCAGCATCAATACCTCTGGTTCCAAGATTAATAGCATAAATAGGCTCTGTGTTAACTTTTTTACACCATGTGATAAATTCATTTAAACCAAATTCGTTAGTCTCTTTACTTTTCCAAGCTAAGTCTAATCTTGTTGGCCTATCTTCTTTTGAGCCAATGGAATCTTCCCAATTAAAAGCTGAAACAAAATTACCACCGGGATATCTAACTGCAGGCATATTTAATTCAGAAACTAATTTCATTACATCTTTTCTAAATCCATTTTCATCTGCTTCTGAATGATCAGGTTCGTAAATACCTTCATATATTGCTCTCCCAAGATGTTCTAGAAATGAACTATATATTCTTTTATCAATGTGACTAATTTTATAATCTTTATGGAGAACAATTTTAACTTTCATAAAATAATTTATATTAACAAGAATTAAAAAATCATAATTAAAAAAGATTTAATTACAATAATTATTAAAATATAAATTGGAATAGATATGAATAATTTACCTGATATTGATAATTTTTATAACTTAGAAAATGAAAAGATTGATTTTTTTTGGCAAAATGGCTTTGTAGTGTTAAAAAATGTTTTATCAAAGAGTGAAATTTCTGCATATAGAGATGAAATAAAAAAAGTAGCAGAAGAAAGAAATAAAGATAAAGATAAAGAATTTGGTGGTGCATTTTATCAAGCACTTAATATCCGCTATGATTCTAAAGGTGTTGAAAAATTTTGTTTATCAAAACGTTTGGGGAAAATAGCAGCTGATTTAATGAAGGTTAATGCTGTTCGAATATTTCATGAGCAAGCAATTTTTAAACATCCAGGAGATACAAAATCATACTGGCATCAAGATCAATTTTTTTGGCCACTTGATACAAATCTTCATATTGGATTATGGATGCCATTAATTGATTGTAATAAAGATATGGGAATTATGCGATTTGTAAAAAATTCTCACACAATGGGTGATTTAATGGGCATATCAATAAATGAAAGATCTGAAGATCATTATGATAAAATAATTGAAGAAAAGAAATTGGAAGTTGTTGAATTAAACTCAATAGATGCTGGTGATTGCACTTTTCATTTTGGATGGACTATTCATGGAGCTGGATTAAATAAATCAGACAAAATACGTGAAGCAATGGTTGTAACATACTATGCAGATGGATCTCGTGTAGGTAAACTTGATACAAAAGATAGAAAAGGAGATGCTGAATTATTTCTTGGTGGAAAAAAAGCAGGGGAAATAGCAGATCATCCGATGAACAAAATTGTTTATCAGCGCTAAATATTTATAACTTTTTTTAACTTAAAAGATTTGATTGATGCGAGTGCAAGTTCTAAAGCTCGTTTTCCAGCCTTAGCATGTATTGGAGGGCTCTTCCCTTTTATGAAATTATTAATTACTTCTTTATAATGCTCATCAAACGTTCGCAAAAACTCTCTTTCGTAATCATTAAAAAATCCTGCTTTCCAAACTTCAGCGGTTTCACTATCTTTCTTATTAAATGTATATTTTTGTACCTGATCTTCTATTAAAATTCTTCCCTTAGAGCCGTTTATTTCAACATAATGAGAATTAGGATATTGATAAGATGTATCATATGATCCAAGCAAGCTACCAATTGATTTGTTTTTGAAATTCATTGATACAACCATCGTACTAAAACCTTTTTTTGTTTTATCTGTCATAAATGAATGAACTGATTTTATTGGTCCATTTAAATATTCAAGCATATCAAATCCATGGCATTGAGTTTCAATTAAGTTTCCGTTAGGATCTAAATTTTTTCCACCTCCTCCACCTCCAAATCTCCATGTAATAAAATTAATTTCTCCTAACTGATTATTTTTAATTGCTTTAAACGCTTTTTTTACTGGAGTAGAATAATGCCAATTAAAATTAATTCCAAAAAAGAGATTTCTTTTTTTTGCTTCAGATAAAAGTTTATTTGCTTCGTTCATTTTAAAAACAAGAGGCTTCTCAACAAATAAAGCAGTATTAGATTTAATTACTTTCATTGTCATGTCGTAATGATGCTCATTTGGAAGACTTATATTTATTAAATCAGGTTTTTGATTTTTTATTAGTTCGTTAAAATTAACATAATATGGAACATCATAAAGTTTAGCTCTGTTTTTAGTTCTTTCTTTATTTCTTCCTAAAATGCCACAGAACTCCACTTGAGGGCTTTGTGAAAGAATACGGCAATGTTGTAAAGACCAATTTCCAGTTCCAATAAGTGCAACTTTTATCTTTTTCATAAATTAATTATGAACAACAGCTATTTTACCTGCATCAGATTCAGGAGAGAAAAAATGTTCGTAAGATTTTTGAACATCTTCAATGTTATATTGATGTGTAATTATTTGAGATAAATATTCTTGGTTATTTTTAAGTAATTCATGATTTGCTTCCATCTCATTGTAAGAAAAATATTCACTTCCGAGAATACTTCTTTCAGGACCTCCCATATCTGGATATTGTTCAAATTCCAAACCTTCACCATTACCAACCATAACTAACACACCTCTTTTAGCTAAAGCTTGAAGAGCATTTTTTCTAGCTATTGCTTTGCCTGTAGCATCAATAGCAACATCTGGATTTTTAATTCCGTGTTGTTCCATTCCCTCTTCTAAAGATTGTTTTGATAAGTCTATAGGTAAGCCACCCATCTTTTCCGCTAATGGCAATCTAGATGATTTAACATCATTAATCAGAACAGGTAAATCTTTTGCAAAAGTTAATTTACTCATCGCTAAAAGTCCAAGACCTATAGGCCCTGCTCCATTTATTAGCACAGATTGGATATCTTTATGAATTAGTTGAGCTCTTTTTGTAGCATGACCACCAGTACCCATTACATCTAAAAGTAATGTCGCATTGATTACATCTACACTTTCATCAACTGGAAAAAAAACATAATCATTTACAAGGTAATATTCACAAAAAGCACCATCAACGTTAAAACCATAATCACAGTTTTTATGTAAACATTGATTAGTTAAACCTAATTGGCAACTTCGACATTTATGACAATAATCATACAAGTACACAGCGCCTTTCATACCAATATCAAATTTAGCATTTTTTCCCTTATCTACAATTACTCCGGCTCCTTCATGTCCTGGAATACATTGAGGGCTTCCATTATAAAATTGATTTCTGTCTGAGCCACACAATAAATTTGCTTTTGCTTGAATCAAAAGTTGATTATCACCTGGAGTTGGTATTATTCTTTCTTCAAAATGAACTTTACCTTCTCCGGTAAAGATTGGAACATTCATAAATTCATTTTTCATATTTTAAGTTGATGAAATTATACTCTTAAAATAAAATTTTTGAAGTAAAATGAAAATAACCATGAAAGGTAAGTAAGAAATTACATATCCGGCATATGGATAAATTGACCTAAAACTTATTTTAGAAAGAGTAACATTTAACATTTGCATATCAGCAGAATTCATAATTATAAATGCAAGTAAATAATCTGTCCAAGAAACATAAATAGCAAATATAATTAGCGTAATTAAGCCAGGGATAGCTAATGGAATCATAATTAAACAAAGAATTTTAATTTCTGAACTATCATTCAAAATTGCTACTTCCCGAAGAGATTTTGGGATACTATTAAAAGAATTAAACATTAAAAAAAATCCAATTGGCATGACATAAATAGTATAAATTATAATTAATCCTAGATAACTGTCATTTAGATTTAGTTTATAGAGTAAAATATATAAAGGAATAATAATTGAGTAAACTGGAATTAAGAAAGGTAAAATCAATAAAATAAATATAAAATTTTTATAAGGTATTTTTAGTAATGAAACAGCGTAACCAGCTAAAATATTTATAATTAGTGATAATACCACTGTTCCACTTGTTACAACTAAACTATTAAAAAAAGATTGTTTGAAAGTATTTTTATTTGTTCTTATTTCTAAATCCCAAATAGAAAAAAAATTATTCAAAGTAAATGTACTTAAAAAATTATCAAACCTAATTTCAGTTGTAGTTTTAAGAGAAAGAATTAATATTATTAGAACAGGAAATAATATTAAAATAGATAAAACAGTATTAATCGTATAATACCAAAACTTGTCCTTAAAAATAAAAGACATTGCTTTTATTCTTTAACGGCACTTCCTGTAATACCTCTAATAAAGTATCTTTGTAAAATCGAATAAATAATAATAATTGGTATAAAACTTATAATTGAACCTGCTGTTAAATTACCCCATTTCATTTCAAATTTAGCACCTCCCAGTGCAATTTTTGCAAGTGTAGTATTAAGCATAATATTTTCAGGACTGTTAATATAAATAAAGGCTAAAATGTAATCATTCCATGAAATATATAAGGCAAAAACCATTACGGTTAATAATCCTGGAACAGCTAATGGTATCATTATCGTAGTCATAATTCTTAGTTCTGAAGTTCCCTCTAACAAAGCCACTTCTCTTAATGATGAAGGAATACTACTAAATGCATTTCTCATCATAAAAACACCAATAGGTAACATACCTGTTGCGTGTAAAAATATTAATCCAATATGAGTATCTGTTAAGCCAAGAGATTTTAGTAATTTATAGATTGGTATAATCAATGAAACTGCAGGAATTAATATCGGTAAAATTAATGCAATAAAAATTGCTTCTTTAAATGGTATCCTAAAAAAAGTTAAAGAATAACCAGCTAGTGTTGAAACAATTAAAGATAGAACAATAGTACCTAATGTGACTATGCCGCTATTAAAAAAAGCTCTTTCAATACCTGCTGTTATTGTTGTACTTCCAGATATTTTTTTTTGCAGTTTAGTTCTCATTTCATCATCGAAGTTCCATGTTGTGTCATAGTACTCCCATGTCCAATTATGAGGATAGAAAGTTGGGTTACTTGTAATTAATTCATCCGGAACCTTAACAGAAGAAATAAAAGTCCAGTAAATAGGGAATAATATTATAACTACTAAAGCATAGTTTATAACATAATACCAATACCAATCAGATGAATACCTTTTCATGTTACTCTTTTACGGCACTTCCAGTCACTCCTCTAACAAAGTATTGTTGAAGAAAAATATAGAAAATTATAATAGGTACAAAACTTATTATTGCTCCAGCATTTAAAAGCCCCCAAAAAGTATCAAATTGAGATCCTGCGAATGTTAATTTCATTAGGAAGACATTTAACATTTCCATATCAATCGTATTTACAAAGAGAAAAGCTAAAATAAAATCATTCCATGAACCATAAAGAGCAAAAACCATGAGCGTTAAAAGACCTGGTATGGCTAATGGCAACATCACAGTAAACATAATTCGTAACTCACTAGAACCCTCTAACAAAGCTACCTCACGTAAAGATGTTGGTATACTCATAAAAGCATTTCTCATTAAAAAAACACCTAAAGTTAGCATGCCTGTGGAGTGAATTAAAATTAAGCCTAAATATGAGTTCATCAGCCCAAGCTCTTTTACTAATTTATAAAGAGGAATTAGGAGTGATATTCCAGGTATTAAAATTGGCATAATTATAAGTAAAAAAATAAAATGTCTAAATGGTGTTCTTAAAATAGTAAGAGCATATGCAGCTAAAGTAGAAATAACTGCTGACACCACTACAGTTCCAATTGAAACAATTGCACTATTTGTAAATGCGGATCTTACATTACCTCTAGAGCTAGTGGGCTCTAAGTTCCAAATTCTTTCATAACTTTCAAATGTTGGATTTATAGGAAAGAGTGTTGGAGTATTTGTTATTAATTCATCAGGTGGTTTTATAGATGAAACAAAAGCCCAATAAATAGGAAATGAAACAAGAATAATCAAAGTGATATTTATAAGATAATATAAATACCAATCTGTTTTATATTTTTGCATCAATTAAACTAATTAAAATTAATTTTCGTTAACCCATACTAACATTTCATTTTCGCCTCTGTTAGACCAGCAATAATATGGAATAAACTTGAGTGATGTTTCCATCATATCAGGTTTATCTTGAATATATAGATTATCAGTATCTTTAAATTTAAAACCTTTAGTTGTTAAAGAAATAATATCTTCAGAATTTATTTTTTCATTTTTTTCATCAAGATTATTATTTGTATTTAAAACTAATTTATTTAAATAATTACCATTATCATGTTCTTCTAGACAATAGAGAACAGGTCCTCTGAATAAACATGCCCTTCCTACATTGTATCTAACATTAGGATTAGTTCGAACATACCTTGGTGAAAAATCAAAATGTAATTCAACAACATCATTTTTCTGCCAACTTTTAGTTATTTTTGCATACCCATTAACAACTTCATAATCGACTTTAGATCCATTAAGATTAATTTGCATATTCTTGTCCCATGATGGAATTCTAAAATAAATTGTTGTTTCCTTATTAGCTGAGTCAATTATTTCAATTTTTGAATATCCTTTATGAGGAAAATCACTAGTTTGATTTAATTTTATACCTTGAGGTTTATTCATAAAATTAGTTTCTGATGAAATATACTGATCAACTACTAATGAATCTTCAAATCCATTGTAAATATACATATCCATACTTGCAAATAGACGTGTGATATTTGGAGGACAACAAGAACACATATGATACTCGTCCCTTATTCCATGTCTTCTTTGTTGAGAATGTAAGTAACCAGGATTACATTCTAAATAATTATCATAGAAAAATCCTTTACCATCAAGTGAAGTGCTAGCTAGTAATAAATTATACAAACTATTTTCAATAATATCGCCATACTCACTATTTAATTCCATCTTAGACATTCTATTAGCAAAATAAATTAATGCTATTGTTGCGCATGTCTCAGCATAAGCCATATCATTAGGTAAATCATAATCAAACGTAAATCTCTCACCAATATGAGCACTTCCAACTCCACTGTGTACATACATTCTTTTATCAACAATATTTCTCCATAATGTTTTGCAAGCATTTAACATTTGCTCATCATTATTTAATCTTGCTAAGTCTGCCATGGCAGTAAACATGTATAGAGCTCTTACAGAATGTCCTTCAGCTGTCTTTTGATCAACTGGTCTTTCATGAGCTTGCCAATATTGCAAATCTCTAAATGTTTTACCTAAGAAATCTTGATCAAAAGATGCAAAATCTCTCATTGCTGAAGGCAATAATGATAAATCAATTTCACCTTCTTTTTCCATTAATTTCTTTTTTTCTTTTACATAATAATGATCTTCGGGTTTATCGTGGGTTCCACGTTCATCAATAAAGTAAGTTGCTAGATCAAGAAATTTTTTCTTATTTGTATGCTCGTAAGCTTTTACAAGTGCTAATTCAATTTCCTGATGACCAGGATAGCCTCTCATCTTACCTTCTTCTTTTCCAAATTTAGAAATAATATGATCAACATATCTTTCCATAGCATCGAAAAATTTTGAATTTCCAGTCGCTTTATGATGTTCAACTGCAGATTCCAATAAATGTCCTGCACAATATAATTCATGCCTATCTCTTAAATTCGTAAATTTATTATCCGGTTCATGTTTTGAGAAAAAATAATTTAAATAACCATCTTCCTCTTGGTTAGCGATAATTTTATCAATAATTGAGTCACATATTTTTTCTAATTTTTCATCTTTTTCTTGCTGCATAGAAAAAAAAGCACCTTCCATTAATTTTGCAAGATCTGATTCCCAAAATATATGTGGTCTTTGTTTGATAGGATCATTGTCACCAGTCAACGCTTTAATTCTTCCAGTATCTTCAAATGATTTTAAAACAGCATATAAAGAAACGCTTTTGTTTAATTCTTTTCTCTCTTTCCAGAAACCGCTATTAATTTTTGTATCTACAATGTTCATATTCTCAACCTCTCCTCACTATTAATATCAAAAAAGTAACAATCTTCCTTATTGAAGTTTAATTTTAAAACGGAATCAATATCGTAATTTGTATTTTTATCAGTTTTAACGATTAGATTTTGATTATTTGATTTAAATGTAACAAGGTTTGCTTCACCTGTTAATTCAACAGAATACACTTTAGCAGATCCATTGTTTGTATCACTATCATTTACTATTTGAATTTTATCAGGTCTGACGCCAAGAGTAATATCACCTTCATAATCAATATCAAAAGATGTCGTAAGACTATCAGAAATAAACTTTTTATTTTCTATACGACCATCAATCAAATTCATTGCAGGTGAACCAATAAAACCAGCAACAAATTTAGAAGAAGGATCATCAAATATTACCTGTGGTTTATCAAACTGCAAAAGTTTACCGTGGTTCATAACAGCAATTCTATTTGCAAGTGTCATTGCCTCTACTTGATCATGTGTTACATATATTGTTGTTACACCAAGTCGGTGATGTAAATTTTTTAATTCTGCTCTCGTTGTAACTCTTAATATAGCATCAAGATTTGAAAGAGGCTCATCCATTAAAAAGACACGTGGTTGACGAACTATTGCTCTTGCTAGAGCAACACGTTGTCTTTGACCGCCTGATAGTTCGGCTGGTTTACGGTGCAATAAATCTTGCAATTCAACAAGTGAAGAAACTTCTTTAATAAGTTTATCATGTTCTGAACTTGGAATTTTTTTCATTTTTAGAGGATATGCAATATTATTTCTAACAGTCATATGGGGGAAAAGACTATAATTTTGAAATACCATTGATACATCTCTTTTTCTTGGGTCAACATCATTTACAATTTCATCACCAATTTTGATCTCGCCATCAGTTATGTCTTCTAATCCAGCAACAAGACGCATAGTAGTTGTTTTACCACATCCTGAGGGCCCTAAAAGTACAACGAATTCACCTTCATTAATATGAAGATTTACTTCATCGACAGCAGTAACATCTCCCCATTTTTTTGTTACATTTTTTAAATCTACAGAATACATATAAACCCCCTATTCTTTTACTGCGCTTCCTGTAACTCCTCTAACAAAATATTGCTGAAGAAAAGTATAAAAAATTATTATTGGAAGAAAACTAACAATTGAGCCCGCTGTTAGACTTCCCCATTTCATTTCAAATTGAGATCCACCTAATGCAATTTTCATTAATGAAATATTTAACATTGTATTTTCTGGTGAATTTATAAATATAAAAGCATAAATATAATCATTCCAAGAAACATACATTGCAAAAACCATAACTGTTAAAAGACCGGGAATTGCCAACGGTAACATAACAGAAGTAATAATTTTTAATTCACTTGATCCTTCAAGCATTGCTACCTCTCTTAATGAGGAAGGAATGCTGTTAAACGCATTTCTCATCATAAAGATTCCTAAAGGCAACATTCCACAAGTATGAATCAAGATTAAACCTAAATGAGTATTAGTAAGACCAAGGTCTTTTAATAATTTATAAAGCGGTATTATAAGAGAAATACCTGGTATTAAAATTGGTAATATTACTAATAAGAAAAAAAAATTTTTTAAAGGAGTATTTAAAACAGTAAGCGCATATCCTCCTAAGGTACAAACGATAATAGTTAGAATAATTGTTCCAGCTGAAACTATTGCACTATTCATAAAAGGTCTTTTGACTCCTTCACCATCAAGTCTAAATTTGCTCTCAATTTCAACACCAGATGACTCTGAGTCTTCTGACTCAGTATCTTGAAGTCTTTTAAGTCTATCAAAATTCCAAATTTGATCATAATACTGCAAAGTTAAATCATGAGGATAAAAAGTAGGTTCACTAGTTATTAGTTCACTAGGCTTTTTAAATGATGAAATTAATGTCCAATAAATTGGAAAAATAATTATTATAACTAAAGTATAATTAATTGCATAATACCAATACCAATCCGATGAGTAACGTCTCACTTAGTAATTCTTTCTAAATAAACGTAATTGAATTACAGTAAGTACAAAAAGTATTATCATTATAATTACACCAAGAGATGCTGCGGGACCTAATTTAAAATAATCAAATCCCATATCTACAGTATGCATAACAAGTGTTTTAGTAGAGTTTGAAGGACCACCTCTTGTCATAATTACAAATTGTTCATATGCTTGAATTGAACCTGCTATGGATAAAATTAAAGCTAGGGCTATTGAAGGTCGTAAAAGAGGAAGTGTTACATTCCAAATTGTTTGCCATCGTGAAGCCCCCATTAATTTAGATGCTTCATAATAATCATCTCTTATAGCTTGTAATCCAGCTATCAAAATAATCATTTGGATACCAGAAAACTTCCATGTAACCATAGCATTAACGGCCCACATTGAAGATGTCCCTGTTTTCCAAACATTAAGATTTTTATTTTCTCCACCAAAACCAAAAAATTCTAATGCATAAACAATAACTCCATACATTTCGCTATAGAGCCATAACCAGACATAACTAGCTGTAGCAAAAGACATAACTACTGGTAAAAAATAGATACTTCTAAAAAAAGTTGTTCCCCAAGCTTTTGCGTTACATAATAGTGCAGTTCCAATAGCGACAACAAACAACATTGGTGTAACAGTTAAGGTGTAAACAAAAGTAAATTTCAAAGATTCCCAGAAACGCTCATCCTGGAACATAAATATATAGTTATCAAGACCTACCCACTTTGGTTTTCCAAAAAGTGGCCATTTGTGAAATGACATGTAAAAGGAATTTACAAGAGGATAAAGAAAAAAAACTGCAAGTAAAATTAATGCAGGCGAAACCATTAAAAGACCAACGAGTTGTTCTTTTCGTAATCTGCTCATAAGTTTCGCCTACAATGTTTTTATCTATTAATGACCAGCATCAATGATTTTTTGCATGATTGCATTTTGTTCATCAAGAACTGTCTGCACATCTTCACCAGCAAAAATTCGTTGATTTGCTACTTGCCATGGATCCATTAACTCCTGATAAACAGTTGTATAAGGAACATCTCCAACAGTAGATGCGTTTGCAAATACCATGTGATCATCAGTTAAGTATGGATTACCTTCAAATAGATCTGCTCGAATTGGTATACCACCGTTTTTAGTATACACTTCGATTTGACCAGCTTCAGATAATACATATTCAATATATTCAAGAGCTGCTTCTTTAGCACCAGTTGTAACTGGGATTGCAATTAAGTCACCTCCGATAAATGCTGAATTTCTTGAACCATCACTACCCATAAATGCTGTAAATCCAGCATCTACTTTTTCTGTGTGATCTTTAACAACATTAATCATGAAGTTACCTGTACCAATCATTGCGATATCACCTGCTAGGAAGCCGTCTTGTTTATCTGGCCAATCCCAAACATCAACGTTTTCTGGCACACAACCAATGTTAATTAAATTTTGGTAATGCTTAAACCATTCAACTGTTTTTGGATGATTTAACTCAGCTGTTTTACCATCTTTACTTACCCATGAACCGCCATTTGCCCAAGCAACTGGCATACCTGTAAAGATCATACCGCCATAACTTTTTGAAGGCCAAGCCATCATTAATTGTCCTCTAGCAGCAAAGTCTTCACACATACTTGTCATCTCTGCCCAATCTTTTGGTGGTTTTGGCATAAGTTTTTTATTATAAACATAACCAGACACATCAGCAGCATTTGGTGCAGCAAAGTGTGTTCCATCATAAGATCCTAAAGCAAGCATTGGACCATTTAATTGATCATAATATGGTTGTGACTTTAAAAAGTCAGTCATATCTTCTAATGCACCTATTGCAGCATAATAAGGAACGTTAATTAAGTCGATGTTTGCAACATCAACTCTTTCACCTGCAGCAAGTGCAGCTGTAAATTTAACCTGAAAGTCAGCATGACCAATAAGGTTGTTAATAGCAACGATATCTTTTCCTTCGTCAGCCATTTTTTTATTAAACCCTTCAACCATCCAATCTGACCATCCACCTCTACTCCAAATGATTAATTCTTCTGCAGAAGTAGTTTTAGCGAATGGAAGAATAGTTAAAGAAATTAAAAATAATTTTACTAGTAATTTCATAATACCTCCCAATAATAAAAAAATTCTACAAAAATAATGATTGTTTTACAATAGTTTCTGAAAATTATATTTATGATGAAATTATGTAATATTACTATTTTCTGGCATTTTTTTTGAGTCTTTTTCTTTATAAGTAATCAACAAAACCGAAGAAAACACTACAATACCGCCAACCCATGTCCAAAAATCAGGATATTCATTAAATGCAAAATAACCAAACGCAGATCCAAAAATTAAACCAGTAAACCAAACAGGCTGAGTTACAGAAAGATCTGCATATTTATAAGATAATGCTAGAGCCAGATGTAAAATTGTTCCAGAAATTGCAGCCACAAAAACATATATAAATGAAGTTAGAGAAGGCATTTGCCAAAAATATATTGCTAGAGGTAATGCAAAAATAGTCATTAATGTATATTGATAAGTTACCATCGTGATAGGTGAATCATCTTTTGAAACAAATTTAGATAAAATAATTATAAACGACCAAAAAACTAGAGCAGTCAAAACCATAATTGTCCCAATATTAAAATCAACATATCCAGGTCTAATAATTATTAACATACCAATAAAACCAATTACTAATGTTAGAACACGAAACATATAAATTTTTTCTCTAAAAATTATGAAGCTTAATAAAACTACAATTATAGGACTCAAAAAATTTAGAGCTTTGAATTGCTCAAATGGA
Organism: uncultured Alphaproteobacteria bacterium; assembly: GCA_902614085.1. Taxonomy (GTDB): domain Bacteria; phylum Pseudomonadota; class Alphaproteobacteria; order HIMB59; genus CACPNW01. The sequence goes on from CACMJS010000005.1 coordinate 13,672, forward strand.
ATATAAATTAATGCACCAAAACCCAGTATCATCATGGGTAAATTTAAAAGACCTCGAATTAAATAAAATTTAAAATTTTTTGTTTTATATGTGGTGAATTTATTTTTTATTAAATATGGGAAAATAATTACAAATCCAAAAAAAAATCTTAAAAAACCTATTGTATATACATTTGAATCATATTGAGCTGCACGAATAAGTGCCTCCATTAAAACTGCAAAAAATGATCCGCTCACAGTTAATAAGATTGCTCGAATATTATTATTCATTAAAAAATTAAAGTTTAACTGGTATTGATTGCTTTGCTATATCTTTTTTAAGATAGCTTTCTCTGTAAGTGATAATTAAAATTGATGAAAAAATAATTAAGCCTCCAATAATAGTCCATACATCAGGTATTTCATCAAAGATGATAAATCCAAAAAATGACGCTATTAATAGTCTGGAGAAATTAACAGGTTGTAATACTGATAGATCAGTTAGTTTATATGCAGTATTAATACAAAGATGAACAATCGTTCCTGCTATACCTGCAAAAATTAAATAAATTAATGTGACTGAAGATGGAGATTGCCAAAAATATAAAGCAATAGGGAAAGATAAGAAAGTAACCAGAGTATATTGATAAGATAAAATGGTAAAAGCACTATCAACTCTAGCAGCAAATTTAGTAATTATAACAACTACTGACCAAATTGAACATGAACACAAAACTAAATACGCACCTATATTTATGGGAACAATACCTGGCCTTAAAATTACAAAAACTCCAATTAAACCGATTAACAAAGCTCCAATTCGTATTAAATAAATTTTTTCTTTTAAAAAAATTACGCTCAACACGACAACAATTATAGGAGTAATAAATGAAATAGCCTTAATTTGTTCTAAAGGTATGAATTGCAGCGCTGAAAAACCAAGTAACATCATAGGAATATTTAAAACACCTCTGGTTAAATGTATTTTAAGATTAGGTGTTTTGAAATTTTGAAATTTAGAATAAAATATAAATGGAAAAATAAGAATAAAACCAAATAAAAATCTTAAAAAACCAGCAGTAAAAACATTAATATCTTGTAAAGAAAACTTTATAAGTACATTCATTGTTACTCCCGCTACAGAAGCAACCAAAGCTAAAATTATAGCTTTAACATTACTACTCATAATCTATACGAATGGAATATCGCAAATTTCTCCTGTATATTTTTTTGAATCAATAATTATATCAAATTTATCTTTAGATAAAAAAAATGGTTTATTTATCATTGCAATGCCAATTACTTTATTAAATGTTGGTGAGTATACCGCAGATCTTATTTCTCCAATTACAGAATTATTAATAGTTAAATTTATAGATGATCTTAAATTAATATTATCTATGTCTATCTTTACACCCATTAATTTTTTTTCTATTCCATTCTCTTTAATTTTAATTAGCTTATCTTTACCAAGAAACTCTATATTATTATCTAAATGGACAAACTTATCTAAACCACATTCTAGAGGATTATCATTTATATCCATATCATTTCCATAAGATAGCAATGCACTTTCAATTCTTTCAATAAGATGGGGACATCCTGGTTTTACATTAAACTCTTTACCTTCTTCAAATAACAAATCATATAACTCAAGACCAGATTTTGCATCCTCAACATAAATTTCTACTCCGCCCTGCTTTGACCAACCTGATCTAGCAATTAAGTGTTTAGAATTTTTAAAATTAAAGTATTTAAAATTATAAAATTTTAAATCTAAAATTTCTTTACCAAAAATTTTTTCTAATAGATTAAATGCCTTGGGACCCTGTACGGCCATAATATTCACATCTGGTTCAGAAATAGAAACTTCTAATTTTTTTCCTATTGCAAGACCTTTAGCAAATAGCATTACATCTGAGTCAGCAATTGAAATCCACCATTTTTCATTATCAAATTTAAGAACAACAGGATCATTGATCATACTTCCATTTTCATCAATAATTGGGCAATAATAACATTTACCTTCTTTGGACTTACTTAAATCTCTACATGTCATTAATTGAACTAATTGATACGCATCCTTGCCTTTGATCTCTATTTGTCTCTCTGCTGATACATCCCATATCTGAACATGATTTTTTAAATGGTTATATGTTTCTTCTGGACTTCCTTCAAAACCAGCAGGAAGTAACATATGATTATAGATAGTATAAGAAGTAACACCCTGATTTTCAATTCGAGAAGAATAAATAGTACTTCTTAATCTTCTTGATTTAGCAACATATTGATTGGGCATAAAAAGGTCGTATAAATATTTGTATTTAATTAGTCTACATATAATTAAATTAAATGTACGTAACCATTTTACATAAAATAATTATAGGCAAAGTAAAAAGATAAAACGACTAATACAATAGCTACCCAAATCGATAAGTTAGTAAAAAAGGTTTTAAAATTGCTATTAGAGCTTAAGAAAGAAGGTAGGACCAATAATAGTACCCCAATCATATAAATAATTGGAACTAGTTTATCCATTTATTAGTATTTTTCCTTATCAATTAATTCACTGACAAGTAAATTACCAAATCCTTTTATTGAAGCTTGTTTATAAAATGATTTAGCCATTTTTGAGAGTTTATTAGCATTAGGTAAATCAGAAACAAGATCATTAATATAATTTAAATCTTTATATGTATTATCTACCGAAAAAACATATCCTTTGTAATTACCTTTTATAGCTTTATCAGCAATTCTATCTAAAGCACCTGAGTTTCCTGAGCCTAATCTAGCAACATCACATAACAGTTTAATATCGATATTTAGTTTTTTTGCAGATTTAAAAAACTCAATCACAGTAGTAGTTGTCATCAATGATAAAAAGTTAGATAATAATTTTGCAGATGATGCTTTTGATACATCACCAAAATTAAAAACAGACTTACAAAAAGAATTAAGAAATTTTTTACATTTTAAAAAATTACTTTTTTTACCACCATAAATACCGCCTAATATACCCTGCTCACTTTGAACTGGACCTCCCATTACTCCACAAAAATTATAACTTATTTTTTTTGATTTAAAAATTTTATCCATTTTTAAAGCACCATTTTTATTATGCGTTGTTAAATCTATTACAAGTGTTTTACTATCAAGTTCTTGTTTAATTTTTTTTGCAACATTTAATGCTACGGGTGTATTTGTTACACATATCATTAAACAATCAAGTTTTTGTTTTTTGATTTCATTATATGATTTTAATTCTTTAGCCCCAATCTTTTTTAATTTGTTTATTGGTTTTCTATTTTTATGAGCAAATATAAATACATTATGCTTTTTTAATAAATTTTTTGCCATACCATAGCCCATATAGCCTACCCCTATAAATCCAACATTGCTCATAAAAATAACTATAGTGAAAAAATTATTATTTAAAAGTGAATTATCAAATTTAATTATGCCTAGATGCAAACAAAGAAACTACTAAAACAATAATTAAAAGTGGTACACATAAAAGATTTATAACAGTCCAATTTGAAAAATATAAAAGAAAACCAGCAGATAGCGATCCTATACCTTGAGTAGAAAAAACAATAAAATCATTTAGACCTTGTGCTGTAAATTTATCCTTTTCTTCGTAAGAAACAACCAACAAACTTGATCCTGAAACAAATAAAAAATTCCAGCCAATACCAAGCAATATTAAACCAAGCATATATGAATAATAAAAATCAAAGAATGTATTAGTTAATATACTTAAAAACAAAATAACTACTCCTGCATATATAATATTTGTATTTCCAAATCTTTTAATTAAATCTCCAGAAAACAGTGAAGGTAAAAACATACCAATGACGTGAAGTTGAATTACGATACTAGTTTCAAATAAAGTAAATTTATTAACAAGATGCATATGTAAAGGGGTGGCAGTCATAATTATAGCCATTGTAAAATAACCAAGACCAGCGCTTACGATTGATTGTATAATTTTAATATTTTTTAAAAGTTTGAAAATAGTTTCAATTTCAAATTTACTTTGATTATTAGAAGTTTTTGTTTCCTCATAAAAAAGAAGAACAAAGAAAGGAATGATTGCTGTAAAAGATAAGAAAATATAACTACCAAGAAATAAATAACTTGGAAAAAAATCTTTAAAATATTCTGCAAAATTAGATGAAAGTAGTGCAGAAACTATACCTAATAATAATATAATTGAGATAGATCTTGGAATAAATTCTTTTTTAACTGATTCAGATGCAGCAAATCGATACTGATGAATAAAAGCTTGTGAGCTACCAATTAAAAAATTACCTAATGCAAAAATAAAAAAATTTTCCAAATAAATTGCAATAGAACAAATAATTAGAGCTGAGCAACTTAAAAGAGATGAAAATAAAAATCCTTTCTGTCTCCCCCAGATGCTCATAAACCTAGATGCAATAGGTGCGCTTATTGCTATACCTATAATCATTAAAGTCATTGGTACTGTTGCTAATGAATCTTTCATCATTATCTGAGATGTAATTATTCCACCTAATAAAACTACAGCCATAGGCGGAAAAGCTGCAATTGTAGAAGATATACAAATAACAATAAAATTTTTATTAAACATTACAAAAGATAATTTCTAATTGGTTATATTAATTTGATCACATGTCACTCTTTCATTTGCAATAAAAGTTAATAAAATTATTAAGTAGACAATATTTGCTATTAAGATAAAAATAATTATGGTTTCAAGTCATGATTTTGTAGATGATAAAAGAAATAAAAATATTAAAATTTATATAAACGGAAAATTTTATAAAAGAAAAGATGCAAAAATATCAGTTTTTGACTCCTCAACAATGCTTGGGGATGGTATCTGGGATTCTTTAAGATACCATAATGATAATTTCATTTTTCTAAAAGAACATTTAGATAGGCTATACAAAGATGCAAAGCTTATTGACTTAAAAATACATTTAACCCGTAAAAAACTTTCAGAAGCACTAATAAAGACTATCAAAATAAATAAAATGAAAACAGATGTTCATTTAAGAATAATTGTTTCTAGAGGTATTAAATCAACACCCTATCAATCACCTAAAGTTACAATATCCAAACCAACCATAATCATAATCCCTGAATATAAAAAACCAGATATTAAAGCATATAAGAAAGGATTAAAATTGGTTACAGTAAAAACTATTAGGGGGCCAATTAATGTTCAAAATCCACAAATAAATTCTCTTAGTAAATTAAATTGTATACTTGCATGTATTGAAGCTAATAAAAAGAATGCTGATGAAGCACTAATGTTTGATATTAACGGAAATGTCGCTACAAATAATAGTACGCATTTCTTCTTTGTAAAAAATAATACTGTTTTTACCTCAACAGGGAAATATTGTGTTACAGGAATTACAAGACAGAAAATTATAGATCTATGTAAAAAAAATAAAATAAAAGTAAAAGAAAAGAATTTTAAATTAAAAGAAGTTTTAAATGCAGATGAAGCATTTTGTACTGGATCTTTTGCAGGAATTGTTCCGGTAAATCAGATAAATAAGAAAAAATACTCATTAAAGAAAAATCCTATTACTAAAGAATTAACTAATTACTATAATAACTTATTTTAAATGATTAATTTATTTGTTTGGTCTGGACCTAGAAATATTAGTACTGCATTGATGCGATCCTTTGAAAATAGAAAAGATACTAAAGTTTACGATGAACCTTTTTATGCATATTATTTAAAAAGAACTAACTTAAATCATCCAATGAAAGATGAAATTATAAATCACTATCACACCAATGAAGATGAGGTAATTAAATTAATTACTAAAGATGATGATAATTATCAAATATTTTACCAAAAACATATGACTCATCATATTTTAGATGAAACACGTTTAGATTGGATCGATAAAGGTATAAATTGCTTTTTGATCCGTGATCCTGCTAAAGTAATTGTCTCATATTTAAAAAAAAATACTTTACAATCAATTCAAGATGTAGGTTTTAAAAAACTTTATGAAATTTTTAAAAAATTAAATTCAAAAGATCCTATAATAATAAACTCTGATTATTTATTAGAAAATCCTGAAAAGTATTTAAAAATTTTGTGTCAAAAAATAAATTTAAACTTTGACCAAAACATGCTTAGTTGGCCAAAAGGTTATAGAGATACCGATGGTATTTGGTCTAAAGTTTGGTATCAAGATGTAATTTCCTCTACTACTTTTAACACCAAAAATACTAAAGAATATATTGTACCTAAAACTTATGAAAATATTTATAAAGAATGTTTAGACATATATGAAGAAATTAATAAGTACGCAATTAAAGTATGAATAAAGAAGATATTCAAGAAGCTTCAAAAATTTTATTTGAACATAGATTAAATAAAACTGGCTTAAGTTCTTTAAAAAATCTAGAACCTAAAACAATTGATGAGGCTTATGCAATTCAAGATAATTTAAAACTTAGATACCTAGAACTGAAAGATAATACTTGTATTGGAAAAAAAATTGGCGCTACATCTCTAACTGCACAAGAGGTTTTAAATATGAACGAACCTTTTTATGGAAATTTATACAGTAGATACAGTTTAATTAATGCAAAAAAGTTACATGCTAAAAATTTTTTTGAACCATATGCTGAACCAGAAATAAGTTTTAGAATTAAAGAAGATATAGATATCTCAAAGGCACCCTACTCTATAGACGATATAGATTTATTATTAGATGGATTAGTATGCTCAATTGAAATTAACGATTTTAGATTTGCAAAACCTTTACCGGAAATTGGCGCAAGAAATGTTATCTCGACAAATGGAGCATCTGAATTTTGGTTACGTAATGAAAAAATATATAATATTAATGATGTCAATCTCAATGATCTTGAAGTTACTTTATACATAGATAACAAAATAATGGACTCAGGAAATACTAAAAATGTTTTAAATAATCCTTTAAATGCTGCTTTATGGTTAATTAATAATTTGGCAAAAAAAGGTGAGACATTACTTAAAGGTCAATTTATTTCTTCTGGTTCATGTACAAAACCATCAAAAATTTTTTCTGGTAATCATATAAAAGCTCAATTTGAGCAATTAGATGATATTGAATTTCAATTTATTTAAATTATTTTTCTTTTATGGCTACTAAAGTTTATTTTAATAATTCATGCAGCATTTGTAGATTTGAAATAAATCATTACAAAAAACTACAAAATAATCTTGAATGGATAGATATAAGTACTGAAAAAAAATCAAAAAAAGATACGAATAAAAACGCCAAGGAATTGTTAAGACGTTTGCATACAGTCAAAAATAATAAAGTTTATTGTGGAGTTGATGCATTTATTGAAATGTGGTTAGAAATTCCACGATATAGTTTTTTGGCTAAAATAATAAGAAAACCTGTAATTTATCAAGTTTCATGGTTTTTATATGAAGTTTTTGCCCTAATTCTATTTTACAAAAACAAGAATCAACTAAATAAAATAGATAGAATTAAATGAATACATATTTTGAATTATTAGAGAAAATAGTACTGTCCGTACTTATTGTTTGTACGATCATAGCCATTGGAATGGAAGTGCAAGGAATGATTGCAGTTTATAGAGTAACATTAGCAGATATTCTTTTATTATTCATTTACATTGAAATAATTGGCATGATTAAAGAATACTGGATCTCTAAAGTTATTAGAATGAGTTATCCTTTATTTATTGCAATGACAGCTCTTGCAAGAATGATAATTATGCAAAGAAAAGATGTGGATCCTTCAGCCTATGTTTATGAGTCAATAGCAATTTTAATTATAGCTATCGCTATTGTGGTTTTAAGAGTGCGTCATATGGAAATACTTAATAGACGATCTAAAAAATTATCTGACGATTAAATAATACATAAATGTTTAAATCTAATATCAGCTTTGCTGAAGAGCAACTTTTATCTTATTTGCCTAAAACAGGAAAATATTATGAAGCAAATAGAAATTATAGTGAAGACAGATCTAATAATAAAACTACTTCTTTATTATCTCCCTTCATTAGATATAGATTAATATCTGAAGAACAAGTTCTAAAAAAAGTTTTAGAAAAATATGAACCAAGAGATTGTGAAAAATTCATCCAAGAAATTTATTGGAGAACTTATTGGAAAGGATGGCTGGAACATAGACCATCAGTTTATTCTGATTATTTAGAAGATAGAAATAAATTAATTGAAGAATTTGGTAATAAAAAATTTTATTTAAATGCAATTTCTGGAAATACAAATCTCTCATTTTTTAATAATTGGATTAATACTCTCAGAGAAGATGGGTACTTACATAATCATGTAAGAATGTGGTTCGCCTCAATTTGGATTTTTACTCTTAAATTACCTTGGCAACTTGGAGCCGATTTTTTTATGCAACATTTATTAGATGGTGATCCTGCTTCTAATACTTTATCATGGAGATGGGTTGCTGGGATACACACTAAGGGTAAAAATTATATAGCAAGAAAAAGTAATATAGAAAAATATAGTAATATTAAAATATTAGATAATGAAATTTTAAATGAAAATGCTAATCCTTTAGTTGAAGAAAAAATTTATAATGTCAATGAACTACATTTAAACTCTGATTATAATTTAGAAGAGATAAAATATATTTTAATACCGACTGATGAGTTAAATATTTTAAAAGATTTAAATCACAAAAAAGTGAATGTCTTTACAGGTTTACCAATTGAAGATTATAATGATCACAATTTCTCTGAAAAAATAATTAAACATATAAAAAGTATTTGTATTTCATGTTTTAGTGATGATGATTTTTATAAAAATATTAAAATTGATATTGAATTTGAAAGTTATTTTGAAAATTTAGACAAATGGATAGAAAAATTTCAAATTCAAGAAATATATTTACCCTATGTTACTAAGGGAAATTGGAAAAAAATTTATAAAAAAATAATTACAAAATATCCATCTATTAATTTTATAATTTTTAATAGAAAATATGATGTTAATAGTTGGATTTTTTCAAAAAAAGGTTATTTCAAATTTAAACAAAATATTCCAAATCTGATTACAAAAATTTAAATTATGAAAAATATACTTGAGATAAATAACGTAACTAAATTTTATAAAAATTCAGTTAAAGCATTAGAAAATGTAAATCTTGATATTAAAGAAGGAGAAATATTTGCTCTACTTGGACCAAATGGTGCAGGAAAATCAACACTCATAAACTCAATTTGTGGAATAGTAAATTTCAATACTGGAACAATAAAAATAAATAATATGGATATTATTAAAAATTATCGAAATACTAGAAAAATAACAGGTATTGTTCCTCAAGAATTAAATCTTGAATCTTTTGAAACTGTCTGGAACAATGTTAATTATTCTAGAGGTCTTTTTGGTAAGAAACCTGATCATAATTATATAGAGAAGCTTTTAAAACAACTATCATTATGGGACAAAAAAGATAATAAAATTAAAGAACTATCAGGTGGAATGAAAAGAAGAGTCCTAATAGCTAAAGCATTATCTCACCAACCTAAATTATTATTTTTAGATGAACCAACAGCTAGTGTGGATGTGGAGTTACGCAAAGACATGTGGGATGTTGTTAAAAAATTAAATAAAGATGGAGTAACAATTATTTTGACAACACATTATATTGAAGAAGCCGAAGATTTAAGTGATAGAGTGGCAGTTATAAACGATGGTAAAATAATTTTAGTGGATGAAAAAAATAAATTAATTAAAAAACTTGGAGAAAAAACAATTAAAATTGAATTATTTGAATCTGTAGAAAAAATAAATGGTAATTTATCAAAATATAATTTTACTTTAGATCAAACAAATAAAATTATCTCACATACCTATAATTTAAACTCAAACACAACTGATATTGCTGAGCTATTAAATGATGTAAAAAAAGATGGTTATAAAATAAAAGACATTAATACTGAGCAAAGCTCACTTGAAGAGATTTTTATTAAACTTATACAGGAAAATAATAATGAATTGGTACGGAATTAAAGCAATATATATTCATGAAATGGAAAGGTTTAGAAGAACCTTATTCCAAAGTCTTGCCTCACCAATAATTACAACTTCACTTTACTTTGTAGTTTTTGGTTCAGCGATAGGATCGAGAATAACAGAGATAGATGGAATAAATTACGGTTCTTATATTGTGCCAGGAATGATTATGTTAACTATCCTAACTCAATCAATTTCTAATGCTTCTTTTGCTTTTTATTTCCCAAGATTTACAAATACCATATATGAAATACTTGCAGCACCGTTATCTTCGTTTGAGATAGTGCTTGGTTTTGTAGGAGCCGCAGCATCCAAATCATTAATAATTGGATGTGTGATTATATTAACTGCTAATTTTTTTGTAGATGTAAGAATAGATCACCCTCTTCTAATGATGTTTTTTTTAATACTGACATCTATTACTTTTGCTTTATTTGGTTTTATAATTGGAATGTATGCAGAAGGTTTTGAAGGACTACAGATTATTCCAATTTTAGTAATAACACCATTAGTTTTCTTGGGAGGAAGTTTCTACTCTATTAATATGCTGCCAGAATTTTGGCAGAAAATATCATTACTTAATCCAGTTTTATATTTAATAAGTGGTTTCAGGTATAGTTTTTATGAAGTTTCTGATGTTTCACTATTTACAAGTACATTAACAATCCTAACAATTTTAATTGGATGCATTTTATTTATTACATATACATTTTCAAAAGGATATAGAATTAAAGATTAAATGATCGATAAAAAAATAAGTAATGAATTTCAAAATAATGGAGTTGTATTACTAAAAAAAATTATTGATCAAAAATGGATTGAAGAATTAAGAAAAGGTATTGAGTATAATTTTCAAAACCCAAGTGAATATAAATGTGTTTACGAAGAAGTAGATGATAAAGAAATATTTTATGATGATTATTGTAATTGGCAAAAAATAAAAGAGTATAAAAATTTTATTTTTAATTCTAATATTGCCAAAATCGCTGGTTCATTAATGCAATCTAATAAAGTAAATTTATTCCACGAGCATGTTTTAATAAAAGAAAAAGGGTCAAAAAAAAGAACTCCGTGGCATCAAGATCAAGGATATTACTGCGTACAAGGAAGAGATAATGTAAGTATTTGGATACCACTTGATAAAATTGATATTAATTCATCAATGGAATTCATACTGGGGTCACATAAATGGAATAAAATATTTTTACCTACAAAATTTAAAGGTTATGATTATGATCATAAAGATAAAGAATTTGAAAAAATTCCAGATATTGAAAATAATAGAAAAGATTATGAAATTATATCCTATGAATGTGAGCTAGGAGATGCCATTGCATTTAACTATGCAACAATTCATGCTGCATATGGGAATAATTCAAATAATAGAAGAAGAGCTTTTTCAGTTAGATTTACTGGTGATGACGCGAGATATATTAAGAGGAAAGGTGAAATGTCTCCCCCATTTCCAAATATTAATCTAAAAAATAATGAAGTTTTAGATAGTGAAACTTTTCCTGTCTTAATTTCTTCTTAAGAAATATATTAAAGGAAGAGCAGTTGCATACATTATTAGACTATATATTGCTGCAGGTATTAAATAAACCGTACTTGCAAAGAAAGTGTTAGCTACTACAATTGCTAAAGTTCCATTTTGTAGCCCAACTTCCATCAACCAACATCTGAATGTTTCTTTCGAGGATTTAAAAGTATTAGACAATAAATAAACAATGATCATCATTATAATGTTTAAAAATAACATAACCAAACCTGCTTGCGCAAAGTAAGTAATAACATTTTCTCTTTGAGATAATATTGCTCCAATAAGAACTAAAACAAATAAAATTATTGATATATTTTTTGCTATTTTTTCAAATGAAGATAGTACTCCACTTAATAATACTCCAACGATAACTGGTATTGTAACAATTAAAAACATTTGTGATGCAACACTAAATAATGACTGTCCCTCATTAATAGTACCCATGTCAAGAACACTTAATGATATCATTAATATTAATGGAACTGTAATTACACATAAAATACTGTTTATCGCCGTTAAAGATATTGAAAGAGCAATATTTCCTTTTGCAAATGATGTTAAAACATTACTAGTTACACCGCCAGGTGCAGCTGCAAGAATCATAACTCCAATTGCTAACTCAGGAGATAAGGGCCAAAAAATAACGATTATTAATGCAACTATTGGAAGAACAATTATTTGAAAAAATAATCCAATAAGAAAATCTCTTGGTTTAAAAAAAACTCTAGTAAAATCACTTAGACTTAATCCTAAGCCCAATGAAAACATAATGAATGCTAGAGATAAAGGCAATATTACGTCAGTTACAATACCCATATTTTTTATTTAACATTTGTTTGCTTATAAAAAAATATAAAATTATTTAGATTTTTGATAATTGTAATTTTTCAAGCATATCAACAGGCATTTTTACGATTTTACCTTTACCATTCACAGGTGTGATTAAAATCTTCGAATCAATTAATAAATCTTTTTCTCTAATTATTGACTGATGAAATATTATTTTTACTTTTGATATTTCATATATTTTTGTTTCTACATCCAACATATCTTCAAAATATGCAGGTAATTTGTAGTCTATATCGATATGCTTGACTACAAAGTAAAAATTAAGTGATTGGAGTAAGTTTTGATGATTATAACCTAATTTATATAAGAATTCTGACCTACCTCTTTCTAAATATTTTAAATAATTTGAATGATAAACTCTACCTGACGCATCAGTATCTTCATAGTAAACTTTAATTTTATAATTCATAATATTGATTTAGATAATTTTTTGACATTTCTGAAAGATAAAATCCGATACCTATTGATGAATTTAATAATAGATTGCCATCTTTTATTTTTACAGAAGGTTTTAGCATATCAGTTCTGAGTGCATTTTCGTTAATATCATATTCTAAAAAACCACTTTGATTAATTGCAGACATTAAATGTGCTGAAGTAACTAAACCCACAGCACCACCTAAATAATGTAGATATAATTTATCAGAAACTATTTTATCTTTTAAACTTATTATTTGTGAAATACCTCCATACCTAGCAATATCTGGTTGTAAAAATTTAATTGAAGTATCATCATTTAATTTAACAAAGTTATTTATTTGAGTAATATTTTCACCAAAGGCTAAATTTTTATGATTATTTATTAAATTAATAATTTCATTTAATGAATTATCAGCGCTAATTGGCTCTTCTAACCAATAATATCTGAACTTATTTAGAGCATTAATTTTTGATTTAACTTCATCTAGTTTCCAAGCTTGATTTACATCAAGCATATAATCTTCAGAATCATTTAGAATTTTTTCAATTGATGCTATACTTGAAATATCATCATTTAAATCATATCCAATTTTAATTTTAAATTTTTTAATTCCTAAATTTCTTGCTTCATTTATTCTTTCTTTATGTTCGTCTCTATTAATACCGCTAGCATAAACTTGAATCTTATCTGAAGAATTACTATTAATTAATTTGTTTAAAGGTATTTTTTTATTTTTTGAAAATAAATCCCAACAAGCACAATCTATTCCGGAAATAATATTACTAAAAGCTCCATAATCACCACTTTGAATTTTTATTGAATTAAATTTTTCATTAAAAAAATCATAAGGAGCACTCGGCTTTTCAAAATCAAAATTTTTAAGTAAATTTGCAAAATAATCCTTTAAAATTTCAAATCTATATCTACCAGCATGATTTGGGAAATTACACCATATTTCCCCAAATCCACTATTGTCATTTTGATCAATTAACTCAACTATTAACGATGATCTAAAAGTCATTCTGCCAAATGAAGATAAAACTGGATTTTTATTCCTATACTTAAATAAATGAATTTTGATTTTATTTACTGTAATCATCAAATTAGCAAACCATATATTGATTATCTTTTATCTACATAAACTATCAATAATTGACATAATTAAAATCATAAATTTTAAAGAGAAATCCTCGTTACATTGAAAAAAATGCAATAATCACTAAATAGCATTACGAAATGACTGATTATTTAGACTCAATAATTGAAAGAGATCCAGCTGCAAGAAGCAAGCTAAGTATCGTACTTACATACCCAGGAGTGAAGTCTGTTTTCTTTCATAGAATAGCAAACAATCTTTGGAATTTAAATCTTTACACTCTAGCAAGAATAGTTTCCCAATTTAGTCGTTTTTTAACAGGAATTGAAATTCATCCAGCGGCTAAAATAGGTAAAAATTTATTTATTGATCATGGTATGGGAACTGTAATTGGGGAAACAAGTGTAATTGGAGATAATGTTACTTTATACCATGGTGTTACACTTGGAGGAATTAGCCCAGCAGAAAATTCCAATGATCAAAGAAATACAAAAAGACATCCAACAATTGAAGATAATGTAATCATAGGATGTGGAGCAAGTATTCTTGGCTCAATTAATATTGGGAGTTGTGCAAGAGTTGGGGCTAATACAGTTGTATTAAAAGATGTTCCTCCCTATGCAACAATGGTAGGTAATCCAGTTAAAAATATTAATATTAATAAGGATACTTCATTTAATCCTTATGGTGTAAGAGATATTGATGATAACAAATAATGTTACTCAATTAATTGGTAACACCCCCCTAATAAAATTAAAATACCCTTCAGAGATTTCAGGTTGCGAAATATACGGCAAAGCTGAATTTATGAATCCAGCTGGTTCAGTGAAAGATAGAACAGCACTTGGTATTATCGAGGATGCAGAAGAAAAAAAATTATTGGAACCAGGTGGAACTGTTGTTGAAGGCACTTTTGGAAACACAGGAATAGGCTTAGCGTTAGTTTGTAATGCAAAAAATTATAATTTAGAAATTGTAATGCCTAACATAACCGTTCAATCTAAAAGAGATATACTCAAAAATATGGGAGCAAAACTTCATTTAGTTGATGCAAAACCATATTCTGATCCTGGAAATTATCAAAAAGTCTCAAAGCAATTAGCTAAGGATATTGAAAAACAAACAGGTAAAAAAACTTTTTGGGCTGGTCAATTTGAAAATTTAGCAAACTACAAATTTCATGAAAAAACAACATCTGCAGAAATTTTTAAACAAACGGATGGTAAAATAGATGGTTTCACATGTGCAATTGGAACTGGAGGAACTTTAACAGGTGTTAGTGTTGGGCTGAAATCAAAAAATAAAGAAATAATTATCGCTTGTACAGATTCACAAGGATCATCAATGTTTAATTATTTTACTAATGGTAAACCAGAAAAAAAAGGTGAAGAATCTATCACTGAGGGCATCGGACAGGCTAGAATAACAAAAAATTTAGAAAACTGTCTTGTAGACCAATCATTTTTTGTAACTGATAAAGAATGTATGGAAATGTTATTTAAAATTATGAAAACAGATGGATTATTTCTAGGATTAAGTTCTGGGGTAAATATATGTGGTGCAGTAAAACTGGCAAAATCGTTGGGTAATGGTAAAAAAATTGTAACAATACTTTGTGATGATGCAAATAAGTATTATGATAAAATGTTTAATAAAGAATACTTATTATCCAAAAATTTACCTTATGCCGACTGGATGTGAACGTGAATACTAAAGATAAAAAGTTTAATTCTAAAGTAATTCATTCAGGTCATGGTGCTGATGAAACTACAGGTGCAGTAATGCCCCCTATTCATCTTTCATCAACTTTTAAGCAAAATTCTCCTGGTGACTTTACTTATGAATATGCAAGAACAGGAAACCCGACAAGAGATATATTAGAAAAGTTATTAGTTGAATTGGAAGATGGTAAATTTGCTTATGCTTTTAGTTCAGGTATGGCTGCAATTTCTGCATTATCAGATGCTTTAGGTAAAAATTATTCAATTATTTGTAGCGATGATGTTTATGGTGGCACAAGAAGAATATTTGATAAAATTAAAACAGTAAATCAAGATGTAGAAGTAACATATGCCGATCTTAGTAAAGAAAATAATTGGCAAGGTCATCTAAAAGAAAATACAAAAATGATTTGGGTTGAGACACCCTCTAATCCATTACTAAAAATTATAGATATAAAAAAAATTAGAGAAAGCTTAAAAGATGATAATATCATTATAGTCTGTGATAATACTTTTGCATCACCCTACAATCAGCAACCAATAAATAATGGGGCTGATGTTGTTATACATTCCTCAACCAAATATCTTGGAGGTCATTCAGATATAATTGGAGGTGCACTAATTATAAATGATAATAAAATTTTAGCTGATAAAATTAAATATATCCAAAATGCAGTTGGTGCTGTCCCCAGCCCTTTCGATTGTTATTTACTTATTCGATCAATTAAGACACTTGCTGTAAGAATGGAGAGGCACAATAATAATGCCTTAGAAATTGCTAATTATTTATTAAAACATCCTAAAATAAATAACGTTTTTTATCCTGGATTAGAAAATAACCCAAGTTATGAAATTGCAAAAAAACAAATGACTGGATTTGGTGGAATATTATCAATTGAATTAATGGGCGATATTAATTCAGCAAAAAAATTTCTTGAAACAATTCAAATATTTACACTAGCAGAAAGTTTGGGTGGAGTTGAAAGTTTAATTGAGCATCCAGCTATAATGACACATGCATCCATTGACAAAAAAATTAGAGATGAATTAGGAATTTCTGATACCCTAATCAGACTTTCAATTGGAATTGAAGATATTTCAGACTTAAAGAAGTCTTTAGATGATGCTCTAAAAAATATTTAAATTATTTTTTTCAAATCTGGAGGTGAATAATTAGGACCCTTCATAACTTTACCAAATTCATTATAAATTGGCTTACCTTCCTCTGAAAGTTTACTCATGTTACTACGATGAACTTCGTTAAAACATTTATCTAGGTCTATACCAAAAGCAGCACCCGCACCGTATGTTACAACTAAAATATCAGTTAATGCATCAGCAACTTCAACAATATCATTATCATTAATTGCATCTTTTAATTCATTAAATTCTTCATCAATCAATTTTTTTCTTAATTCAACAATTTTATTTTCTGGAAATTCAGCACTATTTTTTACTTCTTGACCAAAAGTTGTCATAAATTCTTTTACTTTTTCAAAATTTGTCATTTTATCTCCCAATAATATTTATTTATAAAAAATATCGTTGTAAGTCACAACTATAAAGAGAAAAGATATTATTGTTATCCCCACAGCCAAATAAACTCTTGTAATAAACTCAGGAAGAGAGTTTGAAAAAATTCTTCTAATAATAAAATACATTATATGACCACCATCTAAAAGAGGAATAGGAAGCAAATTAAATAAGCCTACAAATAAAGAAATTATTATAAATAAAAAAAGTACTCCCCTTACTTGATCAAGCATCATTTGATCTGCATTTTTTACAATTCCTATAGGTCCGGCTAACTGATCTCCTAATGTATTTTCTTTATATGATTGTTGAAGAAAAGAAAAAGAGGCTACATAGTATGTCGGAATGAATAAAGAAGAATTTTTAATTGAATCAATTAAATTATATTTATCAATAATAGGATTTTGAGGTGAAGATATGCCAATAATATATCGATTTAATTCTGAATTAAATTTTAGATCAAAGTTTTTTTCAATTATCTGATTATTTCTTTCAATTAAAATATTAATACTTGGGTTATTGCCAATCGCTTTTGGTATATCAGAAAACTCTTCAATACTAATATTGTTTATCTCTAGTATTTTATCACCTTCTCTAAGATCATTTTCAAAAGCAGATGAATTTTCACTGACTGATCCAATAATTGGCATTAAACTAACAATTCCAAAAAAGAAAAATATGCAGAATAGAGCGAACCATGCACTAAAAATATTAAAAACACTTCCTGCTAAAAGAACCAATATTTTTTGAAAAAGTGTAAGAGATTGAAAGGATCCCTCCTCATCATTAGAGTTTGGTGAAAATATATTATCAAGTCCTTTGATTTTTACATATCCACCTAATGGAATAGGAGATAATTTCCATGTAGTGCCATTTTTATCAGTAAATTTTAAAAGTGGTTTGCCAAACCCAATTGAGAAATCAGTAACTTCAGCTTTAAACCATCTCGCAACTATATAATGTCCGTATTCATGGATTGCGACCAAGACTAAAAAAACTAAAATAAGATTAATATAAATCATAGTTGTTATTAAATTAGTGTTTTAATTTATTGATATATAGTATTTATCCAGTTTTAGCCTCTTCGTATTCATCTATTGGAGGACAAACACAAAATAAATTTCTATCTCCATATACATTATCAATTCTACTAACTGGACTCCAGTATTTATTATTAATTAAATAAGCATGAGGGTAAGCAGCTTCTTTACGTGTATATTTATGATCCCAATTGTCAGAAGATACCTCTTCTATGGTATGTGGGGCATTTTTAATAGGATTATCTACTTTATCAAATTTACCATCTCTAATCATATTAATTTCATTATGAATAGAAATCATCGCTTCACAAAATCTATCTAGCTCCTCTTTTGATTCACTTTCAGTGGGCTCAATCATCAAAGTGCCTGGAACTGGAAAAGACATTGTGGGAGCATGAAATCCATAATCAATTAGTCTTTTAGCAATATCTTCATCTGAAATATTTAATTCTTGTTTAAACGGCCTGATATCAATAATAAATTCATGTGCTACCATATTATTCTTACCAGTATATAAAATAGGGTAATAATTTTTTAATCTTTCTTTAATATAATTAGCATTTAATATTGCTACTTGAGTTGCTAATTTTAAACCATCGTCACCCATCATAGAAATATAAGAATATGAAATAGGTAAAATAGATGCACTGCCCCAAGGCGCTGCTGAAACTGCCTCCTGATTGGTTAAACCTATTTCATTTTTAAAAATAGGATGCCCAGGTGCAAAATCTGCTAAATGTTTTTTTAATCCTATAGCCCCAACTCCAGGTCCACCTCCTCCATGAGGTATGCAAAATGTCTTATGGAGATTCATATGGCATACATCAGGTCCAAATTTACCTGGTTTAGCTACCCCAACCATTGCATTATAATTAGCGCCATCTAGATAAACTTGCCCACCAGCATCATGAATTTTTTTACAAATCTCAACAATACTTTCTTCGAATACACCATGTGTTGATGGATAAGTAATCATTAAAGCAGACAGTCTATCACCTGCCTCTTCTATTTTTTTATCTAAGTGAGTTAAATCTACATTACCTTTGTCATCACAGTTTACAATTAAAATATCCATACCGCACATCTGTGCACTGGCTGGATTAGTTCCATGAGCACTTTTAGGAATTATACAAATATTTCTTTTAGTATCTGAATTTTTCTCATGATATTTTTGTATAGCTAATAAACCAGCAAACTCACCTTGTGCTCCTGCATTAGGTTGGAGTGAAACTGCATCAAAACCAGTAATATCTTTTAACATCGATATTAATTCACTCATCATTTCATTATATCCCTCACGTTGATGGGGCTCTAAGAATGGATGCGCATTTGAAAAACCTGGTAAAGTAATTGGAAGCATTTCTGATGCTGCATTTAATTTCATAGTACAAGATCCAAGAGGTATCATTGATCTATTTAAAGCAACGTCTTTATTTTCTAATTTTTTTAAATATCTCATCATTTCTGTTTCAGAATGATAGATATTAAATACAGGATGAGTTAATATTTTGTCTTTTCTATCTAAATCACTTTTGAAAATCGAATCTTCAATTTTACTTTCAATTTCTTCTGCGTATATTTCATTATTGTTTTCATTAAAAAATTTAATTAAATTATCTACATCTTGTAGTGATGTAGTTTCATCTAAGGAAATAGAAAAATGATCATCATTTACAAATCTAAAATTTATACCATTGTCTATAGATTTATTTACCCAGTATTTAGATTTTGTATCTTTTATTAATAAGGTATCAAAATAATTTATTGATTTTACTTCAAAATTTAATATCTCTAATGATTTCTTTAGATATCTAGACTTATAATGAATGTCCTCAGCAATATTTTTTAATCTAATTGGACCATGATATATTGCATATGAAGCAGATATAATTGCTAATAAGGCCTGTGCAGTACATATATTACTTGTAGCTTTTTCCCTTCTAATGTGTTGTTCACGCGTCTGAAGAGCCATTCTGTAAGATCTTTTATTATTTCGATCAACTGATACACCAATTAGTCTTCCAGGTATCATTCTTTTATATTCATCTAATGTTGCAAAATATGCTGCGTGTGGACCTCCTAAACCCATTGGAACTCCAAACCTTTGAGTACTTCCAATAACTATATCAGCTCCAAAATCTTTTGGTGATTTCATAACTACCAAGCTCATTATATCTGCTGCTATGATGGATAACGCATCGTGAGATTTATTTATATTTATTAAATCGCTGAGATTAGCAATTTCTCCATATGTATCTGGATTTTGAATTAAGCAACCAAATGTATCGTCATCTGGATTATCAAAAATAATTTTTATACCTAAGGGTTTAGCTCTTGTTTTTAAGACAGATAGTGTTTGTGGATGACATTTATTTTGCACACAAAAAGTAAACTTTGCACTTTTTTTAATTTTAAAAGCCATCATCATAGCCTCAGCTGCCGCAGTACTTTCATCAAGTAAAGATGCATTTGCAATATCCATTCCAGTCAAATCAATTATCATTTGTTGAAAATTCATTAACATTTCCAACCTGCCCTGACTTACTTCTGGTTGATAAGGTGTGTAAGCAGTATACCATCCTGGATTTTCAAGAATATTTCTTAAAATAACGCTAGGAGTAATAGTATTATAATAACCCATTCCAATATAAGTTTTTTTGAAATTATTTTTCAAAGATAAAAGTTGAGTATTAATTTTATTAAACTCCTCAGACATACCAGGTCTAAATTTAAGTTTATCTTTAAAAATGATATGATTAGGTACAGTTTTTTCAATTAATTCATCTAATGAAGAGCAATTTATTAATTTGAGCATTTCTCCAATATCTTCATTTCTAGGCCCTATATGTCTGCTAACAAATTTATCTATTTCAATCATCTATTGTTCCAAAAATTGTTTATACTCATCTTCTGACATAAGTTCAGAATATTGATTTGAATCAGAAATTTTCATTTTAAAAATCCATCCCTCGTTTTCTGCATCTTGATTAATAATAGCAGCGTCATTTTCTAAATTCTTATTAACTTCAATTATTTCACCATCAATTGGAGCATAAATATCAGAAGCTGCTTTTACAGATTCAACGACGCATATTTCATCTTTTGCTTTAACCGAGTTTCCAACTGATGGTAATTCAATAAATACAATATCGCCAAGAGATTCTTGGGCATGATTGCTAATACCAATTGTGGCAATTTGATTTTCAATTGAAACCCATTCATGATCTTTTGTGTATTTTTTTTCACTCATATACGCTCCCATTTTTTTTATAATTTTTTTTTACAAAAGGTAGATTGTTTATTTTTACTAATTCTAATTTTTTTCTAATTTCACAAAAAATTGGATTATCAGTATTAAATTCAGATTTTATGTAACCGATAGCAATAGATTTGTTAAGATTAGGAGAGAAACATCCACTTGTAATTTTGCCAATTTCATTATTATTATTATCGAATAACGTCATTCCATCTCTTAACATTGATTTATTGGTTGAAATTAAACCTATTTTTTTATTAGATAATTTATTTTTTAATTGATCAGATAAAATCTTATTTCCATTTAAATTTTTATCTTCTAATCTTTCTTTATCTAGTGCCCATGATAAACCAGCTTCAATTGGAGTAATATTTTCATTTAATTCATGACCATATAAACTTAATCCAGCCTCAAGCCTCAATGAATCTCTAGAACCTAAACCACAAAGCATTGTATTTTCATTTTTAAGTAAATCAGTAATTAAATTTTCTGCACTTTCATTTGGAATAGAAAGTTCAAAACCATCTTCACCAGTATAACCTGATCTACTTACTATTATTTCATTGCTATCGTATTTACATATTAAAATATCAAAAAAATTCATATTATTTGGAATATCAATAATATTTTTTAAAACATTAATAGAGTCAGGTCCCTGAATCGCGAATAAACAATTTTTGTTATAAATTTTTTCTGCATTAGGAGCACAAGAAATAAATATTTCTTCGTCTTCTTTTTTTCGAGATGCATTATAAACAATATACAAATATGACTTATCTTTAATATCAATATTTGAAATAATTAGATCATCAATAACACCTCCATCTTTATTGAGCAAAAATGAATAATGCGATCTATTTTTAATTAATTTTTTTAATTGTAATGGAATATATTTTTCTAATTTATGTAAATACGTTTCATTAATTTCAATTAAAATTTGCCCCATATGACTAACATCAAAAATACCAGAGTGGTTTCTGACATTTTTGTGTTCATTAATTATTCCAGTTTTATAATTAATAGGCATGTTAAAACCTGCAAATGGCAATATCTTTGCACCATTATTTTGATGAAAATTTTTCAGCGGAATGTCTAATGGTAACTGGTTCAAATAAATACTCCAAGCTACCCCTCTGTCTTTTTACCTGAGAGCTTTTCACCTTCGGTAGAGCTAAATGCTCTTTTCCAGAGTTTTTTTTTAACGGTCCATTGTGCCTGAGAGTTTCCGGGTCGTTGCTCCTTCGGCTCTGAAATTTCAGTATCTCCCGTTAATTATTTGTATACTTATTTTTATAATTTAACAATTAATTTAAAGGAATTTTATTATCAATTTTTGATTTTTGATAAATTTCTGACATTTTTTGGTACTCTTCTTTGATCTGATATATTTTATCTGATAATGAGCCCTCTATACCTAATCTTTTAATTTCCGATAAAATTGAGAAACTCTCCCAATAATCATTATTAATATTATATTTACCATCTTTGATTTTAAATACTTCTGTCAAAATTTTAAGATCGTGTGGAATATGAAAACCTTCTTTTGTATCGGTATAGGAAAAAAAATAGTAAAAATTGTCAAATCCAGCCCAGGTTATGGCTGATAAACACATAGAACAAGGCTGATGTGTACTTATGAAGTAATAATCTTTTGTATTAAACAATTTCTTTTCAAATAAATTAAAAAGAGTTGAAATTTCTCCATGAAATAAAGGGTTTTTGATTTCCTGGTTTGTACCGAGACAAATAAGACTTAGGTCAGATTTTTTAACAATAAATCCACCAAATATTTTATTTCCTTCATTAATTGAAATTTTTGTTAATGGGATTAGATCATCTAAAATAATATCTAAGATTCTTTCATAATTTGTTATCATTATGAAATGTCTGATACTTTATTTATTAGATTTGTCCATAAAACAAAAAAAAAGGACCCAGCAAGCTAGGTCCCTTTTGTGTATCGTGCATTTCCTCCCGATACAATTTAATAATCGTTTCCTTTTATTAAATTGATTATTACCTTTGCGTGTAATAATTAAAATTAATTTATCTATTTGTTATTTATCAATCAATAAAAAAATGTATTTTTAAAAGTAAATAATCTTTTTTTGTTGATATGTTTGTTAATAAAATGTGCAAAATTAAATTTGATTAAAAATGAGTAAAAATTCAAAACTTAATGTCTTAGGAGTTATGACAGGCACATCAATGGATGGCGTTGATATAAGTTTGATTAATACAAATGGGACTGACTTTGTAAAGATTAAATGTGAAAAATCATATAAATTTGATAAAAATTATCAAAATACACTAAACAATCTAATATTAAATAAACCAAAAACTAATAATAAAATTAAAGAATATTTTTTAAAAAAAGATGATCTCGTTACAGATATTTTAGAAAAAAAAATAATTTTATTTCTGAAACAAAAAAAAATTAATAAAAAAAATATCGATTTAATATCAATTAGTGGACAGACTGTTTACCACGACCCATCGAATAAAATATCTATACAATTAGGAAATGGAAACAAAATTGCAAAAAATCTTAAAGTTAAAACTATAAGTAATTTAAGAGATAATGATATTAAAAATGGTGGTCAAGGAGCACCAATTGGATCATATTATCATAAGTTTTTAATACAAAAATTTAAGGAAAAAGCAATTATAGTAAATCTTGGAGGTATAGCAAATTTTTCAACTGTAGTTTCAAGAACATTATTATCATCGGATATAGGGCCGGCAAATTGCTTAAGTGATGATCTTTGCAATTATTTTTTCAAAAAAAAATTTGATAATGATGGAAATTATGCAAGAAAAGGTAAGATTGATAATAAATTAATCGAAAAATTCAAAAAAGATAAATTCTTTAAGAAAAAGTTCCCAAAATCATTAGATAGAAATTATTTTAGAAATTATTTTAAAAAGCTTATTAAATTGAACAAATATGATGCGTTAATGACTGCTAACTACATGACTTACATTGGGTTTAAAGAATTATTAAAAAATAAAAAATTTAAGATTGAAAGAATTTTACTTACTGGAGGAGGAAGAAAAAATAAATTACTCAAAGAAATATTAATGAATAAACTTAATAAAAAAATTGAACTTATTGATAAATATAAAATAAATGGTGATTTAGTAGAAGCTCAAATGTTTGCGTATATTGGCATGAGATCATTTAAAAATTTAGAAATAAGTAATAAAAATACTACAGGTGTGAAAAAAAATTTAAGTGGTGGTATTTTATATTTTCCAGATTAATTAGTTAAATCTGACCATGTTTTTTTATCAATATTTGAGCCACACAATATCACCATTGTATTTTTGCCAATAAGCTTATTATTGATTTTATATTTTAAAGCAGCGAGTCCAGCAACACACGCGGGCTCAAGAAATAACTTAAATTTTTTATAACAAAAAACCATAAATTTTTTCATTTCATCATCAGAAACAGTTACCATTTCATCAATTACTTCTTTTGCTACATCAAAAGAATATTGCATATGTAAAGGTGCTGAAAGACTGTCAGCAATACTATTTACATTAATATTATTTAGTGGTTTGTTAGCTCTTAAACTTTGATTTAAACCATTAGCATTTTCAGGTTCAACGCCAATAATTTTAATCTTAGGATAAAATTGTTTTATATACGATGAAACACCACTTATTAATCCCCCTCCTCCAACTGAAATTAGTAAATTGTCAATTTTAGTATTAATTAATTTTAAATATTCTACAATTTCTAATCCCAAGGTAGCACTACCTTGTAATGTCAATGGGCCGTCAAAAGGGTGAATAAAATAGTAACCTTCATTTTTAGCATTTTCAGCATCAAGAAAGGCTTGTTTTGGGTTTGTAAAAATAATGTTAGCACCATAATTTTTACAAGTTTGAACTCTATATTTATTTGCACTTTCGTATAAGAAAATTTTATTTTTCAGTTTAAATTGATTAGCCACAAATGAAGCAGCGATCGCATGATTTCCAGCACTAACTGCTGTAATTCCTTTATTAAATTTATTATGATCTTGAGAAATTATATTATTAATAGCACCTCTTGCCTTAAATGAACCAGATTTTTGTAAAAATTCGCATTTAAAAAATAAATTAGTAGAAAAATAATTATCAATATCATCAGGACACTTTAAAAAAGGGGTTTGATTAATAAATGGTCTAATTTTTTTATAAATTCTACTAATATTATCGACAGATAAATCTTTAGGTATCAAGAAATTCCTCTAATTTCTTTAATTTTATCGTAAGCAATATTAATAGCCGCTAATTCTTTATTAGATTGTTTAATAAATTCTTTAGGCATACCTTTGGCAATTAAATTATCTGGGTGATGTTCTTTATTTAATTTTATCCATTTTTTTCTTATTTCATTATCAGTGCTCGATCTATTCACACCCAATATTTTGTAAGGGTCAGATTCACTGTTTTTTAAATTTGATTGGAAAATTCTTTGGAAATCTTTTTCACTAAATTTAAATGATTTAGAAATTGATCTTAAAAAATCTATTTCGCTAAGAGATACCTTTCCATCAGATGCAGCAATATAAAATAAATTATTTAATAATTCTTCCAATAAAATTTTATTAGCTGAAAATAAATCACCTACTTGATTTGCTATTTGTTTATAGCCATACGTATCTTTTTTTGCTTCATTGAAAATTTTTGCAACTTTAGGAATTTCAGATTTTGGAACTTTAAATTTTTCTTTAAATGCCCTGATTTCATCATCTGATACAATGCC
Source organism: uncultured Alphaproteobacteria bacterium (assembly GCA_902614085.1). Taxonomy (GTDB): domain Bacteria; phylum Pseudomonadota; class Alphaproteobacteria; order HIMB59; genus CACPNW01. The sequence goes on from CACMJS010000005.1 coordinate 39,895, forward strand.
ATCTGATTTAGCTAATTTTGCAGCTAAAATAATAAAACTTAATGTGAAAATTTGTTGTTTTTGATTATTATTTATTCGATTGAAGTTAAATGATGATTTTGATTTAGATCTTCTGTCAAAAGCACCGCCAGCCATTACACCTATGATAGCACCTATAGGTCCGCCTAAAGCAAATCCTGCTGCTCCGCCTATAACTCTTCCCCAAATACTCATTTTAAAGATTCAATTATACTTTTTAATTCATTTATCTCATTTTGCGAAATTTTATTGTCTTGATTCAGATCTATAATTTGAAAGAGTAGATTTAATGATTGTTCAATTTCTTCATAGGAAATAACTCCATCATTATTTAAATCAACAAAATTAAAGTACATCTCTTCTTCTTCATTCAATTCAGAAGAAAATACAATCGAGGAATATAAAAGTAAAAATGAAAAAAATATTTTTATCCAAACCATCTATACATTCCTATAATACCTGCACCAGCGTAAAAAAATTGTAAAAACAATATTCCATTGTGTTTTAATTTATAAGCCCAGATTCCAATTAACACTGCTGATAGCAATAATAATGAAAAGCCAATAAATTCTAATCCAATGTTAAATGCAACTAGTAGGGAATAAAGGATGGCTGTAGTTACGCCAATCCATTCTAAAAGTTTGTTTGAATTCAATTAAATATTATTTTTTCTTAATATTAATAGCGTTTTCTTTTCCACGGTTTTCACCGATTTCAAATTCAACTGGCATACCTTCTTCTAAAGTATCAATACCAGCAGCTTCTAAAGCTGAAACATGAAGAAAAACATCTTTTCCTCCATCATCATTTTCTATAAATCCATAACCTTTGGTCGGATTAAACCATTTAATTTTACCACTTGGCATATTTTATTCTCCTTATTTTTTTTTGGGGGATTAAATTTATTTAACTTATATAAATATTGTATATTGATTAATTTAATACTTTAAATAACTAATAAGAAATTAATTTCAACAATTTTTTTTATTTTTATGCTTAGCTATAAACACGGATATCATGCTGGAAATCATGCAGATGTTATGAAACACATTATAATGCTTTACTTATATAATATTGAAAAAAAAGTAAATAATTCAATAAGTTATATTGATACTCATTCTGGTAATGGAATTTATAAATATATATCAAAATATATGGATAAAAATAAAGAGTATAAAGAAGGAATTAAAAAGATACAAAATTATAAAGGTAATAATATTTTAATTAAAAATTATCTTTCAACTATTTCTAAAATTACTGGAAAAAATAATTTTTATCCTGGATCACCTATATTTATTTCATCCATAGCCAATGAAAAAGATAAATTATTTTTTTGTGAATTACACAATAATGAATATGAATTATTAAAAAAAAACTTAAACAAATATACCAATGCTAAAATTTTAAATGCTGATGGATTTAACTTTATTTTTAATAAAGTTAGTAAAGAGAAGAATTATTTTGTATTTATAGATCCATCATATGAAATAAAGGATGATTTTGAAAAAGTAGAAGAGATACTAAATAATGTTGATAATTTATTTTCAAATTCCAAAATCATAATATGGTATCCAGTTTTGAATATTTTGGAAAATGACTCCTTTATTCAGAATATTAGAAAAAAAGGTATAAGTAATATTATCAATGTTGAAGTTCCTATTATGAAATATGGAGACAATGTTGGAATGCAAGGAAGTGGCTTATTATTAATAAATTTTTCAAATAGATCTATAATGAAAAACCTCAAAGAGGTAATACATGAAATTCAAGATATTTTAAAACAAGAGGAAAATAGTACTAGGTTTAAATTAAGATATTTATAAATATGAAAAAAATTAATTTACTTGATGAAGATATCTATAAGTTATTTATAAAAATTGCTTTGCCAGCCTCAATTGGAACTATATTTAACAATCTCTATTCTTTAGTTGATACTATTTTTGCAGGTAGAATGATTTCTGAAACTGCTTTAGCAGCTATTGGTCAAACATTTCCTGTATATTTTATAATTATTGCACTTGGAATAGGGCTGAGCATAGCTACAACAAGTAATGTTGCTAATTCTTTAGGAGAAAAAAATATTAAAAAAGCAAGTCATGCATTTTCACAATCTTTTGTTGTAACAATTTTAGTAGGCTTAGGTATAACTATTTTTGGACTTTATTTTGGGAACATAATTTTAGAATCCATAAATGATGACCCAGAAACCCTTAAACTTTCATCATTGTATATGAACGTAATTTATTTAGGATCAGTCATAATTCTTTTACTCATGGTATGTAATTCTTGTTTATCAGCTCAAGGAGATACTAAAAGTTATAGAAATGTTTTAATTTTTAGTTTTTTTCTTAATATAATTTTAAATCCAATATTAATTACAGGAAAAATAATTAATTTTGAATTATTTATTCCAATGGGTATAACTGGAATAGCAATAGCTACCATACTGTCTCAAATAATTGGTCTGTTATATTTATTATATAAAATTTATAAAACAGAGATTTTTGAAAACTTTAAAAATAATTATTTAATTCCTAAATTAAGTTTAATTAAGGAAATTTCATTTCAGGCTATTCCAGCGGCATTAGGATTGATGATGATTGCTCTCGGATCATATATATTGCTATTTTTTGTCAGTCGTTTTGGTAATGATGCAATTGCAGGTTTCTCCTCAGCTGGAAGATACGAACAACTGCTTTTCTTACCCTTGTTAGGATTAAGTACAGCAGTAACCGCAATTGTGGGTCAAAATTTTGGTGCAAAAAACTATGAAAGAATTTTAGAAACTTACAACAAAGCTATGATTACTGGTGTAATAATATTAACTATAGCAGGATTAATTTTATTTATAACTGCAGAAGATTCAATGAGATTATTTACTGATGATAAAGAAGTAATTTACTATGGATCGATATATCTTAAAATATACGCACTTGGTTTTCCTGCTTTTCCATTCTTCTTTATTTCTAATGCTTCATTCCAAGGGCTAAAAAAAGCAATAATAGTAATGTATATGGCCATACTTAGGTTTGTATTAGTGCCTATAATTGTAATATTATTTGTGAATAATTTTATAGAAGAAAACTACATCTATATGTTTATTGGGTTAACTCTTGTTCATTGGATAATTGGTATCTTATATTATTTTTATTCTTCGAATAAAATTCGAAATATTCAAAGAAGCTATACTACACCTTGAAGATTTGGAACAAATAAAACATCATCATATTCTTCAGAAATAATTTTATTATTATGTTTTATATATTTTACAAGTATTTGCTTGTTATTTTTAACAATAGGACAAACAATAATTCCTTCATTTTTAATTTGAGAAAAAATTTCATTATTTATTTTTTTTGATGCTGCTGTAAATATTATTCTATCAAAAGGTATTTGTTCAATCCAACCATTATTACCATCATCGTATTTTGAAACGATATTAGTTAATTTTAATTTCTCAAAAATATTATTAGAACCTTCATGTAAATTTTTGATTCTTTCAATCGTGTATACACGCCTTGCCAAGATTGATAATACAGCACACTGATATCCACTACCAGTGCCTATTTCTAATACCTTGTGGTTACTTTTAACATCAAGTAATTCAGTCATCCTTGCTACAACGTAGGGCTGACTAATTGTTTGATTATTTTCAATTGGTAAAGCTATATTTTCATAAGCTTGATTTCTATAAGCTTCACTAATAAACTTTTCTCTTGGAATTTTTTCTATTGCAGAGAGAACTTCAGCATTACTAATACCTGACTCTCGTAACTCGAGTATCAATCTTATTTTCCTTACATCAAGCACTAGACAAGAGTATCAGAATTATTGAAATATTTTTTCAAAACTTCTGGAATTTTAATATTTCCATCTTTCATTTGATAATTTTCAAGAATAGCAATTAGTGTTCTTCCTACTGCTAACCCGGATCCATTAAGTGTATGAACAAAAATATTTTTATTTTCTAATTTATATCTTGTATTCATTCTTCTAGCTTGAAAATCATTACAATTTGAGCAGCTTGAAATTTCTCTATAAGTATTTTCACCTGGAAGCCACACTTCAATATCGTATGTTTTTGATGCTGAAAAGCCCATATCACCAGTACACAAAGTCATAATCCTATAATGAATATTTAAATCTTGAAGAATACTCTCAGCACTTTCAAGCATTCTTTCTAATTCATCTTGTGAATGCTGCGGCTCAACTATTGAAACTAATTCAACTTTTGTAAATTGATGCTGTCTTAACATACCACGAGTATCCTTACCAGCAGCACCAGCCTCTGATCTAAAACATGGAGTATAAGAAGTTACTCTCATGGGTAATTGATTTTGGTTAAGTATTTCCTCTCTAACCATGTTTGTTAAAGGAACTTCAGCAGTTGGTATTAACCAATGATTTTCCCCAGCAGTAAATAAATCTTCACCAAATTTAGGTAATTGCCCTGTTCCAAAAAGAGCAGAATCTTTAACCAAAAAAGGTAAATTATATTCAATATAACCATTTTCATTTGTATGCTTATCTAACATAAAATTTGCTATTGCTCTTTCCAACTTAGAAAGTTGATTTTTTAATAAAACAAATCTAGACCCTGATAATTTAGATGCAGTTTCAAAATTCATTAAACCTAAATTTTCCCCTAATTCAAAATGAGTTTTAGGATTAAAATCAAATCCTGGTTTTTCACCCCATTCTCTATATTTTGTATTGTCTGCTTCATTGCTTCCTATAGGTACAGTCTTATCAGCTATATTTGGCAGTCTTGAGAGGATAGTTTTTAACTCCTCGTCTTTAATAGTCTCAAGTTCCTTTAAATTATTAATTTTATTTTTAATTTCATCAACTTTATTCATTTCTGATGAAGCATCTTTATTTTCACTTTTAAGTTTACCAATATTTTTTGAAATAGAGTTTCTTTCGGCTAAAAGATTCTGAAGAACAGTCTGAGTTTCTCTTTTAACTTTATCTAGTTCTAATATTTTATTTGATATTGGATGCTCACCTCTTTGTTTCATATAATTATCAAACTCTGTTGGATTTTCTCTGATAAAATTAATATTATGCATTACTTATCTTTATTTTTTTGTATTAGTTTTGCAATATAAATTGAAACTTCGTATAAAAATATAATTGGCAGAGCTAAACTTATTTGACTAAATGGATCAGGTGGAGTTAAGAATGCAGCGGATAAAAATGCTAATACAATTGCATATTTTCTAAATTTTTTAAGTGATTCATAAGTAACAATCCCTACTCTCGCCATTAAAGATAAAACAACAGGAAGCTGAAATGCCAAACCAAAAGCAAAAATAAATCGCATCATAAGGGATAAATATTCGCCCATTTTAGCTTCTAATCGAATAGGAACGCCACTAGAACCAAGGTTTTGATAAGATAAGAAAAAAGACCATGCCAATGGCGCAATAATATAATAAACCATTGATCCGCCGGCAAAAAATAAAATTGGAGTCGCAATTAAATAGGGTAAAAAAGCTCTCTTTTCCTTTTTGTATAATCCTGGTGCAATAAATCTCCATATTTGTATTGCAATTAATGGGAATGAAAAAAATAAAGCAAAGAAAAAAGCTATTTTTAATTCTGTAAAAAAAGCTTCTTGTAACGCTGTATAAATAAAACCTTGTCCTTTATCTTTATCAAATAGCTCTACAAGAGGACTGGCTAAAAAGGCAAATAATTCATCAGCAAAGTAAAAACAAACAATGAATATTAATAAAATATATAAAAAACTCCACAGTAGTCTTTTGCGTAACTCAGTAAGATGTCCTATCAGAGACATTTCTTCAAATTTTTCTTCAGCCATTACAAAATCAATAAATTAATTTTTTTTTGAAAATTCATTCTCAGTCATCTTTACTGTTTCTTGAACTTCTTTAATCTCATTTTCAAAATTTTTTTTGATATTAATGCCGTCTTTTATTTTTTTTACTTCTTTAACTGATTTAGCTAATTCTTTAATTTCTTCCTCTTCAGCAATTTCATTTATAGATGACTTAAATTCAGAAGACATTTTTTTAATATATTTAGTAAAGGATCCAACTTGTTTAATGAATTTTGGAAGATCTTTTGGGCCAATAACAACAACAACTATTATCCCAATTAAGAAAATTTCACTCCAACCAAAAGTAAACATTATATTTACTTTTCTTCGTCGTTTTTATTCTCTAAATTTTTATCTTCTTTTTTTTCTTCGTCAGACATTCCTCTCTTAAATGATTTGATACCTTTTGCCATATCACCCATAAGTTGAGGTATTTTACCTCTACCGAAAAGAAGCAGAACAATAACGAGTACGATTAATAATTGCCAAATACTAGGTGTCATAAGGGGGTTATACGGAAACTATAGGAAAAAAACAAGAATTATAAGAATTAATTAATTATTTGAAATAAAATCATCAATATTATTTTCATCATCCTGTTCTAAATTATCATTACTTTGTAAATTTTCATCATTTTTGGCAAGATCACTTATAGTTGCAATTGCTGCCCGTTTATCTAGAAAACCACTTGCCTTTAGTTCCTCTTTATTAGGTAAATCGGACAAACTATTTAACCCAAAATGTTCAACAAATAAATCTGTGGTAGACCATAAAGTTGGTTTACCTGGTATAGTTTTCCTACCTGAAGGACGTATCCACCCTATTTCCATCAAATGGTCTAGAGATCCTCTACCCATTTGAACACCTCTAATATTCTCAATTTCTGATCTTGTAATTGGTTGTTGGTATGCAATTATAGATAATGTTTCTAGTGCTGCTCTTGATAATTTTCTTTTCTGTGTTTTAAAAATAGTTAATTCATCACTGAGATCTGCAGCAGTTCTAAAAGACCATTTGTTGCCAGTTTTTATTAAATTAATACCTCTATTTTTATAAAAATCTTTAATTTCTAGTAATAGCTTACTTATATTATCTTTATCTTTAATTTTTTCTTTTAAATCATTTTCATCAAGTGGCTCTCCTGATGCAAATAATATTGCTTCTAAAATTTTAATGTCTTTATTATCCATTTTGATTAAATTTTATATAAATGTTTCCAAAACTTTCATCTTGTTTTAAGTCAATAAAGCCATTTTTTGATAATTCTAAAGAAGCAACAAAGTTAGATGAGATGATTGATTTATTAATTGTTTTATTAGCTTTAATTAAATTTGGAATTACATTTAAAAAATTAGTCCATTCTGTAATATTGCCAAAAATACCCTTTAATCTTTTAACTGCTTGATCAACTGAATAAAGTTCTGAATACTCAATAGTTAATTGCTTAACCTGTTCATTTGATTTAAGTATTTGACTATATGATTTTAGTAAGTCATATAAATTAGAAGTATAATTTATATTATATTTAACTTTGAGACCTTCAGATGACCCTCCATAAAACACATCTCTATTAACAAGAGGTCTTGAGTATATGATTTTAGAAATATTTTGGAAAGCCTCTAGTCTCCGTAATTGATATTTTAAAGCCTCTTCTAACTCATCGGCTGTATACTCATCTGTTTTTTCTTCTTTTGGCAATAGTAATCTTGATTTCAAATACGTTAGCCATGCTGCCATCACTAAATAATCAGCAGCTATTTCAATATGAATATTTCTGTATTGATTAATAAAACTGATATATTGATCAGCTAATTCGGATATAGATATATCAGATAAATCAACCTTCTGTGATCTAGCCAAAATCAACAAAAGGTCTATAGGACCCTCAAAATTGTCTAATAATAGGTTAAATTGACCTTCTTTTATTTCTGTATCTGGTACATTTAGCACAACTTTTTATATAAAATTATTGAGATTCTCTCAATATTATTAATTTTGTAAATTAAGTATTATGCAACTCTTAATAATAGTTAATAAATCACAAGCTTCAGAAGCATTACTCTTAGAGATGAAATTTTTATAGGTAATAAAATATTGAATACCTATTTCAGTTTTTTTATAAAAAACAAAAATATCTTCATAATCTATAATTTCTTTTTTATTTTCTAATAAATTGCTCAGGTATTTATTAATATTTTCAAAATTATCATTGCTATACAATTGAATGGTAAAATCAAGTTCGTCTATATTTTTAAAATCAAAATCTTGAATTTCATTATCTATCTTATTTAAACTTTTCTTGTCTAAATAATCAACAACCTCACCTTCTTTATTTATAGGAATAACAAAATATTTATCAGTAAATTTAGGAATGACAAAATACTCCCTACTACTAAAATAATAAAATGAGATAAGATAAAGAATAATAATAAATAACAATAAAAATAAAGAATATTTTAAAATGTAATTATTTTTTCTTTTAAAAATAATTCTTTTAATCATTACATTGTTTCAGGTGCGCTTATATCAATAATTGAAAATATATCTTTTAAAACAACTCTAAATGACTCCAACCAAAATATTTTTGAAATTGTCTTTTCTGCATTTTTTTCATCTATAAAACGAAGTGATTCATTATCTTTACCTTTATTCCAAATTGAATGAAAATCAGACGATATTTCTTCTAAGTAATTGATTAGTCTATGCGGCTCATTATAATATGATGATTGATACAACAAATAAGGATAACAAATTAATTTTTTGATTAATTTTACCTCCTCATCAGATAGCTTTTGTATTGCAGAAAAATTATAATCATTTTTAATTTTTATACCTAATTCATTTGCTTTATTAATTACTGATGAAGCTCTAGCGTGTGCGTATTGACAGTAAAAAACTTTATTATCTTTATTTTTTTCAACAACAGCATCTAAATCAAAATCAATTGCTGTCTCATTTTTAGTAGAAATCATGTAGTACCTTATAGGATCTTTTCCAACCTTAGAATGAACATTAGCTAATGTCACAAAATTTCCAGATCTTTTTGACATTTTAATTTTTTGTTTATTTTGAATTAAAGTTACAATCTGGCAAGTTAAAATGTTTAAATAAGTTTCATCATCTTTAATAGCTTTTATTAACGAATTCATTCTTGGAATATAGCCAATATGATCAGCCCCCCAAATATTTACTAATCTATCAAAATTTCTTTTACATTTATCTAGATGATATGCTGCATCATTGGCAAAATATGTCCATTCACCATTTGATTTTTTTAATGCTCTATCTTCATTGTCTAATATTTTAGAGGATCTAAATAATAATTGCTCTCTTGGCTCCCAATCAGAATCATCACCTTTTGGCTTTTCCAAAACACCTTCATATAGTAATTTTTTTTCATCTAAGATTGCAAAAAGTTCATCAATAATTTTACTTTTTTCTATTTCAGTTTCGTGAGTAAATTTATCAAATCTTATATTTATTAATTCTAAATCTGATTTTATGCTTAAAAGTATATTTTTTAATGCAAAATTTTTAAAATATTGAATAGTTTCTTCTTGGTGAAAGTTTAACCACTTATCACCATCTTCATTTTTAATTTTTTTTGCAATATCTATTAGATATTCACCTGGATATTCATCTTCTAATAATTCAATTTTTTTATCAAATAATTGTAAGTATCGTTTCAAAAGAGAGTTTGATAATTTATCAATTTGAGAACCTGCATCATTTACGTAATACTCTCTAGTAACATTAAAACCTGTTTTCGTATAAAGAGAGCTTAATACATCTCCGAATACAGCACCTCTTATATGGGCTATATGCAAAGGTCCAGTTGGATTAGCTGAAACAAATTCAACATTTATTTTTTTATCTGAACCATAATTAATATAATTTAAAAAATTTTTATTATAAATTTCCTCTAAACTTCTTAATACAAATTCATCCTTAAGAAAAAAATTTATAAAACCATTTTTTGAAACCACAAAATGATCTATAAATCCAATTGATTTAATTCTATGATTTAGTTCATTTTCAATATTAAAATTTTCATTAATAATTTTTCTTTTAACAATTAAATAAAAGTTTGTTGCTAAATCACCTTGTTTATTATTTGAAGAGTAATCAATGCTAATCTGTTTTTTATTGATTGGAGATATAAATTTGTTACTCTCTAAAAAATCTGTAAAATCAAATAAAAAATCTGAAAGGTCTTTTATAAAATTATTCACTAATCTCCTTATATAAATTAAGAGCAAATCTATCTGTCATTCCTGAAATATAATCACAAATTAATCTTTCAATTTCGATATTTTGATTCCTCCAATCTATAGGTAGTTTATTATTATTTTTTACGAAATAAGTAAACAAAGTAGATATAACCTTTTTTGAATACTGTCTCTTATCTGATAAATGACTATGATTATAAACTCTTTCAAACAAAAATTTTTTAATTATATCACAATTTTTCTTCATTTCATTTGAAAATGAAACAATGAAATTATTTTTTTTATGAATAGCATCAATAGAATTGATATTATTTTCAATTAAATTTTTTTTTGTAGTCTCATATATATCATTTATCATATTAGATATGGAATTTCTTAAAACTTGATATACGAGAAGTTTATTCGGAATATCTTTATAGTGATCTCTTAAATCAATTATAATTTTTTCAAAAAAACTTAACTCTGCAATATCATCTAATGATATTAAATTTGCTCTAATAGCATCCTCTACATCGTGATTATTATAAGCAATATCATCAGATATACTTGCAATCTGTGATTCTAAATAAGGTTGATCAGTTAAATTTAGATTATGAAATTTTGAGTAATTGTCTAAGTGATATGGTAAATGATCACTCAAAATTCCATTATGTTTTATTATTCCCTCTAAGCTTTCCCAAGTTAAATTTAATCCATCAAAATTAGGGTGTCTTTTTTCTATAAATGTTAAAACTCTTAAAGTTTGATCATTATGATTAAAGCCTCCAAACTTTTTCATTGAACTATCAAGTGCATCTTCACCAATATGACCAAAAGGAGGATGACCCAAATCATGTGCTAGTGCAACTGTTTCACCTAGATCTTCATTTAATTCAAGCAATCTACAAATTGATCTTGATATTTGAGCAACTTCCAAAGAATGAGTTAGTCTAGTCCTAAAATAATCACTCTCACTTTCAATAAAAACTTGAGTTTTGTGTTTTAATTTTCTAAATGAATTAGAATGAATAACTCTAGCTCTATCTCTTTCAAATGGATTTCTCAAATCATCATCTAGTTCATTATATAATCTTCCATTTGAATTATCGGGATTGGAAGCTAAATGTTTGAACATAAGAAAATTTATATTATAATTGTAAAAAAATAACTAATAACAATATTTAGATAAATGGACAATATAATTGAAGTTACAGAAAGTGCTCAAAATCATATCAACAAGATACTTCTATCTGAAAAATCTAACTATTTCAGAATTACTGTATTAGGTGGTGGTTGTGCTGGCTTTCAATATAAATTTGATTTTTCTGATAAACCAAATGAAGATGATTTAATCTTTAATTATAAAAATGCTGATGTATTGATAGATAAAACTTCAATTGAATTAATAAAAGGATCGAAAATTGATTATGTTAATGAATTGATTGGATCGTCCTTTAAAATTTCTAATCCACTAGCATCTTCATCATGTGGGTGTGGAACTTCTTTTTCAATTTAAATGAAAATTACTACCTGGAATGTAAATTCAGTTAATGCAAGAATAGAACATTTAATAAAGTTTATAAAAAAAGATCAATCAGATATATATTTAATTCAAGAATTAAAATGTACAAATGAAAGTTTTCCTAAGGAGGAATTAGAAAATATTAATTATAAATGTTATGTAAATGGTCAAAAAGCTTGGAATGGGGTAGCCATACTCAGTAAAGAGAGTATTGAAATTTCAAACTTAAAAATTCCTAATTACCAAGACGTAAATTCCAGATTTATTGAAACAGAAATATCCTTAAAAAATATAAAAAATAAAATTAAACTAATAAATATTTATCTTCCAAATGGAAATCCAATTGAAACAGAAAAATTTGATTATAAAATTGATTGGATGATAAATTTTAATAAATATATCAAAGAATTAATTGATAACAATCAACCAATTATTATAGGCGGAGATTTTAATGTAATACCTAATGATGAAGATGTGTATTCACCAGAAAATTTTAAAAATGATGCTTGTGCCCATCCACTAACAAGAGAAAAATTTAGAAATCTTTTGAATTTAGGTTTTATTGATACAGTTAAATACTTTGTTGATGGAAATACAAACTGGACCTTTTGGGGTTATAGAGGTGGTAATTGGCAAAAAGGCAATGGTCTACGAATTGATCATTTTCTTACTACACCAGAAGTAACTGATTTGATTAAATCAGTTAATGTTAATCGTGAACCAAGAGGATGGGAAAAAGCTTCTGATCACACGCCAGTCACGATTGAATTAATTAATTAATTAATATTAAATATCAGCGTATGTATGTGTTTCGTCTTTTGCTCCTGGTTGAGTAACAGCACCCTCGTAAGCTGGCCCAACAGTTTGAGAGTATTTCCATATCGATCCAGAATTATGATTAGTTTTTCTTGGCTTCCAATCTTTTTTTCTCTTTTCTATTTCCTGATCTGAAAGCGTAACGTTGATTTCGCCTTTAACAGCATCAATAATAATCTCATCGCCATCTTTAAGTAAACCTATCATACCTCCTACAGCTGCTTCTGGTCCTACATGACCAATACAAAATCCCCTTGTTCCGCCTGAAAATCTTCCATCTGTAATTAATGCAACAGTTTCACCTAGTCCTTGACCATATATTGCACCTGTTGTTGAGAGCATTTCACGCATACCAGGACCTCCTTTAGGGCCTTCATATCTAATTATTACCGCATCTCCTGCTTTAATTTCATTTTTTAAAACTGCAGTTAAAGCATCTTCTTCTGAGTCAAAACATTTAGCTTTTCCTTTAAAAGTTAAATTTTTTAAACCTGCAATTTTTGATATACATCCATCTGGAGCAAGATTACCCCACAACCCTACTACTGAACTATTTTCACTTATTGGATTTTCGCATTTATAAACAACATCTTGATTTGTAGGGAATATTACTTCTTTATGATTTTCAGCTATTGTTTTTCCTGTAACAGTTATACAGTCTCCGTTTATATAACCACCATCTAATAAAGATTTAATAACAACTGGCACACCTCCTACATCATATAAATCTTTAGCAACATACTTTCCGCCAGGTTGCATATCTCCAATATAAGGAGTCGAATTATAAATTTCTACAACATCTCTTAAAGTAAATTTTAAACCTGCTTCATTAGCTATCGCAGGAAGATGAAGTGCTGCATTAGTTGAACCTCCGGTAGCTGCAACTACTCTTGCAGCGTTTACTAATGAATCAATAGTTACTATATCCCTTGGTCTTATATTTTTTTCTAATAAATTCATTATAGCTTTACCACTCTTTTCACCATAAGCTTTTCTTTCTTCAGTATTTACTGCTGGTGGCATAGCAGAATTTGTTAGAGCTAAACCAACTGCTTCAGAAATACATGCCATTGTATTTGCTGTAAACTGACCTCCACACGATCCAGCAGATGGGCAAGCAACTTGTTCAATATCCTTTAAATCTTGATCTGAGATAGTTCCAGCGGCATGTTTTCCTACTGCTTCAAAAACATCAATAACAGTAACATCTTTACCCTTGTATTTTCCTGGTAAGATTGAACCTCCATAAATGAATACAGATGGTACATTTAATCTAACCATAGCCATCATTAAACCTGGCAAAGATTTATCACAGCCAGCAAGTCCAACAATTGCGTCATAACAGTGACCTCTCACAGATAATTCAATAGAATCTGCAATAACTTCTCTACTAATAAGAGAGGATTTCATTGCCTCATGGCCCATGGCAATTCCATCTGTTACTGTTATAGTTGTAAATTCTCTTGGTGTTCCTCCAGCATCTTTGACACCTGTCTTCACATGTTGCGCTTGATCCTGAAGAGTAATATTGCAAGGAGCTGATTCATTCCAAGTGCTAACAACTCCAACAAATGGTTGATAAATTTCATGTTCTTTCAAACCCATAGCATAATAATACGATCTATGAGGTGCACTTTTAGGCCCTACACTAACATATCTACTAGGTAGATTAGATTTTCTATTTGAACCCTTATCTTCCATTCTATTTGATAGTATTTATTATTTGATCAATTTTTTCAATAGAAGATTTATAAATATTTGCCTCATTTTTAAATTTATTAATAATTTCTTCTGAGGCTTTACTCATAAAATTATCATTGTTTAATTTATCATTAACTTTATTAAATTTTTCTTGCTCAACTTGCTTTTTCTTATTTAATTTTTTTAGTTCTGCTTCTGAGTCAATAATACCATCTAAATGTATTAAAACTGATAATGATGTTAATACAATTAAAGCTGAATTCTTATTAGGTTGAATTTTATCAAAACTAATATCCTTGGTTTTTAAAAAATTACTTATTTCATTTTTATATGCAATTAGAAAATTATTAAGTTCTTCATTTTTTGCTTCTATGCAGATATTAATTAATTGTTTATACGGTATATTTAGTTCTGATCTCAAATTTCTTATAGATGTTATGAATTCAATAAATATTTCGAAGTTTTTTTTAGAACTATTAAAAGAATTATTTGCTGAATAATTTTGAAAAACTTGGTTCATTAAATATGATTTATCGTCAACTAAAGATCTCCATAATTTTTCACTTATAAATGGCATAATGGGATGTATGATCTTTAAAACTTGAATAAATGTCCATCCTGAAACTTTTTTAATTTCATCGGAAAATTTTTCATTTTCAAAATTTTGTTTAATAATTTCAATGTACCAATCACAATAAGTATGCCATACAAAATGATATATTTTATTGGCTATTTCATGAAACAAATACTTTTTAGTTAATTGATCAAGTTGAGTGTTCAAATCATTCAATTCTTTTATTATCCATTTGTTTGCATCAAAAATAATTAAATCGGTTGAAATATCATCTATAAAAATTGAATTATTCAATTGTAAAAATTTTCCAGCATTCCAAATTTTATTTGTGAATGATTTATATCCCTTAACTCTAGCTTCAGATAATTTTACATCTCGTCCAGGATTTAATAGTGCTGTTAGTGTAAATCTTAATGTATCAGCACCATATTTATCTAATAACTCTAAAGGATCAATTATGTTCCCTTTTGATTTAGACATTTTTTGTCCTTTTTCATCACGTATTAAAGGATGAATATAAATATCTTTAAATGGAGTTTCCTTCATAAAATAAGAACCCATCATCATCATCCGAGCAACCCAAAAAAATATGATATCAAAACCAGTAACCAAAACGTTACCAGGATAAAATTTATCTAATTCATACGTTTTATTTGGCCAATCTAAAGTAGAGAATGTCCATAGAGCAGAGGAAAACCAAGTATCTAGAACATCTTCATCTTGTTTAAGCTCAACATCCTTTCCATAAAATTCTTTTGCTTGATTTTTTGCCCCTTCTAGTGTTTCACTAACGAAATATTTATTATCAGGACCATACCATGCAGGAATTTGATGTCCCCACCATAATTGTCTTGAAATACACCACGGTTGAATATTTTCCATCCAATTATAAAATGTATTTTCCCATTGTTTGGGAATAAATTTAGAACTATTATCTTTAACAGCTGATATTGGATCAACTGATAATTTTTTTGCATCACAAAACCATTGGTCTGTCAGCCATGGCTCAATAACAACACCTGATCTATCACCATATGGTATGACCATTTGTTGTTTTTCTTCTTTAATTAATAAATTCATTTCATCTAATTTTTTTAAAATTAGTTTTCTTGCTTCAAATCGATCTAAATTTTGAAATTCTTCAGGCGCATTTGAATTCAGTTTAGCATTTTCATCAAAAATATTAATAAATTCTAAATCATGTCTCTTTCCTACCTCAAAATCATTAAAGTCATGTGCAGGTGTAATTTTTACAGCCCCAGAACCTTTTTCAGGATCTGCATATTCATCAGCAATAATTGGTATTTTCTTATTTGAAATTGGTAAGTTACAAAATTTACCAATTAGATTTTTATATTTTTTATCATCTGGATGAACGGCAACTGCAGAATCACCTAACATTGTCTCAGGTCTTGTTGTTGCAACTATGATATGATTATTTTCATCTATAGGATATTTAATATGCCATAAACTTCCTTCAGTATCTCTTTGCTCTACTTCTAGATCAGAAATAGCAGTTAAAAGTTTTGGATCCCAGTTAACCAATCTCTTATCTTTATAAATAATTCCATCATTGTATAAATTAACAAAAACTTTCTTAACGGCATTGGAAAGACCTTCATCCATGGTAAATCTTTCTCTTGACCAATCTGCAGAAGCACCAAGTCTTCTTAATTGATTACTTATCTGGCCACCCGACTCTTTTTTCCATTCCCATACTTTTTCGATAAACTTTTCTCTACCTAGAGATCGTCGATCTAGGTTTGACTCATTTAATTTTCTTTCAACCACCATCTGTGTTGCTATTCCTGCATGATCTGTCCCGGCTTGCCACAATACCTCCATACCCTTCATTCTATGGTATCTGATTAAAATATCTTGAATTGTAAAGGTTAAAGCATGACCCATATGTAAACTGCCTGTAACATTAGGTGGTGGCATCATTATAGAATAAGGCTCACCTCCTTTTTGTGGTTTAAAACAATTTGATTGCTCCCATTGTGAATAAAGATTTTTTTCATCTTTTAAAAAATCAAAAAATTTATCAAGCTGCATCGTAACTATTTTGAATTGAAATAATTTTTTAGTAATTTTGGGATTTTCTCATCAAGTATTTTTTCAATTTTATTTTCTACAAGATAAGAGAGTTTTTGGTCTATAATATCATTAATTTCACTATTTATTTCTTCGTCTTTTTGAAGTAATTTTATTGTACCATCACTGTTAACCTTTTGATTAAGTATTAAAATATTAGATGAAGAATGTTTATTTGAAACGTTTTTCTCATCTTCAAGTGCTCTTCGTATGACCTCAAGAGATTCATTGATAGAATTTTTTGTATTCATATACGTATTATAAATGTTTAATTAAATTAATAAAACTCTAATTATAGCTAGGAAGATACTCCTCAAATAATTTAATCAGTGAACCATCTAAAGCTAGTAAATTAAAATAATTAATAAGATAGTTTTTATTTGCATTAAAATATTCAACATTTACGTTTAAAAGATTAGTTTCTGCTTCTATTAGATCAGTGATAGATTTTGTCCCAAGGTTGTATTCCTCTTGAGTGCTTTCTAAAAGAGTATTTGCATACTCTATTGTTAATAAAGATGTATTTAAATTTGATTTACTAACTAAATAGTTTTTATAATAGTTTGATACCTCAATATTTAAACTTTCTTTGAGATCCTCTAACTCAATTTCAGTTTGTAAAATTTGAGAACTTATTTTTCTAATGTCTGATTTGTCAATGTTTTGCTGAAATATAGGAATTGTTAAAGTTAACCCTATTGTTGCATTGGTATTTTCACTTCCTGCATCTATTCTTGAAACATCTGAATACTCTGTGGAAGCTGTTATATCTAAGCTAGGTCTATTAGAACGTTTTTCTTTTGAGAGATCAAGTTCTTTAATTTTAATATTATTTTGAGCAATTAAAATATTAAAATTATTCTTATAAACTTCAGAAAGTATGTTATCAAAATTCAAATCGTCTTCTATATTTACATAATCTTCTAAATTAATAGCTTCTTTACCAACAATTGACTTAAATGTTTTTAAACTAACTTTGTAGTTTTGTTCAGCTGAAAAAAGATTTGTTTCAGCAATTGAAAACGCACTCTCAGCATTTTTCAGTTCAGTTATGGTTGCTGATCCTAATTCATATTTTAATTTTACTTCTTCTAAAAATCTTGAAACAGAATCAAAATTCTTTTCAGAAGCCTCTAATGATTTTTCATAATTTATGACTGTCAAATAACCTTCTACTGCTGTTAAAGATAAATCTTGAACTGTTTTGTAAAAATTTATTACTGCATTTTCATAAATAATTTTTGATCTTTCAATTTCTAAATTTTTTTCACCACCATCGTACAAATTTTGAGTAATACTAATTTTATACTTATCTGTAAAAGTCTCTGGTGTTGTTGATACGCCAGCTGCTGATGTTATATCACTATTACTATATGTGCCAGAAATTGTACCAGTTACTGTTGGAAGTTTTTTTCCTATAGCTACTTCAATAGTTTCTTTGCTTTCATTCAGTTTTTCAAAAGCAATTTTTACCTTCAAATTATTAGCAATCGTACTTTTTACAGAATCATCTATTGATAATGCGAATAAAGATTTAGAATAAATAAGTAATAATAGTAATATAAATAATCTCATTTAAAATTTAAAACCCTCTTCTTGTTCTTGAATTTGATAACTACTCATTACATCAAATAAATACTCAGATGAATATAAATCTTCATTTCTTATCACTTTATATGCTTTGCCTAAATTTTCATGTATTTTTTTAATATATATTAACCTACCACCATTCATTACTAATTGCTTTTTTAAATTATCAGTTATATTAAATATAGGTCCGTCAATAATAATTAAATTAAATGGAGCTTTATCAGCTAATCCGTCTAACAAATTTTGATTAAATAAACTAATATTAGTATTATCAGTATTCTTAATATTATCTTCTAATAATTTAAATAGTTGTCTATTTTCTTCTATAACATGAAGTTCTTCACATAGTGAGCTAATAAGTACAGAAAAGTAGCCCGTTAAACCACCAATATGCAATACTTTATCATTAGGTGATATTTTAGAATATTTTATAATTTGGGCTAGGTGTAAATTTTTAAGATATCCTCTTTTATCAGTTATATCTAAATTATTATCTAGATAGCAATTCTTACCTAAACCGACATCCAAATAATTTTCTTTAGGGGTATTTTTGAATATATTTAAGATATTTTCTTCGTTAATTTTATTTGGTCTTAACTGATTAAGAACCATATTTTTTCTAGCAATTTCGAATGTTTCACTCATTTCTTTAAGATGCTTTATATAAACTAATCATATAATCAATTATTTAAACTATGTTATCACTCTTTAGATTTTTTTTTCATTAATTGACTAGAAATAATATAGTGATAATTGTCATTTTTTTTAGGCTCGGTGGCAGAGTGGTGATGTAGGGGCCTGCAAAGCCTTGCACAGCGGTTCGATTCCGCTCCGAGCCTCCAAATTTTTCTTGTTTTTTAATTTTTTTTTATTATCAACAAAATTGTGTTCCTCGGTAGCTCAGTGGTAGAGCAATCGGCTGTTAACCGATCGGTCGCTGGTTCGAGCCCGGCCCGGGGAGCCATTTTATCTAAGCCTTAACTTCCACCAATTCTTCAAAACGTGTTGTATAACATGGGGATACGTTTTCTCTTTTCATCTTCCATATTTTTTCTATACCTTCGGAAGCTATCTTTAACGTTGAACTTCCATACCTAGAATTAATATTATCAATAGTATTCATTATTCTATCCGATGTATCACGGTCATAATCAAGTAATCCTCTAGTTACATTGTGCCTGCTAAGACCATATAATATAATTCCAGCTTTTTTATAACGAAATCCTGGTCGATATATTTTTCTAATTCCTTCAAGAGCTCTTTTAACAATTTTTATGCTATTATTTGTTGGAAAAGGTAAATGTAGTTTTATTGAATTTGAATATTGTTTCTCTCTTCTATTAAAATGATTTGTCAAAACAAAAATACTCATCGACTCAGCAACTAACCCCTCTTCCCTTATCTTCTCTGATACTCTCGATCCATAAGTTGATATTGATTCCTCCAAATCAAATAATTTTTCTATTGGTTGACTAAATGATCGTGAAACACAACAACTTTGTTTGTCACTTGGAACCAAATCAAGCTCTAAACATGATACACTATTTAATTCTAGATATGTCTTCTCTCCCACTACACCCATATTTTTTCTTACCCATCCTCTGTCCATTTGTGAAAATTGATAAGCATTATGAATATTATATTTTTTCAGGAAAAGAGATAATCTTCTTCCAATGCCCCATACTTCTTCAATGGATGTTAATTCTAATGCTTTTTTTATTTCTATTTTATTTTTTAGTATGCACACACCTTTATAGTCTGGTTGTTTTTTTGCTAAATGATTAGCTATTTTTGATAGTGTTTTTGTCGGGCCCACTCCAATACTAACTGGAATACCAACCCACCTCTTAATTGTTTGTCTAATATGTCTGCAATAAGTGTTTAATTCATAGTTCTCAAAACCATTTAAACCAAGAAATGCTTCATCTATGGAGTAGATTTCTACCTCTGAAGAGAAACTTGATAAAGTCTCCATTACTCTCTGAGAAATATCACCATATAAAGAATAATTAGATGAAAAAACTTTAACATCATTTTTTTCAATAATATTTTTTGCTTTAAAATAAGGTTCACCCATTTTTATCCCTAATTTTTTTGCTTCTTTTGATCGTGCAATGATACAACCATCATTATTGGAAAGTACGACAATTGGTTTTCCTATAAGTTTTGGATTAAATATTCTTTCACATGACGCATAAAAATTATTGCAATCTATCAATGCTATAGATTGATTTACTGAGTTATGATTTCTATTAAGTAGTTTTGTGTATGACATATGTCACTACCCCCCATATAAAACACTCCATTTCTTCTTTAACTTGAATACTAGGATACTCGCTATTGGCAGAAATTAAAAATAGTGACTGATCTTTCTTTTTCAGTTTTTTAACTGTTAGGTCGCCAAAGATGGAGGCTATAACAATATTGTCGTTACGAGGTGTAATACTTCTATCAACAATAAGTAAATCACCTGATAATATGCCTGCATCAGTCATAGAAGGGCCATTAGCTTTAACAATATAGGTTGCTGTTGGACGTTGAACCAAATATTCATTAAGATCAAGTTTGTTTTCCATATAATCAGTAGCTGGAGATGGAAAACCTGCAGATACTGTATCAAGAAAATAAGGTGTTATTTGATCTCCTCTGGATTCAGCTTTAAATATTAAGTTTTCTATTTTTTTAGACATAATATTAGAAAAAATATTTAAATAATTGATAAATAATAATTATATTATTTATAAAATTATTTGTTCTACTTTTGTTCTAATTTATTCAGAATGAGAAAAAAGTCAATATAATATTTTTAAAATACTGTTAAAAAACGCTATGACAAAATTATTCGAAGATGATGCGTACCTTAAAGAATTTAAAGCAAAAATTACAGGTATTGTAAAAGAAGAAAATCGTATTGTGTTAGATAAGACAGCATTTTATGCAAAAAGTGGTGGTCAACCTGGGGACACAGGTGAAATAGAAACTGAAAGTATAAAAATACAAGTTTTAGATACTATTAAAGAAAATAATAAAATAATAAATATTGTAGATGATCTCAAAGATCTTGAAGAGAATACTGACATAATTGGAAAAATAAATTGGGATTTAAGATACATGCATATGAGAATGCATACTGCACTGCACTTGTTGTGTTCTATAGTCCCTTTAGGAGTAACTGGTGGTCAAATTGGTTATGAAAAAAGTCGATTAGATTTTAATGATCCAGATAAACAAATAAATAAAGAAGAATTAGAAGAAAAAATAAATTTGTTGGTTGAAGATAATCATACCGTTACTAGTGAAGTAATTGAAAGTAGTATATTGGAAGAAAAACCTGAGCTAGTCAGAACTATGTCAGTAAAACCGCCTCAAGTAGATGGTAAAATAAGATTAATTAGAATTGGTGATATTGATTTACAACCTTGTGGTGGTACACATGTGAAATCAACTAATGAGATTGGTAAAATTCAAATCGGCAAAATAGAAAACAAAGGTAAAATGAATAGAAGAGTTAATTTATTGTTATCTTCTTAAATTACTGATGAAGAATCTGACTTAAAAACAACTTTGTACGATCACTTTCTGGATTATTAAAAAACTTATCTGGGCTAGCTTGCTCAACAATTTTACCTTCATCCATAAACACCATTCTATCAGCTACTGTCTTAGCAAAACCCATTTCGTGAGTAACAACAATCATTGTCATTCCACCGTTTGCCAAGTCAACCATAACATCTAGAACCTCTTTAATCATTTCGGGATCTAGAGCTGAAGTTGGTTCATCAAAAAGCATGATGTTAGGATTCATTGCAAGGGATCTAGCAATTGCTACTCTTTGTTGTTGACCGCCAGATAATTGACCAGGATACTTGTTGGCTTGTTCAGGAATTTTTACTATTTCTAACTGTCTCATAGCCAGTTCCTCTGCTTCTGCCTTTGGCATTTTTTTAACCCAAATTGGAGCTAACGTTATATTTTCTTTTACAGATAAATGAGGGAATAAATTAAATTGCTGGAATACCATTCCAACTTCTTTTCTAACATTATCAATATTTTTTAAATTTCCTGTTAACTCAATTCCATCAACAACAATTGAACCTTCTTGGTGCTCTTCCAATCTATTAATACATCTGATCATTGTAGATTTACCTGAACCAGAAGGGCCACAAACTACAATTCTTTCTTTCTTCTTAACTTCAAGATTTACATCTTGTAATACATGAAAATCTCCAAACCACTTGTTAACATTTTTTAATGAAATTATAGATTCTTCACTCATTTTAATCAGCCCCCATATTAATACCTGTTTTTAATTTCTTTTCCAAATACAAACTGTATCTAGACATTCCAAATGTGAATATAAAAAATACCAAACTTACAAAAAAGTAAATTTCATAAGATAAACCTAACCAATTGGTATCTGCTAAAGTACCTCTTCCAATTCCTAATAAATCCAATATTCCTACAATAATAACTAAAGTTGTATCCTTAAATAAACCTATAGATGTGTTGACAATTGGTGGTATGGAAATTCTAATAGCTTGAGGAAGTATTATTAATAAATTCATTCTCCAATAAGACATCCCAAGTGATTTAGCAGCTTCATATTGACCAGGAGGTATTGCCTGTAGTCCTCCTCTTATAACCTCTGCCATATAAGCGGATTGAAATAAAGTAACTGCAACAAGAACTCTTACCAAACCATCCATATCTATTCCTTCTGGTAAAAAAAGAGGAAGCATTACCATTCCAAAGAATAATAAAGTTATAAGAGGAACACCTCTAATAAACTCAATAAACAATGTACACATCATGCTAATAACTGGTAACTTAGATCTTCGGCCTAAAGCCAACATAATTCCAATAGGAAAAGCTAATGCAATTCCAGTACAGCCTAAGACGAGTGTTACTAGAAGACCGCCCCATTTGTTAGTAGAGACTTCAGTAAATCCCAACCCGCCATTAAGTAAAAAATAAGCAATAATAGGAAAAATGTATGTAAAATATAAGAAGTACTTTCTATATGGAAGTTTTGCATACAAAAGAGGTAGTAGCGCAAAAGCTAACATCACATATGCTAAATTAACTCTCCAAACTTCAACCTTTGGATAAAATCCATAAATAAACTGATAAAACCTTACATATATAACTGCCCAACAAGCTCCACCATTTTCAGGATCTAAATTTCGTGAACACATTTCTTGGTTAGTAATTTGTTCACCAAGATAATTATATTTAAAGTCAGCTGAAAATATTGTCCAATCTAAAATCCAAGGAATAAACTGATACAAACAATAAATAACAAATAATGTTATTAATGAGTTTGTCCAATTGAAGAATAAATTTATTCGTAACCAACCAATAATACCTGTTGTTGCTACTGGTGGTTTTCTAACTTCATTCATTTCGTTCATTACTTTTCCTTAAATTGTATACTTCTATTATAAATGTTCATAAAGAAAGATATTGTCAGACTAATTGATAAATAAGTTGCCATAACAATTGCCATACATTCAATAGCTTGACCAGTTTGATTTAAACTTATTCCTCCAAAACCGTGAACAAGGTCAGCATATCCGACAGCAATTCCTAAAGAAGAATTTTTAGTTAAGTTTAGATACTGACTTGTTAGTGGAGGGACAATCACTCTAAGAGCTTGAGGTATAATGATTAGTCTCATAATCCATGTTTGTTTCAAGCCTATAGCAGCAGATGCCTCTCTTTGTCCTTTTGAGACAGACATTATACCTGCTCTAACAATTTCAGAAATGAAGGCTGCTGTGTAAATTGATAATGCTAAAAACATTGCTATAAATTCAGGTCTAATAACTAGACCACCTTTAAAGTTAAAACCTTTTAATTCTGGATGCTCAAAAGACAAAGGTGAGCCAAGAATAAAAAATAAAATTAATGGTACAATAAATATTAATCCGATTGAACTTGAGAATACTGGGAATTGTTGACCTGTCTTATCTTGTCTTTTTTTTGCCCATCTATTTATTAAGAAACTTGAAATTAAAGCTAATACAATTGCAATTGATACATATGAAAATCCACTTTCAAATATTGGTCTTGGAGAATACAATCCTCTGTTTGAAATATAAAATACATCAAGAACTTGTAATGATTGCTTAACACGAGGTAGTTGAATTAAAATACTATACCATAAAATTATTTGAAGAAGTAAGGGTACATTTCTTGAAAATTCAACGTAAATATAAACTAGTCGACTTAATAACCAATTTGAAGATAGTCTTACTATACCCAATATAAAACCTAAAATTGTTGCAGCTATACAACCTGTAATTGATACCAAAAGAGTATTTAAGACTCCAACAAAATAAACTTTTAAGTGTGTATCGGTTGATTTAAATTCTAAGAAGGGTGAAAAACTTATATCAAAGCCAGCTGGATTTTGAAGAAAACTCCAACCAGTTGCGATATTTCTTTTTTCTAAGTTGTAAGAAGTTGTACTTATTACAAAAAATAACCCTAGGGCAAATAAACCTACAACTAAAGTTTGAAAAAAAATGGATCTAAATTTTTCATCAGAAAAGAAACCTAAGTTAGATCGCATCGCTAGTATATACAAAAAAAATGGGGGGTTTAAAACCCCCCGTTTTAAATTTAATTAAGATTTATCTGAATGGAGGTGCGTATAAAATACCACCTTGAGTCCATAGAGCATTTAAACCTCTTGCAATTTCTAGAGGTGTGTCTGGACCTACGTTTGCTTCGTAAGATTCAGAGTAGTTACCAATTTGTTTGATAATTTGGTAAGCCCAATCATTACTTAGCTCAAGCATCTCTCCATAGTTACCTTCAACACCAAGAAGTCTTAGTACTTCAGGAACATTAGAGCTCATTTGAGCATCAACGTTTTCAGATGTAATACCTAGTTCTTCAGCAATAATCATTGCATTTAAAGACCAACGAACTACGTCACCCCACTGGTGATCACCATGTCTTACAAGTGGACCAAGTGGTTCTTTTGAAATAATTTCTGGTAATACAACCCATTTATCTGGATTAGAAGCAGCAGCTCTTGTTGAAGAAAGACCTGAAGCGTCAGTTGTGTAAACGTCACATCTTCCAGCAAATAAGTTTTCTTTACCTTCATCATTAGTTTCAATTGGAAGTGCTTCGTAGCTAATTCCGTTTAATCTAAAGAAGTCAGCAAGGTTTAATTCTGTAGTAGTACCAGTTTGGATACATACAGTAGCACCATCAAGCTCAGTTGCACTTGAAACACCAAGAGCAGATGGAACCATGAAACCTTGTCCATCGTAGAAGTTTACACCTACGAACTCAAAACCAAGATTAACATCACGGCTAATTGTCCAAGTTGTATTTCTCGCTAACATATCAACTTCACCAGAAGCTAATGTTGGGAAACGAGATTTACCTGTAGTAGTAATAAATTCTACTTTTGAACGGTCTCCAAAAACAGCTACAGCAACTGCACGACACATATCAGCATCTAGACCAGCCCATTCACCGCTATCATCTGGAGCAGCAAAACCAGCAAGACCAGTTGTTACTCCACATTTTAGAAAACCTCTATTTTTAACATCATCAAGAGTTCCAGCATGTGCTGAAAAAGCAAATGCTACAACTGCAAAGATAGATAATAGTTTTTTCATATTATTTTCTCCGTTTAAATAATTATTTAAATATCTTTTTTCAAAGATTGCTTCCCTATAACAAATTAATAAGTTAATCCCAATAATAGATTTGTTAAGCTTAAAATCGCCTACTATCAATTGTGTATAAAGATTTTGGCTTATACAACATTTAGTTGTTTATGAAAATAAAAACAAAATTAACAAAAATAGGTAGAAATCCTCTTAAACAAAAAGGGTTTATCAACCCTGGTACCTATAAAGGTTCTACAATGATCTTTAATACATATAAAGATTACTTAAACGATATTAAAAATTTTGATGATAGAACAACATATTATGGAATAAATAAAAATCCATTTCATAAGCAGTTAGAAGACAGTATTTCTTTATTATATAACTGCAATGATACAGTATTATCACCATCAGGATTAGCCTCTATAGTTATTCCTTTTTTTACTTTTTTAAAATCTGGTGATGAAGTTTTAATAAATGATAGTGTTTATAGTCCTACTAGAACTTTTTGTGAAGACATTCTTAAACAGTATAATGTTAAAATAAAATATTTTCATCCCACAAAAAATATTAATAATTTTCAGAAATTAATTACCAATAATACTAAGCTAATTTATTTAGAATCTCCAGGTACAGCAACTTTTGATATTATTGATATACCTTTCATTACAAAAATTGCTAAAAAAAACAAAATACCAACTGTTATGGATAATACTTGGGCTTCACCATTATTTTGTAATCCAATTAAGTTAGGTATTGATATTATTATTGATGCTGGAACTAAATATATAAACGGCCACTCAGATGTATTAATTGGTTTTGTTTCGTCTAATAAAAAATATTCCAAAAAAATAAGAACAGCTTCAAAAACTTTAGGCATATGTCCTGGTTCAGAAGAAGTTTATTTAGCAATTAGAGGATTGCCAACACTTGAAATTCGAATGAGAGAAATTGAAAAAAATGCTTTGTTAATGGCAAAATATTTACTCGATCATGATCTTGTATCTGATGTATTTCATCCAGCATTACCCCATACAAAAAATCATAAAATATGGAAAAGAGATTTCTCTGGTAGCACAGGCTTATTTTCATTTATGCTAAAAAAGAAATATTCAAATAATCAAATTGAAAAATTTTTTAACAAACTTAAAATATTCAAATTGGGATACAGCTGGGGTGGATTTGATAGTCTCATTACCTTTCCTCCATTAGATAAAAGAGAGTTTAAAAATAGAAATACTGGAACTTTAATTAGATTGTATTGTGGATTGGAAGACATTGATGATCAAATGAAAGATGTTAAAAATGCATTAAAAATTTTAAATTAAATGGATTTTTATTTTTATATTTTTGCATCATTGGGAGTTTTTGTATTTGGTTTATCTAAAGGTGGTGTACCTGGTCCAATAGCGATGTTAGCTGTTCCTGTTATGTCTTTTGCGATGAGTCCTTTACAGGCTGCTGGTATTTTGTTGCCACTTTTAATTATAATGGATTTTTCAGCAATCTACTTGTATTGGAAAAAATGGATAAATAGTATTTTAAAAATTATAATACCAGCATCTATAATTGGTATTTTATTTGGAACTCTAACATTTGAATTTACGAACGAAGATCAAATAAGAATAATGGTTGGTGTTATATCTATAATTTTTGTTCTAGTTTCATTTATTCAGAAAAATAATTATTTGCTTAAACCAACCAAAATTAAAGGTTACTTTTGGTCGTCTGTTGCTGGATATACTAGTTTTTTAATTCATGCAGGAAATCCGCCTATAAACTTTTATATGCTTCCACTAAAGCTAGATAAAATTTCATTTATTGGAACAATGACATTGGCATTTATGGTTATCAATCTTGTTAAATTATTTCCATATTATTTTGTGGGATTGTTAGCACCTTCAAATCTTATGATTTCTCTCTATTTACTTCCATTAGCTTTTATTAGTGTTTTAATTGGTTACTTTGTACAAAAAAGAATTCCAGAAAAATTATTTTTTAATATTGTTTATGTTTTGCTTTTTTTGAGTGGATGTAAATTAATATACGATGGAATAATTTAAATTATATAGATAGCTAAATTTTTGTTTTATAATCAGCTCTTTTAGTTTTTCTAAAACCAAAGGGACCAGGAATAAATAATGTCATGGTATTTGTATTTGGTTTTAAATCAACTCTATGTAAATGATCTGCTGATCTAAAACCAATGTAACCTGGTGGCCTCCAAAATTTACCTTTATTAGTAGTTTCCCAATAACCACCTTTTAAAATAATTGTTATATAAGGACAAAGATGATTATGAACTCCTTCACCATGATCATCATCTAACATTTTATGAATTAAGATATTAAATGGAAACCATTTGGGTCTTTTTCTAAATAATAAATAATATCTTTCCATCCATGGTTTGGCCTTATTAAATTCTGGATGTGAAGGGCCTCTGTCCAATACAATTTTTTTTCTTCCTAATTTTTCAAGTATTTTTAAAATCATATTTTTAATTGAGGATATAACTCAGAAAATAATTTAGCTCCTTTTGAACAATTATCAATCCAATCATTATTTGAATTTTCATTTGCATAATCAGAAATATATTTGAAACATTTAAATCTAATATTATATAATTTGCATACTTTAGCAAAAGAGTAAGCTTCCATATCAACAATATCACAATCTATTTCTACTGATGATTGAACAAAACTATCTCCTGATGCACATATATACCCCTCATTAGAATATGTAATTTTTGATATAGGATCAAAAGGAGTTTCGCCTAATTTAAAGTTCATTAGACCTCTTGCATCCATATCTCTTTGAACAAATTTCGTGCATTCTACTAATCCTGATAAGTTTTTCTTTGTTGAACCAGCTGTTCCATAATTAATTATTTCATTAGGTTGAAATTTTGAAATTAATTTCATAATTTTGATTGTAGCATTTATCTTTCCAACACCTGAATAGTGGAAATCTTTAAGATTTGGAGTTTCTTCCTTAAGTGCTGCAATAAAAATTTGTCCCATTAATTTGGACCAATTTGTTTTATAATTTTTTTTGTAACTTTTGTTAAATCTTGAATCGTAGGTTTTAGTAATTGCAATCTATCATATGTTTTAGGATTATTTTTAAGATTTTTTCTCAAAGCTTCCCCAAATGTCATTCTAATTTCAGTGCCAATATTTAGTTTTGCTACTTTTGTTTTTCTTGCTAGTTTTTTTCTTTGCTCTACAGGAATTCCACTACTACCATGAAGAACTAAAGGGATTTTAGTTTTTGATTCAATTAAATTAATTTTGTTGAAATCAATACTCGCTTTTTTTGAAGTTTGTAAATGAGTATTACCAACTGAAATTGCCATTGCATCAATATTACTTTTGTTTGCAAAAGATACAGCATCTTCAATATTAGTACCTTCTGAAATTTTACCATTATCATAACCTACAAAACCTATTTCTCCCTCAACAGAAATATTATGTTTGTGGGCTCTTGAAGCAATTTTTTTACTAATTTTTATATTTTCTTTTAAAGTTAATTTAGAACCGTCAAACATTACAGATGTAAAGCCACTATCAATCCCTTCATAACATTCATCTAAAGTATATCCATGATCAACATGACAACAAATATTCGTTTTTGTTTGGCTTGCTAAGTATCTAAACATTTTTCCTAATATAGAAATTGGTGTATGCGCTCTACATGAAGGGCCAGCTTGCAAAATAATCGGAATTCCAGTTTCATCAGCGGCTTGAGTAAAAGCTAGGGCATCATCCCAACCTAGTACAACTAAACCTGCTACAGCATAATTATTTTTATTTGCATCATTTAAAATTTTTTTTAAATTTACAGCTGTCATTTATTTGTATTTAGCAATCATATCCTTAATACCTGGAATTGTTTCTACTTGATAAGCATGCTCAGGTTGAAAAAATTGGACAAGAGATCTTTGAGATAGTCCTCCAAGAATTGTAAAATAATACATCTCATATCCAGGTGCTACGACACATGGATGATAGCCTGTTCTAATCATAATGGTAGACCCATCAATTATATGTTCAGCTTTGCCAACTTTATCATCAACTTGCTGAAACATCTGAAAACCAAATCCATTATTAGGTTTAAATCTGTAATTATATGTTTCATCATGCCTAGTTTCATGAGGTAGACGATCTGTATCATGCTTATGAGGTGGAAAACCCGACCAACCTCCCTGTCCTACAGTATAAAGTTCATTACAAAGCAATCTTCCAACTTTATCATGATGCTTAGCACCTAAAATATGTTTAATTTTTCTATGAGTTTTTGTATCATCAGAGCCGTACTGAACTAAATCAATTTCATTTTCTCGAACAGCAAATGGTTCAAGAGTTTTGTCATACTTTGCGCCAGCAATAAAAATTTCTGAATTATCTACTAAAGAGGTAAATTGAGCTTTTGTATTAGACGGAACATAAACACCTTCTGGCTCCCCATCCCACACATCTACTTTTCTAGTCCCTAATGAATCAACTTTTATTCCTTCAATTTCTACATCAATTGTTCCAGTAGCAGGTACTATACATGTTTCATAACCAGGTGTTTGATATTCAAAAGATTGATCTTTATTTAATTTTACTATGTTAAAATAATTTAAAGGGACTCTACTGTCTTCAATATCTACAATTGGCTTGTTCTTATTATCAAATGGTGGAATATGCATATTATTCTCCTTCATTAATTTTATTATATTTCATAAACTCTAAAATTTCATTTAAATTTGGCATTGCTGGCGCACAACCAACTTTTGTTACTACAATAGCTGCAGCGGCTGAACCTATTTCTATAGATCTTTCTAAATCATTAGTCTTTAAAATTGATCCAATTAATGACCCCATAAATGCATCACCTGCTCCAGTTGGTTTCAAGGGCTTAACGGGAAATATTCCCTTTTTAATTACTTTGTTCATTGCAAAAGTAATAGAGCCTTTTTCACCTTTTTTATAAATAATTAAGCTTACTTTTTTAGCTAATTGTCTAGCATGATCCAAACCATTGTTATAATCACCAGCTAAAACTCCAAACTCATGATCATTTCCAACTACACCACTACATTTACTTGCTGCTAAATTATAAACTTCTTTTGCTTTATTTGATGACTCCCAAGTATATGGTCTATAATCGATGTCCATAATTACAGGAATATTATTTTTATTTGCTATATCTAAAGCATATAAAGTAGCACTTCTCGAAGGCTCAGCGGCTAAAGAAGTTCCAGTAATTAATAAACAATCAAAACTTTGTATATTAGCATTTTCAACATCATCTTTATTTAAAAATAAATCAGAAGCTTTATGTCTATAAATAATTGACTGATGATCTTTAACTGTGGTTTCAACAATAGCGAAAGAAATTCTTGATTCATTTTTTTCAAATTCTACTAATTTGTTTTTAACGCCATAATGATTTAGTTGATTAATAGCCAATTTACCTAAAGCATCATCAGATACTCTGGTCAGTAAATTACAATTACCTCCAAATAAAGTTAATTGGACACCCATATTTGCGGAAGATCCTCCTAGATGAGTAACAAAGGATTTGGCGTTTTCAGTTTTAGTCCCCGGTGGATCTGGATAAATATCAATCCCAGCTCTACCTATGAGTAAAAAATTATTTTTTTGAATTTTCGAAATTAAAAATTCAAAAGACATAAAATTATTTATTTTTCATATCAATAAAGTCAGCATCATATTTAAAAGGATCAATTGAATCTATGCATCCAATATTTATTGCTGCCCCATTTGGATCACTTCTCCTATGATGATGAGTATAAATGCCACAAATCTTACAAAAAAAATGTTCAGCAATCATTGTATTAAATTTGTAAGAAGTTAGATTTTCTTTTCCTTTAAGAATATTTATTGCTTCTTTAGGAACCATACACATTTTAGCGTTTTTTCTTATACAAATAGAGCAGTTACACTGTTTAATGATTTCTAAGTCTGTTAAAACTTCTAATTGAACCGCTCCACAATGACAGTTTAAATTATATTTCATTTTATTTAAGTATATTATAATATTTAATATAATTAAAGTTAATAAAATATGAATGAAAGCATGATTCAAGGTCAAATTATACGACCATTTTCACCAGCTATAGGCAAATATAAATTATCAGATGATACAATAACTATACTCAACAATCATATTGATGAAATATTAAAAGATCAAAATAAAATTGATGAATTATACCATGGCAAACAATTAGCAGGTGAAATTAAATATGAAATTAGATTAACAAAAGAATTTCTTGATCAAAATTTAAAAGATATTCTTTATAAATTTGTATTTAATTTTGTTAAATCAACATTACAAAAAGAAATTAAGAAATTTGATTTAAAATCTAGTTGGGCTGTTTGTCAATTTGAGAGTGATTATAATCCAATTCATTGGCATGATGGCCATCTGTCAGGAGTAATGTACACAAAAATGCCAAGGGACTTAGGCTCATCATACAAAGATCAAAATAAGAATGGAAAAATTGCATTTATTCATGGATCAACACAGCTTTTAGTTTCCTCCGTGTATGATGTTAAACCTGAAGTTGGAGATTTATTTATATTTCCAAGTTATATGATGCATACAGTCTATCCGTTCTTTTCTGATGAGGAAAGAAGATCAATTTCTTTTAATGTATTTATAGATGAGGAAGCTTCGAGTTATTAAATTAACTTAGATAATTAATAATATTTTATAAAATTAATGGATAAATAAATCTTTTGATTATTTAATTAAAATAGTTAGTATTTAGATTTTTTACCTTCACATTCATCCATAAGATCAAACATAGCATTCTCAAATCTACTTATTTCCACTAAAATTGGAAAAATAATTGTTTCTGAAGGTCCGGGAGAAATTCCAAACATCCATAAGCCATCAGATACATCTTCTCCATCTTCAGAATATAAATATACTTCTTGCACACCAGTTTCTCCATTTAGAACAAAATATTCAACTCCATCTTCACCTATTTGACTTGCAGCAGAATTCCATAAAGCTTTATTAAAATCATAAGTTGCTAATAAAGTAGACCCCATAAAATTTTGTGTATAGGTTATCACACAATCATCAATTTCGTAATCAATAGCAAAACTACTCCAACCTCCATCACCACCAATCATAAAACCTAATGCTTCATCAACAACAGCCTTATTTGTTCGCGCATTTGAAACGGAGGTAAAAAATAAAATATAAATTAAAGTGATTAAGGAAAAAAATAATTTATTCATACGATATATTAATATCATTTTAATTCTGAATATATAAGATTTTTAACAAAAAAAATATGTAATTTATGTTTTTAATTGGCGCGCCCGAAATGATTCGAACATTTGACCTACCGCTTAGAAGGCGGTTGCTCTATCCACTGAGCTACGGGCGCATAATTTGCATGTATCATAGTCTAAAAAATAAAGAAAGAAATTATACTCAATGTGTCCAGGGCTCTTTTCTATTTGTATCGAAATTTGCAGCGTAACTTTTTGGTTTAATTTTTCTTTGCTTTGGTTCCTCGACAAAATATTGATAATTATTATTTTTTGCCCATTCAATAGCTTGTTCTTTAGTATCAAAAAAAAGTTTAATTTGAGATTTGGTATCTAATGAACTATTCCAACCCATTAAAGAGTCTTTTACATTTTCTACTTCAGAAATATATTCAGCTAACCATAATTTAGTTTTTTTAAAACCTGATTGCATAGAAGTTTTTGAAGGTTTATAAATTTTTATAGTCATTAGATTGCTGTTTCAAAATATTTATCATTATAATCATTATAGTATTTTCCACCAGATTTTATATTTTGACAAAGAACTTGTGTTTCACTTAATAATTTAGTTAAAAAAAAGTTTCCAGTTTCAATTTTAGATTTATAAAAACTTTCATCTTGCTTTTCTAATTTTGCTAATGAAATTTCTATAAACTGTAACCAAATATAACCTAAAGAAATCAAAGATGATAAATTTAAAAATTCTACAGCATGGGAATTTATCTCGTTTTCATCATTTAGCGATTTAATATATTCAAAAATACTTTTGTAAGAATCATATGAAGGCATAAATAGATCAATATATTTTTTCATATCTTGATTATAAGATATTTTATCTTGATAATTATCAATCATAGTAAAAAATTCATTAAATAATGTACCATTATCAGTTTGTAATTTTCTTCCTATCAAATCTAGAGCTTGAATTCCGTTTGTTCCTTCATAGATTGTTGTAATTCTAGCATCTCTTACTAATTGTTCCATTCCATGGTCAGTAATAAAACCATGACCGCCATAGATTTGCATAGCTCGATTTGTATTTT
Source organism: uncultured Alphaproteobacteria bacterium (assembly GCA_902614085.1). Classification (GTDB taxonomy): domain Bacteria; phylum Pseudomonadota; class Alphaproteobacteria; order HIMB59; genus CACPNW01. The sequence goes on from CACMJS010000005.1 coordinate 74,235, forward strand.
CTACAGATTTATCTGAAGCATACGATTTAATAATTGGCGTCATGAGTGCTATAAAATTTTCAGATAATTTCTTTTCTTTGTCATCTGAAGAATTTTCAATATTATCAAAGTGATTTCCAGCCAATAAAGTTAAACCTCTAATTGCTTCATTAATGGACTTTATATACAATAAGTTTTTTCTTATTTCAGGATGAACAATTATAGGATCAGCAACTTGATTGCTGGAAGATAATTTTCCTTGTAAACGCTCTTTCGAATAATAAAGTGCTGATTGATAAGCAGTTTCTGATAAACCTAAGCCTTGTATACCTACAAATAAACGAGCTCCATTCATCATGATAAACATCGCTCTCATTCCTTTATTAATATCGCCTACTAGCCAGCCCTTAGCTTCATTGTAATGCATTACGCAGGTTGGGCTAGCATGAATACCCATTTTCTTTTCTATTGATCCACATTCAACTTTATTTCTATCAACAAAATTACCATTTTCATTTGGTAAAAATTTAGGAACCAAGAATAAACTTATGCCTTTTATACCAGGGGGTGCATTTGGTGTTCTTGCAAGTACTAAATGAATAATATTATCACTTAGATCATGCTCTCCACATGTAATAAAAATTTTGGTACCAGTAATGCTATAACTTCCATCATCCAATGGTGTTGCCATTGTTTTACTTAATCCAAGATCTGTTCCACATTGAGGTTCAGTTAAATTCATTGTGCCTGTCCACTTACCACTAGTTAAATTTGGCAGATAAGTATTTTTCAAATCTTCATTAGCACTCTTTTCAATTGCATCGATTGCATTTGCTGTAAGACCTGGATAAAGACCAAATGACATATTAGTAGAGCTGATCATTTCATCTAAAATCATATTCATAATATAAGGTAGGTTTTGACCACCAAATTCCTCTTTTACTTTCAGTCCCTGCCAGCCATTTTCAGAAAAAGTTTTATAAGCTTCTTTGAATCCTTTTGGCGCAGTCACAACTCCATTATTAAAAGAACATCCTTCACTATCTCCACTTTGATTAAGTGGGAGTAAGGTTTCTTCACATAGTTTTGCTGCTTCTTCAATAATAAGCATTAGATCACTTGTTTCTAAATCTAATTTTTTTAATGTTTGGCTTTCCTTAAGATTTAAAAAATCTTCAATTAGAAATTTAAACTCACGTAGCGGTGTTTTATAAATTTGCATAATAATTAATTAATATTTTCTAACACAGTTGCAATACCTTGACCTAAACCTATACATTGTGTCGCTAATCCATACTTTTTATTATTATTTTGCAATAAAGTTGCAACTTTACCAGTAATCCTTGCTCCAGTAGCACCTAAAGGGTGACCTAATGCTATTGCTCCACCATGTATATTTACTTTATTTATGTCCATATTTAATTCTTTAATACATGCTAAAGATTGAGAAGCAAATGCCTCATTTAGTTCCACAATATCAATATCGGTAATAGATAAATTAGCTCTTTTAAGAGCTTTTTTGGATGCATTAATTGGGCCAAGACCCATTAATTCTGGTGGACAACCGACTACAGCTGTAGATTTGATGCGAGCTAAAATATTTAGATTATTTTTTTTGGCATATTCTTCCTCACACACAATTACTGCTGATGCACCATCTGTTAATGGTGAGGCTGTGCCAGCTGTTACTGTTCCATTCTCATCAAAAGCAAGTTTTAACCCATCTAAAATTTCATGTGAGGTGTTAGGTCGAATTCCCCCATCTTTATTAATTATTTGATCATTATTCATTATAGAAACAATTTCGTTGTCGAACATGTTTGTTTCTCGAGCTGAATTAGCTTTAGTATGACTACTAATAGCAAAATCTTGTTGCTCTTTTCGAGAAATATCAAATTTTTTTGCAACATTTTCAGCCGTAATACCCATAGACATATATACATTTGGGTTATCTTTACTTAATTGAGGATGAGGATCGTAAGTTAAGCCATTCATAGGGATAAATGTCATACTTTCTACACCACAACATAAAAAAACATCTCCAGAGTTAATTGCAATTGCACCAGTTGCATCATGAATAGCTTGCATTGAAGAGCCACACCATCTGTTAACTGTCATACCTGCTACATGTTCTGGCATATCTGTCATGAAAGAAACAATTTTAGCAATATTATTACCTTGTGCACCTTCAGGATACGCACAACCAGTAATAATGTCTTCTATGTCATTTTTATTAATTTGAATTTCATTAAGTAATTGATTTATTGTTTGTGATAGAATGTCTTCTGGTCTTATATTAGCCATTTCACCTTTACGAGCAAAAGTGAAGGGTGATCTTTTGTAACCCACAATAACTGCATTTCTCATTTAAAACTCCATTAAAGAATGTGTCTCAATTCCTTTTTCAATTAGTTTTTTATCACCACTTAAATCTGGTAAATTTATTATAAAACCTGCACCAATAATATTTTTGTCTTCAAACTTTTTAATTAATTCTACTGCCGCAAGTGCAGTTCCACCTGTTGCTAAAAGATCATCAATAATTAATAAATCTTTATGACCATCTAAGGCATCTGTATGAATATGCATTTCAGTTGATCCATATTCTAAGTCGTATGAGGTTTTGAAAGTATCATATGGAAGTTTATGAGGCTTTCTCAAAGGAACAAATGCTGCATTTAAAAAATAAGCTATTGCACCTGCCATAATAAATCCACGTGATTCAATACTTAAAACTGCATCTATTTTTTTATTTTGCCATGGTTTGACCATGTCATCAATGACTTGTTTAAAGTGTCCTGCATTTTGCAACAATGTTGTAATATCTCTGAATTGAATTCCTTTAACAGGATAATCAGCAATTGTTCGAACGTATTCTTTCATTATTTTTTTTCAATGTCTTTTATATCAAATAAAGTAACAGGTGCAAAATTTGAAGAACAATCGTATGTTTTAGTATAAGGGAATTTTAAAAATGATTTTGAAATTTGATTGCTAACATCTAATTTCTTTTCAAAGTGATTTATCAATAATTTATTTGGGTTTGCGTGTGGTGCAAGATTACGAATGTATTTAATTGTATTTTCAATATTAGTTTTGTTTTCTCTACATAGTAAATAAGTAGCTGTTGCCATTGATCTTGAGACACCACACCAACAATGAATAACAATATCCTCATCATAAGCATACGTAGAAGTAAAATTAGCTATTGAATTTACATGTTCTTCCGCAGGTAGAATTTGTGGTATTTCATCAGTATTCAATCGAAATATTTTATTATTGCTACTAATTTCAATAATATCGTCAAATCCTAACTTTAAATGATTTTTTACACCCTTGGGTGTTTCGGGTGCATAACCAGGATCAATTACTGATACAAGATATTTTGGCTGTACGCTTTCACACACATTAGGTAAATCATTAAGAGAACAAACAATTATCATAAAAAAAGGGTGGTATAAACCACCCTTAATAAAAGTAAAATAATTAAACTACTCTGCAGTTGCATCAGCTAATATTGCATTAGCATCTTCATTTAATTGATTTAATGTTGAAATGATATCATCACCATTAATGATTGCTGCATAAGCTTTTTCAACCTCACCTCTAACTGAATAATAACCAGGAACTGATGGCTCACCTTTTCCGTATTGAACCATTGTTAATGATTTATCATATTGAGGTAATTCAGCTCTTTTTTCAGCAATTAATGGGTGATCTGCAGAAGAGGTTCTAACAAAACCATATCCACTTTCAGTTGACCAAACTGCTGAGTTCTCAGTGTTAGAAATATATTTCATCCACTGATATGCTGCTACCATTCTATTAGCATCACCTGTATTTCCCATAATTAAACCACCACCATATAAATTAAGCACTGGTTGACTAGTGGTGTATGATAATGGAGCTACATCCCAATTACCATTGTAACCCTCTTCAATGGCTTTCTGGAAATAAGTGATACCAGAAGTAGATCCTGCAGCAAATAAAACAGAACCTTGTCCTAAGTATTGCTGGTCAGTGTATTTACCTCTTGCAACTATTGCGCATCCTTTATTTGCCATTCCTTGAATGAATTCCATAGCTTCAATGGCTTTTGGGCCATTATAAATATACTGACCATTATCATAGTCAAATACATCACCTCCATGCGCAAATACCCATGCTGCAAAGTTACTTGCATCTGTATCTATTTCATATCCATAGCTTGGAACGTCTTCACCCATCTTACCGCTATAATCTTGATTTGTTGCAGCACATGCTGCTTCTGCAAAATCAGCAGGAGTTTTAGGAGCATCTAAACCTAGCTCCTTTAGCCAATCTGCATTGTAATAAAGGATCTCTATTGATTTTCCAACTTCATGTAATAGTTTTGGGTTGCCATCAAAATATGGTGAAAAGCCAACAGTCCAGTTTGCACCCCAATCTGCTATATCATCTTGAGAAACACCCCATTTTTTACTATTTGCTAAAATATTCTGATCAATTGAAGCGCCAATCAAGTACATATCTGCAGCAGCGTTACCATAACCTCTTGCAACGTCTGCAATATCTTTTGTTCCTGCAGCAGACATCATAGCAGATTGAACTTTTCCATAATGCCCTTTGTGAACAACATTAACTTTTATTCCTGTTTCAGCTTCAAATCTTTCAGCTCTTGCCATCATTGCATCTAATCTTTCATCTGAATATTGAACCCAGAATTCTACAGTTTGACCTGAAGGATCTGCATTTTCAATATCTTGTGCAGTAATTGCGAATGATTGCGAGGAGATAAAAAATAAAGAAGCTAAGAAGAAATTTAAAACATATTTATAAAATTTCATAATCACCCCGTAAAATATTAATTAATATAGAGGTAAAATTAAAGTTTTGTTACAAAAAATTTACTGATTTATTCTTTTAATCCAAAGTTTGATATACTTTCTATGAATAACTTCTGAGTAAAAAAGTATAATACTAAAATTGGAAAAATTGCAATTAAGCACGCAGCCATCAATAAATTAAAATTAGGCCCCACTTCTCTCACAAAACTATAGATAGAAACTGTTACAGGATACCAATCATCTCTAGTTAATATAAGTAAAGGCCAAGCAAAACTATTCCACGCTATAATAAAAGTAAATAAAGAGACTGTCACAATAATGGGTTTGCTCATTGGGATTACTACCTTGAGTAAAAAATTTAAATGAGAAGATCCATCAAGTCTTGCAGCATCCCATAATTCATTTGGTATCTTTTTAAAATATTGTCTTAATAAGAAAATTACAAATATATTTCCCATAAATGGAACAGTTAACCCTTGAAGACTATTCATCCAAGAAGGTCCAAATGGCAATGGAATAATTTCCCCTCTAATAATTAATAAATGAGGTAATAATGTAATTATTTCTGGAATCATTAATGAAAGTAACAACATGTAGAATATTGTATTTTTAAATGGGAATTCTATTTTGGCAAAAGAGTATGCTGCCGGAATACTAGTTAATAAAACACCAATGACAATTATTGAACTTATTATTAAACTATTAAATGTATAACGTTGGAATCTATTAGATGTCCAAACTTCATAATAATTTTCAAACATCAATTTTTTTGGAAATAAATATTGATTTGATGCTTCTCCAGCTGTCATCAATGATGTGGATATCATGTAAAAAAATGGGTAAATTGAAATAATAAAAACTATTAATAAAATTAAATAAGGTATCCTTGTTTCAGCATTAATAATTCTAGTCATAGCTTAACCTTTTTCTAAAAATTACATATTGCGATATTGCTAAAATATTTAGAAGTATAAATAAAATTACTCCTTCAGCTGCAGCATAACCATATTTCACTCTACCCCAAAAATGATCAAAAATTTCTATTGTAACAACATCCATTGTGTCTCCAGCGGAAGAAGTTTGCATAACAAAAATACTATTGAAAGCTTGAAAGGTATTTATAAAACCAGTCAACATTAGAAAAAATATAATAGGCATTAATAGTGGTATGGTAATTTTAATAAATGTTTGCCATCTACTAGCGCCTTCAGCTTTCGCAGCCTCATATAAATCAGAGGGTATAATTGATAAACCCGCGAGTAAAATTATTGCATAGTAGCCAGTATAAGACCATATTCCATATATGATTGATGACATTAGAGCTAAACTTGGTCCAGCTAATAGACCTTCTATTTTGATACCAAATAAAACTTCGGTAATAGGTCTTTTATCAAATAACCACATTTGAGGCTCAAAACCAAATATTCCTATTAGTTGATTTAAAAAAGAATTTTCAGCTTTACCAAATATTAAAAAAAATACTGCAGCACCCATTACTGCTGGAGTAATGTAAGGAAATAGTAAAATCATTTGAAAGAATTGTTTACCAGCTAATTTTTGATACAAAGCAAATGCTATTATTAATCCTAATCCAACTTCAAAAATTATAGTGAAAAACGAATAATAAAAAGTATAAATAAGAGAGTAAAGATAGTCTTCATCACCTGTTAGAAGCATTTTTTCCCAGTTGATATTAATTAATATTATTCCAATAATTAATATTGCTATAGATAAAAATGCTAAATAGATTTTATTTTTTACTTTATTTTTAAATTCACTCCAAAGTCCATAACTCAATATCAATAATAATAATCCTAAAACAAATAACCAAAAAGCTGGTATGTCTCCAAGTATTCTTTGGTAATTCTCAAATCCTAAAAATCTACCTTTAAAAACTTTCCACTTGTGTACACTCATGTAAATTCCAAAAAAAACAGGAAAAATTCCAAATAGACTGATTATTAAAACAGCAGGAAGAATTAATAGATATCCTGTAAGTTTTTCTGAATGATTTAATAAGAATTTATTCATTAATTTTTATAAGATCACCTTTATTTATTTTACCATCATTTAAAGGATCTAAATATATTCCTAAATTTATATGGTTGTATATTTTTTTTAGGCTTAAAGGAATATTAAGATTTATATCAGAAGTTTTGGGCTTGATATTAGTTGCCGAACATCTGGGAATTTCTTTAATAACTTTAAATTTTATATCACTGATTGATAAAACTTTACCTACCAGCTTCCTTTCTTCCCATTTATCTAAATCCTCTACATATATATTTCCTCTAAAACGCTCATGTTCAACTTGATGATTAGATAGTTTTTCGAAGTCTTTAATACTGTTTAAATTTATTAATGATATTGATTTATTTGGCATTGTATCAAAAAAAGGATTCATATTATCTTTTAACAAATTGATATTATTGATATTTGGTAAAATATCCTCAAGTTTACTACATAAGATTTTTACTTCATGTTGATTATCAATATCTGTCTTTAAAATTATATTATTTTCAAATTCTAGTATTAAAAAATTATTTTCTAATAAAAAATTATATTCATTTAATTCAGGATATTTTTTTAATGATAAGAATTTATAAATTTCTCTTTTTAAAGGGTCATTTTTTATTAATTCTATATCTTTAAGATCAAGATTATTAGTGAAAGCAAATATTCGATCATTTTTAATACCAATATTTTTAATTATTTCTAAAGCATCTACATTATTGAATGAAAGAGATTTTACAGGTGAAAAATATAGGTTTTTAATTTTCACTTATATTAGCATTTAAGTTTTTTTTAAAAAATACTGATCTAAAAATGAATCTAACCAATTTGATATATTTTTATTATATTTGTAACGATAATAAAGTTGAACAAATATATTTTGAGCACCTTTAACAAATAATTTTTTTGGATTTTTTAATAACACTAAATACAGCCATCTAATATGAAGTTTAAAATTTACTTCTGGGTGAAATTGGAGAGCATAACAATTTTGATATTTAAAAGCTTGATTATTAAAAATATCACCCCTTGCTAATAACTCACAGCCTGTAGGAAGAGAAAATCCTTCAGAATGAAATTGAAAAAAAATCTTTTGAGAATTAAAAAGATTTTTTGCATTTTCAGTTGGTTCAATTTTATAAAAACCAATTTCTGAAAGTCCGTCTTTATTAGTTGTTATTTCTGAACCTAAACATTTAGCTAATAATTGTGCACCAAAACAAATTCCAAGATAAGGAATGTCAGTTTTTATAACTCTGTTTATCCATTCTAATTCTTTATTTATATATTCATCTTCATCGTTTATGCTTCCTGGTGCACCAAATACTACTATAGCTGAGTATTGGTTAATATTTGACGGAAGTTCTTCACCCAAAGGTGGTCTACATATTTCAGCAACATATCCCCTATCTCTAAATTTATTTCCTACATCTCCTGGAACTGAAGTTTTTTGATGTAATACAAACAAAACCTTATTCATACTAAATTATTAATAATAAATATTTTATTAATATGAAAATATTATTTCATAAAAATTATAATTATTTTGTATATTAATCTATGTTGATACTTATGTGACAAAATAATCAATATCTAAAATCTTTATGTAAAACATAAGAGTAAAATAACCAAAATTCATCATTACAACAAAACTAATAAGCATATTGATTGATTTTGGAAGTGAATTTCCTAAAAAATCATCCCAAAAAACCTTTTCTAGATATAAAGCTAATTCAAAGTATATAAGTGTAATGATTGCAGCATTGAAGATTATTAAAGAAGTCATTCCATTAAGACTCAATAAATAATTAATAAAAATTAATGTCAAAGAAGAAAAAGAATAAATAAATAAATTTAATAAGATTTTTTTATTTTTTGAAAATTTTTTGAAAAAAATAATGTATCTTGTGTTTAAAAATAACGAAATCAATATCGAGCTAAAAAAAGAAATAATTAATATTTTTGTTATTTGATATTCCATTTATATGTATTTTTTATATAACTAAAAAATATATAAGAAAAATAAGAAAATGAAATTTGATAATGAAACTAGTATTATTCAACAAAAAATAGCGAATGGTTATGCTGGAGTTTCACGAAGGTTAGCTATTGTAAATGCTTTAAATTTAAAGACTAATGAAACTGTTATTGATATTGGTTGTGGCGGTGGTCATTTAGTTGAAGAAATTTCATTATCTGTTGGAGAGCAAGGTAAAGTAATAGGAATTGATCCAAGTCAAGATCAATTAGATGTTGCAAGTAATAAATGTAAAGATCAAAATAATGTTGAGCTTATTTGTACTACAGCTGATGATATCAATATAGAAGATGCTTCATGTGATAAAATTACAGCTACTCAAACATTAGAATATATCGAAGATATAGATACATCCTTAAAGGAAATAAAAAGAATTTCTAAAACTAATTCTAAATTTGTTAATGTCTCAATTCTCTGGGACTATTTTAGATTTTATGGACCAGAAAAAGAAATTAATAATCTTATTCATGAGGCATTTAGAGCACATTGTTTTCACCAAATGCTTCCACTTGATTTAAATGGTAAATTAAAAAAATTTGGATATAAAAATATAAGTTCTCAAAATTTATCGTATTTAATTACAAATAGAGATAATAATTCACCAGCAGTTTTTTATGAAACTATGTTAAGTAAGTTTGCTTTAAGCCAAGGTGTTTCAGAAGACAAAGTAGATGATTGGAGAAAACAATTAAATGAATCTGAAAAGGTAGGTAATTTTGGATTTACAAGTTTTCCAGTATTAACTGCAGCATATTTAGGTTAATTTTAAAAATGAAATTAAAAGTTTACTTATCCGGTGAAATTCATACTAATTGGCGAGATGAGATTATAGATAAATGTAAATCTAAGAATTTAGAAATAGAATTTTCAAGCCCGACTACCAATCATGAATTATCAGATGATGTTGGCGTAAAAATACTCGGTGATGAAGAAAAAAAATTTTGGCATGATAACAAAGGAGCCAAAATAAATGCCATACGAACTAGAAATTCGATTGAAAAAGCAGATATAGTTGTAGTACGTTTTGGTGAAAAATATAAACAATGGAATGCTGCTTTTGATGCAGGGTATGCATCAGCCTTAAATAAATCTCTCATAATCATGCATAGTGATGAACATCAACATGCTTTAAAAGAAGTAGATGCAGCAGCACTTGCTGTTACAAAAAACGTTGATGAGATAGTTAATATATTACAGTATTCTATTAAAGGTTCTCTATAATCTATAATTATGATTGTATATTATGATGCTTTTTTTCTTTCATGAGGAATAAGATATTTTTTTCTTAATCTAAGATTCTTAGGAGTAACCTCTAATAATTCATCATCTTTAATATATGCAATCATCTGCTCTAGGGACATTTTTCTTGGTGGCATAAGATTAACAGCTTCATCAGTTCCAGATGCTCTCACATTTGTTAATTGTTTACCTTTAAGTACATTTATATCTAGATCGTTTTCTCGGGTATGTTCACCAACTATCATACCTTGATATACTTTCATTTGTGGATCTATAAACATAGGTCCTCTGTCTTGAAGTTTCCACAAAGCAAATGCAACAGCTGTTCCAGTTTCAGTAGCAATTAACACTCCAGTCCTTCGCTCAGGAAAATCTCCTTTATGAGACTCGTACTTAGAAAATATTCTATTCATAACTCCAGTGCCTTTTGTTTGAGTCAAAAAAGCACCTTGATAACCGATTAAACCTCTTGATGGAACTTTGAAAATTAATCTTGTTTTCCCGGTGCCAGCAGTTCTCATATCTATCATTTCACTTTTTCTTTTATTCATACTATCAATTACTGTGCTAGAATATTCTTCATCAACATCAATTGTAACTTCTTCCACTGGTTCAAGTTGATTACCTTCAGAGTCATTTTTAAAAATAACACGAGGTCTTGAAACTGACATTTCAAAACCTTCTCTTCTCATTGTTTCAATTAGAACACCTAATTGCAATTCACCTCTTCCACCAATCTCAAATGAATCTTTATTGCTGTTTTCTTTAAAAGTAATTGCCACATTAGTTTCAGCTTCATTTAATAATCTTTGTCTAATAAGTGTAGAGGTTACTTTATCACCTTCTAGGCCAGCAAATGGTGATGAGTTAACAGAAATATTTACAGACATTGTTGGTGGGTCAATAGGAGTAGATTTTAAAGGAATATTATTTTCTGGATCTGTAATTGTATCAGACACAGATGTTGATTTAAGACCTGCAATACAAATAATGTCTCCAGCATCAACTCTTTCTACTGGTATTTTTTCAGTTCTTTCAAATCTAAATAATTTTGTTAATCTTCCTTTTTCAATAATCTTACCATCAAGATCAATTGAATTTACATTAGTGTTAACTTGAGCTGAACCTTGTTCTACTTTTCCAACAAGACATCTTCCTAGGAATGGATCGTAATCCAAAAGAGTAGCTAACATTGCAAAAGGTTTGTTGTCTTCAACACTTGGCGGATTGACGTATGACAATACTAAATCTAGGAGTGGAATTAAATTTTTTCTTTCATGCTTTAAATCAGTTACACACCAACCATCTCTTCCAGATGCATATAGTATAGGAAAATCTAATTGTTCATCATTTGCATCTAAAGCAACAAAAAGGTCGAAAACTTCATCTAAAACTTCTTCAGGTCTAGCGTCACTTCGATCAACTTTGTTAATAATTACGATTGGTTTTAAACCTTGCTTTAGTGCTTTACCTAAAACAAATTTAGTTTGAGGCATTGGTCCCTCAGCAGCATCAGTTAAAAGGATAACTCCATCTGCCATTCCAAGAACTCTCTCTACTTCACCACCAAAATCGGCGTGTCCAGGAGTATCTATAATATTAATTCTAATATCATTCCAAGTTACTGAAGTAGGCTTAGCAAGTATAGTAATACCTCTTTCTCTCTCAAGATCTCCCGAGTCCATTAATCTTTCGTTAAATTCTTGATTTTTACGAAAAGATCCACTTTGTTTCATAATGTTATCAATTAAAGTTGTTTTGCCATGATCTACATGGGCAATTATAGCTATATTTCTTATTAATTTATCCATTTGGTGATTTGAGCTTTTATATTTAATTAAATAATTCGCTACTTATTTATTTTCCAAAAATCCCAAGTTTAACTTCATAGTCTACAGCAACTCCATAATCAGGATCATCATCACTATCAACTATAAGCTGACCTGTCTTCCTCAATAGACTGTGGCAGTCTTTTGTTAAATGTCTGAGTTTTAATTGTTTCCCAATATTAGAATACTTTTCTGCTATGTCTTCAATTGCCTTTAATGCTGATTGATCAATAACTTTTGAATTAGCAAAATCTATGATGACCAAATCTGGATCCTCTTCAGGATTAAAAATTTCTAGAAAACTATTTGTAGAACTAAAAAATAATGGTCCTTCAATTTCATATACCTTAGCACCTTTTTCTGTTCTTGATTGTCTCTCAATTGCTCTAATTCTTGAAGCAGATTTCCAAGCAAATACTAATGCATTAATAATAACTCCAGCAACTACAGCAACAGCTAAATCTTCTAATACAGTTATTAAAGTAACTAAAACAATTACCAATGCATCTGATCGAGGGACAACAAATAATAATTTTAGTGAATTCCAAGCAAATGTTCCAATTACGACCATAAACATAACCCCTACTAATGATGCTATAGGAATAAGTTCAATTAAATTTGAAGTATAAAGAATAAAAATTAGTAAAAAAATTGCTGCTGATATGCCAGCAATTCTTGTTCTGCCTCCAGATTTCACATTTATCATTGACTGTCCAATCATAGCACAACCACCCATACCTCCAAAAAAGCCAGTGATACCATTAGCGACACCTTGAGCTAAACATTCTTGTCTAGTTCCACCTTTTTTGTTAGTAATTTCTCCTACAAGATTAAGAGTTAACAAGCTTTCAATTAGTCCAATGGCAGCCAAAATAATTGCATAAGGAAAGATAATGAAAAAAGTATCTAAATTAAGTGGAACTGTTGGAATGGAAAAATTTGGAAGTCCTCCTGCTACACTTGCTAAATCCCCTACTCTTGGAACGGGTAAATCTAAAAGTAAAACTAGAAAAGTAACTAGAAGAATTGCAGCTAATGTAGATGGAATGAATTTAGTAACCCTTGGTAAGTACCATATGATTAACATGGTTAAGAAAACTAATACTAAAGAATATGTAAGCACCTCTCCAGACATCCATGTAAATGTTCCATCAAAATTATATATTTGAAATTGATGCAATTGAGATAAACCAATTACGATAGCTAAACCATTTACAAAACCTAACATTACAGGTTGAGGAACCATGCGCATAAATTTTCCTAATTTAAAAATACCTGCAAGAAATTGTAAAATTCCCATCAGGATTACAGTGGCAAATAAGTATTGGACTCCATGTTCCGATACTAATGACACCATAACCACAGCTAATGCTCCTGTTGCTCCAGAAATCATTCCAGGTCTTCCACCAAAAATTGCAGTTACTAATCCCACAATAAAAGCAGCATATAATCCTGAAAGTGGAGTTACACCTGCTACAAATGCGAAAGCAATTGCTTCTGGAACAAGCGCTATTGCAACAGTTAATCCAGATAGAATTTCAATTTTAAAAAGTGAAAAGGAAGCTTTTCCCTTTGGGATATATTCGTCTTTATTTAATCCAAGAGAATTTGCAAATTGATTAACTGTTGATTTTATCATTAAGATCTATGTTAATTAAATAGGTAAATTAATTTATAAGTAAACAAAATCTACCAAACAGATTTATATATATTATAGGCATCAGATTCTTCAATTTTCCGAGGATTATTAACTAATAATCTGGTTTGTTTCATTGCTTCACTAGCCATCAACTTACAAGCTTCCTCAGGAATTTCTAAATCTCTAAGCCTATAAGGTAAATTAAGTTCCTTACACAATCTTTCTAAACCATCTATAAAATTGTTACACAAAAACTCATCATTTTTACTATTATCTAAATTTTTAAATACGTATTGTGCAAGATGAGCATAATTTTTTTTTGTTTCTTCATTTTTGGAATTGAATTTCATAACACTTGTAAGAACTAAAGAATTTGATAACCCATGAGAGATATTAAATAAACCTCCAATAGGATATGCTAATGCATGAACTGCTGCTACTGGAGAATTTGCAAAAGCTTTACCTGCTAGCATTGATCCAAGTAGCATATTTGATCTTGCATTTATATTATGTCCATTAAATACAGCAGTTTTAATTGATGAGCCAAGAAGCTTTAGTGCTTCTATAGATAACATTTTTGAAACTGGATTATTGTTTGAATTTATAGATGTAAAAGCTTCAATTGCATGAACCATTGCATCTATTCCGGTTGATGCAGTTATATTAGCGGGTAAATTAGTTGTTAACAATGGATCTAAAATTGCAAGATCAGGTAATATAAATTTAGAAGAAACTCCTTTTTTTTCTTTATCATCCATCGTTATTATTGAAATTGGTGTAACTTCTGATCCAGTTCCTGCTGTTGTAGGAATAAGTACAAGTGGTAGCCTTGGGCCTTTTGCATTATTAACACCCCATATTGTTTCGATTTGCTGATTTGATCCAAGAAGTAAAGATACAAGCTTTGCAACATCCATAGATGAACCCCCACCAAAACCTAAAACTCCAGTAGATTCAAATTCTCTTGCATCACTAAATGCATTTAATAATGTTTTTTTTGATGGATCAGACTCAACGTCATTAAATATTTTAATATTACAATTTTTTTTAAGTTTTTTAATTGTTGGCTCAATCAAGCCTAATTCAGTCAGACCTCTATCAGATACTACAAATATATTTTTGCCCAATGTATCATTAATCTGACTACAAGAATTAAGAGAAGTTTCATTACCAAAAATTAATCCTGCAGTAGAATAAAAATTAAACATTAAAAATCAAAATAAATTAATACTTTTTATTTGGGTTTAAACCTGTAGGAATTTTTTTTCCATCAATAAGAAAATGAGGTGACTTTCCTAGTTCTACTAACTCTGGTCTACCATCTAAATAATTTTTAATATTATTAAGTTTTTCAAAATTATCGATAAATTTTTTTAAATTTGGAAAATTTGAGAAAATATTTTTATCTAATATTAAGCACATTGAAAAATGATGATAAGCATTAAAATCACAGTAAAATGGATCATTGCCTATAAAAAAATTACCTGAGCTATTTTGTAAAAGTTTTTCAAAATTATTTAATGAATTTGGCAAAATATCTTCTAAAAGTTTTTTTTTATTAGAATTATATTTTTCACCAAAAGTCATATTTATAGTTGGATTCAAAGGAGAAAACATTTCATGAGTTGATTCAAAAATAGCATCACAGTACGCTAATTGAAATTCATCGGAAGGTTTTGTTTTTGTTAAATTAGAGAGATATCGAATAATTGTATTGCTTTGCCAAAGATATTTATCTTCATTTATTATTAAAATAGGTAATCTATTAAAAATAATATCCTTTTTAACTTCTGCCCAGCTACTTCCATAATAATCCCATACCATTTTGTATTCATAAGGAATATCTGAATAATGTAGCATCATCTGGGGAGCTTCACAAAGAGCTCTCATGTTGCCATATATTAGTTTCAAATCCATTTAATTTTTACTAAAGTAAATATGATAATTTTAAAGAAGAAAATTAAATAATGGTCGGGGAGAAAGGATTCGAACCTTCGACCCCCTGGTCCCAAACCAGGTGCGCTACCAGGCTGCGCTACTCCCCGAAAAAATTTGTTATATTCATAAATAACCTAAAAACAATCTTTTATGTTTGTTTTCTAAAATAATATTTATTATAATTAATTAGGGGTGCTTAAATGCTGAGATTTATACCCTTTTAACCTGATCTGGATAATGCCAGCGGAGGAAACATGAAAACTATACTAATTTTTTTAACTACCTTATTTATTTCTTTCTCAATCTATGCAGAGAAACTTACCATTTATACATACGACTCTTTTGTATCAGAATGGGGTCCAGGACCCATAATTGAAAAAATATTTGAAGAAAAACATAATGCGGATATAGAATTTGTTGCTGTAGACAGTGCAGCAACATTATTGAATAAAGTTATTTTAGAAGGTGGTACTTCCAAGGCAGATATAGTTTTAGGTCTTGATATGAATTTATTTGATTTAGCCGAACAATCTGAGCTTTTTACAACTCATAATATCAATGACATAAACAACTTAATTAATTTACCATTAAAATGGCAAAGTAATAAATTTGTTCCATATAATTATGGATACTTTTCTTTTGTGTATAATGAAGCAAATTTAGCAACACCTCCAAAATCAATGGATGAGTTGATTAATTCTACTAATGCTAAAATTGTAATTCAAGATCCGAGAACCTCTACCCCTGGTTTAGGATTATTAACTTGGATGAAAGCATTATATGGAGATAAAGCTAGGGATGAATGGAAAAAATTAAATAAAAAAATTATTTCCGTTACTAAAGGATGGACTGATGCATATTATAATTTTTTTATGGCAGGAGAAGCTGACATGGTATTAAGTTATACTACATCTCCAGCCGCACATATAATGTTTGAAGAAAGGTATGATATTCTTGCTACAACTTTTGAAGAGGGAAATTATATAACAATTGAATTTGCAGGCATTTTAAATAATTCACAAAATAAAGATTTAGCAAATAAATTTCTTAACTTTATGTTATCAAAAGAATTTCAATCAGTCATACCATCAACAAATATTATGTACCCTGTTACAAATATAAAAGATTTACCTGAGGCATTTGATAAACTAGATGTTCCTAACTTTATTCAAATGGATCCAAAAGAAATTAATAAGAATAAAGAAAAATGGATTGATGAGTGGCTTAATGCCTCGTAAATAAATTGTATTATAAATATAATTATTCAGTATTATTTTTTTTTGGATTAATAATCCTATTGCCTTTCGTAGGTATTTTTTCAAAAATTAACTTTGATTTAGAGATAATTTATAATTTTTTTCAAAATTCTTATACACATCGTCTAATTTATTTCTCACTCTATCAAGCTTTTCTTTCAGCACTATTAAGTTGTTTTTTAGCTATTCCATTCGCATTAGCATTAAATAGACATAAGAATTTAAAAATTATTAAATTTATCATTTCTCTTTGTGGTTTTTGCTTTGTAATACCGACAATCTTAATAGTGTTTGCAGTAATTAAACTCTTTGGAAATAATGGTTTTTATAACTCATATTTTAATTTGTACGAGAATTTATCGATAGAGACAATTTTTGGAATAAAAGCAATTTTAATTGCCCATATACTTCTAAATACACCATTTGCTACCCGATTATTTTTTCAATCCTTAAATAGTATTCCTTTAAAATATTATGAAATATCTAGCTCACTAAACATTACTTTTTTTGGTAATCTTCTAAAATTAGAGATGCCTTATATAAGACAAAATTTTTTTACTGTTTTCTCAATAATATTCTCTCTTTGTTTTTTAAGTTTTGCAATAGTAATGGCTTTGGGTGGTGGACCCATGTATTCAACAATTGAGGTGGCAATTTATCAATATGCACTTTTTGAACTAAATTTTAATAAAGCAATTTTACTCAGTTTTTTACAAATTTTTATCTGTTTATTTTTTTTATTTATTGGTTTTTATAAATTAAAAGGTTCAAATTTTTTTGAAATAGAT
>CACMJS010000006.1 GCA_902614085.1 uncultured Alphaproteobacteria bacterium
AATTTTTTTTACAAATAATTTTTCTATTACTTTTTTTGTGATAGTTAATTCTGATATAATTTATAAAGGTAACATTCACTGCCACTCAACTAATAGTGATGGTCAATTGTCACCTGAAAAGGTTTGTGAATTTTATAAAAACCTAAATTATGATTTTATTTCTTTAACTGACCATTTTAAAAGTGAATACAATTTTACCATTAGTGATACATCAAATTTCTCCGATGATAAATTTACAACAATAACTGGTGCAGAACTTCACGCTGGTAAAAATAGTAATGGAGACGAATGGCATATCTTATCTGTTGGTATTCCTAAAGATTTCACTTCTCCGACTGAAGATGAATCTGGGCCTGAAATAGCTACAAGAGCTCTAAAAGCTGGAGCTTTTGTTGCTATCGCCCATCCTGAATGGTCAGGTTTAAATCTAAATGATGCATTATCTATGCCCTTAGGCATTCATGCAATTGAAGCATTTAATGGTGTTTGCAAAACTTTTGGAAGAGAAAATGGCTCATATTTAATTGATCAAGTTATGGCTTCGGGGAGAATGATTGGAGCTATTGCAACTGATGATGCTCATTATTACGAAAAAGATGCCAATGCAGGTTGGGTTATGGTTCAAGCAGCATCTAACTCTCATGAGGATATATTGGATGCGCTTAAATCTGGAAATTATTATGGATCAACAGGTCCAGAGATAATTAGAAGTGAAATAGTTGATGAATATTTTCATGTAGAAACTTCTAATGTTGATTATATCGGTTTAGTTGGTCGAGGAGCAAGATTTGAAAAAATTTCAGGTGAAAACCTTAAAGAAGCAAAATTTCCATTAGCAAAGTTCCATAATAGTTGGGCAAGATTAATTTTAAGAACAAATGACGGTAAACAGGCCTGGGGTCATCCGTTTAAGGTTTATTTATAAAAAATGCGGTTCGTAATTATAAGAACTCTAAGAGCTTTTTTAACAATTTGGGGAGTCATCACTCTTACTTTCATTGCTACAAGAATAGCAGGAAATCCGATTGATAATTTTGCACCCGAAGGTTTAAGTAATGAAGAGTATAACTATTTAATGGAGTATTTTGGACTCAATGAGTCATACTTTGTCCAATATATTAGTTATTTTAAAGGAATAATAGAAGGTAATTTTGGTTTTTCTTATTTTTCTTTTCAACCTGTAACAGAAGTTTTTTTTAGTAAATTACCTAATACTTTAGCTTTATTTGGATATGCATTTTTAGTTTCATTAATAATTGGCATTCCTCTTGGAATTTACGCTGCTATTTACCGAAATTCAATTTTAACCACATTCATAATGGCTTTAGCATTTACTGGATATGCTATTCCTAATTACATATTAGCTATATTTGCCATCCTTCTTTTTTCTTTTACGCTTCATTTATTACCAACTGTAGGTTTAGAAACTCCCTATCATTATATTATGCCAGTAGGCTGTTTAGCTATGTCTATGTTGGCTGGAAAAATACGTTATTCACGCTCAGCAATGCTTGATGTTCTCAATGAAGATTATATTCGTACTGCAAGGTCAAAAGGCTTATCAGAACGTATAGTTATTTTTAAGCATGCATTTAGAAATGCATCAATGCCTATCGTTTCAATTCTTGGATTACAAATTGCAGGTTTTATTGCTGCTGTTGTTTTAGTTGAAGCAGTTTTTGCCATTGATGGAATAGGGAACTTAATTGTTAAAGCTGCAATCTTTAGCAATTATCCAATACTCCAATATGGTGTGATGCTATGGGGTTCAATAGTTGTATTGGCTACTCTCTTAGTTGATCTGACATATGCATTATTAGATCCTAGAATTAGAGTAAACTGATGTTTTCAATTCTTAATAATAGTGAATTAGTTAAAAAATTCAAAAAAAGTGATTTAATCATTAAGGGAGGTTTATTTCTTTTATTCTTTTTAATACTTGTAGCTATCTTTGCGCCTATTCTTGCACCTTATGATCCAAATTCGACGAGCTTGTTAGCTAGATTAAGACCTCCTTTAGGTTTTGAAAAATTTAAAGTTGGCTTTTTGCTAGGTACCGATGAACTTGGAAGAGATATGCTTTCAAGATTAATATATGGTTTAAGGTTTACTTTATTTATTGCTTTAGTAGGATCATTAATCTCCATGACAATTGGAACCTTAATAGGTGTCATATCTGGATATGTTGGAGGTATCATAGACAACATTTTTATGATGTTGGTAGATATACAGATTGCATTTCCAGGTACTTTAATGGCTTTATTATTAATATCTGTTTTTGGCTCGAGTATTACAATCCTAATTTTTGTAGTAGGTATTAGTGGTTGGGAAAATTATGCTAGAGTAGTAAGAGGTCAAGTAATACAAATAAAAAATGAACCCTATGTATCTGCTGCGCAAGTAGCAGGGGCGAAACCAAGAAGAATAATTCTTCTTCATATGCTTCCAAATATTGCTTCCCCAATTATCGTCTTATACACTTTTGGTATTTCTAATATAATTTTATTGGAAAGTTCTTTATCGTTCTTGGGCTTAGGTATTCAGCCTCCAACAGCTACTTTAGGATCAATGACAGGCTTAGGAAGAGATTTTTTATCTTCCTATCCTCATATTTGTGTTTTGCCAGCGATAGTGATTTTATTAATTGCTTTAGTATTTTTGTTACTGGGTGATTGGTTACGAGATTCTCTTGATGTTCGTTTACAAAGAAAATGATTTCAAGAGATGGTGTTTTATTTTTAATGGTTAAAAATAAAACTAAATTTAACTTTTTAGTTAATGGAGTAAACTATGAAAATAAAAAAATTTGTTAGAAACTTCTTTATACTTCTAACATCTATTTCATCATTATCTTTAACTTCTTTTGCGAATGCAGTTGAAATAAAAGTTGGTGTGTTAAATCTATCAGCCACGTTTGCACCAGCACAAAGTCACTCAAACGTTGATTCACAATTTTTTGTAAACATGATGGAACCTTTGATAGGTAAAAATGCAAAAAATATGGATAATGAATTTGGCCCGATGTTTGGTGGATTGGCTGAGTCGTATGAAATTCATCCAAGTAAACAAATTATTGATTTTAAAATTAGAAAAGGTGTAAAATTTCATAATGGTGATGACATGACCATTGAAGATGTTCTTTTTTCTTTACAATCAATGATTAATGTTACCGATCCTATAAGAACAGAAAGATCTAAAGAATTTTTTGGAAATATAGCTAGAGCTGAAGCACTCGATGAAAACACTGTTCGAGTTATTACCAAAAAACCAGATTTTCTAACGGAATTATTTCTATCTTCACAACAATCAATGATTTATCCTAAGAAATATCTTATGGGTTTGACAGGTGATCCTGATATTGATGAAATATCTGATTATCGTGCTTTCGGATTAGCACCTGTTGGTACTGGTCCTTATAAGGTTACATCATTTAATCCAAGAGTCGAAATTGTTTATGAAAGACATGATGATTATTGGGGTGAAAAAGCACCATACGATAAAATAACTATGGTAAGAATTCCAGAAGCTGCGGCAAGAGTAACTGCTCTTATCAATGGAGAAATTGATTTAGCTACAAACATAGCGCCAGATCAGTTGGCAACAATTGATAATGCCCCAGGTTATAAAACCACAGGTGCAGTAACTCCTTTATTTCATGTAATCTATTTTGCTGGTGCTGGCTATGATAGGGAAAGTGATGCTCTCTCTGGTGGATCAAAAACTTTCACTAAAGAACTTCGTCAAGCAATGGTATCAGCTGTAGATAGAGATCTTTTAAATGATGCTTTATGGTTTGGAAAGTCTGTAGTTCCTAGTACGCATTCATATCCTAACTACGGGAAATTTTATACTCCTGATTTTGATACTTTTAGTTACGATATTGAAAAAGCTAAAAAACTTATCAAAGATAATAATTTAGAAGGAACAAAATTAGAATTTTGGACTGATCCATATTATTATACAAATGGTCTTCTAGCTGCTCAGGCAATGGCCGAGATGTGGAAAGAAATTGGTATTGATGTAACTATTCGAACAACGGAAACTTGGGCTTCTAAAGGTGAGCCTGGTTCTTGGGGGTACAATGGTCAAATGCAGAATTGGTCAAATCCAATGTATTATGCAGATCCTCATGGCTCATTTGGAAAAATGTGGGCTCCAGGTGGTGCAGGAATGACAAGAGAACTTTGGAATCCATCGATCGGTATGGAAGCATATACTGAATTGTATAATGAGTTTAGATGGGAATTAGACCCTGAAAAACGAAATGCAAAATATGGTGAAATAATGGATCTCGTCAAAGAAGATGCTTTCATGTTAGTTCTATATCAACCATTTGAAAGTTATGGAATGAGAGAAGATCTTCATTGGGATCCTTTCCCTGGACATATACCATACGTTCTTGATTTTAGAGCAGGCATGTTTGAGGATGATAGATTAAATTAAATTATAAAGGAGGGCAGAATAATCTGCCCTCCATGATTAATATTTTATGAAAAAAAAATTATTAGAAGTTAAAAATTTAGAATTATCATTCGGTAATAATGATAGTTATTTTAAAGCTCTAAAAAATATTAGTTTTGATATTTATCCAAATGAAACTGTGTCTATAGTAGGTGAATCAGGATCAGGTAAATCTGTTACTGCAATGGGCGTAATGTCATTAATTCAAAAGGCAGGTGGAAATATTGAAAATGGATCAATCATATTTGATAAAAAATATAATATGGTGAATATCGAAGAAGAGAAGGCAAGAAGCATTCGAGGAAACATGATTTCGATGATTTTTCAAGAACCTATGACTTCTTTAAATCCAGTTTTTACAGTAGGTGAGCAAATTTTAGAAGCCCTAATTACTCATAAAAATGTCTCAAAAGAAAAAGGGAGGCAAATGGTAATAGAGGCAATGAAAGAAGTTAAAATTGCTCAAGCTGAAAAAAGATTTTCCCAATACCCTCACGAATTATCAGGAGGTATGCGACAGAGAATAATGATTGCGATGGCACTTGTTTGTGAACCAAAATTATTAATTGCCGATGAACCTACAACGGCTCTAGATGTAACAATTCAAGCACAAATTTTATGGTTGATAAAACAATTAAAAGAAAATCATGGTACAGCAGTAATGTTTATTACACACGATTTAGGTGTTGTTGCTCAAATTTCAGATAGAGTAGTTGTTATGAAAAGAGGCTCTATTATTGAAACAGGTACCGTTAATCAAATTTATAATAATCCAGAAGATCCGTATACCAAAAATTTAATAGAGTCAGTGCCAAAACTTGGGAATGAACATCAAAAATTATACAGAGAGGAAAACAAATTTATTTTAGAATTTAATAATGTTACTGTAAAATATCCTGTAAGAAGAGGTATCTTAAATAATGTTACAACTGAGTTATGTGCTGTAGATAGAGCAAACTTCAAAATTAAAGAAGGTCAAACATTAGGAATTGTTGGAGAGTCAGGTTGTGGAAAATCCACAATTGCTAAAACAGTTGCAGGATTAGTTAAACCAGAATCTGGAGAAATAATTTTAGATGGAACCAACGCATTAGACTTAAAAGGAAGAGATCTTCAAAACTTTAAAAAAAATATAGGTATGATATTTCAAGATCCATTCGCATCTTTGAGCCCAAGAAGAACAGCTGCTCAACAAATTTCAGAACCATTAGAAATTCATAATGCTGGTTCCAGGAAATTTATACAAGAAAGAGTTGAATGGTTAATAAATAAAGTTGGTCTAGATAATTCACATTTGTATAGATATCCTCATGAATTTTCAGGAGGACAAAGGCAAAGGTTAAGTATAGCTAGAGCGTTAGCTCTTGAGCCAAAACTAGTTATTGCTGACGAACCTGTTTCAGCTTTGGATGTTTCTGTTCAAGAAACTGTACTTGGTCTTTTTGAAGATTTACAAAAAGAATTAAAATTAACGTATATTTTTATTTCACATGATCTATCAGTAATTGAAAAAATAAGTGACTGGGTTGCAGTTATGTATTTTGGAAGAATTGTAGAAAGTGGTAAAGTTAAAGATGTGTTAAGAAAAACTAAACATGATTATACAAAAAACTTAATTAAATCAGTTCCTACACCTGATCCAAATATAAAGATGACTCAACCAAAAATGTTTTCTGAAATAAAAAGTGATTTATTATTAAAGAAAGGACATCAATTTGAAGAAGATTTACAATATGATGAAAGTTTAGAAAATCATAGAATGCTTCTTACTAATTAATATTGTGCACACAGTCAAAACTTATAGAAAAAAGTTAAATAATTTTATCAATAAAAAATATCTTGCAAGTTTTTTAGTTTTAATAAGCGCTCTTACTATAGCAAGTATGATGTCAGCATTTAAAATTTCGAGTCACTACCTGTCATTTTATCAAATAATATTTATTAAATCTATTGGCAGCACTTTACTGCTATTACCAATTTTTTTATTTTCAGGTCTAAAATTCTTACCAGAAAATAGTTATCAATTATATTTTTTAAGAATATTTCTAATAATGGGAGCTATAGTTTGCTGGATTTATTCAATTGTTAACTTACCTATGGGAACAGCAACCGCTATATCTTTTTCTAAAAGTTTTTTTGTACTTTGGTTAGCTTATTTATTTTTATCAGAAAATATTACTTTTCAAAAAATAATAGTTACTTTTATAGGTTTTGTAGGTGTTTTATTTTGCTTAGAATTTTCAAATTCATCAATTTTATTTTCTGGTATTGTTGGAATTATCGGAGCTATTTTTGCAGCTGGATTAACTATTGTTATTAAAAAACTCTCCTTAAAAGAGCCAGTTTTAAGAATAATGCTAATTCCAAATATTTCTATAAGTATATTGTTTTTATTACCTGCGCTTTATAGCTGGAATGAAATTCCAACTTCAATTTTTTTTCCTGTTCTAATAATGATCACCTTTGGTTCAATTGCTCAATGGTGTTTTCTTACTGCTTATAAATTAGTTGATGTATCGTATATAGCACCATGGGAATATTCGAGATTAGTTGCTGCAATAATTTTTGGATTTATATTTTTCAATGAATTATTAACAGTTAATATTCTAGTTGGTATTATTTTGATAATTGGTTCCACATACTATTCGTTACTTTACATTAAATCTGATGATAATTATTCAATTGAAGGGAGAAACTAATGATAAAAATAATTACAATTGCTGATATTCATTGTGGAAAGAACAGCTTAACTAAAAGAGGTGATACAGCACTTAGCTTGCTTGATGAATTTAATCTTTTTGTTGATAAGGAAAAACCTGATTTAATCATTGATTTAGGTGATCGTATAAATGATATTGATAAAAAAAATGATATTATTTTGCAAAAAGAAATATTTAAGAAATTAAATGAAAATAAAATAAAAACTTATCATATTTGTGGAAACCACGATGTTGTAAATCTTACTGTGAAGGAAAATGAAGAGATATTTAATCAATCTTTAGAAAACGAAGTTATTCTTTTAGATAATTTTAAAATATTATTATGGAGAGCTGATGCTAAAACTTATCGCACAGATGATTTTTTTGGATTTAAAATTAATGAAATGGATTTTATATGGTTAAACAACGAGGTAATGAATTCTAAGGTTCCAGTTATCATTTTTTCTCATGTACCTATTTCTCCTGCATCTCTAATCGGGAACTATTACTTTCAAAATAATCCTTCTTTTGGGTCATATCCTAATTCTTCCCGTTTAAGAAATAGTATATGTAAAGCATCAATGCCTGTTTTTTTTCTGTCTGGTCACGTGCATTGGAATTCTTTTTCACAAGAAGATGGAATTACATATCTTACTCAACAATCCCTCACTGAAAGTTTTTCTAATTTTGGAAAACCAGCAAAATCTTGGGGACAAATTTCCCTTGATAATAAATTTTTATGGAAAGTTTACGGTGATGAACCAATAGAAATATCGTTAGATATTAAGAAAAGAAATAGTATTACTCCTCTAGGTTCATTTTCAAATTTAAATCAAGATTTAAGAGCAAAATAAAGTGTCTAAAATACAAAGAAAAGATTGGATTTCTATTTTGTCAAAAACAGAAACAATAGATTTAAAAAATTGTATTGAAAATATAAATTATACTAAAGATTATAAAATAATTTACGGACCGAATGTTGGCTCCATCATGATAAGAGGAAGATTAGGGGGTAATGGAGATCCTTATAATCTGGGTGAAGCAACATTAACTAAATGTGTCATAAAATTAGAAGAAGGAGTAATTGGTTATTCGTATCATCTAGGTAGAGATAAAATAAGAGCTGAATATGCTGCAGTTTTAGATGCTTTAATGCAAGATAACAATTATTATTCTAAACTTCAAAGTATGATTTTAGACTTAAAAGATAAAATCAATAAAAAAGAAAATCACATTATTAATGAAAGTAACTCATCAAAAGTTGATTTCTTTACACTGGTGAGAGGTGATGGATAATGGAATATATTGGATATCAAGATCAAACACATTCATCACAAAATATGTTTAGAACAATTTTAAAAGCAACCTCTTTTCCTGGATCTATATTCACAGTTCCAGAAAATCTTGAAACAGATAATGTTCTTTATTCTTCAACAGCTAATATTATTTTTACGTTATTTGATATTGATACTAAAATTTTTATAGATTCTGAAAAGATATCAAAAATACAAAACTTTATAACTTTCAACACAAATGCAAATTGTATAGAAAAATCTAATCATTGTGACTTTGCAATTATTCAAAATAAGGAATTTAATATTGAAAATTTTAATCTTGGCTCAGATGAATATCCTGACAACTCATCTACGATAATTATTGAAGTTGAAGATCTGGTTAACGGTGAAGAATTAATAATTGAAGGTCCTGGTATTCAAAAAACAAAATCAATATCCCCAACTAATTTACCTAAAAATTTTCAATCTCAATGGCAAAATAATAATTTTATTTTTCCAAGAGGTGTCGACTTAATTCTTACATGTAAAGATAATTTTTTCTGTCTGCCACGAACATCAAAGGTATTAAAATAATGTATGTAGCAGTAAAAGGAGGGGAAAAAGCAATCAAAAGCTCATTGAAACTTTTAGAGAATAAAAGAAAAGAAACTGGCACTAAAAGTATTGAGATAAATCAAATTAAAGAACAACTAAGTTTTGCAGTTGATAGAGTTATTAATGAAGGTTCATTATATGATAAAGATTTATCTGCTTTAGCAATAAAACAATCTCAAGGAGATTTGGTCGAGGCAATTTTTCTATTGAGAGCTTATAGAACCACTTTAGAAAGATATGCTTACTCAACTGCTATAGATACAAGCAAAATAATTATAAAAAGAAGAATATCTGCAAGTTTTAAAGATATACCGGGCGGTCAAATACTTGGCCCAACATTTGATTATTCTCACAGATTATTAGATTTTTCTCTAATGAAAGAAGATGAGATAAATTCATATGAAAACATCAATAACCAAGAACCTAAAAATAAAGAATTTCCTAGTGTTATTGATTATCTTAATAATGAGAATTTATTAGAGCAGGAAATTAACAATTTAAAAGATAATCCATTTGATGTTACGAGAGATCCTATGAAATTTCCTGCATCCAGAGATCAATGGATGCAAATACTAGCTAGGGGTGATGAGGGTTTTCTTCTAGGTTTATCTTATTCAGCTATTAGGGGATTTGGAAGTAAAGGAACTCATCCTTTTGTTGGAGAAATTAAATACGGTATTGTTGATATTTTTATTTCGCCAGATGAATTAGGTTTTGAAATTTGTATTGGCAGTATTGAAATCTCTGAATGTCAAATGATAGATCAATTTGAAGGAAATAAAAATACTCCTCCCCAATTTACGAGAGGTTATGGTTTAACATTTGGCTATAATGAAAGAAAATCTATGGCTATTTCTATTGTAGATAGAGCATTAAAAAGTGAAGGATACGGTGAAGAAATCAAATTCCCAATTCAAGATCATGAATTTGTTCTTTATCATGCTGACAATGTTGAAGCACAAGGTTTTGTAACTCATCTAAAACTTCCTCATTATGTAGACTTTCAAGGTGAACTAAATCTTATTCGAAAACTTAGAAATGAAATACTGCAAGGAAAAAAATTATGAAAACTGGTTTTAATTTTGCGTATTTAGATGAAGCAACTAAAAGAATGATAAGGAGAAAAATTCTAA
This sequence comes from uncultured Alphaproteobacteria bacterium, assembly GCA_902614085.1. Classification (GTDB taxonomy): domain Bacteria; phylum Pseudomonadota; class Alphaproteobacteria; order HIMB59; genus CACPNW01. The sequence continues at coordinate 10,183 of CACMJS010000006.1, forward strand.
AAGCTGTTTGCATTCCAGGCTATCAATGTCCATTTGGAGGAAGAGAAATGCCATTAGCATATGGATGGGGAACAGGAGGTATCCAGGTTACAGCCTCCATAATTGGTAAAGAAGATATTCTAAAAGTCATTGATCAGGGTGCTGATGATACTACCAATGCTGTTTCTATTAAAAATTTTTTTAAACGTGTATGTAATATTATGACTACAGATAAAACTGCAGAAGCATCCTTGATACAAACTAGACATCGTATTCCTGAAACAACATTAAATAAAGATCAAATCATTGTTTACCAAGTTCCTCAACCAGAACCTCTAAGAAAATTAGAGCCTAAAGAAAAAGAAACTAGAAAACTTCATGCATATAAAGAATATGCATTAATGCATGTAAAATTATACGAAGAAATTTCTCAATTTGGCTCAGTAATAAAAACTTGGGCTTATCCAGTAGAAACCAATAATAGATATATTACTGATCCAACACCGATACCTAAATTTGATAATCCCAAAATGAATAATATGGAAGCGTTGCAATTATTTGGCGCAGGAAGAGAAAAAAGAATTTACGCAATTCCACCTTACACTAAAGTTAAAAGTCTTGATTTTGAAGATCATCCCTTTGAAATACAAACATGGGATGAATGTTGTTCAATATGTGGTTCAACGAAGAGTTACTTAGATGAAATAATTATCAATAATGAGGGAAAGAAAAATTTTATATGTTCAGATACAGATTTTTGTAAAAGCAATCTTGAGAAAAATAAATGAATATTAAAAAAATAATGCATGTGGAAAACCTTACACATTTTTATGGAAACCAAATTGGTTGCAAAGGTATAAATTTTGATTTGTATAAAGGTGAAATTTTAGGCATTGTTGGTGAATCTGGTTCAGGTAAAAGTACACTGTTGAAATGCTTGTCAGGAGAAATTTCTCCATCTGCAGGAAAAATTAACATATCGCTAGATCAAGGTGGTGTAAAAGACTTTCTTTCTCTACCTGAACAAGAAAAAAGACAATTGATGAGATCCATGTGGGGGATAGTTCATCAAAATCCAAGAGATGGTTTAAATTTAAGAATTAGTGCTGGAGGTAACATTGCAGAGAGACTTCTCAATGTATCTGAAAAAAACTATTCATTTTTAAGAAATACTGGAAAATATTGGATGAAAAAAACTGAGATGGACCCAGATAGAATTGATGAATTTCCTTTAAGTTTTTCAGGCGGAATGCAACAAAGACTTCAAATATCAAAAATATTATCATCAAACCCGCAGATAGTGTTTATGGATGAGCCAACAGGGGGGCTGGATGTGTCTGTACAAGCTAAAATACTAGATACTATTAAGAGTATTGTAAGAGATATTAATGTTACTATGATTATAGTAACACACGATTTAGCAGTTGTGCGATTTTTAACTGATAAATTATTGGTTATGAAAGACGGCATAGTTGTAGAAACAGGATTAACAGATAGAGTTTTGGATGATCCTCAACATTCCTACACACAGCTTTTAACTTCATCTATTTTACAAGTTTAATAATGAAAATTATCGAATTAAAAAACGTTAATAAAAAATTTATTCTGCATAACCAGAAGGGCATCGTATTAAATGTTTTAAAAAATATTAATTTAGAAATAAAGACAGGAGAATGTATTGCGCTAGTTGGAAAATCTGGAATTGGTAAATCTACATTTTTAAAAATGTTATATGGAAATTATTTACCATCTTCAGGTGAAATTAATATTTATAATAATAATAAAATCAATATTGCTAATTCATTAGAACATCAAATAATAAATCTTCGAAAATATTTTATTGGATATGTAAGTCAGTTTTTAAGAGTTTTGCCTAGGGTTCCAACAATTGAAATAGTATCTGATACTCTAAAACAACAGTCTTTATTTGATGAACACTCATTAATAAAAATAAAAAAACTTTTATCTGAATTAAATATACAAGAATCTATGTGGAATTTATCACCATTAACTTTTTCTGGAGGCGAACAACAACGAGTAAATTTAGCGAAAACATTAATTGGAAATTATTCTATTCTTTTATTAGATGAGCCAACAGCATCTCTCGATGATATGAATAAATCCATTGTCATTGATATGATTAAATCCAAACTTAAAAAAAATGTAACAATAATAGTTATAGTTCATGATAACAAAATTAGAAATGAAATATGTACAAGAGAAATTAACTTAGAAAAATACATTCCAAATGATAATTAAAAATGCAAATATAGTTACTTTAAATGATACTTTTATTGGCTCAATAAATTTTAATGAAACAATTTTAAACATTGATAAGGGTGATTTAAATAACTCTAATGCAATTGATTTTGAGGGTGATTATTTATTCCCAGGATTGATAGAGCTTCATACAGATAACTTAGAAAAACATTTTATTCCTAGACCTAATGCAATTTGGCCAAATAAAATTGCAGCTGCAATAGCTAATGATAATGAAATTATTTCTTCAGGTATTACAACAGTTTTTGATGCAATATTAGTTGGAAACTATACAAAAATTAGAACTAGTATTTTGGATGATATAATAACTTCAATTACTAGAGGTAAGGATTTAGGATTATTCAAAGCTGATCACCATCTTCACTATAGGTGTGAATTATCTGACCCTGAACTCTTAGATACATTAGAAAAATATTCTGATAACAAATATATAGCTTTAGCTTCTTTAATGGATCATACTCCTGGACAAAGACAATGGAGAAATAAAGAAAAAATGCTAGAATTTTACAGTAAAGGAAGCAATGTTACATCTCATGGTACATATGATTTTGATGAAAAAATGTTAAGACTAGAGGAAACGGCAAAAGAAGCTGAAAAAAAGAATAGACCAAAAGTATCGAATATATGGAGAGATAAAAAAATTATTATGGCCTCTCACGATGATACAACAGAAGAACATGTAAATGAAGCAAGCAAAAATGGAATTTACATTAGTGAATTTCCAACTACCTTAGAAGCTGTAAAACAAGCAAAAAAACTTAAAATGAAAACAGTTTTAGGTGCTCCAAATTTTATAAGAAATAAATCACACTCGGATAATGTTTCGGTAAATGATTTAGTGGATAACAACTTTGATTTAGTTGATATATTTTCATCTGATTATGTTCCTTTGAGTCTAATACAATCTGTATTTAAATTATTAGATAAAGGTGTGAATTTAAGTGAATCTACTAAATTAGTTTCTTATAATCCAGCAAATTCAGTTGGTTTACATGACAGGGGTCACATTGAGATTAATAAAAGATCAGACTTTCTTAGAGTTTCATATTTAGAAAATACTCCATTAATTAAAGAAGTTTATGTTAAAGGCAAAAGAGTAAATTGAATTTAATGAAACCTTAACTTTTTTGATGAATTTTTTTAAAATTTTCTTTTAATTTCTATTAACTAAATTTTATATTTTTTTAACATTATTTTAATAAATATAATCTACTTGATTAAACATGAATAAGGTTGGATTTTCAATTACTGGAACATCTGTAAACAATAATAGTAGTAGTAATTTAGAAATTCTAGAAGGAGAACTTACTCAATTTAAATTATTAGAAGTAGATTCAATAGAATTACCAATTTATGCTTTAGATATAATTGTAGGGAAAAAAATTTTTAAACCCGAAATAGATAAACTAAAAAAAATTATTTCTACTTTTGACTTTAATTATACTGTTCACGGAGAACTTTCAGTAAACTTAATGGATGAAGAATTTTTTAGTGATCATAAAGAGGTTTTAAAAAAAAATATTGAAGTATCAGGTGAATTAGGTGCTTCGCATTTAGTGACCCATTTTGGATATACAACCAAAAAAATATTTGAAGATAAAAATCATTACAGTGATTTATTACAAAAGCAAAAAGAGTGTTATGAAGAATTATCGAGTTTAGCTGATTCTTGTAACGTTACTCTAGCTATAGAGTGTTTGTTTCCATTTAATATGGAGGCTTACGCTCCTTTACCAAGTGAAATTGCGCATAATTTAAATCAAATCAATCATAATAGAATTAAAGCATGTTTAGATTTTTCCCACGCTTATATTAACTGTAATTATAATAATGCTGATTATATAAGCGAAATAAAAACAATGGCTCCATTAAGTGAGCATCTCCACATGCACGACTCTTTTGGATTATTGCAAAAAATGCCAACGTTTTATAAATCTGAAGCAGTTAGTTATGGTTTGGGTGATATTCATTTGCCATTAGGATGGGGTAATATCTCCTTCGATGAAATATTTAATGAATTGGAATTTCCTAAAAATACTAATCTTAATTTTGAATTATTGCCTAAACATTACCCTTATTTTGAAGAAAATATTAAAAAAGCTAAAGAGTTAATTAAAAAAATTTAATCTTTTTAAAATTTTTTGTACATCAATCATAACCTTTAATCCTATAACTATTGGAGTTTTTGCTTAACAGAACACTGAACACCTGGCACATTTCGAAATCACACTTTAAAAAATTATCTATCCATAACTTTAAAATACTCTGGTAATTAGGTGTTCTACTGTTCTAAGATTAAAAAACGAAGTTTTATGGTAACTTAATCGGAACACTTACCATTAAATTAGAATAAATTATCAGTGTTCTAAAATTCAAAGTTATTTCGAGAGAAAAAAGAGGCGGCTTATTACAAATATGGTTACGCAAAGTAACGCTAATTGTTATCTTTTGTTAACTTTTGCTATGTGAGCAGTGATCAATGAAAAATATTTTAAAATACAAACCGAAAGAAAAACTTAATGATCATATTGCACTAGTAAGATTAGTTTACTATGGGGTTCTATGAAGCGCTATTAGAGCAGAATACAAGAAAGCAAGCTGCAAAGATGCACATAAGAGAACTTGAACTACACGCAATAGGAAAGAAGATGGAAGAAGAATACAACTTCTTTACAGAGAACAAGGGAATTTAATTACAAATTTTTTTGGCCATGTGAACCTAGCATCATTTGCTAAAACTTTTCAACTGATGGCTGTTTGTATTTGTCTTTGACCTTTAGCAGACATTGCAAGTAACTAGGCCAAATGGTTGTGGTGGGTATTGCACCATTTGCAATTCGATTTAATTGAACTTTTTAAGTACCTAATCGCACACAGGTTTAATGAATTTCTTCTGGAGCATTTTTGGAGCACTAAAAGATCAATTTTTACATTTAATCCTAACTTATCCCATGATATAAACATAATTGATTAAGGAAGATTGCACTTGTAAAAATCTTTGTTTATCAAGAAAAATTAAACATGGGAACTTATTAGAAGATCATGACAAACGAACAGGAGAGATGGGTGAGTGGCTTAAACCACAGGTTTGCTAAACCTGCGAAGGAAGTAATTCCTTCCGAGGGTTCGAATCCCTCTCTCTCCGCCATTTAAAAATGTTTAAAGGAAGTATACCTGCAGTTATTACACCATTTATTGATGATGAAGTAGATTATGACTCTCTTGCTAAAATCTTAAATTTTTCAATTGATAATGGATCAAATGGACTCGTTCCATGTGGAACGACTGGTGAATCACCAACTTTATCTCATGAAGAGCATAAAAAAATAATTGAAGAAACTATTAGAATTGCCGATAAAAGAGTTCCTGTTATAGCTGGGACTGGCTCAAATAATACATTAGAGGCTGTGGAATTTACAGCACACGCTGAAAATTCTGGTGCTGATGCAGCACTAATTGTTACGCCTTATTATAATAAACCAACTCAATCCGGTTTATATGAACACTTTAAAACAATTTCAGATAAAACTAATATTCCAATAATTATTTACAATATTCCAGGTAGATCAATTGTTGATATGACAATTGAAACAATGATTGAGTTGTCAAAAATAAAAAAAATCATAGGTGTTAAAGATGCAACTAACGATTTGTTTAGACCATTACTTACCAGAAAAAAAATGCAAAATGATTTTTGTTATCTTTCTGGTGAAGATGGAACGGCATTAGCATATCTTGCTCAAGGAGGACATGGTTGTATATCAGTTACTGCAAATGTAGCACCAAAATTATGCTCTGAATTACATTCTGCTTGGCAAAATGGTAATATTTCAATGGCTCAAGAAATTAATTTAAAATTATCGTCATTACACAATGCTTTATTTGTAGAGTCTAGTCCTGGACCAGTAAAATATGCTGCATCTTTATTAGGTCTATGTAACAAAAAGACACGACTTCCACTTTCTGAAATTAAAGATGATACAAAAAAATTAGTAAAAAATTGTCTTGAAGAATTACAGCTTTTATAAATGAAAATAATTGCTGCTAACAACAGAGCAAATTATAATTTTTCAGTATCAAACAAAATAGAAGCAGGTATTGTATTAACCGGATCTGAGGTAAAATCTCTGCGAATAAACACAGGATCTATTCGCGGCTCTTATATTATTGAGCAAAAAGGTGAGTTATGGCTTTCAAATTCTTTTATAAAGAAATATGATAATTCTAATGATAAAAACTATGACCCAAGTAGGAATAGAAAGTTATTAGTAACTAAAAAAGAATTTAACAAAATATCAGGTTCAATTAAACAAGGCGGCTTTACAATAATTCCGCTGTCTTTATATTTCTCAGAAAATGGTCTTGCAAAGTTATCTTGTGGAATTGCGAAGGGTAAGAAAAAAATAGATAAAAGAGAGTCAATAAAACAAAGGGATTGGAACATTAAAAAGCAAAGATTGCTTAAAAATAATTAGCTATTTACTTTTAATAATTGATCACTATAAGTCCAAATATGGCAAGAATAACAGTTGAAGATTGTATTGATAAATTCCCAAGTAGATTTGAATTAGTTTTAGTAGCTTCTAATCGAGCAAGAAAATTATATACAGGAGAAAGTCCCACTGTAGAGATTGATAACGATAAAAATACCGTAATAGCACTAAGAGAGATTGCTGAAGAAACAATAACAAGAGAACAATTAAAAAATGATTTAATTCAAGAATATCAAACTAATACCTTTGGTGAAGATGAAGATCTAAATGAAATAGAGGACAATACTAATGAGGATCAAACTGATACAAATCAGATCGCTTCCGAAGTTTCGAGTGAGGATGATATAACTGAAGATGAAACTATAGAAGAAACACCTAATGAGACTTCACAGGATAATTTAGAAAACTCATCAGATGAAGAAAAAGATCAAGGTTAAAAATAAAGTTAAATTAAAATTTAAGTAAATAATTTTAATATTATTTATGTCACAAGAAATTCACAAGGAATTAGAATCAATAACCTCATATCTATCAAAACAAGAAAAATATAAAGTAATAGATGCTTTAAGATTAAGTCAGGAAGCACATAGTAATCAACTTAGAAAATCAGGAGATCCTTTTATTACTCATCCATTAGAAGTTGCAAAAATTTTGACATCAATAAAATTAGATGCAGATTCTATTGTTGCTGGTCTACTTCATGATACATTAGAGGATACAAATTTAAATATAGAAGAAATTAATAAAAAATTTGGAAATGAAATAGTAGAACTTGTAGAAGGACTTACAAAAATAAATAAATACTCATTAAAGGTAAAAAATCAAAAATTTGGAGAAAATTATAAAAAGTTAATATTAGCCACAACAAAAGATCTTAGAGTAATTTTGGTTAAGTTGGCTGATAGATTGCATAATATGAGAACTATTCAATTTATTAAAGATGAAAATAAAAAAACCAAAATTGCTCTAGAAACATTAGAAGTTTTTTCACCTTTAGCTCAAAGATTGGGCATGAAAGAATGGCAAGATGAATTAGAAGATATATCATTTGAAATAATAAATCCTGATGCCAAAAAAACAATTATTGAAAGATTGGAATATTTAAAATCAAAGGATGATAATATTGTCGATGAAATTAGATATGAGTTAAAAAATATTTTTTTTCAGGAAGATTTATTTTGTAAAGTAGAAGGTAGAATTAAATCTCCATATTCAATATGGAATAAGATTAAAAATAAAAATATTTCTTTCGAGCAACTTTCAGACATTATGGCATTTAGGATTATTACTAATTCAACTAGAGAATGTTATAGATGCTTAGGTATAATCCATAGGCAATATCCCTATATTCAAGGAAGATTTAAAGATTTTATTTCTGCTCCAAAATCAAATGGCTATAGGGCACTGCATACTTCAGTAATGGGGCCAAAAAATAAAAAAATTGAAATTCAATTTCGCTCAAACATTATGGATCAAATTGCTGATTTTGGTGTTGCTTCTCATTGGAAATATAAAGATCCAAAAAAGATAAAAGAAAAAGACGCAAAAGAATATAAGTGGGTATATGATTTAGTGGATTCAATGAATTCCTCAGTTACTCAAGATGAATTAATTCAAAACTCAAAATTGAAAGTCTTTCAGAATGATATTTTTGTTTTTACTCCAAAAGGAGATCTTATAGAATTGCCTAAAAATGCAACCCCTGTAGATTTTGCATACGCAATTCATAGTCAGATAGGTGATAAATGTGTAGCAGCTAAAATTAATGATAAGCTACAGCCATTAAAAACTATTTTAAATAATGGTGATCAAATAGAAATTATTACTTCAGAGTCTTCACAACCTTCTCCTCTATGGAGGAGATTTGCGGTTACAACAAAAGTTAAATCACAACTTAGAAGATTTTTCAAAAATAAAAAGAGAGAAGAACATATAATTTTTGGTAGAGAAATATTAATAAACTATTTTCAAAAAGAAAATTATGATTTTAACAATAATATTCAACAAAAAATTCTTGAGAATTTTAATTATAAATCAATAGACGATGTATACGCATCAATAGGATCAGGAGAAATTACAGCACTTTCTGTAATTAAAAAAATTTATCCTGAATATAATTACATACCAGTTTCTAAATTTAATGAAAACACTCAAAATCCTATAAAATTAAAAGGACTAACTGCTGGAATGTCATATCATCTGGCTGGCTGTTGTTCTCCTTTAAAAGGAGATAGTATTGTTGGTATAGTAACTGCTGGAATTGGTGTTGCCGTTCATACACTTGATTGTGACACACTTACATCCTATCAAGATACTCCAGATAGATGGCTAAATATTTCTTGGGATAATCAAAGTAATTTAGAAACAATATCAAATGCAAGAATTGTTGTTGTATTATTTAATAAACCGGGAAGTCTTGGAAAAGTCACAACAGTTATTGCAAAGAACAATGGTAATATTTCAAATATTCTTTTTTCAGTAAGGAAGCCTGATTTTTTTGAGATTATAATAGACATTGAGGTTAGAGACGCTAATCATTTACAAAATATAATTGCAGCATTAAGAATGGAAAAAGAGGTATCCTCCTTAGAGAGATTAAAAGGTTAAATATGATTATTGGCAATGGAATAGATATTATTGATATTAATAGAATAAGAAGAGTTATAGATAAATATGGCAATAGATTTAAAAAAAAATGTTTTAGTATTTCTGAGATAGAAAGATCAGAAAAACGATTAAATTCGGTAGAATCTTATGCAAAAAGATATGCTGCTAAAGAGGCTTGCGCTAAAGCTTTAGGCACAGGTCTTGCTAGGGGTGTATTTTGGAAAGATATTGAAGTTGTAAATAACCAATATGGTAAACCGTTTATAAAACTTCATGGTAAGGCAAGGATAATTTTTAAAAATATGAATAAAAGTTCAAATACACAAATTGAAGTATCACTTTCTGATGAAAAAAAATACGCAATAGCAAATGTGACAATTTATGACTAAATCAAAAAAAAATAGTTTTTTTGGTAATTTGAAATCAATACTTATAGCAATCTTTATAGCTTTGGTAATTAGATCATTTATATTTGAACCATTCAATATACCTTCAGGATCAATGAAACCAAATCTTCTTGTGGGTGATTTTATTTTTGTTTCAAAATATTCATATGGCTTTTCTAAACATTCCCTTCCATTTTCAATACCTTTAATACCTGGAAAAATATTTTCAAATATACCTGAAAGAGGCGACGTAGTAGTATTTAAAACTCCTCAAAATAATAGGACTGATTATATAAAAAGAGTAATTGGTTTGCCTGGTGATAAAATAGAAATTAAAAATGGTATTATTTTTATTAATGGATCTGAAATCTTAAGAAAAAAATTAAATGATTTTATAGATACGGATAATAAGACAACTAATAAAAGAGTCAGGATGTATAATGAATATTTTTTTAATAAAGAGATCAATATACTTGATATAACAGATAATGGTATAGCAGATAATACTCAGTTATTTAATGTCCCAGAAAATCATTTTTTTGTAATGGGCGATAATAGAGATAATTCACAAGATAGTAGATTTATAAGTACAGTTGGATTTATTCCTTATGAAAATTTAGTAGGTAAAGCACAGTTTATTTTCTTTTCTTTAGAAAATGCAAGATTTTTACAGATATGGAAATGGCCAAACTCAATTAGATATGAAAGAATTTTTCAAAAAATTCAATGATAGATAGTAAAAAGCTCAAACTATTTGAAAAAAAGATAAATTATAAGTTTAAAAATAATAAATTGTTAATTCAATGCCTGACTCATCCAAGTTTTTATTTAGAAAATGAAAAAAAAATTAACATTAATGAATTTGAAAGATTTGAATTTTTAGGTGATCGAGTACTAGGATTAATAATAGCAAATTTATTATTTTCAAAATATAAAAAATTTAATGAAGGTGATTTATCTAAAAAATATTCTTATTTAGTTCAAAAAAAATTTTTGTTTAAAATTTCACAGGAATTGCAAATAGAAGATGTCCTTCAATACAATTTTAAGAAAAAAAATAATAAAATGTTAAATTCAATTTTTTCAGATTCTGTTGAATCATTAATTGGAGCAATATTTATCGATGGAGGATATAATCCATCATCTGATTTTATAAGTAAATTTTGGTCAAAATATCTAGATATTGAAGTTTCTAAAACCTTAGACCCAAAAACATTATTACAAGAAATATCTCAACAACTTTATAAAAAACTGCCTGAATATAAATTAATCAAAAAAGAAGGGCCGCCTCATTCACCTACATTCACTGTTTCAGTTAAATTGGTAAATTTGAATAAGATCAATTCAAAAGGTTCCTCAATAAGAGAGGCAGAGAGAAATGCAGCAGAAATTGCATTAAAAAAAATTAATGAAAAGAAAAATATTAAAAATTAGTCTTGTCGGTAAGACTAATGCAGGTAAATCAACTCTATTAAACAACCTTGTTGGTGAGAAAATTTCAATAACAAACAAAAAAATTAATACCACTGAAGACTTTGTTATTGGTATTGTTAATATTAAAAATACTCAATTAGTTCTATATGATACACCTGGTATTAGCTTTCTTAGAGACAATAAATCACAAAAAAATAAATTGAAGAGAAATTTATGGGAAGGCTTAAATCAATCAGATATTATTTTGTATTTAATTGACTCAAAAAGAATTGAATTAAATGACTTAAAAAATGATTTTCCTAAACTTTATGAATTAAAAAAAAATATTTCAATTATTTTTAATAAAACCGATTTGATAAAAGCAGAAAATTTACTTAAGCATATAAAATTAATTACAGAAAAATATAAAATTGAAAAATTTTTTAATATATCGGCTAAAAAAAAATTAGGTTTTGAAAATTTAATTGATTATCTTTTACAAAAATCAAAATATGGAAAGTGGCAATATAAGGATGATGAAATCACAGACAAAGATGATATTTTTATCACTAATGAATGCACAAGAAATGAGATACTATCACTCATTCATAAAGAAATTCCATATAATATAGAAGTAACTAATAAAACTTTTAAATATTTGAAAAATGGACAGCTAAAAATTAAGCAAGATATTATTATTAAAAATGACAGATACAAAAAAATATTATTAGGTAGAAAAGGATCTAAAATAAAAGATATTAGAATAAAAAGTCAAAAAGAAATTTCCAATATTTTAGATGTAAAAACTCATCTTTATATTAATATTATTTCATCAGATGCAAAAAAAATTTAACGGTATACTTATACATTCAAAAGTTTTTAAAGATAATGATCTACTAATTAAATTTTTATCAGATACCGATGAAGTATTCTCAGGAATTGTATATGGGGGACTTTCAAAGAATAAGAAAAATATAATGCAACTTGGTTTTTTTTTAAATTTAGAAGTGACATACATTGGGAGTCGCCCACCATCAATAAAAGCTGAATTATCAAAACCTTATTTATCAAGTGTTATCAATGATAAATATAAACTAAGCTGCCTACTTTCTGTTGTGTCTTTAATCAATGCCTCAGTAATCGAAGGGCAGAAAATAAACCAAATATATAAAATTTCTAAAGAGTTTTTAGAAATTATGATTAATAAAAAAAAATGGTTAAATTTCTATTGTATCTACTTATTTGATTTACTTAAATTTATTGGATACGAATTGGATTATGTTAACAATAACAGATTCAAATATTTTGATACAGATACTTTAGAATTTAAAGAAAATTACTCAAACTATACTATTGATTTTCCTCACCATCTTTTTGTGAATAATTCAAATGTTATATTTGATTATAACTCTTTAAATAATTTTTTTAAAATTTTTGAAATTATTTTTATTAAAAATCATTTATCAAATTTAAATCATAAATTGCCAAATCAGTATATTTTATTTAAGAAAAATATAATCAGTTTTTTAGAAAAAAATGAACAAAATAATTGAATCCAATTTAGATAAAATTCTTAGTGAAAAATATCTTTCTTATGCAATATCAACTATAGTTTCAAGGTCGTTACCTGATGTAAGAGATGGTTTAAAACCTGTTCACCGCAGAATAATTTATTCAATGTATCAACTAAAACTTTTCAAAAGTTCAAGTTATAAAAAATGTGCAAGAATTGTTGGTGATGTGATGGGTAAATTTCATCCTCATGGCGATCAAGCTATTTATGATAGCTTAGTAAGAATGGCGCAGGATTTTTCTACAAGAATTACATTAGTGGATGGCCAGGGTAATTTTGGAAATATTGATGGTGATAATCCTGCAGCAATGCGGTACACAGAGGCAAGATTACAAGATTATACTAATTATTTTTTTGATGGTATCGAAGAAAACTCTGTAGATTTTAAAGATAATTATGATGGTCAAAATTTAGAACCAGTGGTTCTACCATCTCAACTTCCTAATATTTTAATTAATGGAGCAATGGGAATAGCTGTGGGAATGGCCACTAATATTCCTCCTCATAATATTGTTGAATTAATCGATGCATTAAAATTAATAATAAAAAAAGATAAAGCTTCCCTAACTGAAATTTTAAAAATTATTAATGGACCAGACCTTCCTACAGGTGGTGAAATAATTTTAGATAGTAATGAAAAAAAGCAAATTTATAAGAATGGCAAGGGATCATTTAATATTAATGCCAAATACCAAATAGAAGAATTGAAAAATGGTTTGTATCAAATCATTATTACTGAAATTCCATATCAAGTTAATAAAGTTAAAATAATCGAACAACTTGCTAATAACATAAATAATAAAAAATTACCTTTAGATGATGTAGTTGATGAATCTGATGAAAATATAAGAATAGTTTTAAAACCTAAGACTAGAAATATTGATGCAGAAAAATTAATAAGCTTATGTTTTAAATTAACTGACTTATCTATTAAGTACTCTTGTAATTTTAATGTTTTAATTGATGGTATAGAGCCTAAACAAATTGGAATCATTGAAATACTTTCTAATTTTTTACATCATAGAAAAAATACCATTAAAAGAAAATCCAAATTTAATATTGAAAAAATAAAAAAAAGATTAGAAATTCTCAAGGGTTATCAAATTGTTTTTAAAAATTTAAATTCTATAATTAAAATAATAAGAACAAAGGATAATCCTAAAAAAGAATTAATTAAAAAATATAAATTATCAGATTTACAATGTGAATCAATTTTAAGTATGCGTTTAGGATCCCTTAGAAAGATTGATGAAAAAAATATTAAAGATGAAATCCAAAAATTAAACGAAGAGTTAAAATATCTTAATAAATTAATAAAAGATAAAAAAACATTAGATAAATTTATAGTAAGTGAATTAGATCTTATAAAGAGTGAATTAGATACTGATATAAAGGAGAGAAAATCTTTAATTTCATCAGAACAAAATAATAATACTGATATTAGCATTGATGAATTTAAAGAAATTGAAAAATTTACAGTTATTATTAATAAGGATTTTCAGCTCAAGAGAATTAAAGAAATAACTGATGAAAAGGAAATTGAAAAAATAAAAAAAGAAAATCTATTTTCAGTTAATTTAAATTCAAATCAAAAAATACTTTTGTTTGTTTCTTCTGGTAAAGTTTACACAATAGATCCAAATATTTTACCAGGTGGAAATAGTAATCCTAAATCATTTATTTATTTTGTCGATAGTATGCCGAATGATAAGGTTGCTGGGTTACTTTCATCAATCGATGAAGAGCTCTTAATTGTATCCAAAAATGGTAAAGGATTTATTAGTAATACTGAATCTCTTGTAACTAATCAAAAGAAAGGCAAGCAATTATTTAATTTAAAAAATAATGATATCGTAATTAAAGTATTAAACCTTACAAAAAAACATATTGCTTGTGTTACAAAGTTGCAAAAAATGCTAATTTTTGAAATAGATGCTTTGCCAAAATTACAAAAGGGTGGGGGAGTTCAATTAATTAAAATCAAGAAAGATGATTTTTTATCGGATGTCACTCAATTAACCATTGAAGATGGTTTAGAATGGAGCACTGGTTCTAAAAATAGAAAATTGGATGATGTTGAGTTTTGGATTGGAAAGAGAGCTCAGGCTGGAAAAAAAGTTCCTAAGTTTTTCAATAAAAATCAGAAATTTGATGGTTAAATTTATTTATTTCAATATATTTATGTTTGTTATTACATTCTAAATATAAGTATGAAAAAAATTTCTCTTATTTTAAGCACTATTAATAAATATGCAGGATATTTTTGTGCTTCTCTTGTTGTTCTTATGACCATTAACGTTTTTTTAGTAGTTGTACTAAGATATTTGTTTGGCATTAGTTTTATATGGATGCAAGAAACCTATGTTTGGATGCATGCCTATATTTTTATGGCTGGTGCCGGCTTTACCTATCTAAACGATGATCATGTACGAATTGATATAATTTATAGAAATTCATCCAAATTATATCGTTCAATCGTTGACTTAGTAGGTAACATAGTTTTGCTATTACCGTTTTTGTATATTATTTGGTCTTATAGCTTTCCTTTTGTTTACAAATCTTGGCAAATGAATGAAGTATCGAGAGAAGCTGGAGGATTGACTATGATTTTTTTATTAAAATTAGCAATTCTAATTTTTGCCTTTCTTCTTTTCATACAAGTGATTTCAAAAATTATTAATAATTTTATCAATTTAAATTCGAATGACTCCTGAAGTATTAGCAGTAATAATGTTTTTAACAACTTTGTTGTTTTTATTATTTGGTTTTCCTGTTGCCTTTACTTTAGCGGGATCATCTTTAATTTTTGCTTTTGTGGGTGATTTATTAGGAGTTTTTAACTTTAAAATGCTTCTTTTCTTCCCTCAAAGAATTTATGGTGTGATGATCAATGAAGCTTTAGTTGCAGTACCTCTATTTATTTTTATGGGAGTAATGCTGGAAAAAACAAAAATTGCAGCTAAGCTTTTAGAGTCTATCGGAGATTTGTTTGGTTCAGTAAGAGGTGGATTAGGTATTGGTGTTATCTTAGTTGGGATGTTGCTGGCTGCCTCTACAGGAATCGTTGGAGCAACAGTTGTAACTATGGGTATGCTTGCATTGCCGAGTATGCTCAAAGCAGGTTATGACGAAAAAATTGCTACGGGAACAATTTGTGCGTCAGGAACCTTAGGACAAATAATACCTCCTTCAATTGTTTTAATACTGCTAGCAGAAATGTTGCAAGGGGCAAACGAAGAAGCTGGCCTTTTAACAGGAGACTTAGCACCACTACCAGTCACTGCAATTGATTTATTTGCCGGAGCTCTTTTACCTGGTTTAATGTTGGTTGGATTTTTTATCATTTATATTCTTTTTACTGCTAGATTACATCCAGATAAATTACCTCTTAAAATTACTAATAAACCTAAAGCTGAAATATGGAAAAATGCTTTGTTTGAAGTAATTCCACCTATATTTTTAATTTTAGCTGTTCTTGGATCAATTTTTCTTGGTATAGCAACCCCAACTGAATCTGCTTCTGTAGGTGCTGCAGGTGCTGCTATTTTAGCTTTATTAAGAAGGGATCTAAATCTTAAAAATATTTCAGAAGCAGCAATTACGACAGTAAAAATGAGTTCATTTGTTTTTATTATTTTAATTGGAGCATCTATGTTTTCTTTAGTATTCAGAGGATTTCAAGGAGATGAAATGATTAGTAATTTTTTAACTAATATACCTGGTGGAGAATATGGTGCTTTAATTATAGTAATGTTAACTATTTTTATATTGGGTTTTTTCCTGGACTATATTGAAATTATATTTGTTATTATCCCATTGGTAGGACCAGGATTAATTGCCAACGGTGCTGATCCTTTATGGTTGGGAATTTTAATTTCTCTTAATTTGCAAACAAGTTTTCTAACGCCTCCATTTGGCTTTTCATTATTTTTTTTAAGAGGTGTTGCTCCAGAGAATGTAAAAACATCTAATATATATGCTGGTGTTATTCCTTTTATTTTTATACAGATACTTGCAATAATCTTAGTATTCGTATTCCCGCAAATAGCAACATGGCTTCCAAGGTTAATAAACTAAAAAAAAAGAGGTCTCTAAAGAGACCTCTTCAAAATTAAAAACTTAAGATATTATACTGAATCAGGAAATTTAAATGGTAAATCTCTTATACGTGAGAAGTTTTGCTCACCTTTGGTAAACCATTCTTTAATAACTTTTCTGAAAGATAATAAATGATTTGTTATAGCTTTTGTTTCAGAGTTAATTGAACCTCTCTCAAAAACAACTTCACCTGCTGCATTACCAAGAGCTATCAAAACCTCATCTGGGAAAGTTTTAATTTCAACATTATGTTCATTAACAAGTTTTTGTAATGCCGGTCCATTGATAGCTTGGAAACGACTAAATACAGTCATGTTAAAAGATTTAGCTAAATCATCAATTAAACCTTGAGTATCACTATCAAGTGCTTCCCACGCTTTAAGATCCATAGATAAATCTAAAAGAGTAGATGGTTCATGCCATCCTGGTCCATAATAATACTTTGCAGCTTGATATAATCCAGCACCTAAATCTGCAGCTGGACATATCCATTCTGCTGCATCAACAGCACCAGAAGTTAAAGCTGGTAAAACATCAGGTCCTGCTAGCAATACAGGTGTAGCTCCAAGCTTTTCAATAGTTCTACCACCTAAGCCAGGCATTCTCATTTTTAGACCTTTATAATCATCAGGAGTATTGATTTCTTTATTAAACCAACCACCCATTTGGTTTCCTGTGTTGCCCATAGGTAAAAATTTAACACCAAGTGCATTATAAATTTTGTCAGCAGCTTCAATACCACCTCCATAATAACACCATGCATTTTGCTCCATTGCATTCATTCCAAATGGGCAAGTTGCTACGAACTCAATTGCATCAGATAGGTTTGGCCAATAGTAAGGCGCTCCATAAGCTGCTTGAGCTGCACCAGATCTTACTGCATCTAATGCTTCAAGTCCTGGAACAAGTTCGCCAGCATGATAAACTTTAACTTTAAGCTTTTCAGAATATCTATTTATGTTATCTCCAAAACCCTGAATAGCTTGTCCTAAGGGACCAGCTTTACCAAAAGCACTACAAATGATCCACTCTTGATGACCGCCAGCTATTGCTGGAGCTGCTAAAGTAGAAGCACCAACTGCAGCAGCACCTGCTACACCTGCTTTCTTTAGAAACTCACGTCTTTTTAAATTTTTTTTCATATGTCCTCCCGAGATAATATGAATTTATGTCTGAGATTTATACAAAAATCACATTTGTATCAATTTCTAATGGTATTAAATATTAACAAAAACCAGTAATTCAAACCTTTTTAATTCGTAATTATTCTAAAAACTAGATATTCCAGTCTGATTTTTTCCTAAAATTAATGAATGAATATCTTCTGCGCCTTCGTAAGTTTTAACAGTTTCTAAATTAACTAAATGTCTCATGATATGATATTCTTCTAATAAGCCATTTGCCCCAAGCATATCACGAGCATTTCTAATTATGTCTAAAGATTTTTTACAGTTATTTTTTTTTAAAATACTAATTGCATTAATGATATCTTTTCCTTCATCTAAAGCTTTAGAGCTTAACAGACATGATGCCAGTCCTAGATTTATCTCTATTTGCATTTCAGATAATTTTTTTTGAATTAATTGATTTGATGCTAAAGGTTTTTTAAACATAATTCTATTTTCTACATAGTCTTTCGCAATTAACCAGCATTCAGATGCTGAACCTAATACTCCCCAGCTAATTCCAAATCTTGCTTTATTGAGACAACTAAAAACTGATTTCCATCCTTCAGTATTTTGTAAACACAAATTACTTGGAACAAAAACATTATTTAAAATTATTTGCCCAGTTGGACTGATTTTTAAGCTCGTTTTATTTTCTATTGTTGAAGTATTTAATCCTTCAGTATTTTTTTCAATTATAAAACCTTTGATACTTTTATGATCTTTATTTTCTTCAATTGCCCAAATAATAAATATATCAGCAATTGGTGCATTCGTAATCCAGTTTTTAGATCCATTTAAAATATATCCATCTTTAGTTTGTTTAAATGAAGTTTTCATTGAAGCAGGATCAGAACCAGCTTCACTTTCTGTTAAACCAAAGCAACCAATTTTTTCTCCTTTAATTAATTGTGGAAGGTATTTATCTTTTTGTTCCTGAGATCCAAACTCATTAATTGGATGTATCACGAGGGAAGATTGAACAGATATAGAAGATCTGTAGCTGCTATCTATTTTTTCAAATTCATATGTTACTAGTCCATACGCTAGATTTGATGTACCAGAGCCACCATGCGTTTTAACAGTTTGTCCTAAAACTCCAAGTGATCCAAATTTTAGATACAGGTCTTGATCAAATTCATTTTTTCTGTTTCTTTCAACTACTGTAGGTTTAAGTTCATTATTACAAAAATCCCTAACATTTTTCTGAATATTACTTTCTTCCTCACTTAAATGATTTTGAATATAAAATGGATCGAACCAATTATTTTCTTTCATACAATATTAGCCAATATCATCATTTTAATGTAAATAACCACAAAAATTATTATGCAAAATAAGAATATATACATTGCTTCAGACCATGCTGGATTTGACCTCAAAACCAAATTGTTAAAGAATTTTCCAAAAATTAATGATTTAGGAACAAAGACAGATGAGAGTGTTGACTATCCTGATTTTGCACACAAATTAACAAGAGAAGTTCTTAAGAATAAGAAAAACGTTGGTATTCTAATCTGTGGAACTGGTGTTGGTATGAGTATTGCAGCTAATAGAAAAAAAGGAATTAGGGCTGGTCTTGCTAATAATTCAAAAATAGCAAGATTGATAAGAAAGCACAATGATGCTAATGTACTTGTTTTACCAGGTAGATTTATAAATACTAGCGAGGCAAAAAAAAGTGTTCAGGCTTTTCTTTCTACAAAGTTTGAGTCAGGACGACATAAAAGAAGGATTAAAAAAATATGATTTCAGATTTGTTTACTAAAGGAATTAAAGAAGCAGACCCAGAGGTTTATGGGACTTTAAGCCGTGAATTAGAAAGACAGCAAAACCAAATAGAGTTGATAGCATCTGAAAATATTGCTTCAAGATCAATTTTAAATGCTCAAGGCTCTGTCATGACAAATAAATATGCAGAAGGGTATCCTGGTAAACGATATTATGGTGGGTGTGAATTTGTTGATCAAGCTGAAGAGATTGCTTTAGAAAGAGTTAAAAAACTTTTTAATTGTAAATTTGCAAATCTACAACCGCATAGTGGAGCACAGGCAAACCAAGCGGTCTTTCTAGCGTTACTTCAACCACATGACACTATCTTAGGTATGTCTCTTGCATCAGGCGGTCACTTAACACATGGAGCAAAACCTAATCTATCTGGTAAATGGTTTAATGCTGTTCAATACGGTGTAAAAAAAGATGGCAATGATAAAGATTTAATTGATTATGATGAAGTTGAAGCTTTAGCTTTAGAGCATAAACCAAAAATGATAATAGCGGGAGCATCCGCTTATCCTAGAACAATAGATTGGAAAAAATTTAGAGAAATAGCTGATAAAGTAGGAGCATATTTTTTAGTTGATATGGCTCACTATTCTGGTTTGGTTGCTGGTAAACAATATCCAAATCCGATTGAGCATGCCCATGTAGTAACTTCAACAACTCACAAAACTTTAAGAGGTGCAAGAAGTGCAATGATTTTAACTAATCATGAAGATTTATATAAAAAAATTAATTCTGCTGTTTTCCCAGGATTACAAGGTGGTCCACTAATGCATGTAATTGCAGCTAGAGCTGTTTGCTTTGGTGAAGCGCTTAAACCTGAATTCGAAGAATATATTAAAAATGTAATTGCTAGTGCTAAAGTTATGGCAAAAACTTTAGTTGATAGAGGATTTAGAATTGTTACTGGAGGTACAGATTCACATATAGTTTGGTTAGACTTGACACCAAAAGGTTTAACTGGTGATAAAGCTGAAAAAATTTTAGAAGAAGTTGGATTGGCATGTAACAAAAATGCAATTCCATATGATCCTAATCCACCAAAAATAACTAGTGGACTTAGATTTGGTACTGCAGCTGCTACGACCAGAGGTTTTAATCAGAAAGATTTTGAACAAGTTGGAAATATGATTGCTGATATTTTAGATAGTCTTTTACTTGAAGAAAATGAGAGAAATGTAGTTTTTAATAAAACAAGAAAAGATGTAATTGAGCTTTGCAAAAAATATCCAATTTATAGTGAGGCATTTTAAATGAGATGCCCCTTCTGTAGTAATGAAGATACACAAGTAAAAGACTCAAGACCTACAGAAGATAATACAGCTATAAGAAGAAGAAGAGTTTGTGATGCTTGTGGTTCTAGATTTACAACTTTTGAGAGAATTCAGCTAAGAGATTTGGTCGTAATGAAAAGTAATGGTCAAAAAGAAAATTTTGATAGAGATAAAATGTATAGATCTCTTTCATTAGCTTTAAGAAAAAGAAATGTTGATAATGAAAAAATTGAAAAAATTGTTAATGCTATTGTAAGAAAATTAGAAAACTCAGGTGAAACTGATATAAAATCTAATATTATCGGTCAGTACATTATGGAAGCTTTAATGCATTTAGATCAGGTAGCATACGTCAGATTTGCATCTGTTTACAAAAATTTTAGAGAAGCAAAAGATTTTGAAGATTTCTTAGGTAATTTAGAAGATAAATAATTTTTAGTGTCTCAACAAAATGTAAAGATGATTAATTTAGCTCATGATATTGCTAAAAAAAAATTTGGAAAAACTTTCCCTAATCCCACAGTGGGCTGTGTAATTGCAAAAAATTCAAAAATAATTTCTAAAGCTGTAACGAATAAGTCTGGAAGGCCTCATGCCGAAGAAATAGCTCTAGCTAAAGCTGGTCATAAAGCTAAAGGAGCTTCAATGTATGTCACTTTAGAGCCATGTTTTCATAGTTCAAAAGATGGATCATGTACAGATCAAATTTTAAGATCAGGAATTAAAGAAATATTTATATCCGCGGCTGATCCAGATGTAAGAACTAATTATAAAAGTATTAAAAAGTTAAAAAAAAATAATGTAACTGTAAATGTTGGTTTAGAAAAAAATAGAACATACAATTTAAATAAATTTTTTTTTAAAAGTGTTTTAAAGAAAAAGCCATTTACAAAGGTTAAAATTGCAACTTCTAAGGATGAAAAGATTGCATGGCATGATTATAAAAGTAAATGGATATCTAATAAATCAAGTAGAGAATATGGTCATAAGTTAAGATC
>CACMJS010000007.1 GCA_902614085.1 uncultured Alphaproteobacteria bacterium
AATTGATAGAAAAAGAAAAATAAAGTTAACAAAAGATAGACCTCCAACCTGTTCTTTTGTGCTTGGACCAATTATTACCTTTAAAGGATTGGAAGCAAAAGAATCAACAGGAAGTTTTATTGACATTACAACAATCCATAAGAGAGGAAATAAAGCAATTATACACCACGTAATTATTGTAATTGAAACAATAATTTTAAGAGGCGTGGTTAAGTTAAAAAGTTTACTTTCCATTATAATCTTTTTTCTTTTTGCTCTTTAAAAGTTCTTCTTAAAACTGGAATTAATATTATTATAATTCCTATCATTGTAAGAACAGAAGTAGCTGAAGCTCTTCCAATAGATCTTGTTCCAGAATCATCAATTCTCAAGAAATCATAAGTCATCCATTGTAATGAAATCCTAAATCCAGAAGCACTAAAACCAACAATTTCATCAAAAACTCGATATGAATCCATTAAATGAATTAAAGCAACAAATACTATTAAAGGCATGATATGCGGAATTATAATAAATCTTAAACGCTGAAGTCTATTTGCCCCATCTACAAATGCTGCCTCAATTTTTTCTTTATCGACAGTTTGTAGTCCTGCATAAAAAATAACAAAGGCAAAAGGTATAGTGTGCCAAACTCTATAAAAAAGCATTAGAATCTCTATCGTCCAGCCTTGAGAAAATAGGGCAATATCTTTATCTAAAATATTTTCTAAAAATAAAGTTAATATACCATCTCCTATAAATAACCATTTTATTGATAAAGCACCTATTACAGGTGTAATTATAAATGGGAGCAAGGTTATAAAAATTATTGGACCTTTCAATCTATTAATTAAAACATTAACGCATAGAGCTAATATTAAACCTAAGATTATTACAAATGGTAAAGTAATAAATGTAAATGTTAGTGTAAACCTTAGAGCTTTATAAAAATCAATAGATCTTATTTTACTCCATTCAAAACCATCATTTGAAATAACAGATGATAATTGTTCAAATTTCAAAATATTTTTATAATTTTGAAAGCCTACCCAAATATTATTTTTTATTTTATTTCCATTTTCATCTAATACAGGAACCGTAATTGTTTCTGTTTTACATCCAAAAGGATCGCAATTTTCTCTTTCAATCGTTTCTAATACATCTTGGTTGAATTGAAAACTTTGAATTAAAACTATTAGAAGAGGTAAGGCAATAAATAATGTCATCATTATAAATGATGGCATTGTAAAAACTAAAAAAGTAGATTTTTTCATTTACTAATATTACCCCCCTTAAGATTTTAAAAGGGGAGTAATATACAATTATATAAAATTATAAGAGACCTTTTTCTGTTGCTGCAGTAATATAATCAGCCTCAATTTTTTCTAAAGTAGCTTTTGCAGTAGCTGCGCCAGTCAAATAATCACCAATAGCAGCACCTAAGACTCCATGGAGTGTGCTCATTTTTGCTGATGCAGGATAAGGAGCTGCTCCAGATTTTGCAGTTAAAATTGCACCAATATTTGATGGAGCTGGATCAAACGCATTAGACAGCCAAGGAGCAGCTTCAGGGTTCGCTCCTAAGTTTGCTGGATCTAATCCAACCATAGCTAGTTTAAATGCTGCTTCTGCTTCTTCATCAGTAACATTTTTAGCTATAACAACACCATCCCACCATAATGTAGATGCTGGTTTACCATTCTTTTTTGCTTTAGGCGCTGATGCAAACTTTACTAATCCAACAACTGTTGACTCCTCTGCATTGTCCATAGCACCAGCTCGAGACGCCCAAAGGTTTGCAAGAGCAATCTTACCCTGTTGGAATTGTTGTTGAACATATGTAGAATCTGAAGTTAAATACTCAGGATCCATATATTCTGTTAGTTTTTTCATCATCTTAAGTGTTTCATAGCCATCGTTATTATTAACTGCTGGCATATTTCCATCAAAAAAAGAATCAGCAAAACCCAAATACATATTTACAAATTCTTCTCCTAAATTCCAACCTGACTTGAATGTTCCACCAAGTGGATAATCTACAACTCCAGCATCTTTAATAACTTTAGCAGCTTTCAAAAGCTCGTCATAAGTTGTTGGAATATCTATACCAAGATCACTCAAAATATCTTCTCTGTAAAATAAATGTTGAGCATTTGTCATCATTGCAATTGCCATAATTTTTCCATCAATTACAATTTTTTGATTATCTTGTAGAGAGTCTCCATATTTAGCAACTAGATCGTCAAGTGGTCTAGTTACACCAGCATCAAGAACCGATACATTTGTAGAAGCTGAAACACCTGCCATTGTAAATTGAGATGGGTTGCTTTCTAATGATGCAACAAGCTTATCTCTGTATTCTTGATCAAGTGTAGGTGTAAAATTTCCACACTCTTCCATAGCAGAAGTAACAACTTTCCAGGCATCAAATCCTGCAGATAAAGAAGTTACTGGTACAGAATTGTTTAGCTCGCAAGCTTTTGCATTAGTACCGGCTAAGAAAAAAAATGATGTGAAAATCGCAAATAATACTAGTATTTTTTTCATTTGTTTCCCCTATAATTTATTAATATATTAATTTATAATATTTTATTAATGCAACAGTTTGAATAATTATTCAAGCATTTGCATACATAAAAAAGGAAAAATGATGAATAAAAATGCCACATCCCAAGATGTCGCAAAATTAGCAGGAGTATCTCAATCAGCTGTTTCAAGATGTTTTACTAAAGGTGCAAGCATCTCAAGCAGGACAAAACTAAGGGTTCTTGAAGCTGCCAAAAAACTAAAATATAAACCTCAAACTTTTTTGCAAGATTCTCAAAATATTGAAGATAGTGGACTAGTGGGAGTTATTTTACCTTATATTACCAATCGATTTTATCCAGAGGTATTAACTGAATTGCATGAAGCGCTACGTTTATCGGGTTTTAGAATTTTATTGATAACAACTGATGATGGTGAAGAATTAGACGATAAACTCATTCAGCCATATTTGAAAGAAAGATTAGTTGCAATAATTTCAGCAACTAAACCAACAGATCAATTTGTTGAAAATTGCTTAAATAAAAAGATTCAAATTATAGCCTATAATAGAGCTTGGGATATCCCTACTATAAGTTCAGTTGCATGTAATCATAGATTTGGTGGTGAATTAATTGCAGATCAAATAATCAAAAATAACCATCAGGAAGTTGGTTTAATTGAAGGTCCCACAGGATCTTATGTAAGTAATGAAAGATGTAAAGGATTTAAAAATAAATTAAAAAAATCAAAAAAATTAAAATTATACTCTCAAAAAGGAAATTTTACATATGAAGGTGGATATGCTGCAACAGCAAAAATCTTAACGAATAAAAAAATCTCAGCTATTTTTTGTGCAGATGATACGATGGCATTTGGATGTTTAGATTACATTAAAAAAAATACAAAAATTGAAATACCTAAAGATATTGAAATATTTGGATATGACGATATCTCAATGGCAAACTGGTCATCTTACAATTTAAGTACTGTAAAACAGCCCTTGAGACAAATGTCAAAATTAGTAACTCAACTTATTAATGATAATATTAAAGATCCAGATTATGAGGCCGTTAGTCATTTAATCCAAGGAACGTTAATAAAAAGAAAAACATCTAGATAAATTATATAACTTTGTTTGCTAATTTAGTTCCTTCAACTAAAGAATGAAGTTTTTCATAACAAATATTTTCATCAATTTTGCCAAATCCTGCAAAAGTACTAAATCCGCAATCAGTTCCAGCCATTAGTTGGTCTTTTGGAATTACCGTTGAAAACTGAATTAATCTATCTGCTACAACCTCAGGGTGCTCAACAAAATTTGATGTTGAATCGATAACACCAGGAACTAAAACTTTATCTTTTGGTAATTTAATATCTTGAAAAACTTTCCACTCATGTGCGTGTCTGGGATTTGATGACTCAATTAAAAAATATTTAATTTTAGATTTTAAAATTATTGGTAATATTTTTTCTAGTGGGATATCATGTGTATGAGGTCCTTCATAGTTTCCCCAACAAATATGCATTCTAGTCATATTAACATCTACATTAGTTAAAGCTTCATTCAAACACTCAATTTGAATTTCCGCACGTTTTAAAAATTCTTGTTCCGATAATTCTTTAAAATTCATATGTCTAGCTAATGCAAGATCAGGACAATCTAATTGCACTTGTATATTCGATTTAGTAATTGTCTCATACTCAATAGCCATAATTTCTGAAAGTTTATGCAAATATTCATCATCTGTTTTATAAAACCTATTTGGCATAAATACATTTATGACACCTGGTGATGCAGCATTCATAAATGCTTTTTGATGATTGTTTTTATCTAATGAATTTTTAAAATTCTCTAAGTCTTTATTTAATGAATCTTTATCTTTGATTTTTAAAGCATTAGTACAACACGGTCTGCTATACGTTGGTGTACCCCCACTTTTAGCTATTTTTTCTTTATACTCTGGAAAATCATCTAAATCAGCTGGTGCTCTTCTTTCACTTTCTCCAGAAAAACCATCTATCCTATCTTTTATATAAGTGGCATAACTTATTTTACTCATTTCACCGTCACTTATATAATCAATACCAACTTCGATCTGTTTTTTAACAATTGTCTCAACATTTTTTTTCAATATATTATTGAAATCTTCTTTAATAAATTTTTCACCCCGATCTTTAGAAAATAAAATTTCTGAAAGTCCTTTTGATCTAGGCAAGCTGCCTACATGTGTAGTTAATATTTTAGACATTTTTTAATTAACCTGTTTTTATCAAGATTTGTTTCCAAATTGCAGTTTCATCAAATAAAACCCATTCGTTCTTTATACCTCTTGGTCCTATTTCGGCATGATTAATTCCCATAATATAAATCTCAGAATTAGAAGCTTGGCCAAATATACCATTCCCACTGTGCTTCCCAACTAAAGACCAGCGTATAGCAACTTTTTTTGGTTGATTTTCTTCTACAGTAAAACTTTTATGTTCTATTCTAAAAAGAGCATCTGGGAAAGATTGTCTTAAATTTAGCCAGAAATTTGTTACATCATCGATACCATAACAAACAAAACCTCCTGGTTGAAATTGTTGAACTGATCTGTCATAATTTTTTTCAATTGTAGATTTACAATTAATATTAAGAATGTTTTCTAAATTTTCTGCATATTGATCAGCTATATTATTTTTTGATAAAATTGGTGGTGTATAACTTGATTCTTGAGATGAATTCTTATCAAATGGTTTAATGCAATTCTTTATTCCACCTTCTTGCTTTATTAAAATTGCTGCATATTTTTTTGGATCTATTTCTAGCTGTCTAACAATTGCTCCTTGATCTCTAACTAACCATTCATCATAAACTTGATTATTCTTACAAGCGCAGTCAGCAATGACTCTGTATACAAGTTTTTTATTTGTTGCTTTACCATATAAACCATCTTTTACATGAGTGGCTTTACTAAGAATTCTATGAGAAGATAAAAACCCTTCATCTTCGTTACCAATCCAAATTACATCTTCACCTAATAATTGCCTATCTGGAAATTCGTCTAAAGTTGCATTAGTTGCATCAACTACTGTATTAGGTCCATAAATGATTCCCATAGGTGATCTAACAGGAATATTTTCAGCATAATATTCCATAATTGAGTTAACATCTTTTTCTTCCCATATCTGATGAGTTATTTTTAGAATATAATCTGGAAGATTTTCAAACTTGTTATTAAAACCTTTCATATAACTGAATACTTAATTTGTTTGTCTTATAATAAATAAATTTCCATCCTCATCACTTATCTGCTTAATTGATCGTGATGAGTTTTTTGGTACTGAAAAAGTATCCTTGTCCTTAATTACTACTTTCTCTCCATCACAATCTATTTCCCATTCACCAGATAAACAATGATATACTTCTGATTTCTCAAATTTGTATTCATGTATATGGGCATTTTTTCCATGGAGAAGTGAAAGGCTAAATCCTGTTAAATGCGGTATGTTTGGAATAAATGATTTATTATGAATATTAAATTGATCAAGGTAATTAATAATTTTATTGGATTGATAGTGTTCATCATCAACAAAGTATTTATCTTTTTCATCAAATCGAATGACAAACTTTTCTATATCTTCTGAGGAATAATGATCAAAACTCTTTAATTCATCTTCTTTTAATGGTTGGATAATTTTAGTTTCATCAGTAATTTTCTGTTTTTCTGTATCTACTAAAGAATTATCATTCATTAATACCATACCAGAATCTTTTGCATCTTTTAAAAGTTTTGGAGTCCAAGTGATTACACCTGGATCATTTTCACCTAAAACTACAAACATTAACGCTTCTTCTTTGCTTACATTTTGAAAACCTCTAAACATATTTGTAGGGAAAGAAGCAATATCACCTTTTTTAAGTATTACCTCTCCTTCTGTGCCATCAACTCCCCAATAAAAACGCCAAGCACCAGAATGAATTATAAATACTTCAGCAGTTGTATGGCTATGTAATCCAGAACCGTTCATTGGAGCAGCACTTACAGCGCCAATATTGAAGCCATGCGCTTCAGCTATTTTAACATTTTGTTTAGCATCTTCACTAACACCTGGGCCTATAACAGAATAATTTTTCCTATCTTGATGTCCCTTTAATTTTCCTTCTACAAAAGGAATAGTACTTGGAATAAGTTCCTCAAATTTTGCTAATCTTGCAGTAATATTAATTGACATATCTTTATGATATTTTATTCATTTTTTTTGAATATTATTCAAATTATTGAATAAATCAATTAATATTTATTAGTATGTAAATAATTTTTATGACAAATAAAATTGAAGATTTTGAAACAGGGGAAAAAGAAAACAAGAAAATAATTTTTGTAGATTTAAGTACAAGTGAAAATTTAGAAAATAAAAAAAAATTTAAATATTTATTAAATAAAGTTGCTGAATCTCCTTTAGATAAATTAGGAGTTAATTTAAAAAACTTATACCATGAAGAAGCTGAATTAAATGCTTTTCATCCAATAAATGAAATAAGTGGTGTTGAGAATATAAAAAATAAACTTTGGATACCTCTAAAAGAAGCTTTTCCAGATCTCGAAAGAAGAAATATAATTGTAATTGGAGGATCTTATAGAGACAAAGTATTTGTATCGTTTGTTAGCTATCTAACTGGAACATTTGTCAACGAATGGCTCGGTGTTACACCCACAAAAAAAAATATTTATCTTAGAACTTGCGAAGCTCATCAAATCTCTAATGGTAAAATTATAAAATCATATGTTTTAATTGATACAGTTGATTTTATTAGACAAGCTGGACACTGGCCAATTAATAAATCTTTAGGAGCAGAAGGTATGTGGTCAGCGCCTATTACTGGAGATGGAGAAAATAATGAAAATTTTGACAACGAATTATCTTTAGAATCTTTAAATCAAGCATTAACCATGCAGCGAAGTTTAAATATTAAGCCCGAAAGTGATCCAAACTCAAACAAAGATTATATAAGAGATAAATTACTTAATCATCCTCAAAAAAATTATTGGCATCCAAAAATGATGTGGCACGGACCTGCAGGAATAGGAACTGCAAGAGGTTTAAAAGGATATGTAGAATATCATCAACTTCCATTTAGACTTACATTTAAAGAAAGGGATTATTGGAAAATTGGACATTATATTGAAATTGGTGATGGTAATTATTCAATGACTGGAGGTTGGCATAGCATAGAATGCATTCATGGTTCTAAAGAATGGTTAGGTTATGAGCCAACTAATAAAAAAATTACAATAAGAGTTATGGATTTTTATTTACATCATGAAGGGCTAATTAGAGAAAATTGGGTACCAATCGATATTGCACATATACTAGATCAAATAGGTGTTGATATCTTTAAATTAATTCATAAAAAATAATTATGGCAATTGAGTATTTAAAAAAAGGTTTGGATGAAAAACAAAGAATTGAAGATAATGATAAAGTAAAAAAAATTGTTGAGAAAACATTAAGTAAAATTGAATCAGAAGGCGATAAACATATTAGAGAGTTATCTCAAAAATTTGATAACTATTCTCCAGATAGTTTTAGATTAAGTGAAGATCAAATAAATCAATTAATGAGTGAAGTCTCTGACGAAGACAAAGAAGATATTAAATTTGCTCAAAAACAAGTCAGATCATTTGCAGAAGCACAACTTAAAACTTTAAGTGAATTAGAAGTGGAAACACATCCGGGTGTGATACTTGGTCATAAGAATATACCAGTGCAAGCAGTTGGATGTTATGTACCTGCTGGAAAATTTCCAATGGTAGCTTCTGCTCATATGTCAGTTGTGACTGCCTCCGTTGCCGGGGTTCCAAGAATTGTTGCTACTACCCCACCTTTTAAAGGTAAGCCAAATCCAGCTGTCGTTACGGCAATGAAAATGGGTGGTGCTCACGAAATTTATGTTTTGGGAGGAATGCAAGGAGTTGGTGCGATGGCTATTGGTACAGAAACAATTAAACCTGTCGATATGCTTGTTGGACCTGGTAATGCATTTGTTGCTGAAGCAAAAAGACAATTGTATGGCAAAGTTGGTATCGATTTATTTGCTGGTCCAACAGAAACAATGGTTATTGCAGATGAAACTGTTGACGGTGAAATATGTGCAACAGACTTATTAGGACAAGCAGAACATGGATATAATTCTCCTGCTGTCATGATAACAAACTCAAGAAATCTTGCAGAAGAAACATTTAAAGAAATTGATAGAATTTTAGAAATCTTACCTACTAAAGAAACAGCAAGCACTAGCTGGAGAGATTATGGAGAAATAATTTTATGTGATACCTATGAGGAGATGTTATCTAAAGCAAATGAAATTGCATCAGAGCACGTTCAGGTTATGACAAAAAAAGATGATTGGTTTTTAGAAAATATGACATCTTATGGAGCTCTATTTTTGGGTGCTAGAACTAATGTTGCAAATGGCGATAAAGTTATAGGCACTAATCATACTCTTCCTACTAAAAAAGCTGGCAGATATACTGGTGGTTTGTGGGTTGGTAAGTTCATTAAAACCCACACTTATCAAAAGATTATGACCGATGAAGCAGCTACACTTATTGGAGAATATGGATCTAGACTCTCACACCTTGAGGGATTTATTGGTCACGCTGAACAGTGCAATGTTAGAGTGAGAAGATATGGTGGTCTTAATATTGAATATGGAAAACCGGCTTCAAAATTAAAAAATTAAATTTTATTATATTGTTTTAAATAAAGGATGACCTCATCTGCTAATTCTTCTGCCGATTTTATTTTTGTTTCCAAAATAATTTCAGGTGATGACGGTATTTCATAATTAGAGTCAATCCCAGTAAAATTTTTTAATTTGCCAGATCTAGCTTTTTTATACAAACCTTTTGGATCTCTTTTTTCACACTCTTCTATTGAGGTATCAACATATATTTCTATAAATTCATCAATCTCTACTAATTCACGAGCCATTTTTCTTTCAGATTTAAAAGGTGAAATAAAAGAAACAATTGTTATTAGTCCAGCATCAACCATTAATCTGGATACTTCTGAAATTCTCCTTATATTTTCAACACGATCTACATCTGTAAATCCTAAATCTTTATTTAATCCATGTCTAACATTGTCACCGTCTAATAAGTAAGTATGCTTTCCAAGTTTGTGTAACTTTTGCTCAATTATATTAGCTATAGTAGATTTTCCTGACCCTGATAATCCTGTAAACCATAAAACACATGGCTTTTGTCCGTTAATAGAGGATCGTACATTTTTATTTATTGACATTTGATGCCATGAAATATTAGATGCTCTTCTAAGCTCATGCTCAATAACACCTGCTCCTACAGTTTGATTATTGAATTGATCAATTATGACAAAACTTCCTAATTTTTTGTTATTTTTATAGGGATTAAAAATTGTATTTTTATTTAATGCAACTTTGGCATATCCAATTTCATTCAAGTTTAAAAATTTTGAAGCAATTTTTTCAAATGAATTAATATTTACTTTATGAACTAAATCTGTAATTTTTCCTATTGTTTGAAAGTTTATGAATTTAAAGATATAATTTCTTTCAGGTATCATTTGTTCTTTATTCATCCAAATAATATGAGATGCAAATTGATCAGATAAAAAATAATAATGATTTTTAACAGAACATAATAAATCACCTCTAGAAATATCAACTTCTTTATCTAAAGTTAGTGTTACTGCCTGATCTGTAACGGCAAAGTCACTCTCTCCTTTTGGGGTTAATATTTTAATAATTTTAATTTTCTCTTTGCTTGAAAAAACCTGCACCTCATCATTAACTTTTATTTTTCCTGAAGTAATTGTACCGCTATATCCTCTAAAATCAGAGCTTGATCTATTAACAAATTGAACTGGTAATGAAAAAATCTCTTCTTCTAAAGGTTCATTTAGACTAATTTCTTCAAGTTCATCTATTAAAGATTTTTCATTGTACCAAGTTGTGTTTGAATTTTTTTGAAATACATTGTCACCAACTAATGCAGATATTGGAATAAACTTTTGTAAATTAAAATTAAATTCACTAGAAAAGTTTTTAAAAGAAGAAATTATATCTTTAAATTTTTTTTCATCATAATTGATTAAATCCATTTTATTTACTGCAACTATAATATTTTCAATTCCAAGAAGAGATAAAATGAATGTGTGTCTTTTAGTTTGATCAAGAATACCTTTAGTTGCATCAACTAATATAATTCCAACATCTGAGTTCGATGCTCCTGTAACCATATTGCGTGTGTATTCCTCATGACCAGGAGTATCAGCAATAATAAATTTACATTTTTCAGTCTCAAAATAACGATAAGCAACATCTATAGTTATGCCCTGCTCTCTTTCAGCTTGTAAACCATCAATTAATAATGCTAAATCGATTTGCTTACCTTGTGTACCATATTTTTCACTTTCAATCTTCGTTTGACTTATCTGATCACTGTAAATATTTTTTGAATCAAATAATAGTCTACCAATGAGAGTTGATTTACCATCATCTACAGAACCACAAGTTAAAATTTTTAATTGTTTTTTATTATTTTGATTTTGAAAAAAAGTTTCTATGTCCATTAAAAATAACCTTCTTGTTTTTTTTTCTCCATAGATCCAATTTGATCATTATCAATAAGTCTTCCTTGTCTTTCTGAATATTTTGAGTCTAGTAATTCAATAATGATTTCTTCAACAGTAGTTGCATCAGACTCCACAGCAGCAGTTAATGGATAACAACCCAATGTTCTAAATCTAACTTTTTTTCGTTCTATTTTTTCATTTTCGTTAATTTTTAAACGATCATCATCAACCATAATCATCATATCATTTCTTCTAATAATTGGTCTTATTTTAGAAAAATATAGTGGAACTAGTGGAATTTTTTCCTGATAAATATATTGCCAAATATCTATTTCAGTCCAATTAGATAATGGAAAAACTCTAACACTTTCACCTTTATCTATTTTAGTATTGAACAAATTCCAAAGCTCTGGTTTTTGATTTTTTGGATCCCAGCGATGTTTTTTATCCCTAAATGAAAAAATTCTTTCTTTTGCTCGAGATTTTTCTTCATCCCTTCTCGCACCTCCAAATGCAGCATCAAATTTATATTTATCTAATGCTTGTATTAATGACTGTGTTTTCATTACATCTGTATGAATTTTTGAGCCACTAGAAATAGGATTTATATTATTTTGCACTCCTTCTTGGTTGATATGAACTAATAAGTCTAAATTATACTTCTTAGCAATCTCATCTCTAAAGTTTATCATTTCTTTGAACTTCCATGTTGTATCAATATGCATTAACTTGAAAGGTATTTTACTTGGATAAAATGCTTTTTGGGCTAAGTGAAGCATTACAGATGAGTCTTTACCTATTGAATAAAGCATTACAGGATTGTCAAATTCCGAAGCAACCTCTCTTATTATATGTATACTTTCAGACTCTAATTTATCTATATGTGATAATTTCATATTAATTAAGTGTTGCAACATTCCCATAAGCTAAGAAATTTGGATTAATTATATTCTCCTTAGTATTGTACAAAATTTCTGTATTATCAAATGATTTTAATTTACCACCAGCTTCCTCTAAAATTATATGTCCTGCTGCAATATCCCATTCAGAAGTTGGTCCTAATCTAGGATAAATATCTGCAGCTCCTTCTGCTAAAAAACAAAACTTTAACGAACTTCCAATTGAAATAAGCTCATATTGTGAAAAATTTTTTTCAACCCACATTTGAAAATCTTTATTTGAATGAGAACGACTTCCAATAATTTTAATTTTAGAAGCAATATTCTTATTTATATTTATTTTTTTAAATTCGCTTAGTTTATTTATATTATCTTGAGTAATTAATTTGTAGGAACCATTATTTTTTATTCCATAATACAATAAAGATTTCTCTGGCGCATAGATAACTCCAAAAATGGGTGAATTATTTTCAATTAATGAAATATTTACAGTAAATTCACCATTTCTATTTACAAATTCTTTAGTTCCATCAAGTGGATCAATAAGCCAATATTTTTTCCATACTCTTCTTGTCTCCCAATTGACTAAACTCTCTTCAGTTAGAATGGGAATATTATTTTCTATTTCTATCAATTTTTTTTTTATGAGATTATTAGAATTAATGTCTGCTTCTGTGATTGGTGAATTATCTGCTTTTAAATCTACATTAAAATTCTTTTTGTATATTTTTAAAATTTCTTTACCCGCATCTATGGCAATATTTAAAATATCTAAAACAACTACTTGGTTATTTAAATTCATATTTTGTTATATAAAAATATAATAAATATAGCCTAAATATAACATTAGACCCACACTTCCGTATAACCTACCAAGCTTTTTAAAAATTAACATAAAAATTAAAATAACAAAGGTAATCAACAGCATAAAATATAGATCCTGTATTGCTAAAATTTCTGGCATCCCAAAATTTCCAAAAAATGAACTTATGCCTAAAACACCCAGAACGTTATAAATGTTTGAACCTAAAATATTTCCTAATGCAAAATCTACTTTTCTTTTCAATGCTGACATTATACCAATAACCAACTCAGGTAGAGAAGTTCCAAAAGCTATTAATGAAAGTCCTATTACTGCTTCTGATACTTGCAATTTTTTAGCCAAAATGATTGCGGAGTTTACAAATAAATCTGAACCATAAATTAAAAATATAACTCCAAAAATTATTAATATTAATGAAATAAATATTGAATATTCATTCTTATCTATATCATCAACAAATATAGATCCTTTTTTAATTTGAAAATACATTATCAAAGTCAAAGCTATTAGAGATATAATTCCAAATAAATAATTAAAATAAAAATAACTCATAATTATTAAACATATCCCCAGAGCTATGTTGATCCATGCCTGATTAATTTGGTTATTGGTAATGTTTGTTATAGGTACAATAATCGTTGTTGCTGCCATGACTAAGATTAGATTTGCAATATTACTTCCTATAACAGCACCTATTGCTAAATCTGAATGATTATTTAGAACTGCATTGATACTGCTTGCAAGTTCAGGAAGAGAAGTACCTGCTGCAACTATTACAACGCCTATGGCAAAAAGAGAAATATTTAGTTTTTTTCCAAAACTAACCGACCCTCTTATTAAGATTTCAGCTCCGACAACTAGAATTGCTAAGCCAAGTATTAAGATTAATATATCCACTAATGAAATTATAATTGTTTAAAGTTAGTTACATAATAATTTAACAAATATATACTGAAATAATTAAAATTTCTTGCATACTATGAATGAAAGCTTTGATTATATTATTATTGGTGCTGGAACAGCTGGTTGCATATTAGCAAATAGACTTACTGAAAATGAAAAGATTAAAGTGCTTTTAATTGAAGCTGGAGGAAAAGACACTAATCCTTGGATACATATTCCTGGGGGTTATTTTAAAACAATGCATAATCCAAAAACTGATTGGTGTTTTACAACTGAAGAAGAAAAGTTTTGTAATAATAGAAAAATGCTTATTCCTAGAGGAAAAACATTAGGTGGAAGTTCATCAATTAATGGGATGTTATATATAAGAGGTCATGCAAATGACTACAATTACTGGAGACAATTAGGTAATATTGGATGGTCTTGGGAAGACGTATTACCGTATTTTAAAAAATCTGAAGATTACAGAATTTCTAAAAGTGAATTTCATGGTACCGATGGACCTATCAAAGTAGAGAAAATTAGATCAAATTTTAAAATATTGGATTTATTTTTAGAGGCTTCTCAAGAGTTTGGATACAAAAAAAATGAAGACTTCA
Source organism: uncultured Alphaproteobacteria bacterium (assembly GCA_902614085.1). Taxonomy (GTDB): domain Bacteria; phylum Pseudomonadota; class Alphaproteobacteria; order HIMB59; genus CACPNW01. The sequence continues at coordinate 14,331 of CACMJS010000007.1, forward strand.
ACGATGGCGACAACGAAGGAATGGGCTATTTTCCAATGACAATTGATAAAGGGTATAGATGTAGTGCTGCAGTTGCTTTCTTAAATCCTATAAAAAATAGAAAAAATTTGAAAATTATAACTAAGGCACATGTTAAAAAATTAACCATTGAAAATTTAAAAGTAAAAGCTGTAAATTTATGGAAAAACAATGAAGAATTTTCATATTCTGTAAATAAAGAAGTTTTATTGTCTGCAGGAACAATTGGATCTCCACACATATTACAAGCTTCAGGTATTGGTCCAGGTAAGCTGTTAAATGAAAATAATATTAGTATTGTAAAAGAAATAGAAGGTGTTGGAAAAAATTTAACTGATCATTTAATGTTAAGACCAGTTTACAAAATTAAAAACTTAGAAACGTTAAATGACATATATCATAGTTTTACAAAAAAATTTTTAACAGGATTAAACTATTTAATTTATAAAAAAGGACCATTAACAGTTGGGGCAAGTTACTTATGTGGCTTTATTAAAAGTGACTCACATTTAGAAAACCCTAATCTACAATTTCATATCTCGCCAGCTAGTACTGATTTATTAGGAAAAGCAAGCCTACATAAATTTCCAGCATTCACTCCTACAATAACAAATATACAACCAACAAGTAGAGGCTCTGTAGAAATTAAATCTTCAGATACAAGAATTTATCCTCAAATAAAAATGAATTATTTATCTACTGATGAAGATAGGGAAATTGCAGGAAAATCAATTAAAATTGTAAGAAAAATAGTTTTAGAATCAAAAGCATATAAGAATTATGAACCAGAAGAATATAGACCGGGAATACAATTTAAAGATAATGAATCACTGGCAAAAGAAGCTGGTAAATTTGCAAACACTATTTTTCATCCGGTAAGTACATGTAAAATGGGTAATGATGAAAACTCAGTTGTAAGTGATAATCTTAAAGTAAAAGGAATAAATAACTTAAGAGTTGTTGATGCATCTGTGATGCCAGCTATTACATCAGGTAATACGAATGCTCCTACTATGATGATTGCTGAAAAAGCATCAGACTTAATTATTAACGATCAGAAATAATTATTGAACTACTGTATCTTTAGGATCAATTCCAGCAACTTCAACTGGTGCTTTCATAGCATCTCTTCTAAAAGGTTCTCCTAATTCTTGATTTAACATAACTTCTATAAAAGTAGTTAGGCCTTCCATTTGATCTTTGCAAGATTGTTGTAAAGCTTCTGTTAGTTCCTCTTGAGTATAAACTTTAACACCTTTAAACCCACATGCTTCTGCAATCTTTGCATAGCTTAATTTAGAATCAAGTTCTGTTCCAACAAAATTATTATTATACCAAAGTGTAGTATTTCTTTTCTCAGCTCCCCATTGATAATTTCTAAAAATTATCATTGTAATGTTTGGCCAACCTTCTCTATTACAAGAAGTCATTTCACTCATACTAATCCCAAATGCACCATCTCCTGCAAAGCCAACAACTGGTGTATTAGGACAGCCTATCTTTGCTCCAATTACAGATGGAAAACCATACCCACATGGGCCAAATAAACCAGGTGCCAAATACTTTCTACCATTCTCAAATGTTGGATATGCATTACCGATTGCACAATTGTTTCCTATATCACTTGATATAATTGCATCTTCAGGAAGACCAGCTTGAATAGCTCGCCATGCCATTCTTGGTGACATTTTTTCTGGTTCTCTATCTCGTGAATCTTTATTCCAAGATGTACCAGGATCATCTTCTTCATGATCAAGGCCAGTTAATGTTTGTAGCCAAGCTGACTTTGTCTTATGAATTAACTCCTCTCGTTCTTTTCGATCTTGATCACCTGCGTTTGTTGTAAGATTATCTAAAATTTGTTCTGCAACTAGTTTTGCATCTCCACAAATACCAACACTTATTTTTTTTGTTAAACCAATACGATCAGAATTGATATCAACTTGAATGACATCGGCATTTTTTGGCCAATAATCTATGCCGTAACCTGGTAAAGTTGAGAAAGGATTTAACCTTGTACCAAGTGCTAACACTACATCTGCCTTAGATATTATTTCCATTGCTGCTTTAGATCCATTGTATCCTAATGGACCAACCGCAAGGGGATGTTTGCCAGGAAAACTATCATTGTGTTGATATCCGCAAGCAACTGGAGCGCTTAATTTTTCAGCAAGTTTTTTGCAATCATCAATAGCATCAGCTAAAATCACTCCAGCGCCAGATAAAATAACTGGAAATTTTGCATTAGATAACAGATTTGCTGCTTCTTTAATTGCTTCTGTTCCACCAGCAGGTCTTTCAAATTTAATAATAGGCGGCAAATCAATATCAACAACTTGAGTCCAAAAATCTCTTGGAATATTTAATTGAGCAGGAGCAGATCCTTTAATAGCTTTTGAAATGACCCTATTTAAAACTTCTGCGACTCTAGAGGGATCTCTTACCTCTTCTTGATAGCACACCATATCTTTAAATAAGTTCATTTGCTCGACTTCTTGGAAGCCTCCTTGACCAATAGTTTTATTAGCTGCTTGAGGTGTAACTAAGAGCATCGGAGTATGATTCCAAAAAGCAGTTTTTATCGGAGTCACTAACCCAGTTATACCTGGTCCATTTTGCGCTATACACATTGCAATTTTACCAGTAGATCTTGTGTATCCATCAGCCATGATTCCACCGTTTGACTCATGAGCAACATCCCAAAATGTTATTCCAGCTTTAGGGAAAAGATCTGATATTGGCATAAACGCAGATCCAATTATTCCAAAAGCGTGTTGAATACCGTGTTTTTGTAACACTTTTACAAAAGCTTCTTCTGTTGTCATTTTTGCCATAATAAAATCCTTAATATATTATTCTTACCAACATTAAATTAATTATTAAATGAACTACAATAATCTTGTTAGTTATTTATTAATTTTATAAAATTCCTATTTAATGAAAAAATAATAATTTACGATTGATAAAATGACGCTTCTTGGACAAGAGATTATTAAGGCTACATCAAAAACTTTGCCAAATCAGCCTGGTGTATATCAAATGAAAGATGATAAAGGTAATATTTTATATATTGGAAAAGCAAAAGTATTATCCAATAGAGTAAAGAATTATCTATCTTTAAATAACCTAACCAGAAGAATTCAAAGAATGGTTAGTCTTACTAAATCAATGAATTTCTTTGTAACAAATACAGAGTTAGAAGCAATAATACTTGAGTGTAACTTAATTAAAAAACATAAACCGCGGTTTAATGTTCTATTAAGAGATGATAAATCATTCCCTTATATATTTATATCATCAGAACATGATTTTCCTAGAATTGAAAAACATCGCGGTCCTCAAAATAAAAAGGGCAGATATTATGGGCCATTTGCAAGTCCAGATGCAGTAAATAGAACTATCAATACGATACAACGAATATTTCTTTTAAGGTCATGCACAGACAAAGAAGTAAATGCAGGAAATAAATTGTGCTTTAATTATTATCTTAAAAGATGTTCTGGTCCTTGTGGAGGAAAAATAACTAAAGAAGCCTATTCAAAATTAATAGAGGCAGCAGATGATTTTCTAAGTAGTGGTAACTCTCAAAAAATACAAAAAAGTTTTACAGATCAAATGTATAAAGCATCAAAAAAAAATAATTTTGAATTAGCTGCGTCTTTAAGAGATAGACTTAAAGCTTTAAGGCATATTGAACAAAATAATTCAATTAAGATTAAGGATATAAAAAATGCTGACATTTTTGCAATAACTTCAAATGAAGGAAAAACATGTATTTATGGAAGTTTTTTTAGAAATAATACATCTTATGGTGGCAAAGCTTTCTTCCCAGATCATGACAGCTTATTGGATCATGAAGAAATAATGTTAGGTTTCCTAAATATATTTTATGCAGAAAAAGATATTCCTGAAACAATTATTACTAACATAACTATTGATAAAAAAAATAATTCACAAATTTTAGGAAAAAATTTTGATAAAACAAAATTCATTAAACCATTAAAGGGACCTAAAAAAAATTTACTTAAATTTGCAGAAAAAAATTCTAAAATAAACTTAGATATTAAATTAAATAAACTTAAATCTTTTGATAATTTTAATTTAGAAATTAAGAAAATATTTAAACTCAAAGATGAAATTATAAAAATAGAAGCTTACGATAACAGCCATACATTTGGAAAACATCCTATAGGTGTAATGGTTGCATATAATCAAAATGGATTTATAAAATCTAATTATAGAAAATTTAATATTCGATTTGATCTTGAAGAAAACAAAAATAAAGTTGATGATTATTATATGATGAAAGAAATGCTTATTAGGAGGTTTAATAATTCAAAATTTCAAGATGAATTAGATTTGCCAAGTTTATTGCTTATAGATGGAGGCAAAGGACAATACAATTCTGCAAAAAAGGTTTTAGATAGTTTAAAAATAGATATACCAATTATCTCTATGGCAAAAGGTGAAGAAAGAGATGCAGGTAGAGAAATTCTTATACATGATAAATTTACACATAGATTAAATGAAAATAATCCACTTCTTCACTTTTTACAAAATATTAGAGATGAAGTGCACAGATTTGCGATAACAACGCATCGATCAAAAAGAGCGAAAATGAGCGTCAGATCCGTGTTTGATGATATAGAAGGAGTAGGTCCTGAAAGAAAGAAGATTTTAAAAAAACACTTTGGTACAGTGGAAAAATTAAAATTAGCTAGTTTAGATGAATTAAAAGAGGTTAAATCAATACCTGAGTCAATTCTAACAAAAATTTATGAATATTTTCATAGCGTTTGAAAAATTCTTAATCTAGAAAGAATAGAAATGAATATATCAAATATTCTAACAATAATTAGAATAGCTATAATCCCAATTATAGTTCTTTGTATTTATCTTACGAATCCATACTTTGGCTGGATTGCCTTTATATTATTTTGTTTAGCTGGAATAACAGATTACTTTGATGGTTATTTAGCAAGACTAAGAAATGAAGTGACAAATTTTGGGACATTTTTAGATCCAATTGCAGATAAATTATTAGTAGCAGCAGTTATTCTTATTTTAACTTCTAAGGGTGTAATAAGAGACTGGGACACTATTCCAGCCCTTATAATACTATTAAGGGAAATAACAGTATCAGGTTTAAGGGAATACTTAGCTGGGATAAAAATTAGTATACCTGTTTCAAGAATTGCAAAAGCAAAAACCTTCCTTCAACTAGCTGCACTTGGGTTACTTATATTATCCGAAAGTAATCTAAATTTATTATTTATTATTTATTTAGGTAAAACTTTTCTATGGATTGCTGGAATTCTAACTCTCTATACAGCTTACGATTATATTAAAGGATCAATAAAACATTTTTGAAATGAGAATTAGATATTTTGCTTGGATCAAAGATATAACAAAAAAAGATTATGAAATTATTGATATTAATCATCCTAAAAGTGTAGAAGAATTAAAAGAGTATTTAGAAAATATATATCCAGAACTAAAAAAACATTTTTTACAAGATGTTTTAAGATTTGCAGTTAATCAGGAATATACTTCAAAAAACTTGAATTTAAAAACAATTGATGAAATTGCAATCTTTCCACCAGTTAGTGGAGGATAATGATAAAGATTCAAAAAAAAAATTTTAATTTAGAAGAAGAAATTGGAAAAATTAAAAATAAACATTCTGACATAGGAGCTCTTACTTCTTTTATTGGTTATGTAAGAGATTTAAATAACAATAAAGATGTTAAATATTTAAATTTAGAAGTTTACGAAGAAATGGCAATTAAAGAATTATCAAAAATTGAAAATAACGCGACTAAAAAATGGAGTTTAATTGATACTTTGATAATACATAGATATGGAAAATTATTTGTTAATGAAAAAATTGTTTTAGTTAGTTGTTTTTCACAACATAGAAAAAATAGTTTTGAAGCTTGTGAGTTTATTATGGATTATTTAAAGAAAGACGCTCCATTTTGGAAAAATGAGTTTTATTATAAAGATAATGAATGGTTAGAGAATTCTAGCTAGCGTTTTTAACCATATCACTAAAATCGTTCATAAATTTAAAGGTAGTTGTATTATCACCGGTATTATATTTAAAATCATCAATAGATTTAATTGGTGTAATTTCTGCTGCAGTACCCGTTAAAAAAGCTTCATCATAATTTCCAATTTCGTTTGGCATTAAATGCTTTTCTGTTATTTTAAAACCTTGATTAGTTGCCATTTCAATAACTGTTTGACGTGTAATCCCGTTAAGAAAACAATCTGGAATAGGAGTATGGATATCGTTATCTTTAATAAAAAAAATGTTTGCTCCTGTTCCTTCAGCAACATAACCTCTATAATCTAGCATCAAGGCGTCGTGATAGCCTTTTTTTTCTGCAAATTCTTTTGACATAGTACAAATAATGTAGGGCCCAGAAGCTTTTGCTTCATATGGAGCAGTATCTGGTGCAGGTCTTTTCCAAGGAGATGTAATTAATCTCAAACCTACCTTTTGATCTTCAATTTTAAAATATGTTGCCCAATCATCCCAAACAGCAATAGCTACATTTATATTTGATTTACCTGTTGATAAACCCATTTGATCACCACCTCTCCAAGCAAGTGGTCTTACATAGCAATTTTTATAATTCATTTTTTCAATAAGTTCATATTTTGCTCTATTAATTTGATCATGTGTAAATGGAATTTCCATTCCAATTATTTCGGCAGATTTAAAAAATCTTTTGGTATGCTCCTCTGATTTAAAAATCTTTCCATTGTATGCTCTTTCCCCTTCAAATACTGCACTTGCATAATGAAGACCTTGTGAGATTACATGGGAATTTGCATCCTGCCATGGAATTATTTTTCCATTCATCCAAATCCATCCGTTCCTATTTTCAAATGATTTAAGCATATTCTTTATTAACTTTTTTAATGACAATTGACTATCAGTGATGCATAATTAAGTCAATATGGCTGACCTAAATAAGTTGTTAACACCTCTTTTTTTGAATGAGGGGGAAATTAGGAAGATTATAGAGCTATTATTTTTCTCATATAGAGATTTTACTGAAGGTCCTGATAAAGTTTTGGAAAAAATAAATTTTGGCAGAGCACATCATAGAGTAATATATTTTGTTGGAAAGCAAAAAAATCTTACAATTAAAGAGCTCCTTTCAATATTAAAAATAACTAAACAAAGTTTGTCAAGGGTATTGAGCCAACTTGTAAACGAGAAATATATCATGTTATCTGTTGGTAAAGATAAGCGCACTAAGAAATTAATACTATCAAAAAAAGGGCAAGAATTGGAGAAAAGATT
>CACMJS010000008.1 GCA_902614085.1 uncultured Alphaproteobacteria bacterium
ATGTAATATATAATATCCCAAGTATAGAAAAAATTATTTTAATACCATATGAATTTAACGAAACAGATTATCAACTAGATTTTGAGTACGATAATTTGTACAACATTTTACAACAAGAAGTTGAATATAGTAAATTTGAAAAGTTTAATTTTAATCATCCACTGTATATTCTTTACTCAAGTGGAACCACTGGAGTGCCAAAATGTATTGTTCACAGCTCTGGTGGAGCGCTAATACAACACAAAAAAGAACATGTACTTCATTGTAATATTAATGAAAAGGATAGAGTTTTTTATTTTACTACTTGTGGGTGGATGATGTGGAATTGGTTAGTTTCTGCTTTGGCATCAAAAGCAACAATAATTTTATATGATGGGTCACCTTTTATTCCCGACAATAAACACCTTTTTAAAATAGCAGAAGAAGAAGGAATTAATTTTTTTGGTACTGGCGCAAAATTTTTAGATACTTTAAAAAATAATAAAATTAAAATTAAGAAAAGTTTTAAATTAAATAGTTTAAATACATTAGCTTCAACTGGATCTCCTTTAGTTAATGAATCATTTGAATACGTTTATGAAAACATAAAATCAAATATTCATCTAGTATCTATAAGTGGTGGAACTGATTTAGTTTCGTGTTTTGTTACTGGTAATCCGTTAATGGATGTCTATAGTGGTGAAATTCAGTGTAAAGCACTTGGAATGGATGTTGATGTATTTGATGAAAAAGGAAATTCAATTGAAAATCAAAAGGGGGAACTAGTATGCAAAACATCTTTTCCATCAATGCCTTTATATTTTTGGAACGATCATGATAATAAAAAATATTTTAATTCTTATTTTAGTAAATATGAAAACATTTGGTATCATGGAGATTATATTGAAAAAACTATAAATGGAGGATATGTTATTTATGGCAGATCAGATGCAACTCTAAATTCTGGAGGAGTAAGAATAGGTACTGCAGAAATTTATAGAGTAATTGAAAATATTACAGAAGTTCAAGAAGCTGTAGCAGTGGAATATAATTTAATAAATGATACGCAAATTATATTATTTGTTGTCTTGAATAACAATTTTGAATTTAATGAAAATTTGAGGTCTAAAATTAAAGATGAAATAAAAATTAATCTTTCTTACAAGCATATTCCCTCACAAATATATGCTATAAGTGAAATACCTAGAACTAGAAGTGGGAAAATAGTCGAAATTCTAATTAAAAAATTAATTAATGGTGAAAGTATTGAAAATGAAGAATCATTGGCTAATCCAGAATGTTTAAAAGAATTTGAATTAGTATATAAAAACTTAAAGAATAATTATGCCAAATAGAGTTATAGTTAGTAAACTAGGTGGTCCAGAAGTTTTAAAATATGAAAACTATGACTTGCCTAAAAATGTTGAAGAAAATATGGTTAGAATTAACCAAACTTCAATTGGTATTAACTACATCGATACGTATCATAGAACAGGCATATACCCGCTACCTGTAGAAATCCCTTTTTGTTTAGGAGTAGAAGCAGCAGGAGATGTTATAGAAATTGGAGATAATGTATCAAACTTAAAAGTTGGTGATAGAGTAGCTTACTCCTTTAGCCCTCCAATTGGTGCTTATTGCGAAGTTAGAGATTTTGATGCCCGAAGAGTTGTAAAATTACCAGAATATATTTCAAATGATGAAGCTGCTTCAATATTATTACAAGGAATGACCGTCGAATACCTTTTTGAAAGATTGTACAAATTACAAAAAGATGAAGTTTTTTTATTTCATGCAGCTGCAGGAGGTGTTGGCTTAATCGCTAGTCAATGGGCTAAATCCATAGGGGCTAAAATGATTGGTACTGTTAGTACAGATGAAAAGGCATTATTAGCAAAAGAAAATGGATGTGAATTCACTGTTAATTATAAACAAAATGACGTTCATAGTAGTGTTTTAAAATTGACAAACAACAAAGGAGTAAATGTTGTTTATGATGGCGTTGGTAAAGATACCTTCGATATATCTTTAAAATGTCTAAAATTTAGAGGACTAATGGTATCTTTTGGACAATCTTCTGGAATGGTAAATGATGTCAATCTTCATAGTACATTTAATCCTAAAAGTTTATATTATACTAGACCAACATTAATGCATTATATCCGTAATTCAGAAGAATTAACGGAGTGTAGTAATAAATTATTTTCAAAAATAAAAAATAAAGAAATAAAGCCTAATATATTCAAAAAATTTAAATTATCTGAAGCTAATCTGGCTCATGAGTTGATTCAATCAAGGAATTCGGTAGGGTCAATAATTCTATGCCCTTAAATTAGTGGCATCCCCTAGGAGAGTCGAACTCCTCTTTTCAGGATGAAAACCTGATGTCCTAACCGATAGACGAAGGGGACACGTGCTAGGTATATAGTAGATATTTTGATTTTTTTCAAATTATTTAATTGATTACTTTCACGTCATGGATAAGTATTTGGGGCATCTGACCACTTGAGAAGTTATCTTTTTTAATAGAACACAAAATATGAAATTTAAATTTATTAAACTTCAGAAGATAATCACCAATAAGGGTATTTATACTGTTGAATGATATACCTTTTAAATTTTCACCTAAATCATTTTTAAAAAAAATTAGAATATGTTTATTTTTTATATTTTTAACTTGATCGATTACTATATCTTTGATTAAAAATTGAGGTTCTTCATTACCTTTACCGTGAGGTTCTAATAATTCTAAATTATCTAAAAAATCTTTGTTTATTTGATTTACAGAAATTTCACTGTCATAAAATATTTTTTTTTCTAAAAAATTATCATGATATGAATTAAATTTTTTAACTAAAAATTTATCTATTTTATCTAATTTTTTTTTATTTATTTTTAAACCTACGGCCATTTTATGACCACCACCATCTTCAATTAAATCATTAGCCTTAAGTTCAAGAACAATACTACCAATATCAATTTGATCTATAGATCTGCCTGAGCCAGATCCAACATTATTAATAAAAGAAAATACAAATGTTGGCTTGTTATAAAGAGCTACTATTTTGCTGGCAACTATACCTAAAACACCTAGGTGCCAATTTTCTTTGTAGACAATAATAAATTTTTTATTTTCTTGATCTTTTATTTGCTCAATAGCTTCATTGAAAATATTTTGTTCAATTAATTTTCTTTTTTCATTAATCAAAAATAATTTTCTAGAAATAGTTTCTATTTCAGAATCATCATTTGATATCAGCAATTTGGAAGATAAAGAAGAATCATCAATTCTACTCGCAGCATTAATTTGTGGCCCTAAGATAAACCCAATATCTTTAGCTAAAGGCTCATGATTTATATTAGAGTTATCTAATATTTTTGTTATTGATTTATTTTTTCGACTCCTAATGAGCTCCAAACCTTTACTTACAATTGATCTATTGTAATTATTAATATTAACAATATCACAAATTGTTCCAACAGCAACTAAGTCTAAATATGACATCAAATTTGGTTCTTTTATATTTGGAAATAAATTTAATTCTCTAATTTGCTTCCTTAATCCCATTAAAAATAGAAATGTAACTGCTACTGCAGCAAAATCTTTATAATCATTGTTTTCATCAAAACGATTTGGATTAATTACCGAATGGACTTTTGGAAGTTTAAATTCACTTAAATGATGATCTATTACTATAACCTCAATACTTTTGAATTCAGGCAAATCAATTGATTTAAATGCTGATGTTCCGCAATCAAGTGTAAACAAGAGTGTAGTATTTTCATTAAGCATTTCATTCATAAGCCTGACATTTGGACCATAACCCTCTGACAATCTATGAGGTATTTTGCAAACAAGATTGTTGGTATAATTATTTAAAAACCTATATAAAATTGATGCAGAAGTGGATCCATCAACATCATAATCAGCAATTATTCCAATCTTTTCATTATTTTTTAAAGCCTTTATACATCTTTCAATTCCTTTTTTCATATCTTTAAGTTCAAAAGGATCAGGAAGGTTATTTAAAATATTAGGATTTATAAAATTATCATAATTTTCCTCTAATACCCCTCTTGAAATTAGAAGTTTAGAAAAAATTTCAGAAATTGATTTTTTTTGTGAAAGAGCTTGAATGTGCTTAAAGTCTATTTGCTTTTCTTCCCAAAATTTATCAGATAGTGATTTTTCAATATTCACATTGATTAATTATCATGAATAGCAAGAACAGTAATTTTTTCTTTTACAAATTCTAAACCTTCAATTTTATTAATTACCTTACTTAATTTTTCTTTCTGAATATTATGAGTAGTTATTATAATAGGTATAGGTTTGTCTACTTCTGAACTCTCAGGAAGTTGAAGTATTTTTTTAACGGATATATCAAAATCACTAAAGTAATTAGTAATTGACGAAAGAACGCCAGGTTTGTCTTCTGTCATTATTCTTAGGTAGTAGCTATTAATTACATTTTCTGATGAATATTTTTCAAAGCTTTGTAACTTATCAATTTTAAAACCTAAATTATCAAATTTTTCATTCTGAGATATATCATATAAATCAGACAAGACAGAGCTGGCAGTTGGTTTCCCCCCAGCGCCTTCACCCTCTAAAAATAAATTTTCTAAATGTATAGTTTCAATATTAATCGCATTAAGAGCATTATCAACACTTGCTAAGGGATTATTCATTGAAACTAATTTTGGTGAAGTAAAATTTGAAATCTTTCCTTCAATTATGCAAGCTTCAGATATTAATTTTATCTTATAACCTAATTTTTCAGCAAAATTAATATCTTCAATTTTAATATTAGAGATTCCTTCAATATAATTATTTTTAAAGTTTAAATTTGATTTAAAACATAGAGTTGATAATATTGTTAATTTATGTGCTGCATCATATCCGCCAATATCTAATTTTGATTCTTGATCAGAAGTAAATCCTTTATCTTTAGCAATATTAAGAACTGCATCAAAGGATAAATTATCTTGTTGCATTTTTGTTAAAATGTAATTTGTAGTTCCATTTAAAATCCCAGAAATTTTATTAATTCTATCTAAACTAATAGAATTTTTTATTGTTTTTATTACTGGTATACCACCTGCAACAGCAGCTTCATATGATAAAGCTAGTGAATGTGTGTTAGCTAATTTAAATAATTCTTTTCCATGATTAGCTATTAATGCTTTATTTCCTGTTACAACATGTTTTTTATTTTTTAATGCTGTTTCAATAATTTCATAGCTAATTCCTTTTTCTTCACCGATTAATTCAACAATTACGTTACAATTATCATCTTTAGACATTTCTTTTGGATCATCATACCAAGTATAATTTGATATATTAAAATTTCTTTTTTTATTTTTTGTTCTTGCGGATATTCCAACTATGTTCAATTCTACATCTGTTTTATCAAAGAAATAATTTTTATTTTCTTCAATTGTTTCAACCAGTGCTGATCCAACATTTCCCAATCCAGCTATACCAATATTAAGTTTACTCATAACTAAATTTAGCTTTTATAATCATTAATACATTTATCTATATCTTTTTTGTCAGTATTGGAAATACTACAATGATCTAATAATTCTTCATCAGTTAATTTGGCGTCTTTAAAATCAGGAACATTATCAATATCAGGATATCCACATGAAACAATAAAAAGAAATAGAAGTAAAACTGTAAAAAATTTAATCATACTAAAGATAATGTTTCTTCAATATTTTCTGCTATATTGAAGCATTGTACTGCTTGACCAGCAGCACCTTTGATTAGGTTATCTATTGCGCTAACAATGATAATTTTATCCTCACTATGATGATTAAAAATTTTAATTTTACAATAATTAGAATTTTGAACAGAAAAAAAATCAAGAGTTTCATCTTTATCAATATATTTTATAAAAGGATTTATTTTTTGTAAGTCTTTAAATAGATTTATGACATCAGTTTTTTTTATACTATTATTGAGATTGCAATAAATTGTAGAAATCATACCTCTAAAATTAGGAAGAATATGAGGATTAAATGAAAACTTTACTTCATTTTCTGAGCTATGTTTATTAAGTTCTTGTTTAATTTCCGCAATATGTCTGTGATTATTTGTATTATAATTGTAAAAATTGTAATCATTTTTTGATTTCATTTTATTGAAATCAAATTTCTTTCCTGCTCCACTATAACCTGATTTAGAGTCTATAATTATATTCTTAGTATCAATTAATTTATTTTTTATTAAAGGTATTAAAGGCAATAAAATAGAAGTTGGATAACATCCAGGCACTGCTATATTTTTAGAATTTTCTATTTTATCTCTATTTATTTCAGCGAGACCGTAGATAAAATTGTTTAAATGCTCTTTGCACTCATGTTCATTTCCATAATTTTCTTTATAAACATCAAAATTATCTAGTCTAAAGTCAGCTGATAAATCTATAATATTAATTTTATTAAAATATTTTTTTACATATTTATTAGATACTGCATGAGGTAAAGCTAAAAAAACATAATCACTGTCTTCAGTATTAAAATTTTTATTTGGTTTTAAAAGAGGAAGTTGATCATATTGTTGTGTATTATCAATATTATTTAGATAACTGTCATGAATAGTTTCTGATCCTAGAAAATTTATATCTACGTTAGAATGATTTAATAGAATTTTTACTAACTCCATTCCAACATAGCCAGTTGAGCCTAAAACGGCCACTCTAATCTTATTTTTCATTAAGCTTTATCTTTTAGAGAATTGATAACTTCGTCTGGCTTTCGCTAAACCAGCTTTTTTTCTTTCAACAACTCTTGGATCTCTTGTAAGAAAACCAACTTTTTTTAGAGGTGGTCTATTTGACTGATCGTATAAGCTTAATGCTTTGCTAATACCATGTCTAATAGCACCAGCTTGACCAGAAAGACCTCCGCCTTTAACTGAAGCCATAATTTCATACGAATTATCAGCTTTTACTATATCTAAAGGCTGGTTAACTATCATTTGAAGCACTGGTCTAGAAAAGTATTTATCTAAAGGTTTACCATTGATTTTAATTTCACCACTACCCCTTTTTAACCATACTCTTGCAATGGAATTTTTTCTTTTTCCAGTAGCATAAGCTCTTTCTTTATTATCTAAAATATTTTCAGTTTGATTTTCTTGATTTTCCATAGTTAAATTTTATTTTTAGTATTCATTGATGCAATATCAATGATTTGAGGGTTTTGCGCTTCATGCTTATGGTTTTCATCTCTATATATCTTACAATTAGATAATTGTTGTTTTCCTAATGGTCCTCTAGGGATCATTCTTTTTATTGCAAGTTTGATCATTTCATCAGATTTGTTTTTTTCCTTCATTTTATTTGGGGTTGTCTCTTTTATTCCTCCTGGATATCCAGTGTGTCTGTAATATATTTTATTATCAGCTTTTTTGCCTTTTAAATGAATTTTATCAGAATTGATTATAATCAAATTATCGCCACAGTCTTGGTTGGGGGTATATTCAGGCTTATTTTTACCTCTGAGGATATTTGCAGAAATAACAGCAAGTCTTCCTAAAACTGCGTCTTTAGCATCAATTAAGACCCACTTTTTATTAATGTCATTTTTTTTCATAGAGAATGTTTTCATCGCGTGCCCAAATACATATATTGAAAAATTAAGTCAATAATTTAATAAAAAAAACCCTCTAATTAGAGGGTTTTTTAATAATATTTAAGTATTTAATTATGCAGTTGCTGAGTCTTTAGCAGCAGCGTTCCAGATAATTAAACCAAATAGGATTTTATTAATAAAATCTGCAAGGTTATAAATCCAGTTTAGAGTATCAGCATCAACTGAACCCATCATTAAACCGAATACATATCCAAGTGGATAGATTGCCCATCCAACTAACACAATTAATCTCATTGCATTAAAGGCAGATGTTACTGATTCTTTAGTTGTAGCAGCTTGACTTGCCTCACCTCGGAAAATTTCCCAAATGATTACAGCCCAACCGATCATACCAATGATGAAACCAAGTAATACCGAAATATGACCTGCTTCTCCAAGATATCCACCAACAATCATAACAAGTGTACCAATGAGCAATCTGTAGAAAGCACCACTAGATACAGCTGCGCCGGCAGCAACTAGAATTAAAAAGAATTCAACCATTTGAAGTGGAACAGTTAGTATCCAGTCAATATATCTATATACTGTTGGTGACTCACCTGTAGCAACCCAAAAGTCTCTCATGTACATATAGTGTACAGCAGCTATAAAAGTAATTAGCCCTGCCACTACCATTGAAGTTCTCCATTTAGAAGAAACTCTCATACCTTCATAAAAGAAGAAAATAGTAGATGCCCACATTCCAATTGATACAATCCAGAATGTAATACCTACGAAATCACCTTCACCTAGGAAGGTATCGGCAGCAAATGCTGGTACAGCTATAAATGCTATAGTCGCAGCAATGATACCTAATAGACTAGTCTTATTTAACATAAAAACTCCTTATAGTTTGTTTCCTTACTAATAAGATGAGCTTCATATATTTTAATTGACGAACAAATAAAACATTAAAAATAACTTTTTTTTTCTTATTTTTTGTATAAATTTTTTATTTAAATTACTGAAATATATGTATTTTTTTTTATAAAATTATAATCCTTTGTTGTTTTTCAACAATAATCTCATTTTATTAAGAATCTGTTCAAATTTTTCAACATTATTTAAGTCTTGAGAATTTATTTTTGTTTTATCTTCTTCAGCAACCTGCTTGATTTTTGAATTTAATATTTTCTCTGCTAATTTTATTGAATAATTCTGATTATCTCCTTCATAAAGAATTTTTTTTAATTTTTGCAGTTTTTTAATATTTTCTTTATTAAAGTACCTAGTCCCACCTTTACTTTTTGTTGAAATACCATCTATTCTGTATTTGTTTGTTTTTGGATCAACAGAGTCCCAATATCTAATTTTATGCTCCTCTATTTGCAACAACTTTGATACTTCAGAAATGTTCAAATATTTTTTATTAATCATTAATATTATTATTAATATATTTTAATAATATTTTACTAGCTTTAAAAGTTATAACATTTCTACTAGAAATATTGAATTCTTCTTTAGTTTTTGGATTTCTTCCAATTCTACTATTTTTTTTATTAAGTTTAAAAGTACCAAAGTTATGAATTTTAACCTTTTTATCTATTTGAAGACCATCAATAATTATATCAATAATATCATTTACAATATCTAGACATAGTTTTCTATTGAAGCCAAATTCACTTTTCATTGCATCAGCAATTTCATCTCTAGATATATTATGCTTATCCATTATATATTTTTTATAGATTTTATAATTTGTTTATTAAGATTATTTGTAATAAAATTATGACACTGTTTCAATGCATAACTAAAAGCAATAGGGTTAGCATTTCCATGACTTTTAACTGAAATCCCATTTAAACCTATCAAGGTAGCTCCATTATAAATATCTGGATTAACTTGATCTTTCAATTTTTTAAGATCTTTCTCAATTAATTTGTATGAAATTTTATTAATTAATGATTTATTAAAAATTTCTCTTAAATTTGATGTTATAAAGTTTGAAATACCTTCTGCAGATTTAAGCATTATGTTTCCAGTGTAACCATCAGAAACAATTATATCACAATCGCCAGATGTTATTTTATTAGGCTCTATAAAACCAATAAAGTATTCTTTTAAAAAACTTGATAGAATTAAATCTGCTGCATCCTGAAGAAATTCTAAACCTTTATTATTTTCTGTGCCAATATTTAAAATACCTATTTTTGGTTTTTTATTTTTATTTATTATCGAATAATAACAAAAACCCATCAAGGCAAATTGAAACAAGTTTGATCCACTAACTAAAACATTTGCACCTAAGTCTAACATAAGTGAATAATTTTTTTGGTTTGGGACTAAAGAGCAAATAGCAGGTCTATCAATCCCTTCAATCATTCCCATATGAAGTCTAGAAAGAATCATGATAGCAGCAGTACTTCCAGATGACACAAAGCCTGATTTCTCATTATTTTTTGCAAACTCTAAAGCTTTATAGATGCTACTATTTTTTTTAGATCTCAAAATAGTATTAACACTATCTTCATCAGAAATAATATCTTCTGTGTTTACAATTTCAAAATTAAAAATATTTAAATTATTTTTTTTTATAATTTCATTAATTAATAATTCATCACCAAAAAAAATGAATTTAGTATTTTTTTCTTTCTGAAGAAAAATTTCAACACCTTTTAAAACTTTGTAGGGACTGTTCTCCCCACCCATTGCATCTACGGCAATTGATACTTGCCCTTCAGACATTACTTAATTATTTTCTTTTGATTTTTTTTTGAGAATTTCTCGACCCTTGTACATACCTGTGGAAAGATCAATCTTATGAGATAATCTTGGCTCACCAGAGTCCTTATCCAAAACAACATTTAATTTTTTAAGAGAATTATGGGATCGTCTCATATTTCTTTTTGATACACTAGTTTTTCTTTTAGGAACTGCCATTTTTTTCCAATTATTAGTTTTTAGAATTAATTCAAGATAAAATTGCAATATTTGTATAGAAATTTAACATCTTAATTTGAAGAGTTGATAAATTCTGCAAATTT
>CACMJS010000009.1 GCA_902614085.1 uncultured Alphaproteobacteria bacterium
ATTACCTTTTTCTATATTAATACTTTTTAATAATTTGAAAAATATATTTTTAAATTTTGAAAATTTTCAGCAAACTTTCCGAATAAGCATAAGAAATTATTTTATTATCTTGCTGCCAATGATTAAGAAAAATATAATTTTTGTTTTTGCATTTTCGACGGTTATTACTTTTGGTGATTTTACAATAATATCATTTTTTAAAGATCAAAACTTTGATACCTTGCCATCTTACTTATATAAATTGATTAGTGTTTATAAGTTTAACGAAGCTTCTTTTGTTTCTGGTGTAATTTTAATACTAAGTATGATTATTTTTTTATTAATTGATAATTTAAATTACCAAGGCAAGTCAGCCATTAAAACGTGAAGATAAATACTTGCTACATAACCGATAAATATAACTGGAGTCCATTTTAAATGTCCAAAAAAAGTATAATATCCTCTCGCTTGTCCCATAAGTGCTACACCTGCAGCTGAACCAATTGACAATAGACTACCGCCCACTCCTGTTGTTAATGTAACCAGTAACCACTGATCAATTGACATTTCCGGTCTCATAGTAATAACAGCAAACATCACTGGTATATTATCTACGATAGCTGAAAGAACACCTACAATAGAATTAGCCATTGTTGGACCAAGACCAATGTATAAGAATTCTGAAACAACAGTTAAGTAACCTATAAATCCTAAACCTCCTACACTTAGAATAACTCCAAAGAAGAATAACAAAGTGTCCCATTCAGCTCTTGAAACTTTTCTAAAGAAATCAAATTTTTCATCTTCAATAGATGGATCATGTGTAATTTGTAAGTAAAAAGAATATAACCCAAGAAGACCAAGACCAAACATCATGCCAAGCATTGGAGGTAAGTGAAGAATATTATGGAAGTTTACAGCACTAAAAATTGTAAACAAACCTAAAAAGATAATTACTCGTCCACCTCTTTTCATATATTCCCTATCAGAGCTAATTTGTGGTTTTTCATTTGGAATAAAGAAATACATAACTGCTGCAGGTATTATGTAATTAACCACAGAAGGAAAAAATATTTTAAAAAAAGTAAAAAATTCAACTATACCAGCCTGCCATACCATTAAGGTTGTTATATCTCCAAATGGACTAAACGCACCACCTGCATTTGCTGCAACAACTATATTAATACAGCCAATTGATATAAATTTTGTATTACCTTTACCACAGGCCATGACTACGGAGCACATGACTAGTGCAGTTGTTAAGTTATCAGCTATAGGAGATAGGAAAAAAGTAATAATACCTGTGAATATAAATAATTGTCTAAAGCTAAATCCCCTTGATGTTAATTGGTATCTGACTACATCAAAAACTTTTCTTTCTTCTAAAGCATTGATGTAAGTCATAGCAACGAGAAGAAAGAGGAAAAGTTCTGCAAATTCTAAAATATTATGCTCTAACGCATACTCAATTTCTTTAGCGTATTGCTTATCAGACGAAAAATGGAAAGCTATAATACCCCATATTACAGCAGCTGAAATAATAACTGGTTTAGATTTTCTTAGATGACTAAATTCTTCGGCCATTACAACAGCATATGCTAGAACAAATACAATAAGGCTCAAAATGCCTACATATGATGTTGTTAGGTCTATTTCCATAGTTTTAAATTAAAGCCAATTACTTCTTTTTCAATCCCAAAATCGTATAAATTATTGTGTATTGCTTCGTCAATAAAAACACTCTTTTTTATTACTTTTGCTTTGTCATAAAGCTTAATACTGTGTTCATGTGGTACAATTTCATCCTTTTTTCCACTAATGATAAGTAATGGTGATGTTATTTTATCAATTTTACTGAAGTTATCGAACTTATCTTTAACTAAATATTTTGTTGGAAATATTTTATATCTTTTTTTTGCAATATCATTGATTGATGTAAATGGTGCCTCTAAAACAATAGATAAAAATTTGTACCTTGTACCTAATTCTACTGCAGCACCAGATCCCAGAGATTCCCCATAAATCACTAATTCTTTAAATTTAAATTCAGTATTATTTTTAATCCATTTTAATACTGCTTCTGCATCTTTATATAAATTTTTTTCTGTTGGATATCCTTCGTTGCCCCCAAATCCTCTCCAGGAAACTAAAAGAACGCTCCAATTCTTTTCAATATACCTCTGGATTCTGTTAGCTCTATCTCCGATATGAAAAGAATTTCCATGAAAATAGACAAGTAAAGGGAGTGAATTATTTCCTTTATGGTACCATGATAAGATTTCTAAGTTATCCTCCGTTTTAATATAAACTTCTTCTGTATTTTCCAGGTTATAATCCTTTGGTGTGCCTGGATGCCCTGATTTATTAAAAACAATCCGTCTTTGAAAGATATACAAGAGAAAACCTAAAAAAAAATATAGAAAAATTGCAGAAAAAATGTAATTCATTATTTATTATAATATCATGAGAACAGAAAACAAAGTAATTGATCCTCTAAGTCCTTACAGTCGTGCACTCAAAAAAATAGAGGAAAGTGGTATTAGACCTACAAAACAAAGGAGAATTTTAGCTAAGCTAATTTTTGAAAAAGGTGACAGGCATATATCTGCTGAAAATCTTTTTGATGAAGTAAAAAATGAAGACAGAAAAATTTCTATGGCTACAATTTATAATACTTTAAAACAATTCACCTCATTAGGATTGATAAGAGAAATAGTTGTTGATCAAAACAAATCACTCTATTGCAATAATAATAAATCTCATTATCATTTGTACATTGAAGATGAAGGCAAGATACATGATATACCTACAAAAAATATTAATCTTGATATACCTTCTATCCCTGCTTGTCTTTCATTGCATAATATTGATGTTATTGTCAGAGTTAGATCTCTTAAAGAAGACCTAAAAAAGAATTAATTTGCTATGCACAACATAAAGTTGTGGTCTCCAAATAATAAAAAAACAAATCTCCACAATTTTATTAATCAATTAGATAAAGATTTAAATATAAAAAATTATGCTGACTTGCATAATTGGAGCATAAAAAATAAAAATGAATTTTGGAGCAATGTGTGGGATTTCACAAATTTTGTTGGTGAAAAAAAAGGTAAAATTTTTAAATCAGCACCAGAATTTACTAAAAATAAATTTTTTGATGAATGTAGGATAAATTATGCAGAAAATTGCTTAATAAGAGAAGATGACGATGATTCAATAATATTTCATTCTGAAAAAAAAATTAAAAGAAATTACTCTTGGAGAGAACTTAGGAGTGCAGTTTTTAAATTTGCAAATTATTTAAAAAA
>CACMJS010000010.1 GCA_902614085.1 uncultured Alphaproteobacteria bacterium
TCAAAAAAAATCAATTTTTAAAAAAGAAATAAAATATAGCTATGTTTTTGTATTTAAAATGAATGAAAATGAAGAAATAATTGAAACAAAAGTATTTAACACAAAAGATATTGATATCATAAAATTTTCAGAAGATAAAACATCCAACCAGATTGTAAAAAGAGGTTTATTAGAAAAAATATTTGGGGGTGTTGGAACTCAAAAAGAATTACCAACAACCCCTTAATTTTATAAAGATATTGCGGCTAAAAGTAAGAGCGCAACAATATTTGTAATTTTGATCATAGGATTTACTGCAGGACCTGCAGTATCTTTATAAGGATCACCAACAGTATCACCTGTTACAGCTGCTTTGTGTGCTTCACTACCTTTTCCTCCATGATTGCCATCTTCAATATATTTTTTAGCATTATCCCAAGCTCCACCTCCAGCTGTCATACTTATTGCAACAAATAAACCAGTTATAATAACGCCAAGTAATAGTGCTCCTAAACAAGATAGTGCAGCAGATTGACCAGCAATAAATAAAATGACAAAATAAACAACGATGGGCGATAATACCGGTAGCATTGAAGGTATTATCATTTCTTTAATTGCTGATTTAGTAAGAATGTCTACACATGTGCCATATTCTGGCTTACCTTTACCTTCCATAATACCAGGAATTTCTTTAAATTGTCTTCTTACTTCTAATACTACTGATCCAGCTGCTCTGCCAACTGCAGTCATACTTAATGCCCCAAATAAGAAAGGTAGTAATCCTCCTAATAATAATCCTACAACTACGTAAGGGTTAGATAAATCAAAAGAAACTTCTATTCCATACAATGGGCTACTTTTGTCTTTAGCAAAATGATCAAGATCTTCAGTGTATGCCGCAAACAATACTAACGCTCCTAATCCTGCCGAACCTATTGCATAACCTTTTGTGACCGCTTTAGTTGTATTACCAACTGCATCAAGTGCATCTGTTGTCTTTCTAACATTTTCATCCAGATTTGACATTTCAGCTATACCACCTGCATTATCTGTAACAGGCCCGTATGCATCTAGAGCAACTACCATACCGGCTAAAGCTAGCATTGTTGTAACAGCAATCGCTATACCAAATAAGCCGGCAAGCGAATAAGTTGAAATAATTCCTGCAACAATAATGAGAGCTGGTAGAGCTGTCGCCTCTAAACTAATAGCAAGACCTTGAATAACGTTAGTTCCGTGACCAGTTGTAGATGATTGTGCAATACTCTGGACAGGTCTATAATTAGTACCTGTATAATATTCAGTTACCCATATTATCAAGCCGGTAATAATTAATCCTAATAAACCACAAATAAAAAGAGACATTCCAGTAAATTGAGTAGAAGTTCCTTCAACAATAAGAGTATTATTTAAACCAACTATATAATCCGTAACAAAATATAATAATACAGCTGATAAAATAGCTGAAACAGCAAAACCTCTATATAATGCTGCCATAATATTATTATTTTTACCAAGTCTTACAAAATAAGTTCCTATTATACTCGTAAGAGCGCATACACCTGCAATAGCTAGTGGGAATATCATCATTGTGTAAGAATTTTCAACAAAGAATATAGAAGCTAAAACCATAGTTGCTACAACTGTCACAACATAAGTTTCAAATAGATCTGCAGCCATTCCAGCACAATCTCCAACGTTATCTCCAACATTATCTGCTATAACTGCAGGGTTTCTAGGATCATCTTCAGGAATGCCAGCTTCTACTTTACCAACTAAATCTGCACCAACATCAGCACCCTTAGTAAAAATACCACCGCCTAGTCTTGCAAAAATTGAAATTAATGAAGCACCAAATCCTAAAGAAACTAAAGGAGCTACAATCTCTCTACCAGGGAATGAGCCAGAATTGTGTAAAACAAAATAAAAAATTGCAATAGAAAGTAATGCAAATCCTGCAACTAGCATTCCAGTTACAGCACCTGCTTTAAATGATACTGATAAACCTTCAGCTAAGCTATTACTTGCAGCATGTGTCGTACGAACGTTTGATCTAACCGATATATTCATTCCAACATAACCTGCGGCACCAGAAAAAAATGCTCCAATCAAAAAGCCAATTCCAGACGCCAAATCAAAAACTATCCATATAAGGGCAAAAATAACAACTCCTACAATTGCTATTGTCATGTACTGTCTGTTTAAATAAGCTCTAGCACCTTCTTGAATTGCGCCAGCAATTTCTTGCATTTTATCATTTCCCGAACCAAGTGATAAAATTTGTCTAGATGTTACTAAACCATATAATACGGCTGCTAGACCGCATAAAACAATTAATACCTGCAGTGTTGTCATTGAAAACTCCTTAAATTTTGGCTGATATGTCAGAAACTATAGAAAAAAGCAAGTTTTTAGGAGAAATGATCAAATTTCTTGATATTCTTCAAGTCTAAATGTGAATCGAAATGAATTCCTTTTTCACTTATTATTTTTCCTATCAAAGTAACATTAATATTATTTTTTTTAGCAATATTAAAAATTTTATTCCTATTTTTTTGGCTTGATATAATTATCAGCTCATAATCATCACCGGCATTTAGAAGTTCTTCTAATCTAAGATTATTTTTATTGTTGAGAATTTTTTTTGTTTTAACACTTAATGGAATTTTATTTACATTAATTAATGCACCATATTTATCATTTAACATATCAGTTAAATCTCCAATAAGACCATCAGAAATATCTTTCATTGAATTTACATAATTTGTAATCAATGGCCCAAGATCACAAGGGTTAGGATATAAATATTTATTAATAAAATATTGATTTAAATTTATATCTAATGAAAATTTTTTTTTCATAATTTCTAAACCAATCTTTGACTCGCCGATATTGCCTGTTATAAAAATGTCGTCGTATAAATTAAATTTATTTTGAAATATTTCTAATTTCTTTTTTATGGATCCAAAAAAAGTTGAAGAAATAATAAGTTTATTTGATTTTGATAAATCACCTCCCAAAAGATAAAATCCATATTTATTTTGTATTTTCTTTAAATGATTTGAAAATGAATTTAACCAATTTTCATTAATATGATTTGGTAAATGTAAATTCAAAAGATAAGAATGAGGTAAAGCTCCCATAGCAAAAGTATCAGATAAATTTACTGTTGTGATTTTTTGAG
>CACMJS010000011.1 GCA_902614085.1 uncultured Alphaproteobacteria bacterium
ATATTTTTTTTATCAATATTGTTTTTAAAACTAGAAAAAAGTCTATTTAAAAAATTTTTATTAAATTTAAGTTTAGTTTCTTTTTCCTCATCAATTATTGCAATATTAGTATCATAAAAATGCTTTTGAAAATCATCAATACTTTCTAAATAATCTGCATTTAAGAATTCATTCTGAAAAATGTATTGAACAAATGCAAGCCTTGTTTGTGACTTGATATAATTTTGCATTTTTTATTTCAATAACTCTATGCAGGCTAATGCAGCTTCTTGACCTTTATTTTTTTGATTAATATCACTTCTGATTTTTGCTTGCTCTAAATCATAGCAAGTTAAGATACCAAATCCAATTGGAACAAGAAACTCAATAGATAAATCCATAATTTTTCTAGAAGTTTCATTAGCAATAACTTCAAAATGATATGTTTCACCCTTTATAATACACCCTAAAGAAATAAATCCTCTAAAATTATCGATATTTTTTTTTATTAAATAGGGAATTTCGAAACAACCTGGTGCATTAATAATTTCATATTCATAACCATTTTCTTTAAGGGTGTTGATTGCACCTAATTCAAGATTTTTTGATATATCTTTATAATAATTTGCTGATACTATTAGAATTTTATTATTCATATTTTTCTCTGATCAACTATTTCAATATTAAATCCATCTAAGGCAATAATTCTTTTCTTGCTGTTTGTTAATAATATAATTTTATTTATTTGAAGTAATGATAGAATCTGAGCACCTACACCATATTCTCGTAGTTCTAATTTATTTTTTGATCTTTTTCTTTTATTGAAAGTTTTGAGTATATTTGGTGACATATCACTATTTATTAAAACTATAGCTCCAGATCCATTCTTCTCTATAAGATGAAAGGCAGACTTAATTTCACTTCCAAAAATATTTTTTTCTTCAAATATATCCTTTGTTACATCCAGTCTGTGCATTCTAACGAGCACAGGTTCATTTACATCACTTAGATTTTTCACTAGAGCGTAATGCTTTTCGCCGGAAATAGTATTTTGAAAAACTTTTAGAGTAAATTGTGACCCCATCTCACTTTCAAATGGTCTTTCAGAGATCTGTTCTACAATTTTAGTTTTTTTAAGCCTAAACTTAATTAAATCACTAACCGTTCCTACTTTCAAATTATGTAATTTTGCAAATTTGATAATTTCTGGTAATCTCGCCATAGATCCATCTTCGCTCATAATTTCACAAATAACGCCAGAAGGGTTTAAATTTGCAAGTTTTGAAATGTCAACTGCTGCTTCTGTATGGCCAGCACGTACTAATACGCCTCCATCCCAAGCCATAAGAGGAAAAACATGTCCAGGATAAACAAGATCATTCTTGTTTCTATTATTATTTACAGCTACTGATATTGTATGAGCTCTATCAGCTGCAGATATTCCGGTTGTCACTCCTTCTTTTGCCTCAATCGAAACAGTAAAAGCAGTTAAATCATTTTTTATATTACTTGGGTTCATTAAGGGAAGTTCCAATTCTTCTATTCTATCCTTAGTTAATGCTAAACAAATTAATCCCCTTCCATGCTTTGCCATAAAATTAATAGTTTGAGGGCTAGCATATTGAGCAGGAATGATTAAATCACCTTCATTTTCTCTATCGGGATCATCGACAAGAATATACATTTTACCATTTCTTGCATCTTCTATGATTTCTTCAATAGAAGATAAACTTTCTTCAATGTTATCTTTTTTCATTTTTCAAGATGAAACGGGCAAGATAATCAAATTCAATATTTACTTGATCACTTTTTTTTAAAAATTTTAAATTAGTATGATGAAATGTATGATCAATTACAGAAATCATAAAAGTGTTATTTTCTACTTTTGCTACTGTTAAAGAAATACCATTTATTGAAATAGATCCTTTTTCTACAATAAATTTATTGTTATTATTAAATTTTTTTTCAAAATGATATTCCCAACTATTTTCAAGTTCTAAAATTTCACTTACATTAGTTGTAGTATCAACATGACCATATACAAAGTGGCCACTGATTTCGTCACCTATCTGAAGAGATTTTTCCAAATTAATATTTTCATTTTTTAAAATAGAGTTAGCAAGATTTGTTCTTTTCATAGTTTCTTCTCCTATGTTCACTTCAAAACTAAATAATTTGTTATCTGTTTGAGTAATATTTTTTGCTGTAAGGCAGACTCCGTTACAAGAAATTGAAGATCCTTCCTTACATTTACTCAAATCAAGATTTGTAAATATCTGGTAAAGCCCTTCTTCTTTAGTTTTAATTGTTCCTAAATCTTGAATAATACCTGTAAACATTAATTCACCTGATAGTTTGTATAAATGTCGTCTTTGAATTTTTTTCTTTCATTTAAAAATAAATTTAATTGACTAAGTTTTTTTCCAATAATTGCTGGTTTTCCACGTTTGCCTATAATAATTTGTGATTTAAACAAATGAATTTCGTCTACTAAATTATTATTTAACAATTCTGTAAAAAAGATACCCCCTGCTTCAACTAATAAATCTGATATTTTTAATGAGTATATTTTACT